>JBAGJY010000019.1:0-128244 GCA_037034305.1 Streptomyces sp. PLK1-5
GATGAACCGCGCCACCGTCTTCACCGGAATCCTACAGAGGCCGGGTATCACTGACCATGGGCGGCGCGAGCCAGGCACCGCCCCCGCCAACGGCGGACAGGCCCGACCGCCGATCTCCCGGTCGGCCCCTGATCGCCGCGCCCCCCGTACCGCCGCGGCGGCGGTACGGGGGCGTTCCCGTTCCCGAACGCGCCCTGCTCACGCGTGCCGTTGGCAGTACGCGTCCGCGCCACCGCTGTCCCGTACCACCGTGAACAGGTCGTTCAGCCGCGCCAGGCGCAGCACCCGCTCCAGCCGGGGGTCGGCGAGCACGAGTGTCATCCTGCCGCCTCGCCTCCGGACCTGGCACGCGGTGTGCGCCAGCGGCGCGAGGCCGGTGGCGTCCATGAACGTCACCGATCTCAGGTCGACCACGATCTCCGAGGTGTTGACCGCCGCGGCGGCGAGCAGGTCGGTGGTGCGCGCGGTGGTGAGCAGATCCAGCTCACCGTCGAGCGTCACGGTGGTCGCCATGGCGTGCTCCTCTCGCCAGCGCGCCGCCGGAACCGGCGGGGGAAGATCAGACTAGAGGCGTTGGCACGTGCTTCACGGCGAATACCGGAAGTCGGTCACCGGCGCTGGGGGCCGATACGTCCGGAGCGCGTTGACCGTGCACCGGTGCGCCGGGCGTGCGCCGTCGTCATCCGGTCAGCTCGCTCTCCAACGGCGTCCGGAAGCTCGGCCTTTCTCATGTCTCGCCCAGGCGGTCGGCGAGCCGCCCGCTCTCGGCCGTGGCGAGCCCGAAGGACACCGGACAGCGCCGGGCCACGTCCGCCTTCGCCGCCGCCCAGCACAGCTCCGCGAGCGGTGGGCGGCGGACCGCCGCGACTGCTTCGATGACCCCGGCCCGCCGGATCCTGCCCCGCGCGGCCAGCAGGGGTGGCGGCTGCGGAGGCCCTGAGCAGGTGAGCGCCGTACTGACTGGCGCGCCTCTTCCTCGATCGTCGCCGGATCGCCGACGATCGGTCCATGACGGCGAACGCGGCGGACGGCGGCGCGGCCGGGGGCGTGCGCCTCGCCGACGCACGCGGCCGATGGGTGCTGCTGGCCACGGTCCTCGGCTCCGGAATGGCGCTGCTCGACAGCACCGTGGTCAACGTCGCGCTACCGCACATCGGCAAGAGCCTGCACGCCTCCCTGGCAGCCCTCCAGTGGACCATCAACGCCTACCTGCTCACCCTGGCCGGGCTCATCCTGCTCGGCGGGTCACTGGGCGACCGGTTCGGCAGGCGGCGCGTCTTCGTGATCGGCACGGTGTGGTTCGCCCTCGCCTCCGCGGCCTGCGGGCTCGCCCCCAACATGGGCGTGCTGATCGGGGCCCGCGCGCTCCAGGGCGTGGGCGGCGCACTGCTGACGCCGGGGTCACTGGCGCTCATCCAGGCCACCTACGTCGAACGGGACCGCGCCCGGGCGGTCGGGGCCTGGTCGGGGTTCGGCGGGGTGGCCGCCGCCGTCGGACCGTTCATCGGCGGCTATCTGGTGGACGGACCCGGCTGGCGCTGGGTGTTCCTCATCAACTGCCCGGTGGCGCTTGCGGTGGTGGCCGTCGCGGTGCGCTGGATTCCGGAGAGCCGGGAGGGCGAGCACACCGGCTCCTTCGACGTGGCGGGCGCCGCCCTCGCCGCGCTGACGCTGGCGGCCCTCACCTACGCGCTGGTCGAGGCGCCGACACGGGGCGCCTCCGCACCGGTGATCGGCTGCGCTGTCGCGGCCTGCCTGCTCGGCGCCGCGTTCGTGGTGGTGGAGCGGCGGCGCGCCCATCCCATGCTGCCCCCCGACCTGTTCGCATCCCGAACCTTCACCGTCGTCAACGTGATCACCCTGTGCCTGTACGCGCCGCTCAGCGGTGTGCTGTTCCTGCTGCCCGTGCAACTCCAAGTCGCCTCCGGATACAGCGCGTTGCAGGCCGGGGTCGCCATGCTGCCGATCACCTTGCTGATGCTGGCGCTGTCCGCCCGCGCCGGTGACCTCGCCCGGCGCATCGGGCCACGGCTGCCGCTGACCGTCGGCCCGCTGGTGGCGGCCGTCGGCATCGCCCTGCTGCGCCGGGTGGGGCCCATCGGCGCGTACTGGACCACCGTGCTGCCCGCCGCCGTGGTGCAGGGGATGGGGATGGCGCTGTTCGTCGCACCGCTGACCTCCACCGTGCTGGCCGCCGTGCCGGTGCGGCGGGCCGGGATCGCCAGTGGCGTCAACAACGCCGCCGCCCGGGCCGCCGGACTGCTCGCCGTCGCGGCACTGCCGCTCGCCGTGGGGCTCTCCGGCGGCCAGTACGCCTCCGCGCCCGCGGTGCACCGGGCGTTCCAGGAGGCGGTGGTCATCTGCGCCGTGGTGATGGCCGCCGGGGGAGTGCTCGCCTGGTTCACCGTACGGGCGCCGCGCCCGGGAGCGCCCTGCGCGCATCCGCAGTGCACGGTGAACTGCGGAGTACCGGCACCGCCGCTGGACCCGGGCACGACGTAGCGACACCGCGCCACCCGGCGGCGGCGCGGCGCATGGCGTCACCGCTCGCACCGGCGGCCGGGCGTCGGCCGCGTCCGCCGCCGGCAGGCGATCGGAGGTGTTCACCGGGCCGACGCGCGGGCAACACCTCGGCAACACCGGCGTCCGGCACCCTGCTCGGGTCCTGCCGACCGAATAACGGAACGCTCATGACCACTTCTGCCGTGGACACCGACGAGCAACTCCCCGCCCCCGCCCGGCTGGCCGATGTGCCCGGCTGGTTCTTCCCGGTCGACCAGCTCCTCTTCGACTGGTTCCTGACCCGGCAGCGCCACCGCGAGGAATCCGGCGACCTGCTGGAGGTCGGCGCCTACCTGGGCAAGAGCGCGATCTTCTGCGGCTGCTACGTAGGGGAGGGCGACCGCTTCACCGTGTGCGACCTGTTCGACTCGCCCGCCGAGGACTCCTCCAACGGCGCCGAGATGGCGAAGTCCTACTCGACCCTCACCCGGCGCGCGTTCGAGGCCAACTACCTCTCCTTCCACGACGTGCTGCCCACCGTCGTGCAGGGCCCGTCCTCACGCGTCCCTGAACATGTGCGCGAGAACAGCTGCCGCTTCGTCCACATCGACGCCTCGCACCTGTACGACCATGTGCACGCCGACATCGGGTGCGCCCGCGCCCTGCTGCGGCCGTACGGCGTCGTCGCCCTGGACGACTTCCGCGCCGAGCACTGCCCAGGCGTCGCCGCCGCCACCTGGCAGGCGGTCACCAGCGGCGGACTGAACGCCGTCTGCATCACCAGCACCAAGTTCTACGGCACATGGGGCGACCCCGAGCCCGTCCGCGAGGAACTGCTCGGCTGGCTGCGCGACCGCCGCGACCTGTGGCACGAGGTGCAGTCCGTCGCCGGTGCCCCGCTGATCCGCATCGACGGCAGGAAGGCCGTCGCCCCACCGCACCCCGCGTCCCGACACCGGTCGGCCGCCGCGCCGCGGCGCGACCAGGGCGAGCGCCCGCGGCCCGCGGCCCGTCGGCTGGCCGCCAGGGTGCTGCCGTCCGCCGTGGTCAGGGCGGTGGGCGCCGCACGACGGCGCGGCTGAGCCGGGGGTTCACCGTGTCGTGAAGTCGGTGCGATCCTCCGCGGGTTGGCCCGTCCACGTGGCGGCCCGGCGCTTCGCCGGGCATGCTGCGGTGTGCAGGCCACAAACCGGCGGAGGAGGGACACTGTGGGAACGGCCTTCGCGCTGCCGCTCGTTGGTGTCGCGTTCGCCATCGCGGCACCGCGGATCCTGGCGCGGGCCGACTGGCAGGAGCGCGAACCTGTGGTCGCGCTGTGGGTGTGGCAGTGCGCCGTCGCCGCCGTACTGCTGTGCTTCGCACTGTCGTTGCTGGTCACCGCCGCCGCCCTGTGGGCGCCGCTGCGCGACCGGCTTTTCTGGATCGCGCCGCCCGGCGTACAGGACTCCTACGACCTGACGGTGGGCGGGGCCTGGCGCGGGGTGTTCGCCGCGGTGCTGGTGACCGCCGCGATCCATGTCGTGCTGCACCTGGTGCGGGAGGCGCACCTGGCCCGCATCAGCCGTCGCCGCCGCTACCGCGAGCTGCGTCGAGCCGCCCCACCGCTGCCGTACGAGAGCCGGAACCGCTGGCGTGAGCGGCGTGCCGAGCGGCTGCTGGTGATGGAGAGCCCACGGCCGCAGGCGTGGGCGCTGCCGTTGCCGCGCGGGCCGCTGCAACTCGTGGTGTCCACCGGGGCGATGCGCCGACTCAGCCAGGAGCAGTTGGACGCGGTGCTGGCGCATGAGCGCGCGCACGCCAGGGCCAGGCACCATCTGCTGTTGCAGTCCGCCGGGGCGCTGGCCACCGCGTTCCCCGGCGCCTCGCTGTTCACCGCCTACGCGGACCACTCGGCGCGGCTGGTGGAACTGGCCGCCGACGACGCGGCGGCGTACCGGCACGGTCATCTGGCGACCGCCCTGGCGCTGCTCGACCTCAACGAGAACCGGCTCGGCGCGTCCCGTTCGGTGCCCGTCGCCTGGACCCCGGGGACGCCCCCGCCGCCGCCCGTCGAGCAGGTGGCGGCGCGGGTCGACCGGCTGCTCACCGGGCCGCCCCGGCTGCGTCCACTGCAACGGCTCAATCTGACGGCGGTCGGCCTGCTGATGATCCTGGTGCCGGTACTGGTGGCGCTGGCCCCCGGGCTGGACACGCTGCTGACGATGGGCTGGCGCGGCTGACACCGGCTTGCGTGCGGTGCGCCGAACAGGTACGGGTCGCGGGCACGCGCTCGCACCGGCCGTGGCCGACAGCGCGGTGGCACGCGGGCGGCACCGGTGACGGGAGCCGGTGAGCTGCTTCGCGGCGCGGTGCCCAAGGCGCCGGGCGCTCAGCGGTAGTTGCCGGTGTGCCCCAGGCTGTAGCGGCCGGGCTGCGGGAAGAACGCCAGCCCGTGCGGGTTGGCGCCGACCGGGATGCGGGCCAGCAGCCGTCCGTCCGCGGTGCCGAACACGTACACCTCGTCGTGGTCCCGGCCGGACAGCCACAGCTGCGTCCCGTCGGCGCTGACCCCGCCCATGTCGGGCGAACCGCCGCCCGGTATCCGCCAGGTCGCCGTGGCGGTGCGGCTGCGCGGGTCGACCACCGTGACCGAACCGTCCTGGCGGTTCGACACGTACAGCAGCGTGCCGTCGCGGCTGGGGTATATGCCGTGCGCGCCCGCCCCGGTCGGGACCCGCCCCCGCTCGCGCATCGTCGCGCCGTCGACCAGTACCAGCTCCCCGGCGTGGAATCCGGCGACGTAGAACGTGCGGCCGTCCGGGCCGAGCCGGACGTCCTGCGGCATCGACTCCCGGCCCAGGTCGAGTTCACCGAGGATCCGCAAGGTGGCGGTGTCGTACTTCAGCAACTGCCCGGAGAACTCGCAGCTGACGATGAAGTAGCTGCCATCGGAGGAGAAGTCGGCGTGGTTGATGCCTGAACAGGGCACGGCGACGGTGCGCCGCAGCGCCATGGTGTGCGGGTCCCGGACGTCCAGGTGGTTCCGGCGCTCCGCCATGACGAGGGCGGAGCCGCCGTCCGGGGTGAAGTACAGGTTGTACGGCGCGTCAACGGCGACCGGCCTGCCGGGCTTGGCGGTTCGCGGATCGAGCGGTACGAGCTGGTTGCTGCCGCTGGCGTCGACCCACAGCGTCCGCAGGTCCCAGGACGGGGTCACGTGCTGCGGCAGCCTGCCGACCGGATAACGGCCGACGACGCGGAAGGTCCGCGGATCAATCACGGTGACGGAGTCCCGGTCGCGGTTGCGCGAGTTGCTGGTGCCGCCCATTCCGGTCTCTCCGCTGTTGGGCACGTAGACCAGCTCGGGGTCCTTGGCGACGGCTGGGCTGAGCATGCCGCCGCGGGTGAACGCGTAGGCGTCGGCCAGTGCGGGCGGGCGGTTCGGTGGCTTGTCCGGGCCGCCCTGCGCTATCCAGGGGATCCCGCCGGTCGGGTGGTGGGCGGCGGTGGCGGCGTGCCCGGTTCCCGCCGACTGGAGGCGGTCCGGCCGCAGGGGCGCGCTGGCGCTGTCCTCGTGGGCGGCCAGCGTACTGGCCGCCACGACGCCCGCGGTGAGCGCGAGGCCGCAGACCAGTGAGATGCGGAGGGGGCGCGCACGCACCGGTGGCCTCCCGTCGTCGTGTGGACTCGATACGGGACAAAAGTAGGCACAGCGCGTTGATGCCGCGACTCGTCGCTCCGAGCGCGGAGCCGGTCCGGCCGGGCAGGCGAAGATCGACTCGCGCAAGCACGCGGAAGGACGTAGGGGCTCGGCTGCCGCTGACGGGCCGTCCTTTGGCCCGCCGCACGCGGGCGGCGCGACCGCGCCAGGCGGGGCCGCCCCGTGTGGTGCGCGGTCGATAGTGGGGGGATCGGCCGGGCACCGCACGGGGCGGTGTTGCTGTGAACGTAGACTCCTGTAACGCGCCTGCCCGGAACCGCGGCCACCAAACCACATCCGTTCAATTGGCGGCGCGCACAGGGGTGGCCCCTCCGGTGCGGGGCGGCCACACCAGCGGTCACGGGTAGTTGACCAGATACGCCACACTGTGCGCCGAATTCGACGGTCCACCAGCGCGGTTGACGATGTGGCTGATCGTGCCCGCGCCGCCGAGGGAGACCGTCACCAGATCGTGGAGCCGCACGCCCGGGGTGTCCGGAACCTCGAAGGAACGGTCCGCCACGACACTGGGGTCGCTGTGGAAGTAGCAGTAACTCCCCAGCCCCCACGCCTCGTGACGGGTCACCGAGTCGGCCACCTTGTAGGCGGCGTAGCCGTTGGCTCCGCTGCGCCACGCGGCCTGGTTCGGCGGATCGTAGGGCAGCTCGTTCTGGAAGAAGTACGTCCGGCCGCCGTCGCCGTTCCACACCACCTGGTAGCGCTGGTAGTGCTCGACGAACAGCCCGTACATCGTGACGTCGTCGCCGTTGACGACCAGTCCGTTGGCGGCGGTGTTGGTGTCCCACCCCACGCCGCTTCCGTGGTCCGCGCGCCACAGCCACAGGTCGTCGCCGATGACGTCGGAGCTGTTGACCACCAGGCTTTGTGTGGCCCTGCCGGGGCCCGCTCCGCCGACGCGGAAGAACACGTCGTGCAGCGCCGTCGGGTCGCTGGCGTGACGGCCGGACGAGCCGTCCGGGCCGATCCGCACCAGCACCGCGGAGTTGACGGGCCCGGCGTCGATGAGCAGCCCCGCGAGCTGGACGCCGCCGACATCCGCGACCGACACGGCCGTCACGCCGTTGTCCGGCACCAGGGTGGCCAGCCCCAGGCCCAGCACCACAGTGTCCGGACGCGTCACCTTCAGGGGCCGGTCCAGGTGGTAGACGCCGGGGGTGAACAACACGTTCCTGCCCTGGGCGAGGGCGGCGTTGATCTCGGCCGCGCAGTCGTCTGGCCTGGCGATGAAGAACCGGCTTACGGGGACGGACGATCCGGCCGGTGTGCCGTGCGCCCATGTGGTACCCCGGGTGTTGGACCGCGCCGCGGGCACGAACACCTGGTAGGCGCCCGACCCGTCGATGTACAAGAACGGCTTCTCCCGCGTCACCGGCGCCCGGTCGACCACGGTGTAGGGCGGGTGGGGGAAGGCGCCGGACGGCGGCCTGCCGTCACCGACGAAGACCATGTTCCAGTTGGCGCCGGTCCAGCCGCCCCATTCGGTGTTCCGGGACAGCCACTGCTGCTGGGTGCCGGGCCGGACCTGTCCGTCGATCACCGAGTCGGCGATGAAGCCGCCGCTGGACCAGCCGCCGTCGTCCAGCCGCAGCGAGCCGCGCAGGTGCACACGGCGGTACGGCGCGGCCTGGGAGACCGCCCACTGGTCCGTTCCCGAGGAGGGGTTGACGGAGAGGTTCTCGGCGCCGCGCCAGAAGTTCTGCGTGGCGTTGCCGTGGTCCCATCGGGCGTCGACGTGCACCCCGCCGTTGATGGTGACGTCGTCGGGGGACGGCCCGAGCCCCAGCACCTGGGTGTAGAAGCCCACACTGGCGTTGACGTCGTACCTGCCCGGCTTGAACAGGAGCGCGTAGCGGCCGTCGCCGAACTGGTTGGTCTGCTGCTGGCGGTACACCGCGTCCAACCGGCTCTGGACGGCCGCCGCGGGCATCGACGGGTCGAAGACGCTGACGTCGGGCCCGAAGTCCGGTGTGCCGGGCGGCCTTCGTACCGCCGCGGCGACGGTGAAGGACTGCGCGGCCGTCCCGTCGCAGGTCCACTGCTGGAGCCGCACGCCGTCGCTGGCCGCCGCGCGCGGCACGTCCAGGCACTTGCCGCTGCCGCGGTTGACGAAGTGAAAGGTGCCGCCAGGCTCCTGAACAGGTTGCCACCGCTGGCTGGCGCCACCGGCGTAAGGCCGCGGGCGCAGCGGGGCGCCGTCGGCCGCGGACACGTTGCTGTCCCAGGCCTCGGCGTTGTCGTTGTAGTTGTCGACCTGGTAGGAGCCGCCGCCGACCGGCCGGAACCGCCACTGCTGGGCGCCGGAGCCGTCGCAGGCGTACTGCTGTACGGCGGTGGCCGCGCGCGCGTCCACGCACTTGCCGCTGCTCTTGTTCACCACGGTGGTCCAGCCCGGCGGCGGGGCGCCGGCCGCCTTCGCGGTGTGCGCCGACACCAGGGCCAGACAGGCCGCCGCGATCAGGGCCAGTACGCCGGTGAGGGCGCCGAGCGGGCGAGCGTCGACGGCCGGTGGTGCGGGGTGCGGTCCTCGGGTCACATCGCCCTCCTGGGGGCGGGAGTTTTGTCAGGACTTAGTTCATGGCGTGATTCAACTGGGGTGGTGATGGGGCGTCAAGAGATTCACCTGGCTGGCCCGTGGGGCGCGCCAGCCGCCTAGGATGTGCGGCACAACGATTCTTCTGGGGCGACCGAGGAGCCGCGGGAATGAGTGTGCGCGTCGAGCGCGACGGTCCGGTCAGCACGGTCGTGCTCTCCCGCCCGGAGTGCCGCAACGCGGTGGACGGGGCGACCGCCACCGCGCTCGCCGAGGCGTTCCGCGCCTTCGACGCCGACCCCGGGGCCCGGGTCGCCGTGCTGTGGGGCGAGGGCGGAACGTTCTGCTCCGGCGCCGATCTCAAGGCGATCGGTACCGAACGCGGCAACCGTGTGGAGCCGGACGGCGACGGCCCCATGGGCCCCACCCGGCTGCGGCTGACGAAGCCCGTCATCGCCGCGGTCAGCGGCCACGCCGTGGCGGGCGGACTGGAACTCGCCCTCTGGTGCGACCTGCGGGTCGTCGAGGAGGACGCGGTGTTCGGCGTCTTCTGCCGACGCTGGGGCGTACCGCTGATCGACGGCGGCACGGTACGGCTGCCACGGCTCATCGGCACCAGCCGCGCCCTCGACCTGATCCTCACCGGCCGCCCGGTGGACGCCGCCGAGGCGCACGCCATCGGCCTCGCCAACCGCGTTGTGCCGCCGGGCCGTTCACGCGCCGCCGCCGAGGAACTCGCCGCGCGGATCGCCCGGTTCCCGCAGACCTGCCTGCGCGGCGACCGGGCCTCGGTGCTCGCCCAGGACGGCCTGACACAGGAGGCGGCGATGGCGGTGGAACTGCGGCACGGGCAGTCCGCCATGGCGGAGGCGGTCGACGGCGCCGCCCGGTTCACCGCGGGCGCCGGACGCCACGGGGACTTCTCCCACTTCTGAGACCCCGCCCCGGCCCCCAGCCCCGGCCCGCAGCGCTTGCGTCCCCGGACCCGGCGGGTGACGGTGGGTGACAGGGGAGGGCCACGGGCGGTGCCCGCTGTCCGCGGCGGCCACTGCCTACCCGGAGGAAGACCGCCATGACCTCGCGAAAGCCGCTGGCGGAGTACCGTCGCAAACGCGACTTCTCCCGGACGCCGGAGCCCCAGGGCGGCCCCGGCGACACGGAGCGCGAGGCCCGGTACGTCGTACAGTTGCACGACGCCAGCACCATGCACTTCGACTTCCGACTGGAGGTCGACGGGGTACTGAAGTCCTGGGCGATTCCCAAGGGGCCGTCCACCGACCCGCACGACAAGCGGCTGGCCGTGCCCACCGAGGACCACCCGCTGGAGTACCGCGACTTCGAGGGCGTGATCGGTGACGAGCAGTACGGCGCCGGAACCGTGCTGGTGTGGGACTCCGGCACGTACCGCAATCTGAGTGAGCGCCACGGCAGGCAGATCCCGTTCGACAGGGCACTGGCCGACGGCCACGCGTCGTTCTGGCTGGACGGCAGGAAACTGCACGGCGGGTTCGCCCTCACCCGGATCCGCCCCGAGGCGTGGCTGCTGGTGAAGAAGGACGACGAGCACGCCTCCCGGGCCGGGGCCCCGCAGCCGAGCCGCGCCAAGTCGGTGCGCACCCACCGCACCCTCAGGCAGATAGCGGCCGACGCCACGGCGGGCAAGCACACGGATGACGCGCACCGGCACGGCAGCCGGTCATGAACGACGAACTGCGGCGGCTGCCCCAGCACCAGCGCGACCTGCTGCGTCCCGCGCCCCGCCCGCGCGAGGTGCGTCCGATGCTGGCCGTCCTCAGCGACCGGCGGTCCTTCGACGCCGGATGGGTCTTCGAACGCAAGCTGGACGGGGTGCGCGCGCTGGGCTTCCGCGAGAGCGGCCGCACCGGACTGCTCTCCCGCACCGGGCGGCACGTGGACGCCACCTATCCGGAGATCGTCGAGGCCCTGGAGCGGCAGGCGTGCCAGGACTTCATGGTCGACGGAGAGATCGTCGCGCTGGAGCACGGACGCACCAGCTTCGCCCTGCTGCAACGGCGTATGGGCCTGACCAGGCCGCACGACGTGCGGATGAGCGGCGTGGCCGTGACGTACTACCTCTTCGACCTGCTGCGCCTGGACGGCCAGGACCTCACCCGCCTCCCGCTGCGCGCCCGCAAGTCACTGCTGCGCCGCACCATCGAATTCCGGTCGCCGCTGCGCTTCACCACCCACCGCAACGCCTCCAGCCCCGACCTGCTGCGGCAGGCGTGTGAGCGGGGCTGGGAGGGACTGATCGCCAAGCGGGCCGACGGGCGCTACGCGCAGACCCGGTCCAGGGACTGGCTGAAGCTGAAGTGCGCGGCCGGACAGGAGATGGTGGTCGGCGGATTCACCGAACCGTCCGGCAGCCGGATCGGCCTGGGCGCGCTGCTGGTGGGCTACTACGCGCGGGGCGAACTGCGCTACGCGGGCAAGGTGGGCACCGGATTCGACACCGCCACCCTGCGCCGGCTCAGAGCCCGGCTGGACGAGCTGGAACAGCCCGGCTCGCCGTTCGCCGAACCGGTCGCGGAACGCACCGCGCACTGGGTGCGGCCCGAACTGGTCGCGCAGGTCGGCTTCACCGAGTGGACCCGGGACGGCAGGCTGCGGCACCCACGCTTCCTGGGCCTGCGCGAGGACAAGAGCGCCCGCGAGGTGGTGCGCGAACGGCCCAGCGGGGAGTGAGGGGTGCGTGCACATGGAGTCACCGGCGTACCCGCACGTGGCGCCCAGCAACCCCGGCCTGCGCCGGGACATCGGACTGATCGGCCTGATCTGGGCCTCGGAAGGGTCCATCATCGGCTCCGGCTGGCTGTTCGGCTCCCTCTACGCGGCACAGGCCGCCGGGACCGCCGCACTGCTGTCCTGGGGGATCGGCGCGCTGGCCATCATCGTGCTGGCCTTCGTCCACGCGGAGCTGGGGGCGATGTACCCGGTCGCGGGCGGCACCGCGCGGTTCCCGCACTACGCCTTCGGCAGCGTCGCCGGGGCCTCCTTCGGCTGGTTCTCCTGGCTCCAGGCGGTCACCGTGGCACCGATCGAGGTCATGGCCTCGATCAACTACCTCAGCGTGCACGTCAGTTGGGTGCAGACCAGCAAGAACCACCTCACCGCGTCCGGCTACGGCCTGGCCGTGGCCTTCATGGCGTTCTTCGTGGTCGTCAACTTCCTGGGCGTCAAGTGGCTGGCCCACACCAACAGCGCCGCGACCTGGTGGAAGGTCGCCGTTCCGCTGGTCACCATCGCCGTGCTCGCCGCCAGCAGGTTCCACGGCGGCAACTTCGCCTACCAGGGCTTCGCCCCGTTCGGCGCCAAGGGGGTGCTCTCCGCGGTGAGCACCAGCGGTGTCATCTTCGCGCTGCTCGGCTTCGAGCAGGCCGACCAACTCGCGGGTGAGAGCCGCAACCCGGCCAGGGACATCCCGCGCGCGGTGATCGGCTCGATCCTGCTCGGCAGCCTTGTCTACGCCGCACTGCAGGCGGTCTTCATCGCCGCCCTGCCGCACAGCGCCTTCGCGCACGGCTGGGCCGACCTGACGTTCAGCGGCAAGGCCGGGCCGTTCGCCGGTCTGGCCAGCTCCATCGGGCTGGGCTGGCTCGCCGCGCTGCTGTACATCGACGCGGTGGTCTCACCCACCGGCACCGGGCTGGTCTATGTGACCGCGACATCCCGCATCTCCTACGGGCTGTCCCGCAACGGCTATGTGCCGGAGATCTTCGAACGCACCAGCAGGCGCGGGGTGCCGTGGTTCAGCCTGCTGTTCGCCTTCGTCATCGGACTGATCGTCTTCCTGCCCTTCCCCACCTGGCAGAAGCTCGTCGGATTCATCACCTCCGCCAGCGTGTTGATGTACGCCGGTGCGCCGCTCGCCTTCGGCTGCCTGCGCAGACAGGACCCGCACCGGCCGCGTCCCTACCGGTTGCCGGGCGGAGACCTCTGGGCGCCGGTGGCGTTCGTGGTGGCCAACCTGATCATCTACTGGGCGGGCTGGGACACCCTGTGGCGACTGGGCATCGCGATCGTGCTCGGGTACGTACTGCTGGGCTGCTCCGCGGCGCTCCGGCTCAACCCGAGGGTGCCGCACCCGGACTGGAGATCCGCGCAGTGGCTGCCGGTGTATCTGATCGGGATGGGTGTGATCTCCTGGCAGGGCGGATTCTGTAGCTCCGGCCCCGCCTCGCGGGTGGCCTGCGGCGCGGCCGACCACATTCCGCTGTGGTGGGACATCGTCATCATCGCGGCGTTCAGCCTGGTGATCTACTACTGGGCGCGCCGGGTCCGACTGCCCGCCGAGCAGACCCTGGAGTACATCGGATCCGCCGAGCCCGTGCCCGGCAGGTGAGCCCCGGAACGCTTCGGTAACGCCTCCGGCTGACGCGCGGCGTGGGGTGCGGGCGCTCGGCTGGCCTCATGCCTATGGTGATGCTCCGCCCGAGGCGGACCAAGCACGGGGCGCGCAGGGCACCCCCCTGTCAACCAGTGACACCGGGTTACCGAAGAGTGACCGTGAGTCAAGAGGCCGTGCTCTGCGCGCGGTTGGCTCGTTGAACCCGTACGACCACGCCGAGCGCAGATCCGTAGAGCCCTGAAGACCGCAGACCCGAAGGAGGAGGCGTGCCCCCATACGCTCCTGCCGCCGGACCGGAGCCCCGGTCACGCAGCGTGCCCGCCGCCCCGCAGCAGCGCACCCGGAGCGCGTCCCAGCGGCCGGACACGGCGGACGACGGCCCGGCCGCGGGACCGCCGGACGGGCGGCCACCCCGGCACCGCTCACCGGATCGGGACCGGCTGACCTGGCTGATCTGCGCGGGCGTCGGCCTTGGGGTGCTGGGCACCACCGCCCTGTACGCCAACCCGGGCGCCATGTTCCGGTCCGCTCGGCCGGCGTCCGCGCAGGTGCGCGCGACGCACCACCCGGCGCCGCCCGCCGCGCAACCACAGCCGTCCGTAGGGCGGTTGCCCGGAATCGGGGCGCGGTTCGGCGCGGCGATCCCGGCGAACGCCCGGCAGGCGCTGGTGGTGGTGGGCCAGGGGCCGGGCTCCTGGATGTCGACCGCGACCCTGTGGAGCCGGGACGACCACGGCGACTGGCACCCGAGCCAGACCTGGACCGCGCACAACGCCCTGCGCGGCTGGACCTCCAACCACCGGATGGACGACCTGCGCAGTCCGATCGGTGTCTTCTCCCTCACCGCCGCGGGGGGACTCGCCCCCAACCCCGGCACCCGGCTCCCGTACGACCACTCCCCGGCGTTCCGCGCGGTGGGAGCGGGCTTCGAAGGGGAGCCGCTCACCGGCTCCTTCGACTACGTGGTGGCGATCGACTACAACCGCGTCCCGGGCAGTTCGCCGCTCGACCCGCGCACCCCGCTCGGCCGCGGACGCGGCGCGGGCCTGTGGGTGCACGTGGACCACCAGGGGCCGACCCACGGCTGTGTGGCGCTCTCCCGCGAGCACATGGTCGAGCTGCTGCGCAGGCTCGACCCGGCCGCCCACCCGGTGATCGTGATGGGGGACGGGGCGGCGCTGCGGCAGTGACGGCCGACCGCCGGGCGGCCTGTTCCACCAGGCCAACCGCCCGGCGGGCGGGCCGCGTTGTCAGTGGGGCGCGGCATGATGTCCGCATGGAAGGCCCAGCACGCCACGACGAGATCCCGGCCCGGGTCGCCGCCCCGGCCGGTACGGCGATCCGGACGCGGACGCGGCAGCGCCTGAGCCCACCGGCCCCCTGCCAGCGCCCCGCCCAGGGCGCGGTGAGGCGTGTCAGGGCGTGTCGGCCAGCGACCTGCGCGGGTGCGTCTCCGGTTCGGTGGAGGAGGCGGTCATCACCATGTAGGTGCTACCCGGCTGCCCCGCCGCGCCGCCGTGCCGGCCGTCCGGGGTGAGGGCCAGGGCCCGCAGCTCGGAGCGGAACGCGTCCGGCAGCGTGGCCGCCTCCCGTAGCGCGGTCCGGCAGGCCGCACCGGGATCGTGCCCGGCGGCCAGCAGGTCCACCACGGTACGGGCGGTGCCGCCACGCATCGCCAGCTCACCGCGCCCGGTACAGGCGGCACCGCCCGCCCGCAGGTCACACCAGTTGCCCGCGCCCGGAACCGCCGAATCGCCCACCCGACCCGGGTACTTGTACGGGAACCCGGACGTCGACACCCCCACGCACATCTCGCCGGAGGGGTCCAGGGCGATGATGTTGATGGTGCCCCACGGCTCGGCGTGTGGCGCCAACCGGCGGATCAACTCCACGGCGTTGGCGCGGTAGTGGTGGTCACCGGGGAGCGCCGCCGTGTTCTCGCCCTCGACCGAGGCGGTGGACCAGGCGACCTGCTCACGCCACATCGTCCGGGACTCCTCGGTGATCAACTCCGCCTTCTCGAAGCCGCATTCACGGGCGAACAGCGCCGCTCCCTCGCCCACCAGCAGGCAGTGCTGCGGCAGTTGCTCAAGTACCGCGCGGGCGACCGAGATGGGGTGCGGATAGTCGCGCAGCGCCGCCACCGCACCGAAGCGCCGGGTGGAGCCCAGCATCATCGACGCGTCCAGCTCCACCACACCCTGCGCGTTGGGCAACCCGGCGGTGCCCACGTAATGGTCGTTCGGATTGTCCTCGCAGCGGTGCATCGCCGCCTCCACCGCGTCCGGGGCGGAGCCACCGCGCCGTAGCACGTCCATCCCCGCGGGCAGGCCGACCTCGCTGCGCTCGCTTCCGATGATGACTGCGTCCGCCATGGCCCTCCGTACGTAGGACGTGCAGGTACTCGGGCGCAGTCTGGCACCGCGCCCCCCGCCCGTTCCAGAACGCCCTGCCGTCTTACGGGTGATACACGTCCGAGGTGAGGTTGCGCAGCGTGACCGGCGGAAGGTACTCGCGGATCAGCGTGCGCTCCCACCACTCCCCGGTACGCCGCAGCTGCCGCCAGCTGGTGAAGCGGTACTCGTAGAGCCGGGCGCGCACATGGGTCGGCGGGGTGCCGGGAAACGGGTTGGAGCGCAGCAGCTTGAGGGTGTGCCGGTCGTTGTGCAGCAGCCTGGCGGCGAACGGCAGGAACCACGACTCGGCGTAGATGGACGACATCCCGGCGAACCACATCAGCCAGTCGAGCCGCAGATGGTAGGGCGCCCACTGGCGCGGCAACCGCCTCGGGTCGCCCGGCTTCCCCTTGAAGCCGTACTCCCGCCAGACCGTCTCCGGGGTGATCTCCGGCTCGTCGGTGCCCTCGACCACGATCTCGGTGCGGATCCTGTTGATACTGCCGAACGCGCCGTAGGCGTTGACCAGATGGAACCGGTTGAACGAGTAGTTCATGACCTGGCCGCGGGAGAAGAGGTTCCGGGCGGGCCAGTAGCTGAGGACGGCCACTCCGGCGACGAAGGCCAGCACGACCACCTCGAACCACAGCGGAGCGGCGGGCTGCGCGGGCGGCCTGGGCAGCCCCAGCACGTCAGCGGCGCGCGAGCCGTCCACGGCGGCGAACGCCAGGACGATCGTCAGCCAGTTCAGCCAGGCGAAGTTCCCGGAGGCCACCAGCCACAACTGGGTGACGATGACGAGACCGGCGGCCACGCTGGCGACCGGCTGCGGGGTGAACAGGACCAGTGGAACGGCGAGTTGGGCGAAGTGGTTGGCGGCCACCTCCACACGGTGCAGCGGCCTGGGCAGATGGTGGAAGAACCAGCTCAGCGGCCCCGGCATGGGTTGGGTCTCATGGTGGTAGTACAGGCAGGTCAGATCGCGCCAGCACGGGTCGCCGCGCAGCTTGATCAGGCCCGCGCCGAACTCGACCCGGAACAACAGCCAGCGCAGCAGCCACAGCACCAGCACCGGCGGACCGGTTCGGGCGTTGCCCAGGAAGACCGCGAGGGCGCCCGCCTCCAGCAGCAGTGACTCCCAGCCGAAGCCGTACCAGAGCTGCCCGACGTTGACGATCGACAGGTACAGCGCCCACAGCACCAGCCACAGCAGCATGGCCGCCCACAGCGGTACCAGGTCCGCCGCCCCCACCAGCATCGTGGCCGAGACCGCCGCGCCTGTCCAGGCGGTGAGGGCGAAGAAGCGGTCCGAGTAGTGCAGGTGGAACAGGCTGGGCGCTCGGCGGAACGGCGCCCAGGCCAGGAACCGCGGGATCGGCAGCAGCCCGCGCTCGCCGAGGAGCGCCCGGAACTGGTTGGCCGCCGCCAGGAACGCGACCAAGTACAGCGCGGCCAACGACCGTTGGACGACCAGCCGGGTCAGCCAGTACCCCGGCGCGGTGAACCACTGCATGCCCCATTGTGTGAACAACACGCGCCCTTGCGCACACCCGGACACGGTCGCATAGTTGTTTTACGTCGGCTAACCAGTTGCGGACTCGGGGGATCGCGCACGGACCGCCACGCCGCCCGGGGACACGGCGCGGCCCTGGAGACCCCCGGCTCCCCGAGGAACCGGGCCCGGTCACCCCGAGCGGGAGGCGTACATGCGTTGGAGCGCCCAGGACCACCCCCGAGCCAAGTGGGTGGTGCTCTCCAACACCACCCTCGGCACGCTGATCGCGATGATCAACAGCTCCATCGTGCTGATCTCGCTTCCGGCGATCTTCAACGGACTGCGTCTCGATCCCCTCCAGCCCGGCAACATCAGCTATCTGCTGTGGATGCTCATGGGCTACATGCTGGTCACCGCGGTGCTGGTGGTGACACTGGGCCGACTGGGTGACATCTTCGGCCGGGTCAGGATCTACAACGCCGGGTTCCTGATCTTCACGGGGACGTCCGTGGTGCTCGCGCTCGACCCGCTGCACGGCGGCGCCGGGGCGCTGTGGCTGATCGGCTGGCGGGTCGCGCAGGCGGTCGGCGGATCGATGCTGATGGCCAACTCCGCCGCGATCATCACCGACGCCTTCCCGGTCTCCCAGCGCGGCATGGCGTTGGGCGTCAACGTGGTCGCCGGGATCTCCGGCTCGTTCATCGGCCTGCTGCTGGGCGGGCTGCTCGCCCAGTGGAACTGGCGGTCGGTCTTCTGGGTCAACGTGCCGATCGGCCTGCTCGGCACCGTGTGGGCGTACCGCTCGCTGCACGACACCGGGGTTCGCGGCCGGGCCCGGATCGACTGGTGGGGCAACGTCACCTTCGCCGTCGGACTGACCGCGCTGCTCGCCGCGATCACCTACGGCATCCAGCCCTACGGCGGGTCCACCATGGGCTGGACCAACCCGTGGGTGCTGGCCGGGCTGGTCGGCGGGACGCTGGTGCTGGCGCTGTTCTGCCTGGTCGAGGCCAGGTCCGCCGAGCCGATGTTCCCGCTGCGGCTGTTCCGCGACGCCACCTTCGCGGGCGGCAGCGCGGGCACCCTGCTCGGCGCGATAGCCCGGGGCGGACTGCAGTTCATGCTGATCGTCTGGCTGCAGGGCATCTGGCTTCCACTGCACGGCTACGACTACGCCGACACACCGCTGTGGGCGGGCATATACCTGATACCGCTGACGGTGGGCTTCCTGGCGGCGGGGCCGGTCGCCGGACACCTGTCGGACCGGTTCGGGCCGCGGCCGTTCGCCGCGGGCGGGCTGGTGGTGATCGCGCTGTCGTTCGGCGGGCTCCTGCTGCTGCCCACCGACTTCGGCTACCCGCCGTTCGCGCTGCTGGTGTTCCTCAACGGGCTGGGCAGTGGCCTGTTCTCCGCGCCGAACACCTCGATGATCATGTCGAGCGTGCCCGCTCAGGCCCGTGGCGCCGCCTCCGGTATGCGCGCCACGTTCCAGAACGCCGGGATGGTGCTGTCCATCGGGGTCTTCTTCTCCCTGATGGTCGCCGGGCTGTCCGGTTCGCTGCCGACCGCGCTGAGCGGCGGCCTCACCGCGCAAGGCGTGCCCGCCCAGGCGGCGCACAGCTTCGCCGCGCTGCCTCCGGTCGGCACGCTGTTCGCCGCGTTCCTCGGGTACAACCCGATCCAGCAGCTGCTCGGACCGCATGTGCTGGGGCAGTTGCCGCCGGGCCACGCCGCGGTGCTGACCGGGCGCCAGTTCTTCCCGCAGCTGATCTCCGGACCCTTCCACGACGGCCTGGTGGTGGTCTTCTGCCTGGCGATCGCGATGTCCCTGGTGGCCGCGCTGGCGTCGCTGGCGCGCGGCCACGGGCAGCGTACCGAGACGGTGAGCGAACAGCGCTCCGCGCCGGCGCGCATCCGCTGACCAGGAGGACCAGGCGGACCAGGAGGACCAGAGGACCGGCCTTCGGCCGAGGCTTGCGAGGAGAGGCGCGGTGGACATGACCGATTCGACGACACCCGATCCGGACGCACTGAGCGGAATCGATTCGGCCGCGGTCTCCCGGCTGCGTCTCGCGATCGCCCGCATCCACCGGCAGATGGTGCAGGCGTCCAGCGGACAGGGCCTGACGTTCGCCCAGTTGTCCGCACTCGCCAGGGTGGAGCAGCACGGCCCGCTGCGTCTCGGTGAGCTGGCGGCCCGCGAACGGGTGGCGGCCTCCTCGATGACCAGGACCCTGGCCCCGCTCACCGCCGCTGCTCTGGTCGGCAAGGCGCCGGATCCGCAGGACGGCCGCTCCTGGCTGATCGAGGTCACCGCGCACGGCCGCGAGGTGCTGGCCGAGATCCGCCGGGAGCGTTCGCAGATGCTCGCCGCGCGCATCGGCGGCCTCACCGCCGAGCAGCGCGCGGCCCTGTACGCGGCGATCCCGGTGCTCGAGGCGCTCACCGACGAGCCGCAGTAGCCCGTCCGGCTGCCCCGGGCGCGGCGAGCGTACCCGCGTGCCCGCTGAAGCGGCGTGCGCCCGGGTAGCAGTGCACAGTAGGAGAAGCAGTAGCGGAGGAACGCGGGGATGCCGCGGGATCCCCGCCCACGCGCGGTGACGCAGATGGGGAGCGCAGCGATGTTCGAGGCCGGCGACATTCGCGAGTGGCGCGGCCATGACGTGGTCGACGACCAGGGAAAGAAGATCGGCTTCCTGGAGTCGGTCTATGTGGACACGGTCAGCGACCAGCCCGCCTTCGCCACGGTGACGGTCGGCATCCCCACCCGCCGCCGCCTGGTCTTCGTGCCGCTGGACGGAGCCACCGTCGGTCCGGCGTACCTCCAGGTCCGGTACTCCAAGGCCCAGGTGAAGGACGCGCCGTGGATCGATACCGACGGCGAACTGCTGGCCGCTCAGGAAGCGGCGGTGTTCGCCCACTACAAGCTGGCGTACCAGCCCGGCTCCGGTGGCGAGCGGCGGCTGGCCCGCCGGTGACCGGGTGCGGAAGGAGGACGGGATGGCGCTGTTCCTGCTGATCGTCATTCTGGCGATCGTGCTGGGCATCATCGGCGTGGTGATCAAGGGGTTGTTCTACCTGCTGATCATCGGCGTGATCGTGTTCCTGGCCGACCTCGTCTACCTGCGCACCCGGGCGCGCGTCCGACGCCGCCGCGCGGCGCGCTGACCGCCGACATGGCACCGGGCCCCGGCCGCGCGTGGCGCAGCGGCGGGGGCCCGGTGTGCTTACTGGTGGGCGTCAGCCGGTGAAGGCGGCGGTGCCGTTCGGCGTGCCGAGCCCGGTCGGGCCGTCATAGCCCTGGCCCGCGTTGCACAGGTAGGACGTGTCGCAGGTTCCGTTGGAGCCCGAGGTCACGTCGTTCAGCGCGGAGGTGTTGTTGTACGGGAACGAGGCGGGGTTGCTGCCCGAGGAGGGGGTGCCGGCCAGGGCGTAGACGCTGGCGATGATCGGCGAGGAGGCGCTGGTGCCGCCGACGACCTGCCAGCCGTTGGACTGGTACGTGTCGTAGGTCGCCACACCGGTGGCCGGGTCGGCGACCGCGGAGACGTCGGCGACCGTACGGTTGGAGCAACCGGTGTCGGTCTGCCAACTCGGCTTGGCCTCGACGGTGGAGCAGCCCGATCCGGTGCCCTCGCCGCCCGCGCTGGAGCCCCACACGCTCTCGGACCAGCCGCGGGAGCTGGAGTCCTGGGTGAGCGAGGTGCCGCCGACGGCGGTGACGTTCGGGGAGGCCGCCGGGTACTCCACGCCGTAGCCGCTGTCACCCGCGCTGGCGGTGATCACCACGCCGGGGTGGTTGAAGTACTGGCTGTCGGCCTGGGTGTCCGAGGGGTCCTCGGAGCCGCCGTAGCTGTTGGAGACGTAACCGGCGCCGAGGCTGACCGCCTCGTTGACCGAGGTGCCCAGGTCGCTCATGCTCGCCGAGTTCGCCTCGACCAGGATGATGTGCGCGTTGGGCGCGATCGCCGAGACCATGTCGAGGTCCAGGGATATCTCACCGGCCCAACCGGCGTCGGCCGACGGGTAGTTGGTGCTGCCGTCCTGCGCGACCTTGCTGAAGCAGCCGTTGGCGGTGGAGCACTCCGGCAGCCCGTACTGCTGGCGGTAAGTGGCCATGTCGGCCTCGGCGTTGGGGTCGTCCTGCGCGTCGACGATGGCGATCGTCGCCCCCGCGCCGCCGTTGGCCGGCAGGTTGTAGGCGCTGAGCAGGTCGGACGGGCCGTAGCCGGAGGGAGTGGCGTTCGCACCGAGCGAGCGGTGCTGCATGATGTCGGTCCGCACGAGCGCGTTGCAGGCCATCATGCCGGGCTTGGTGGGGGCGGAGCACAGCCGCTTGACGTGGGGGTGGTGAGCGGCCGGGGTGGCGACCGCGGCGCCGGCCGGAGCCGCGGTGGCCAGGCCCGCGGCGACAAGTGCCGCCGCCGACAGGGAAGCGGCGGCGGCCTGCCGCATCGGGCGTCTGGACAGAGAGGAGAAGGTGCGCAAGGAACAGCCCTCCAGTGGGGTTGGGACGACCCACGGCGGCGTCGATGTGGGGTGGCGCCGTCGTACGAGTCCCGGTGCAGGGAAGTGGTGCTGAAGTGCGCTGCGCGAAAGGTTCTCGGCAGATGTGCGGGGGGCCGCAGCCAGGGGGAAGTCAGTCATGACCATGACATCTGACTAGCTGCCACCCCGCAAAGTGGTGTCTGTTGAGGAGCAAAGTAGCCGACATGCTCCCTGGCCACAAGGGAGTTGGTGTAGCCGAGCGCGGTTAACCCGCGCTTATGGCCAGGTGAGCACCGGGGGTTGAGCGATGGACGTCGCCACCGCGCAGCCGTCCCGGCCGGGATCAGGGCGCGGAGACGGGCACGTCGGGACTGTCGGCGAAGGCCTGGCTCGGCGTCATGGCGACGCCGCCCAGTGACACCGTCTTGAACGTGCTGACCTGTGCGCAGGTCTTGGACTGGTCGGCGGTCTGGGCGTGCGCGTTGTCGGTCGCCGCCTTGGTGTCGGCCGGTACCGGGGTGGAGTCGGCCGCGGCGGGATAGGTGTCGCTGGTGGTCCAGTCGGTGCCGATGACCAGGGTCACGTCGGAGATGGTGGTGTCCTGCTTCAGTCGCGCCGCGGGCAGATGCAGCGCCCGCGCCACCGTCTGGGCCTGCGACTGCTTGCCCGCGGGGTAGCGCAGGGTGGTGGACGAGGCGGGGGAGGGAGCGTTCGCCGAACTGGTGGACGGGCTGAAGCCCTTGTCCACCAGGGAGGTCGCGACTTCGGCGGCCCGGCCGGTGGTCCCGCTGCCGTTCTCCACCGCCACGGCTATCTGGGAGTCCGGCACGCTGCTGGCCGAGGGGGACGGCGAGGCGGTGGCGGTGGAGGTCGCCGCCGCGGCGGCCGATGACTTGTCTCCGCTGCCGGTGGTCAGCGACTGGTCGTTGGCGATCGCGTCGAACAGGTTCTGCGCGGCGGGGGAGACCAGCACCCGGGAGTCGTCCTGGGGGTCCGGGATGTTCTGCATCGTGGTGAACGTGATGCGGTTGGAAGGCACCTTGTTGAGGTCGCCCGCCAGGCCGAGCAGCTTGGGGATGCTGTCCAGGCCGTTGTCCACGGTGAGCGCCTTGGTCGCCGCGTCGGCCAGCCCGTACAGCGCGCCGGGGTTGGCCAGGGTGCCCGCGCTCTTGAGTGTGCGGATCATGGACGACAGGTAGATGTGCTGGCCGTAGGTGCGACCGAGGTCGCTGCCGTCACCGAAGCCGTGCCGCGAACGGACGAACTCCAGCGCGGAGACGCCCTTGAGGGTGTGGGTGCCCTTGGCCAGCTTCAGGTGCGAGTAGGGGTCGTAGACGTTGTTGTCGACGCACACCGGGACGCCGCCCACGGCGTCCGACATGTTCACCACACCCTGGAAGTCGATCATCATGAAGTGGTCGATGGGTATCCCGGTGAGCTGGTGCACGGCCGCCACCGTGCACCCGGGGCCGTACTGCAGGGTGCTGTTTATCTGGTCGCGGTGGGCGGACATCGCCGCGCCGGACTGCGGGTCCTTGCAGGCGGGAAGATTGGTCATGGTGTCGCGCGGCACGCTCATCACCGTCGCGTTGGAACGGTCCGCCGAGACGTGCACCACCATCTCCACGTCGGCGTTCTGCCCACCGCCGCTGCCGCAGTCGCCGCCCAGCTTGCAGTCCGCGGCGTTGTTCCGGCCGTCGGAGCCGAGTACCAGGATGTTGATCGGGGTGCGGCCGAAGGCGTCCGGTTTCTCCTTGCCCGCGTCCCCGCTGGTGCCGCCGAACAGCGGCACGCCCTTGATGTTGCCGTTGAGGTGCTCGTAGAGCACGGCGAACCCGCCCGCCGCCACCAGCACCAGTACCGAGGTGGTGATCGCTATGGTGCGCCCCACGCGGCGCTTGCGCCGGGCTCCCCGCTTGGTCCTTCCGCTGCCGCGCGTCCCCGCTCCGGCCCGGACACCGCGCTCGGTCACTGAGGCCTCGCCGTTCGCCACGGAGGTGTCCGTGTGGTCCGTTGCGTCAGTCATGCGTCACCCTCACGCGGTCAAGCCGGGTCGTCCGGCATTGGTTACCAGGCGACGGCACGGTGGGACCGGCGTGCGTCGCGGTGCGTCCCCGGCTGGATAGACCAACGAGATCGAACACGGGTTGCACAGTTGCGCAACCCGGCAAGCCTTGTTGTGTCCTCGTCCCGTCCCGGGCTGAGGCGACACGTTACGTCAAGCACCCAGGGTGACCGGTGCGACGTCCTGAGTGACCCGTTGGAGCATGAGCATGGCGGCGGTGACCAGGTGCGGGTCGACCGCCCGGTACACGCTGTGGCGGCCCTGTCTGCGGGCCTGGACCACGCCCGCCAGCTTGAGTTTTGCCAGATGCTGACTGACCGCCTGCGGCGTGCCGCCCACCCGTCGGGCCAGCTGCGAGACATCGTTTTCCTGTTGGGCGAGGGCCCACACGATGTGCAGACGCATCGGAGACGACAAGAGTGCGAACGTGGCCGCCGCCAGGTCCAGAGCCTGCGCCGGGGGATCCTCGCGTCTCGCAGCCGGTGCCGCCATCTGTCCCGGACCCCTCCCTCGCCAAGGTGTGCGTCCGTGCACCCGCCACGGGCGCCGGGTGGCTCCAGAGTAGCCGAATAACTTGCTACATTGCGCAACTAAGCAAGTAGCGATCCGTTGCGAGAGGTGTCACGACCGTAGCCGGATCGCCTTGCCCTGCCCACAGGGCAAGCCCAGCACGCTGCCGGGACGGACAGCCCGGCCGATCGATTGAGGGATTGCGTATGGCGGGCCGCCCAGCCGATGCCTTGGGGGAGAACGCGGAGCGGTGGCAGGACGGGGACGGGCCGGGAGCCGAGCCGCTCTCGGCGCGGCGGGTGCCGCAGCAGGCGGTGAGCCGGTCGCGCGGCGGGCGGGTGGGCGCGGTGGCCGCGCGGGGCCGGGCCGCGCGCGGCGCGGCGGCCCGGGCCCGCAGGGGGGAACGGCGTGCCGCCCGCGCCCGGGGCGTGCTGCTGCTGCTGGCGCTGCCGGTGATGGGGGCGGTGCTGGACGAGGCGCTCGGCGCACGGCTGGGCTGGGCCTTCCTGCTCACGGCGGTCGCCGCGGGCTCGGTGGGCGCGGCGTGCTGCCCCCGGTCGGCGCTGTGGTGGCTGGTTCCGGCGCCGCCGCTGGTGGTGGCGTCGGTGACGGTCGGCGCGGAACTGCTGTGCGATCCGGCGGCGTTCCACGGCGGCAAGGCGCTGACCACCGGCGCGGTGCGCTGGGGCGTTGACGCGTTCCCCGCCATGGCCGCGGCGGAGGCGGTCGTGCTGGCGGTGCTGCTGGTGCGGTACGTACGGGCTTGGCGCACCGGGAGGGCCGAGAGTGCCTGAGCGGTACGGCATGGGTCGGGCGCGGCCGGGCGGCCACGGTGTTCGAGGGGTTCCGGCGCGCGTTGCCGCAGGGCGCAAGCGGCAGCGCGCGGGGTCGCCGTCGGCACTGACCGTGCTGTGCCGGATCGTCATGGGCTGCGCCTCGGCGCTGGTGCTGGTGGCCAGCGGCATGGCGTGGGCCGCGTACCACTATCTGACCGGCGGGCTGAACACCTCCGACGCGCTGGACGCGGTGCGCGGCCGGGCGCCCGCGCACCTGGACAACTCGGTCAACCTGCTGCTGATCGGCCTCGACAGCCGCAAGGACATGGACGGCAACGACCTGCCGAAGCAGTTCGTGGAGGACGAGCTGCACGCCGGATCGAGCGACATCGGCGGCTACAACACCAACACGCTGATCCTGATGCACATCCCGGCCAACGGTGGAAAGGTCACCGCCTTCTCCGTGCCCCGGGACGACTACGTCGAGGTGCTCGGCGGCGACGGCACCCCCGGTGGGATGCACAAGATGAAGGAGGCATACGGGCTGGCCAAGGCCGCGGCCGAACGACGGTTGGCGGCCCAGGGCATCGGCGGCGCCGACCTGGAGCACCAGAGCCGCGAGGTCGGCAGGGAGGCCACCTTGGCCACCGTCCAGCAGTTCCTCGGCGTGCCGATCGACCACTTCGCCGAGGTCAACCTGCTCGGCTTCTACGACATCGCCAAGGTGCTGCAACCGGTCCAGGTGTGCCTCAAGCACCCCGTCCACGACCGCTACTCCGGCGCCGACTTCCCCGCCGGGAACCAGGACCTCAACCCCCGGCAGGCGCTCGCCTTCGTACGCCAGCGGCACGGTCTGACCGGCGGTGACCTGGACCGGACGCACCGCCAGCAGGCGTTCTTGTCCTCCGTCACCCACAAGCTCAAGGCCCAGGGGATCTTCGGCGACCTCGGCAAGATGCAGGGGCTGCTGGACGTGGTGAAGAAGGACCTGGTCATCGACAGCAGTTGGAACGTGATGGACTTCGCCCAGCAGGCGCCCAACCTCACCGGCGGGAACGTGGAGTTCCACACCCTGCCGATCGCCGGATTCGCCGAGCGCGGCGGGGAGTCGGTCAACCTCGTCGACCCACGGGAGATCCGGTCCATCGTCGGCCGCATGATCGGCCCGGACGCGCCCGCCGACGCCGCGCACCGGTCGCCGCGGCACGGACCGCCGGCGGTGGTCGACGTGCGCAACGGCTCGGGGGTCGACGGCGCCGCCACCGCGGAGTCCAAGGCGCTGACCGCGCTCGGGTATGTCGCGGGCGTCGTCAGCAACGCCCCCGCGCACACCAGGACGACGGTGGTCTACGGCAGCGGTGTCCAGGAGGCGGCGCGGCAGATCGCGGCCGAGGTGGGGGCGGCGGCACCGGTGGCGGGCGTCACCGTACCGGCCGGACGTGTCGTGGTGACCCTCGGCGCGGGGTTCACCCCGCCGGGCGCGGACACCTCGGAGTCCGACGACAAGCCGCCCTACGAACCGCAGACGACCGACCGGTCCGCGGCGCAGGGCGCCTCCGACCCGGTCCCGGCCTCGGTCTTCCAGGGCCAGACGGTCCGGATGGGCGGCATTCCCTGCGTCGACTAGGGCCAGCCGTACCACCAGCAGCAGTGAACCCAGACGTGAGAAGAAGGACGAAAGGACGGTCGCCCGGTATGCCGCAGGGGGAGATACGACAGCGGCGGGAGGTCAATTTGCGCATAGGTGCGGCCGTGGCCGAGATAGAGGGCCTGTACGCCGCGCTGTTACGCACCACCCGTCCGCGCCAACGCGCCCGCCTGCTGGCCGAGTTGGCCAGGGCGGGCCGACGCCTGGGCGCCCTGGCGGTGCTGCCGCCCGAACGCCTGCCGCCCACACCGGCGTACGGTTCCCGGCGGCGGCGCCGCCGGATGCTGGCGCAACGCGGCGCCGCGTGGATCATGTCCCGGTTCGCGGGCCGCGACGGCGGATGACGCAGGGCCGGTCACCTGTTGAACGGCCGCCGCAACCGGCCCCTGGTGGTACGGGCGCCACGGCGCAGCCGGTGACCGAGCGCCGACTCGGCCGGAACGGTCCTGGCCAACTGGCTTGCCAGCCACTGGGACCGGGTCTCCACGTCGAGTTCGTCCAGCAGCCGGTCGATGGCGGCGATCAGCGCGCCGTGCAGTTGCCAGCGCTCCCAGTGCTGTTGCGCCTCCGCGCGCAGCAGTGCGGAGATGTGGTCCCGGTCCTCGCGTGCGTCGCGTAGCGCCTGCTCCAGCTCGGCCTCCGCGCGCTCGGCGCCCTCGGTGACCTGGGCACTGATCAGTTGGCCGAAACTGTGCACGGCATCGGCGATATGGGTCAGCAGGTGGTCGAGTTCGGCTGAGAACTGGTCGTCGTACACCGACTCCTGTTGGCTGCGCTCCATCGACAGGTCGCTCAGTGAGCGGCACAGCGTGCGCAGCACGACGACGCACACCTCCAGGGTGTCCAGGCCGCTGCGCAGGATCAGCCGGGCCATCGCGCCCTGGCGCACCCGGGGGTTGAGCCGGGTGCTCTCCTCCGCCCGGCGGAGGAACTCGTCGAACCGGGCGATGTCGTTGTCCAGCCGCCGTGCCTCGTGCAGCCACGCGGCGGTCTGCTCGGTGGAGGCACCGGCGCCCAGTTCGGCACCGATGCGAAGGAGGAACCGCCGGATCTGTTCCGCGAGTTCGGCCACCGCCTCACCCGCGGGCTGGACGAAGACCGGTGGCGCGATCAGCAAGTTGAGCAGTACACCGACCACCGCGCCGATCACCGTTTCCAGCACCCGGTCCAGCGCCTCGCTCTGCGGTGTGGAGACGCCGAGGATCAGCATGCCGCTGATCGCGACCTCCGCGACGAACTCGTCCACCCGGATCAGATGGCCGATGAGCAGCGAGGCCAGGATGATCAGACCGAGGCTCCACCAGGTCAGCCCGAACAGGGTGCTGAACGCGACCGCGATCAGCACCCCGGCCACCACGCTGCCCACCCGGCGGACACCGGTGGTCAGCGTGGTGTAGAGGGTGACCTGGACGACCAGCAGCGCGGTGAGCGGGGCGGTGAGCGGGGACGGGTTGTTCGACAGCCGTACGGCGGCGACGTAGCTGATGACCGCGGCGGCCGTCGACCGCAGCATCTGTACGACGACGGGTTCGTTGCGCAGCCTGATGAGGCCGACGAGCGGAGAGGGGACTGCGGTCACCTTGCAGCTATCCCCGCCGGGTGCGGCACGGACACCGTCCGGATGGGCCACCGGGGTGAAACAGCGCAAAAGTGCCTGAAGAGTGATCAAATGCCGCCAAACAGGGCGCCGTGCTGTGACGTCAGGGCAGCACTGCTATCGCCTCCAGTTCGACCAGCGCCTCGCGGTCCCACAGCCGGGAGACGCCGATGACCGCCATCGCCGGGTAGTCGCGGCCTACCAGCCGCTGCCAGACGCGTCCCAGCTGCGCGGCGTGCGCCCGGTAGTCCTCGATGTCGACGCAGTAGACGGTCAGCTTGGCCAACTGGTCCGGCTCGCCACCGCCCGCCCGCAGGGCGGAGAGCAGATTCCCCAGTGCGAGCTCGAACTGCGCCGCGATCCCGTCGCCGACGATCACCCCGTCGCTGGACAGCGCGGTCTGGCCCGCCAGGAAGACCAGCGTGCCGCCGCTCGTGCGCACCGCGTGGCTGAATCCGGTGTTGGGCGGCAACTGCGGCGGGTTGATCCGCTCCAGTCCGCCCCGTGTGCCGTTCGCGCTCGCGCCCATGTCGCAGTCCTCCCGCCGGTGCCGGATGTGATCGCTCCGTACATCTATCCGTTGGCCGGTCGGTCGGGGAAGACCCCGGCCCCGCCCCGGACGGCGACGGGCCCCGACCCCCGGGAGGGTCGGGGCCCGTCGTGAGCCGTCGCGGGCGGGGCGGGTGGGCTGAAGTTCCCTCAGGGCCGGTCTGCCAACGGCTCTGTGGGAGGGCCTGCCGCGCCGCGCGCGGCCCGGGGCCGCCCGGCGGGCTACTCGTTGATGCAGAGGTTGCCCGCGGCCGGGTTCAGCAGCCCGACCACGTTGACCGTGTTGCCGCACACGTTGATCGGTAGGTTGATCGGTACCTGGACCACGTTCCCGGACAGCAGGCCGGGGGAGCCTACGGCGGCGCCGTTCGCGGTCGCGCCGTCATGGGCCGAAGCGGCACCGGCGGCGCCGATGACCGCCGCACATGAAGCCGCGGCCAGGGCGGTCGCCTTGATGATTCGCTTCACTTTCGTCCTCCTCGTTCAGGGGGGTGGAACGGAGTCCGTCATACCCAACGAAAAGGACGATAAGTACTATTTGGTGCTGTTTGCCATCGGAGTGCACCCGGAACGCCTAATTCCCAGGCGTCGGCATGAGTGAGGGCCGGGCGGACGCCGTCGCCTGCGTCTGCCCGGCCCGCGTGCGGCGACCTGCCGGGAGGAATGGCGGAAGGTCGCCGGGTCTACGGTCTGAAGAATCGATTCCCCAAACCGAGTTCGGTAAGGCTGTCAGCATGCACCCGTGTACGGGTGCTACTCCCGGTGAACGATCCCCGAAGTCACTCGGCAACGCCCCCGACTCGCTGATCACCCCTCTGGGCGACTACCGGGGGAAACCCCTGCCCAACCGGTCACCCGGCGGGCCCATGCCGCCGGACGCCCGCCACGTCGTCGGCCCGCCGGATCCGCGCATACGGTCCACGGGCCACCGCCGCGGCGGCGGCGGCCCGGCACGCGGGCGGCGCCGCGGGCACCCGGCACGATCCGTCGGCCGACCGCGCACCGCCCGGCCCGGCGGCGCGCGGCTCCGCGCCGTACGGCTCCCTGCCATCCGGGAGGGACAACACCAGCCGGGGGAGGAGGCCCGGCACGGCGAGTCCCGGAAGCAGGTACTTCCACATCTTCGTCACCCGGGACGTCAGGTCCCGCCGTTCCTCGTACACCTGGGAGAGCAGTTGGATCCCGGTGAACGACCCGACGATGAGCTGGGCGACCTCGCCCGGCTCCGTCGTGGCGAGCAGTTCGCCGCGCGCCTGCGCCTCCCGTAACAGCCCGCGGATGACGTCAGCGGCGCTGCGGTACGGCAGTGTCTCCGGTCGCCTGAACGAGGACTGACCCATCGTCAGCCGGACCGCCGCGCGCAGCACCGTGTCGTGCTGGAGCCGGTCCGCGAAGCGCAGCGTGAGGTCGATCGCCGCCTGGAGCCTCACCGCGCGCTCCGGCGGAACCAGCACGTCCGCCCGCGCGGCCATCACCGCCTGCGCGATGGCCTCCTTGGACGGGAAGTGGAAGTACAGGGCGCCTCTGGTCAGTCCGCATCTGGCAAGGATCTCGGTGGTGCTCGCCCCGTCGTAGCCCAGCTCGTCGAAGACGGCGGCCGCCGTCTCCACGATCAGCCACCGGGTCCTCGCGGCCCGGTTCTGCTGTCCTGTCCCGTCGCCTGCGCGCCTTGCCCCTGTCATCCCGATCCCGGTTCGACCGTTCCCCGGCCGGCGCTCATGCGGTCCGGCCGCGGCGGTGCTTGTCTGGTTGTCCTGTGTGGTGGCCCTGCTGTTGGGCATCGTCTCGGTCCGCGGACGCCTCCGGCAAGTACGGATCTTCAGCCACAGTGGCAACATCCATGGCCAACGCGGCATCGAAGGCCGAAGCGGACCTTCGATCGGGTGCTGCTGAGGGGTCGTCATATCGCCCGTGGCCTGCCACACTGGTTGAATCAGGAACCCCATGTCGGTCCGCGGATCCCGCCCACCGACGGGCTCGTCGACCTCGACACTGAGGAGACGCCGCCGTGATTCACACCGATCCCCTGCCCGGTGACATCGGGCTCACCCGAATCCCCGGCTCCGTGGGCACGTTCATTCGCGTCGGACAATGGCTGAACGGCAACGGCTTCGCCGACTACGAACACGCCTTCCTCGTGCTGCCCGACGGCCGTCTGCTGCAGGCGGAGCCGGGTGGGGCGCGGATGGCCTCGTTGGAGGAGTACTCCGGCAACGGCACGCTCTACGCCTACCCCGCGTCCCTGACCGATGGTCAGCGCACGGCCGTCTGCACGGCCGCCGCGCACTACGTGGGCGTACCGTACAGCTTCCTTGACTACGCGGCGATCGGCGCACACCGCTTCCAACTGCCGATACCCGGACTGCGCCGGTACGTGGCCTCGACCCGGCACATGATCTGCTCCCAACTGGTCGACCAGTGCTACCAGGACGCGGGCGTGCACCTGTTCAACGACAACCGCTGGCCCGGCTACGTCACACCGGAGGCGCTCTACGACCTGCTGGCGAGGGGGCAGCGGGAACAGCGCGCCGCGGCCTGACATCCGCTCACCCGCCCGCTCGGCGGGGCGCTTCGGCGGTCGCCGCGCGGCGTTCGGTGGCGGAGCCCAGGATCGGCACCTCGATCACGGCGGGGCGGCCGCCGTTCAGCGCGTCCCGGACGGTGGGGCCGATCCGCGCGGTGTGCTGGACCCGTACCGCGTCCAGCCCCAACGAGCGGGCCAGCAACGGCCAGCGCACCGCGGGAGGCGCCAGGTCGATGCCCGGATATCCGGCCGCCTCCACGGGGTTCGCGGGTTCGCGGACCGCCCGGTACTCCGCGTTGTTGAGCACCACCACGACCACCGGCGCCCCCTGGGCGGCGGCGCTCCACAGTCCCTGCACGCCGAACATCGCCGAGCCGTCCCCCAGTACCGCCACCACCGGCCGCGTCGGATGGGCGAGTTGCAGTCCGACCGCCGCGCCGACGCCCCAGCCGAGCCCGTCGCCGACGGTGTGGTGGTAGTCGCCGGGCCGCCGGATGCGCAGCGCGCGCCACAGAGCCGGGCCGGAGCTGACCGCCTCCTCCACGACCACCGCCGACTCCGGCAGCGCGTCGGCCACCGCCTGTACCGCCGCCCTGTGGTGCATCGGTGCCGGGCGGGCCGCCGCGCGGGACTCCTCCCGCCAGGCCAGCCGCTGGGCGACCTGCCGCTCACCGGTGCGCGCGGACCGCCGCACCGCCTCGGCGGCGGCCCGCGGTGTACGGCGGGCGCGCACCTCGGCGGTGATCGCCGCGAGCGTCGGCCGCATCGCGCCCACCATGCCGACCTCGACGGGATGATTGCGCGCTATCTGCGCCGGGTCGGTGTCCAGCTGGACCAGCGTCACCTCCCGTGGCACCGCGCTGTGCGGCCGGAAGTGGTGCGGGCGGATGGTGACCCCGGCGAAGAACACGGTGTCGTGCTCAGCCAGCGCACGGTGGATGGCGGCGTTGTCCGGTGGCAGCGGCCAGGCGGTGAGCGGATGCTCCGAGTCGGCGTTGACCGCGTCGAACATCGGCTGCGGATAGACTGCGGCGCCCAACTCCTCGGCCAGCGCGCGGAGTTCGGCGTCCGCGCCGTCCTGCCCGACCAGGTCGCCCGCGACGATCGCGGGCCGCCGGGCCCCGGCCAGTACCCCCGCCGCCCGTGCCGCCTCGGGCGCGGGGCCCAGTTCGGGCAGCGGGGAGCGCGGCGGCAGCGACAGCCGGGCCGGAACGCGGAGCACATCGGTCGGGACGGAGACGAAGACCGGTCCGCGCGGCGCGGTACGCGCCCGGCGGAACGCCCGGCGCACCACCACCGGCAGGTCCTCGGCGCGGTTCACCTGCTCGGCGCTGTGCGCGACCGGCGCCGCCATCGCCACCAGGTCGCCGCTGAGCATCGGCCCCTGCGCGAGGTGGCGCTGGTCCTGCTGGCAGGCGAGCACCACCATCGGGGTCCTTGACCGCAGCGCGTTGAGCATTCCGATCAGCCCGTTGGCCAGGCCGCCCGCGGCGTGCAGGCTGACGAACGAGGGGCGGCCGGTGCCGCGCGCGTAGCCGTCCGCCATGGACACCGCGGAGTGCTCCTGGAGGGCGAGCACATACGGCAGGTCTCCCGCCGCGGCCACCTCCCTGAGCAGCGGCAGCTCCGTGGTGCCCGGATTGCCGAAGACCCGGTCGACCCCCTCGTCCCGTAGCAGTTCGACCAGGAGCCGGGCGGGCGGCTCCAGGGCAGGCTGCTGCCTCGTCATATGCGTGAATCCCCCGTGTCAGGTCCGGTCGATCAGCCCAACGGCCAGGGCTCACACGGTGGTTGGCCCGTGGTCACCGCCGGGAGGCCCTTGCCAGTGGACACGCCCCGCGCCCGCCACACGGTTGCGTTCAGTGCCGACGGGCGTACGAGAAGTAGAAGGTGGTCGCGCCCATCGCGAGGCCGAAGGCCAGGCCCATCAGCGAGGATCTGAGCCACCCGTGGCCGCCCAGGTTGATCAGGTAGCCCATCGCCACGCCGAAGACCACGCCGTAGGCGATCGCCTGGCTCTCCGCCTGCATCCGGTGCTGCCGTCTGCCGATCAGGAAGCAGACCACTGCCATGACCACCCAGGCGACCAGTCCGCCTATCGCCGCCGTACCGGCGTCGGCGCCGGAGTCCTGTGCGACGAACAGGCTCCACCCGCCGAAGACGAAGCCGATGATCAACGGCACCACCCAGGCCGAGCGGTGGCCTTGTCCGACCGGCAGTCGCGGCCTGCCGTGCGCCGTCGTGCGGACGGGCTGTGTCGTGCTCATGGCGGGCCTCCTTTCCCCGCGCGGTGTCCGCCTCCCCTCAGGCCACACCCGTGCGGCGGGGACGGCAAGTCGATCAAGCCCCGCCGCGCCGCACGGCCGGGCGGCGGTGGCTCAACCGCCGTCCGCGGGCGGTACGTTGACCAGCGTGCCGCCCCCCAGCGGGACGCCGGGAGGCGATTTGCGGTGTGCGCGGTCCGTCGGGGTCAGCCGGATCTCGCGGGTCGCCATCCGCAGCAGTGCGGGCCGATGGGTGGTCATCACCACCGTCCGGTCGGTGACCAGGCGGCGCAGTGCGGCGACGACCAGCCGCTCGGCCTCCACGTCGAGCCCGGAGGTCGGCTCGTCCAGCAGCACGATCGGCGCGTCGGCGAGCAGCGCCCGGGCGATGCCCACCCGCTGCCGCTGCCCGCCGGACAGCCCGGTGCCGCCGTCGCCCAGCCGGGTCCACAGGCCGTCGGGCAGCGCCTGCGCGAAGTCGGTGACCAGCGCGGCCTCCGCGGCCTCGGCCACCTCGCGGGCGGAGGCGTCGGGCCGGGAGTAGCGGATGTTGTCCGCCAGGGTGCCGGAGAACAGGAAGGTGTCCTGGAGCACCACCGCCACCTGGCGGTGCAGCCAGCGCTCCGGCAGCTCGCTGGTGGCGTGGCCGTCGATGCGCACCGTGCCCCGGGTCGGCCGGTACAGACCGGCGATCAGGGCCAGCGCGGTGGACTTGCCCACTCCGTTGGGGCCGGTGAGCGCCACCCGTTCGCCGGGTTCGACGGCCAGGTCGAGACGGCGCAGTGCGGGCCGCCGTCCGTAGGCCATCGTGACGCCGCTGAACTCGATCCGGCCCGAGGCACGGGCGGGCAGGTTCTCGGTGGTGCCGCCGGAGGGGCGCGGCTCGTCCAGGATCGAGATGATCCGCTCGGCGGACGCCTGCCCCTGGCTGAAGGTGATGGACAGCTTCGACAGCGACCGGATGGGGTTGATCATCCCGGCCAGGTAGCTGAGCGCCACCACCAGATGACCCACGCTCCACCAGCCGTGCGTCACGCCCGTTCCGCCGACCCACAGCAGCGAGGCGGTGCCGACCGCCGTCGCCACTTCCAGCAGCGGCACCCGGCGGGCCTGGATGTCCGTGGCGTCCAGGCCCGCCCGCAAGGTGCCGTCGCTCTCCGCCGCGAAGTGCTGGTCGTGCAGGTCCTGGCGGCCGAAGGAGTGCACGGTCCTGATGCCGCGCAGCGACTCGGTGACCAGACCGGCCAGCCGCCCCTCGGCCTCCCGCTGCCGCCGCGCCGCCCGGTGGCCGAGGCGGCGGATGCGCGCCCCGGTGAGCAGTACCAGCGGAACGCAGCCCAGGCCGATCAGGCCGAACCGCCAGTCGAGCAGCAGCAGGGCGAGCGCGAAGCTGGCGATGGACAGCAGCCCGGGGAACAGGGTGGAGAACAGCGCCACCAGGCTGTCCTTGATCCGGCCGCAGTCCGTGATGATCCTGCTCGTCGACTCGCCCACCGCCTGCCGGTCGTGATAGCTCATCGGAAGCCGCTGAAGGTGGGCGTACGCGTCCGCGCGGATCGCCACGCTGATGCGTTCGCCGGTTCCGTTCATCACCCGGTCGCCCGCGTAGTCGAACGCCCCGGAGACCACGGCCAGCAGCACCACGCAAGCCGCGGCGGTGGTGAGCATCGCGGTTTTTCCGGTGCCGAACAGATCCAGCAGGGAACTGAGCGGATTGTGCGAGGAACTCATTCCGAGTACCCGGTCGATCACCGCGGCGACCGGCCACGGCGTCGCGAGGTCGGCGGTCATCTCGCAGATGCGCAGACCGAATCCCAGCGAAAGTATCCGCAGATAGGGAGTGCCGTAGCCGCGGAATCGCCATAGTGCGCGTTCGGTCTTGCGGGTGCCGCTCATGCCGTCACCGCCGGGGTGGATGTACCTCTCATCCGGGCCCGCAACTGCGCGTTGCTGCCCTCGGGCTGGATGCCGTGTTCGGCCATGGCGGCGCGGACGGCCGGGGCGAGCGAGGCGTCGGCGGCGAGCAGTTCGCGCAGCAGTTCGCAGAAGCGGTTGCGCCGGTCCTGTTCGTCCGCCACCGCCCCGTCGGAGCGGCTGAGACCGGACAGGCCGCGCAGCAGCATCCGGTCGAACCGTTCGCCGTCGCCGCCGTCCGCCAGTACCCGGGCGCGCGCGGTCCACAGGGCCGACGCCCAGATCGTGCCGTTGGCGTGCGCGTGCCCGCTGGACCTGGGCCTGAGGAAGGCCATCGTCCAGCGGGCGTCGAGTAGGCGGCGCCGCGGGTCCCAGCGCGGGATGTGCCCCCGGTGCCAGCCGTAGATGTCCGGGGTGCCCAGCAGTAGCCCGGTCAGGAAGTCGGCGGTGCCCTCGTCCAGGGCGACCTTGCCGCTGTGCTGGTCGTCCGGCGGGCGCAGCCGGTTGGCCCGGAAGTCGGCGGTGTGCCGACAGATGTGGTGGCCCACCTCGTGGTAGACGATCGCCGCGTTGTGCGCCGGGGCGTGGAAGTACGGCGTCCCGGTGCCCGGCACGAAGGCGCGCCCGCCGCCGAGGTGGACCTCCCCGGTGGGCGCCACCGGGTACGGCTCGGGTGGGCTGGTGTCCCCGGGCAGCCGGTAGTGGCCACCGCCCCAGCGGCTGGGGGAGGAGTGGGCGCCGACCCGGACCAGCAGGTGCGGCAGCGGTTCCCCCAGCAGGTCGGCGGCGAAGCGCAGGGCGCGCTGGGCGTGGTACGCGGCGTTGGTGAGGCCGAACGCCCGGGCCTGCCGTTCCGCCTCGGCGCCGGCCAGCGGGCCGCCGCCCGCCGCTGGTTCGTACACCAGGTCGGGGCGGTGCAGCAGCTCGCCGCCTCGCTCGTCGCGCACCGTCACATCGGGCAGCGCGAGCTCGGCGGGCCCGGTGACCCGGGCCGCCAGCTCCACCTCCGCCAACCGGCCCGGCCCGGTGCCGCCGTCCGGCAGGTAAACGGCGGCCCGCATCACTGTGCGAGGGCGTGGTCGGCCAGCAGGTCGAGCGCCGCCCCTTCGGCGAGCTGGGCCGGGGACAACACCGGCAGGCCGGTGACGGCGGCGGCCTCCCGGGCGGCCAGCGGGCTCGCCGTCACCAGACCGCTGACAGCCAGTACCGGCACGTTGGTGGACCGGAGCAGCTCGACACCGGCGTGGGCGGCGAGCGCGTCACCCACCGCCAGCACCGTGCCCTGGCAGACCTCGGACAGCGAGGCGGTCAGCATCCGGGTCTCGTCCTGCAACAGGCCGTCCGCGATCTCCAGCACGATCGCGTTCGCCCCGTCGTGCACCAGGGCGTCCCGCATCGTGATCATCGTGGAGCGCAGCCGGTCGGTGGGGTAGCCGAAGGTGGAGGACATCCCGAAGTCCAGGAAGTCGACCACATGGGCGGCGCCCGCGTCGATGTACGTCCAGCGGTCCTTGCCGCTGCCGGAGCCGGTCACCTTGGCGGCGCCGGGCACCAGTCCGGCGCGGGCCCAGCCGCTGATCAGCCCGGCGGCGGTGGTGGTCTTGCCGGAGTTCATCGAGGAGCCCACCACCGCGATGGCGTGCGGCCCGGCCTCGGGCGCCGCGACCGGCGACGGGGGGCGCGGTCTGGCGAAGTGCTCCAGGGACAGCGGCAGGTTGTCCTCGTTGGTGAGCGCGCCCACGATCTCCAGCTCGGTCGGGGCCTGGCAGCTGGTGTGCCAGGAGACCGCGGTGCCGATCACACCACCCGCGGTGAGCAGGTGCGCCCGGGGGCCGGGGCGGTGGTAGCCCTCGTAGAAGTCGGTCGCGTAGCGGTTGCCGCACGCGCCGACCACCAGGTCACCCTTGTGCAGTCGCACACCGCGGCCGTGGGCGTCCTCCAGCCGCTCGTGGCCGCCCACCCGGGTGACCTCCGCCACCACCAGGTCGCCCAGCTGTGGCGGTGAGCACAGTCCGCCCAGCCGACACCGCCTCATGTCGGTGATACGGCGGGTGACATGACTCCATTTCGCCGTGGACAAGTCCCTCATCGGTACTCCCAATAGGCCCAAAGCCTCGACCGGCGAGGAGCCCTTCGTTGATTTGATAACCGCAGCTGTCGCGGGCCCTTGCCGGTAACGGGGGCGTTTTGCACGGGCATTGCGGCTACGCCGGAATCGGGCTGATGGAAAGCTGCGGCACTGCCATCAGTACTATCAGCACTATCATCGTGATTCCTTCCCGTTGGCCTCGCAATCCGGCGCGCCAATCCGGTAGGCCAGCTGGGTAACCACCCCCGTTTCTCCTGGATTCTGACGGGGCGGCGGGTGCGTTCCTGACGCTGGATCGGGTGCGTCACCCGAGCGCGGGGCGGGCTGCGCCCGCTGGCCACAAGGTCCATGGCGCACGGCAGTTCGCAAAGGGGCCGGTCGCTGGTGACGGGGTGGCTCCGCTCCGGTGGCGGATCACCGGGCTGGCCGAGCGGTGCGGCCACCGATGGCGTGGTCATGGCATGCGCGGCCCACCCGACCAGCTCTGCGGGCGCTGTGAGTTGGCTGTGCGTCTGATGGGTCGTCGCCCTGCCGCGGAGTGTGGCGCGAACTGAAATTCTTGGTAAATTCCCGGCCCCGCGCGGTCGGTGTGGCCGCCACCCGGTGCGAATCCGGGACGGCGCGCGCGGCTCGGCCGTCGGGGGATGTGGGGGGATGTGCGTAGTTGCCGACCGCCGTCGCCGCGGGGTGTCGCAGGTTACCCGCGGTCCGGGAACCGAATCCCCGCGAATCGCATTCTTGTACAGCGGATAACCTCTGCGAGTGCGGGAGGGGGCGCGGCGCGATCTGCCGGTGTCACCTTGCCGTGCCCAGGCCGGACGGCGTCCGGCGGAGTGCCCAAGACGACAAGCAATTCCCGAGGGACCATGACAGACACGAGCCGGCTGCTGCACTCCAAACGGACTGTCAGGATCGGTCGTGCCCCGGACAACGACGTCGTCGTCAGAGACCTGATGGCCTCCAGATACCACGCCGAACTGCGCACCACGGAGACGGGCGAGTACGAGGTCGTGGACCTGGACAGCTCCAACGGAACCTACGTCAACGGCCGCGCCGTCGAACGATGCGCGATAGGCCCGAGCGATCTGGTGGGCATCGGCCAGACGTCGTTCCAACTCGACGGCGACCGACTCGTGGAGCGCGGCGACGCCGACTCCGGCGCCTTCACCGCCCACGACCTGACCGTCAGGGAACGGCACCGCGGCGAGTACAAGACCCTGCTGGACTCGGTCAGCATCGAGTTGCCGGCGAAGTCGCTGGTCGCGATCGTCGGCCCGTCCGGCTCCGGCAAGTCCACGCTGCTGCGCGCGCTCACCGGCTACCGGCCCGCCGACTCCGGCGAGGTGCTGTACGACGGGCGCGACCTCTACCAGCAGTTCGCCGAACTGCGGCACCGCATCGGCCTGGTGCCGCAGGACGACATCCTGCACCCGCAGCTGACCGTGATGAAGGCACTGCGCTACGCCGCCCGGCTGCGCTTCCCGCACGACACCGACGCCGCCGAGCGAGACGCCCGAGTCACCGAGGTGCTCGCCGAGTTGGGGCTCTCCCACCGGGCCGAGAACCGCATCACCGCGCTCTCCGGCGGCCAGCGAAAGCGCGTCTCGGTCGCCCTGGAACTGCTCACCAAGCCCGCGCTGCTGCTGCTGGACGAGCCCACCTCAGGACTCGACCCGGGGCTGGACCGGCAGGTGATGCAGATGCTGCGCGGCCTCGCCGACGGCGGACGCAGGATCGCGGTGGTCACCCACAGCGTGGCCAACCTCCACATGTGCGACCGGCTGCTGGTACTGGCCCCCGGCGGCCGGACCGCGTACTTCGGCCCGCCGCAGTACGCGCTGGAGTTCTTCGGCCACGACGACTGGGCCGACGTCTTCCGTGACTTCGACCAGTACCCCGAGCGGGACTGGGCCGCCATCTACCGCGAGTCGATCCACCATCGCACCTACACCGCGGGCAAGGCGGACGAGGAGGCCAGGGCCGCCGAGCCGGAGCGGACCGCGGACGAGGCCGCCGAGCCGCCGCGGGGCGTGCCCGCGCTACGGCCGCCGAAGCCGCCGAGCTGGAGCTCGCAACTGGTGACCTTGGTGCGCCGCAACTTCTCGGTGATCGTGGCGGACCGCGGACACGTGGGCCTGCTCGCCGCGCTGCCGCTGATCATGGGCGTGCTGAGCGCCGCGGTGCCCGCCGCGTACGGCTTCATGGCCGCCAGCCAGCCCGCCGGACGTCCGCTCGCCTGCGGCCCGATCGCCAATGTCGACGCGCAGTGCGTACTGCTGGTGCTGGCCATCGGCGCCTGTCTGACCGGCACCGCCAACTCGGTGCGCGAACTGGTGCAGGAACGTGTGATCTACCAGCGCGACCGGGCCACCGGACTGTCCAGATCGGCGTACGTGGTCTCCAAGGTCACCGTGCTGGGCGTGATCACCGCGGTCCAGGGACTGATACTCGCCGTCATCGGCCTGGCGGGCCGCAAGCTGCCCACCGCGGGACTTGTCACCCAACCCTCGGCGGTGGAGCTGGTGTTGGTGGTGGTGCTGCTCGCCATCACCTCGATGATGCTCGGCCTGATCATCTCCGCGCTGGTGCGCACCGCGGAGAAGACCATGCCGCTGCTGGTGGTCTCCACCGTGGCACAGGTGATGTTCACCGGCGCCATCTTCCCGATGTTCAACGACGCCGGGCTCGCCCAGCTCTCCTGGCTCTCCCCGTCCCGCTGGGCGGTCGCCGCGCAGGCCGCCACCATCGACCTGACCCGGATCGGGCCGCCCGCCGACGCGGCGCACCCCAAGCTGGCCGACCCGCTGTGGGCGCACACCGCGAGCCAGTGGTCCATGGACGTCAGCGTGCTGCTCGGGCTGGGCGTGATGGGTGTGGCGGTGGTGACCGGCATGCTGCGGCGCCACGAACCGCAGGTCATGCGCCGCCGCTGAAGCCCAGCCGCCCGCCGGTCACCGGCTCCCCGACAACGGGCGCCGGTCGGCGCACGGAGATACCGTGTGGTGACCGGGAGGAGGTGGAGATGCCATGGCGCATGCGGTATGGAGCGGCGTGCTGTCGTTCGGGCTGGTCACCGTGCCCGTGCAGATGTTCGGCGCGACCGAGAGCCACACCATCCGCTTCCACCAGCTCCAGCGCGGCACCGCCGACCGGGTGCGCAACAAGCGGGTCAACGAGCGCACCGGTGAGGACGTCCCGTTGTCGGACATCGTCAAGGGCTATGACATCGGCGACGAGTACGTGGTCGTCGAGCCGGACGAACTGGACGAGATCGCGCCCGGCCGGTCGAAGAAGCTGGAGATCAGTGGATTCGTCGACCTGGGCGAGATCGACCCGGTCTACTACGACAAGACCTACTACGTGGGACCGCGCGGCGACGAGTACGCGAAGGTCTACGCCCTGCTGACGGAGGCGATGAAGAAGGCGGGCAAGGCCGCGGTCGCCACCTTCGTGATGCGCAACCGCGAGTACCTGCTGGTGGTCAAGCCGGTGGACGACGTGCTCGTCGTGCACACCATGCACTGGGCGGACGAGGTACGCGACCCGCACCGCGAGATCGGCGGCCTGCCGGAGAACGCGCGGGTGGAGAAGCGCGAGCTGGACACCGCGGTGCAACTGGTCGACGCGCTCAGCGTCGACTGGGACCCGCGGGAGTACCGCGACACCTACCAGGAGCGGGTGCGCGAACTGCTGGAGGCCAAGCGCACCGGCGGCACCGTGGAGAAGGAGGAGCCGCCGCCGCGCTCCACCAACGTCATCGACCTCAACGAGGCGCTGCGGGCCAGCGTGGAGCGGGCCAAGGGCAAGCGCGGCACCGGCGGCAAGAAGCGCGCCACCACCGAGAAGCCCGAGAAGGCTGAGAAGCCCGAGAAGAAGGCGGAGAAGCCGGAGAAGGCGCAGAAGGCCGCCACCGCGAAGAAGCGCGCGAAGAAGCCCCCCGAGGCGGCCGACCTCGCCGGGCTCAGCAAGACCGCGCTGTACGAGCTGGCCGCCGAGGCCGACATCCCCGGCAGGTCCACGATGAGCCGTGAGGAACTGGTCGAAGCGCTCTCCGCGACCGGCGGTCGGCGCAGGGCCAGGGCGTCGGCCTGAGCGCGATGCCCGTCGCCCCGGACCGGCAGGCACTCCAGGTCGACGGCCACCGCCTGGTCCTCACCCATCTGGACAAGGTCCTCTTCCCGCAGACCGGCACCACCAAGGCCGCCGTACTGCACTACTTCGTGCGGGTGGCCCCCGAGATGCTGGACCACTGCGCCGGGCGCCCGGCCTCCTTCGTGCGCGCACCGGACGGGCCGGACGGCCAGACCTGGTACGCCAAGAACCCGCCCCCGGGACTGCCCGACTGGGTACCCACCACCGAGGTGGCCAGCCGGGAGGGCCCGGCGCCCTATGTGGTGATCGACTCCACCGCGGCCCTGCTCGCCATGGTCAACCTGGGCGCCTACGAGATCCACGTACCGCAGTGGACCGCCGCGAACGGGCCGGACGCCCATGACCGGCTGGTGTTCGACCTGGACCCGGGGGAGGGCGTGGATCTGGTGCTCTGCTGCCGGGTCGCGCTGGAGCTTCGGCGACTGCTCGCGCGGGACGGCCTGCAGGCGCACCCGGTGGTCTCCGGTTCCAAGGGCCTGCACCTGTACGTGCCGTTGCGCCCGGCCGCGGAACGGCGGGTGTCCGACTACGCCAAGGCGCTGGCGGTGCGGATGCAGCGCGAGCATCCCGATCTGGTGACGGCGGTGATGGCCCGCGCGATGCGGCCGGGCAAGGTGTTCATCGACTGGTCGCAGAACGCCTCGGCGAAGACCACCGCCGCCCCCTACACCCTGCGGATCAGACCGCGGCCAGCCGTCGCCGCGCCCGTGACCTGGGACGAGGTCGCCGCCTGCGGGCATCCGGACGACCTGCGGTTCACCCCGGACCAGGTCGCCGACCGGGTCGCGGAGCGGGGCGACGTCCTCGCCGACCTGGCCGACCCGGCGGGCGCCCGCCAGCTGCCGGACCCCGTCAGGAACCGGCCGCGCGGCTGAGCCTCACCACCAACTCCCGCGGGTGTTCGGCCGGTTGGGGCGGCTCGTGCCCCACGAACTCGCGGCCGCGCCGGGCACCCGGGACGGGATCTGACCCGCTGGGGTACCGAACGGCGTCGGCACCGTGACCGGGGGGATGGTCACGGTGCCGACCCGCGGAGCGGTCAGGAGCCGCCGGTGAGCTCCTTCTGCGAGGGCACCTTGTCGGTGACGTTGGCGCCGTTGTGACTTCCCGCGTTCTTCACGTCGTTGACGGTGCTCTGGATCTGGTTGAAGTCCGCGTCGCTGGCGTTTCCGCTCTTGATCTTCGACCCCAGTTCCTTGAGCTTGTCGACGCTTCCGGTGAGCGGTGCCACCGCCTTGGACAGCAGCGGATCGCCCTTGGCGTCGTGGATCGCCGCCTTGAAACGGTTATAGGCGAAGGCGGCGGCCAGACCGCCCTTTACCAGGGCGGCGGTGCGCCCCTTGGCGCCGCTTTTGAACGTGCCCGCCTTGTGCGGCTTGTAAATCCACTGGTACACCGCGCCGGACGCCAGGCTCGCATTGGCCACGAACTTCGTCTTGGCGAACCGGACTTTGTCCTCCGAACTGGAAGCGGAGGGCGCGGAGGACGTTTGCTTGCTCTTGCTGGAACAGCCGGGCGCCACCAACAGCAGCGCTGACACCAGCGCCGCGATAACACCGTGCCGTAGCCGGGAGGGTGATGACAGCACCAGATCACTTCCCTTGGTTTCGTGGCCCGCCCCCGCCTACGGCGGCCTGGGCGGTTTCCTGGCGTCCCGTCGGGGCCGGGGCCTTTGAGCGGACTCTTTCCCGGCCGTCGGCATCGCACCACCTCAAGAGCGCCAATCGGGTGAGCGAGTGACAGAAATGCTGAGAAGCCGCCAAATGTGGCGAGTTGGGCGATAGGCCGATAGTGTGACGTACCGGACTCATTCGCAGTAAGTGCACTCACTCCTCGTGGTAGATGCACTCCATGACGAAGGGAGAAGCGCAGTGACATCCACGCAGTCCCACTCCGCTCGTCTCACCGTTGCCGCCGCCTTGTCCGCCGCCATGTTGGCCGGCGGCACCGGGGACGCGGTCGCGGCGTCGCACCGGATCCACCCGGCGCAGCAGCGCGACCGCGGGCCGTCCATCTCCATCAGGGTCAACCCCACCACCGTCAGGGCCGGAGACCCGATCACTGTCGGCGGCCGCGTCCGAGGCCTGCGTCCCGGCAGCACGGTGCAGCTCGAGGATCGAGTCGGCGGCAGGTGGCGCCCGCTGCCCGAGCGCACCACGGTTGGAAAGGGCGGCGACTACAAGATCACCGTCAAGTTCAAGAACAAGGGCCCGGAGGTGCTGAGGGACTTCGACGGCAGGGCCTTCTCGCGCCCGGTCGCCGTCACGGTGCGCTGACGCGCCACCCGAACCCGGCCTTCAGGGCTGACCTCGCACAGCGCGAGGTCAGCCCTGAACACTGCCCCCGTCACATTCTCATCACACAAGCACCCTACGATCACCACATGACCAATGCGATCGAACTCCCCGACGACCTGATCGCCCTGCAGTGCGCCGCGGACGCGGCCCTGGCGGCGCTGGGCGGTCCCGACGTGGGGTCACCGTCGAACTGGTCAGCGCGGCAGCGCCAGGAATGGGACGAGCGCTGGGAGGCCTACCGGCAGGCCGCCCACACCCTCAACGAGCACCCGCTGATGCGGCAGGCCGCGGCGGAGCGCCGCCACCGGGAGCTGCGGAACGCGCTGCGCGCCGCCGCCCGCCGTCGCGGCCGACGCTAAGCGGGGGAATTCGCCGGCGGCTGCCGAACCGGCCGGAAGGGAACGCCGGTTCGACGGTGGACACTCGAACGGGGTGCCACCCACTCGGCAGGCTTTCCGGCCGGACCCACGGCGCCACGCCTGGGAAACGGTGACGGAGAATACGCCCGGCGCTTTCCGCCATGCGGCCGTGGCATCCGTACGGAAAACACCCGGAACGGCCGCGACGCGCGCCGAAGCTGACGCCTTGCCAATTGTCGGATAATCGCCTAGGGGTGTTGAGGTGGCAGTAAACGGCTGACGCCACCACTGCCACCGAGCCCGCCAGGGATTTCCCTGGTCCGTTTCAGGAGGCAGCACGGCATGCAGGCAAGGTTTCTCGCGTACGGGCTCGCCGCCGTCGTGGCGGCGGGCGCGGTGGGCACTCCCGCAGCGGCGGCTTCCCATATGGACGCCGCGAGTTCCTGGGACCATCTCGCGCAATGCGAAGCCAACGGCAACTGGCACATAAACTCCGGGAACGGCTACTACGGCGGCCTGCAGTTCGACGGGCAGACCTGGCGCGCCTACGGAGGTGGCGCCTACGCGGCACGGGCTGACCGGGCCACCCGGGCTCAGCAGATCGACATCGCCAACAGGGTGCTGTCCCGGCAGGGGCTGAGCGCCTGGCCGGGCTGCTCGGCCCGGGCCACCGAGCTCGCCGACGGCGGCCACGTCAGCCGCGGGTCCTGGCGACGCGTCTACCGGTTCGGGCTGCTGCGGCACCACTACCGCTTCCACGCGCACCACCGGCACTGGTTCCGCGCCCATCGGCACCACCACCGGCGGCACTGGCACCACCATCGGCACTGGTTCCAGTGACCGGCGCGCGGCGGCCTGGCTCCCGACCGGGAGCCAGGCCGCCGGTGCGGCGAAGCGGGGGAGGGATCCGTACTCCGTGGGAGGGACTCGGGGCGTGTGAGCCCCGGGCCGCGGAGCGCGCCGGGCTCCAATGACCCAATGGACGCATTCGTACTACCGTCGCGCGGTGTTCGGTCCGCAAGTCCGGGGGCGGCGATCGGGGTGGTCTCATGAGCGCGCCGACCGTACGGTCCCGGCGCGCCGTGCTGGGCATGATGGCGGTGGCCCTGACCACCGGTGCCGCGCCCGCCTCGGCACTCGCCGCCCGCCAGCGCGCCCGCAGTGGAGCGCTGGCCGGGACCCGGAGCCTGCTGCTCGCCGCCGACCAGGCCAGCGAGCGGGTGCTGGTACTCGACCCCACCGACGAGTCCTGGGCGGAACACGGCACCCGCGCCGCCCTGCGCTCCGCCGCCAAGGCGGCGCTGTGGTCCTGGTCGCCGACCGACGACGGCGGCCTGAACGCCCTGAACCCGCAACGCAGTTGGCGCAACGTCAGCGAGGCCAAGCACCGGGTGCTGGACGGCAGGCAGTGGCTGCTGACCTGCGCGTCGGCGGGCCTGGTCGCGGTGGTGTCCTACCCGCACGGCCGCGTCGCCTGGGCCACCGTGGTCGGCGGCAACGCCCACAGCCTTGAGTTGCTGCCGGGCGGCAACGTCGCGGTCGCCGCCAGCACCGGCGGGTTCGTCCGGGTCTACACCGCGTCCCAGGGGCCGGGCTCCGCGCGGTACGTCCAGTACGACCTGCCCGGTGCGCACGGCGTGCAGTGGGACCAGGCCAACGACATGCTGTGGGCCCTGGGCGAGAGCCAACTGGTCGGCCTGAAGGTGGACGGCGGTGACGCCGCGCCGGAGGTGTCCACCGCGGTGACCGTCAACCTTCCCGACGCCGGTGGCCATGACCTGTCCGCCGTCGCGAGGGACCGCAACCGGCTGTGGGTCACCAGCACCCACCATGTGAGCCAGTACTCCATCTCCGACAACGCCTTTGTCGGATATCCCGGGCAGGCCGGGATCGACCGGGCCGGAGTCAAGAGCGTCGGCGACGACCCGGCGACCGGCCAGGTGCTCACCGTGACCCCGCAGTCCGGCAACCCCTGCCAGTGGTGCACGTCGACCATCGACTTCCACGCGCCCGACGGCCACCAGGACACCGCGGGGGCGAGCCTGTACAAGGCCCGTTGGCTGCCGCCCTACGACTCCGACGAGGAGTGACCACTCGACGCCGCACCCGCCGGGAAACCGGCGGGAAAGAGCGCCACAGCTCAAATTACGCTCAAGTCATTCCGCTCGTCGTGACCCGCCGGTATTAGCCGGAGCTGGAGCCTTCCCATGTCAAGCGGGGTCTTGACCTTTTCTTTGCCAGGGGCGTGAGAGGCGGCTGAGAGCAGGCTGCCAGGGGAAACCCGCCGGGCGCATGGAAATTATCTCTGGAAGGTAACTATTCATCGTCGACTCTTTGCGGACGTATGAACGCTCCCTACTCTGAGGCAACTCTTCTCAGCAAGCTCTGCCATTTTTGGAGAGGCCCCTCATGGTCAGTGTGGACAAGTTCGCCCCGCAGGCGGCGCGGGACCCCAGCACGCTCCGTCGCGACGTAGGCCTGATCGGACTGCTCTGGGCGTCTGTCGGCTCCATCATCGGTTCAGGATGGTTGTACGGCGCCCAGAAGGCCGTGGTCGTGGCCGGTCCGGCCGCCATCATCTCGTGGACCATAGGCGCGATCGCCATCGTGCTCCTCGCCCTGGTGCACGCCGAGCTCGGCGGCCTCTTTCCGGTAGCCGGCGGTACGGCCCGCTACCCGCACTACGCCTTCGGTGGCCTGGCCGGTATGTCCTTCGGCTGGTTCTCCTGGCTGCAGGCAGCCACCGTCGCCCCGATCGAGGTCGAGGCGATGATCGGCTACGCGGGCCACTGGTCCTGGGCGCAGGGCTTCCTGAACAAGGACCAGACGCTCACAGCCAGCGGCTTCGTCGTGGCGCTCATCCTCATGGCGGTCTTCGTCGCGGTGAACTTCCTCGGCGTCCGACTGCTGGCGCACACCAACAGCGCCGCCACCTGGTGGAAGGTGGCCATCCCGCTGCTCGCGATCTTCGTGCTGGCGGCCACCCACTTCCACGGCGGCAACTTCACCTCGCACGGGTTCGCGCCGTTCGGCGCCAAGGGCATCCTCGCGGCCATCAGCACCAGCGGAATCATCTTCGCGCTGCTCGGCTTCGAGCAGGCGATCCAGATCTCCGGTGAGAGCAAGAACCCCAAGCGGGACATCCCGCGGGCCACCATCGGCTCGGTGTTCATCGGCGCGGGCATCTACCTGGCGCTGCAGGTCGTCTACATCGGCGCGCTGCCGGGCAGCTCCTTCATCAAGGGCTGGGCCAACCTCAACTACGCGGGGATCAGCGGCCCGTTCGCCGGTCTGGCGACCGTCATCGGACTGGGCTGGCTGGCCTGGGTGCTGTACCTGGACGCCATCATCTCCCCCGGTGGTACCGGCCTGATCTACGCCACCTCCACGTCGCGTATCTCCTACGGCCTGAGCAAGAACGGCTACGCTCCCACGCTGTTCGAGCGCACCAACGCGCGTAGCGTTCCGTGGTTCGGCCTGATCATGGCCTTCGTCACCGGCGTGATCTGCTTCCTGCCGTTCCCGAGCTGGCAGCAGCTGGTGAGCTTCATCAGCTCGGCCAGTGTCCTGATGTACGCGGGTGCCCCGCTCGCCTTCGGCGCGCTGCGCAGCCGCCTGCCGGAGCGTGAGCGTCCGTACCGGCTGCCCGCCGGTGGCATCATCTCGCCGCTGTCCTTCGTGATCGCGAGCCTGATCATCTACTGGTCCGGCTGGGACACCCTGTGGCGGCTGGGCGTCGCCATCGTCCTCGGTTACGTACTGCTCGGCTCGTACGCGCTGTACGCCAACCGCAAGGGTCTGCCGAACGCTCCGCTGCTGAACTGGAAGTCCGCGCAGTGGCTGCCGGTCTACCTGATCGGCATCGGCGTGATCTCCTGGCAGGGCGGCTTCGGCAACGGCACCGGCGCCATCCCGCTGTGGTGGGACATCGCGATCATCACGGTGTTCTCCCTGGTCATCTACTACTGGGCGCGCGCCACGGCGCTGTCCAGCGAGGAGATCCAGCGGAACATCGACTCGGTGACCGTGGTGGACGAGGGCGGCCACTGAGCCTCCCTGTTCCCGACTCGTGGAGCCCGGCCGGTCCCCTCGGCCGGGCTCCACGCATGTCCGCGTCAGCGCATGGCGCACCGCGGCCAGGGGTGCCGCGACTCCAGCTCCGCCGCCAGATCCAGCAGGGTGTGCTCACCGCCCGGCGGCGCCACCAACTGCACCGCGTCCGGCACCGCGCCCACCCGGCCGCCCATGGGAACGCTCATCGCGGGCCAACCGGCGAGGTTCCACGGCGGGGTGAGCGGTGAACACCGCGTGCTGGCCACCACGTTGGCCAGCCAACCGCGCTCGTGCCACGGCGCCGCGGGCGGACCGGGGCGGGCCAGCGCGGGCGTCACCAGCACGTCGTAGCGGGCGAAGAACGGCGCCAACCGCTCGCGCAACCGGGTCCGCAGATCGGACTGCGGCACGCCGGTGCGGGCGAGGAACCGGCCGACGGCGCTGTGCCGCCGGGTGCGCGGGGCCAGCAGCCGCACCGGCAACCCCTCGGCGTCCGCCGCGGTGCCCGCCGTCCAGCGGGCGAACACCGCCGCGCCCAGCCAGACCGGATACGGCGGCTCCGCCGCGGTGACCCGATGCCCGGCGGCGGCCAGCGACTCGCCCGCCCGGCGGGCGGCCCGGGCGTACGGCTCGGTGACGCCGACGCCGGGCAGCGGGCTGCGCACCGAGACGGCGACCCGCAACGGGCCGGGCGCCGGGCGCGCCGCGTCGGGCGGTTCCTCACCGGCCAGCACCCGCAGCATCAGCCGCGCGTCGGCGGTGGTGGTCGCCAGCGGGCCGTTCTCCGACATGCCGAACCAGTCGCCGTTGCCGATACCGGCGGGCACCGTGGCGAAGCCCGGCTTGAGCCCGATCAGCCCGCAGTTGGCGGCCGGTATCCGCAACGAGCCCATCCCGTCGTTGCCGAGGGCGACGGGCACCATCCCACTGGCCACCGCCGCCGCGCTGCCGCCGGAGGAGCCACCGGCCGTGCGCGCCGGATCCCACGGGTTGCGGGCGATGCCGTGGACGCTGTCCGAGGTGCCGAAGACGCACAGTTCGGGCACGTTCGTCAGGCCCACCACCACGGCCCCGGCGGCGCGCAGCCGCCGCACCGTGGGGTGGTCGGCCGCGGCGGGGACCTCGCGGGTGGCCGCGGAACCGTTGCGGCACGACTCCCCGCGTACCGGCAGGTTGTCCTTGACGGCCACCGGCACCCCGGCGAGCGCGAGCCGGGCGAGATCCGGGCGGGCGGCCACCTCGTCCGCCTCGGCCAGCGCGCACCGCGCGCGTACGGTGCGGAAGGCGCCGATCGCGGCGTCCTCGCGCTCGATCCGCGCCAGATGCTCGGCCACCACCTCGCGCGGGGTGACCCGGCCCTCGCGCACGGCGGCGGATATCTCAACGGCGGTACGTCCAGGCCAGGTTGGCATGCGCGGTGACCTTTCCTCGGGCCATGACCGACACGTGGTGGAGTTCGACCGCAGAGCATAGGTCGCGGGCGAACGGTCAGGCGAGGGCGCCGTCCCGCTCGGTGGAGACCGAGCGCAGCAGCAGCACCGCGATGTCGTCGGTACGGTGCCGGGCCTGCTGGGCGTGCGTGGTGAGGGCGTCGGCCAGGGCGTCCAGCGGCCCGCCGTCGAAGCGGGCGAGCTGGCCGGCCAACGTGTGCAGCGCCTCGTCCAGGTCGACCCCGGGCGCCTCGATCAGGCCGTCGGTGTACAGCGCCAGGACCGCGCCCACCGGCATCGGGATCCGGGTCAGCGGATAGCTGGCGATGGCCTCCGCGCCCAGCACGATCCCTCCGGCCACCTCCGGCACCCGCACCTCGCCGTCCGGGGTGCGCAGCAGCGGCCGAGGGTGCCCGGCGGTGGCCGACAGCGCGTACCTGCCGCGCAGGTCCACCCGCAGATACATGCAACTCGCGAGCAGATTGGTGTCCAGGTCGTTCATCAGGCGGTTGGTCTGGGACAGCACGGCGCCCGGGTCGGCACCCGCTGTCGCATAGGCGCGGACCGCCGTGCGAATCTGCCCCATAAGGGCCGCGGCCGCCACATTGTGCCCCTGGACATCACCGATCACCGCGCCCGCCGTGCAGCGGTCTATTCGCAGGATGTCGTAGAAGTCGCCGCCGATATCCATTCCCTCGGTCCCGGGAAGGTAGCGGGCCGCCGTCTCCAGTCCGGGCAGCACCGGAAGTGCGTGCGGCAGCAGGCTTTCCTGGAGACCGTGGGCGAGTTCCAGTTTGGCGTCGTACATCCGGGCCCGGTCCATGGCCTGCGCGATCAGCCCGCCGAGCGAGGTCAGCACCGCCCGTTCGTGGACCGTGAAGCGGTGCGGCTGGTCGAAGGCGAGGACGCAGACGCCGACCATCCGGCCCGACGCCACCAACGGCAGGTACGCCCAGGCGGACATGGTGTCCCGGGTCTCCGGCCGCACCGGATACGTCCGCTCCAGTTCCTCGCGGGACTCGAAGAACGCGGGCGTCCCCGAGACCAGCGCGTGGACGCCCGGTGTGGCGGCGGACAGCGGTGTGCCGTCGAAGGTGTCGATCAGGCCCGGCGGATAGCCCCGGTGGCCCGCGGTCAGCAGCCGGTCGCCCTCGGCGATCAGCACCGCCACCGCCTGGGCGCCGAACGAGGGCACGATCTGGTCGGCCACCAAGTCCACCACGTCCGTCACCCCCGCGGCCTCGGTGAGCTTACTGGCGAGGTGCAGTATGTGGTAGTACGCGCCCGCCCGGGTGGGAACGTCGGCGTCCGCCGTCAGCATCGGGCCCGGCCTGTCACTGGGCGCCACATCGGCCTCGTTGACCCGCACGGTGATCCCGGAGGCGTCCGGATACAGCCGGAAGGCCAGCCACCGGTCCGGTGGCCGCAGCGCCACGAACGAGGTGATCTGCCGACTGACCGTCGCCGAACGGTAGCGGTCCTCGTACACCGGATCTCCCAGCCACGGCAGCACGTCCCACAGGCGGGCGCCGAGCAGCTGGAAGACGGGAGTGCCCAGCAGGTTGGCCGCCCTGGGCGTGACCCAGGTCAGCCGACCCCGCGTGTCGAGCGCGCACATCCCCTCCGGCAGCCGCTGCACCATCGCCGTGAGGCTCTCCTGGGTGCCGGGGCCGCCGCTGTCCTCGGTGACCACCAGCGGCTGCCGCCCGGCCCGTACCGGGCGGCCCGCCGTGGCCGCGCCGCGCAGCAGGCGGGCCAGGTCGGCGGAGAGCTCCATCAGCGCGTCGTGCTCGGTCTCCGACAGCTCCGCGCCGTGCCAGCCGGGCCAGCCGGTGAAGACGACCCCGAGCACCGTGCCCTCCGCCATCAGCGGCAGCGTGGCGAGCGAGTAGGCGTACGGCAGACTGAGCGCGACGGCCGGATACAGCCGCACCATGGCCTCCTCGCCGCCCACCCACACCAGTCGGCGCTCGCGCACCGCGTCCGTCACCGGAGAAGAGGCGGACAGCGGCACATGCTCCCAGGGCCTGGCGAAGTCCCGGGGAAGGCCCAGCATCATCACCAGTTCCAGCAGCTCCGCCTCCGGCGCCGGAACGTACAGCGCCGCCACATGGCAGCCCAACCGGTCCCGTGCCGCGTCCAGGCGTGCCAGCAGGGCGTCGAGATCCTGGCGCACGCCCTGGTCGGCGGCGTCCGTCCCGGAGCCCGGCGCCGCGGACCGTGAGTCGCGAGCCATGGGCACCTCCACGTCTGCCCATTCTCGCGCCGATCGCCCGGATGAACGACCGGTACGGGCGGCCCGCGCTCGCCCCCCGCCGCCGGTGCGCCGAACCGGGACGCGGCCGTCGTGCTACCCGGCCGGGGCGGTCACCCACTCCAGGACGGCCATCGCGCTGGGCAGCTTCATCGCCGCCTGCGTCCAGGCCAGCGAACGCGGCCCGTCCAGCACCGCCGCGGAGACCTCGTCGCCCCGCCGCGCGGGCAGCCCGTGCATGAACCAGGCGTCCGGCCAGCGGTTCACGAACGCCTGGTTCACCTGGAAGGCCCCCTCGGCCCGGCCCTCGCGCCAGCGGGTCGTGTAGACCACGTCCACCGCGTGCGGGAGGCGGCCCGGGTCGTCCAACTGCTGCACGCGCGCCCCGGTATCGGCGGCGCGCTTGACGGCGCGGCCCAACTCCTCGCTGGGCAGGGCACGTTCACGTGGACAGACGAACGTGGCCCGAGCGCCCGGCACCGCGCTGAGCCCGTGGGCGAGGGCGACGGCGGTGCTGTTGCCCTCGCCCACGTAGAGCAGCCGCAGCCCGGACAGGTCGCCGAACCGCAGCAGCAGGGTGGCCAGGTCGCAGATGCCCTGGGTGGGGTGCTCCTCGGCGGCCGTCGCGTTGACGGTGGGCAGTTGCCCGTACCGGGACAGCGTCCGCAGCCCCTCCAGTGGTCCCGTGGTGCGGGCCACCAGGGCGTCCAGCATGCAGCCGAGCACCCGGCCGGTGTCCGCCAGCGGTTCCCCGGCGGACAGTTGCAGGTCCTGCGGCCCGTACGGCACGGGTGTGCCGCCCAGCCGCAGCGTGCCGACGGTGAACGCGGTACGGGTGCGGGTCGAGGCCCCGGCGAACAGCGTGCCGACGACCCGGTCGCGCAGCGGGCGGTCGTGCGCCTCGCGATCGTCGAACAACTCCGTTGACCTGCGGGCCAGTCGCAGGACGGCGGCGGGCGCGAGGTCGGCCAGCGAGAACAGGCCGCGCTCCGGTCCCGGTGGCCCTGCCACGATGTCCACCATGCTCGGGCGACCTCCCTGGGTCGGCTGGTCAGACGTGGCCTCAGCCGGGGGAAGGTAGCAACCGAAGCGCCCCGGCGCCATGTGGCGGGGGATCGATTCGGCCGCGCGTCACCCCCTCGGCGGCCCAACGGGCCCCCACGCTGCTGCGGGCCGGTGAAGCACGGTCACCGCGGGTGGTTCCGGCGGCGCGCGGGGGTACCCATCGCTGGTGTCGCAACCGCCGCTGGAGGAGACGCCGCCACCCCGCACGGTGAACGCTGCCCACAGCACGGCCCCGGGCGCCGCGCGGGACGTCAGGGCCGAGGAGCGCAAGCTGCGCCGCCGACTGGGCTGCTGGGGGCTGGGCGCGATCGGCTTCAGCGACATCGTCGGCTCCGGATGGCTGTTCGGTGCGATGTACGCCGCGCGGATCGCCGGTCCGCTGTCGCTGCTGTGCTGGCTGGCGGCCGGTGCGCTCGCCGGTCTGGTCGCCCTGGTGATGGTCGAGCTGGGGGCCAGTCGGCCGGAGGCCGGGGGCAGCGTGCGATGGCCGCTGTACGCCAACGGGCCGCTGGTGGCGGGCGTGATCAGCTGGGCGGTGCTGCTGTCGGTGGGGGCACACGCCGCCGAGGTGACGGCGATCCTGCGGTACGTCTCGCACTGGCTGCCCTGGCTCTACCACGGTGCCCGGCTGAGCTGGGCCGGACTGGCGCTGGCCATGGCCGTCACCGTCGCGCTCGGTGCCCTCAACTGGTTCGGGGTCCGGCTGTTCGCCCGGGTCAACCTGCTGGTCTCGGTGCTCAAGCTGGCCGTGCCCACGCTCACCGTGATCCTGCTGCTGGCCTCCGGGTTCCACCCGCAACGGCTGACCGAGCACGGCGGCTTCGCCCCCTACGGCTGGTCGGCCGGGCTGACCGCGCTGTCGATGGGCGGCATCGTCTACTCGGTGAACGGCTTCCAGGCGCCGGTGGAGTTCTCCGGCGAGGCCCGCGACCCCCGGCGGGACATGCCGCGCGCGGTGCTGACCGCGATCGGGCTGGCGGTACTGCTCTACGTCGGACTGCAGTTGGCCTATCTGTGCGCGGTGCCGGAACGCGCACTCGCCCACGGCTGGCGCCAGGTCAGCTTCGACTCGCCGTTCGGCCAACTGGCGCTGCTGCTCAACCTGCACTGGCTCGCCCTCCTGCTGTACGCCGACGCCGTGGTCTCACCCGCCGGCGGGGCGTTCGTCGGTGTGGCGGCGCACGCCCGGCGCACCTACGCGCTGGCGAAGAACCGGATGCTGCCGCACTGGTTCATGCGGGTGCACGCCGGTTCCGGTATCCCGCGCCGCGGACTGGCGCTGAACCTCGTGGTGACGCTGCTGTTCCTGGTGCCGTTCGGCGGCTGGCAGGACGTGGTCAGCACCGTCGGCAACCTGTTCCTGCTGGGCTACGCCACCTCGGCGGTCGCCGCCTACACCCTGCGGGTGGCGGGCTCCGGGCGGGTGCCGGGGGTGCGGTGGATCGCACCGGTCAGCTTCGTGGTGGCCACGCTGTTCGTGTACTGGTCGAGCTGGCACCGGCTGCGGGTGACGCTGCCGCTGGCGCTGCTGGGCGTACCGCTGTTCTGCTGGGTACGGCGGCACGAGACGGCGGCGGTACTGCTGCGGGAGGTCCGCAAGGGCGCCTGGTTGCCCACCTGGCTGCTCGGCCTGCTGGCCTGCTCCGCGCTGGGCGCCTTCGGCGGCACCGGTGTGCTGCCCGAACCGTACGACTCCCTCACGGTCGCCGCCTTCAGCCTCGCAGTGTTCGGCTGGGCGGTGCGCTCGGGACGCCGACACCTCGCGCAGGGCGCGCCGGTCGCGGACGGTATGGCGGAAATCCCGCGCTGACGGGCGGTGACCCGGCGCTACCGTAAGACCCTCCGAGGAGGGGAGTTCCCATGGCGATGGCTGCGTCGCGGGGCACGGGCGAACCGGACGAACCCTGGCGGTGGAGCGAGTCCGTCTGGCGGGCACATGTCGAACGGGTACGGGCCGGGCGGAGTCTGGCGCCGAAGCGGTGGCCCGGCGGCGCGAAGGCGGCGGTGGCGCTGTCCTTCGACGCCGACCACGAGTCCATCCCGCTGCGCGACCGGCAGACCGGCCCCGGCAGGCTCTCCCAGGGCGAGTACGGCGCCAGGGTCGCGGTGCCCAGGATCATGCGGCTGCTGGAGCGGCGGTCCATCCCGGCGACGTTCTTCGTGCCCGCGGTCATGGCACTGCTGCGGCCGGACGAGGCGCGCGGCTACGTGGAGTCGGGCCACGAGGTGGGCGTCCACGGCTGGATCCACGAACGCAACACCGCCCTGGAGGCGGAGGACGAACGGGAGTTGGCGCACCGCAGCACGGACACGCTGGAGCGGATCTGCGGCGAACGGCCGGTGGGCATCCGCACCCCGTCGTGGGAGTTCGGCGAGCACACCCTGGCGATCAGCCGCGAGTTGGGGCTGCGTTACGACTCCTCGCTGATGGCGGACGACGAGCCGTACGAGATCGTGGCGGACGGCCAGCCCACGGGGATGGTGGAGATCCCCGTCGAGTGGATACGCGACGACGCCCCGTACTTCCCCCGGCACCCCGGCGGCGGGGCGCACCCGGGTGCGACGCCCCGGGACGTCGGGCGGCTGTGGCGCGACGAGTTCGACGGGGCGTACGCGGTCGGCGGGCTGTTCCAGCTCACCTTGCACCCGCATGTGATCGGGCACCGCTCCCGGCTCGTCGTCCTTGAGGAACTGCTGGACTACATCGAGGACCGCGGAGACGTCTGGTACGCCACCCACGCGGACGTCGCCGAGCACGTGGCGCGCGACGCGGGCCTGCCCTGGAAGTAGGACGCCGCGCCTCGGCGGCGCCCCAAACAGGCGCGGGGAACCGCGCGACCGGCCACACCGGCGCCGCGGGCGAGCGACGGCACTTCGCCGCAATCACTACGGAGCGCTCAGAAGTTGACGCGTGCCGCCTCGTCGGAGCGCCCGACGGACTCCATGCCCCAGGCGCGCTTGTAGGCGTCGCGGATCTCCTCTATGTCCGCGTCCCGGGCCCGGGCCTGGGCGGCCGGGTACAGCAGGATCAACTCGTAGGACCGCTCGCGGTTGATGTTGCCGGAACGGTCCCGCCACTGGCCCCGGGCCTTCTCGATGGTCAGCCCCGACTTGAAGTGCGGGGTGACGTGCTGGGCGACGAACGCGAGGAACTGCTGGTCGGTGACGGGCGGTTGGTGGTTGTGCCGGCCGGTGCCGAAGAACAGTCTTGTGTCGACGTAGGCGTCGCCGCGCTGCACGCCGACCGCGGGCGCGGACTGCTGCGCCGGGCCGAGGGCGGCGTGCACCGCGGGCGTCGCGACGACCAGCACCAGCAGCGCGGCGAACAGCGCGGTGAGTGCCATGAGGAGCAGATGCGGCTTGGAGACGTACAACGCGGCAGTCCCTTCGTTGCGGGCGAGGTCATTGCGGGCGGTTGGCGACCGGCAACAGCACGGCGAGCTGGTGTGCGGCGTCCCGTAGCGGCACGGGGGCGCCGAAGCGGTGTCCGATGACCCGGATCGTGTGCCGCAGCGAGTTGACCGCCCGGCCGGAACCGATTCCGTCGGCGTACGGCATCAGCCGTTCCGCCAGCTCCCTTGCCTGCCGCCAGGCTCCGGCGCCGACCAGCGCGGAGAACAGCTCGGTGCGGAACAGCACACGGTAGGCGGGGGAGTCGCTGCCGCCGTCCTGGCCGGCGTCCGCCAGCAGTTCGATCGCCCGGTCCCACTCCTGGAGCGCCGCCAGGGTGATGCCCCGGTGGCCGTCGAGTTCCTGCTCGTCCACCCACCACGCCCAGCGCGGGTCCCGGTCCGACAGCCCGTCCAGGAAGAGGCTGTCGGCCCGGTTCAACGCCCGTAGCGCGGCGGCCCGTTGCCCGGCCAGGGCGAGCGCGCGGGCCTGCCGTACCGCGAAGACGGTGGCGACCCTGGCGGTGGGCGCGCCGTCCAGGGCGAGCGCCGCCGTGTCGTACGAGGCGCGCAGTCGGCCGATGTGCGCCTGCTGCATGCTCAGGTTGGCCAGCACCAGCCGTTCCGTCGCCCGGTCCGCGCAGCACCGTGCCATGGCCAGCGCCCGCCGGTTGAGCCGCAGGGCGAGGTCCTGCTCCTCGGCGTCGAACAGGATCCAGGCCGCCACCTCCCGCAACTCGGCCACGGCCGCGCACAGTTCACGGTCGCCGTGCGGCCGGTACGCCTCGGTGGCGGCGAGCAGGGCGTCCCGGGCCGCGGCACGGGCGCCCATCTGCCGGTCGAGGGCGAGCAACCGCTGGGTCGTCGCGACGACGGACGCACGGCAGCCGGGGCCGCGGCTTTCCATGTGCTCCTCCATCGGAACCTGGCTCAGCGGTACCCCGTCCTGCGGAAGCTGTCGGCGACCCGGGTCAACCAGGCGACCTCCTTGCCGAAATCCTGGTCGCTGGCGCCGGGGAACGCCACCGTTGGTCCGCCGGACGGTTCCGCGTTGTCCGATCTGGCGCGTAACGCCGCCTTGAGCCGCAGCGCCTCACGGGAGGCCGAGGGCGGCTCGTCAAGGGCGCCGCCGGGCGGCTCGGCCTGCGGCCCGAGGTAGGGGCGCAGCGCCAGCTGGGCGTCCCTGATCTCGATGACCCGACGGTAGAGCCGGTAGTCGAGGTCGCGCGGCGGCAGCAGGTCCAGCAGCCGGGACGGCGGCGGGTCGAGGGCGATGCTGGGCACCGAACGGTACAGCGCCCACCACAACGGGCGCAGCCGCCGGTAGGCCCGGTAGCTCTCCAGCCAGCGGGCGGCGGCCGACAGCCGGGGACCCCAGGACGGCACCGTCCACCCGAACAACTGCAGCAGCGAGCCGATGTCCCCGGTGAACCAGTACAACGAGTCCCATGACGTGGTGTCGAAGCCCAGCCGGGTGGCCGCGATCTCGGCGTACCGCACCGCGCAGTACAGCAGCACCAGTGTCGCCCCGGCGGTGACCGACCACATGCCCAGCCGCAGCCACTGCCGGTTGGCGATCCTGGCGTACCGCAACGACAGCCGGAACGCGGAGAGCTGGCCGACCATGCACACACCGAGGTAGCAGCACAGATAGGCGGCGTAGCGCGGGTTGGACATGTTGAGCAGGACCGCGTTCTCCGCGCTGGCCGGGTGCCGGGCGGGGTCCACCACGTAGAACATGACCAGCAGTACGGCCAGCGCGATGCCGAAGCCCAGCAGTCTGCGCCGGGTCCTGCGCCGCGCCTCGGCAGGCGGGTGCGACCAGTGGATGAGCACCACCTGCTGGGCCGCGGTCAGCACCACCACCGCGGCCTGCACCAGGATGGTGGTGATGTTCGGATAGGCGAGGAACCGGTTGATGTGCTCACGGAACGCGTCCAGGTCGACCAGGAAGCTGATCCCGGAGCACAGGAAGTACACGCACAGTGCGACCATCGCCGGATCGCGGCTGCTGCGCGAGAGGGCGGGCAGCTTGTACACGAACGCCGACAGCCCCGCGACGGCGCAGGTCCACGACAGGATCTGGTACCCCATGCGTCAGGTCCGGCCGGGGGCGCGGCCGTCGCGTCCGGGGCCGGGACGGCCCACCACGCGCTCGATGCGGGCGATGGCCTCGGCCTGCTCCAGCGACGCGCTCGGCGCCGGGGCCGCGGTGCGCCGCCGGTAGCGGGTCAGTATCAGCGAAGCCATCGTTTCCGCTTCCTGCTCGTCGTGGTCCGAGTAGCCGGAGCGCCGCAGCATGCCGCGGACCACGTCCGGGTTGATGTCGGGGAAGAGCTGTCCGGCGGTACCGTCGCCCATCGTCCCGCCGCTGTGGTGCCCGCAGATCATGTGGGACAGCTCGTGGGCGATGATGTGCTCCTGGTGCGGCTTGCTGGTGTGCGCCTCGTAGACGATCAGGTCCGCGACGTCCGTGGCCAGCCACAACCCGTACAGGTGGGGGCACTGCAACTCGATCGGCAGCAGCCGGATGGGGCGGCCGCGCCGGGCGCCGAGGTGTTCGCACAGCTGGCGGATGTCGCCGCCCTCGGGCACCCGCAGACCGTCCAGGAGGGCCTCGCACGCGGCGCGCATCCGCCGCAGTTGCCGTCCGGTGGCCGGTTGTGCCGGTCGCTGTGAAGAGACCATGGTCATTCCTCCACGGGAGGCAGTCCCTGTAACCTGCGCACCTGGTCGAGGACGGCCGTGATCGCCCGCAGGCTCTCCGGCTGCAACCCCACGGCGCGCAGGGCGACCCCGCGCACGCCCGTCTGGTTCAGCTCCTCCAGGGTGGCGAGTTGGGCGCTCACCCGCCGCGCGTGGTCCGGGTCGACGAAGTAGGCGGGGGAGACACCGAAGAACTCGGCGATCGCCGTCTGCAACTCCTGGGAGGGGCGGGTGCGTTTGCCGGTCCGCAGGGCGGACAGATAGGCGCCGCTGACGCGGATCCGCGGGTACCTCCGCTTTATCTCCGCCGCCACCTCGTCGTTGGTCCAACGGTGGCCACCGGGACGGCTGTTGCGGAACAGTCCGTCCAGGCTCTCGGCGAGCGACGGATGCTCCTGACTGCCGGTCATCCGCACCTCCCATGGCGAGATGAAGCGAGCTTGACGAGGAGTCGAAGTCTAACGGCCCGGGGCGATGGAGCCGTTGACTCTCCGCTCAACGGTCTGGCAGCATCTCTGGCATATTCAACTGTTAGACGACTTTGCTCAGTTTGCATCAACTTGCATCAACCGCTGGTCGGCTCCGTTGGCCGCCAGGCGGTCGCACGAGGAATCCGAAGGCATCGCTCGACGCGGTCGGCGGACGAGGGCCGGACCCACTCGCCCGCTTCACGGGGAGGCCACCAGCGTGCACGACATCCTGCAATCCGCCAGTGAGGGCCGGGGCCAGAGCGTGCTCATCGAGGGCACCGCTGGCATGGGCCGTACCAGAGCGCTGCGCTGCGCCATGGACGCCGCCGACCAGTACGGCCTGCACCTGCTGACCGCGCGGGCGAGAGCCATGGAGCGGCACGCCGACCACAGCCTCGCGCAACAGCTGATGGACGGAGCGCGGACCCTGGCGCACGGCACCGGGACCGGCGGCGCGTTACCCGGCCCGGCGCGAGCCGGGCACCTCAACTGTCCCTTCCCGTACGATCCGCGGCCCGGTGCCGCCGCCGACGCCGCGCATCCGCTGGCCCGGCTGCTCACCGCCGACGTACCGTTGCTGCTTGCCATCGACGACCTGCAGTGGGCGGATCCCGCCTCACTGCGCTGCCTGGGCTATCTGATGGCCCGGTTGGAGCGGACCCCGCTCGTCGTGATCGCCACGGTCGCGCTGGGTGAGACCCCCAACGACCCCGTCATGGCCGAAGTTCTCTCCTCCTTCCGGCACCGCGTGCTGCTGAGCGGACTCGGCCGCGAGGACACCGCCCGCCTCACCGCCGACACCTTCGACTGCGAGCCGGAACCGGACTTCGTGGAGACCTGCCGCACCGCGACCGGCGGCAGCCCCTATCTGCTGGAAGCGCTCTTCCGGGTCATGCGGCTGCACGGGCTGCGCCCGGACTGCGCCGCCGCCGAGCGGATCGGGGAACTGGCCCCGGTCGACGTCGCCGACGCCCTGCTGCCACGCTATGAACGGGCGTGCCCCGGCGCGGTGTCGGTGCTGCGGGCCGTCGCGGTGCTGGAGGACTCGGCGAGCGGCACGGCGATCGCCCGGCTGTCGGGCATGGACGGGCTGCGTGCGGCGGACGTCGTGGAGGCCCTGGTGCGTGCCGGTGTACTGACCGACCAGGGCGTCGTCCGCTTCGCCCAGCCCCTGGTCCGCGCGGCCGTGCTGGGCCGGCTGCCGCCCAGCCGCCGGGACCCGCTGCACGCCCGCGCCGCTCAACTACTCCAGGAGACCGGCGCCCCCGCCGAGCAGGTGGCCACACAACTGCTGTGCGTGCGCAGCCGGTTGGGCCTGCACTGGACCTGCACGGTGCTGTGTACGGCAGCCGGGGAGGCGATGCGGCGCGGCGAGCCCGACCAGGCCCGGGTCTACCTGCACCGCGGCCTCAAGGAGTGCGAGGGGCTGTGCCAGGGCAAGCTGCTGCGGGCGCTCGGCCAGTTGGAGTTGTCCGCCGACCCCGCCGTGGCCGTCGGGTTCCTCCAGCGGGCCCTCGCCCTCCACGCGCAGGTCGAGGACCGCGCGGACATCCGACTGTGCATGGCGCACGCGCTGCACCTGCTGGACCAGCCGGACGAGGCGGAACGCGTGCTGCTGGACGGAGTGGCCGAGACCCACGGGACGTGCGAGCCGTCCGCGCAGACCCTGCGGGTGGAACGCTGGCTGCTGGCCGAGCTGGGCACGGCGTCACACAGCGGCGCCGAAGCGGAACCTGCCGGATCGGTCGAGCCGCTCCCGGTGGACGCGGCCGCCTCGCCCGGTGACCGGCACGCCCGGTTGAGCCTCGCCGCGCTGCGCGCGTCGCGTCGGGGCGAGGGGCGCGAGCAGGCCGTCCGACAGGCCCGGCAGGCGCTGCACGAGGAGCACACCAGCCTGGACTGGCGCGTCGCCACCCGTACCGCGCCGGTACACGTGCTCGCCCGCGCCGACGAGTTGGGGCTGGCGCTCAAGGAGTGCCAGGCGATGCTGGATCACGCCCAGGCCTCCGGTTCGCGGACCCTGCACGCCCTGGCGCGCGGCATGCGGGCCGAGGTGCGCTACCGGATGGGCGATGTGCCCGGCTGCCTGGCGGACGCCCGCGCCGCCCTGGACCCGGGCCGGGACGCGTCCGCGCGGCACTGGAGTCGGACCGGCCAGGCGGTGGCCGCCGCGGTCGGCGCGCTGCTGGAGACCGGCGGACTGCGTCAGGCCAACCGGCTGCTGGGCGATGTCGGCCTGGACGCCGAACTGCCCGGGGGCGCGGACTACGCCCCCCTGCTGTTCCACCGCGGGCGGCTGAGGGTGGCCTGCGGCTACCTCCAGGCCGGTATGGCGGACCTGGTGGAGTGCGGGCGCCGGTCGCGTGCGGTCGACCAGCTCAATCCGGCGGTGCTGTCCTGGCGTTCCGAGGTGGCGTTGGTGCACGCGGCGGTCGGCGAGCACGACGAGGCGATGGCGCTGGTCGAGGAGGAACTGCTGCGCGCCCGGCGCTGGGGTGCGCCGCGGGCGATCGGCCGGGCGCTGCGCGCGACCGGACTCCTGGCCAGGGGACGCACCGGGGAGGGTCCGCTGCGCGGGGCGGTCGAGGTGCTCGAAGCGTCCGAGGCACGGCTCGACCTCGCCCGTACGCTGGCCGACCTGGGCATCTTGATGCGCAAGTCCAGCCGGCTCGGCGAGGCGCGCGAGTACCTGCGCCGGGCGCAGTCGCTGGCCGAGCAGTGCGGGGCGAGCGTGCTGGCGCAGACCGCCCGCCAGGAACTGCTGGTCGCCGGGGCCCGGCCGCGGCGGCTCACCGAGGTCGGCATCGACGCGCTCACGCCGACCGAGCGGCGGGTCGCGCTGATGGCCGCGGGCAAGTTCACCAACCGGGAGATCGCCGGAAGGCTGTTCGTCACCCAGCGCACCGTGGAACTGCACCTGAGCCGGGTGTACCGCAAGCTGTCGGTGTCCGGCCGCGCCGGTCTGACCGAGTACTTCGCCGACCTGCCCGGCAACGGCCCCTGGCCCACCCCCTGCGACACCACCGACGACCGCGCCACGGTGTGAGGGGCGGCCCCGTGGCGCGCTGGGGCCGGTGCGCCCCGGCGCGCCGCCGGGCGCGCGCTACCGGTGGCAACGCAGCATGATCAGCGGCGGGTTGGCCTGGAAGTCGTCCCAGAAGCCCGCCGCGAAGGCGCGTTCCGCCGCGGCCGGAACCCGCAGCGGAACCCAGGTCACGTCCGTGAACCCCGCCGCGGTCAGGGCCCGCTCGTAGACCGCGCGCGGTGGGTAGTTGGTGGTGAACGCGATCGGCGGGTCCAGCAGCGCGGTGATCCGCACGCGTGGCCCCATGGTGCCCCGACCGGTCGGCACGTAGGTGAAGCCGTACTTGTCGGTCGCGGCGCCAGCGAAGCGGAATTCAGGGTTCTGGGTAAGGGCCAGGAACTCGCCCCCGTCGCGCAGGTTGCGGAACGCACCCCTGCACATCTGCGTCATCGCCGCCTCGCTGTCCGCGTAGTTGAGCAGGTACACCGCGGTCACCGCGTCGAAGCGGTCGAGACACGGAAGGTCGGCCGCGTCCGCGACGCTGTAGCGCACGCCGAGGGGCAGCCGCCGCTCGATGGCCCGCGCCGAGTCCACCATCTGCCGTGAGATGTCGACGCCGAGCACGTCCGCCGCGCCCAGCCGCTTGATGTGCCGGGCGTAGAAGCCGGTGCCGCAGGCCAGATCGAGCACCCTGCGGCCGGTCACGTTCCCCAGCATCCGCAGAAAGCTGTGCTGCTCCGGATACCGGGCCAGCGGCAGGGTCTTGAACCCCTCGTAGGACTCGCCGATGTCGTCGTACTGCTGGTGTTCCCGTGTCGTCAACTCGCTTCCTTTCCAGGGGCGTTGTAGGCGTTCGGTCGCAGCCGGTCCCCGGCCAGCGCCATGCGGCGGCCCTGGTGGCGGACCGCGGCCATGGCCTGGGCGGTGGGGGCGGGCCCCGCGGACAGCGGGTAGGAGGTTCCGTAGGGGTTCCCGCCCGCCGCGTGGACGGCGCGGTCGGTGTAGCCGGGCGGTACCGCCACCGCGCCGCAGTGCAACAGCATCTGATGGAGCGTCAGCAATGCTGTCTCGCAACCGGCGTGCGGGTGCGGCGCGGAGGTGAAGCCGCTGACCGGCTTGCCGGACAGCGGCCCCGCGCCGGACGGCGGCAGCAGCGACTGCACGAAGTCCACCAGCGGGGCGGCCATCGTGCCCAGCCGCGCCTGCGCGCCGAACACCACCGCGTCGGCCCACGCGATGTCCGCCGCAGTGACCCGTGCGGCTGGCGGCGCGCCGTGCCGCCGCTCGGACGGCGCCGGATCGGCGACCCGGCGCAGCCGGACCCGGGCGCCGCACTCCCGGGCGCCCGCGGCGCACTCCTGCGCCAGCAGCCGGGTGGCCGGGTCGCCCGCGTGATGGACCACCGTCACCTTCGTCGGGCCCCTGCCGGTCGTGACCGGTTCGGCTCGCGGCCGGGAGTGCGCGGTGATGTCGGCCAGCCGGTTGCCCAGCGCCCAGGCGGCCCGGGCCTCCAGCGGTTCGGTGGTCCGTCCGCGGCGGTGACTCACCGACAGGCCGTACGGGTTGCCGCCGGTGCCGGAGAACGCGGCGCAGCCGGGATCCGCGCCCACCACCCAGGAGCCCCAGTGGTACGCCGTCTGGTACAGGGACAGCAGCGTGGCCTCCTGACCGCCGTGCAGCGAGGTCGCGGAGGTCATTCCGGTCACCACCCGGTCGGCCAGCCGCCCCTGTGCCCACACCTGGTCCGTGGAGTCCAGGAACCGTTTGAAGGCCGCGGAGACGTTGCCGAAGTACGTCGGCGTGGCCAGCACCAGACCGTCGGCCCACAGCAGGTCATCGGGCGTGGCCGACGGCACCTCGGGGCCGTGTGGCGGGGCGCCGTCGGCGGGTTCGGTGACCCGCAGCAGCCGTACCGTCGCGCCACTGGCCCGGGCGCCCGCCGCGGCGTGCCGGGCGAGCCGCCGTATCGTCCCCGACCGGCTGTGGTAGATGATCGCGACTCGTGTGCTCATGCGTCCTCCCGCTCAGCTCCCAGGGCGCGGGCGCGCAGCACCAGCCGCACGTCGTCACCGAGCCGGTCCACCGAGTCGAGCCGCAACCGCCGTGCGCCGTCCAGCGTCGTGACCCCGAAGTCGTCCAGCACCGAGCGCCCGCCGGAACCGATGAGCAACGGGGCCAGATAGGCGACGACCCGGTCAAGCAGGTCCTGTTCGGCGAACGCGGCGGCGAGCCGCGCCCCGCCTTCCAACAGCACGGATCGCACTCCGCGCCGGTTCAACTCCGCCGCCAGCGCGCACAGGTCGATGCCGTCCCCGGTCGTCGGCAGTACCAGCGACTCATGGCCGCCTGGCAGCCGCGGCCGGGGCGCGTCGGCGCCCACCACGACCAGCGTGCGGGACGCGTCGTCCAGCACCCGGGCGTCGGGCCGGATGCGGCCGGCGCGGTCCAGCACGATCCGCAGCGGCGGGCGCCCGGCCACCCCGTGCCGCAGCCCCAGTTGCGGATCGTCGGCGCGCAGTGTGCCGGAGCCCACCAGCACCGCGTCGTGCGTCGCCCGCAGCGCGTGCGCGTCCGTCCGCGCCGCCCGGCCGGTGATCCAGCGCGACGTTGCGTCGGCCGCCGCCGAGCGGCCGTCGAGGCTGGCGCCGAACTTCCAGGTGAAGCAGGGGCGTTGGTGCCTCACGGCGGTCAGCCACAGTTCGTTGCCACGCTCGGCCTCCTCCCGCAGCACGTCCGGCACCACCTCCACCCCGGCCGCGCGCAGCCGTGCCGCACCGCCCGCGGCAGCGGGGTCCGGGTCCGGTACGGCGTAGACCACCCGGGCGATCCCGGCACGCAGCAGGGCGTCCGCGCACGGGCCGGTGCGGCCGTGGTGCGCGCACGGCTCCAACGTGACGACCGCGGTGCCGCCGCGCGTCCGCCCGCCCGCCACGGCCAGCGCCTCCACCTCGGCGTGCGGCATCCCGGCGCCGCGGTGCCAACCCTCGCCGAGCACCGCCCCGTCGCGGCCGAGCAGTACACAACCGACCACCGGATTGGGGCTGGTGCGCCCCAGCGCGTTCGCGGCCAGCGCCACGGCGCGGCGCATCGCGGCCCGCTCCACGGCGGTACGCGCGTCGCTCATGGCGACTCCGCCAACCGGAACCCCATGGCGTAGATGTCGCGTTGGTACCAGCCGTGCCTGCGGGCGCACCGGCACAGGTCGCCGAAGCGGGTGAAACTGCCGCCGCGAGCGATGCGGTAGCCGCCCAGGGAGCGGGCCAGATCGTCGTCGATCCGGTCCCCTCCGGGGTAGGGGGCGTAGTCGTCGGCCACGTACTCCTCGACGTTGCCCGCCATGTCGTGCACGCCGAACGGTGAGCGCCCGGCCGGGTACACGCCGATCGGGGTGGTGGTCAGCGGGCCGTGCTCCACGGTGTTGGCACGGTCCGGACCGAAGCGCTCGCCCCAGGGGAACTCACGGCCGTCGCCGCCCGAGGCCGCGTACTCCCACTCGGCCTCGGTGGGCAGCCGGAACGCCCGCCCGGTGCGCCCGGCGAGCCAGGCGGCGTAGCCGTCGGCGGCCTGCGGGGGCACCGTCCACACCGGATGGTTGGCGAACTGGGGTGGGTAGCCGCCGAAACGCCAGGACGTGGGCAGCCAGGTGGCGCCGGTCTCCTCCAGGAAGCGGCGGTACTCGGCGTTGGTCACCGGATACAGCGCGATCCGGAAGGCGGCGACGCGCACCTCGTGGGCCGGGCACTCCTTGGCGATCCACTCCTGTTCCACCCCCGCGTGCCGCCACCGCTGCAGCACGCCGTCCACCTCGTGCGGCGGCAGTCCGAGGCGTACCCGGGAAGCCGGGACCGACGCCATTGGCGGGTCGTCCACGCGTACCCGTGTGTCGCCGACCAGGCCGAGGACCGTACCGGCCGCGTGGCGGCGCTCGAACGGCTGCTGCGGATCCTCGGCCACCGCGACCAGCCGGGCGGGGTCGGCGGTGAGCAGGTCGCGGTGGTCGGCCAGTGCCCACCGCGGGCCGCGGGCGGTGAAGGTGTCGGACAGCCCCATGGCCGCCCGGTCGGACAGGGTGTTGGGGTTGGCGGCGACGGCCGCCGGCTGACTGCTGGTCACGGGACCTCCGTTACGGGCACGGCGTCTCGGGCGGGGGCGGCGGAACCACGCCGAACGGCCTGTGGGATTCACGGGTTCCGCGCTGGTGCTCCGGGCGGGACGGGATGTGCCACGCCGCCCCCGGAGCCGTCGGGGAGCGTCGGGTCACCCGGCGACCGGGTACACCCGTCCGTCGTAGGACGCCGCGATGAACACCCGGCGGGCCGCGTCGTAGGCCAGGCAGGAGATCCCTGCCGTGGTGGGCCGCACCACGGTGGTCCACTCGTCCGCCGCGCGGTCGTACAGCGCCACCCGTCCGTTGTAGCTTCCGGTGGCGATCACCCGGCCGTCGGGGGAGGCGGCGACACACTTGATGGAGTGGGTGTGCGGGGTGGACAGCACCCGCACGTCCCGCCGCGGGTCCCACACCCGCAGCTTCAGGTCCCGGCTGACGCTGGCGAACCAGCCGTCGCCGAGTCCCGCGCAGCCGTTGGCGATCCGGTCGTGGGCGCCCTCGACGGTGGCCACCTTCTCCAGCGTGGACGCCCGGTACCAGGTCGCCGAGGCGTCGGCGGCCACCGAGAAGACCAGGTCACCGGAGACGGCGACGCCCTTGACGGCGTTGGTGTGCAGCGACAGGTCGGTGACGTGCTCGACCTGGCCCGGTCCGGTGTGCCGCAGCACCAGCCCCTCGCCGGTGTAGGCGCCGATGATCACGTGCCGCGCGCCCTGGTGGTCGAAGGCGGCGCCGCAGTTCAGCGGCGAGCGGTGCTGGTAGAGCTCACTGCCGCTGAGCGCGTCGAAGACCTTGCCCAACTGGCCACCGCAGAGCACCAGATCGCCCAGTGGCACCAGGAAGTTGCACAGGCTCCCGGTCCGCGCGACCTCGTCGCCCTCGCGCCGTACGATCCCGCCGTCGCCGACCGTCAGGGCGCCGGTCGAGCGGGGCAGCACGGCGTTGACGCCGTCGGTGGCCGGGACCTCGGCGGTGTCCCAGACGCGGCTGGCGTAGTCGTAGCCGCGGTAGGTCGCTCCGAAGGTGGCGAAGACCAGCCGTGAGCCGCCCGCGAACGCGCAGGAGCGCGGCCATACGTCGTCCGGGAGCGCGGTGGTGTCACGCAGCCGGGGCTGTTCGGTGGAGACGTCCCACAGCCGCATGGTGCGGTCGTAGCTGAGGCTGACGAGCAACTGCCGGGTGCCGTCCAGCACCAGTCGTTTGATGCCTGCGTCGTGGGCGGGCAGCACGCCGCGTCCCCGCGGGCCGACGACGATGATCCGTCCTTCGTCGTTGCCCGCGTAGATGGTGCCTCCCGCGGAGATCGCGACGGTGTCGGTCTCCACGCCGTCCATGTCGATGTCGGCCAGCAGTCCGCCGGTCGCCAGCGACCACCGCTTGATAGTGCCGTCGTCGCTGGAGGAGATCAACTCGTCGGCGTCCCTGGCCCATTCGACCGAGATGACATCGGCGGTGTGCCCCTCGAACGTGGCGAGAAGCGCGCCGGTGAAGTCGTAGACCCGGACCCGGTGGTCCCGGGAGGCGGTGGCGATCAGTTCCCTGGACGGATGGAAGACCGACATCTCCACGTCGTCCTGCTGCTCGGCGAGCACCGCGACCAGCCGCAGGTCCGGCACGGTCCACAGGCGTGCGGTGTAGTCGCTGGAGGAGGTCAGAAGATGGCGGCCGTCCGGCGAGAAGGCGCACTGGTTGGCCAGGTGGTCGTGGAACGAGCGGCTCACCGCGGTGCCGGTGCGCTGGTCCCAGCAGATGACCTGGTTGTCGTAGCCCGCGGTCGCCACGTAGGCGTCGCGCCAGGCGGCTATGCCGCTGATGGGGCTGCGGTGCTGGATCACGCGGACACCTCCGTGACCTCGATGCTGTGACCGCCCTTCTCCGCCTTGGCCTTCAGATAGCAGCGGTTCCGTTCGGTGACGAAGATCCCGGTCGGCACCCGTTCCTCGACGGTGATGCCGTAGGCGGTCAACTGCCTCACCTTCTCCGGGTTGTTGGTGAGCAGCCGGATACGGGTGACGTCCAGCGCCCTGAGCATCTGGGCCGCCGCGTGGTAGTCGCGCGGATCGTCGGAGAAGTTCAGCTCGCGGTTGGCGGCGAAGGTGTCCAGGCCCTTTTGGTCCTGCACCCGGTAGGCGTCGAGCTTGTTGTACAGGCCGATGCCGCGGCCCTCCTGGCGCAGGTAGAGCAGTATGCCGCCGGAGGCGGCCACCAGCCGCAGCGACTCGTCCAGTTGCGGTCCGCAGTCGCACCGCCCGGAGCCGAACACGTCGCCGGTCAGGCACTCCGAGTGCATCCGGACCAGCGGTACCTCCGTGCTGGGGGCGCACACCACGGCGATGTGCTCCAGACCGTCTGTCAGGCCGGAGAACGTGACCATGTGCGCGGTCTGCCAGGTTCCGTCGGCCAGCCGCAGTGGAACGTCGACCCGGGACCGTATGCCGGCCTCGTTCGCCGGGTGTTCGGCCGCCGCGGTTGATGGGGCTGTCTTGCCGTTGAGCACGTCTGGCACTGTTTCCCTCCCGTGGAGAAGGCACGTCGGCACCTCGCGGTGCCGGTCACGTGCGTGCTGGGTGTGCTGCGTACAGCATCGGCGGCGGGGCGACCGCGTACAGCACGGGTTGGACCGATATACGGACCGAAGCTTTTTCCGCATGCCACCGAAGCGCACCGAAGCGCGGGGTGGGCGGTGCGGGAAACGCGAAGGCCCGGGTCGGCCTGGTGCGCCGAACCCGGGGCCGGGGGAGGGGAGTTGGGCTACGCGGTGTGCTTGGGGTCGGGCACGGCGGCGGCCGCGGCGCGCGGTTCGTCCTCGGCGCCGAGCGCGCGGGCGGTTCGGCGGACCGCGGTGCGCAGGCCCGCGGCGATGCCGAGCAGCGCCGCCGCCGCGGCGATGACGTAGATCAGGCCGAGGCCGCGGCTGTCGGACCAGCCGTGGGCGGAGCCGAAGGCGGTGATGGCGGTGCCGAGGCCGGTCATCACGGCCACCGAGAGGGTCTCGCACAGTTGGAGGCTGGAACTGGCCGCGCCCTCCTGCCCCTGCGGGGCGAGTGCCAGGACGATGGTGGTGACCGCCGGGTAGACCAGGCCCATGCCGAGACCGGCGACCGCCCAGCCGCCGACGGCGAGCGCGGTGCTCCTCAGCTCGGTGCCGATGGACAGCGCGATCAGCGCGTCCCCCGCGACCAGCAGGACGAACCCGATGACCACCCGCACGTGCCGTCCGGATCCGCCGCTGCGGGTGTCCAGCCTGGCCTGCAGCCATGCCCCGCTGACCCAGGTGAGGGCACCCGCGGACAGCGCCAGTCCGGACTCCAGCGTGGTCAGTCCCAGCACCCGGGTCATGCTCAGCGGGAAGAAGGACTCGCCGCCGTAGTACGCGGTGCTCACCAGGCCGCGCACGATCATCCCGGCGGGCATGCCGCGCCGGGCGGTGAGCGTTCCCGCGGGCAGCAGCTTGTTCAGTACCGGCACTGCCACCGCGACGCCCACCGCGACCAGCGGCACCAGCACCACCACGTCGTGGTTCTCCAGACCGGCGAGCAGCGCGCCGACGCCCAGCACCAGCAGCATGGTCAGCGGCAGCCGGTTCTGGCCGGAGGCGGCCCCGGTCCCGGTCAACCGGCGCAGCGCGGGCAGCGTCAGCAGCACCGCGACCGGCACCAGGGGCACCAGCACGAGGAAGACCACCCGCCAGTTGGTGGCACTGGCCAGCGCGCCGGCGACGGCCGGGCCGAGCAGTGCCGGAAGCGTCCAGGACGAGGCCACCAGGGCCAGCATCCGGGCACGCAGTTCGTCGGGGTAGGCGCGGCCGACGATCAGGTACGCGAGCGCCAACACGCCACCGACGCCGAGCCCTTGGAGCACCCGGCCGAGCAGCAGCACATACCAGTTGGAGGCGATGGCGGCGACCGCGCAGCCGATGACGAACACCGTGAACGCCTGCAGATAGGGGCGGGTGGGACCGGTGCGGTCGGCGCCCTGGCCCGCGGCGACGGTACCGAAGAGGTTCGCCAGCATGAAGGCGGTGAACGCCCAGCCGAACAGCTTGATCCCGCCCAGGTCCTCGGCCGCCTTCGGCAGCACGGTGGCCACTCCCAGCCAGAGGAAGGCCACCAGGGTGACCGACGTGATCAGGCCTAAGGACAGGGCGCGGTACCGCGGGGAGAGGACCCCGTCATCCGAGGGGGCGGCCCCGGTCTTCTCGGTCATCAGACCTCCGTAGCCATTACATAGTCGAATGCCTAATTAGGCAAACAACTATATAGGCGGTGTTTGATACGCTGTCAAACGTGACACGGACTGCGGATGACTTGGCGGAAGTGGCGATGCTGCGGGCGCTCGGGCACCCCGTGCGGCTGGGCATCATGCGTGCGCTGGCCGCCGAACCGGAGACCTGCGCCTGCGACTTCACCGACCTGTTCAACGTGACCCAACCGACCATCAGCCAGCATCTGAAGGTGCTGCGCGAGGCCGGACTGGTCACCACCCGCCGCCGAGGCGTACAGATCTGCTACTCGGTACGGCCGCAGGGACTGGCCGCGCTCCAGGAGCTGCTGGCCGCAATGCAGCCGCCGCGGCTGGCCGAGGCCGGCTGAACCACCGCCCGGCACGGCCGGTTCAGCGCCGGGCGGCGAACATGACGATGGGCGGGTTGTCCAGGAACCCCGTCCAGAAGTCCGCGCCGAAGCGCCGCACGCTGACGGCCGGAACGCGGAGGGGCACCCACCGCAGTTCACGAAAACCCGCCGCCGCGAACGCGGCCGTGTAGATCTCCGGCCGGATGAGGCAGGTCTCGAAGGTGATCGGCGGCTCCAGGGCCGCGGTCACCCGGATCCGGGTGCCGAAGTCGGTGGTCTCCAGCGGGGTGAACGCGAATCCGTACTGGTCCGGCGGCGGCCCCGCGAAGGAGAACAGCGGGTTCTGGGTCACCCCGACGAACCGCCCGGTGGCGGGCAGGTGCGCGTGGGCGGCCCGGCACATGGCGGTCAACGTGCCCTCGTCGCGGGCGTAGTTCAGCAGGTAGGCGGCGCTGACCACGTCGAACCGGCCCAGGTCCGGCAGGTCCGCCGCGTCCGCGACCCGGTACTCCACGCCCATCGGCGAGCTGCGCTCGACCCGCCGCCCGGCGGCCACCATCTCGGCCGAGATGTCCACCCCGAGCACCCGCCGGGCGCCCAACTGCCTGGCCTGCCGGGTGTAGAAGCCGTCCCCGCACGCCAGGTCCAGTACGCTCAAACCCCTCAGGTCACCGAGGAGTTCGCGGAAGGACGCGCGTTCCGGATGGACCGTGGGCAAGGCCCGCGCGCCCTCCCAGCGGGCGCCGATCGCGTCGTACTGCTCGGTGTGCTGTTCGGTCATCTGAGGATCCCTTCGGTGAACCGCCCACGCTCCTCGGCCGGTTGCGGACGGTGTGGCTCCACGAGCCCGACCACGTCCTGCGGCCGGATCGGGATACGGGACAGGTCGCGGCCGGTGGCGTCGCGGACCGCGGCCACGAGCGCGGGCGGGCTGGAGATGCTCGGTGGCTCGCCCACCCCGCGCAGCCCGTACGGGGCGTGCGGATCGGCCAGTTCCAGCACCTCCACCCGCATCGGCGGGACATCGAGCACGGTGGGGATCAAATAGTCGGTGAATGACGGATTCTGTACCCGGCCCTCCTCGACCTGTATCTCCTCCATCAGCGCCAGCCCCAGGCCCTGGACCGTGCCGCCGTGGATCTGGCCGAGCAGCGCCAAGGGGTTCATCGCCTTGCCGACGTCCTGCGCGGTGGCCAGTTCCACGACCCGCACCAGACCCAACTCCACATCGACGTCCACCACCGCCCGATGCGCGGCGAAGGCGAACTGGAAGACGGAGTCGCCCTGGCCGGTCAGCGGATCCAGTGGACGGGTGGGGCGGTGGTGCCAAACCAGCGTCTCCTCCAAAGCCTCGTCACCCAGCGCCTCGGCGAGCCCCATCAGCACCCGGCCCGCCGCGTCCACCACGGCCCCGTCAGCCAGCCCCGCGGCGGCGCCCGGCCGCCCGAGCCGCCGGTCGGCCAGTGCCAGTACCCGCGCCCGTACCGCCTCGGCGGCGGCCTTGACGGCACCGCCGGTGACATAGGTCTGGCGGGAGGACGACGACGGCCCGGCCGAGCCGAAGCCGCTGTCGGCCTGCTCCACCGCCACCTGCTCGACGCCCAGTTCGGACCGCGCGATCTGCCCCTGCACGGTGACCAGCCCCTGGCCCACCTCGGCGGCGGCCGTCGTCACCACCGCCCGCGCGGTGCCGTCCACCGCCGCGAGCCGGACCCGGGCGGTGGAGTAGTCGTCGAAGCCCTCCACGAAGCCGACGTTCTTGATCCCGACCGCGTAGCCCACACCGCGCACGATGCCCTCGCCCCGGCTGGTCGTACCGGCCAGCCCGTCCGGGCGGCCGCACGGGCCGGGCAGCGGCAGGTCCCGCACCCGGCGCAGCAGTTCGGCGACCGGCGCGGGGTGGTCGAGCACCTGGCCGTTGGCCACCGCGGAGCCCTGCCGCACGGCGTTGCGCATCCGCAACTCCACCGGGTGCAGGCCGAGTTCGGCGGCGAGCCGGTCCATCTGCGACTCGTAGCCGAAACAGGTCTGCACCCCCCCGAAGCCGCGCATCGCCCCGCACGGCGGGTTGTTGGTGTACGCCACCCGCACGTCCACCTCGACGTCCGGCACCTCGTACGGCCCGACCGCGCAGGTGGCGACGGTTCCCGCCACCGCCGGCGAACTGGAGGCGTACGCCCCGCCGTCCAGGACGATGTCGGCCCTGACGTAGACCAGCCGCCCGTCGCGGGTCGCACCGTGTTCATAGGCCAGCCGGGCCGGGTGCCGGTGCACGTGACCGACGAAGGACTCCTGACGGGAGTAGCACATCTTCACCGGGCGCCCGGTGCGCAGCGCCAGCAGACAGGCGTGCACATGCATCGACAGGTCCTCGCGGGCGCCGAACGCCCCGCCGACCCCGGCCAGTCGCAGCCGTACCCGGTCGGGCGGCAGGTCCAGCGCGGCCACCACCTGCTGGTGGTCCACGTGCAGCCACTGGGTCGCGACCCGCAGGTCCACTCCGCCGTCGGCGGTGGGCACCGCAAGCCCCGACTCCGGCCCGAGGAACGCCTGGTCCTGCATGCCGACCTCGTAGACGCCGCGGACCACCACATCGGCGGTGAGCGCGGCGCCGCGCCGGGCGGCCCCCCGGCGCACCGGTACATGCCGGACCAGGTTGCCGCCGGGGTGGACCGGCTCGGTCCCCGGTTCCAGTGCGCGGCGGGCGTCGGTCACCGGAGCCAGTGGCTGGTACGCCACATCGATCAGCGCCGCCGCGCGGCGTGCGGTGTCCGGATCGTCCGCGGCCACCACGGCGACCGGTTCGCCCTGGTAGCGGACGGTGTCCTCGGCCAGTACCGGCTGGTCGGCGATCATCGAGCCGTGCAGATTGCGGCCGGGCACGTCGCGGTGGGTGAGTACCGCCCGGACACCTGGCAGGGCCAGCGCCCTGGCGGTGTCGACGCCGAGGATCCGGGCGTGGGCGTGGGGGCTGCGCAAGGTGGTGCCCCACAGCATGTCGGGCGCCCACAGGTCCGAGGAGTACGCGAAGGCGCCCCGCACCTTCAACGGGCCGTCCGGCCGTGGCGCGCTGTCACCCACCCGGCCCGCGGCGTGCGGGGACGAGGTGGTCACCGGCGGGCCTCCGATCGCCCAACGGGACCCACCTCGGGCGGAGTTGACAAGCACGCGGCCAACCGGACCGCGTCCAGGATGTGCCGGTATCCGGTGCAGCGGCACAGGTTCCCGGACAGCGCGTCCCTGATCTGCGCCGCGTCCGGGGCGGGGCTGCGTGCCAGCAGGTCGACGGTGGCCATCACCATGCCCGGGGTGCAAAAGCCGCACTGCACCGCACCGGCCGCCAGGAACGCGCGCTGCACCGGATGCTGTTCGCCCGCCACGGCCAGGCCCTCCACGGTGACGACGGTGCGCTGGTGGGCCTGTACGGCGGGCACCAGACAGGCGCACACCAACTCCCCGTCGAGCAGCACCGAGCACGATCCGCACCGGCCCTGCTCGCAGGCGTTCTTCGTACCGGGCAGCCGCATCCGCTCCCGCAGTACGTACAGCAGGCTCTGCGCCCCGTCCGTGTCCGCCACCTCGTGCGGCTCGCCGTTCACCGTGATCGCCAGGCGCACGCCGCCTCCCCCTTCCGGTAGTCCTCCCACGCCCAGCCCAGCGCCCTGGTGGCCAGCACGGCGATGGCGTGCCTGCGGTAGCCGGACGTGCCCCGGACGTCATCGGCGGGTACCGCGGCCATCGCCACCAGGTCGCCGAAGCGCCGCAGCGTGCTGTCGGGAACGCGGCCCCGCGAGTGCCACAGCCCGTACTCGGCCAGTTCGGCGGCGATGAACCGCTCGGCGCCCAGGGCCGGCCGCACAGTCGGGGCGACCGCGCCCAGGCCGGTGCCCACCCGGCCCCGCGAGGGCCACAGCGCCACCGCGAAGGAACAGGTGGACACCACCAGTGCGCCGCGCCGCCCCACCTTGGCGTAGTGCTGCGGCCCCTCCGCCTCGGGCACCAGGACCGCCGAGATCAACTCGTCGGCCTCCCGTACGGTGCGGCCCGGGCCGGTACAGAACTCGCGCACCGGCACCTCACGCACACCGCGCACCGAGGCCAGCTCCACCCGCGCGTCACACGCCATCAAAGCGGTGGGCGCGTCACCGGTCGGCGAGGCGGTGCCCAGGCTGCCGCACACCGTGCCGCGGTTGCGGATCTGCCGGGAGCCCACCGTCGCGCCCGCCGCCGCCAGTCCCGGCAGCACGCCGCCCAACTCCTCGATGACCGTGGTGTACGACACCATGGCGGACAGCCGGATCCAGCCGCCGGTCCGCCGCCAGCCGGTCAGCTGGGCCACCCGGCCCAGGTCCAGGGCGGCAACCGGGCGGCCGCCGGTGGTGTTCCACGGCACCATCACATCGGTGGCGCCCGCCACCGGGACGATTCCTGGGCGCTCGGCCAGCGCGGTCAGCGCGTCGTCCCAGCGGCACGGCTGTAGGAAGTCCATCAGGTCCTGGTCCTCCGGGTCGGGTGTCAGTTGGCTGCGCTCTCCTTGCGGCACCGGAACACCGCCCAGGGCGGGTTGGCGGTGTACGCGTCCCAGAACCGCGGGCCGAACTCCAGCTGTCCGTCGACGGACAGTTCGGTCGGACACCACACGCGGTCGACGAACCCCGCGGCGGCGAAGGCCTCCTGGTACACGTCGCACCGCGGCAGGAAGGCGGTGAAGCTCACCGGCGGCCGGGTGCCCGCGCTGACCCGGATACGGCTGCCGTGCGGCAACCGCCCCTCGGATGCGAACCGGAAGCCGTACTCGGGCGGCAGCGGCCGGGTGAGGTCGAAGTCAGGTCGGGCGACGAACGCGCGCAACTCGCCGCCGGGCCGCAGGTTGCGCGCGCAGGCCCGCGCCATCCGGGCCAACGCCGCCGCCGAATCGGCGTAGTTGAACAGGTAGACGGCGAGCACCACGTCGAACGTGCCCAGCACCGGCAGTTCGGCCGCGTCGCCGACCCGGTACTCCACCCCCAGCGCGGTGCGCACCTCGGCCCTGCGGGCCACCTCGACCATCTCGGCGGAGATGTCGACCCCCACCACCCGCCGCGCGCCCAGCCGCCGGGCATGGCGGCTGTAGACCCCCGTGCCGCAGGCCAGGTCGAGCACGCTGCCGTCCCGGACGCCGTCCAGCAGACCGAGCACGGTGGGCCGCTCGACGAACCGGGTCAGCGGGAGCGCCTTGGACAACTCGTAGTCCTCGCCGATCCGGTCGTACTGCAGGTCGTCGTGGGCGTCGGCCATGGGGGGCGTTCTCCTTCGTCCGGGCCGCGGCGGGTCGGCCGCGCCTGGCCCCCACGATCCCGGTGACGCCGCACCAGGCGGATCACGGAACGATCCGTAACACCGGCCGAACCATTTCGAACCCGGTACCGAGACAACACGAAGCGGCCCTTCCGCCTGCCGCCGGGCAGAAAGGAAGGGCCGCCGTCAGTGCCGCGCAGCCGTTACCGCTTGACCGCCAGTCCCGCCACGATGAGCTGTTCCCACACGGTCAGTTCCCGGTCCGCGTCCCCGACGTGCGACACGCCGTCCGCCGTGTCCGGCCGCCAGTGGGCCGCCGGGACGATGCCGGGCGGCAGGATCTCCATGCCGCAGAACAGCTCGCGGATCTCCTCGTCGGTGCGCCACCGGCCGCGCCCGAACGTCGCCTGGAGGACGCGTTCGGCCTCCGTGGTCTGCGCGTTGTGGCCGGTGCGGAAGTGGCTGATGAAGAAGCAACTGCCGGGCGGTACCTGGTCGTGCCAGTAGCGCACCACCGCGCTCGGGTCCTCGTCGTCGTTGATGTGGTGCAGGATGGCGCTGAGGACCACCGCCACCGGTTGGTCGAAGTCGATGAGCGCGACCGTGTCCGGGTGCTCGCGGATCGCCTGCGCGTCCCGTACGTCGGCCCGGATCACCCGGGTTCCGGCGTTCTCCTCCAGCAGCGCCCGGCCGTGGGCCAGCACGATGGGGTCGTTGTCCACGTAGACCACCCGGGCGTCCGGCGCGTACCGGCCGGCCACCTGGTGCACGTTGTCCGCGGTCGGCAGTCCGCTGCCCATGTCGATGAACTGCCGTACCCCCGAGCGCAGCGCGATGTCGCGGACCGCGCGCACCAGGACCTGGCGGTTGCTGTGCGCGATGGCGACCGAGCCGGGCAGGTCGTTGACGAACTTGTCGCCGATCTCCCGGTCCACCGCGTAGTTGTCCTTGCCACCGAGCAGGTAGTCGTAGACCCGGGCGATGCTCGGCTTCGACTGGTCCACCTCGGTAACGTCCTCGACCATGGCAACTGCCCTATCTGCGTGGGGTGTTGTACTCGCCCCATGGTAGGAGAAGCGCACCGGTCGCACCGCCGATCCCACCAACACCATGGTCGGGGACGTCCCTTGGACACCGTCGCTCAGCGCAGCGGCACGGTCAGCCGCGAGGGGGCGTCCGCCGGGGAGCCGAACGAGACCCGGCTGCCCAGCGGGGTGTCGCTGCCGTACATCGGGTCCCTGGTGTCCAGCACCAGCGCCAGCCGGTGCCCGGCGGGCAGGTCGTAGGCGGTGGCGAACAGTGAGACGTCCAGCGGTACGGACCGTCCCGCGGCGCTCGACCAGCTCTGCGGGGCATGGGTGATCAACTTGCCGACGCCCAGGGCGTTCACGTCGTACAGGTAGGCGAACACGGTGCCCTTCGGTGCCGAGGAGGTCACCGTGGTGTGGAAGCCGACCGTTCCGCGGATGTGCTGGACCTCGGAGTACGGCGCGGACTGCCAGACCGCGGCGACGGCGCGGGGCAGCAGCGGGACCTCGACGGTGGGCGGGATGCCGAGGAACTGGTCCAGCCCACCGGACAGTTCGGTGATGCCGGAGTCGGCGCCGGAGTCCACGCCGCCCATGATGGACGTGCGCCACCCGGTGTCGGCCGCGCCGCCCAGAGTTCCGGTGCCCAGCGCGTTGGCCGGGCCGAGCCGCAGTTGCTCGCTGTGGGTGCTGATCGAGCGCCAGTCGGGGTAGCTCTCCTGTCCGGCGTTCTCCCTGACCTGCAGTTGCACGCGGTGGTCGGCGGCGTCGCCGCCCAGGTTCTTCAGGTGCTGGTCGAACCAGGCCCGTCCGTCGTCCCAGGCCGGGTTCCGCAGGCCCAGCATGCCGCCGATCTCCTGGGTGGCGTGGTCGCCGGGACGCAGTTCCAGCCGCTTGGGCCCGGTGAGCCTCTGGTAGAACTCGGAAACCTGACTGGGGTTGAAGATGCTGTCGCTCCAGGCGTTCGCGATGAACACCGCGGTGTGGTGGGCGTTGATGCGGTCCACATAGCTGCCCGGGGACCGGGTCCTGGCCCACTTGATGAGTTGCGGGATGTCGCGGTTGTCGAACATGTCGCTGACCGCCTGGTGGGTCTCGGGACTCTGGCGGCCGGTGGGGATCTGTACGGCGGTCAGGATGCCGACCGCTCCGACGTGCCGGGTCTGCCCGCTGTAGAGCGAGTTGACCAGGTCGCCCCAGGCGCTCATCGCGGCCACCGCCTTGACCCGCGGGTCGAAGGCGGCGCCCATCAGCGACATTCCGGCGCCCAGCGACAGGCCCGTCATGCCGACGCGGTGCGGATCGGCGGGGGTGTGGGCGAGCGTCCAGTCGATCACCGAGGAGATGTCGGCGACGTCCTTGGGGCCCGCGACGTCCACCTGGCCGCCGGAGAGCCAGAAGCCGCGCACGGTGTAGGTGACCACCACATAGCCGTCGGCCGCCAGTTTGCGGCTCTGCAGCAGGAACTCCAGGTCGTTCTGCCCCCAGGAGGCGGGCTCCACGACCACCGGATACCGGCCCCGCGCGTCGGCGCCGGGCGTGCCGGGGGCGGGGGTGAGCACATCGCCCTTGAGGACGACGCCGTCCTTCATGGGGATGTCGACCAGCCGGAAGGACCCCGCGGAGGCCGCCCCGGCGGCCGCCGGGCGTGCGGCCGCCGGGGCGGCGGACGCGGGGACGGCGGCGAAGGTCCCGGTGAGGGCGTAAGCGGTTGCGGCGACGGTGGCCGTCAGCCAGCGGCGGGGGCGGCGCTGGTGCGGGTTGCGGCGTTCGCGGGTGGGGCCGGATCGCGTCATCGGTGTCCCATCAGGCTCAGACCGTGGTGCCCCTGCGGCACGCGTACGGTGCGGGTTCAGGGAGCCTAGGGGGGCGCGAGTGGCGGCGGTGAGAGTGTGATCAGCCAAATCTACTGACCGGTAACGGGGTTGTGGCAAGGGGCGGCGGCCACCCCCTGGTGGCGCCCAGCGCTCGCCTCTGCGGGACGGGCAGTGTAAACAGGGGCTATGGCCCGAGGTGAGGGCCGGCCCTGGGCCGTGTCGGCCCCTGCGTTCCGCGGTCGGCGCCCCTGGGGTCGGCGTGAGCGCGTGAACACCGAGAATGACCGGCAGGGCCGGGGTGAGCAGCAGGCGCCGCAGCCGACGCGGCGCCATGTGCTGCTGCGCCCGCTGCGCAGCGTGTCCGGCCAGGTGTTCGTGCTCCAGGTGCTCATCGTCATCCTGCTGGTGCTGGCCGCCGGAGCGGAGCTGATCCTGCAGGCGCAGCGCGACAGCCAGCGCGAGGCCAGCAACCGCTCGGTGGCCGTCGCCCAGACCTTCGCGCACTCGCCGGGCATCATCCCGGCCCTGCAGTCACCGAACCCGACGGCGGTCCTGCAACCGCTCACCGAGACCGCCCGGGTCACGGCGGGGGTCGACTTCATCGTGGTGATGAACACCAAGGGCATCCGCTACACCCACCCCATCCCCAACCGGATCGGCAAGAAGTTCGTCGGCACCATCGGACCGGCGCTCGCCGGGCAGACCGTCACCGAGACCATCAAGGGCACCATCGGCCCCCTGGAACAGGCCGTCGTACCGGTCACCGACCACAGCGGCAAGGTGGTGGGCCTGGTGTCCGCGGGCATCACCATCAGCAAGGTGAGCCGGGCGGTCAACCGCCAGCTGCCCATCTTGTTCGGCGCCGCCGCCGTGGCGCTGGTGCTGGCCATGGGGGGCACCGCCGCCGTCAGCAGACGGCTGCGCCGCCAGACGCATGGTCTGGAACCGGCCGAGATGACGCGGATGTACGAGCACCACGACGCGGTGCTGCACGCGGTGCGCGAGGGCGTGCTCATCGTGGACGGCGACGGTCGGCTGCTGCTGGCCAACGACGAGGCGGCCCGGCTGCTGGAACTGCCCCCGAACGCCGAGGGCCGCCACGTGGGCGAACTGGGCATCGCCCCCCACATGGCCGAACTGCTGGCCTCCGGCCGGGTCGCCACCGACGAGATGCTGCAGTCGGGGGACCGCCTGCTGGCGGTCAACAACCGGCCCACCGACCGCAACGGCGGCCCGCCGGGCAGCGTCGCCACCCTGCGCGACTCCACCGAGCTGCGGCTGCTGTCCGGCCGCGCCGAAGCGGCCCGAAAGCGCCTCAAACTCCTCTACGACGCCGGTGTGGGCATCGGCACCACCCTCGACATCCAGCGCACCGCCCAGGAACTGGCCCAGGTGGCGGTGCCCCGGTTCGCCGACTTCGTCTCCGTGGACCTGGCCGAGCCCGTGCTGCGCGGCGAGGAGCCGCCGATCGAGGAGTCCACGCAGATGGTGCGGGTGGCGCTCGGCGGGGTGCGCAAGAACCATCCCTTCTACTCGGTGGGCAAGACCATCGAGTTCGTCCGCTCCACCCCGCAGGCCCGCGGCTTCGGCCGGGGGTCCTCGGTGATCGAACCGGACCTGCGGCTCGCCTCCGGGTGGAAGACGCAGGATCCACTGCGCGCCAAGCGGGTGCTGGACTACGGGATCCACTCGCTGATCACGGTTCCGCTGAACGCCCGCGGGGTGGTGCTGGGGGTGGCCAGCTTCTGGCGCTCCCGTGACCCGAACCCGTTCGACGAGGACGACGTGTCGCTCGCCGAGGAACTCGTCATCCGGGCGGCGGTGTCCATCGACAACGCCCGCCGCTACACCCGAGAGCACAAGATGGCGGTGACGCTGCAACACAGCCTGCTGCCGCGCGGCGTGCCCGAGCAGAGCGCCGTCGACGTGGCGTACCGCTACCTGCCCGCGCAGGAGGGGGTCGGCGGGGACTGGTTCGACGTCATCCCGCTACCGGGCAGCCGGGTGGCGCTGGTCGTCGGCGACGTGGTCGGCCACGGTCTGCACGCCTCGGCCACGATGGGACGGCTGCGCACGGCGGTGCACAACTTCACCACGCTGGACCTGCCGCCCGACGAACTCCTCGGCCACCTTGACGAGTTGGTCACCCGGATCGACCGGGAGGAGACCAGCCGGGGCGGCGAGGGCGCCATCACCGGGGCCACCTGTCTGTACGCGATCTACGACCCGGTCTCCGGCTACTGCACGATGTCCCGCGCGGGCCACGTACTGCCCGCGCTGGTCGGGCCCGACGGCACGGTGCGCTTCCCCGACCTGCCCGCCGGTCCGCCGCTCGGCCTGGGCGGTCTGCCGTTCCAGAACGCGCAACTGCGGCTGGAACCCGGCAGCCAGCTGGTGATGTACACCGACGGGCTGGTCGACGAGCGCGACCGGGACATCGACGTCGGGCTCGACATGCTGACCAACGCCCTCAGCCATGTCGACCGGCCCGCCGAGGAGACCTGCGACGCGGTGCTCAACGCGCTGCTGCCCGTCCGGCAGAGCGACGACATCGTGCTCCTTGTGGCCCGCCCCCAGTTCCTGCGCGCCGATCAGATCGCCGAGTGGGACGTGCCGTTCGACCCCGCGGCGGTGGCCGGGGTACGCGCCCAGGTCACCGAGCAGCTGAACGACTGGGGACTGGTCGAGGCGGTGTTCACCACCGAACTGGTGCTCAGCGAGCTGATCACCAACGCCATCCGCTACGCCACCAGCCCGATCCGGGTCCGGTTGATCCGCGACCGAACCCTGATCTGCGAGGTCTCCGACGCCAGCAGCACCTCCCCGCACCTGCGCTACGCCGCCACCACGGACGAGGGCGGTCGCGGGCTGTTCCTGGTCGCCCAGCTCGCCGATCGCTGGGGCACCCGCTACACCAGCGAGGGCAAGGTCATCTGGGCCGAACTGCCGCTCGCCTGAACAGACCGGGCGAAGCCGCGCTTCGGCAGCGCCCTGAAGTGGCGCGGGGAACCGCGCGACCAGCCACAACGGCGCCGCGGACTACGGCGGCACATCGCCGCGCTCCCGGCGCGGCCCCCGGCGCGCGGAGTGGCCATCCGCCGGGCCGTCGGGTCAAGCGCTGGGAAAGAAATCCAGCCGCCCGTCGGGTAATTGAACCGGAACCACTCGGCCCACGTGTTGTTACCGTCATCCGCGCCTCGGCAAGATCGGTAATCCGACGGGGAGTTCGTCCGGCGCGGCGAAAGAAGTGTGGAGGAGAGTGACGCCGTGCGCATTTCTCACCTGGCGGTCCTGACAACGGCCGGAGCAGCCCTGGCGGTCGGTGCAGCGCCCGCGTTCGCAGGTGTTGGTACAGGACAGATCACCGCCTCACCGACAACGGTCAGCGTCGGTCAGACGGTGCGTGTCATGGGGACCTGCCCCAATAACGGCAGCGCATTGAAGTGGGTGGGTTCATCCGCGTTCTCCTCGAGGATGAACGACCCCTACACAGCCATGACCGGTTCCGGCGGTTCGGCGACCATGACGTCCACCAACCCGATGAATTGGTCGGGTTGGGCGAAGATATCCCAGCACGCCAGGCCGGGGACGGCCACCATCAACGCGTGGTGCGGCGGAGTCAAGGTCACCACGCGGATCGTGGTCGTGGTGGCGGGCACCGGCGGCATGAAGCCGACCCCCAGGCCGAGTTCGACGATGCCCATGCCGCGCCCGAGCATGTCCGCCTCGCAACCGGCGTCCGGCACCATGCCGATGCCCTCGTCGTCGATGTCCAGCGGGTCCGGACAGATCGGCACCATGCCCAGCGGCGCGCCCAACACCGGCGCGGCCTCCTCCGGGCTCCCGGGCTATGCGACCGCGGGCGTGGTGGGCGGCCTGCTGCTCGGCGCCGGCGGTGCCGGCCTGGCACTTCGCCGTCGGGCCAGGGCAGGCCGTTGAGTCGGCACGCCGCTTGGGACAGCGCGCCGCGGCGCCGCCGCGGGGGCCGCTTGGGCACCGCCGTGGCGGCGGTGGCGGCGCTGGCCGGGGTGGTCGGGCTGGGGTTCGGCTACGCGGACTGGCGGGCCTCCTCGCGGCCGCCCGCCGCGCTGGCCGCCCCCGGCGGCACCGCCCCGGCCGGTGCGGCCCCCGGCCCGTCGGCCAAGCCGTCCAGCGGCCTGACCATGGCCAGATCGGTTCCGGTGCGTCTGGACATCCCGGCGATCGGGGTGCACACGCCCCTGATGCGATTGGGACTGAATTCGGACCGAACCGTTCAGGTTCCGCCGATCGAAAGTAACTCGCCGGCCGGTTGGTATCAGTTGTCGCCCACCCCCGGGCAACTCGGCCCTTCCGTCATACTCGGCCACGTGACCCTTGGTAACTTCGGCGCCGGCGTCTTCTTCCGACTCGCCGCACTGCACACCGGTGACAAGGTGTCGGTGTCCAGGGCGGACGGCAGTGTCGCCGTTTTCTCGGTGGACCAGACCGCCGAATACCCCAAGGAGAAGTTCCCCAGTCAAGCGGTGTACGGAAACATCGACCACGCCGGCCTCCGGCTCATTACCTGCGGTGGTCCGAAGAACCCCACGACCCATGCCTATCCGGACAATGTCGTGGTCTTCGCGTCACTGGTATCGGCCACGTCGGCAACGGCCTGACCGGAATTCCGCGGCAGGCTGGGAGATAGGAGTGAACAAGTGTCCATGCGCGCAGCGGATGGCTACGCCCGCATAACCAGTCCGGTAACCACAAGCGGAGGCGGTGCCGCGTTCACCGCGCCCTCCGCGACCGAGCCCCGCGGATGACGCGGGGGGATGGATGGGTTCTCGGACCGCGGACGACGAGACCTTGCGAACGCTGTACGACACGTACGCGGGTTCGCTGCTTAGATACGTACTCCGGCTGACCAGTGGTGACCGGCAGCGTGCGGAGGACGTGGTGCAGGAGACCATGCTCCGGGCCTGGCGCAGCTCCGGCGCGCTGGACCCGGAGCGCGGGTCGACCCGGGGCTGGCTGTTCACCGTGGCCCGCAACCTGGTCATCGACCAGGAGCGGATGCGCCGGGCCCGCCCCACCGAGGTCGGCGACGAGTCGCTGGTGCTGCAACCCTCGTCAACTCCCGGCCCGGACGAGGCGTTCGCCCGCACCCTGCTGTCCTGGCAGCTTGCCGAGGCGCTGTCCGGGCTGAGCCCGGCGCACCGTGCCGTGCTGCTGGAGCTGTACTACCGGGAGCGCTCGGTCGCGGAGGCGGCCGAGGCGCTCGGCATCGCACCGGGCACGGTCAAGTCACGGGCCTACTACGCGGTTCGCGCGTTGCGCGTCGAATGTGAGGAGCGAGGGTTGAGCCGATGACGTTCTCCGGAACACATGAGGAGTGCGAGCCGGTTCGGCTCTCGCTCGGCGCCTACGTGCTGGGTGCGCTGACCGCGGGCGAGTCGTTCGATGTGCGCCAGCATCTGGCGGCCTGCCCCGAGTGCCGCGAGGAGCACGACGAGTTGGCCGCGGTGCCCGCGCTGCTCGCCCTGGTGTCGAAGGCCGAGGCCGAGGCGGTGTGTGCCGCCTCGGCCCCGGCCGCCCCGGCCACCGGTCAGTGCGCCCCGCTCGTCAGGCTGAGACGGCACGGGCGGCCCCGCCGCGGTCGGCGCGGCCGGATGGCCGTGGCGGTGGCGGGTGCGGCGGTACTGGCCGCGGTGGCCACCACCTGGACGCTGAGCACCGGCGGCGGTGGGCACGGCGCGCCCGCGCACGTCGCGTCGGCCACCGACAACGCCACCGGCGTGGGCGCGTCCGTTTCCGTCCAACCGGTTGCCTGGGGCAGCCGGTTGACCCTCGACCTGCACAACGCGCCACCGGGCAGCAGCTGTTCGCTGGTCACCATCGGACGGCACGGCGAACGCCAGGTCGCGGCGAGTTGGACCGCGAAGTCCCGCGGCAACCTCACCATCCCCGGCGCCACCGCCATGCAGCCCGGCGACATCAGCCGATTCGACGTGGAGACCTTCGACGGCCACCGGCTGGTCTCCGTACCGGAATAGCACTGTCCGCAGCGGCTATCCGGGGACGCCCACGCCCCGTTCCTCCAGCGTGCGCCTGAGCGCCCGCAGCCCGTAGTAGATCCGCGACTTCACGGTGCCGTTGGGGATGCCCAGCACCGCCGCGGCCTGCTGGATGGTGCGCCCCGCGAGGTAGGACTCCACGATGGCCTCGCGGTGCGCCGGGGAAAGGGTGGCCAGCGCCTCCGACAGGGTCATGGCGGACAGCGCCCGGTCGAACTCGTCCGGCCCCGGCAGCAGTTCGAGCGCGGTGTCGCCCATCTCCTGCGGCCTGGACCGGCGGCTGCGGTAGTCGTCTATCACGATGCGCCGGGCCACCGTCGACAGCCAGGGCCGGGCGCTGCGCGCCGGGTCGGTGAGCTGCGGGGCGTGCCGCCAGGCCCGCAGCAGGGTCTCCTGGACGACGTCCTCCGCCCAGTACCGGTCACCGCCGGTCAGTGTCATCACATAGCTGAGCAGTGCCGAGGCGTGCTCCCGGTAGAGCCGCCGGACCAACTCGGAATCCGCTTTGGGAGCTTGCGAACGTTTGGACCGTCTGCGTTGGATCAGCATGGATCAGTACTCACCCGCCCATCCCAGGACGTCACCGCAGGTCAACCTGACCGTCGCATTTATCGGGACGTAATGTGGGTGTGGCCGATTTCGGCCGCCTCGCGGCGAGGCCGTCCCTGTGAATTCGGGGACGTCTTCGTTGAAAGGGAGACGAAGTAAGGCGGCAGTGTTATGGGCCGCCGGGAACGATCCGTACGCCGAACCCGCGGTGGCACCGCGGCGCTGGTGGGGGGACATGGCAACACGCTCCTCGACGTGACGGTCAGGGGCAGTGCGGCTGCCGCGACGTGCCAGTGGGGGTGGCCCGCCGCCTGCATGGCGTGCGCAGTGCGTGCATGGAAGACGGCCCGGTGGGGCATCCTCAGGTTGGCGATCACAGGGTGCTGAGATCGGAATTGGAAAACCCTGACGGGACCTCCAAGGTCAACTGCCCCGTCACTACGGGGCAGTTACCCCGGAGTACCGCGAAGATTAACCACAAGCCCCAGTACATATCAATGGGATGACGGCCGGTCTGGCCTGCCGAATCGCCGCAAGGGGTTACCCGGCGTCCTGGAGAAATTCGGGATGATGCCGCACGATTCTCCCCGCCGCTCGTCGGAAAGTCCGTGCCAAACGGCAAAGAGACAGTAAACGGAATGTGTCCTGGTGAACCGGCGCCGCCGTCCGGCCGTACTGAACGGTCACACGGCACCGTCCCCCGCGCCCGCCTCCCCCGGGCCGGGGCCGGTGCTGTGTGTACCGGGGAGCCGAACGGGACCGGATCCAACGGAAAGGTCGAGCGATGACCAGTCTGGACGTACTTCAGGCACTGCGCCCGCACGGGCACGGACGGCACCGCGCGGCCGAACACAGAACCCCGGCCGCTCTCCGCAACGCCGCCCCGCAGGCGACGACTTGGCTGCACCAGGTCTACCGCTGGCTCGGACGGGCGCCGAGCATGGCCGCACTCGGCGCCTTCCTGCTGTACGTCCTGCTCTCCTCGTTCCTGGGCGAGTTGATGAGCCTGCCGGTGCCCGGCCTGGGCAACGTCGGTGTGCTGCTGGGCCTTTCGCAGTTCGCCGCCGTCTTCGCCTTCGCCGCCCATGACCTGCGCACCGACTGCCGTGGCGATCCCGCGGTCGGCGAACTCGGCGAGCCCGTGGAGTCCTACCGATGACGGCCTCCGGTTCGGCGCAGACCGCGGCCCTGATCATGTTCTCGGTGCTGGCCACGCTCGCCATGCTGCTGTGCATCCTGGCCGGTTCGGAACCCGACGACCTGGCCGACTTCTACACCGGCTACCGCACCCTGACCCCGCTGCGCAACGGCCTGGCCGTCGCGGGCGACTACGTCTCGGCGGCCACCGTGCTGAGCACCTCCGGAGTCATCGCGCTCAGCGGCTACGACGGGGTGGTCCTGGTGCTGAGCACCGTGCTGTCCCTGCTGTTGCTGATGCGGCTGCTCGCCGAACCACTGCGCACCGCGGGCCGGTTCACCATGGGCGACGTACTCGCCCGGCGGATGCCCGGTCGCGCGGTGCGCGGCGCCGCCTGCGCGGTCACCCTCGCCGCCTCACTGCCCTTCCTGCTGGTCCAACTCTCGGTCGCCGGATCGCTGTTGACGTTCATCCTGGGCATCTCGGTGGACGGTGCGAAGGCGGGCTGCATCTGTGTGGTGGGCGCCTTGATGATCGGCTATGCCGCGATGGGCGGGATGAAGGGCACCGCGCTGGTGCAGATCATCAAGATGGTGATGCTCTTCGGCGCCAGCCTGGCCGTCACCTTGCTGGTGCTCAGCCGGTTCGACTGGAACCCCGACGCCCTGCTGTCCGCCGCCCGGCAGGGCAGCGGCGCGGGGGAGGCGTATCTGCGCCAGGGTCTGGAGTTCGGCCGCGACACCCGCGGCCGACTCGACTTCCTCAGCGTCCAGCTCAGCGTGGTCCTCGGCGCTGCCTGCCTGCCCCATGTGATCATGCGGATGAACGGCGGGCTGAGCGCGTCCGCGGTCCGCCGCTCGATGTCCTGGGCGGTCGGGTCGACCGTGGTCATCGGGCTGTTCGTCGCCGTGATGGGCACCGCCGCGGCGGCGCTGGTCGGCCACCGGATGATCGTCGCCAACGATCCGCAGGGCAGCACCTCGCTGCTGCTGCTCTCCAGCGCGCTGGGCATGGACTACTCCTCGCTCGGTGAGGCCGTGCTGTTCGCCTCCATCGGCGGGGCGATCTTCATGACCCTGCTGGCGTCGGTCGCCGGACTGACCCTGGCCGCGGCCACCTCGGTGGCGCACGACCTGTACTCCGGCGTACTGCGCCGTGAACAGGCCACCGAGCGCGGCGAGCTGGGAGTGGCCCGCTGGACGATCCTGGGCATCGGCCTGGTGGCGATCGTGCTCGCCGCACTCGTACGCGACTGGAACCTGCAGGTGCTCATCGCCACCGCGTTCTGCGTCGGCGCCTCGGCGGTCGCCCCCGCGCTGCTGTACAGCCTGTTCTGGAGCGGCTACACCCGTACCGGACTGCTGTGCACGCTCTTCGGCGGTACGGCGTGCGTGCTGCTGCTGATGACCTTCTCCAGCGCCGTGTCCGGCGCGCCCGACGCGCTCTTCCCGCACCAGGACTTCCACTGGTTCCCGCTGCGGACCACCGGGATCGTCTCGGTTCCGGTCGGGTTCCTCAGCGGCTGGATCGGCAGCCGCCTGGGGGAGCGGGAAGTGGTCAACGCGCCGAGGCCACGGCTACCCGTTGATGACGGTCACCGACCTCAGCCTGCCCTCCTGGAGGAGTTGCCACATGTGCCGCCGCCGCGGCTTGCCGCTGGTGGTCCGCTTGAGCAGGCCGCGCCGCCCGGCGACCAGCGTCAGTGACGGCTCGGGACCCAGCTCGCCGCGGAGCAGTTCGGTCACCGCCCGCGTCCACGGCCCGGGCGCCGACTCGACGAAGACGGCGAGTCCGACCCGGCCGCGGTCGTTGACCGCCACAACGGCTGTCCGGTCCTTGTCCAGTCCGGCCGCCGCGGCGACCTTGGCGTCCAGGTCGTCCATGTACACGCTGCGACCGCGCAGTTTGAGGCTGTCTCCCATCCGGCCCAGCACGAACAGCTCCCCGTCGTGCACGAAACCGGCGTCCCCGGTGCGCAGTTCACCGTCCACGAACCGGGTGGAGCCGCCCTCCCGGCCGCCGTGGTAGCCCTGGGCCACCGAGGTGCCGGTGACGGCGATCTCGCCGAGGTGGCCGTCCGGCAGCGGCTGGCCCTCGTCGTCCAGGATCCGCACGCCCACGCCGTCCACCTCGTGCGGGGCGCCGTGGCCGACCAGCCAGCCGGAGCCCGGCTCGATGGGCCTGTCGCCCAGCTTGCCCGCCTCCTCGACGGGCACCGGCTCGCCGAGCCGCATCGAGGACCACTCGGGGCGCACCACGACGATCGGCCCCTCGGCGCCGGTGACCGCGAGGGTGTTCTCGGCCAGCCCGTACGAGGGCAGATAGGTGTCGCGGGAGAACCCCGCCGGCTCGGCGAACCGGGCGAACGCGTCCAGCGCCGCCGGATCGACCACCTCGGCCCCGACCACCACACTGCGCCAGCCGGACAGGTCCAACTCGGCCAGCCGCCGCGGCCTGACCCGCCGGGCGGCGTAGGCGAAGGCGAACGACGGCGCCGCCGAGTGCGCCGCCTTGCCCGGGGCGAAGCAGTCGAGCCAGCGGGCGGGGTCGCGGATGAACTGCTCCGGCCGCATCAGCCACAGCTCGCTCTGCGAGGCGAACGGGAACAGGCAGCAGCCGATCAGCCCCATGTCGTGGTGGAGCGGCAGCCAGGACGCGAAGCCGTCCCCGTCCCGCCAGTCGATCATCCGGCTCTGCAACGCGTAGTTGGCGGCCAGGTTGTCCCACGACACCCGCACGCCACGGGGCTGCCCGGTGGAGCCGGAGGTGAACTGCAGCAGTGCGATCCGCTCACCGCGGTGGTCCTCCACAGGCAGCTCGCCGGCCCCCTCACGGGGGATCCACGGTTCGTCCGACCGGCCCGCCCGGGCCATCGCCTCGGCCGCCAGCGGGCGGTACGTCTGCGCGGTGACCACCAGGGCGGGCTCGGCCTGCCGCAGGATCCCGGCGACGTACTCGGTGTACTCGTTGTCGGACTGGAACGAGGGCGGCGCCAGCGGGGAGACGGTGGCGCCCGCCGCCCAGGTGCCGAACAGCGCGGCCAGGCAGTCCCGGCCGGAGGGCATCAGCAGGCAGACCACGTCCCCGGGACGCACCCCGGCCGCCACCATCTCGGTGGCCGTCCGGCGGGCGGCGACGGCGAGTTCGCGGTACGGCACGAACTGCCAGTCGCCCCCGTCGGCGGCGAAGCGCACCCCGCGTCGCGGATGCGGGTCGGTGAGCCAGGAAGTCAGACGTGACACGTCGTGCACCGTCCTATCCCTCGACGACCTGGGCGGTCTCCACCGGCCGGGTGGGCTCGGCGGTGTCCTCGATCCTGCCCAGCCGGGGCAGGAACCGGCCGCTGCGGGTGAGGTAGCGGCGGTACTCGGCGCCGAACTCCGAGGCGCTCAGCCGCCGTTCCTCCCGCGCTGCCGTGGTGTTCAGCGACACCAGGCCGTACACCGCGAACAGCACGGTGCCCCAGTGCGGGTAGACGAACAGGGCCGCGAGGAAGGCCAGCAGGAACGAGGAGTAGAACGGGTGCCGGATCCGGCGGTAGGCGCCGTAGGTCACGATGCTGCGCGGCGCGTCGTTGTCCTGGTGCCACAGCGCCAGCGGAACGCGGTGGGTGCCCAGCGTCATGAAGATCAGCGCGATGGACGCCACGCTCAACACCACGGAGACCAGCGTCAGTACGGTCCGCGCGGTGCCCGAGAAGAAGGGCTGCCAGCCCATCGCGAGCCCCGCCGCGATGTACAGGGGGCACAGGAAGAACGGCAGCGCGGTCAGCCACCACTTCAGGTTGAAGCTGCCGTCCGAGCGGAAGAACAGGCGCGGCAGGGCGCCGATGAAGACGAAGTCCAGCAGGAGCAGCAGGAGTGCGGAGGCATCCACGTGAGGGTGGCTTCCTTTCAGGCGGTTACGGCTGCGGTGGTTGCGGCGGTGGTTACGACCGGACGACGGACTCCTCGGACTCCTGCGTCCTGACGACGGGTGCGGGCCGGTCCGGGCGGCCGGGCAGCCACCAGTTCCACCGGCCCATCAGCTGCATGGCGGCGGGCACGACGACCAGCCGGATGATGGTGGCGTCCAGTGCGATGGCGACGGCCAGGCCGAAGCCGAGCTGCTGGATCGGCATGATGCCGGTGAAGGCGAACGCGCCGAACACCGCGACCATCAGCAGCGCGGCACCGGAGATCAGCGGAGCGGTGCGGGCCATGCCGGTCGCGACGCTGGAGGTGTTGTCCGCCCCGCCGTCGTACTCCTCGCGGATGCGGTGCAGCAGGAACACCTCGTAGTCGGTGCTGAGGCTGAACAAGATGGCCAGCAGCAAGATGGGCACGAAGTTCTGCAGGTACCCGAACTGCTGGAAGCCGAACAGCGCGGCGCCCCAGGAGTGTTGGAACACCAGTACCAGGGCGCCGTACGTCGCCCCGAGGGAGAGCAGGTTGATCGCGATGGCCTTGATCGGCAGCAGCACCGACCGGAAGGTGATCAGCAGCAGGACGTAGATGACCACCAGCATGACCGCCACCACCGAGGGCAGACCGTCGGAGATCGCGGAGTTGGCGTCGACGCCCTCCGCGCTCTCCCCGCCCACCACCGTGTGCAGACCTCGGGCGCCGAGCCGGTCCACGGTGGACCGCATGGCGGCGACCAGGTCGCGGGAGGTCGTGCTGGAGGCGTAGTCGTCCGCGACGACCTCCAGCACGATGGTGCGCCGGTCACGGGAGACGAAGTGGTTGACGGTGGCGCGCGCGTCGGCGGGCAGCCGGTCGAAGACCGCCGGGTCGAGCGCGGCGAACGGCTGGGCGGGGCTGACCGCGCGCAGCGCGTCCACCGGCGAGTTGACGCCGCTGACGTGCGGCAGCCTGGCCAACTCGTCGCGCAGCGCCAGGATCCGGCCGCCGTCGGGCGCGGTGTTCAGCGGGGTGTCGGAGGTGATGACCACCTCGTTGGGCGAGGCGCTGCCGGGCCCGAACTGCTCGCGCATCGCGTCGTACCCCTGCCGCACCGGGGAGGAGGTGGGCACGATGCGCGCGTCCGGCGTGAAGGTGCGCAGTCCCAGCGACGGCGAGGCGAGCGCCAGCATGCCGACGACCGCCACCACCAGGAACAGCACCGGGCGCCGCATGATCTGCCGTGCCACGTTCCGCCAGCGCCGCCCCTGCTCCCGCGGGTCGCGCCGCTGCATGGGCAGCCGTCCCCACAGGATCCGGTCGCCCAACAGCAGCAGCACCAGCGGCAGTACGAGCACCGCGGCCAGCACCGCGAAGGCCACCACGACCAGGATGCCGAGCGCGATGGACTGGATGACGTTGAGGTCCACCAGGAACAGGCTCGACATCGCCAGGACGACGATGAGCCCGGAGAACGTGACGGTCCTGCCGCTGGTGCGCAGCGTGGCGGCGAGCGCGGCCGTGCGGTCCCGGCCGCGGGCCAGTTCGTCGGTGTAGCGGGAGATGACGAACAGCGAGTAGTCGACGCTCACCCCAAGGCCGATCATGGTGGCCGCGTTCTCCACGAAGATCGACAACTCGAAGTGCTCGGCGAGCACCGACATCAGCCCGAGGGTGAACACGATCGCCGTGGCGGACACCACGAAGGAGACCACCGCCGAGGCGATGCCCCGGTACAGCAGCAGGAGGATCACCAGCAGCAGCGGGAACGTGATGAGTTCCGCGGTCTGCAGGCCCTTCTGGCTCAGGGTGTTGATCTCCCCCCACAGTGTGCCCGCGCTGACCAGTGAGACCCGCAGTCCTCGCGGGGCGAAGCGGTGGTCGATGTCGGTCTGGATGCCGGGCAGCACCCGGCGGGCCGTGCCGTCGTCCAGCTTCAGCCCCACCAGGGTGATGGCGGTGTGCCGGTCCTTGCCCACGAACTTCCCACGGGAGGCCGGGGACAGGTCGAGCCAGCCGTAACTGCCCACCACCGCGAGCCGCTTGTCGCCGACGACCTGCCGCATGGCCTCGCCCACCCGCTGGTCGAACGCCGGGGTGCCCGCGGTGTCGCGCTCGTCCCGTACCACCAGGGTCAGATCGCTGGCGCCGCGGTCGGCGAAACCCGACTGGGTGGCCGTGATCGCCTTCTGCGAGCCGGACCCGGGTACGTACCAGCCGCCACCGCTGAGCCGGTCGGCGACGGGCAGCGCGGCCACCGCGGCGGCGACCAGCGCTACCAGCCATACGGCCAGCAGCGGCCAGCGCAATCGTGTCATCGCGCGGATCAGACGTTCCGACATACCTAGCTCCGGTGAGAGGGTTCCGGTGGGGTGGGGGAGGGCCCAGCGGGCGGGGGAGGCGGCGGGTGGGTCAGACCTTCGCGCCCACCAGCCCGGCGAGTTCGCCGAGGGTGGTGATCTGCCGCAGTTCGTCCTGGGTGAAGATGGTGTCGAACTCCTCCTGGAGGTCGACGGCCATCTCTACCAGCAGGAAGCTGTCGGCGGCGAGTTCCCGCAGGGTGGTTTGCGGGGTCAGCTTCTCCACCGGTATGGACAGTGTCGAGCTGATGCGGTCGGCGACCTCGTCGAAGGTGATGGTGGTTGGCACTGGTGTCTGCCTTTCTGGTGCGTTGGCTTGCGGGGTACGCGTCTGGCCGTGGAACGCCGCGGCGACGGTCAGGTGGGCGCCGCGCAGCCGGGTGCTGGCGTAGCCGAAGAGCGCCTCGCGGTCCCGGCGGGCACGCGCGCGGCCGCGGTGGGCGGAGGCGTCGAGGGTGCGGTAGTCGAGCAGTACGGTGTGCCGGTTGTCCGGGTCGGCCTTGAACAGTGCCTCCTTGACCGTCCACAGCCGCAACTGCTCGGTGGGCCTGGTGTGTTCGGGGAGCGAGGCCAGCCAGGTCCGTTCGTGCTCGTCGAGGAAGAACCGCGCGGTGTCCCCCCGGGCCTGCCGGTCGTTCTCCAGGTCCACCCCGATGCCCGCCAGCCGCGGTGCCGGGCGCACCGCGCCCGCCGCCACGGCCGCGCCCTCGATGTGGCTCAGCGACAACCGGGGGTGCGGAAAGGCGTACCCGGTGGTCTCCCGCGGCAGCCCCAGCACACCCAGCAGCAGCCGCAGGGCGTTGCGGGAGACCAGCCACTGCGGCCTTGCCCGCCGCGGCAGTTCGGCGAGCCGGTCCCGCTCGCGGCGGGTGAGGGCGTGCGCGGCCAGCGGCTGCCGCGTCCACACGGCGAGCACGGTTACGGTCATGCCTGGCCGACGGCGCTCAGGTCGACGGCGCCGTCGCCGAGGAAGGCTATGCGCTCGCCGTACTCGGCGAGGGTCTTGGCGTAGACCTCCTCGTCGGCCGCGGTGAACCGGGCCAGGGTGTCGTCGATGAGCTGCTGGCCGTACTTGTCCGCCATCTCCTGGAGCGCGTCGCGTACGTACTTCACGTGCCAGCGCTCGTCTTCCATGATCGTCTCAATGGTCTGGCGGACCCGCGGATGGGTGTCGGGCGCCCGCAGGTGCCGGTGGTACTGCCCGATCACCCGCTTCTCGAAGACCTGGGTGATCGCCATGACCTCCATGAGGTTGGCGGGCAGGCCCACCGCCTCCAGGTACTGGTCCTGGTAGGCGCCGGAGAGCTTCTCGGCGTTGTAGCCGAGGTCCTCGATGCAGCGCGTCCAGTACTTGGCGTGGTTGGCCTCGTCGGCGAAGTGATGGGTGACGTCGGCCTGCAGCGGTCCGCCGCGCAGGGTGCGGGCGACCCGGCCGAAGAACAGCGCGCCGTTGATCTCGGAGGAGCGGTAGAAGCTGAGCAGCCACAGGTCGTTCTCGGAAAGCGTCGTCACGGTGTCTCCTGGGTCCGGCGGCCCCACTTGGATTCGATGAGCCGTATGCAGGTGGTTTCCGCCAGCGCGATCGGGTCGGGGGCCGCGTAGCCGGGCCAGGCGGCCCGCAGTGCGTCGTTGCGGAAGGTCTTCGGCAGGTACAGCTGGTGCGCGAACGGCGAGACCGACGAGAGCGACTGGTTGATCGGGCCGCCGCGCAGCAGGTCGGCCGCGGACAGCAGGTCCTCGAAGCTCTCCTGGTCGCAGGGGAGTGGCCGGATCAACCCGCGCCGTCTGAAGCCCGGATCGCGCTCGAAGACGGTGAAGGCGATGTCGATGAGCTGGTCCAGCGTCGCGGTGTCGGCCGGGTCGGGGCAGACGTGGTAGATGCCGTCGGCGATCGCGGGGTCGAGCAGCCTGGTGACCGCCGAGGTGGTGAACGACGCCGTGGCCAGGCTCAGCGGCGTCGTGCCGTCGCCGGGCAGCAGCGACAGCAGCCCGTAGTAGAACAGCTTCAGGGTGTTGTGGAAGGCGTTGTACTGGGTGACCTGCCCGCTGTCGTCGTCGGCGATGAGCGTCGGCAGCCGCAGCACGCAGACCGGAAGGTCCCCGGCGGCGCCCAGCACCTCCTCCTCGGCGGCCCACTTGGACCACTCGTAGTGGTTGACGAAGCCCACCTCGTCGAACCGCTCCTCGCGGACGTCACCGCGCCGACGGCCCGCCGCGTACAGCGTGGAGAGCATCGTCAGCCGCTGGAGGTTGTCGCAGCGCGCCGCGAACCGCCGTACCCGCGCGGCGCCCTCGACGTTGACGCGCCGCGCCAGGTCCCGCTCCACGTTGAAGCGGGTGACGGCGGCGGCGTGCACCACACGGGTCACCGCCCGCGGGTCGACGTCCGCGAGCGCGTCGTCCCGAGACAGGTCGGCGGCGGCCACCCGGGTCCTGCCCCGCGCCTGCGGGCCGAGCAGCAGCTCCAACCGCTGCTGTTTCGCGGCGAGTTCGGTGCCGTCTGCGGCGCGCACGGCGAGGACGATGTCGTCGTCGCCGTCGGCCAGCAGCGCGGTGGCGAGCCGACGGCCCAGGTAGCCGTCCGCGCCGGTGATGACGGTGGTTCCCCTCATTGCCTGCCTCCCCCCAGGGCGGAGGCCACCCGCGCCGCGGCGTCCGCCAGCCGCGGCCAGTCGGCCGGGTCGGTGCCGTGGCGGTCGGTGACGGCGAACAGCCAGCGTTCGATGCCGAACGCGACACAGCCGCTGTGCGCCGGTTCCTCGCCCCGGGTCAGTTCGAAGTTGACGCCGAAGTGGTCGTGGTGGCGGTTGATGGACGCGATGGCCAGGTCGCCGCCGTAGGTGGCCTCGTGCTTGACCGGTTGGACGCGCTGCATCAGGTACTTCGGGTTGGCCCGCGGCCGGAAGAACGGGTCGGTCGCGGCCAGCCACTGCAGCGGCAGGTCGACCAGCTCGAAGAACGAGTCCAGCGCCGCACGGGCCTGGTCGAGGAAGTCGACCACCTCGGCACTGGTGCCCAGGCAGACCACCTCCCGCATGGTGAAGCTGCTCAGCCGACGCAGCGGCACGTAGTACCGCTCGTGCCGGAAGCAGGTGTTACGGGTGGTCAGGTAGCGGGGCGCGTCGAACGTCTCGCCCAGGTGGTCGTTGAACAGGTGGTAGCAGGCCGCCGGGGTCAACACCTGGTCGACCGGCGCGAGTTCGGTCACCGCGACGGTGCCGTCCTCGTGCACCACCGGGCCGCCCAGGAACGCGTCGAGGTTGGCCTCCTCGGGGGCAAGCCGGGCGGCGAGGGTGGCCTGGTGCGGGAACGAGCGCAGATAGTCGACCCGTTGCAGGCGCCGCGCGGGCAGCGAGGCGGGGTGCCGCTCCTCGTCCGCCTGCCAGATCCCGGCGAGGGTGACGAAGGCCCGGTCGCACTCCTCGGCGAGCCGCAGCAGCTCTCCGCGCAGCGCGGCCTGGCCGGACGGCTGCCAGGACAGGCCGAGTTCCGCCAGCCGCGCCGCGCGCACCGGATCGACGGCTGGGGCGTCGACGGCCGTCACCGCGCCGCTCCCGCCTTGCAGAAGCGCAGCACCATCGAGTCGATGTCGCGGAAGTCCGCGGGGTTGAGGTCCTCCACGTCGATCGGGGTGCCGCTGAGCCGCTCCAACAGCAGCAGCAGTTCGGGCAGGTGCACCGACCGCAGGTACCGCTCCTCGAACAGCGGGGTCCGGTCGTCGACCGCCGAGGTGTCCCGGTCGGCGGCCTTGGTCAGCACCCAGGACCGCAGGTTGTCACGGATCTCCTGCTCAGAACGCATCGGCGGGCTCCTTGTCGAGAATGCCTGTCGAGGTGAGGAAGCCGACGACCTTCTTCGACACCTCGCGGCGGTGCTCCCGCTGCGCCGGTGCGGACCATGCTCGTTCGGCGATCTCCCACGGGTCTTCGAGCCCGGTGTCGGCGTAGACGTCCGGGTTGTAGTACTCGCGCCACGCCATGGTGAGGTACTGCCGCAGATAGGCCCGCAGTTCCTCGACGGTCTGCCCACCCCAGGACGGGGCGCAGGCCTCCCACAGCGCGGTCACCAGACGGCGGCCGAAGATCAGATGGCGCGATTCCTCGAAGTGGTGGTTGTGGTTGATGAACCGGGCCACCGGATGCAGGCGGGAGTCCCTGGACTGCACCCAGTTGTAGTTGTCCACGATCTCTTCGAAGATCATGGTCTTGGCGAAGAAGAGGAAGTCCTCGATGTCGCGGGACCGGGAGTCGTGCGACTCCTCGAAGGAGAACTGGCGGCTGCGGTAGACCCGGCTGTAGCGGGTGCAGAAGGCGCCGAAGTAGATGCTGTGCTTGTTCTCCTCGTCCAGGAAGTGGTGCAGGTACTCCGAGACGTCCAACAGGTCCTTGCGGTACAGCCGTTCGGCCAGGCCCTGCATCAGGGACTTCTCGCCGTGGATGTTGAGGCTGAAGAAGTTGGCGGCCTCGTGGAAGGCCAGTCGGCAGCGGGCGGCCTCGTCGAGCCGCTCCCAGTGCTCCGTGCCGTACAGGCTCAGGTACTCGGGGCTGCTGAACCACTCCTCCTGCGGCCGGACCTCCCGCGGCCACGCGGCCAGCTCGGTGTACGGGTTCTGGTAGGAGCGCTGCGACAGGTGGCTGAGCCTGCTGACGGTGGGGGCCAGCGAGGCGAGCGCCTCGGCCAGCCGGGCTTTGGGCACGTTCGATGTACTCAAGCGGTCCTCATCCGGTGGTGGGTTGCTTGGCGGATGTCCTGGCCGGGCTCAGTCCCGGGCGGCGGCAGCGGTCACCGCTTCGGTGGCCTGGAGGACCAGGCACTGCCAGTTCAGCCCGAAGCCCGCCATGATGAGAGCGATGCGCTGGCCCGGGCGCACCCGCCCGGTGGCGAGCAGTTCCGCGAGGTTGACCACGTTGTCGGCGGAGATGACATGGCCGACGTCCGGCATGGACGAGAAGAACACCTTCTCGAAGCCGACTCCCAGCAGTCGGGCCAGGATCTGCCACGCCTTGTCGTTGGTGTTCTGGGTGACCACCCAGTCGAGGTCGGCGGCGCTCAGTCCGGCGCGCTCCAGGGTCTCCCGCACCAGCCGGTGGGTGTAGGCGAAGTAGCTGCCCACCGTCTCGTCGTCGCCCGCCTGGCCCAGGCCGCCGTTGGTGATCTGGTGGGCAGCCAGCAGCCGGAACGCGGCGGGTTCACGGCTGACCACACAGGCGGCGGCGCCGTCCGAGATCAGGTTGTACGCCTGCTCGTACTTGGCTCCTTCGGGGAACCGGTCGGCCGTCACACACAGCACCCGGTTCCAGTCCGCCTCCACCTGGAGCATCGCCTGCGCCAGCCGGACGGAGCCCAGCATGGCCGTGCACGCCTGCTGGTTGAGCCCGATGACGACGGCCTTGTGCAGCCCGAAGTCGGCCTGAAGCCGACTTGCCGGGAAGTCCATGAGGTACTTGACGTCCTTGGTGCTCTCCCACTGCGCCGGGTCGCCGGCGTTGCCGTTGAGCGGCAGGCAGGTGGCGTACACGATCGCGTCGACGTCACCGAGCCGGCCGGAGTCGGCGAGCTGTCCGGTGACCGCCTTCGCCAGGTCGTAGGCGCTGGTGGCGGGTTCGCACACGTGGTGCCAGCGGAACCCGGCGGACTCCAGGTCCTGCGCGGACGAGATCAGGCCGCCCGCGGCCGCCGTCTCATTGACATGTATCTTGCGTTCGCCGAGCGAGTAGACGAACGAGTCGACGAAAACATCCGTCACTGACAACTCCCAGCCCCCGTAAGAAACCATGTGCGCGCCGCGGTCGTACCGCCCGCTCCATCGCGGACGGCACCGCCGGCCTGTTGGGGTCGAAGTGCCCACCGGGGCCGTCGCTTCCGGTGGACGGCGTCGAGCCTCTTGCGTCTTCGCGCCCCCTGGTCCATGCTTCCGTCCGGCCACCGGCCGCGTCGATGGCCGCCCGCTGCGGATTCCCGTCGCCGGACTGTGCACCGAGCACAACAACCCCACGGCCTTACATGGCTGTTACACGTTCTCCGTGTCGGGGCGCGGCGGAGAGGTGAGCGGCAGGGTGCTGACCGCCACCAGCGCCATCTGGCAGGCCAGTTGGTAGCGGTCGTCGTCCAGCGAGTTGCCGGTGAGCGACTCCACCCGGCGCAGCCGGTTGAGCACCGTGTTGCGATGGCAGTGCAGCCGCTGCGCGGCCTTGGCGGCGGAGCAGCCGCAGCGGAACCACGTGTCCATCGTCGTCAGCAGTACGTCCCGCTCCTCCGCCGCGCAGTCCAGCAGTCGGCCGAAGGCCCGCTGGGCCAGCCGCTCGGCGACGTTCGGGCTGGTCACCACGAGGGCCTCCAGCAGCCGGTCGTCGAAGGCCGCCACCCCCGTGGTGCCGTAGCGCACCGTCTGCAGCGCGGTCTCCGCGAAGTGGTACGCGGTGGCGATGTCGGCCAGGGTGTCCACCTCGCCGGAGACCCCCACCCGCTGCCCCACGGCGCCGCGCAGCCATTCGACCAGCCGCGGCAGCGGGGTGCGGCCCAGTTCCAGCACGCCGATCTCGCGGTCCGAGCGCAGCCGCCACACGGCCTGTACCGAGCGCGCGGGCAGCGCGGCGCTCAGCGTGCGCGAACGGTCGCCCGCGTCGGCGTCCACGGCGACCACCACGAACCGGCCGCGGGTCGGCAGCCCCAGCGTGACCCGCGCCTCCGCGGCCACCGCGGGCTCCACACCGCGCCCCTCGACCAGCGCGTCGAACAGCGCGTCCCGGCGCGCCGCGTCCTCGCGGCGAGCCGTCGACTCGGCCGAGCGGTATCCCTCGGTCAGCGCCAGCGAGTAGCTGTCCAGCACGTCCCACACCGGGCCGCTCTCGTCCAGCAGCCGTTGCAGCACTTCCGGTGACCTGGCCCGGGCCTCGTCGAAGAGTTTCTCCCACAGCAGTTGGGTGGCCAGCCGGTGCACCCGCAGCATCGACTCCAGGGGCACCCCCTCCTGGGCCCGGTGGCGGCCCCAGGCCATCGGCACGCGCAGCGGGTCGTCGTCGGCGGTGGGCCTGTCCGCGAGGAACCGCAGGAAGCCCAGTACGTGCTCGCGCAGCGAGCGGCGGATGTCGGCTGGCGGCAGTTGCTGGACGTGTGCCACGTCGCGGCCCGCGGCCAACTCTATGAGGTGCTCTATCAGTTGTGGTGCCTGCCGGATCAGTGCTTCCGCGAGCGCGGGCACCACCGAGTCGTGGCCACTTAACGGTCGTGGACTGGGCAGGTGGATGATGTCTGACGGGCCTTCGGCGCCCTTGGCGGCGACTGAGGTCATCGCCCGTACCGAGGCGATGTGCGCGGGTACCGACATCTGGAGCTCCCTTTGGCCAAGGCCGTCGGGTGTTCGACGGCCGCCCCCGTAAGACTACGAGGCGTGACGGAAGGGTTGCCCAAAGCACTTGCCAATGTGGCCAGCGCCACGTTGCCGCGCAGTGCCCGGCCCGGTGAACTCCGCTGCCTTCGCGGCGTGTTGGCCTGAACACGGCCGCCGCCGCCCGGCTGAGCAGGTCAGTGGAAGCCCGCTGCCGTTCGGCGGCGCTCAGACGGGGCCGGGGGGAACCGCGCGACCAGCCACAACGGCGCCGACGGTGATCGACACCACATCGCCACATCCCAGCCGAGCGCCTACCCGTGCCACTCCACCGCCGCCGCGCCCGCGAAGTCGCCCGCGTGCGCGAAGCCGCCCAGTACCAGCAAGGAACCCTCCGCCAAGGCCCCCGAGCGGATCGCCCGGTCCAGCGTGATCGGGATCGCCGCGCCGAACAGGTTGCCGCAGTGGTCGAAGGTGTCGGGGTGCCGCTCGGCCGAAAGCCCCAGCGTCTCACGCCAGTTGCGCAGGAACGTGCGGTTGGGCTGGTTGGTGATCAGCGTGTCGATTTCGCCGGGCTTCCTGCCGAGCGCCTCGCACAACCCGGTGACCACCTCGGGGACCAGCCGGTTGCCGCGCTCCAGCACCCGGGCGACACCGGTCTCGGTGAAGCCGATCCGCAACTGCGCCTCGCCCGGCTCCCAGTACCTGCGGCCGTCGTCGCGGACCATCGTCATGTCCCCCGCGTACTCGGCGATGTGCCGCACCCGCACGTCCAGTACCGGGTTGGGGCCGGACACGGTGACGTACCCCACCCCGCAGCCGTCGCCCGGGATCGCGGCCTGGGCCAGGCCGCGCACCTCGGACTGGGTGAACAACTGCCCGGCCGCGGTCTGCGCGTTGCAGATCAGGGCGGACCGCGCCGAGGTGGTGGTGAGCAACTGCCGGGCCAGGCCCAGCATGTGGACGAACGAGGCGCAGCCCCCGTTGGCCACGTCCACCAGCCACTCCGGGGCCATGCCGAGGCGGCGCGCCACCTCGGTGCCCGCACCGGCGAACGGCACGTCCGGCAGCTGGCTGTGCACCAGCAGCACGTCCACCCCGCGGATCGCCGCCCGGCCGTGCCGCTCGATCAGCGGCTGTACGGCCCGCTCGATCAGGTCGACGTTGCTCTCACCCTCCGCCACATGGTGCCGGAACGGCGGCACCCGGAACATCGGGCTGTCCCGCAGCCGGTCCTCCGCCCCCGGGTAGCCGGTGTAGAACTCCGCGGGCACCGGCTCGCCCGGCAGATGCGCCGCGACGTCGGTGAGGCTGACCGCGGTCAACGGGTCACCGCCCGCGCGGGCGGCACGCTCACCGCGAGCCCGGCCTTGTGCCGGTGCTCCAGGATCGCCTTGAGGTTGCGCATCTCCACCGTGTGACCGGCGTAGAACAGGTCCCAGTACTCGCCCACCCAGCGCCGGTCGGGGCGCGGCGCGCGCTGCGGGTGGGGGTTGGCGTCGTAGTACGGATGGCGGCAGTTGGTCCAGGTGATCACCGAGCCCGGCCTGTCCAGCACCAGCGACGCGGGCACCACCCGCATCAGGTAGACCATCCACAGCTTCTCGCCCTGGTCCCAGGCGCAGTGGTAGTCCACCGTCATCGCCTCGGAGTTGGCCACCACCTTGCAGTAGATGTCGGTGCCCGGCTCCAGCAGGTCGCGGCCGAGCCACAGCCCAGGGGTGTCGGTCGGGCCGAAGTCCCGCAGACTACAGGTCCATTCCTCCAGGTGGTGCCCCTGGCGAAGATAGTCGTAGACCTGCTCCGGCGGGCAGTCGACGTACTCCTCGATGGTGCAGTACCGCCCGTAGACCTGCTGGTGCGGATAGCTCTCTTGGGTCATCCCCGCGCAGTGTGCGGCCAGTTGCTCCGGGGTGGTGTTCTCCACCCTCACCAGCCCGGGGACTTCAGCCAACGTGGAGTGGTCCGCGGTCATCGGTGCTCTCCTCGGTGTGGTCGGATTCCCGGCCGGGGGCGGCCAGGAAGGGAAGGAACGGGGGAATCTCCCGGTGGTCGAAGTCCATGGCGACCAGGGCCGGACCTGCGGCGTCGTTGCCGCGCAGCAGGGCCAGGCGCAGATCACCGGCGCGGCGCGCCCGGGTCACGGACAGGTCCGGGAACATGGCCGCCGCACCGGCGGCGATGTCGGACGGCCGGAAGACGTTCTCGGTACGGGCGCCGCCCTGGAACAGCTCCTCGCGGGTGGCGCACATGGCGTGCGCGTTGTTGTTGAAAACGACGAAGGTGACCGGCGCGGCGTACTCCACGGCGGTGTGCACCTCCATGCCGTGCATGAAGAACGCGCCGTCCCCGGCCAGCACATAGGTGCGGCGTCCGGTGGCCAGCGCCGCGCCGATGCCCGCGCCGAACGTGTAGCCCATACCGCCCATGCCCACCGCCACCACGAACCGGCCGTCGCGCGGTGCGGGCAGCAGATGGATGGCGCTGGCGCCGACGTTCCCGGCGTCCACGAACACATGGGCGCGCTCGGGCAGCGCCGACTCGATCGCGGACAGCGCCTCGGCGTACGACACGGCGCCGGTGGGCGGCGGCGGTACGGCCAACGGCCGTGGCGCGCCCGTGGGTTCCGGCTGCGCGGCCTGGCGGCGCGTCAGCCGGGCGGTGAGGGCGCGCAGTGTCTCGCGCGGGTCGCCGCGCAGCGCGAGGCCGGGCACGAACGGCGGTTCCGGATCCACGCAGACCACGGAGGTGTCCCGCAGGGCGTCGTCCAGGCCGCCGCGGGTCATCAGCGGCAGCCGGGTGCCCACCAGCACACAGGCATCGGCCCGCCGCAGGCAGTCCGGTACGCCGCGGTGCCCCATCACCCCGGCCACCCCGACGAACCGCGGATCGCGGTTGGGGAAGACGTCCTTGGCGTCGGGGCTGACCGCCACCCACGCCCCCAACGCCTTCGCCAGCTCGGCGAGTTCGGCTCGGGCACCGCTGGCGGCCACCCCCTCACCGGCGATCAGCAGGACGCGCTGGGCGCCGTCCAGCAGCCGCACGGCCCGGTCCAGGGTCAGCGGATCCGGACGCGGCACGGCGGGCGGTGGCGGCGTGCCGCGCGGCACGGTGATGAGCGCCTGCTGTACGTCCTTGGGAAGCAGCAGTACCGCCGGGCCGCGCGGGTGGGTCCGCGTGGCCTCGATCGCCTGCGCCAACAGCCCCGGAAACGACTCCGGTTCGCTCACCCGGGCGCAGAACCGGGACAGCGGGGCGAAGACCCGCGCCGCGTCGAACGAGCCGCCCTTGCCGCTGGAGTCCTGGAACGCGCCGCGCCCGTCCAGCCCGGTCGGCGGCTGCCCCACCAGGGCCAGCAGCGGAACCCGTGAGGCGTGCGCCTCGGCCAGGCCCGGCACCAGGTTCATCGCCCCGCCGCCCGAGGTGGCCGCGACCACGCCGGTCCGCCGGGTGGTCCGGGCGTAGCCGTCCGCCATGGTCGTCGCGGAGAACTCGTGCTTCGCCACCACGGCGACCATGCCCGACTGGCGGTGCACGGCGTCGTACAGGTCCTCGATGTTCGCGCCGCCCACACCGAACACGTACCTGGTGCCGATCCGGGCCAGTTCCCCGGCCAGATGGTCGACCAGGCGCGTGCGGGCCCCGGCGGTCACGCTCCCACCTCCGCGAAGCCGCCGCTGCCGGGTGCGACGATCATGCCCGCGGGGGAGAGCACCTGGAAGCGCTGCCGGTACTCGCCCGGGGTGAGCCCCATGGTCCGGCCGAACGAGCGCAGGAACGTCTCCACGGCCGTGAAGCCGCAGCGCCTGGCCACGTGGCTGATCGGCAGTTCGGTGGTCTCCAGCAGCTCACGCGCCCGCGAGATCCGCATCCGCTCCACGTACTGGCCGGGTGTGCTGCCCACCTCGCGGCGGAACACCCGGGCGAAGTTGCGCGGGCTCATGTTCGCCCGCCGCGCCAACTCGGCTACCGGAAGCGGCTGTTCGAGATGGCCCAGGATCCACTCCTGGGCCGTCCGGATCGGCGGCGGATCGGCCAGCTGCGCCTCCAGCACCGCGCTGAACTGCGACTGGCCCCCGTGCCGTTTGAAGAACAGCACCAGGTAGCGGGCCATCTCCAGGGCGACGGCCGCACCGTGGTCGGCCTCCACCAGCGCCAGCGCCATGTCGATGCCGGTGGACACCCCCGCGGACGTCACATACCGGCCGTCCCACACGAAGATCGGCCCGGAGTCCACCGTCACCCGCGGATAGCGGCGGGCGAACTCCTCGCAGTACGCCCAGTGCGTGGTGGCCCGCCGCCCGTCCAGCAGGCCCGCCTCGGCCAGCAGGAACGCCCCGCCGCACACCGAGGCCACCCGGCGCGACCGGGCGGCGGCCTCGCCGACCCAGGAGACCAACTCCCGCTCCCGCAGCGCCTCGCGCAGCCCCCAGCCCCCGGGCACCAGCAGGGTGTCGATGGGCCCCGCCGCCTCGTCCAGCCGCGCCGCCTGGATCACCAGCCCGATCGAGGTGCGCACCAGCGGTGCGTCGGCGGAGACGTACTCGATGCGGTAGCCCACCCGCTGGTCGGCTAACAGGCGGTTCACCGTGTCGAACACCTCGATGGGCCCGGTGACGTCCAGCGCCTGCACGCCGGAGTAGACCACGACCACCACTCGTCGTTGGATCACGGTCACAGCCTGTCGGCACGCGAACTCGGCCGCAATGACAGTCTGTTGACGATTACTGCCAGCGCGACGGCGACTCCCCGCCGAACAGCGCACCGAGCCGGGCGGGGGTGAGCGAGGTCACGTCTGGTGGCAGTGCCGGGCGGCCGGACCCGAGCGGGACTTGATCACACGGTCGAGATTGGTGGCCGAGCTGATCAGCGCCAGGTGTGTGAAGGCTTGCGGGAAGTTGCCCAGCGCCTCACCGGCCGGGCCGATCTCCTCCGAGTACAGGCCCACATGGTTGGCCTGCGTGATCATCTTCTCGAACACGTAGCGGGCCTCACCCACCCGCCCGGCACGGGCGAGCGCCTCGACGTACCAGAACGAGCACAGGTTGAACGTGCCCTCGGAGTCGGTGAACCCGTCACTGCCGTCTATCCGGTAGCGGTGCACCAGGCTGTCGCTGACCAGGCTCTCCTCGATCCGCCGCACGGTCGACAGGAACCTGGGGTCGGTCGGGGACGCGAACTTCACCAGCGGCATCACCAGCAGCGACGCGTCCAGCGTGTCGCTGCCGGGGTAGCGGACGTACGCGCCGCGTTCGGGCGTGTAGCACATCTCCTGCACGAAGTGGTACGCGGCGCCGGCGGTGTCCCGCCAGCGCTCGATGGGGGCGGGCATACCGCGCTGCCGGGCGATGCGCTGGGCCCGTTCGAAGGCCACCCAGGTCATCAGCGCCGAGTAGGTGAACCGCTGGCGGGCGCCGCGGCCCTCCCAGATCCCCTCGTCCGGATCCTCCCAGTGCTTCTCCAGCCACTCCAGTTGGCGGCTGAGCGCCTCCCACAGGTCGTAGGAGATCGGCTGCCCGTACTTGTTGTACAGGTAGACCGAGTCCATCACCTCGCCGTAGATGTCCAGTTGGAGCTGGTCCGCTGCGGCGTTGCCGACGCGCACCGGCCGCGAACCGCAGTAGCCCTCAAGGTGGTCGAGCACCGTCTCCGGAAGCTGAGCGCGCCCGTCGATCCCGTACAGCACCTGCAGTCCGCGCTCCGGCGGGGCCTGCAGGCAGCGGGCGCGCAGCCAGTCGACGAACGCCGCCGCCTCCTCGGTGAAGCCCAGCCGCATCAGCCCGTACAGCGTGAAGGCGGCGTCCCGCACCCACGTGTAGCGGTAGTCCCAGTTGCGCACCCCGCCGACGGCCTCCGGCAGCGAGGTGGTCGGCGCCGCGACCAGCGCCCCGGTGGGCTGGTAGACCAGCAGCTTCAACGCCAGCGCGGAGCGCTCCACGATCTCCCGGTACCGGCCCTGGTAGCGGGAGTGCCGCAGCCAGCCGTCCCAGTACGCCAGGGTGAGGTCCAGCAGTCCGGAGACCTCGGTGTCGGCGAGCGGGCGCAGTTCACTGCCCCACTCGGCGGCCAGCTCCAGGGTCTGCCCCGGCTCCAGCTCGACCGCCGCCACCGCGGCGTCGCCCTCGGCCCGCAGCGGCACCGACGAGCGCAGCGTCAGCGTGCCGACGGCGCTGGTGAACACCGCGCCGAGGTCCGGCACCAGGCTCACCTGGTGCGGCACCCGCGCGTAGTCGAACGCCGGACGGCAGCACACCTCAACCCTGGCCCGCCCCCTGAGCACCCGCACCTGGCGGACGATCTGCCGGACGCTCGCCCTGGGGCACGACGGATGGTCCGGGACCATGAAGTCGTACAGCTCGGCGACCGCGTCCTGGGCGAGGAACCGGGTCAGCAGCACATTGGAGTCCGGCATGTACATCTGCTTGGTGCGCTCGGCCTTCGCCACCGACACCGAGAAGGCGCCGCCCTTCCTCGCGTCCAGCAGGGAGCCGAACACCGACGGCGCGTCGAAGCGCGGCAGGCAGCACCAGTCGATGGTGCCGTCGTCTCCCACCAGGGCCACGGTGTGCAGATCGCCGATGATCCCGTGGTCCTCTATCGGTGTGTAGTCGGGTCGTCCACTTTGGGTGACGAGTTGCATGTGCACCCCTCCTCGGGACGCGTGGAACCCGCTTTCTCCTGTATACCGCCGTCCGAGGCGGAACGCGTCCCGCTGGGGCGCCTGCGCTCAGTGCGCCGCGATCCGGACCCGGGAGATGTCGACCGGGAGCGTCGGGAAGCCGTCGCCCGGGCCGTTCTGGTCGTCCTCGCCTCCCGCGGCGATCCTGCGCAACACGCCCATGCCGCCGGTGACTTGACCGAAGGGCGTGTAGGCGGGGGAGAGCTTGGTGTCCTTCCACACCAGGAAGAACTGACTGCCGTTGGTGTTCGGCCCGGAGTTGGCCATGGCCACGGTGCCCGCCGGATAGGTGGCGCCGGACAGGTTCTCGTCGTTGAACGAGTAGCCGGGGCCGCCGCTACCGGTGCCCGTCGGGTCGCCGCACTGCAGCACGTAGATCTTCTGCGTGGTCAGCCGGTGGCAGTGCGTCTGGTCGAAGTAGTCCCTCCGGGCCAGGAAGCGGAAGGAGAACGTGGTGCACGGCGCCTTGCCGGTCAGCGCCCGGAAGGTGATGCGGCCCTGGCTGGTCCGCAGTGTCGCGGAGTACGGCTGGGCCGCGGCGGCCGGGTCGAAGGCCGGTACGCCCTTGAACCTGTCGGCGGGCACCGCCTTCGTGAAGCCGCACGGTGCCGGGGCGGACGCCGCCGAACCGTGCGCGTTCGTGGGAGAGTTGGCGGGCCCGGCCGAACTGTGCCCGCCTGTCCGCGAGTTGGCGGACGCGGCCGTGGTCAGCGTCAGGAGTACGGACGCGGCGGCGGCGAGCGGAACCCAGTGCTTGCGCTTCATGTGACGGACCTCCGAGGTCTGTGGCACCAGCGGCACTTGATCGGTTGGCGGGGGTCACCCTAAGGCCACTACACCGTCGATGGCCATGGTCCGCTGGCCAGTCGGCTCAGCCCGGCCCCGGCCGCCTTGGTGGCGTCGATGACGTTTTGGGGGGCCCGCGGCATCTCGTCCACCGGCTTGAGCAGTAGCACGGCGCCCATGATGGTGTCGTCCCACATGATGGGCGCGGCGCAGGAGTTCCAACCGGCCATGCACTCCTGCTGGCCGAGGGCGAAGCCCTGGTCCCGCACCTCCACCAGTGAGGCGAGCAGTTCGTCGTTGTCCCGGAACACCCCGGGCCCGGCCTCCTCCGGCACGGGCTCGGCGAGCACCCGGGCCTGGATCGCCTCGGGCAGATAGGCCAGGATCGTGCGGCCGGAGGCGCCGGTGCGCAGCGAGCGGGTCACCGACAGCACGTCGCGCGGCGTCATCCCCAGCTCGACCAGGTCGGAGTCGCCCACCGCCATGTCGATGCACTGCCGCTGGGCGCCGCCGAACGGTGCGAGCATGTACAGGAACGCCAGGCCGCCGTCGGTCAGCGTGCGCAGTTCCTGGAGCACGGCGTGCCCGGCGTCGCCCTCCGGCCCCTGGGCCAGCGCCTGCAGGCCCAACTTGGCGGCGGACAGCCCGAGTTGGTACTGGCCGCGGCCGACCCGGACGAAGTTCCCCTGGTAGACGCCGGACTGCAGGATGCGGTGCACCGCCGAGTCGTCGAGTCCGGTGACCTTGGCCAGTTCTCCCGGGCCGTGGCAGGTGCCGCCGAGTTCGGCGAAGGCACGCTGCACCCGGAAGACCCGCTCGGCGTGGCTGGTGCCGCCCGTGGCGGCCTGACCGTCCCGCGCACTGTGCCTGTTCATGCGTGAGTCCGCCCTCTACTCGCTGTGGCCGTGTCCCCCGGTCCCCCGCGGGGACACAGCCTTCCACGTGTTCGGCCAGGCCAGCCGTCGTGATTCGGCCAAGGCGTACAGCGCGGCGAGCGGTGCCCACGGTCAGCGCTGATCCTACGGTGCGGTGGCGAGTACCAGCTTCCCGCTCTGGGTGCGGGCGGCCAGGTCGCGGTGCGCGCGGGCGGCCTCGGCGAGCGGGTAGCTGGCGCCGATCACCGGACGCAGGTCGCCGGAGCGGACGGCCGCGGTCAGCGCCTTCATGCTGGTCGGCAGCGCGTTGCGGTCGGAGTACAGGTGCGGCAGCCAGAAGCCGGAGACGGTGACGGACTTCTCCATCAGCAGCTGGGTCGGCACCGCGGCGGTCTGTCCGGAGGCGTACCCGTACACCGCCAGTCGGCCGCGGGGCGCGACCGCGGCCAGGGTCGCCCGCAGGGTCTGGCCGCCGGTCATCTCCAGGGCGGCGTGCACGGGGCCGCCCGCCGCCTCCAGGATGCGCTCGGTGAGGCCGTCGGCCGTTGAGGAGTCCAGTGCCGCGTCGGCGCCGAGTTCCTTGGCCAGCCGCCGCTTGGGCTCGGTGCTGGCCAGCGCTACGACCTTGGCGCCGATCCGCTTGGCGAGCTGTACGGCGATGGAGCCGACACCGCCCGCCGCGGCCGGGATGACCACGCTCTGACCGCCGGTCAGCTGGGCGGCGGTGAACAGCAGGTGCCAGGCGGTGTTGCCCTGGAGGGCCAGTGCCGCCGCCTGGTCGTCGGTGACGTCGTCGGGAACGTCCCAGGCCACCCGGCGGTGCACGACGGCTTTCTCGGCATAACCGCCGCCCTTGGTGAGCGCGACGACGCGGCGGCTGTCCTCGGTGATGCCGACCACTTCATTGCCGGGAATATACGGGAGTTCGACCGGGGTCAGATATGTGTTTCCGCGGACGTGCACGTCAGCGTAATTGATCCCGGCCCGGGTGACATTCACCATCAGGTGCCCCGCGCGGGGCTTGGGATCGGGTACCTCGGCGAGTTCGAGCACCTCTGGGCCGCCGAACTGACGCATGGTGATCGCGCGCATGTCTCTCCTTGGCTGGACGGTGCGGAGCGCCCGCTCCGACAGGCTAGGCCATGGCGCGGGACGGTCCGGCGGGGGCTGGGAAGCCGCTTTCTCGCACGGCGAGAAAGCGCGGCCGCGTTATGTCCGAATCGGTGGATTGCGGTGCCGCTCGTTTCTCGTCTGGTGAGAAACGCGGCCGTCCTTGCGGGGTGGTGGATTTTTTGACATAGTGAAGTCAGTCGCGTTCGGGGCGGCAACCCGCTGAATCCACGGGGGAATCAGTTTCGGCGGAGTTGCCTCTGGGATTTCCCAGGCCCCGAACGCGGCTGATTTTTTGGCCGAATGGCTTTCTTTTCCCCCGCCGGACGGGCGTGCGTGTGGTGCGTACGGGTGACGGACGGTCACCCGAGTGGCCGTCAGGGCGGACGGGCGGGCGTTCGACGATGCGGTGCGTTTGTATGACCGTCAGGTGGGACCGTTCGGGGGAATTTCGGCTTGTCGGACCGGTGCAATCGGATGACCCCTCGTGTGCGGACCGCCGCCGTCAGGAGGTGCGTGGTGACATGTCGGCTGCGGGAACCCGTCCCCACCGCCACACCACGGAGGCCGACATGAAAGCCATCAAGAAGGCCGCGGTGCTGACCGCGACCACCTGCGCGCTGGTCCTGGCCAGTGCGGCCGGTGCCAGTGCCGACGCGGGCGCCCACGGCGCCGCCGCCGGTTCGCCCGGGGTCCTGTCCGGCAACGTCGTGCAGATCCCGGTCAACATTCCGATCAACGTCTGCGGGAACAGCATCGACATCATCGGACTCCTCAACCCCGCCGCCGGGAACGCCTGCGTGCACAAGGGAGACCCGATCCACGGGCACGACAAGGCCAGCGACCCCGGCGCCTTCAGCGGCGACAAGAAGGGCAAGTGCGACCCCGTACACCGCATGGACCGCCCCGCACCGCACCGCATGGACCCTCCCGCCCCGCACCGCGTGGACCGGCCCGCGCCGGACCGCGTCGACCGCCCCGCCGTCCACGCCCACCTGCCCGCGGTTCACCGCCCCGCGCGCCACCACGCGCGCCGCCTGGTCCACCACCGGCTGCACCGCCTGCACCGCCCGGCGCACCACCGTCCCGCCCGCCACCACGTCCAGGGCAAGCACCACCGCTGACCGCTGCGCCCCGCGCTCCGGCCCGCCGCGCGGGCGGCGGCCGGGCGCGGCACTTTCCGGGCATGGGGGAGCGCCGCGAACAACGAGGACGCCCCCATGCCCGTCCTGGTCACTCCAGCGGACGTGCGTTCGTCGGCCGACTGAGGGCCTGGCGCCCGCCGCTGGCCAGCATTCTCACCTCTCCCTTGTCGCTGATCTCCGCCCGGATGATGCCGCTGTCGTCCTCGTACACCGCGCTGCCGCCGGGCCCGGCGGTCTCCGTACGGCGGACCACCACCGTGTCGGCCGCTCCTTCCTGCGCACTGTGCGGGAAGGTCAGCTCGTATGCGGTGGGTTGTTGGTCCATGGCACCTCCCATTGAGCACATGCAAGGACACAAGGTGTAACCGCGATGTCCTGAGTTTCGCACCTTTGTCGTGCGCCCGCGCACGGGCGCGATCTTGCCCGCGTCGTTGACCACCGTTGAAAGAACGGCCCGCGCCCCCAGCGCGCCACCCGCCGCGCGCCAGCGCCAACGCGCCCGCTCGGCGACCCGGTTGAACCGCGCAGCGGGGCGGCTCAGCTGACCGCACGGTTCCGCGACTGCCCGCCTTCCAGGAGAACGGCGCCGACCGGTCCCGCCTGTCCGCCGACCGGCGGCTGTTAGCATGAATTGAAGAATTCTTGAATTCATGAGCTGCCAGTTGGTGCACGGCACTGCCAGTTCACGGCGCGGTCAGACCACGACGCTGCCAGTTCACGGCGGGACAGGAGGCGAGGTGTCCGGGGCCCGTGTTCCGCTGTACCAGGCGAAAGCGGAGTTCTTCCGGATGCTGGGGCATCCGGTGCGCATCCGCGTGCTGGAACTGCTCCAGGACGGCCCGATGCCGGTACGCGACCTGCTGGCCGCGATCGAGGTCGAGCCGTCCAACCTGTCGCAGCAACTCGGCGTGCTGCGCCGATCGGGGATCGTGACCGCCACCCGCCAGGGATCGACCGTGGAGTACGAGCTGGCGGGCGGCGACGTGGCCGAGCTGATGCGCGCCGCGCGGCGGATCCTGACCGAGATGCTGGCCGGACAGCAGGGCCTGCTGGCCGAGCTGCGACAGCCCGCCGACCGGAGTGGAGAGCCTTCGTGACTGACGACACCGCGGGACAGGACCGTCCGCTGCCCAGGGACCCGGGCGCCGGAAGCGAGCGGTTCAAGGAACGCGGGGTGCTGCTGCGGGTCTTCGTCTACGTCTTCGCCACCCACCTGTTCGCCGGATTCATCTGGCTGCTCTTCTACGTCGGCGGACACCGCATGTGACATGGCGGGTCATGGCACCGGGCCGGGACGGCGTTGCCAAGTCGTGACCCGCACGAGTGGTACATCCCCCCATACGGACGTAGCGTCGACATCGCAACAACCGTTACGAGCTCCGCCGGAGCGGTTGAGGAGCGAACATGCAAAGTCGTGTGGCAAAGACAGCGATCATGGTCTGTGCTGGTACGGCGCTGGCGGTGATCGCCGCCCCGTCGTCCGCTTCCGCGTCCGCCAACTCCCGACCGCAATCGCCCGCCCGGGTCGTCGTCGACTGCTTCTTCCGTCCGCAGGTGCGCCCCGCGACGTTCCTGATCGCCTGCGCCGATGGCAACAACTACCTGAACAACCTGCGCTGGTCGCACTGGGGGCCGGACGCCGCCACCGCCACCGGGCAGGACGTGGTGAACGACTGCAAGCCCTACTGCGCCGCGGGCAAGTTCCACAGCTATCCCGCGCGGGTGCGGCTGGACCGGGCGCGGCAGTGGAACGGCAAGTCCCGGGACTGGCAGTACGGCAGACTGACCGTCACCTACCCCGGCGCCAGGCCGGCGGACACCCCGCAGACCATGACGTACAACCTGTGGAGCTGACGCCCGGCAGCCAATGGCCAAAGCGGTTCACGGCACGCCGTAGCCGCCGCCACCGGGCGTCTCGACGACCAGCACGTCACCCGGCCGCACGTCCACAGAGTCGCAACCGGCCATGGGGGTGATCGTGCCGTCCGGGCGTTCCACGCGGTTGGCGCCCAACGCCCCGGGAGCGCCCCCGGCCAGACCGTAGGGCGGCACCCGGCGGTGGCCGGACAGCGTGCTCACCGTCATCGCCGCCCGGAACCGGAGCCTGCGCACCGCACCGTCGCCGCCGCGCCAGCGGCCCGTACCGCCGCTGCCCGGCCGGACGGCGAACTCCTCGACCAGCACCGGCAGCCGCCACTCCAGCACCTCGGGGTCGGTCAGCCGGGAGTTGGTCATGTGCGTCTGCACCACCGACGCCCCGTCGAACCCCTCACCGGCACCCGAGCCGGAGGCGACCGTCTCGTAGTACTGGTGGTGTTCGTTGCCGAAGGAGACGTTGTTCATCGTCCCCGACCCCTCGGCCTGCACCCCCAGCGCCGCGTACAGCGCGCCGGTGATGGCCTGTGAGGTCTCCACGTTTCCGGCGACGATCGCGGCGGGATACCGGGGGGCGAGCATCGATCCGTCGGGGATGACGATGCGCAGCGGGCGCAGGCAGCCGTCGTTGAGCGGGATGTCGTCGGCCACCAGCGTGCGGAAGACGTACAGCACCGCGGCCGTCACCACCGACGACGGCGCGTTGAAGTTGGTGGCGAGTTGCGCGGAGGTGCCGGTGAAGTCCACGGTCGCGCAGCGCCGCCCGCGGTCCACCCGGACCCGTACCGAGATCACCGCCCCGGAGTCCATCTCGTAGCGGTACTCACCGTCGTCCAGCGCGTCGATGACGCGGCGCACCGCCTCCTCCGCGTTGTCCTGCACGTGCCGCATGTAGGCCAGCACCACGTCGAGGCCGAAGTGCCGGATCATCGCGCCGACCTCGTCGACTCCCTTGTGGTTGGCGGCGATCTGGGCGCGCAGGTCGGCCAGGTTGGTGGCCGGGTTGCGGGACGGGTGGGGCGCCTCGGTGAGCAGCCGCAGGGTCTCCGCCTCGCGCAGTCGGCCGTTCTCCACCAGCAGCCAGTTGTCGAACAGCACCCCCTCCTCCTCGATCCGGTGGCTGGCGGCGGGCATCGAGCCGGGCGTGATGCCGCCGATCTCCGCATGGTGGCCACGGGAGGCGACGAAGAACAAGATGCGCTGCCGGCCGTCGCCGCCGGTGCCGAAGACCGGGGTCACCACGGTGATGTCCGGCAGGTGCGTGCCGCCGTGGTAGGGGTCGTTGACCGCGTAGGCGTCGCCCGGCTTCATGGTTTCGCGGCGGCGGCGCAGCACCTCCTTGACGCTGGTGCCCATCGAGCCCAGGTGCACCGGGATGTGCGGCGCGTTGGCGATCAGGTTGCCCTCCGGGTCGAACAGGGCGCAGGAGAAGTCCAGCCGCTCCTTGATGTTGACCGACTGCGCGGTCGACTCCAGCCGCGCGCCCATCTGTTGGGCGATGGACACGAAGAGGTTGTTGAAGACCTCCAGCATCACCGGGTCGGCCTCGGTGCCCACCTCCGCCTCGGTACGCGCCCGCACCCGCTCCACCAGCAGATGACCGCCCTCGGTGACCGATGCCCGCCATCCGTCGTCCACCACCGTGGTGGCGTTGGCCTCGGTGATGACGGCCGGTCCGGTCACCGCCTCACCGGAAGCCATCCGCTCCCGCCGCCGCAGCGGCACGTCACGCCAGGCGCCGCCCGTGTACATCCGGGCGGTGCCGGTGTCCGCGGCCCCGTCGGGCGCGGCGGGTGCGCCGAGGTGGTCGAGGCCGGGGTGCTCGGTGAGCCCGGTCGCCTCGACCGACAGGGCCTCCACGATAATCGGACGGTCCATCAGGAACGAGTAGGTGGACCGATGGCTCGCCTCGAACTCGGCGATCATCTCGGCCGGTTCGGCCAGCCCCACCGGTACCGGAGTGTCGGTGCCGTCGTAGCGCAGATGGGCTCGGCGGCAGACCCGGATCCGCTCCGCCGGTACGTCCTCCTCCAGCAGTTCGCCGCGCGCCGCCGACTCCAGTTGCCCGGCCACCGAGCGCACCCGTTCCATGGCGTCCGGCTCCAGCCGCACCTCCACCGACTGCTGGCGCATGGCGGTGGTGTCGGCGAGTCCGATGCCCAGTGCGGACAGCACCCCCGCCATCGGCGGCACCAGCACGGTGCGGACGCCGAGCGAGTCGGCGACGGCACACGCGTGCTGGCCTCCCGCGCCGCCGAAGGTGGTCAGCGCGTACTCGGTGACGTCGTGGCCCTGCTGGACGGAGATGCGTTTGACCGCGTTGGCGATGTTGGCCACCGCGATCCGCAGGTAGCCCTCGGCGACCTCCTCGGGGGAGCGGTCGTCGCCGGTGGCCGAGCGGATCCGCCCGGCCAGCTCGGTGAACCGTTGCCGCACCAGCTCCACGTCCAGCGGCTGGTCGCCGTTCGGCCCGAACACCTGGGGAAAGTGGGCCGGTTGGACGCGGCCGAGCATCACGTTGGCGTCGGTGACGGCCAGCGGTCCGCCGCCGCGGTAGCAGCACGGCCCGGGGTCGGCGCCCGCCGAGTCCGGGCCGACCCGGTAGCGGCTGCCGTCGAAGTGCAGTACGGATCCGCCTCCGGCCGCCACGGTGTGGATGGCCAGCATCGGGGCGCGCAGCCGCACCCCGGCCACCTGGGTGTCGAACACCCGCTCGTACTCGCCCGCGAAGTGCGACACGTCGGTGGACGTGCCGCCCATGTCGAAGCCGATCACCTTGTGGAATCCGGCCTGTTGGGACATCCGGACCATGCCGACGATGCCTCCGGCCGGTCCGGACAAGATGGCGTCCTTGCCCCGGAAGTGCCCGGCCTCCGCCAGCCCGCCGTTGGACTGCATGAACATCAGCCGTACGCCCCGCATCTGGTCCGCGACCTGCCGGACGTACCGCTGGAGCACCGGGGACAGATAGGCGTCCACCACCGCGGTGTCGCCGCGCGGCACCAGCTTCATCAGCGGGCTGGCCTCACTGGACAGCGACACCTGGGGGAAGCCGATCCGCTCCGCCAACTCGCCGATCGCCTGCTCGTGCGCGGGATGCAGATGGCTGTGCATACACACCACCGCCACCGCGCGGACGCCGTCGCCGTACGCCTGGCGCAACCGCTCGCCCAGCCGGTCGAGATCCGGGGCGCGCAGCACCGTACCGTCCGCGGTGATCCGCTCGTCGGCCTCGATGACCCGGTCGTAGAGCAGCTCGGGCAGTACGATCTCGCGGGCGAAGATCCGCGGTCGGTTCTGGTAGCCGATGCGCAACGCGTCCCCGAACCCCTTGGTGATCACCAGGGCGGTGCGCTCTCCCTTGCGTTCCAGCAGCGCGTTGGTCGCGACCGTCGTACCCATCCGCACCGCGTCCACCCGGTCCGCCGGAACGGGGTCGTCCGGGGAGAGTCCGAGCAGCGCCCGGATGCCCGCGACGGCGGGGTCGCGATAGCGGGCCGGGTTCTCCGAGAGCAGCTTGTGAGTGGTCACCCGGCCGTCCGGGCCGCGGGCGACGATGTCGGTGAACGTGCCACCGCGGTCCACCCAGAACTGCCAGCCCGCACCAGCCACGCCGGTTTCCCTTCCCCTCAGTGATCCACCGCAAACGATCGCGGTCCACCTCGCGTCGGGGAGCTGGTCATCAGGTACAACCGGCCGGTCGGTGGGTATTGAGGCCATGAGGCGCACGGCGCGCGCGGCTCGTGAGGGACGTTCGCGCGGCAGTGGCCCTCTTCCTTCCCCCTTCACCTGCCCGTGGACCGTGCGACCGGCGAGGCGCCCGGTGCGTCACGCGTCCCCTCGACCAAGGAGCAGCCGTGGACACCACAGCGTTGGGAGCGGGCGGCGGGCCCGCCCCTTCGGTCCAACCGGAACGCCTGCGCCGCGGTGCGCTGGGGCTGGCCGACATCACCGCGTCGACCATGGCCAACATCGGACCGGCGATGAGCTTCTTCTTCGGCTTCGCGCTGATCGCGCAGACCGCGGGAGTGGCCGCGCCGCTGACCATCCTCGCGGCGGCGGTCGTGGTCGCCCTGCTGGGCAACACCCTCGCGGAGTTCTCCCGGTCCATCCCGTCCACCGGTTCGTTCATCACGTTCATCGGCAAGACGTTCGGCCCGGTCGCGGCCATCACCACCACGATCGTGGTGTCGCTCGGCTACATCATCGCGGTCTCCGCGGTCGTCGCCATCTCGGGCGGCTGGACGGCGACGATCATCGCGCACTACACCGGGGTGCACATCGCCTGGCAGTGGTTCACCGCGGCGCTGACGCTGGTCTCCTTCGCCCTGGTCGTCAAGGGCGTCTCGGTCTCCACCAAGTGGGCGGGCGCGCTTTTCGCCTTCGAGATGGGGCTGTTGGTGCTGGTGAGCGTCTGGGTACTGGTCCGGCATAGCGGACACCTGACCATGGCCCCCTTCAATCCGGGCCGACTGGCGGGTGGTTTCAAGGGACTTGGGCTCGGCTTCCCGCTCGCCGTCTTCCTCTTCGTCGGCTGGGAGAACTCGGCGGCGCTCGCCGAGGAGACCACCAACCCGCGGCACGCGGTGCCTCGGGCGATCTATCTGTCCATCGCCGCGATGACGGTCAGCTACCTGCTGTTCGCCTACGTCACGGTGGTCGGCTTCGACTACGACACCGCCGCACTCGCCAAGTCCGACGTGCCGTTCGTCGACGTGGCGTTGGGCATCCTCGGCGGCGGGGCGTTCCTCGCCTATCTCGCGGGGTTCACCTCCATCACCGGGTCGCTGATCTCGGCGGCCAACTCCCAGTCGCGGATGATCTTCAACTCGGGCCGGGAGGGCCTGCTTCCGCCGGTCGTCGCCAAGGTCACCGCGCGCGGCCGCACCCCGTGGGTGAGCTTCGTGGTCTACCTCGCGGTCGCGCTGGGCCTGGCCTTCGGCTGGGGCTGGGACATCGACCCGGTCACCTACTTCGGGGAGTCGGCCACCTTGGGCACCATCCTCATCGTGGTCACCTGGCTGGTCGCCAACCTGGCCCTGCCGGTGTACTACCGCCGCCACCACCCCGAGCTGTTCTCGCCGGTTCGGCACCTGGTCCTTCCGCTGGCGGGCGTCGCCGCGATCGGCTACCCGCTCTACCAACTCGTCAAGCCCGGCCAGCCCGCGCCGTACGACGTCTTCCCGCTGATCAGCGCGGCGATCATCGTGGTCGCGGTGGGGTACGCGCTGGTGCTGAACGCCCGGGACCGGACGCTGGGGGAGCGGGTGGGGTCGATCGTGGCGGACGCGGACTGAGCGTTGCGCCGGAAGCCGTAGCGGCGTGCCGTCGATCGTCCGCGGCAGCGTTGCCGGTCGAGCCCCTCGGGGCGCTGCCGAACCGCGGCGGACGTGGCCCGACCTGCCCCTTACGGCGTCACCCGCACGGCCGCACCTGAGGCGACCGGCCGCATCCGCCGACTGGCGCCCGGGACCGGCCTCCCCGGGGTGCGCCCGCGGAGCGCGGGACAGGGACAATGGCCCGGTGAAACACCCCATGGACTACCAGCAGATCCTGCACGACGCGATGGAGGCGGCCCGGCCGGTGCTAGGGCACGGGCGGGTCGCCGACTACATTCCGGCGCTCGCCGCGGTCGACCCGCAGGCGTTCGGCATGGCACTCGCGACGATCGACGGGGAGTTCCACGGGGTGGGCGATCACCGGACGCCGTTCTCCATACAGAGCGTCTCCAAGCTGTTCACCCTGGCCCTGGCCCTCGCGGAGGGCGGCGACGGGCTGTGGAAGCGGGTGGGCCGCGAGCCGTCCGGCAACCCGTTCAACTCGCTGATCCAGTTGGAGACCGAACACGGCATTCCGCGCAACCCGTTCATCAACGCCGGTGCCCTGGTGGTCACCGACGTGCTGCACAGCCTGACCGGCGACGCGAGCGGCGCGGTACGCGACTTCCTGCGCGCCGAGGCGGACAACCCGTCGATCGCCACCGACCCGGAGGTGGCCGCCTCCGAGTCCGAGACGGGGCTGCGCAACGCCGCGCTGGCCAACTTCATCGCCAGCTTCGGCAACCTGGTCAACCCGGTCGAGACGGTCCTGGAGCACTACTACGCGCACTGCGCGCTGCGCGCGAGCTGCCGTGACCTGGCGCTGGCCGGTGGCTTCCTGGCCCGGCACGGCCTACGGGCGGACGGCTCGCGGCTGCTCACCCGTAGCGACGCCAAGCGGGTCAACGCGGTGATGCTCACCTGCGGCACCTACGACGCGGCGGGCGACTTCGCCTACCGGGTCGGCCTGCCCGGCAAGAGCGGGGTGGGCGGCGCGATCCTCGCGATCATTCCGGCGGTCGGCGCGCTGTGTGCCTGGAGCCCGGGACTGGACACCGCGGGCAACTCCCTCGGGGCCACGGTGGCGCTGGACTACTTCTCCACGGTCACCGGCTGCTCGGTGTTTTGAGCACGACGCCGTGACCGTTGCCGGGGAAACGATTCAGCGGATGCTCGCCAGCAGCCGGTCGACCTGGTCCGCGGTGGCGTGGCCGCGGGCCAGCACCGCGCCCCGCCGTCCGTCCAGGGCGAGCAGGGTCGGGAAGCCGTCCACGCCCAGTTCGCGGGAGCGGCGGAAGTCGGCCTCGGCGGCGGCCCGGGTGGCGGGCGCGCGCAGCGCGGTGACCACGGCCCGCGGGTCGACTCCGGCGGCTTCGGCGATCTGGCGGTACGTCTCCGGGTCCGACAGGCTCAGGCCGTCCAGGTAGAAGGCCTCCTGCAGGGCGGCGGCCAGGTGCACCGCGCGGTCGGGGGCGGCGGCGCGCAGCGCGGCCATGCCGAGCGCGGCGGCCTCGGAGTCCATCACGAACGAGCCGTCGGCGATCAGCCGCTGGTACCCGTCGCCGAAGCGCACCCCGGTCAGCTCGCTGATCTTGGAGTTCGACCCCTGGACGTAGCCGAACTCGCGGATCGGTACCCGGCGGGCGCCGGTGAACAGCCCCCCGCAGACCACCTCGACCGGCAGCCGCGGGTGGCGGCGGACGATCTCGGCCATGGTGGGGGCGAACCCGTAGGACCAGCCGCAGTAGGCGTCGAAGACATAGACGAGCTTCACGGAGGGGGCCTTCACTTCCGGGGGGCGACGATTCGCCTGCGGAAACAGTATCTGACGCGTCAGGTATTCCCGTCCGGCCAGAAGGGCCGCAGGCCTGCCCGCGGACCGGCTCTGAGAAGTGAAACGAACGCGCTCAGCGCAGCCTGGGCAGCACGTCCCGGGCCGAGTGGCTCAGGATCCGCAGGTTCTCGGCGAACCGCTCCCGGTCCTCGGCGGGCAGCGGATCCAGGAAGTACCGCTCCACGTTGGCCACATGCACCCGGGCCGCGAGCACCACCGTCCGCTCACCGAGCGGGGTCAACCGGACCAACTGCATCCGCCGGTCGTCCGCGGCCGGTTCGCGCACCACGAGACCCGCCGTCTCCATCCGGTCCACCAGGCGGGTCGCCCCGCCGGTGGTCAGCACCTGCTCCTGGGCGATGCGGCGCATCGGCAGCCCCGCACCGCCCGCGCGGCCCAGGATCAGCAGCACCTCGAACATCAGATGGCTGATCCCGCACTCCTGCTCAACGGCGCGGCCCAGGATGTACTCCAGCCGGTTCGCGGCGCCCAGCAGACGGCCGAACGCCAGCACCCGTGCGTCGTTCGCCGCCTGCTCGGCCGACCCGATCCCCGTACCGTCCGCCACCTGCCCACACCCTTCCCGCCGTACCTCGCCTCGCCGGTACATCATCCAACGCGGCGGGTGGCCGACGACGGGGGCGGGGTCAGCCGGTCGGCGCCTTGGTGCGCAGCACCTCGATGAACGCCCGGATCCACGCCGGGTGGTCGGGCCAGGCGCGGGCCGAGACCAGCACCCCGTCCACCACGGCCGCACCGTCCTGGTAACTCGCCCCGGCCGCCGCGACGTCCGGCTCCAGCGCGGGATAGGCGGCGGTGCGACGGCCGCCGAGCACGCCCGCGGCGGCGGAGATCTGCGGGCCGTGGCAGATCTGGGCGACCGGCTTGTCCGCCTCGAAGAAGTGCCGCACGATCCGCTGGAGTTCGGGGTCGTTGCGCAGATACTCCGGCGCGCGCCCGCCGGGGATGACCAGCGCCGCGTAGTCGGCCGGGTCGACTTCGAAGAAGGCGAGATCGGCGGGCCAGGTGTATCCCGGTTTCTCGGTGTAGGTGTCGAACCCGTCCTCGAAGTCATGGACGACGAAGCGCAGTCTCTTGCGCGTCGGCGCCGCGACCTCCACCTCGTAACCCTCCTCCCGCAGGCGCTGGTAGGGGTAGAGCACCTCCAGGGACTCCGCCGCGTCACCGGTGACGAGCAGGATCTTCACCGCCATGGCCAAGCACCGCCTCGTGGTCGTCGTGGTGTTCTCCGGACGCCGCCTCGGCGATCACCGAGGCGGCGTCCGGAGAACAACCTCCCGCATCCCACGGCGCTCCGCAACCGCCTGTGGACAGAGCGTGAGGTGTCCCGGTCAGTCGGCCCTGCGGACCGTCAACTCCGCGATGCCCGGGTGGCTGTCGGCGTTCGCCGCGCGCACCGTCACCCGTACGTAGCGGGCCACGGCCGTGCCCTGTTGCCGCGCCGTCCAGTGCGTGCCGTCCAGCGACACCCGCACGCTGTACGAGGCGGGCCGGGTGGCCGTCCACCGCGGGCTGACCGCGGCGATACGCACCGGGCCGCCGAGGTCGACGGTCAACGTGCCCTGGGTGCCGTCCGGCACCCACGCCGTGGTGGTGTTGCCGTCCACCGCGGCTTCGGCGTTCATGCCCGGCTGCGCCGAACTGGCCGTCACCTTCGCGCACCTGGCCACGTCGGTGGTGGCCGCCAGGTCGGGACGCCGGGTCTTGAGCACCGCGGGCGCGCTCCGGCTCACCACCTGCTTGCCCTGCGCGGACTCGACGTCGAACGGCCTGCCGCTGGTCAGCCGGACCGTGGTGGCGTGCGCGCCGATGGCGACGTCGAACGTACGGCCCTGCCAGTGCAGCCCCTTGAGCGTGACGCCCTTGGCCAACTGCGGCGGCAGCGTGGGGTCGAGCCGAACCGCGTCCTGGCTCCAGCGCAGCCCGCCCAGGCCGCCCGCGAAGGTCTGCAGGAAGCCGCCCGCCCCGGTCAGGAAGTCCTGTGCGGGCGCGCCCGCCAGCGGGTCGGAGGCTCCGGCCTTGTCGCCGCGCGCCTCGGAGAACTCGTCGAACGGGCCGCGCACGAACGGCTCGATGGAGCGCATCAGGTAGGTGTACGTCGAGCAGCCCGGCTCGCCGATGGCGGCGGCGTCGATCGCGTGGATGGAGTCCGTCATGGCCGGGCCCTGCGGATCGGTTCGCGCCGCGTAGTAGTCCAAGGTGGCCTGCGCCGAGCCGCTCGGCATCGGCCAGCCCAGCGGATACATCAGCATCACCGCGTCCGCCTGCTTGATCAGCGAGCCCTTGTACCCCGCGTACTGCTGGAAGACACGGGTGTTTGGGTCGTACGGGACGCGCAGGCGGTCGGCGATCCGCGCCCAGTCGGCGGGTGCCGGGCGGCCGAGGAGCCTGGCCGCCGCGGTGGCGTCGCGCAGCGCCGTGGCGGCACCGGCGTTGGTGAACACCGCGTCGGTGACGCCGTTGCTGTACTCGTCGGGCCCGGCGACGTTCTTGACGGAGTAGCTTCCGTCGGAGTTGGGCGTGACGCGACCGGCCCAGAACCGGGCGATGCCGTCCAGCACCGGCCAACCGCGGTCGCGCAGCCAGGCGGTGTCACCGGTGGCCTGGTAGTACTGCCACACGGCGAGGGCGATGTCGCTTTGCAGATGGATCTGGGTGACACAGTGCGGTGGGCTCCAACTCTGGCACTCCGCCTGGAGGTTGCCCTGGCCGCCGCTCTCCCACGGGAAGAACACGCCCTGGTAGCCGAGTTGCCGCGCGTTGGCGCGGGCGCCCCCCAGGGTCCGGTAGCGGTAGTCCACCACCGACCTGGCCAGGTCCGGGTGGTACGCGAGCAGGGCGGGGAACATCCAGGTCTCGGCGTCCCAGAACACCAGGCCCGCGTAGTTGTCGCTGCTCAGCCCGGTTGGCGCGATGCTGTTGGCGGAACCGGCGCGGAGGCTGGAGAGCAGTGCGTACTGCGAGGAGCGCACCCACGACTGCAACTCGGGCTGCCCGGCGACCTCGATGTCGCCGCGCCACAGCCGGTCCCAGGCCGCCGAGTGCGCGGCGAACAGGGCGTCCCAACCGCGCGCCGCCGCCTGCCGGGAGGCGGCCACCGCCGAGCTGTCGGGGTGGTGCGAGGTGAGCGCGGTGTCCACACCGACGTACTTGGTGAGGGTGTACGTGCGGCCGCCGCGCACCGGGAAGCCCACTGACTGACTTCCCGTCAGGTCCCTTTGCGTGCTGGAGAACCGGGCCGGGGCGACGCCCGCGCCGGTGCTCAGCGTGGAGGCGACCGCGCCCGCGGTGCCGGTGCCGTCGGCGCGGAACCCGATCCGCTGGGTGTGCCCGCCCGGGTGGGCGCCGGTGGCGGTGGCGGAGAGCATCCGGGCGCCGCGGCCGTCGATCAGGTCGGTGACGGTCGCCCGGCCGCTCCAGTGCGGGGTCATCCGCATCCGTACGGCGGCCACGTGCTGGTCGGCGCGGTCGGTGAGGACGTCATAGACCAGGTCGGTGGCCCGGCCGTCGCTCGCGGTCCAGGTCAGCGAGGTGCGGACCAGGCCGCAGCGCAGGTAGAGGGTCTGCCGGTAGTGCGAGAGGCGGCCGGTGGGGGTGGCGCCGCTGAACGTCTCGCCGCCGGTGCCGACCGTCAGGCCGGACCAGGTCGGCAGGGCGGCGATGACCTGCCGGTCGCCGGTGGTCTGCTTGTTGTGCGCGTACAGGCCCGAGACGAACGAGCCGTCGTAACGCGGGCTGTACAGCGGCCAGCCGGTCTTGGCGGCGGAGGCGAAGTAGCCGCTGCCGGTGGCGGGCACGCGCTGCCCCAGATAGCCGTTGCCGACGAAGGCGTGGTAGCTGTCCTTAGGGTCGATGGTAGTGGAGGAGAGGGTCCACCCGGGGTCCGACGCGGCGCAGGAACCGTCGGCGGTGGCGTCCGGCCGGTCCGCGGCGGTCGCGATCGGCGGCGCGGCGGGCGCGGCGGTGACGAGCAGTGCCGCGAGCACGGGGGCGGCTGGTCGTAGCCATCGGTGTGGACGTGCGGGGCGGGCTGGCGGCACTGTCAGCTTGCTCATCGTTGTCCGTTCTCGCTTTCCCTCGGTTCGCGATCACCGGTGAAGGGCGTTGCGAACATAAAGGGATGAACGCTAAGCGTCAATGAGCGGCGCTTAGCGTTCAAGAGGTGAACGGACGATGGTTGGTGTGTCTAGCTATTGGGCCCGGCGTGCCATGGTGCGGTAGCCCGCCGACGTGGAGTCAACAGGGAGCTAACGGGCAGTCAGGCGCGGTGGGTCGGCTCGATGTGGAGTCGCAGGTCGATCTCCTGGTCGCCGTGGATCAGCCCGTGCTCCGCCACGGCGAACGAGTCCGCCAGGGCGTGCTCCACCTTGCGGACCGCGTCCGGGCAGCCCTGGAGGTCGGCGGTCACCGGGCCGCCGAGTTCCCTGGCGGTCGAGTGCGGGCCCTCGGCTGAGACGTCGACGCTCTCGATCCACACGTTCCTGCCCTGCCGGGTGGTGCTCGGGGCCTCCGGAGTGCTGCCGGGGGAGGCCGGGAAGGCCGTGCTGAGCGAGCGCAACACGGTGTCGGCGTCCTGGGTCGCGCAGTCGTTGAGCACCACGGTCACCTTCGCCGCATCCTGCTGGGTGGTCATCTTGGACGCTCCTTCGCTGAGAGGCTCCTCCTGTCGTAGGGACGGGTTCCGCCCCTATCAGACGGTATGCCCGCACCGGCCGGGGCGCCCAGCGGGCCACGGGCGTTGGCGGCCCGCGGGGGGTGGGCCGCAGCCGACCGGTGGGCGGTGACGTATGGTGCCCGAATGCCCGAAAACAACAGCGAAAGGAAGAGCGAAATGCCGGAAGTGATCCAACTGTCCAAGAAGGCGGCCGCGGCGGAGTCGGCACCGGCCGCCGCGTCACACGATGCCCAGAAGCAGGAGCCGACGTCCCTGACGCCGGTGTTCAACGCGCTGGTTCGGCAGTGGCGGGCCGAAGGCCGGGACATCCCGCTGCGACATAATCCGGCGGCCGCCACGCTGGCACGAGGTGCCGCGTAACAGCCGCCGGATCACCAGTCGGCCAAGCGGTACCGTTCAGCAACGGGCGCCCCGCCACACGTCGTTGACCAACGACGCGACGCGGGGCGCCTGTTCGCGTCCGGCTCGCGCCGCGGCCGCGCGCCTCGCCGGATCCAGCACGTTGCGGCCGATCGCCCGGCGGGCGCAGGCGTCCGGAGTGACGACGGTGACCCGCGCCCCCTCGCGGCGCAGCCGCTCGGCCTGCTGGCGCGGGCCGGGCATCAGCGGGCCGTGCAGGGCCAGCGGGGCCACCACCACCACGCGGCGGCAGCCGCGCGCGAGATCGGCGTTGGCGCTGCTGCGTATCCCGCCGTCCATCCACCGCCGACCACCGATGGTCACACACGGCCACACCCCCGGCACCGCGCAACTCGCCGCCACCGCCTCGACCAGCGAAGCCCCGCCGCCGCGGTGGAACGCCGCGAACTCGCCGGTGTGCGCGTCCACCGCGGTGACCAGCAACCGCCGTTCCACGGGCCACTCGTGCGAGCCGAGCCGGGACTCGATGGCCCCCCGCCGCCTCGCCTCCGACTCGGTGCGCGCGCCGAGCGCCATCCGGCCGATACGCCTGCGCGCCGCGCGCACCCCGGGCGAGACCAGCGCGCTGCCAGCCATGGTGAACACGGTCCGCTTGCCCATCGCCGCCGCGCTGCCCCCGTCGGGCGGCGCGAGTTGCCGCCGGTACAGCGTCTCCAGCGGCGTACCCGAGGTCAGTTGTGCGCCGACCACCGAACCGGCCGAGGTGCCGATCACCACGTCCGCGTCGCCGAAGTCGACTCCGACCTGCGCCAACCCGGCCAGCATCCCCAACTCCCAGGCGACTCCGGTGACTCCACCGGCCCCCAGCACCAACGCGCGCTCGACCCCGTCCACCCGGCCTCCCTCGACGTGCGTGCCACAGTAGTGCGGGCCACCCCGGCCCGCGAGGGCACCTGCGGCTCGCCGCCGGGTGCCGGTAGCGTCCCTCGGCATGGAGACGATGCTGCACGGCGCCCTCGTCACGCTGCGCCCGGTGACGCCCGCCGACGTCCCGGCGCTGGCGCGGATCCGCGCCACGCCCGAGGTGCGCCGGTGGTGGAGCGGAGGCAACGACATGCTGGCGGCGGTACGCGAGGACCTTGCGGATACGGGCGCCGAGCGCCTGGCGATCGAGTACGAGGGCCGCGTCGTCGGTGCGATCCAGTGGACGGCCGAGACCGAACCGGACTATCGGCACGCGGGCATCGACATCTACGTGGACCCGGCCGTGCACGGCCGCGGCGTGGGAACGGACGCGGTGCGCACGCTCGCGCGGCACCTGGTCGTCGAGCACGGGCACCATCGGCTGGTGATCGATCCGGCGGCGGACAACGCCGCCGCCGTGAGGTGCTACCGCAAGGTCGGGTTCCGGCCGGTCGGCGTGATGCGGCAGTACGAGCGCGGCGAGGACGGTACGTGGCATGACGGGCTGCTGATGGACCTGCTCGCTGACGAACTGCTCCTCGGCGACGGCCACCGCGACGGCGAGCAGCCGCAGGGGAGTTGACCGGCGCTGGCGCACCCGCCACGTGGCCGCGCCTGGCGCGGCCAGCCCCCCGCCGGGCTGCTGGTCGTCCGGCGAGATGAGTACACTCGCCCCTGAAGTTCGAAGTCCATCGAACTTTACTCACGGGGAGGAAGTGTCGACATGCGCGCGATCGTGGTCGAGGAACTCGGCGGTCCCGAGGTGCTGCGGGTGCGGGAGGTGCCCGAGCCCGAGCCCGGGCCGGGGCAGGTGGCCGTCCGGGTGGCGTGGGCCGGGGTGAACTTCGCGGAGATCAAGCTCCGCGCCACCGGGTACCGGGCGTCCGCGCCGCCGTTCACCCCGGGGCTTGAGGTCTCCGGGACCGTTCAGGCGGTCGGGGCCGGGGTCACCGGGCTGTCCGTGGGGCAGCGGGTGACGGCGCTGACCCTCTTGGGCGGATACGCGCAGACCGCCGTGGTGTCCGCCGCGCTGACCTTCCCCGTACCCGACGGCGTGGGCCTGCGGCTCGCGGCCACGCTGCCCACCGTGCTGCCGACCGCCCACGCCCTGGTGCACGAGGTGGGACGGCTGCGCGCGGGCGAGTCCGTACTGGTGCAGTCCGCGGCGGGCGGCGTCGGCACGGTGGTCGGACAGATCGCGCGGCGGGCCGGGGCCGGCGCCGTCTACGGCGTGGTCTCCCGCGCCGACAAGGCCGACTACGCGCGCGGGCAGGGATACCACGAGGTCCTCGTCGGGGACGACTGGGCCGACCAGGCCCGTGCGGCCACCGCCGGACACGGTGTGGACCTGCTGCTCGACCCGGTCGGCGGCCGTACCTGGCGGCAGGGGCTGGGACTGCTGTCACCGTTCGGCCGCGCGGTCTCGTACGGCAACGCGAGCGGCGAGCAGCCGTGGACCACGGACTTCAACGCACTGTCCCCCGGCGGTCACGGTGTGTACGGCTTCAGTCTCTACGGGCTCGCCGAGGCCGCGCCCGACGCGCTGCGGCGGCTCGCCGAGCGCGCGTTGCGGCTGGCCGCCGACGGCGCCGTGGACCTGCCGATCAGCCGTGAACTGCCGCTGCACGAAGCCGCCGAGGCGCACCGGCTGATCGAAAGCCGCACCACCACCGGCAAGTTGGTGCTGCGGGTCGGCGGGGAGGAGTAGGCGCTTCGCCGGGAGTGCGGCGACGGGTGCCGTCGTTCCGCTGCGGCAGCGTTGCGGCCGGTCGCGCGGTTCCCCGCGTCCTTCAGAACGCTGCCGAGCCGCATCGGACTTCGCCCGACCTGCTTGGGGAGCGAACGACGGTAGCCATGTGACCGCCGTCACATGGCTACCGTCGCGCGTAC
>JBAGJY010000020.1:0-127122 GCA_037034305.1 Streptomyces sp. PLK1-5
ACTTTAAGGGAGCCCCAGTTCCCGTGCCAGGCACGGGAACTGGGGCTCTTTGCGTTTTCATCATCCGTCGTTCACCCGCCGCTTGGCCGCAGATCGTCGTGCCTCGGGAGCCTGGCGGCATCGACGACTGGAGGTGCGGCGTGAAGCCGAGCGGCAGCGTGGTCGAAGGATCGTTGGTCGCCGCGTTCGAGAGGGAGTTCGCGGACCTCGTGGGCGGACGGCACTGCGTTGCCGTCCAGGAGGGGCACACCGCCCTGAGGCTGTCGCTCGTCGCGTTGGGCGTGGTGCCGGGCGACGAGGTGATCGTGTCCTCCTACGGTCCCGCGGGAGTGGTGGAGGCCGTACGGCTGGCCGGTGCCACGCCGGTCTTCGCGGACATCGACCCGCACACCTTCTGCCTGGACCCGGACGCCGTCGCCGCCGCGATCAGCTGGCGCACCGTCGCCATCGTCGCCGGGCACCGGTTCGGGCACCCGGCACCCGTGCGCCGCCTGGCCGAGTTGGCGCAGTCCCACGGGTTGGCCCTGGTCGAGGACGCCTCGGAGGCCTGCGGCGCGGAGCTGGCCCGTGAACCGGTCGGCACCTTCGGGGCGTTGGCGGCGTTCAGCCTGGCCGTCGTCACCGAGGATCAGCGACTCGCCCGCAGAGTACGGGAGTTGCGCACGCCGGACATCCTGCCCACCGACGAGTCCGCGATCGCCGGACGAGGTGAGCTGGAACGGCTGCTCGGGTTCGCCGCCCGGCGGCGGGCCAACGCCCGGGTCTTCGACTCGGCGTTGAAGGGCGTGCACATACCGTACGTGGCGGCGGGCGCGCGGCATGTCTACCACCGGTACGTGGTGCGGGTGCCGGGGAACGGCCGCCCGGACCGTGACGCGTTCGCCCGGGCGTTGGCAACTCGCGGCGTCGACGCGGGAATTCCGGTGCCCACCCCACTGCACCGCATTCCCACCTTCCGTATGCCGGTGGATCTGCCGCACACCGAACGGGCGGCGGCCGAAACGCTGTCACTGCCGGTGCACCCGCTGCTCACCGAGCGCGAGGTGGAGCGGATCGTCTCGGCCTGCAACGCGCTCGGCGGGTTGCTTTAGGAGCGCGTGGACCGGTGTTCGGCCGTCAATTTTGGTGGACGCTGGCCATGGGCTACGATCTTCCCTGTCGACGCGCCCCAATAGCTCAGTCGGCAGAGCGTCTCCATGGTAAGGAGAAGGTCTACGGTTCGATTCCGTATTGGGGCTCAGATGACGAAGGCCCCGCCCGGTTTCCCGCCGGGCGGGGCCTTCGCGCGTTTCCGCGCCGGGCCGGGGAATTCACTGGAGTTCGGGAACCCGCATCGCCAGGATCGCCATGTCGTCCGAGGGCGCGTCCGCGGCGAACCGTTCGACCGCCCGCTGCACCCGGGCCGCCACGGCGCCCGCGGTGAGGCCGGTGCTCTGGGCGAGGACGTCGGCGAGCCCGTCGTCGCCCAGCATCCGGCTGCCCTCACGGCGCTCGGTGACACCGTCGGTCACACACAGCAGCACGTCGCCGGGCTCCAGCTTCACGGTCTGTTCGAGCAGTTCCAGGTCCTCCAACACGCCCAGCAGCGGCTGGGGTTCGGCCGCCGGTTCGACGCTGCCGTCCTGCCGTAGCCGCAGCGGCAGCGGGTGACCGGCGCAGACCACCTTGAGCAGCGCGCTGCCGTCCTCCTGCGGCCACAGTTCCCCGTACAGCAGGGTCAGGAAGCGGCTGCGCGCGCCCTCGTCGAGGATCGCGGCGTTGAGCCGCTCCAGTACCGCCGGGCCGCCGAAGCCCTCCCTGGCCAGCAGGCGCAGTGCGTGCCGGGCCAGGCCGGTGACGGCCGCGGCCTCCGGGCCCGTACCGCACACGTCGCCGATGGCGAAGCCCCAGCAGCCCTCGCGGATCGGGAACAGGTCGTAGAAGTCGCCGCCGACCTCGTTGCCCTCGCCCGCGGCCTGGTAGATGACCTCGACCTCGACGCCGGGGATCTGCGGCAGCTCCGGCGGGAGCAGGCTGCGCTGCAGCGACTGGCTGATGGCGGTGCGCTCCGAGTACAACCTGGCGTTGTCCAGTGCGAGCGCGGCCCGCCGGGAGAGGTCCTCGGCGAGTTCCAGGATCTCCTGGCGGAAGCGCTCGTCGGAGGGCTTGCCGAGGGTGAGCATGCCGATCACCCGGTTGCGGGCGACCAGCGGCAGTACCACCGTCTCGCCGCCGACGGCGGAGGCGGTGGCGTGCGCGCCGGTGCCGGTCGCCGGGCGTCCCGCCTCGGCGAGGCCCAGGCTGCGCAGCGAGGCGCGCAGCGCGGTGGAGTGGGCGGCGTCGGAGGGCGCGGTCCACACTCGGGCGCCGGGGGTCGGGTCGGGGGACGGCGGGGCGATCCGGGACAGCAGGGCCTTCAGGCCGTCGATGCGGTCCTCGTCCTCGTGCAGCACGAAGGCGAGTTCGGGCTCGGACTGCTCGGCGATGGTGTAGACGGCGCACCAACTGGCCAGTGTGGGCACGGTCATCTGGGCCATCAGGGCCAGTGTCTGGTCCCGCTCAAGCGTTCCGGCCAGCAGGTCGGAGGCTTCGACGAGGAAGGACAGCGAGCCGCGGCGCAGCCGTTCCAGTTCGGTGAGCCGGGCGCTCTCCACGGCCAGCGCGATGCGGTCGGCGGCGAACTGCAGCCGCAGCGCCTCCTCGTTGCGGTAGCGGCCGGGCGATTCGGCGGCGACGCCCAGGGAGCCGGTCAGCCGTCCCTCCACCTTCAGCGGCACGGTGACCACGGAGCGCATTCCGGTACCGGCCAGCAGCGGTACGGCGCCCGGCGCGGCGATGAGGTCCTCGTGCACGGCGGGCATCCGGGCGCTGCCGTAGCGGCCGGTGCCCGCCTCGACGGGCACCCGGGCGAACCGCTGGCGGGCGGCGGGCAGACCGGTGGAGGCGCGTACCTCCAGTTCGGTCTCGTCGTCGGTGGCGAGCAGCAGGTAGGCGGCGTCGCCGTCGAGCATGTCGCGGGCCCGCTCCACGGTGCGTTGCAGCAGGCTGTCGAGGTCGTCGGGGGCGGGGGAGCCGATGAAGACCTCGAACGGGTCGACGGCGGCCTTGCCCCGGTCGGCCTGCGCCGGGTCCTGGGACGTACCGCGCAGCGGCCCGCCCTGGAGCACGGCGCGCTCGTGGTCGCGTACCAGCAGGCAGACCGTGGACGGCTCGCCGGAGGAGTCGCGTACCCGCAGATGGGAGCCGTACACCGGCTGGACCTTGCCGTCGGCGCCGCGCAGCCCGTAGGAGCCCTCCCAGCGGGACAGCCGCAGCGCCTCGGCGAGGCCGAAGCCGGTGCCGGGGGTCTGCGGCCAGGCGGTCAGGTCGCCGAGCGCCTTGCCCACGACCTGCTGCGGGGAGTGCCCGAACAGTGCCTGCGCGTCCTCGTTCCAGCCGCTGATGATGCCCTCGCGGTCGATCTGCACGACGGCCACCCGCACCTGGGAGTCGGTCAGCGGCAGCGCGGCGAGCGGCAGCGCGGGGCCCGCGGCGCGGGTACCGGCCGGGCGTTCTGGCAGGTCGAGCTGGAACCACACCTGCTTGTGGGTCGGGGAGTACTCCACGCCCCAGCGGGAGGCCAGCGCGGAGCACAGGATGAGGCCGCGGCCGCCCTCGCGGTCCGGGTGGCTGACGCGGTCCCCGTCGTGCAGCGGGACCTCGCGTTCGGGGTAGTGGTCGGCGACCTCGATGCGCACCGAGGCCGGGTAGCGCAGGCACAGCACGTCGGCGGTGGTGCCCGCGTGCACCACGGCGTTGGTGACCAGTTCGCTGGTGAGCACGACGGCGTCGTCGACCACGTCGCTGAAGCCCCAGCCCTGCAGCGTGTCGCGGACGAAGGCACGTGCGGTGGCGACCGAGCGCCCGACGGGCTCGAAGGTGGCGGCTGCACGCGCGGTGATCAATTGGCTCCTCATGTGTCTTGGGTCACCCAGGTCGTCGCTGCTCCGTTGCCCTCCCACATGGCGCGGCCGGGTCCCGGGCACGCTGGGCGCGGCCGTGCCCCGCCCCCGTTCGGCGCTCTGCTCGCGCATGTCGCGGCACCCCTCCGCTGCCCAGGTGTACGCCCGGCTCTTGGCGGGCAACCGGATGCCAGGTTACTTACCCACCTGGGGCGCGCGTGCGCCGGTTGCGGGTGTTTTCCGTCGTGATCCATTCGGGATCTGTGAGTGGGCACCACGCCGGGGTCTGGTATGCGATGCTGCCGAACCGTTATGGCCAGGGCCGACCATGGTGAAACACTGGGAATGCCTTGGGCAGGGGCAAGGGCCAGGGCAAGTCGACGTTCGACCCTCCGGGAGGGACACGGTGGAGTCTGGTGCATCGTCGCGTGGCGGCGCCACGAGGACGAAGGGCGCGCGGTCCCGCGCCAACGGGACCGTCGAGGTCGACTCAGCCGCTCTGCACAGGATGCTGTCCGCGTTGGCGGCCATGCGGGACGGGAACTTCCGCAAGCGGCTGACGGTCTCCGGCGACGGCGTGATGGCGGAGATCGCCGCCGTCTTCAACGAGGTCGCGGACCGTAACCAGCACCTCACCGGGGAGCTGGCGCGGGTACGGCGGGTCGTCGGCCGGGAGGGCAAGCTCACCGAGCGCCTGGAGGTCGGCGCCTGCGAGGGCGCCTGGGCCGCCGCGATCGACGCGTCGAACGCGCTGGTGGACGATCTGGTGCGGCCGGTGTCCGAGGTCGGCCGGGTGCTTTCGGCGGTCGCCGAGGGCGACCTGGAGCAGCGCATGGACCTGCGTTCGCAGGGGCCCGACGGCTCGGCGCATCCGCTGCGCGGGGAGTTCCTGAAGGTGGGCCGCACCGTCAACGGCCTGGTGGACCAGTTGTCGGCGTTCACCGACGAGGTGACGCGGGTGGCCAGTGAGGTGGGCACCGAGGGCAAGCTGGGCGGGCAGGCCCGGGTGCGCGGCATGTCGGGTTCGTGGAAGGACCTGACGGACTCGGTCAACACCATGGCGTCCCGGCTGACCGCGCAGGTGCGGGACATCGCGCTGGTCACCACCGCGGTGGCCAAGGGCGATCTGTCGCGCAAGGTCACCGTCCATGTGGCGGGCGAGATGCTGGAGTTGAAGAACACCGTCAACACGATGGTGGACCAGCTCTCGTCGTTCGCCTCCGAAGTGACCCGGGTGGCACGGGAGGTGGGCACCGAGGGCGAGCTCGGCGGCCAGGCCCAGGTGCCCGGGGTCGCCGGGGTGTGGAAGGACCTCACCGACTCGGTCAACACCATGGCCGGGAACCTGACCGCGCAGGTGCGGGACATCGCGCAGGTGACGACGGCGGTGGCCAACGGCGACCTGTCGCAGAAGATCACCATCGCGGCGCGCGGTGAGGTGGCCCAGCTCGCCGAGACGATCAACGGCATGACCGAGACGCTGCGCACGTTCGCCGACGAGGTGACCCGGGTCGCCTACGAGGTCGGCGCCGAGGGCCAGTTGGGGGGCCAGGCACAGGTGCCGGGCGCGGCGGGTACCTGGAAGGACCTGACCGACTCCGTCAACACCGCGTTCCGCAACCTGACGGCGCAGGTGCGGGACATCGCGCAGGTGACGACGGCGGTGGCCAACGGTGACCTGTCGCAGAAGGTGACCGTCGACGTCTCCGGCGAGATGCTGGAGTTGAAGAACACCGTCAACACCATGGTCGACCAGCTGTCGTCGTTCGGCTCCGAAGTCACCCGGGTGGCGCGGGAGATCGGCGTCGAGGGCGAGCTCGGCGGTCAGGCGCAGGTGCCGGGCGCGGCGGGTACGTGGAAGGACCTGACGGACTCGGTCAACACGGCGTTCCGCAACCTCACCGGCCAGGTGCGCAACATCGCGCAGGTGACGACGGCGGTGGCCAACGGTGACCTGTCGCAGAAGGTGACCGTCGACGTCTCCGGCGAGATGCTCCAGTTGAAGAACACCGTCAACACGATGGTGGACCAGTTGTCCTCGTTCGCCGCGCAGGTGACGCGGATGGCGCGGGACGTGGGCACCGAGGGGCGGCTCGGCGGTCAGGCGGAGGTGCCGGGGGTCTCCGGTACGTGGAAGGACCTGACCGACTCCGTCAACTTCATGGCGGGCAACCTGACCTCGCAGGTGCGCCAGATCGCCCAGGTGACGACGGCGGTGGCGCGCGGTGACCTGTCGCAGAAGATCGAGGTCGACGCGCGCGGCGAGATCCTGGAGCTGAAGAACACCATCAACACGATGGTCGACCAGCTCTCCGCCTTCGCCGACCAGGTGACCCGGGTGGCCCGTGAGGTGGGCACCGAGGGGCGGCTCGGCGGCCAGGCCCAGGTGCCCGGGGTCGCCGGTGTGTGGCGTGACCTGACGGACTCAGTGAACGGCATGGCGTCCAACCTGACCGACCAGGTGCGCAACATCGCGCAGGTCGCCACGGCGGTGGCGCGCGGTGACCTGTCGCAGAAGATCGACGTGGACGCCCGGGGCGAGATCCTGGAGCTGAAGAACACCCTGAACACGATGGTCGACCAGCTCTCGGCGTTCGCCGAGCAGGTGACCCGGGTGGCGCGCGAGGTGGGCACCGAGGGCATCCTGGGCGGCCAGGCCGACGTGAAGGGCGTGTCGGGCACCTGGAAGGACCTGACGCAGTCCGTGAACGGCATGGCGTCGAACCTCACCGACCAGGTCCGCAGCATCGCCGAGGTGACGACGGCGGTGGCCGAGGGCGATCTGTCGAAGAAGATCACGGTGGACGCCAAGGGCGAGATCCTCGAACTGGTCACCACCGTCAACACCATGGTGGACCAGCTCTCCGCGTTCGGTGACGAGGTCACCCGGGTCGCCCGTGAGGTGGGTACCGAAGGCAGGCTGGGCGGTCAGGCGCGGGTGCGCGACGTGTCCGGCATCTGGAAGGACCTCACCGAGAACGTCAACATCATGGCGAACAACCTGACCTCGCAGGTGCGCAGCATCGCCGCGGTCTCCACCGCGGTCGCCAACGGCGACCTGACGAAGAAGGTCACCGTGGAGGCGCGCGGCGAGGTCGCGCAGCTCGCCGAGACCATCAACACGATGGTGGACACGCTGTCCGCGTTCGGTGACGAGGTCACGCGGGTGGCCCGTGAGGTGGGCACCGAGGGCGAGTTGGGCGGCCAGGCCCGGGTGCCCGGTGTGTCGGGTACGTGGAAGGACCTGACCGAGTCGGTGAACTCGATGGCCTCCAACCTCACCAACCAGGTGCGCAACATCGCGATGGTGACCACCGCGGTGGCCCGCGGCGACCTGTCCAAGAAGATCGACGTGGACGCGCGCGGCGAGATCCTGGAGCTGAAGACCACCATCAACACCATGGTCGGCCAGCTGTCCGCGTTCGGTGACGAGGTGACCCGGGTGGCCCGTGAGGTGGGCACCGAGGGCAGGCTGGGCGGTCAGGCGCGGGTGCCGGGGGTCTCCGGCATCTGGAAGGACCTGACGGACTCGGTGAACCTGATGGCGAACAACCTGACCAACCAGGTCCGCAACATCGCCGAGGTGGCGACCGCGGTGACCCGCGGCGATCTCAACCTGCGGATCGACGCGGACGCGGCGGGCGAGATCCTGGAGCTCCAGGACAACATCAACACGATGATCGTCAAGCTCCGTGAGACCACGCTGGCCAACAAGGAGCAGGACTGGCTCAAGGGCAACCTGGCGCGCATCTCCGGTCTGATGCAGGGCCGCCGTGACCTGGTGGACGTGGCGGCGCTGATCATGAGCGAGCTGACGCCGGTGGTCTCGGCCCAGCACGGCGCGTTCTTCCTGGCCCAGGAGATCGGGGAGAACGGCGAGCGCGGCGAGATCGGCGGCGCCGAGGGCGCGGCGTACGAGCTGCGGCTGATCGGCAGTTACGGCTACTCGCGGCGGACCATGCCGACGTCCTTCCTGCCGGGCGAGTCGCTGATCGGCCAGGCGGCGGTGGAGCGGCGCACGATCCTGGTGGAGAACGTGCCGCCGGGCTATCTGAAGATCGCCTCGGGGCTCGGTGAGGCGCCGCCCGCCCATGTGATCGTGCTGCCGCTGCTGTTCGAGGACCGGGTCCTCGGGGTGATCGAGCTGGCCTCCTTCCAGCCGCTCACCCAGATCCAGAAGGACTTCCTCAGCCAGATCGCCGAGATGATCGCCACCAGCGTCAACACCATCTCGGTGAACACCAAGACCGAGGGCCTGCTGGCGCAGTCCCAGGAGCTGACCGCGCAACTGCGGGAGCGCTCGGCCGAGTTGGAGAACCGGCAGAAGGCGCTGCAGTCCTCCAACGCCGAACTGGAGGAGAAGGCCGAGCTGTTGGCCCAGCAGAACCGCGACATCGAGGTGAAGAACACCGAGATCGAGGAGGCCCGGCAGGTGCTGGAGGAGCGGGCCGAGCAGCTCGCGGTCTCGATGCGCTACAAGTCGGAGTTCCTGGCCAACATGTCGCACGAGCTGCGCACGCCGCTCAACTCGCTGCTGATCCTGGCCAAGTTGCTGGCCGACAACGCCGACGGCAACCTGTCGCCCAAGCAGGTGGAGTTCTCCGAGACCATCCACGGCGCCGGTTCGGACCTGCTGCAGCTGATCAACGACATCCTCGACCTGTCGAAGGTCGAGGCGGGCAAGATGGACGTCAGCCCGACCCGGATCGCCCTGGTCCAGCTGGTCGACTACGTGGAGGCCACCTTCCGGCCGCTGACCGCGGAGAAGGGCCTGGACTTCTCGGTGCGGGTCTCGCCCGAGCTGCCGATGACCCTGCACACCGACGAGCAGCGGCTGCTGCAGGTGCTGCGCAACCTGCTGTCCAACGCGGTGAAGTTCACCGACGCGGGCGCGGTGGAGCTGGTCATCCGCCCGGCGGGCAAGGACATCCCGGTCGCCATCCGCGAGCAGATGCTGGAGTCCGGGTCGCTGCGCGACCCCGACCAGGAGATGATCGCGTTCTCGGTCACCGACACCGGTATCGGCATCGCGGCCAGCAAGATGCGGGTCATCTTCGAGGCGTTCAAGCAGGCCGACGGCACCACCAGCCGCAAGTACGGCGGCACCGGGCTGGGGCTGTCCATCAGCCGGGAGATCGCCCGGCTGCTCGGCGGTGAGATCCACGCGGACAGCGAGCCGGGCCGCGGCTCGACGTTCACCCTCTACCTGCCGCTGAGCACCGGGGAGGTGCCCGCCAAGGAGCAGTCGGCCACCGAGGGCGCCGCACCGGCGGAGGAGTCGCCCGCCTCCGTGGCGCCCGAGGAGGCCGGGCGCACCGCGTACGGCCGCAGCGGCGGGTTGTCGCGGCTGCGCCGCCGGACGCTGCCGCCCGCGGAGCGCCGGGCCGGTCAGCAGGCCGCGTCCGACTCCTGGGTGGACAGCGGCCGGCAGGAGGTCGCGCGGCCGGTGGCTCGCGGCACGCGGGGCGGTTTCCACGGGCAGAAGGTGCTCATCGTCGACGATGACATCCGCAACGTCTTCGCGCTCACCAGTGTGTTGGAGCAGCACGGCCTGGTGGTGCTGTACGCGGAGAACGGCCGGGAGGGCATCGAGGTGCTGGAGCAGCACGACGATGTCGCCGTGGTCCTGATGGACATCATGATGCCGGAGATGGACGGTTACGCCACCACGTCGGCGATTCGCCGGATGCCGCAGTTCGCCGGGCTGCCCATCATCGCGCTGACCGCGAAGGCGATGAAGGGCGACCGGGAGAAGAGCATCGAGTCCGGTGCGTCCGACTACGTCACCAAGCCGGTGGACACCGACCACCTGCTGTCGGTCATGGAGCAGTGGATGCGGGCGCGTTGAGCCGGACGGGGAGGCTACCTCGCACAACACGGCGTGTCCGAAGGGGTGTGAGAGTGCCGTATGCAGGGAACCTTCTGGTCCCCCGCCACGTTTCTGCTACGTGCACAGTGACATGGCGGTGACAGGGTGTGGCGAGCGACGGGGTGCGGCTACCATGACCGGCACAAGGACGGGCGGCGTACAGGAGTCGTCCCTGGGGGCGGCGCCCGGTGCTTCCCCGAGCTCTGCGAGCAGGGGAGGCCCCATGCCGGGCCGAGGAGGACGGGCTATGGTGCAGAAGGCCAAGATCCTCCTGGTCGATGACCGGCCGGAGAATCTGCTGGCGCTGGAGGCCATCCTCTCCGCGCTCGATCAGACGCTGGTTCGGGCATCGTCCGGGGAGGAGGCGCTCAAAGCGCTGCTCACGGACGACTTCGCGGTGATCCTGCTCGATGTGCAGATGCCGGGTATGGACGGGTTCGAGACCGCCGCGCACATCAAGCGCCGGGAACGCACCCGGGACATCCCGATCATCTTCCTGACCGCCATCAACCACGGGCCGCACCACACGTTCCGCGGCTACGCGGCGGGCGCGGTCGACTACATCTCCAAGCCGTTCGACCCGTGGGTGCTCAGGGCGAAGGTCTCGGTCTTCGTCGAGCTGTACATGAAGAACTGCCAACTGCGGGAGCAGGCCGCCCTGCTGCGCCTGCAACTGGAGCAGGGTGGCCAGTGCGGAGGCGAAGGCGGCAAGGAGCCGGTGGGGCTGATCGCCGAACTGTCCGCCCGGCTCGCGGCGGTGGAGGAGCAGGCGGAGGCGCTGTCCAAGCAGTTGGACGACTCCGCCGACGCCGCCGCGGTGGCCACCGCGGCGCATCTGGAGCGCAAGCTGACCGGTCTGCGGCGGGCGTTGGACGCGCTGGAGCCGGGCGCCGAGCCGGGACCGTCGGCGGCACCCCCGCAGGGGTGACGGGTTGACGCCGCGTCACCCTTGCCACGTCTGGGCCGCGACACGAACGGGCGTATCTGTCGCCTCGTACCGGCCCCCGGGGCAACGGCGGTAACCTCGGCACCATGGCCTCACGTACGTCCGGGAAGGGTTCGAGCAGCTCCGCGGCTCCCGCCAAGCGCACCGGGCGCACGTCGGGCGCCGCGGGCGGTGCCGCCGGTGCCCCCCGGAAGAAGGCGGCGGCGAAGAAGGCACCGGCGAAGAAGACGGCCGCCAAGCCGCGTCCCGCCGCCAAGAAGGCGCCCGCCAGGAAGGCGGCGCCCAAGGCCGGGCCGAAACCGGCACCGAGTCCCACGCGTCCGGTGCTGCGGCTGCTGCGGGCCCTGTGGCTGGGGCTCGCGCACAGTGTGGGCGCGGTGTTCCGCGGTGTGGGCCGGGGTGCCCGCGGCCTGGACCCGGCGCACCGCAAGGACGGCCTGGCGCTGCTGCTGCTCGGCCTCGCGCTGGTGATCGCGGCGGGAACCTGGTCCAATCTCAGCGGTCCGGTCGGCGATCTGATCGACATGCTGATCACCGGCGCGTTCGGCAGGCTGGACCTGATGGTGCCGATACTGCTGGCCGTGGTCGCCATCCGCCTGATGCGCCATCCGGAACGGCCGGAGGCCAACGGGCGCATCGTCATCGGACTGTCCGCGCTGATCGTCGGCGTCCTCGGGCTGATCCACATCGGCTGCGGCGCGCCCGGCCGCGGCCAGGGCGGGCAGGCGCTGCGCGACGCGGGCGGCATGATCGGCTGGGCCGCCGCCGAGCCGCTGCTGTTCACCGTCGGCTCGGCGCTCGCCGTGCCGCTGCTGGTGCTGCTGTCGGTGTTCGGACTGCTGGTGGTCACCGCCACCCCGGTCAACGCCATTCCGCAGCGGCTCAGACACCTGGGCACCCGGCTCGGGCTGTACGACGCGGGCGAGGACCACGAGTACGACGAGGACGCCGAGCCGTACGAGGACGCCGGGTACGCCGAGCCGGACGAACAGCCGCGCCGCCGCCGCTCCCGTGCCGGTGGGCCCGCACCCGCCGACGCCGTGGACGGCTCGGCGGCGGAGTCCGAGGAACTGGGCCGCAGGTCGCGGCGCGGCAAGGACGCGCCGGTGGACTTCAGCAAACCGGAACCGGCGCGCGGCGCGCCCGACCCGGTCGACGTGGCCGCCGCCGCTGCCGCCGCGCTGGACGGCGCCGTGCTGCACGGGGTGCACCCGTCCCCGGTGGTCGCCGACATCACCAGCCGGATCTCGATGGTCAAGAGCGGGCAGGGCTCCGCGGTCCCGGCCGCGCGTGCCGAGGAGTCGGTGGCACCGGCAGACGCGGTGCCGGACCTGACGAAGAAGCCCGCGCCTCCGGCCGTCGAGGTGCTGCCGCCGCGTGCCGAACAGCTCCAGCTCTCCGGTGACATCACCTACTCGCTGCCCTCCCTCGACCTGCTGGAGCGCGGTGGTCCCGGCCGGACCCGCAGCGCCGCCAACGACGCGGTGGTCGCGGCGCTGTCCGGTGTGTTCGGCGAGTTCAAGGTCGACGCCTCGGTCACCGGGTTCACCCGGGGGCCGACGGTCACCCGCTACGAGGTGGAACTCGGCCCCGCCGTCAAGGTCGAGCGGATCACCGCGCTCACCAAGAACATCGCGTACGCGGTGGCCAGTCCGGATGTGCGGATCATAAGTCCCATTCCGGGCAAGTCCGCTGTGGGTATCGAAATCCCCAACTCCGACCGGGAGATGGTCAACCTCGGCGACGTGCTGCGCTCCGCGGACGCGTCCGGCGAGGAGCACCCGATGACGGTCGGCCTCGGCAAGGACGTCGAGGGCGGCTATGTGATGGCCAACCTGGCCAGGATGCCGCACGTCCTGGTCGCCGGTGCCACCGGTTCCGGTAAGTCCTCGTGCATCAACTGCCTGATCACCTCGATCATGGTCCGGGCCACCCCGGACGAGGTGCGGATGGTGCTGGTGGACCCCAAGCGCGTCGAACTGACCGCGTACGAAGGCATTCCGCACCTGATCACCCCGATCATCACCAACCCGAAGAAGGCCGCCGAGGCGCTGCAGTGGGTGGTCCGCGAGATGGACCTGCGCTACGACGACCTCGCGGCGTACGGTTTCCGCCACATCGACGACTTCAACGCGGCGGTGCGGTCCGGCAAGGTCAAGCCCCCCGAGGGCAGCGAACGCGAACTGTCGCCCTACCCCTACCTGTTGGTGATCGTGGACGAGCTGGCGGACCTGATGATGGTGGCGCCGCGCGACGTCGAGGACTCGATCGTGCGCATCACCCAGCTCGCCCGCGCCGCCGGAATCCATCTGGTGCTGGCCACCCAGCGGCCGAGTGTCGACGTGGTCACCGGCCTGATCAAGGCCAACGTGCCCTCGCGGCTGGCCTTCGCCACCTCCTCGCTCGCCGACAGCCGGGTCATCCTCGACCAGCCGGGCGCCGAGAAGCTGATCGGCAAGGGCGACGGGCTGTTCCTGCCGATGGGCGCCAACAAGCCGACCCGGTTGCAGGGCGCGTTCGTCACCGAGGACGAGGTGTCCGCGGTGGTGGCGCACTGCAAGTCCCAGCTCGCACCGGTCTTCCGGGAGGACGTCACCGGCCCCAGCGGGCCGCGCAAGGAGATCGACGAGGAGATCGGCGACGATCTCGACCTGTTGCTGCAGGCCGCGGAGCTGGTGGTGTCCACTCAGTTCGGCTCGACTTCGATGCTTCAGCGCAAACTGCGCGTGGGATTCGCGAAAGCGGGCAGACTCATGGACCTGATGGAGTCGCGGAACATCGTCGGACCCAGCGAGGGCTCGAAGGCGCGCGACGTCCTCGTCAAGCCCGACGAGCTCGACGGGGTGCTCGCCGTGATCCGCGGCGACACGCAGGGCTGACCGGTCCACGGTTCGCCCAGGGCGGTGACGAGGGGCAACCGTATGCGCTGTTCGTACGTCAAACGAAGGCAGGAGGCGAGCGGACGGCCGACGGCCGACGGCGGTACGACGAAGGCCGCGGACCGGCGGACTTCCGTTGGCCGACAAAGTCATCTCGTCCGCTTGCCTGATACTCGCCGACCGCCCCTAAACTGAATTTCCCGCAGGTGGCTACACGCTCGAAAGGCGCCCCCGTGTCCATCGGCAACTCACCTTCCGACGCAGCTTCCGAGGCACCCCTGTCCATCGGCCGCGCCCTGCACCGGGCACGTCTCGACGCCGGTCTGACCGTGGACGAGATCAGCGCGGCCACCCGGGTACGGGCGCCCATCGTGCACGCGATCGAACAGGACGACTTCTCCCGCTGTGGCGGCGACGTCTACGCCCGCGGCCATATCCGCACGCTCGCGCGTGCCGTGGGCCTCGATCCGGCGCCGCTGGTCGACAGCTACGACGGCGAGCACGGCGGCAAACCCAGCCCCACCCAGGTGGCACCGGTCTACGAGGCGGAGCGGATCCGTCCGGAGCCGCGCCGCCCCAACTGGACCGCGGCCATGGTCGCGGCGATCGTGGTCGTGGTCGGCTTCGTCGGCTTCACGATGTTCAGCGGCGCGCGCAGCGGCACCGAGTCGGTGGCCGGAAACGGCACCCAGCCCAGCCCCAGCCACTCGGCGGCCAGCCCGCCCGCCAGCCGCGCTCCCGAGCCGAGCCGCAGCGCCATCGCCGCCGCCCCGGCCGACAAGGTCACCGTCAAGCTCACCGCCGACGGCGGCAAGAGCTGGATCACCGCGACCGGCAACGACGGGCACTCGCTGTTCGAAGGGCTGCTGGACCAGGGCCAGTCCAAGACCTTCACCGACGACAAGAAGATCTCCCTGGTGCTGGGCAACGCCGGAGCGGTGAAGATGTTCGTCAACGGCAAGGACCTCGGCACCGCGGGCAACGACGGCCAGCTGCTGCGCACCGACTTCACCCCGGGCAACCCGCAGGCGGGCTGACCGCGGCGCGGCCAACGAGGCGAGGCAGCGGGCGCGGCCCTGAGGACGATCGCCACCGGACGGCAGCGGCCGGTGGCGAGCCAACCCGATAGGCCGGTCCCGGTCAGGGACAAAGTAGGCTGAGCCCATGCCCGAACCCCGTACCGTCGCTCTTGTCACTCTCGGCTGCGCGCGCAACGAGGTGGACTCCGAGGAGCTCGCCGGCCGTCTGGCGGCGGACGGCTGGCAGCTCGTGGAGGATGCCGCCGAAGCCGATGTCGCCGTGGTCAACACCTGCGGCTTTGTAGAGGCCGCCAAGAAGGACTCCGTCGACGCGCTGCTGGAGGCAGGCGACCTCAAGGGCCAGGCCCGCACCCAGGCGGTCGTCGCCGTGGGCTGCATGGCCGAGCGGTACGGCAAGGAACTCGCCGAGGCGCTGCCCGAGGCGGACGGCGTGCTCGGCTTTGACGACTACGCGGACATCTCCGACCGCCTCCAGACCATCCTGGCCGGCGGTGTGCACGCCGCGCACACCCCGCGCGACCGGCGCAAGCTGCTGCCGATCAGCCCGGTGGAGCGGCAGGGCAGCGCCGTGGCCCTGCCCGGCCACGGGCAGGTCGCCGACGACCTGCCGCAGGGCGTCGCGCCCGCCTCGGGGCCGCGGGCGCCGCTGCGCCGCCGCCTGGACTCCAGCCCGGTCGCCTCGGTGAAGCTGGCCTCCGGGTGCGACCGGCGGTGCGCCTTCTGCGCCATCCCCTCCTTCCGCGGCTCGTTCGTCTCCCGCCGCCCCTCCGACGTCCTCGGCGAGACCCGCTGGCTGGCCGAGCAGGGCGTCAAGGAGGTCATGCTGGTCAGTGAGAACAACACCTCCTACGGCAAGGACCTCGGCGACATCCGGCTGCTGGAGACGCTGCTGCCCGAACTCGCGGCGGTCGACGGCATCGAGCGGATCCGGGTCAGCTACCTCCAGCCCGCCGAGATGCGGCCGACGCTGATCGACGTACTGACCTCGACCCCCAAGGTGGCCCCCTACTTCGACCTGTCCTTCCAGCACTCGGCGCCCGGTGTGCTGCGCGCGATGCGCCGGTTCGGCGACACCGACCGCTTCCTGGGACTGCTGGAGACGGTGCGCGCGAAGGCGCCGCAGGCCGGTGTGCGGTCCAACTTCATCGTCGGCTTCCCCGGCGAGAGCGAAGCCGACCTGGCAGAGCTGGAACGCTTCCTCAGCGCGGCGCGGCTGGACGCCGTCGGGGTGTTCGGCTACTCCGACGAGGAGGGCACCGAGGCCGCCGGATACGACGGCAAGCTGCCCGAGGACGTGGTCGCCGAGCGGCTGGCCCGGGTCTCCCGGCTGGCCGAGGAACTCACCGCGCAGCGCGCCGAGGAGCGGCTGGGCGAGACCGTCGAGGTGCTGGTGGAGTCGCTGGAGGAGGGCGAGGCCGTCGGCCGCGGCCTGCACCAGGCCCCGGAGACCGACGGCCAGGTCCAGCTCACCTCCAGCGCCGGACTGGCGATCGGCGACATCGTCGCCGCCAAGGTCGTGGACACCGAGGGCGTGGACCTGGTGGCCGAGCCGCTGACCGGCGGCCCGAGCGGTACGGAGGAGGCGGGCAGATGACCGGTGTACCGGCGTCCGCGGCGGGCGGTCACCGGCCCGCGGCGGCTCCCGACCACCTCGGGGACCCGGTGGACCGGCCAGGCCTGTGGAACATCGCCAACATCCTGACCATGGTGCGGCTGCTGCTCGTACCGGGGTTCGTGCTGCTGCTGGTGCACGCGGGCGGCCACGACCCGGCGTGGCGCTCGTTCGCCTGGGCGGCCTTCGCCATCGCCATGATCACCGACCTGTTCGACGGTGAACTGGCCCGCCGCTACAACCTGGTCACCGACTTCGGCAAGATCGCCGACCCGATAGCGGACAAGGCGATCATGGGCGCCGCGCTGGTCGGCCTGTCCGCACTCGGCGACCTGCCGTGGGCGGTCACCGCGGTGATCCTGTTCCGCGAGGTCGGCATCACGCTGATGCGGTTCTGGGTCATCAAGCACGGGGTGATTCCGGCCAGCCGCGGCGGCAAGCTGAAGACCCTCACCCAGGGCGTCGCGGTGGGCATGTACGTCCTGGTGCTGACCGGGCCGCTGGCCACGCTGCGCGCCTGGGTGATGGCGGTGGCGGTGGTGCTGACCGTGGTGACCGGCCTGGACTACGTACGGCAGGCCGTGCTGCTGCGGCGGGCCGGGCTGGCCGCCCAGCGGGCCGCCGAGCGCGACGCGGGGCCGGACGGCGCGCCGTGACCGCCGCCGAGGCGCTGGCGCTGCTGGAGCGGCGGGGCGGGACGCTGGCCGTCGCCGAGTCGCTGACGGGGGGCCTGGTGGCCGCGGCGCTCACCGCGGTACCGGGCGCGTCGCGCACCTTCCGCGGCTCGGTCACCGCGTACGCCACCGACGTCAAGCGGGACGTGCTCGGGGTGGACGGCGCGCTGCTGGCCTCGCGCGGCGCGGTGGATCCGCTGGTCGCCGCCGAGATGGCGCAGGGCGTACGGCGCCTGCTGGGCGCCACCTGGGGTGTGGCCACCACCGGGGTGGCCGGTCCCGACCCGCAGGACGGCAAGGACGTGGGCACGGTCCACGTGGCGGTCGCGGGCCCGGAGGGGGCCTGGGTCGACTCGCCGCGGCTGACGGGTGATCGGGCGGCCGTCCGCGGCGCGACCGTCACCGCGGCCCTGGAACTGCTGACGACGGCGGTACGGGGCGAGCGGAAGGCCGACCGAGTGAACGCGGGGGCACAGGATACGGAACAGCACGGGGGAATTTGATGTTTGCAGCCCTTAGTGAACACGTCAGCGCTCCCCGCACGGCCGCTGCCGGAGGCGGTACGGTGGGGCGAGAAGCTTACGGATCCGCGGTCCGAGGAGGGAGCCACCGATGATTCTGCTCCGTCGCCTGCTGGGTGACGTGCTGCGTCGGCAGCGCCAGCGTCAGGGCCGCACTCTGCGCGAGGTCTCGGCATCGGCCAGAGTCTCGTTGGGCTACCTGTCAGAGGTAGAGCGCGGCCAGAAGGAAGCTTCCTCCGAACTGCTCTCCGCGATCTGCGACGCCCTGGACGTGCGGATGTCCGAGGTCATGCGTGAGGTCAGCGACGAGCTGTCGCTCGCCGAGCTGGCGCAGTCGGCGGCCCCGGAGGTTGCGGCCGTGCCGGTGCGGTCGATGTTGGAGACGGTCACTCATGTGCCAGGCACTCGTGTGACGATCAAGCCACCGCAGGCGGAGGCCGTGGATGTGGTCGCGGCCTGATCTCTTGCGGCGGTGAAAGCTGGCGGGCCACCACGGCCCCGGGGCCGGGCTGTCTGACAGCCCGGCCCTTCCGCATGTTTCCCGCCGCCTGAGTGGGCAGGCGCACGGGTGGACGAAACGGACTGCAGTCCCCCCAGTGCGAGGAGGCAACGCCATGGCTGTCGTGAAGACCGTCCTGTCCGACGAGGCCCGCAAGGTTGCCGCGGACGCGCTCCAGGGCGCGCTGGTCGACCTGGTAGACCTCTCCTTGGTGGCCAAGCAGGTCCACTGGAACATCGTCGGGCCGCGCTTCCGCCCGGTGCACCTGCAGCTCGACGAGGTCGTCAGCACGGCACGCGCCTACTCCGACACGGTCGCCGAGCGGGCCTCCGCGATCGGGGCACCGCCGGACGGCAGGGCCGAGACGGTCGCCAAGACCAGCGCCATCGCCACCGTGAAGGACGGCTGGATCAACGACAAGGAGGCCGTGGACACACTGATCGCGGCACTGGCCACCGTCATCACGCGGATGCGTGAGCGCATCAAGGCCACCGAGGAGCCCGACCTGGTCACCCAGGACATCTTCCTCGGGCTCACCGCGGCGCTGGAGAAGCACTACTGGATGTTCCAGGCCGAGAACGCCACCGTGTGAGCGGTCGCGCCCGTAGTTGGCGAACACTACGCGTGTTCCGGGGGTGCTCCTATCGAGTGAAGACCGCTCCGCTCGTCGTACCAGAGGGCTAATGATCACCCGCACGGGGCATCGCACCCTGTACGGGTGCCCTGTGGGCGCCTTGTCGCAGCCTCGGGGATGTCGGAGGCGGCCATGGATGCTCGATGGGCAGCGGATGCACCCCAGCCGGAACGGCGTGGCGCGGTCGGGTGGCGCCGGGTACGGCGGATCACGGCTGGCACGTTCGCTCTGCTGTGGTGCTGGGCGGTGCTGCGGGTGGCGGCGCACCCAGCGCAGACCGGACCGGTTGAGCAGGGTTTCGCGGTGAGCGGCTGGACGCTGGGGCTGCTGCCGGTGCACACGACGCCATGGCGGGGCACTCGCCGCGGGCGCGCCGCCACGCGGGTGTGGGAGTGCGCGGGCGTGCGCGACGGTACGGGATGCGCGGGTGCGCGGCCGTTGCCGACGCCGCGAAAGCCCGGCGCGTACACGCCGGTTGGCGCGACGGCGATATCCGCGGTGGGCACGGGGCCGCGAACCCGGCGTTCCGGCAAGGAGCGTTGACGCTGACCGGCCTCAACCGGCCGGTGGGGCCGGGCCCTTCTGGCAGCTCGGGCACCAGTAGGTGACGCGTGACTCGTCGGGCGGCCCCTGGTCGGCCCTACGTACCGGGGTGCCGCAGCGCAGGCACGGATGGTACTCGCGGTTGTACACCCAGTGGGTGCGCCCGCGCCGGGGGTTGCCCGTGGTGATATGGCCGTGGCGGGCCTTGTTGGCGTCCAGGAGCTTGTGCGCCAGGGCCACCATCCGCTCGGGGGCGGCGAGTTCACCCACCGGGGTCCAAGGGGTGACGCCGCGCAGGAAGCACAGCTCCGACTTGTAGACGTTGCCGATCCCGGCGAGATTGCGCTGGTCCAGCAGCGCCTCGCCGACCGGGCGGGCCGGGTCGGACATCAGTCGGCGCGACGCCTCGGCCGGGTCCCAGTCCGGGCCGAGCAGATCGGGGCCGAGATGGCCGACCGCGCGGTCCTCCTCGGCGGTGCGCAGCAGCTCAAGCACCGGCAGCCGGTAGCCGACGGCCACCGACTCGGCGGTGGCCAGCACCGCCCGCACCTGGTGCTGCGGCCCGCCGCGCCACCGCTCACCGGCGGCGTAGACCTGCCAGGAGCCGTCCATCCGCAGATGTGAGTGGAGCGTCCAGCCGCCCTCGAAGCGGGTCAGCAGATGCTTGCCGCGCGAGAGCACCTCCTCGATCCGCCGCCCGGACAGGTCCGTGGTGGCCAGCTTGGGCACCCGCAGGTCGCAGCGGACCACCGCGCGGCCCGCCAGCGCGTCCCGCAGACGGCGCGCGGTCAGCCAGACGGTGTCTCCTTCGGGCATACCCCCATCATGCCGTGGCGGCCCGGCGGCGACCGCCGGACCTCAGCCGTGGTCGGCGAGGTCGGAGGAGGGTCTGAGCCGCAGGCCCCGCGGGGTGGGATGGAAACCGGCGGCCTCCAGGGCGCGGCCCAGCGGGGAGACCAGGGCGGGCTCGCCGTTGGTGCGCTCCACCGTCAGCCTGCCCAGCGCGTCGTCGCGCACCGCGTCCGCCAGCGCCTGCACCGCCGCGCGCAGCCGGGGGCTGTCCGCCCCGGTGTCACCGTCCCACGCCAGCAGCGTCTTGCCGCCGCGCTCCACGTAGAGCGTCAACTCCCCGTCGACCAGCACCACCAGGGCGCCCGCCTTGCGGCCCGGCTTGTGGCCGGGGCGGCCCTCGGCGCCGGACGGCGGATCGGGCCAGGGCAGGGCGGCGCCGTACGCGTTCGCCGGGTCGGCGGCGGCCAGCACCACGGCGCGCGGCGCGGTGGACCGCGGCTGTTCGCGCTCGCGGGCGGTGTGTACGGCGCGCAGCCGGTCGACCGCGCCGTCCATGGCGAACTGGGCCGCGCCCAGGCCCTCCACCACATAGCCGCGACGGGCCTGCCCGCTCTCCTCGAACGCCGACAGCACGCGGTACACCGCGGAGAAGCCGCCCTCGACCCCCTCGGCCGCGACCGCGCCCCGGGTCACCACGCCATGCCGGTCCAGCAGGGTGTGCGCCAGCGCGTGCGCCCGTATGGTCGGGTCGGTCTCGGCCTGCGGCAGCAGTGACCAACGCCCGGCCGTGGTCGGCGGGCCGGTACGCGAGGCCGTGGGCCGGGCCATCGAGGAGCCGTACCGGCCGCGCGGGGTGGCCCTGGGGGCGCGGTGCGCCGTGGCGCCCGCCGTGCGGCCGGAGCCGAGCAGGGCGCGCAGCGGGGCGAGCGTGTCATTCGTGAGCCGTCCCGACCAGGCCAACTCCCACACGGCGTCGGCGAGTTGCGGCTCGGTCGTCTCCGGCATGGTGGTCCTGACCTGGTCGGCTATCTGCCGGAAGAACAGGCCGTAGCCGCCGGACAGCGCGTCGAGGACCGCTCGGTGCAGCGCGGTCAGCTCCAGCGGCAGCGGGGCGGGGAGCAGCACCGGCGCGGTGTCGGCGAGATGGAGGGTGACCCAGCCGTCCTTTCCGGGCAGCGCCCCGGCGCCGGACCAGACCACCTCACCGGAGGCGGTGAGCTGGTCGAGCATCGCCGGGGTGTAGTCCACCACCCGAGACGGGAGCACCAGCTTCTCCAGCGAGGAGGCGGGCACGGCGCAGCCCTGCAACTGCTCGATGGCGCGCACCAGTCCGTCAGGTCCGCGCAGCGCCCGGGTGCCGACCTGCTGCCACTGCGGGAGGAACGCGGCCAGCGCGCCGGGCGGCACCGGCTCCAGTTCGTGCCGCAGCGCCGCCAGCGAGCGGCGGCGCAGCCTGCGCAGCACTCCGGCGTCGCACCACTCCGCCGCCCGTCGCCCACGCCCCTGCGCGGAGGCGCCGCCCGCCGCGGCCATGACTCCCAGCCCTTCGGGCCGGAACTCCCCCTGTACGACCCGGTTGCCGGCGGCCAGCCGGTGCAGCGTGGCCTCGGCGACCGCGGCGCCGATGCCCAGGCGCGCCGCCGCGTCCGCGGCGGTGAACGGGCCGTGGCTGCGCGCGTACCGCGCGAGCAGGTCGCCCAGCGGGTCCTTCACCGGCTCGGTGAACGCCTCCGGTACGCCCACGGGCAGCGCCGTACCGAGGGCGTCCCGCAGCCGTCCGGCGTCCTCGACGGCCGCCCAGTGCTCGGCGCCGCCGATCCGGACCCGGATCGTCCGCCGGGTGGCCTCCAGCTCCCGCGGCCAGCCCGGCTCCGCGCCACGCTCCGCCAACTCGCTGTCGGTGAGCGGGCCGAGCACCCGCAGCAGATCGGCGACGCCCTCGACGTCCTTGACCCGCCGGTCCTCGGTCAGCCACTGCAGCTCGCGCTCCAGCTCCGCCATGACCTCGGGGTCCAGCAGTTCGCGCAGCTCCGCCTGGCCGAGCAGCTCGGCCAGCAGCCGGGAGTCCAACGACAGGGCCGCGGCGCGCCGTTCGGCGAGCGGGGAGTCACCCTCGTACAGGAACTGCGCCACATAGCCGAACAGCAGCGAGCGGGCGAACGGGGACGGCTCGGGGGTGGTCACCTCCACCAGCCGGACCGCGCGGCCCTCGATGTCGCCCATCAGCTCCACCAGGCCCGGTACGTCGAACACGTCCTGGAGGCACTCGCGGACCGCCTCCAGGACGATCGGGAACGAGCCGAACTCGGAGGCCACCGACAGGAGTTGGGCGGCGCGCTGGCGCTGCTGCCAAAGCGGCGTCCGCTTGCCCGGATTGCGGCGGGGCAGCAGCAGGGCCCGGGCCGCGCACTCGCGGAACCGGGACGCGAACAGCGCGGAGCCGCCGACCTGTTCGGTGACGATCTGCTCGACCTCGCCCTTGTCGAACACGACGTCGGCCGCGCCGACCGGGCTCTGCTCGGTGTCGTACTCCGCACCGGCCTTCAGCGGATCGGCGTCCAGCAGGTCGAGGCCGAGCAGGTCGGCGTCGGGAAGCCGCAGCACGATGCCGTCGTCGGCGTGCATCACCTGGGCGTCGAACCCGTACCGTTCGGCGAGCCGGGCCCCGAGGGCGAGCGCCCACGGGGCGTGCACCTGGGCGCCGAACGGGGAGTGCACCACGATCCGCCAGTCGCCCAGCTCGTCACGGAACCGCTCCACGACGATGGTCCGGTCGTCCGGGACATGGCCGCACGCCCGGCGCTGCTCGTCCAGATAGGCCAGCACGTTGTCCGCAGCCCAGGTGTCGAGCCCGGCCGAGGCGAGCCGGTCCCGCGCCCGCCGCGGGTCCTGACCGCCGATCTCGCGCAGGAACGCGCCGAGCGCGCGGCCGAGTTCGAGGGGGCGGCCGAGCTGGTCGCCCTTCCAGAACGGAAGTCTGCCGGGCACTCCTGGGGCGGGGGAGACCAGCACCCGGTCGCGGGTGATGTCCTCGATCCGCCATGAGGTGGTGCCCAGGGTGAACACATCGCCGACCCGGGACTCGTAGACCATCTCCTCGTCCAGCTCTCCGACCCGCCCGCCGCCCTTCTTCGGGTCGGCACCGGCGAGGAAGACTCCGAACAGGCCGCGGTCCGGGATGGTGCCGCCCGAGGTCACCGCCAGCCGCTGCGCGCCGGGCCGCCCGCTGACCGTTCCGGCCACCCGGTCCCACACCACCCGGGGCCGCAACTCGGCGAACGCGTCGGAGGGGTAGCGACCGGCGAGCATGTCCAGCACGGCGGTGAACGCGGACTCCGGCAGCGTGGCGAACGGCGCGGCGCGCCGCACCAGCGCCAGCAGCTCCTCCACGTCCCAGGTGTCCATCGCGGTCATCGCGACCAGCTGCTGGGCCAGCACGTCCAGCGGATTGGCCGGGACGCGCAGCGCCTCGATACCGCCCTGCCGCATCCGCTCGGTGACCACGGCGGACTGCACCAGGTCGCCGCGGTACTTGGGGAAGACCACACCGGTGGACACGGCGCCCACCTGGTGTCCGGCCCGGCCCACCCGCTGCAGGCCGGAGGCCACCGACGGCGGTGACTCGACCTGCACCACCAGGTCCACCGCGCCCATGTCGATGCCCAGCTCAAGGCTGGAGGTGGCGACCACGGCGGGCAGCCGCCCGGCCTTCAGGTCCTCCTCGACCAGTGCCCGTTGCTCCTTGGAGACCGAACCGTGGTGGGCCCGGGCCAGCACCGGCGGCGCCCCCCTGGCAGCCCCTGAGCCGCCCATCAGCTGGGCGGGGGAGTGGTCCTCGGGCAGTGCCGAGTCATCCGCGGCGGGCGCGGTGGCCAGGGCCCGCTCGTGCGCGATCTCGTTGAGCCGGTTGCACAGCCGCTCGGCGAGCCGGCGGGAGTTGGCGAACACGATCGTGGATCGGTGGGACTGCACCAGATCGGCGATCCGCTCCTCGACGTGCGGCCAGATCGACGGCCGCTCGCCGCCGTCCGCGCCACCGCTGTCGGACACCGGGGAGCCGCCCAGCTCCCCCAGGTCCTCCACCGGGACCACGACCGACAGGTCGAACTCCTTCTGGGCGCGCGGCTGGACGATCGTGACCTCGCGCCGCGGGGACAGGAAGCGGGCCACCTCGTCCACCGGCCGCACCGTCGCGGACAGGCCGATCCGCCGGGCTGGCCGGTCCAGCAGCTCGTCGAGGCGCTCCAGGGAGAGCGCCAGATGCGCGCCGCGCTTGGTCCCGGCGACCGCGTGCACCTCGTCCAGGATCACCGTCTCCACTCCGCGCAGCGCCTCCCTGGTGCTGGAGGTCAGCATCAGGAACAGGGATTCCGGGGTGGTGATCAGGATGTCCGGCGGCTTGCTGGCCATGGAGCGGCGCTCGGCGGCCGGGGTGTCCCCGGACCGGATGCCGACCCGCACGTCCGGCTCCGGCAACCCCAGCCGCACCGCCTCGTGCCGCAGCCCGGTCAGCGGGCTGCGCAGGTTCCGCTCGACGTCCACGGCGAGCGCCTTGAGCGGGGAGACGTACAGCACCCGGCAGCGGCGCCTGGCCTCGGCCGGGGCGGGGGTGTTCGCCAGCCGGTCCAGCGAGGCCAGGAAGGCGGCGAGCGTCTTCCCGGAACCGGTGGGCGCGACGACCAGCACGTCGGACTCCTGCGCGATGGCCCGCCAGGCCTGGGCCTGCGCGCTCGTCGGCGCGTGGAAGGCGCCGGTGAACCACGCGCGGGTGGCCGGGGCGAAGGATTCCAGGGCCGACGCCGGATCCAGCTCCCGCTGCGGATCCGGTGCCTCGTGCCGCTTCCCGATCGACATGCCATCCATCGTGCCTCGGCCCACTGACAATCGGGCTGAGCTGCGGGTTCGGGCGGGCGGGAGGCCAGGCGGAGCCGGTGCGTCCGCGCCCCCGCTAGGTGATCTGCCGCCCGTGGGCGCGCAGGGTCAGCAGCGCCTCGATGGTCAGGACCGGGCGGCGTTCGAAGTGGGCGGCCGGGGCCCAGGAGTGGGAGCGCAGCGGCCAGCCGCCGTCCGGAGCCTGGGCGGCGGCCAGGAAGTCCAGTGCGCGGTCCATCTCCGCGTTGGTGAACCACCGGCGGGCGAGCGAGTCCGGGGAGCGCGCGAAGTCGTACGCGTGGAAGTGGTGCTCGTCGGGCGCCGGTTCCGGCTCCAGTGCCGCCAGCCGCTGCCTGCGCACCAGTCGTCCCAGCCGTTCCGCCGCGGCCTGCGCGCGGGGCCGGTCCGGCACCCCGTCCAGGAACGCCACCGCCGCCTGGACCTGCCGCGGATCGGGGTGTTCCAGGCCCTCGACCGCCGCCCAGCAGAAGTCGGTGGCCCGGAACAGCCACGCGTGCCAGACGCCGTTGCGGTGCAGCACGCCCACCACCGGACCGGTGGCCAGCAGGGAACCGGTCGGTTCCGCCAGCGCGCCGGTGGGGTCCCGTGGCAGGTGTGGCGCGGGCAGCGCGCCGTCCGAGGCGGACGCCGAGGTCAGATAGCGGCACAGCCGCTCTGCGCGCTGGCCGCCGCAGCGGCCGATCTCGTCCAGCACCCGCAACGCGTGCGCGGCGTGCGCCGGTTGGCTGAGCGGGCCGCGCAGTTCGGGCTCCAGGGCGTGCCCGTAGCCGCCGTCCTCGTTGCGGTACGCGGCAAGCGCGGTCTCGACGGGGTCGGCGCCGCCGTCCAGGAACTGGTGGGCGAACCTGCGCTGTTCGAGCACCCGGGCGGTCAGCCACACGAAGCGTTCGGCGCGGGCCAGCGGCGAGGTCAGCAGGGTGGACGCGGTGAGCGGGCTGGTGGGCGGAGAGCTGGAGGAGGGGACTGCGGATCCGGCCATGGCCGCACAGTAGGGCGCGGCCCGCCCGCTGCCTATGGCTGTGCCCAGGGTGCACCCGTCGGTGCGAAGCGCCCGCCTCCTGGGCGGGATACTGGGGGCATGAAGTTGACGGTCTTCTGGGAGCGGATGAGCTCGCACTTCGGCGCGGGGTACGCCGACTCGTTCGCCCGTGACCACGTGATGTCCGAACTGGGCGGGCGCACGGTCTACGAGGCGTTCGAGGCGGGCTGGGAGGCCAAGGACGTGTGGCGGGCGGTCTGCCAGGCGGTGGACGTGCCCGCCGAGCGGCGCTGACCGCGGCCCGGCCGACGCTGGCCGCTGTCCGCGGCGACCTCGGTGGCGCCGCTGTGACCTGCGGGTTCGCGGTTATCCACAGGGGCTGGTGGGTCGCTTGACACAAAATTCGAACATCCATTCTTATGGGGTGTGCCGGGCCATCCCTCCGCGGTCCGGAGCGGCCTCGCGGACAGCGTCAGGGCGCATTGTCAGTGGCAGGCGCTAGCGTCGGTGGACGTGAAGCGATCGACTCAAGCGAACCGGGTGGAACCCATGGCAGGAACCGACCGCGAGAAGGCGCTCGACGCCGCGCTCGCACAGATTGAACGGCAGTTCGGCAAGGGTGCCGTCATGCGCCTCGGCGAGCGGCCGAACGAGCCCATCGAGGTCATCCCGACCGGGTCGACCGCCCTCGACGTGGCCCTCGGCGTGGGCGGTCTGCCGCGCGGCCGGGTGGTGGAGGTGTACGGGCCGGAGTCCTCCGGTAAGACCACCCTCACCCTGCACGCGGTGGCGAACGCCCAGCGGGCCGGCGGTTCGGTCGCCTTCGTGGACGCCGAGCACGCCCTCGACCCCGAGTACGCCAAGAAACTCGGTGTGGACATCGACTCGCTGATCCTGTCCCAGCCGGACAACGGCGAGCAGGCGCTGGAGATCGTGGACATGCTGGTCCGCTCCGGCGCGCTGGACCTCATCGTGATCGACTCGGTGGCCGCCCTGGTGCCCCGGGCCGAGATCGAGGGTGAGATGGGCGACTCCCACGTGGGCCTGCAGGCCCGGCTGATGAGCCAGGCGCTGCGGAAGATCACCGGTGCGCTGAACCAGTCCAAGACCACCGCGATCTTCATCAACCAGCTGCGCGAGAAGGTCGGCGTGATGTTCGGTTCGCCGGAGACCACGACCGGTGGCCGCGCGCTGAAGTTCTACGCGTCGGTGCGCCTCGACATCCGCCGCATCGAGACCCTCAAGGACGGCACGGAGGCGGTCGGCAACCGCACCCGGGTCAAGGTCGTCAAGAACAAGGTCGCCCCGCCCTTCAAGCAGGCCGAGTTCGACATCCTCTACGGCCAGGGCATCAGCCGTGAGGGCGGCCTGATCGACATGGGCGTGGAGAACGGCTTCATCCGCAAGGCCGGTGCCTGGTACACCTACGAGGGTGACCAGCTCGGCCAGGGCAAGGAGAACGCCCGCAACTTCCTGAAGGACAACCCCGATCTCGCCGACGAGATCGAGAAGAAGATCAAGGAGAAGCTGGGCATCGGCGTGCGGACCGAGGCCCCGGGCGGTGAGCCGGGCGCCGACGCCGTCACCGCGACGGCGACGGAGCCGGTGGCGGCGGCCACCACGGCCAAGTCCGGCAAGGCGGCCAAGTCCGCGGCGGCCAAGGCCTGACGATGAGGCGGTCGGAAGGGCCCGGCGACGGACCCCCCTCGCCCGACGCGGAGCGGGAGCCGCCACGGGATCCGCAGGAGCGGGCCCGCGCGCTGTGCCTGCGCCTGCTCACCGGAACTCCCAGAACCCGTAGGCAACTTGCCGATGCCATGCGGCGGCGGGAGGTCCCGGACGAGGTGGCCGAGCAGGTGCTGTCCCGCTTCGAGGACGTGGGACTGATCGACGACGCGGCGTTCGCGGACGCCTGGGTGGAGTCCCGGCACCACGGCCGGGGCTTGGCCCGGCGGGCGCTCGCCAGCGAACTGCGCACCCGCGGTGTGGAGTCCGCGGTGATCGAACGCGCCGTGGAGCAGCTTGACAGCGCGCGGGAGGAGGAGACCGCCCGCGCGTTGGTGGAGCGCAAGCTGCGGGCCACCCGCGGGCTGGACCGGGACAAGCGGATACGCCGGCTCGCCGGAATGCTCGCCCGCAAGGGATACCCGCAGGGGCTGGCGCTACGAGTGGTCCGGCGGGCGCTGGAGGAGGAGGGCGAGGACGCCGAGTTCCTCGACGGCTACCTGCCGGAGTGAGCGACCGGTGCGGCAACCTGCCCGGCGCAGGGGGAGACCGGCAGGCCCGCCGCGCGCCAGGCCTGGAATCCGCCGACCAGATCGGTGGCCCGGTGTAGCCCGAGCGCCTGAAGCGAGACCGCCGCGAAGCTGGACGCGTACCCCTCGTTGCAGAGCACGATGATCCGGCGGTCGTGGCCGGTCGCCTCGGCGATCCGGTGGTCGCAGAGCGGATCGAGACGCCACTCCAGCTCGTTGCGCTCCACGATGACGGCGCCCGGAACCGTGCCGTCCCGCTCGCGCAGCGCGGCGTAGCGAATGTCCACCAGCAGCGCCCCGTCGTCCAGCGCCGCCCGGGCCTGCACCGGCGTCAGCCGCACCAGCCGGGCTCGGGCGTCGGCCAGCAGAGCGTCCACGCCACGGGGTTCCGGCACGGTCACCACTCCTGCGGCCGTTCCACCAGTGCCAGGCGCAGCACCCGGCCGCTCCTGCTGTAGCGGCGGATCATCGGCAGCGGCGGATGGTACACATGCACCGACACCGCGTGCTGCTCCTCAGAGGCGTTGACCACCTGGTGCACGTGGTGCGGGCCGAAGGCCCGGCCCCGGCCCACCGGGATCCGGCGGGTGCGGTCCACGTCGTCGGTGAGTTCCAGTGACTGCCAACCGGCGGTCGGCAGCGGCACCGCGACCGACTCCTCGGCCAACTCGCCCGCGGCGGTGGCGAACGCGCCCCGTGACCCACCGTGGTCGTGCCAGCCGGTCTCGGCGCCCGGCGGCCAGCCGATCAGCCATGCCTCACTGCCGCCCGGTCCCTCCAGACGCACCCAGGTGCGTCCCTGCGGATCCAGTGGCAGCTGGGCCAGCACCTCGGGGTCGGTGGCGGCGCGGCGGGCGAAGTCAAGCAGTTCGGCCTCGCTCGGAGCGGCCGGGGCGACAGCGGGTGCGGGGCGCGCCGGAGCACCGGCGTATGACACGTCGTTGAGCGACAAGGGGAACCGTCCCAGGAGATCGCGAGGAGGCGCGGCCCATGCCGCGCGGAGGAGGAAACCGGATCAACGGGACGGCCGACACACGCAGCCCGCGTAGCGGACCAGGTCCAGATGGACCCTCCGCACAAGGCGCAGCTCGGTGTCAGTCACGCTACGGAGTCAACCACGCGCCGCGAGAGCGGGTCAAGGACAGATCCGCCGATACGTCACCATCGGCGGGCCGGTCGCCCACCGGTCATGAGCGTGACTGCGCGGCGGCGCCCGCCTCCTCGCCCAACTCCTGTGCGCCGGAATCCGGTGAGCCGTCCGCCTCCCGGCCCGCCGCCGTGCCGGTGAGCCGTTGCAGTGGCGGACCGCCCCTGGCCACGTCCGCGTAGGCGTACAGATCGGTGGGACGGCAGCCGTTCATCGCGCCCACCACATGGCCGTCCGGGCGGATCAGCAGCACGGTGTGCGCGGTGACGTCCGGATAGTTCTCGGCGACCAGCAGTTCGGTGCGGGTCGGCAACGCCGCGACCGCGGCGGACAGTTGGGGCATCAGCCCGGCGGTCAGCCAGTGCCTGCTCTCCCACACCCCGGTGCCCGGCGCGACCAGCACCGCCAGCAGATCGCGGCCGAGCCGCTCCCGCAGCCGCCCACGAGTACCGTCCAGCGCGACCACCGGCACATCTGCGGCCTCCCCGCCCGGCCCCGCGGCCACGCCGGAGCCCGGCGCGGCGCGCCCGCCAGCGCGGGGAGTGGTCAGCGCCAGCGGCGACCGGTCGTAGACCGGCGGCGCGCCGAGCAGCCCGCGACCGAGGTGACCGTCGGTCAGCAACTCGGTGTGGCGGCTCATCGGCCCGGACAGCAGCGAGCGGCGCAGCGTGTGCCACGCCCCGGAGCTGCGCAGCAGCGGCAGCGCCTGGTCGGCGGCGCGCAGCCGGGCGCCCACCGCGTACCGCCGTTCGGCCTGGTAGCTGTCCAGCAGGGTGTCGGAGGCGCCCTGGTGCCAGGCGACGGCCAGCTTCCAGGCGAGGTTCTCCGCGTCCCGCAGCCCCTCCTCAAGCCCCTGGGTGCCCAACGCGCCCAGCAGATGGGCGGCGTCGCCCGCGAGGAAGGCCCGCCCGCACCGCCACCGCCGGGCGAGCCGCTGGTGCACCGGATACTCGGCGGACCCCAGCAACTCGTACGGGGGGACCGCGCCCTCGCACCACTCGGCGAGGGTGGACCGGATCAGCGTCACCAGGGTGTCCGCGGTCAGCGGTTGGCCGCCGAGCGCAAGCGCCCAGTCCATCCGCCACACCCCGTCCGGCAGCGGACGCGCCATCACCTGCGAGCGGCGGCCGCCCGGTGGGTCGCGGTGCAGCAGCGCGGTACCGGGATCAGGCAGGTCGACCCTCAGTGCCGCGACCGCGTGCCGCTCCACTGCCGTGCGCCCGGGGAAGCGCACGTCGAGCAGCTTGCGCAGGGTGGAGCGCGGTCCGTCGCAGCCGACCAGATAGCTGCCGCGCCACCAGGTGTCCGGCGGGCCGGAGGCACCGGCGGCGCCTCGGGTGTGCACGCTCAGGCCGTGCTCGTCCTGTTCGAAGGCGTACAGTCGGCTGCCGGGCGCGACCTTGATCAGTTCCTGTCCGGCGAGGGCCTCGCGCAGGCCCTGGAGCAGCCGGTCCTGCGGCAGGTGCAGCGGCGACGGCTCGGTGTCGGCGCCGAACTCGACGTACTGCACCTCCTGACGGCGGCTCAGGGTGCGCCAGGCCTTCCAGCGGGCCGCGTCGGTGTGCACGGCGGTGTAGCCGAGCCGGGCCAGCAGTTCGGCGGTACGCGGGCGCAGCACGACGGTGCGTTCCGGCTGCCGCTCGTGCCAGGAGGAGCCGTCGTCCAGCAGCAGGACGGGGACGCCGTGCCGGGCGAGACACAGGCACAGGGCCAGGCCGGTGCTGCCCGCGCCCGCGACGATCACCGGGTCCATGCGGCGGATCCTCGGTGTGCGGGGGAGATGGCGGTTGCTGCCCGGCGTGCGATCACATTGTGTATGCAACCCACTGCCGCTACCTGCGTCAAGCGCCGCCACGGCCAGTGCGCCGCCGGGTGCCGCCGTTCGACTCAGCCGCGCCCCCGTGCGCCGCGCCGTTCGATCCGACGGGCCAGCGCGGACAGTGCCAGGCACATCGCCGCGTAGCCGACGCCGACGACGGCGAGCACCGGAAGGTACGGACGTCCGCCGGGCGTCACCGTTCCCGCCGTGACGAGCCGCCCCGCGCGCAGGAGTTCACCATCGGCGATCACGAAGCCCAGAGCGGTGTCCTTGAGGGTGACCACCGACTGGCTGACGACGGTCGGCAGTACCGCCCGCAGTGCCTGCGGGACCAGCACCGTCGCCATCACCCGCAACCTGCGCATGCCCACGGCGTATCCGGCCTCCGCCTGCCCCACCGGCACCGCGTCGATCCCGGCCCGCAACACCTCGGCCTGCACGCACCCGTGGCACAGGGCGAGGCCCAGCACCAGGGCCCACAGCGGCGCGAGGGCACCGGCGTACAGCGCGAAGACCACGACCAGCGGCGGCAGCGCCCGGAAGAACCCCACGACCGCCGTCGCCGCCCAGCGCACCGGCCGGTGCCCGGACAGCCGCCCGGCCGCCAGCACGGCGCCGAGTGCCAACGAGCCGACGGCGGCCGCTGCGAACGCCTCCATGCTGGCCAACAGCCCGTCGACGGCGCGTCGTTGGACCACGCCGCGCTGGAGCGCCTCCCACACGACTGCCGCCGACTGCCCGCTGGCACGCAGCCCCAGCACCGCGAGTGCGGCCAGGGCCAGGAGCACCGCGGCGCTGACGACCGCGTAGACCCGTCGGCGTCTGCGCGCCCTGGGACCGGGCGCGTCGAACAGCACGCGGTCGTTCATCCGGCCACCGCCAGGCGGTGTTCGAGCAGCCGGAACGACTCGCTGATCACAAAGGTGATCAGCAGATACGCCAGCGCGATCCAGACGAAGACCTCCACGACGTCGTGGCCGGTCGCGCTCAGCCGCCTTTGCTGGGCGAACAACTCGGCGACGTCGAACGCGCCCGCTATCGCGGAGTTCCTGGTGAGCGCGACCATCAGGCCGCCGATCGGCGCGACGGCGGTACGGCCCGCCTGCGGCAGCACGACCAGCCGCAGCGTCTGCCAGAACGTCATGCCCAGACCGCGGGCCGCCTCGGCCTGGCCCAGCGGCACCGAGGCGACCCCGCGGCGCAGCGCCTCGCCGACGAACGCCGAGGTGTGGCAGCCCAACGCGCCCGCCGCGACGGCGAAGTGGCTCACCCCGGGGAACAGGACCCGCGGCGCGGCGAGAACCGCGGCCAGGAACCACAGCGTGACCGGGGTGTTGCGCGGCAGTGCCATCCACGCCGTCGCGAGGATCCGCAGCGCGGGCACCGGGCAGATCCGGCAGGCGGCGAGCAGCACTCCCAGGGCCAGCGAGAGCCCCGCGCTCACCGAGGTGAGCAGCACGGTGCCGACGAAGCCGTGGCGGAAGAGGGCGAAGTGGCTGAGGAGTACGTGCACGCGCATCCTTTCCGGCGGATGGTGAACACGTGGGTCGCGGCGGCCGGTCGGCCGCCGGTCCGCCTCGTCGTGGACGCTGGAGGCGTCCGGTGGTGCGAAGGGAGTTCGAAGGGCGCCTCAGTGGTGCAGGATCTTCGACAGGAAGTCCTTCGCCCGCCCGCTGCGCGGACTGCTGAAGAACCGGTCGGGCGGGGCCTGTTCGACGATCCGGCCGTCCGCCATGAAGACCACCTGGTGGGCCGCGGAGCGCGCGAACCCCATCTCGTGCGTGACCACGACCATGGTCATGCCGTCCCGGGCGAGCTGCCGCATGACCTCCAGTACCTCGTTGATCATCTCCGGGTCCAGTGCCGAGGTCGGCTCGTCGAACAGCATCACCTTGGGTTCCATCGCCAACGCCCGGGCGATGGCCACCCGTTGCTGCTGGCCGCCGGACAGCTGCGCCGGGTACTTGTCCGCCTGGCCGCCCACCCCGACCCGGTCCAGCAGGGTGCGCGCGGTGCGTTCGGCCTGCTCCCTGGGCGACCTGCGCACCTTGATCTGGCCGAGCGTGACGTTCTCCAGCACCGTCTTGTGCGCGAAGAGGTTGAAGGACTGGAAGACCATGCCGACGTCGGCGCGCAGCCGGGCGAGCTCGCGTCCCTCCTCGGGCAGCGGCCTGCCGTCGATGCTGATGGTGCCGGAGTCGATGGTCTCCAGCCGGTTGATCGTGCGGCACAGCGTGGACTTGCCCGAGCCTGAGGGACCGACCACCACGACGACCTCGCCGCGCGCCACGGTCAGGTCGATGTCCCGCAGCACATGCAGCGCGCCGAAGTGCTTGTTGACGCGGTCCAGCACGACCAGCGGCTCGCCCGCGGACGGCACGGCGCGCGCTGGCCGTGGGGACGCCGGTGACACGGGAGAGTCGCTCATCGGGCGGTCGCTCCATGTTCGTCGGGTTGGGTGGACCTTATGATCCCGTTCGGTTCACGTCAGTACATCTGAGCTGAACTTGAGCATCACAATCCGGTGACTGTGCGCCACTGTCGCGTCACGCTGCGTGGGTGAGGGGTGGGCACGGTGCGTACCGGGTGGATAACGGTGTGCGCTTCGGTACCTGGCCCTCTTGACGGGGCACCCGGGTGTCGGGGTGTATTCGATGCTGCCGGCTGCCCGCGCCGGAGCACGGACAGGCATGACTGGGGGGAGAGCCGATGCGGCTGTTGCTGGTCGAGGACGACGACAGGGTCGCCGCCGCGCTGTCCGCGGTGCTCGCCAGACACGGCATCGACGTCGTCCACGCCCGCAGCGGCGAAGAAGCGCTGCGCGCCCTGCTGCCGGACGGCAGGGCGCCGTTCGCGGTGGTGCTGCTCGACCTGGGACTGCCGGACCAGGACGGCTTCGAGGTGTGCGGACGCATCAAGCGCAGCACCGACACCCGGGTGATCATGGTGACCGCCCGGGCCGACGTCCGCTCCCGGATCCACGGGCTCAACCTCGGCGCCGACGACTACGTGGTCAAGCCGTACGACACAGGCGAGCTGCTCGCCCGCATCCACGCCGTCAGCCGCCGCCCGCCCGAGCACCGCGACCCGGCCGCGCCCGCCGACGGCGCCGGGTCCGCGGTACGGCTCGGCCCGATCGCCATAGAGCTGCCCACCCGGCAGGTCGCGGTGGACGGTGAGCCGGTGCCGCTGACCCGCAAGGAGTTCGACCTGCTGGCGCTGCTCGCCCAGCGGCCCGGTGTGGTCTTCCGCCGGGAGCAGATCATCAGCGAGGTGTGGCGCACCAACTGGGAGGGCACCGGACGCACCCTGGAGGTCCATGTCGCCTCGCTGCGCTCCAAGCTGGGCCTGCCCACGCTGATCGAGACCGTACGCGGGGTCGGCTACCGGCTCGTCGTCCCGACCGGCAGGTAGGCGCCCACCCCGTGCGCACCCGCCTGCTCCCGCTGCTGCTCGTCCTGATGGCGGCAGTACTGATCGCGCTCGGCTTCCCGCTCGCCGCCAGCCTGGCCGCCGGGGAGCAGCAGCGGCTGATAGTGGACCGCATCGACGACACCGCGCGGTTCGCCGCCATCGCCCAGTACGTGAGCGCCAGCAGTGAGCCGGACGGCACCATCGTGGTCAACGAGGGCGAGCGGGAGTCCACCCTGCGCGGAGAACTCGCCCGCTACCAGGACCTGTACGGGATACGCGTCGGCGTCTTCTACCGCAACGGCTCGACGATGGCGGTGGCCCCCCGCGACTGGCTCACCCGCCGCCAGGTCGTCGCCGACCCCTCGTTCCAGGAGGCGCTGGCCGGACGCCGCAGCCACAACCCGCCGCAGGTGTGGCCGTGGCAGCACAGCCGGATCACCGTCGCCTCACCGATCGTGCGGGACGGCGACGTGGTCGCCGTCGTCCTCACCGACTCGCCCACCGGCGCCATGCGCTCCCGGGTGCTGCACGGCTGGCTGCTGATCGCGGGCGGCGAACTGGCCGCCACGGTGGCGGCCGTGCTGGCCGCGATCCGGCTCACCGCGTGGGTGCTGCGCCCGGTCAGGGTGCTGGACCGGGCCACCCACGACATCGCCACCGGACGGCTCGCCTCGCGGGTCGCGGCGGCCGGCGGGCCGCCCGAACTGCGGCGGCTGGCACGGTCGTTCAACGAGATGGCCGACAACGTCGAGGCGGTGCTGGAGCAGCAGCGGGCGTTCGTCGCGGACGCCTCCCACCAACTGCGCAACCCGCTGTCCGCGCTGCTGCTGCGGATAGAGCTGCTCGGCCTGGAACTCCCCGAAGGCCACGCGGAGATCGCCTCGGTGCAGGACGAGGGCAAGCGGCTGGCGACCGTGCTGGACGACCTGCTGGGCCTGGCCACCGCCGAGCACGCCGACGCCAATCTGGGCCTGACCGACATCGCGGCGCTCGCCGTGGACCGCGTGGAGGCCTGGCGGCCCGCCGCGGACCGGGCCGGGGTCGGGATCCGCCTCGAGGGCGCGGCGGCGGCCACCGCCTGGGCCGACCCGATCGCCGTCTCCAGCGCCCTGGACGCGGTGGTGGACAACGCGGTGAAGTTCACCCCGGACGGCGCCGAGGTGGTGGTCAGCGTGCTGGCCGGGGCGGACGCCGTCAAGGTGGTGGTGGCCGACGGCGGCCCCGGGCTCACCGAGGACGAACTCGCCCGGATCGGCGACCGGTTCTGGCGCAGCCCGCGCCACCAGAACGTGGACGGCTCGGGCCTCGGCCTGTCCATCGCCCGGGTGCTGCTCGCCAAGGGCGGCGGCACGATCGGCTACGCGCCCAACGAGCCGCGCGGACTGCGGGTGACGCTCACCGTGCCGCGCACCGAGCCTACGGCTTGACCGACAGGTAGTAGCGGCGCGCGCCCTCGTGCAGCGGCAGCGGATCGGTGAAGATCGCGGTGCGCAGGTCGACCTGCTGGGCCGAGTGCACCACCGCGCCGATGCTGTCCCGGCTGTCGATCACCGTCTGGGTGACCCGCTGCACCAGCGCGGGGTCGGTGCGGTCCGTGGTGACTAAAAGGTTCGCCACCGCGATGGTCTCGATCGACTGGCCGTGCTGCACGTTGGGATAGGCGTCCGGCGGCATCACCGCCGCCCGGTAGAAGTCGGCGGCGGCGCCGAGTTGGTGCAGGGGCTGTATCAGGTCGGCGAGCGGGACCAGCTTGACCGGGTACTCCCTGGCCAACTGCTGGATCGCCAGGGTGGGCAGCCCGCCGGACCAGAAGAACGCGTCCAGCTTCCCGGTCTCCAGCAGGCCCGGCGCGGTGTCCACGCCCGCGGGCACCGCCTTGAGGTCCCGGTCCGCGTCGAGCCCGGCGGCCCTCAGCAGCCGATGGGCGATCAGGCTCACGCCGGAGCCCGGCTGGCCGATGCCCACCCGCAGCCCGCGCAGGTCGCGCACCGAGTTCACCTTCGAGCGGGCGGGCACGATCAGCTGCATGTAGTCGTCGTACAGCCGCGCCACCGCCCGCAGATGCGAGGCCTCGAGGCCGTGGTAGTCGGCCACCGCGTCGGCCTGGGTGAAGGTGAAGTCGGCCTGGCCCGAGGCCAGGTACTCCAGGTTCTGCACCGACCCCTGCGACGCCTTCAGCCGCACCGCCACGCCGGGCAGGTCGTGCCGCAGGTCGCCCTGGAGCAACTCCCCGTACTTCTGGTACACCCCGTCCGGCACCCCGGTGGCCAGGGTCACCGGCCCACGCGGGTACGGCGAACCGGCCGAGTGCAGCACCTCCCACAGCACCAGGACGGCCGCCACCCCCACGGCGATCCCCAACCGCACGGCCCGCTGTCGCCTGGCGGGTAGCTGAAACCTCATGGCCCGCGATCCTGCCAGCCCGAGCGGTGCTTGATAAGGGCGAGACGGCGGCTCGTGCGGAGCACGTACCCTGGTGGATTGAGATGAGCGCGAAGACATATGAGGTGCGCACCTACGGGTGCCAGATGAACGTCCACGACTCCGAGCGGCTGGCCGGGCTGCTGGAGGACGCGGGGTATGTACGGGCATCCACTGGGGACGACGCCGACGTGGTGGTCTTCAACACCTGTGCGGTGCGCGAGAACGCGGACAACCGGCTCTACGGCAACCTCGGGCAGCTCGCGCCCAGGAAGGCCGCGCGGCCGGGGATGCAGATCGCGGTCGGCGGCTGCCTCGCGCAGAAGGACCGGGACACCATCGTCAGGCGGGCGCCCTGGGTCGACGTGGTCTTCGGCACCCACAACATCGGACAGCTGCCGGTGCTGCTGGAGCGGGCCAGGATCGCCGAAGAGGCGCAGGTCGAGATCGTCGAGTCGCTGGAGACCTTCCCCTCCACGCTGCCCACCCGCCGTGAGTCCGCCTACGCCGCATGGGTCGCCATCTCCGTCGGCTGCAACAACACCTGCACCTTCTGCATCGTCCCGGCGCTGCGCGGCAAGGAGAAGGACCGCCGCCCCGGCGACATCCTGGCCGAGGTCGACGCGCTCGTCGCGGACGGCGTCATCGAGGTCACGCTGCTCGGCCAGAACGTCAACGCGTACGGCTCCGACATCGGGGACCGCGAGGCGTTCTCCAAGCTGCTGCGCGCCTGCGGCAACGTCGAGGGCCTGGAGCGGGTGCGGTTCACCTCGCCGCACCCGCGGGACTTCACCGACGACGTGATCGCGGCGATGGCCGAGACGCCGAACGTGATGCACCAGCTGCACATGCCGCTGCAGTCCGGCTCGGACACCGTGCTCAAGGCGATGCGCCGCTCCTACCGGCAGGAGCGCTACCTCGGCATCATCGAGAAGGTGCGCGCCGCGATGCCGGACGCCGCCATCTCCACCGACATCATCGTCGGCTTCCCGGGCGAGACCGAGGCGGACTTCGAGCAGACCCTGCACGTGGTGCGTCAGGCGCGCTTCGCCCAGGCCTTCACCTTCCAGTACTCCAAGCGGCCGGGCACCCCGGCCGCCACGATGGACGGGCAGCTCCCCAAGGAGGTCGTCCAGGAGCGCTACGAGCGGCTGGTCGCGCTGCAGGAGGAGATCTCCTGGGAGGAGAACAAGAAGCAGGTGGGACGCACCCTCGAGGTGCTGGTCGCCGAGGGCGAGGGCCGCAAGGACGACGCCACCCACCGGCTGTCGGGCCGGGCGCCCGACAACCGCCTGGTGCACTTCGAGCGCCCGGCGCAGCCGGTGCGTCCGGGCGACGTGGTCACCGTCGAGGTCACCTACGCCGCGCCGCACCACCTGCTCGCCGAGCGCCCCGCCCTGGCGGTCCGGCGCACCCGCGCGGGCGACGCGTGGGAGCGGCGCACCGCCGCGCCCGCCGAGCCGAAGGGCGTGATGCTCGGCCTGCCGACCATCGGCGTCCCGGCCCCCGGCCCGGCCCCGGCGAACGCCTGCGGCTGCGACTGACGCGCGGGGCGGGGGCGGCAATGGGCAGGTGGAGGCCGATCGTCGAGCGGATGAGCGGAACGGGGAGCTCGGCCGCCTGGGAGCACCGGGTCGTCAAGCACGTACGAACGGCCGGCCGGGACGACCTTCCGTGGGACGGGCAGCGCGACCGTGCGTCGCCGCGTTGCTACGCTGCCGCACATGCTGGTCGCCGCCGCCGTCGTGCCCTGTCCGCCGTTGCTGGTTCCCGAGGTGGCGATGGGCGCCGCGCCCGAACTGGACGGGCTGCGGGCCGCCTGCGCGGACGCCGTCGGGGTGCTGGCCGCCGCCCGGCCCGACCGCCTCGTGGTGCTCGGCCCCGCCGAGCAGTCCGGCCGGGGGCCGCATCCGCAGGGCGCCACCGGCTCGTTCCGGGCGTTCGGCGTCCATCTGGACGTCACGTTGGGGGAGCGGCAGGGCGAGGCGCCCGGACGGCTGCTGCCGCCGTCGCTCGCGGTGGCGGCCTGGCTGCTGACCCGTACCGAGTGGTCCGCCGCGCCCGTCGAGGGGCTCGGGGTCGGTGAACCGCTGGCCCCGGAGTCCTGCGCGGAACTCGGCCGTGAGCTGGCGGCGTCCGCGCAGCGGGTGGCGATGCTGGTGGCCGCGGACGGCAGCGCGCGGCGCAGCCTGAAGGGGCCCGGCTACCTCGACGAGCGCGCCGAGCCGTTCGACGCCGCGGTGGCCGCCGCCCTGGCGCACGCGGACACCACCGCGCTCGCCGCCCTGGACGCCAAGCTCGCCGCCGAACTGCTGGCCGCCGGACGGGCGCCCTGGCAGGTGCTCGCGGGCGCGGCGCGGGGCGCGGGGCTGCGCGGCGAGCTGCTGTACGACGAAGCGCCCTACGGCGTCGGGTACTTCGTGGCCACCTGGTCCTGAGGCCCGGTGTGGCGGTACGCGACGGGCCGCGCAGCGCGCGGCTGCGCGGCCCGTCGGCTGGGTGCCGGGCCGTCAGGCCCCGGGCGTGCGGCTCAGTTGCGGGCGCCTTCGCCGGTCTCGCTGTCGGCCGCCTTGTCGGCGGACTGCTGCTTGGGGATGCCGACCTGGTCGGCGGGCTCCGCTGGCTTGGCGGACTCCTGCGGTGCGGTGCTGGCGCTCTCGGCCGGCGCCGCCTCGGTCGCCGCCTTGGTGGACGAACCACGCCGAAGCCAATCGAAAACACCCATTAGTTACTCCAGACCTTGCTCGTGCGGGGGAAAACCGCGTCCGCTCGGGCAACGACCGCACACGTGACCAGTCACGTAACTCGATCGAGGGCGGTGTGCCGCGTTTGGGAGACTGGGGAGGTGAACAACGTTGTCCCGTCCCCCCCCACCCCCCGGGTGATCGCCGTCGTCGGCCCCACCGCCGCCGGTAAGTCCGACCTGGGCGTCCGGCTCGCCCAGGCCCTCGGCGGCGAGGTCGTCAACGCCGACTCCATGCAGCTCTACCGCGGGATGGACATCGGCACCGCCAAGCTCACCGAGAGCGAGCGCTGTGGTGTCCCGCACCACCTGCTCGACATCTGGGACGTGACGGTGGCGGCCAGCGTCGCCGAGTACCAGCGGCTGGCCCGCGCGCGGATCGACCGGCTGCTGGCCGCCGGGCGCACCCCGATCCTGGTCGGCGGCTCCGGCCTGTACGTACGGGCCGCGATCGACGTCCTGGAGTTCCCCGGCACCGACCCCGAGGTGCGGGCCCGGCTGGAGCGGGAACTCGTGGAGCACGGCACCGGCCCGCTGCACGCCCGGCTGGCCGCCGTGGACCCGCAGGCCGCCCGGTCGATCCTGCCCAGCAACGGGCGCCGCATCGTGCGCGCGCTGGAGGTCGTGGAGATCACCGGCCGCCCGTTCACCGCCAACCTGCCGGGCCCGGACGCCCAGCGGGCGGTCTACGACACCGTGCAGGTCGGTGTGGACGTACCGCGCCCGGTGCTCGACGAGCGGATCACCCTGCGGGTGGACCGGATGTGGCAGGCCGGGCTGCTGGAGGAGGTGCGGGCGCTGGAGGCCGTCGGGCTGCGGGACGGGCTGACCGCCTCCCGCGCGCTGGGCTACCAGCAGGTGCTGGCGCACTTCGCGGGCGAGTGCGGCGAGGACGAGGCGCGCGCCGAGACCGTACGCGCCACCAAGCGCTTCGCGCGCCGTCAGGACTCGTGGTTCCGCCGTGATCCGAGGGTGCACTGGATCAGCGGCGGGCTAACGGAACTCGCCGACCAGACAATGGCGTTGCTCGAACGGGCGGTCACAGCCTGATCACGTGATGGCCACGGGACGCCCCGGCGGGGGGTGGCCGCCCTGACGCCGTGCCATTATCGAGCACGGGTTACATCGGACGAGGTGGGAGGGCGTGTGGCGATGGAGGCCGGCCCTCGTGACCGACCCGAGCAGGACCAGCGGATGACCGCTGACGAACTGCCGCACCGGCGTCCAGACAGTGATCCGGCGGCCCTCCCGTTGACCGACGACGGGCCCGCCGAGCACGGGACGGACGCGGAAGCGGAATCCGAGGCGCAGTCCTTCCGGGAACTGCGCCCACAGCGGCGGATGCGCATCTGGCAGCTCGCCCCGATCGTCGCCCTGGGCACCGTGGGCTCGCTGATGTTCGCCTTCCCGCTCGCCTTCGAGTTCGGCGACGGGGGACCGGTGGTCGCCATGCTCGGACTGCTGCTCAGCTGCTGTTCGGCGGGCTGGGCCATCATGGCCGCCCGCCGGGTCGGCTACACCTGGCCGGGCCTGCCCGCCCGGGGCTCCGGCGAGCGCCCCGACTGGCGCTTCGTCGCCGGGTACACCGCCTTCGCGCTGCTGGTCGCGCTGCTGGCCGTCTGGCGCGTGGCCCGCCTGCGCTGACCGCCGGGCTCCCAGGCTCCGCCCGCGCGAACGCCCCGCGAACCGGTCCGCCGGTTTCCGGCGGACCTCGACCGGCCAGGGCTCCCGGGGCCGTACCCCGTACGATCGAAGGCGTGAACGCCTCAGCCCAGCCCCTGCCCTTCCTGAAGGGCCACGGCACCGAGAACGACTTCGTGATCGTCCCCGACCCGGACGGGCGGCTCGACCTGTCGGCCGCGGCCGTGGCCCGGCTGTGCGACCGCAGGGCCGGGATCGGCGGCGACGGCCTGCTGCGCGTCGTGCGCTGCGCCGCGCACCCCGAGGCCGCCGCGCTCGCCGACGAGGCCGAGTGGTTCATGGACTACCGCAACAGCGACGGCAGCGTCGCCGAGATGTGCGGCAACGGGGTGCGGGTCTTCGCCCGTTACCTGGAGCGCGCCGGACTCGCCGAGGCGGGCGACCTGGCCGTCGCCACCCGCGCCGGAATCCGCCGGGTGCACGTCGCCAAGCCGGGCCCGGACGGCACGCCCGGCGACATCACCGTGGACATGGGCCGTGCGCTGCTGCCGTCCGGCGAGGTCACGGTCACCGTGGGCGAGCGGTCCTGGCCCGCGCGCAACGTCAACATGGGCAATCCGCACGCCGTCGCGTTCGTCGCGGACCTCGCGCACGCCGGGACGCTGTTCGACGCGCCGCTGGTGAGCCCGGCCGACGCCTACCCCTCGGGCGTCAACGTCGAGTTCGTGGTCGACCGCGGCCCGCGCCATGTGGCGCTGCGGGTGCACGAGCGCGGCTCCGGCGAGACCCGCTCCTGCGGGACCGGGGCGTGCGCCGTGATGGTGGCCGCCGCCCGCCGCGACGGAGTGGACCCGGCGGTCACCGGCAGCCCGGTCCGCTACACCGTCGACGTACCCGGCGGGCGACTGGTGATCGCCGAACACCCGGACGGTACCGTGGAGATGACCGGTCCCGCGGTGATCGTCGCGGAGGGCGTCATCGATCCGCACTGGCTCGCGACCGCCGACTAGACCGCAAGTCTGTCGGTATTCGCGTTCCCTCCAAAGGGTGATCCGGCGGGTGATCCGGATCACCCTGGGCGAGAGGCCGACAGCAGCCGGTGGCGGGCTCGGTAGCATCAAGCACCGGCGCGGCATCCAGCACGCCGCCGGTGATGGCTGCCGGAGGTGCCCGATGAGCGCTAAGAACGCCGCCGACGCGGTGACCGCACCCCAGGGGACCGAGCGCAGGCGCGGTTTGTCCCGCCTGGACCTGCGCAGACTGGGCCGTGCCGCGCTGTTGGGCGCGGCCGGTGGCCGCGACCGGCTGCCCGACGCCATCGAGCACGTCGCCAAGGTGCACCGCGTCCACCATCCTCGCGCCGACCTCGACGCGTTGCGCCGGGCCTATGTGCTCGCCGAGGCCTCGCACCGCGGCCAGTTCCGCAAGAGCGGCGAGCCGTACATCACCCATCCGCTGGCCGTCACCTTGATCCTGGCCGAACTCGGCGCCGAGACAACGACGTTGACCGCGTCGCTGCTGCACGACACCGTCGAGGACACCGATGTGACGCTCGATCAGGTGGGCGAGGAGTTCGGCGCGGAGGTGCGCTACCTCGTGGACGGCGTCACCAAACTGGAGAAGGTGGACTACGGGGCCGCGGCCGAGCCCGAGACGTTCCGCAAGATGCTGGTGGCCACCGGCAACGATGTCCGGGTGATGTCCATCAAGCTCGCCGACCGGCTGCACAACATGCGCACTCTGGGTGTGATGCGCCCGGAGAAGCAGGCCAGGATCGCCAAGGTCACCCGCGATGTGCTCATTCCGCTCGCCGAGCGGCTGGGTGTGCAGGCGCTCAAGACCGAGCTGGAGGACCTGGTCTTCGCGATCCTGCACCCCGAGGACTACGCGCGGGCGAGCGAGTTGATGCTGGATCACAACTCCCGGCCCGAACCGCTGGAGAAGGTCGCCGACGAGGTACGGGCGGTGCTGCGGGACGCCGGGATCACCGCCGAGGTCGCGATCCGCCCCCGGCACGTGCTCTCCGTGCACCGGGCGCGGCTCAAACGTGGCGGGCAGCTCGGCGGCAGCGAGTTCGGCCGACTGCTGGTGCTGGTCGGCGAGGACGCCGACTGCTATGCCGTACTGGGGGAGTTGCACACCTGCTTCACTCCGGTGATTGCGGAATTCAAGGACTTCATCGCGGCCCCGAAGTTCAACCTCTACCAGTCGCTGCACACCGCCGTCGCCGACCGGCACGGCGCGATCACCGAAGTCCTGGTCCGCACCCGGCAGATGCACCGGGTGGCCGAAGCGGGCGTGGTCGCCCTGGGCAACCCCTACACCACGGCGGACAGTTCGGACGACGGCGAGCGCACCGACCCCACCCGGCCCGGCTGGCTCTCCCGGCTGCTGGAGTGGCAGCGGGACGCCTCCGACCCGGACACGTTCTGGACCGCGCTGCGTGACGAACTGGCCCAGGACCGGGAGATCACCGTCTTCTCCGCCGACGGCGGAACCATCGGCCTGCCCGCCGGGGCCAGCTGTGTCGACGCGGCGTACGCGCTGCACGGCGAGGCGGCGCACACCTGTGTGGGCGCCCGGGTCAACGGCCGCCTGGCATCGCTGGGCACCGCGCTGCGCGACGGCGACACCCTGCACCTGCTGATGGCCGCGGGCTCGGGCCCGTCCCCGAACTGGCTGGGGCACGCGCACACCGCCGCCGCGCGGATCGCGATCAGCCGCTGGCTGGCCGCCCACCCCGAGGAGCGAGCCGAGGAGGAGCACACCGGCCAGCAGGAGGGCGGCGGCGCCTGCCGCCCGGTGCGCGCCGCGCAGGAGACACCGGCCGCCGAGCCCATCGCGGTCACCGACCGGCCGGGCGCGGCGGTACGGCTGGCCCGCTGCTGCACCCCGGTGCCGCCGGACGCGGTGACCGGGTTCGTCATCCGCGGCGGCACCGTCGCCGTGCACCGCACCGAGTGCCCGGCGGTGTCCCGGATGACGGCCGCCGGGCGTGCGCCGCAGACCGTGCGCTGGCGCACCGGGACGCCCGCCGCCGGATACCGGGTCACCGTCCGCGCCGAGGCGCTGGGCCGCCCGCACCTGCTGGCCGACCTCACCGAGGCCATCTCCGCCGAGGGCGTCGGCATCCTGGCCGCCGACGTCGAGCCCCCGCAGGAACAGCGGGTACGCCACACGTACACCATCGAACTGCCCGAGCCGGGTGCGCTGTCCGCGCTGATGCGGGCGATGCGCCGGGTGCCCGGGGTCTACGACGTGTACCGCACCCAGGCCCGCCCGATGGCCGCCACCCGCGGCTGAGAGCCGGTCCGGCGAAGCCCGAAGGGGGCTCGACGGCTCGCCCCGGCAAGACACCGACGGCATCGGTGCGCGACCGCGGCGGTGCGGGCCGCGGCGCCGAACGACCGGACCCGGCCGGGTTCCGCCGGACAGGCTTGATGCGTTGGCCTTCTGGGGCCGATCGGGTGCGGAACCGGCCGCGCCGCCCGCTGACCCGGCTGGCGCGCTGATAAGCGGTGGTCCATGTTCGCAACCACCGTCGGCCGGGCCGCCGTGGCCGCCGCCGCCGTCCTCGTCCTGACCGGCGCCCAGCAGCCCGGCGCACCGGCGGTCGGCCGGGGCGACCGGCTGTATCCGGCGGTCGGCGATCCGGGCTACGACGCCACCGCCTACGACATCTCGCTCGACTACCACGGCCCGGACCGGCCGCTGGACGCGGTCACCCGGATCCAGGCGCGCGCGCAGGCCGCGCTGGACGGCTTCCAGCTGGACTTCACCGGGGCGCGGGTCTCGTCGGTGCTGGTCGACGGGCGCCCGGCGCGGTTCGCCCGGCAGGGGGAGCGGCTGCTGGTCACGCCGTGGCGGCGGATCCGCGCCCGTGAACGGATGACCGTCACCATCACCCACACCAGCGACCCGCACGGGCTGCCGGGCGAGGGCGGCTGGATCCGCACCTCCGACGGACTGGCCATGGGCAACCAGCCGGAGTCCGCGCACCGCGTCTTCCCCTGCAACGACCATCCGTCCGACAAGGCCCGCTTCACCTTCCAGGTCACCGCGCCGAACGGCGTCACCGTGGTCGCCAACGGGCTGCCGCTGGGCGCCCCGCGGACCACGGCGCACGGCACCACCTGGACGTACCGCACCGTGCACCCGATGGCCACCGAACTGGCGCAGGTCTCCATCGGGCGCTCCGCCGTACTGCGGCACACCGGCCCCGGGGGCCTGCCGCTGCGCGACGTGGTGGCCGTCGCGGACCGCGCCCGGCTGGCCGCCCGGCTGGCGCTGACCGCGGGGCAGCTGTCCTGGATGGAGGCGCAGGTCGGCCGCTACCCCTTCGAGACGTACGGGATCCTCGACGTCGACAGCACCACCGGCTACGAGCTGGAGACCCAGACCCTGTCGCTGTTCGAGCGCCGGATCCTGCTGGCCCCCGAGCGGCTGGCCGCGCCGCTGATGGTGCACGAGCTGTCCCACCAGTGGTTCGGCGACAGCGTCACCCCCGCCACCTGGTCCGACGTGTGGCTCAACGAGGGCCACGCCACCTGGTACGAGTGGCGCTACCGGGCGGAGAGGAAGTTCGGGCCGTCGCTGGAGCAGCAGGCGCACAGCGCCTACCAGCGGGACACCGCCACCCGCCGTCTCGCGGGTCCGCCCGCGCTGCCCAAGCCGCCCACCGGCAACCAGCTGTCGATCTTCCGCGACAACGTCTACTCCGGCGGCGCCCTCACCCTGTACGCCCTGCGCCAGGAGATCGGCGACGCCGCCTTCCGGCGGCTGGAGCACGCCTGGGTCACCGCGCACCGCGACGGCAACGCCTCCACCGCCGACTTCATCGCCCTGGCCTCGCGCGTCGCCGGACGCGACCTGTCCGGTTTCCTGCGCGCCTGGCTGTACGGGAGGACCACCCCGCCCATGCCCGGCCATCCCCAGTGGCGGCAGGCGGCGGCCCCGGCGAAACACGCGTGACGTGGCCGCCGTACCGTGCGACCATCGACGAGGCGGCCCGTCGTGGGAATCCCACGGCCCCCCGCCGCGTTGCCACCTGTGACGGGCGGCCCCGGCCGTCCGCGCCGCAACCCCATTTCCGTGACGCAAAGGAACAAATGACCAACTCCACTGCTCCCTCTTCGGGACGCGAGGCCGACCGCGAACGCCTTTCCGAGAGCCGTCGGGCCCACGCCCTGATGGACGAGGACACCGCGTGGAGCCAGGAGATCGACGGGGAACGGGACGGCGAGCAGTTCGACCGCTCCGAGCGTGCGTCGCTGCGCCGCGTCGCGGGCCTGTCCACCGAGCTCGAGGACATCACCGAGGTCGAGTACCGGCAGTTGCGCCTGGAGCGCGTGGTGCTGGTCGGGGTGTGGACCGACGGCACGGTGGACGACGCCGAGAACTCCCTGGCCGAGCTCGCGGCGCTCGCCGAGACCGCGGGCGCCGTGGTCCTCGACGGTGTGATCCAGCGCCGCGACAAGCCCGACCCGGCCACCTACATCGGCTCCGGCAAGGCCCAGGAACTGCGCGACATCGTCGTGGAGACCGGCGCCGACACCGTGGTGTGCGACGGTGAGCTGAGCCCCGGCCAGCTGATCCACCTGGAGGACGTGGTCAAGGTCAAGGTGGTCGACCGCACCGCGCTGATCCTCGACATCTTCGCCCAGCACGCCAAGTCCCGAGAGGGCAAGGCACAGGTCTCCCTGGCCCAGATGCAGTACATGCTGCCCAGGCTGCGCGGCTGGGGCCAGTCGCTGTCCCGGCAGATGGGCGGTGGCGGCTCCGGCTCGTCGGGTGGCGGCATGGCCACCCGTGGCCCCGGTGAGACCAAGATCGAGACCGACCGGCGGCGGATCCGCGAGAAGATGGCGAAGATGCGCCGGGAGATCGCGGAGATGAAGACCAGCCGCGACCTGAAGCGCAAGGAGCGCAAGCGGCACCAGGTCCCGTCGGTGGCCATCGCGGGTTACACCAACGCGGGCAAGTCCTCGCTGCTCAACCGGCTCACCGGAGCGGGCGTCCTGGTGGAGAACGCGCTGTTCGCCACCCTCGACCCGACCGTGCGCCGGGCCGAGACCCCCAGTGGGCGGCTCTACACCCTCGCCGACACCGTCGGGTTCGTCCGGCACCTGCCGCACCACCTCGTCGAGGCGTTCCGCTCCACCATGGAGGAGGTCGCCGACGCCGACCTGATCCTGCACGTGGTGGACGGCTCGCACCCGGTCCCCGAGGAGCAACTCGCCGCGGTGCGCGAGGTGTTCCGCGACGTCGGCGCGCTCGACGTACCGGAGATCGTGGTGGTCAACAAGGCGGACGCGGCGGACCCGCTGGTCCTCCAGCGGCTGCTGCGCAACGAGAAGCACTCCATCGCGGTCTCCGCCCGCACCGGCCGCGGCATCGGCGAACTGCTGCGGCTGATCGACGACGAACTGCCCCGCCCCGCGGTACGCGTCGAGGCGCTCGTGCCGTACACGCACGGCGCGCTGGTCTCCCGGGTGCACGCCAGCGGTGAGGTGCTCGCCGAGGAGCACACCGGCGAGGGCACGCTGCTCACCGCCCGGGTGCACGACGACCTCGCCGCCGAACTGGAGCCGTTCGCCCTCGCGGTCCACCGCTGAGCGCCCACCAGCACCGAGGCCCGCCAGCCCTCTTGGGGCGGCGGGCCTCAACTCACGCGGCGCGGCTCACTGGTTGGCGAACCGCTGGCTGATCGCCTGGTACACGCCCTGCGCCTCCGGACCCAGGTGCGGTCCCGCCAGCCAGGTGTTGTCGGCCGGGCCGATGGAGGTGTTGGACACCAGCGCCGTCTGGCCGCCCGGCATCCTGGCGAACCAGCCGCCACCCGAGGAACCGCCGGTCATCGTGCAGCCCAGCCGGTACTCGGTCGGCATGCTCGGGTCCAGCGACAGCCGCCCCGGCTTGCCCACGCAGTCGAACATCTTCTGGCCGTCGTACGGAGGAGCCGCCGGGTAGCCCCAGGCGCCGACCGAGTTGAACTGGTTCACCGCCGGGGCGTTGAACCACACCGGAAGCGCCGCGCCCACCGTCTCCTGCAGCGACTTGCCGGTGGCGTTCTCCGGCTTCACGTGCAGCACCGCGAAGTCGTACGGGGAGCCGTAGCCGCCGGTCTCCGAACCCGTGGAGATCCACTGGTTCGAGGTCTGCGCCCAGTCCGCCCACCACACGCCGTACGGGGCGACCTCGCTCTGCGGGGCGCCGTTGATCTGCGAGGCGGCCAGGGCCTGGTCGTTGTAGGACGGCACGAAGGCGATGTTGCGGTACCAGCCACCCTTGGCGCCCGCGTGCACACAGTGGCCCGCGGTCCACACCAGGTTGGACTTGCCCGGGTGCGCCGGGTCCTCAACCACCGTGCCGGAGCAGACGAACGATCCCTGCGGGGTGTCGAAGAACACCTTGCCCACCGGCGCCGCGTTGTTGTGGTACGGCGTTTGTACCGACTGCGCGGCCTTCGGCGCGGGCGCCGGGTCGGAGACCCCCTGGTCCTGGCCGATGCTGGTCGGAACCTCGTTCGGGCTGTCCTTCGCCTGCGTCATCCGGGACGGCTTCCACAGGTTCTTGATGACCGGGTTGACGAAGTCGGCCGCCTGGTGCGCCCAGTGGTCCCACTTCTTCCAGTCGCCCTGCTTCCACTTCTGCAGGTCCTGGGCGCTGGGCAGCTTCTGCGTCGACTGCCCGGCCGGGGCGACGGACGCGCTCGGCTTGGCGTCGGCGTTGGGCTGGTTCGGGCCGCACGCGGTGGCCGACAGCGCGATTGCCGCGGTGACGGCCGCCGTGGCGAAGGCGGACCGGCGGATGGCTGGCATTGGGTGTTCTCCCCCTGAGGTCTCACGTCCGAGGACGTCAAGACTGATGTGTTCTTGTCATGCCCCGCATGGAGCGATGCACCATCATGCCGGTGCCGATGGGGACGGTTCACGGGGGGTATGTGGTTCCCGTGTGAAGGTTGGCGCCCCCGGCACGGTGCGCCGTCCGGTTGTCAAGGATCTCCCAACAGCCGTTGCCCGCCGCGGCCCTGGGCGTTGATACGGGGAGGGGAAGCCCCGTCCGCCGCCCAACGCCAACCTCCCAGGAGGACCCGTCCCGTGGCCGCAACGCCATCCACCACCCTCGCCACCGCACCCGCCCAGCCCGCCGAACGGCCCACAACACCGGTGCCCGCCGGGCGAGTTGAAGGCGGTGGCGGCGGCGAGGGCATCCTGCGGCGGCAGGCGGCACGCGAGTCGGCGGCGCGCACCTACGCCCGGTCGCTGCCGATCGTGCCGGTGAGGGCCCGCGGCATGACCATCGAGGGCGCCGACGGCCGCCGCTACCTCGACTGCCTGTCCGGCGCGGGGACGTTGGCGCTCGGCCACAACCACCCGGTGGCGCTGGAGGCGATCCGCTCCGTACTCGACTCCGGGGCGCCGCTGCACGTCCTGGACCTCGCCACGCCCGTCAAGGACGCCTTCACCACCGCGCTGTTCGAGACCCTGCCGCCGCAACTCGCCGAAGACGCGCGGATCCAGTTCTGCGGCCCGGCCGGTACCGACGCCGTGGAGGCCGCCGTCAAACTCGTGCGCACCGCCACCGGGCGCGCCGGACTGCTGGCGTTCTCCGGCGCCTACCACGGGATGACCTGCGCCGCGCTCGCCGCCACCGGCGACACCGCCGTCCGCGCCACCGTGGGCGAGGCCGACGCCCGGGTGACCCGGCTGCCCTACCCGTACGACTACCGCTGCCCGTTCGGCGTGGGCGGGACCCGGGGCGCCGAGCTCTCGGCGCGCTGGACCGCCAGCCTGCTCGACGACCCCAAGGGCGGCGTCCAGCCGCCCGCCGGGATGATCGTGGAAGCGGTACAGGGCGAGGGCGGAGTCATCCCGGCCCCCGACCACTGGCTGCGCCGGATGCGGGAGACCACGCAGCGGCGCGGCATCCCGCTGATCGTGGACGAGGTGCAGACCGGAGTGGGCCGCACCGGCGCCTTCTGGGCGGTGGAGCACAGCGGGATCGTGCCGGACGTCATGGTGCTGTCCAAGGCCATCGGCGGCAGCCTGCCGCTCGCCGTGATCGTCTACCGAGCGGAACTCGACGCCTGGCAGCCGGGAGCACATGCCGGAACGTTTCGCGGCAACCAGCTCGCGATGGCCGCGGGCACCGCCACCTTGCGCTACGTACGGGAGAACCGGTTGGCCGAACGGGCCGCCACCATCGGCGCGCGGATGCTCACCCGGCTGCGCGGCCTCGCCGCCCACCACCCCTGCATCGGTGACGTACGCGGACGCGGCCTGATGATCGGCGTCGAACTGGTCGACGCCGACGCCGACCGCGACGAGTACGGCGCGCTGCCCGCCGCCCCCCAACTCGCCGCCGCCGTACGGTCCGAGGCACTGCGCCGCGGTCTGATCGTGGAACTCGGCGGACGGCACGGCGGCGTGGTGCGGCTGCTGCCACCGCTGACCATCACCGACGAGCAGACCGAGGCGGTGCTCGACCGGCTGACCGACGCCATCGCCGCCGCCGAGCGGCTGGCCCGCAAGGCGAAGACGAGCGGCGCGAAATGAACCGTGGGCGGTGCGCGGTGGCGACAGCGCGCCCGGAGCACGCGGAGCGCGCGCCGCGCGCCGGGATCAGGCGGCACGCGGTCGCGCACCCAGTGATCCCGAACCCGGGCGTCACACCCGCCCGCGGTGGGGTAACCCTCCGTCGTACCTCGCGCCGCCCCACCGGACGGCGTGCCGCCCAGCACCGCTCCCAGGCCGTCCCACCGTCATCCACCCCCCACGGAGCACAGCGATGACCTCCCATCCGCCCCTGGCCGACGCCACGCCCGACGCCACCCCGCCGGGCCCCGCCCGCGGCCCGGCCACCCCGGCCCCGCGCCCGGCGGACCACACCGAGACCCCGCACCTGGACGCCGAGCACAACGGCACACCGCTCACCGGCCCACGGGAGATCGACCCGCTGGAGCAGCGGGACGCCTACGCCACCGCCAACCACGCCGGACTGGAGAGCCTGTTGCGCTGCTGGGCCCGGGAGACCGGCGGCACCCCCGACCCGGACGGCACGCTGCGGATCCCGCTCACCTCCACCGGCATCACCCTCCACGTGCCGGTACGCCACTGGTCCGCGGTCGGCACACACCGCTTCGGCCCGCCCGCCATGCCGTGCGGGACGCCGGTGGACGCCGTCACCCTCGCCGTGCTGCTCGCCCGGGAGACCGGCGCCGCGGCCCAGGAGGCCGCCGACCTGGCCGCCCGGGTCGCCGACTCGGTGGGCCGCACCGCGGTCTTCGTGGACGACCGGCGCGCCAACCCGGCCGCCCCGCCCGACACCCCACCGTTCCTGGACGCCGAACAGTCGCTGCTGCTCGGCCATCCGCTGCACCCCACGCCCAAGAGCCGCCAGGACCTCTCCGGCGCGGAGGCCCGCGCCTACTCGCCGGAGACCCGCGGCGCGTATCCGCTGCACTGGATGGCCGTGGACCGCTCGGTACTGGCCACCGACTCCGCCTGGACCGACCGCGGCCGTACCGTCCCCGCCGACCGGATCACCGCCCAACTCGCCGGAAGAGGACTGCGGTTGCCGCCCGGCACCGTCCCGCTGCCGCTGCACCCCTGGCAGGCCCGCGAAGTCCGGCACCGCTCCCAGGTGCGCCAACTCCTCGACGCCGGACTGCTGCACGACCTCGGCCCCCACGGCGCCCACTGGTATCCCACCTCCTCCATCCGCACCGTCTACCGGCCCGGCGCCCGCGCCATGCTCAAGCTCTCGCTCGCCGTGCGGATCACCAACTCCCGCCGGGAGAACCTGCGCAAGGAACTCGTCCGCGGCGTGGAGGTCCACCGGCTGCTGCGCAGCGGCCTCGCCCAGCAGTGGCACGCCAGCCACCCCGGCTTCGACATCGTGCGTGACCCGGCATGGCTCGCCGTGGACACACCCGAGGGCGAACCCGTCCCCGGACTCGACGTCGTCCTGCGCCACGTCTCCTTCGGCGCGCACGACGACATCAACTGCCTTGCCGGGCTCACCTCCCCGCGGCCCTGGCCCGGCTGCCCGCCGACCACGGCCCGCTCCCGGCTCGCCGACGTCGTCGCCCGGCTCGCCGCCCGAACCGGAAGGCCCGGCACCGCCGTCGCCACCGAGTGGTTCCTGCGCTACCTGCACACCGTGGTCGCTCCCGTGCTCTGGTTGGACGGCCAGGCCGGGGTGGCACTCGAAGCCCACCAGCAGAACACCCTGGTCCTGCTGGACGGCGACGGCTGGCCGGTCGGCGGACGCTACCGGGACAACCAGGGCTACTACTTCCGCGAGTCCCGGCACGCCGAACTCGACCGTCGGCTGCCCGGCATCGGCGCCGCCAGCGAGACCTTCGTCACCGACGAGGTGGCAGACGAGCGGTTCGCCTACTACCTCGGTATCAACAACACCCTCGGTCTCATCGGCGCGTTCGGCGCCCAGCGGCTCGCCGACGAACGGGTGCTGCTCGCCGCCTTCCGGCGCTTCCTCATCCAGGCCGCCGCGGACAGCCGCTCCACCCTCCCGGAACGGCTGCTGCACGCCACCACGCTGCGCTGCAAGGCCAACCTCCTTACCCGCCTGCACGGCCTGGACGAACTCGTGGGCCCGGTCGACACCCAGTCCGTATACGTCACCATCCCCAACCCCCTCGCCGTACCAGCGGCGTGACACCCCAGGAGAGGAGGGGCGCCACCGATGCCGCCCACCGACTCCAGTACCAACACCGACGTCAGTGCCAGTATCGACGCCACCACTGACAACCGGCCCGGCGAAGCCACCGGCAGCGGCGACGACACCCTGGACCTGACCCTGGACTCCGACGCCGTGGACCTGGTCATCCCGCCCACCGTCCCGACGGCGGGACCGGGCACGCTGACCAGCAGCCTGGTCGACGACCTGCTCGACGACCTCGGGGGCTGGGGCCCGGTCAACACCGCACACGGCGTCTTCCAACTCGTCCCGGTGGTCCCCGACCGTGACGTGCCCATCATCACCCGGTGGATGAACGATCCGGCGGTCGACGAGTTCTGGCAACTCGCCGGACCCGACGAGACCACCCGCCGCCATCTGCGCGCCCAACTCGACGGCGACGGCCGAAGCCGCCCCTGCCTCGGTGTCCTGGACGGCACCCCCATGAGCTACTGGGAGATCTACCGCGCCGACCTCGACCCCGTCGCCCGCTACTACCCCTCCCGCCCCCACGACACCGGCGTCCACCTGCTCATCGGCAGGGTCGCCGACCGCGGCCGGGGACTGGGCACCGCCCTGCTGCGCGCCGTCGCCGACCACGTCCTCGACCACCGACCCGCCTGCGCCCGGGTCATCGCCGAACCCGACCTGCGCAACACCCCGTCCGTCGCCGCGTTCCTCGGCGCCGGATTCCGCTTCGCCGCCGAACTCGAACTGCGCGACAAACGCGCGGCGTTGATGATCCGCGACCGGGCGCTGCGCCATCTGCTGTAAGACCCGTAACCGCCACTCCCTCGTCCCAGGAGCCGCTACGTGCTACACCGCCCCGCAGAACTCGACCCTGGAATCTGGATCCGCGTCGCACGCCGTCTGCTCGCCAAGATGATCGGCGAGTTCTGCTACGAGGAGGTGCTCACCCCGATACCCCAGGACGAAGCGGGCGGCTACCGGCTGGACCTGTCGGACGGCGTCACCTACCACTTCCTGGCCCGCCGCGGATCGTACGGCAGCTGGCAGGTCGACCCGCGCTCCCTCGCCCCCACCGGCGACCCCCTGCACTTCCTCACCCACGCGCACCGCCAGCTCGGCATCACCGGGGACACCCTCGGCCACCTGGTGCGCGAACTCAACGCCACCCTCATCGCCGACGCCCGGCTGGACGCCACCGCGCTCGACGTCGGCGAACTGGCCGACCTGGACTACGCCGAACTGGAGGGCCAGCAGACCGGCCACCCCTGGATCGTGGTCAACAAGGGCCGTCTCGGCTTCTCCGCCACCGACGCCGACCGCTGGACCCCCGAAGCCCGCCGCGCCCAGCCGCTGCCGTGGATCGCGGTGCGCACCACCATCGCCGCCTACCGCGGGGTGCCGTCGCTGAGCGGACCCGACCGGCTCTACGCCCGCGAACTCGGCGAAAGGGTACGCGAGTTGTTCGCAGGGACGCTGCGCCAGCGCGGTCTGGCGCCCGAGGACTACCTCTACCTGCCGGTGCACCCCTGGCAGTGGGACGAGATCGTACTGCCGCTGTTCGCCGCCTCCATCGCCGCCGACGACATCGTCCCACTGCCCACCGACGGCGACCGGCGGCTGCCGCAGCAGTCCATCCGCACCTTCCTCAACACCAGCCGCCCCGACCGGCACACCGTCAAACTGCCGCTGTCCATCCTCAACACCCTCGTCTGGCGCGGACTGCCCACCGAACGCACCCTCGCCGCGCCCGCCGTCACCTCCTGGGTGCACGCGGTGCGCGAGGCCGACCCGTTCCTGCGCGACGAGTGCCGGGTGATCCTGCTCGGCGAGGTCGCCTCCGTCACCGTCGACCATCCCGTCTACCGGCAGCTGCCCGAAGTCCCCTACCAGTACAAGGAGCTGCTCGGGGCCATCTGGCGCGAACCGCTCACCGGGCACCTCGAACCCGGGGAGCGCGCCCGCACCCTCGCCGCGCTGATCCACACCGACGCCCACGGGCGGTCCTTCACGGCGGAACTCGTCCGCCGGTCGGGACTGGCCCCGCACACCTGGCTGCGCCGCCTGTTCGCCGCCCTGCTGCCACCGCTGCTGCACTTCCTCTACCAGTACGGAACGGTCTTCTCCCCGCACGGAGAGAACGCCATCGTCGTCTTCGACGAGGACGACGTACCGGTCCGGCTGGCGATCAAGGACTTCGTGGACGACATCAACATCAGCGCCGAGCCACTGCCGGAACACGACACCATGCCCGACGCGGTACGCGAGGTGCTGCTCACCGAACCGCCCACGTTCCTGACCCAGTTCATCCACTCCGGGCTGTTCGTCGGCGTCTTCCGCTACCTCGCCCCGCTGTGCGAGGACCAACTCGGCGTCCCTGAGGACGAGTTCTGGGGCCTGGTACGCGACGAGGTGCTGCGCCACCAGGACCGCTTCCCCGAACTGAAGGAGCGCTTCGTCACCTTCGACCTGCTCACCCCGCGTATCGACCGGCTCTGCCTGAACCGCAACCGGCTGCACCTGGACGGCTACCGCGACCGGCCGCAGCGTCCGCACGCCGCCGTCCACGGGACCGTACCCAACCCGCTGTACACACTGTGACCGGTACGGTTCGTACGGTGTCGGCCGGGCTGGCGGTTTCCGGGACCGTTGTCAGTGGCGGCACGTAGGGTGGGTACTCCTATGAGCAAGCCCGACCTCACCGAACTGCTGCACGCCGCCGTCACCGCCGTGGGCGGTGTGGAGCGCCCCGGCCAGGTCGCCATGGCCCAGGCCGTGGCGACCGCCGTGGGAGGCTCCGCATCCGAAGACTGTGAACACAGCGCAGGCGGAGCGAAGCGGAGCGGCACCCATCTGCTGGCCCAGGCCGGGACCGGCACCGGAAAGTCCCTCGGCTATCTGGTCCCGGCGCTGGCCCACGGCGAGCGGGTGGTCGTCGCCACCGCGACCCTCGCCCTCCAGCGCCAGCTGGTCGAGCGCGACCTGCCGCGCACCGTGGCCGCGCTCGGCCCGCTGCTGCGCCGCGAACCGCAGTTCGCGATGCTCAAGGGCCGGTCGAACTACCTGTGCCTGCACCGGGTGCACGAGGGGGTGCCCAGTGACGAGGAGGACGGCCTGTTCGACCCCATGGAGCAGATGGGCGGGCCGACCAGCAAGCTCGGCAAGGACCTGGTGCGGCTGCGGGACTGGGCCGACGAGACCGAGACCGGGGACCGCGACGCGCTGACCCCTGGGGTCTCGGACCGCGCCTGGTCCCAGGTCTCGGTCACCTCCCGGGAGTGCCTGGGCGCCACCAAGTGCGCCTACGGCGCCGAGTGCTTCGCCGAGGCCGCCCGGGAGCGGGCCAAGCTGGCCGATGTGGTGGTCACCAACCACGCGCTGCTGGCCATCGACGCCATCGAGGGCGCCCCGGTGCTGCCCAGCCACGAGGTGCTGATCGTCGACGAGGCCCATGAACTGGTCTCCCGGGTCACCGGGGTGGCCACCGGCGAGCTGACTCCGGGCGGCGTCAACCGCGCCGTGAAGCGGTCCGCCAAACTGGTCAACGAGAAGGTGGCGGACGCGCTGCTGACCGCCGCCGAGGGCTTCGAGCGGGTGATGGAGCTGGCGCTGCCCGGCCGCCTGGAGGAGATCCCGGAGGACCTGGCGTATGTGCTGGCCGCGCTGCGGGACGCCTGCCGCCAGGTGATCACTTCGCTGGGCGAGGTGCGGGACCGTTCGGTGGCCGACGAGGACGCGGTGCGCAAGCAGGCGCTGGCGTCCATCGAGAACGTGCACCAGGTGGCCGAGCGGCTGCTGGAGGGGTCCGAGTACGACGTGATCTGGTGCGAGCGGCACGACCGCTTCGGCGCCTCGCTGCGGGTCGCGCCGCTGTCGGTTTCCGGGCTGCTGCGCGAGAAGCTGTTCGCCGAGCGTTCGGTGGTGCTGACCTCGGCCACCCTCAAGCTCGGCGGCGACTTCAACGGGGTGGCGGCCTCCCTGGGCCTGGCCCCGGAGGGCACCGAGGGCGAGGATCTGCCGGTGTGGCAGGGGATCGACGTCGGCTCGCCCTTCGACTACCGCAAGCAGGGCATCCTCTACGTCGCCAAGCACCTGGCCACGCCGGGCCGTGAGGGCAGCCGCAGCGACATGCTGGACGAGCTCGCCGAGCTGATCGAGGCGGCGGGCGGCCGGACGCTGGGGCTGTTCTCCTCGATGCGGGCCGCCCAGGCGGCGGCCGAGGCGCTGCGCGGCCGACTGGACTTCCCGATCCTGCTGCAGGGTGAGGAGACGCTCGGGGAGCTGATCCGCACCTTCGCCGACGACGCCGGTACGTGTCTGTTCGGCACGCTGTCGCTGTGGCAGGGCGTGGATGTTCCTGGCCCCAATTGCCAACTCGTGGTGATGGACAGAATTCCGTTCCCGCGTCCTGACGACCCGTTGATGAGCGCCAGGCAAAAGGCGGTTGAGGAAAACGGCGGCAATGGGTTCATGGCGGTGGCCGCCACTCATGCGGCGTTGTTGATGGCGCAGGGAGCGGGCCGGCTGATTCGCGCCACCGGTGACAGGGGCGTGGTGGCGGTGCTCGATCCCCGGCTGGCCACGGCCCGGTACGGGGGGTTCCTGCGGGCCTCGATGCCGGAGTTCTGGTACACCACGGACCGCAACCAGGTGCGCCGCTCGCTGGCGGCCATCGCGGCGGCGGCCGACGCGGCGGGCTGACGGCGGCCCGGAGCACCGGGCCAGGGGGTTGCGCGGACGGCGGGACCCCGGAACCGTGCTGGGTTCCGGGGTCCGGGGCGTGTCCTTCGGCGGCGTTCGGCCGGTGCGTTCAGACCCGGCGCAGTACGGCCACCACCTTGCCGAGGATGGTCGCCTCGTCGCCCGGGATCGGCTGGTAGGCGGAGTTGTGCGGCAGCAGCCACACATGCCCGTTCTCCCGCTTGAAGCGTTTGACGGTGGCCTCGCCGTCCAGCATCGCGGCCACGATGTCCCCGTTCTCGGCGACGGGCTGGCGGCGCACGGTGACCCAGTCGCCGTCGCAGATGGCAGCCTCGATCATCGAGTCACCCACCACCTTGAGTACGAACAGGTCGCCGTCACCGACCAGTTGGCGGGGGAGCGGGAAGACGTCCTCCACCGACTCCTCGGCCAGGATCGGCCCACCGGCGGCGATCCGGCCCACCAGCGGCACATAGGATGCGGAGGGCTTGCCGGTGGTGTCCGTGGGCTGCGAGTGCGGGGCGTCGGAACCGCGCACCTCGTAGGCGCGGGGGCGGTGCGGATCGCGCCGTAGGAACCCCTTCCGCTCCAGCGCCATCAGCTGATGGGCCACCGAGGACGTGCTGGACAACCCGACGGCCTGGCCGATCTCCCGCATCGACGGGGGGTAGCCGCGGCGCTGCACCGAATCCCGGATGACCTCGATGACCCGGCGTTGCCGGTCGGTGAGCCCGGAGCTGTCGGCCCGGATTCCCGGCGGACGGCCGGGCAGCGAGCGTCCTGGCTTGGGAGTGTCGTCGTTCATCACGTTCATCGGATCGAGCCGGTCCTGGGAGCGGTCCTGGGCGCTGATGGTCGCGCTGTCTGCGGTCGTGGTCACGGCGGCCCCTCTCTGTGTTCTCCCTAGTGAGACAACGGTAGTTGCTTTCGAAAGGTTGCGCCAAACACACGTTCGAGTGAAAATTTATGATTCACCTGTCGTGATCAAGTTATTGGGTGTATGGGCGGGGAATTGGCCATGTCGGCCGGTCCGCCGCCCGCCTTCCGGCCGCTCTGTCGGTGCCGCGCACCGTACCCCACCGTCGCCCGTGCGGCACCCAGGGTGACAGGCGGGGCCGCGCGCACACCGTACCCGGGCCTCACGTAGGCTCACAGGCGCCGCGCCGCCGCGACACGCGAGCGCGGCGCGTTGACCCGTGGCACCAGATCTAGTGGTTTGATGGGGGACGGCCACCCACAAGTTGTGGTTCCCATGGTCTTCATGGCCCCGGGGATCGCCTATGCTTGAGGCTGCTTCGCGGGCCCAACGGCCCGTTGCGGAGCGTGTTTTTCCATACCGCGCGACGGTCATCCGCGCGCGGACATCAGGGTGAGGAGGGAGAGGACATGCACTGCCCCTTCTGCAGGCACCCAGACAGCCGCGTGGTCGACAGCCGCACCACCGACGACGGAACCTCGATCCGGCGGCGGCGCCAGTGCCCCGACTGCGGTCGCCGGTTCACCACGGCCGAGACCGCGTCGCTGATGGTGATCAAGCGCAGCGGAGTGACCGAGCCCTTCAGCCGGGACAAGGTCATCGCCGGGGTGCGCAAGGCGTGCCAGGGTCGCCCGGTCACCGAGGACGCCCTGGCCCAGCTCGGCCAGCGCGTCGAGGAGGCGGTCCGGGCCACCGGCAGCGCCGAACTGTCCACCCACGACGTGGGACTGGCGATACTCGGACCGCTCCAGGACCTCGACCTCGTCGCCTACCTGCGGTTCGCCTCCGTCTACCGGGCCTTCGACTCGCTCGACGACTTCGAGGCGGCCATCAACGAGCTGCGGGCCGGTGGCGCCGCCGCGGCCCCCTGCGCCGCCCGGCCACCGGCCGACGGCCCAGGTCAGCGGCATGGGGAGCCCCGCGCCCAGCGGTCGGCGGACTCCCGCGGCACCGACGGGGGCGCGGCCGTCCCCGTCCCATCCGGCCCGGCCTCGCCCTGAGGCCGGGCGGCCCGGCGCGCCCCCACCGGGTGCCCGCGGCCCTGCCCCCCCAGGGGCCACGCGGCGCGGTGTCCCGCGGACCGCGCCACACAGCAGGACACAGACTTCGTCCGGTGCCACGGGCGCCGAGGCGGCAGACAACACCGTGCGGCGGGAAGAACCGTGGCACTTCAGGGCGTTTTGCCCGTATAGGGAGGCGGCATGACAGAGACGACGAGCGGCTCGGCACGTAGCTCTCGCTCCAAGGACGGAAACGCTGAGAAGGCCGGGAAGGCAGTGAAGACCACAAAGCCCGCCAAGGCCGGCAAGGGCCTGCGGATCGAGCGCATCCACACCACTCCCGGTACGCACCCGTACGACGAGGTGGTCTGGGAGCGCCGCGACGTCGTCATGACCAACTGGCGCGACGGCTCGGTCAACTTCGAGCAGCGCGGCGTGGAGTTCCCCGACTTCTGGTCGGTGAACGCGGTCAACATCGTCACCAGCAAGTACTTCCGCGGCGCCGTCGGCTCCGCCAGCCGCGAGAACAGCCTCAAGCAGCTCATCGACCGCGTGGTGAAGACCTACCGCGCCGCGGGCGAGGAGCACGGCTACTTCGCCTCCCCCGCGGACGCCGAGATCTTCGAGCACGAGCTGGCCCACGCCCTGCTGCACCAGGTCTTCAGCTTCAACTCCCCGGTGTGGTTCAACGTCGGCACCGCCCAGCCGCAGCAGGTGTCCGCCTGCTTCATCCTGTCCGTCGACGACTCGATGGACTCGATCCTCGACTGGTACAAGGAAGAGGGGATGATCTTCAAGGGCGGCTCCGGCGCCGGCCTGAACCTCTCCCGCATCCGCTCCTCCAAGGAACTGCTCTCCTCCGGCGGCAACGCCTCCGGCCCGGTGTCCTTCATGCGCGGCGCCGACGCCTCCGCTGGAACCATCAAGTCCGGGGGAGCGACCCGCCGTGCGGCCAAGATGGTCGTGCTGGACGTGGACCACCCGGACGTCGAGGCCTTCATCGAGACCAAGGTGAAGGAGGAGGAGAAGATCCGCGCGCTGCGCGACGCGGGCTTCGACATGGACCTCGGCGGTGACGACATCACCTCCGTCCAGTACCAGAACGCCAACAACTCGGTCCGAGTGAACGACGAGTTCATGAAGGCCGTGGAGAACGGCGAGCGGTTCGGCCTGCGCGCCCGGCTGACCGGCGAGGTCATCGAGGAGGTCGACGCCAAGAGCCTGTTCCGCAAGATGGCCGAGGCCGCCTGGGCCTGCGCCGACCCCGGCATCCAGTACGACGACACCATCAACCACTGGCACACCTCGCCGGAGTCGGGCCGCATCACCGCCTCCAACCCGTGCAGCGAGTACATGCACCTGGACAACTCCTCGTGCAACCTGGCCTCGTTGAACCTGATGAAGTTCCTGCGCGACGACGACCAGGGCAACCAGAGCTTCGACGCCGAGCGCTTCGCCAAGGTGGTCGAGCTGGTCATCACCGCCATGGACATCTCCATCTGCTTCGCCGACTTCCCCACCCAGAAGATCGGCGAGACCACCCGCGCCTTCCGCCAGCTGGGCATCGGCTACGCCAACCTCGGCGCCCTGCTGATGGCCACCGGCCACGCCTACGACAGCGACGGCGGCCGTGCCCTGGCCGGTGCCATCACCTCGCTGATGACCGGCACCTCCTACCGGCGCTCCGCCGAACTGGCCGCGGTCGTCGGACCGTACGACGGCTACGCCCGCAACGCCGACGCCCACAAGCGCGTCATGAGGCAGCACGCGGACGCCAACGCCGTGGCCACGCGCATGGACGACCTGGACACCCCGGTGTGGGCCGCGGCGACCGAGGCCTGGCAGGACGTGATCCGGCTCGGTGAGGAGAACGGTTTCCGCAACGCCCAGGCGAGCGTGCTGGCGCCCACCGGCACCATCGGCCTGATGATGGACTGCGACACCACCGGTGTCGAGCCGGACCTGGCCCTGGTGAAGTTCAAGAAGCTGGTCGGCGGCGGCTCGATGCAGATCGTGAACAACACCGTGCCCAAGGCCCTCAAGCGGCTCGGCTACCAGCCGGAGCAGGTCGAGGCGATCGTCGCGCACATCGCCGAGCACGGCAACGTCATCGACGCCCCGGGCCTGAAGCCCCAGCACTACGAGGTCTTCGACTGCGCGATGGGCGAGCGGGCCATCTCGCCGATGGGCCATGTGCGGATGATGGCGGCGGCCCAGCCGTTCTTGTCCGGCGCCATCTCCAAGACCGTGAACATGCCGGAGTCCGCCACCGTCGAGGAGATCGAGGAGATCTACTTCGAGGGCTGGAAGATGGGCCTGAAGGCGCTGGCCATCTACCGCGACAACTGCAAGGTCGGCCAGCCGCTGTCGGCGAAGAAGAAGGAGGAGGAGAAGAAGGCCGCGCCCGTCGCCGCCGAGGTGGAGAAGGTCGTCGAGTACCGCCCGGTCCGCAAGCGGCTGCCGAAGGGCCGTCCGGGCCTGACCACCTCCTTCACGGTGGGCGGCGCCGAGGGCTACATGACCGCCAACTCCTACCCGGACGACGGTCTCGGCGAGGTCTTCTTGAAGATGTCCAAGCAGGGCTCGACCCTCGCGGGCATGATGGACGCCTTCTCCATCGCCGTCTCGGTGGGCCTGCAGTACGGCGTGCCGCTGGAGACCTACGTCTCGAAGTTCACCAACATGCGCTTCGAGCCCGCGGGCCTGACCGACGACCCGGACGTGCGGATGGCGCAGTCGATCGTCGACTACATCTTCCGCCGCCTGGCGCTGGACTTCCTGCCCTTCGAGACCCGCTCCGCGCTCGGCATCCACTCCGCCGAGGAGCGCCAGCGGCACCTGGACACCGGCTCCTACGAGCCGGAGGGCGAGGACGTGGACGTCGAGGGCCTGGCCCAGTCGGCCCCCCGCCAGGTGGAGCCGCCCAAGCAGGCCCCGGCCGCCACGGCACCGACGCCGAAGGCGGCGCACAACTCCACCGAACTGCTGGAGATCCAGCAGGGCCTGAACGCCGACGCACCGCTGTGCTTCTCCTGCGGCACGAAGATGCGCCGCGCGGGCAGCTGCTACGTGTGCGAGGGCTGCGGCTCGACCAGCGGCTGCAGCTGACACCGCTGAGTAAGGCATGAGGCGGGGCGCGGACCTTCGGGTCCGCGCCCCGCCTCACTGCCGCACCACGGTCAGTACGACTGGAGTTCGATGAGGTTGCCCTCCGGTTCGCGCAGATGCGCGGTGCGCAGGTTGGGCCCCCACTCCGGACGGTCGCGCGGTTCCGCGACGACCATGGCTCCGTGCCCGGCCAGTGTGCGCGCGGCCTCGTCGACGTCCTCGACCCGCAGCACCAGCATCGCCGTGTCCTGGCCCGGCGCCCGCGACGGCAGCGCCTCGGTACCGACGGTACGGGCGATCGCCTCGCGCGCGTACAGCACGAGCACCGCCTGCCCGTCGACGTCCCAGTTCGCGTACCCCGGCTCGGGCAGCACCTTGACCGGCTCCACGCCGAGCAGGTCGCGCAGCGCCGAGGACCAGAACCGGGTGGCGGAGTCGAAGTCGCGGACCAGCAGTCGTGGGTACAAAGAGTCCATACCGTGATCGTACGGCCGTGCCCACAAAGGGAGTTGGGCGGGTGACGGGCCGCACCGCGGCACGGAGCGCGACCCGGGCGGCCATAGGATGGCGCGGTGCTGGTGAAGTGGAGTCGCTGTCGTGTGCTGGACCGGGAGGGGTTCGAGCGCGGGCAGCGTCAGTGGTCGGGGTTGCTGGGCGAGCCGGGTTTCCGAGGACAGGGCGGCGGTTGGGGGCGCGCTCGCCCGAACGAGGCGCACGTCTTCTGCTTCTGGGAGAACCGCCGGTTCTACGACATGTTCATGGCCGGGCCGCACGACTCCATAGCCGTCGCCCAGGCGGGCACCTACGACCGTGCCGACGTCCGCCTCTTCGAGCAGCGCCAGGAGGTGAAGGTGGGGTTCCGCGCCCAGTTCAGGGACACGGACCTGGTGCGCGCCGCGCACCTTCGGGTGCGCCCCGAGCAGGTGGAGCACTTCATGACGATGCAGGAGAAGGTGTGGAACCCGGCGATGGCCGGGTCACCGGGGATGCTCAGGGGCGTCTTCGCGGAGGGCGCGGGAAGCGAGTTCCTGGTCCTGTCGATGTGGGACTCCTCCACCGAGCGCGGCAAGTACCGCCCGGCGGCGGTCGGCAGGCTGGAGCAGCGCGCTGAGCTGGACGCCGACCTGGTGTCGGTGGCGGGTGACATCATCGATGTGGTGCAGGCGTGGACGGTGTGAACTCGGCGCCGGTTCACGGCGTTTGGCCGGGCAGTGGGTCACCGTGCCGCGCGGCGGCGCTCGTCGAGCCGTCCGCGGTGTTCGAGCGGGAGCGGCCACGGCTGTTCGCGGTGGCCTACCGGATGCTGGGCTCGGCCGCCGAGGCCGAGGACGTGCTGCAGGACGCCTATCTGCGCTGGCAGGGCGCGGACCGCGGCCAAGTGGCGGTACCGTCCGCGTGGTTGGTCAAGGTGGTGGTCAACCTGTGCCTGAACGTGCTGGATTCGGCGCGGCTGCGCCGCGAGCAGTACGTCGGACCCTGGCTGCCGGAGCCGGTGCTGACGGCGGACGGCGCGCTGGGGCCGCTGGAGAGTGTGGAGCGGCGTGAGTCGGTCTCCTTCGCGCTGCTGGTGCTGCTGGAACGGCTGACCGCGGCGGAGCGCGCGGTCTTCGTGCTCCGTGAGGCGTTCGGCTACCCGCACGCGCGGATCGCCGAGGTACTGGAGCTGTCCGAGGACAACAGCCGCCAGCTGCTGCGCCGCGCCCGCAGCCGGGTGGGCGAGCAGCCCCGTTTCGAGGCGACGTGGCAGCAGCGGCGGCGGCTGGTCGAGCAGTTCTTGCGGGCCGCCGGGGACGGCGATGTGGCGGGCCTTGAGGAACTGCTGGCGCAGGACGTGGTGGCCTGGTCGGACGGTGGCGGCCGGGTGTCGGCGGCGCGGCGTCCGGTGCTCGGCCCGTCGAAGGTGGCCCGCCTGGTCGCCGGGCTGGCGCTCAAGTCGCCGCCGGGCCTGCGGGTGGAGATCGCAGAGGTGAACGGCGAACCCGCGGTGGTCGCGCTGCTCAGGTCCAGGGTGCTCGGCGTGCTGCTGCCGGAGTTCGCCCACCAGGGCATCGTCGGGCTGCGCAACGTGCTCAACCCGCGGAAGCTGGAGTTCTTCGGTCGGCAGTGGGCCGGGCGCACCACCGGGTGACCCGCGCTGTCACGGTTCGGCGGGCTGTCCGGTCTCTTCTGAGAGATCTCTGCCGGGGATCCTCGGGCGGCCGGGACCGGTCCGCGCGGTGCGGCCCCGGCCCGCACGGAGGGAACGAGACGGCGATGGACACGATTGTGGTAACCGGCGGTACGGGTGTGCTCGGGGCCGCGGTGGTACGGCGGCTGGTGGCCGAGGAGCGGTCGGTGCGGGTGCTCAGCCGCCGCGCCGAGAGGCCCGCCGCGGTGCCGCGGCAGGCCCAGTGGGCGGTGGGCGACCTCACCAGTGGCACCGGACTGGACGCGGCGCTGGAGGGGGCGGGCGCGGTGGTGCACTGCGCGAGCGACCCTCGGCACTGGAAGAACGATGTCGTCGGCGCCCGCAACCTGGTCGCCGCGGCCCGGGCCGCCGGATCACCGCATCTGCTTTATGTGTCGATCGTCGGTGTCGACCGTGTGCCCTACGGCTACTACCGGGCGAAGCGGCGGGTGGAACAGGAGTTGGAGGGCTGCGCTGTGCCGTGGACGGTGCAGCGGGCCACCCAGTTCCACGACCTGCTGCTCGCGGTGGCGCAGCAGCTGACCCGGCTGCCGGTGGCGTGCGTGCCGTCCGGGGCGCTGTTCCAGCCGATCGACGTGGGTGAGGTCGCGGACAAGGTGGCGCAGCTGGCGGTCGGCGAGGCGGCCGGGCGGGTGCCCGACCTGGGCGGGCCGCAGGTACTGAGCGCGGCCGACGTGGTGCGCACGGTACTGCGGGCGCGGGGCAGCCGTCGGCCGGTGGTGCCGGTGCCGCTTGCGGGCAAGCTGGTCCGGGCGGTGCGCGAGGGCGGGTTGCTGGCCCCGGGGCATGCCGTGGGCCAGCGGCGCTTCGAGGACTTCGTGGCGCACGCCCCGCTGGCGGAACGCCGCTACGGGGCGGCGCAGCGCTCCGCCTGATCCGGTCCGCCAGGTCTCAGCAGCCGCCACAGCGCGCGGCTGAGCCCGGCCGCCAGGTCGTCGTCGACCGGGGCGTGGTGGCTGATCAGCCGGTACCACATCGTGCCGAAGGCGAAGTCGACGGCGAGGTCCAGCGGGACCTCGCCGTCGCTGAGTTCACCGCGCCGCACACCGCGCGCCAGCACATCGCGCAGCGCCGCCCGGCGCGGGCCGATCACGGTCCCCTGGAGCCGGGCGGACAGGTCCGGGTCGTGCTGTGCCTGCGCCATCAGGCCGACGAGCGCGTGCCCGGTCAGCTCGCGCGCGAGCCGGAACGTCGTGTCCAGCAGTGTGCGAACGTCCGCCAGTGTGTCGCCGGTGTCGGGGGCGAGTCGGGCCTGCTGCCGGTGGACGAGGTCACGCAGTGCTTCGAGCAGCACGGCCTCCTTCGTCGGCCACCAGCGGTAGACCGTCTGCCGCCCCACCCCGGCGGCCTGGGCGATCCCCTTGATGGTCAGCGCCTGGTAGCCGTCGCGCTGGCACCGTCGCAGCGCGGCGTCCAGCACCGCGCGCCGGGCCGTCTCGCTGCGGGGTCTGCCGCGCGCCGCCGTCTCCACCATGATGCCAGATTACAAGACACAGTGCCTTGTAATTCGGTGCCGCGGTGGGCGGCGAGAGGCGGCGGGCCGCTGTGGGCACGAGGCCCAGCTGCTGCGGCCTTCCCTGAGTGCGCGGCTCCCCGCGCGGCCCGTGCGGCCGGTGAGTTTGCGCACACGGTGATTGACCGGTGTTGAGGGGTGATGTCAGAGTTTCCGTCGCCATGACCGTTGATCCCCTGCTGCCCGAGCGTTTCGACCGGGCCCTCGCCAGCCTGCGCGGACTGTCCGTCGGTGACGCACTGGGTGCGCAGTTCTTCGTGCCGTCCAACTACCCGGCGTTGCACAGCCGCCAGTTGCCGCCCGGGCCATGGCAGTGGACCGATGACACCGAGATGGCGTGTTCGGTGCTGAACGTCCTGGTCCGGCACGGCCGGATCGACCAGGACGACCTGGCCCGCTCCTTCGCGGCGCACCACGACTTCGACCGCGGCTACGGCCCCACGGTGAACCGCATCCTCCGGCTGATCCGGCAGGAGGGCGCCGACTGGCGGGAGCTGGCGGCCGCCGTGTTCAACGGACAGGGCTCCTGGGGCAACGGCGCCGCCATGCGCATCGCCCCACTCGGCGCCTGGTACGCCGACGACCCCGTACAGGCCACCCACCAGGCGGAGATCTCCGCCTACACCACGCACCAGCACCGCGAGGCGGTGGTCGGCGCCATGGCGGTCGCCGCCGCGGCGGCCCTGGTGGCCGCCCCCGACGGGCCGAAGGAACCGGCGGACCTGCTCAGCGCGGTCATCGACCTGGTGCCGCGCAGTGCCGTACACGCCGGACTGCGCCGCGCCCGCGACATGCTCGACTACGCGGACGTGGGGACCGTCGCCGCCGTACTCGGCTGCGGTCGGCGCACCAGCGCGCACGACACGGTGCCGTTCGCCCTGTGGGCGGCGGCCCGCAACCTCGACGACTTCCAGCGCGCGCTGTGGACCACCGCACGCGCCGGCGGCGACGTCGACACCACCTGCGCCATCGTCGGCGGGGTGCTGGCCGCCCGGCCCTCGGGCGCCGCACCCGCGCAATGGCAGCAACGCACCGAGCCGCTGCCCGACTGGCTGCTCCGCCCGGACCGCCCGCAGGCCTGACCGACCGCGGCAACGCCCCGCCCCCACTTCCGCTTGCCACCGCCCGAACTGCCTTGCCCCGCAGGGGAGTTCGGGCCCGGCGGTGTCCGGCGCGCTCCGCGCACGCTTCCGCATAAGCGCCGCAGTCACCGCGGCGAGCGGCAGGGGGACGGCGCCGGTCCACCGGTCGAACAGGGGGCGTAGGCTTGGCATTGCCATGCCGTACGAACCACCCACCCACAGCGTCGAACGCTCGCTGCGCGCCACCCTCGGCGTCCGGATCGTCGCCGGTATCGATGAGGTCGGCCGCGGCGCGTGGGCGGGACCGGTCACCGCGTGTGCGGCGGTCACCGGGCTGCGTCGCCCGCCGGACGGGCTCACCGACTCCAAACTGCTCACCGTCAAGCGGCGCACCGCCATGGCCGAGCAACTCGCCGGCTGGGTCACCGATCACGCCCTGGGCCATGCCTCACCCGAGGAGATCGACGAACTCGGAATGACCGCGGCGCTGCGGCTTGCCGCCGAACGCGCCCTGGAAGGGTTGTCGGTAGTACCCGATGCCGTCATCCTGGATGGCAAGCACAATTACCTCGGCGATTCCTGGCAGGTGCGCACCGTGATCAAGGGCGACCAGTCCTGTGTCTCGGTTGCCGCCGCCTCAGTGATCGCCAAAGTGTGGCGCGATGCGCGAATGGCCGAACTCGGCGCCCAATACGCGGCGTTCGGGTTCGCCGAGAACGCGGGGTACCCTTCGCCGGTGCACCGTGCCGCACTGGAGGAATGGGGCCCCACCCCATACCACCGACTGTCCTGGGCGTACCTTGACTCATTGCCGCGCTGGCGTCATCTGAGGAAGGTCCGCCAGACCATCGACGAGACGGACCAGGCAGAGCAGTTGGGTTTCGACTTCTGACCAACCCGCCGCTGTGTCCGTCCAATGCATTTGATAGACAACTCACCATGCCTCTCTTCCCCGAGGAGCCACAGATTCACGAGAGTGTCCCGGGCCCGCGCGCCGCAGCGGGGGGAACCCGTACTCCGCAGGTCCCCCGCCCCGTCCCGGTTCCCGGTCCCCGACCCGGCCCGCGCCCGGCACCGCCGCGCGCGACCCGAACCCATCCTTCGCCCGGACGCCCCGGCTCAGCCCGGGTGACCGCCGCGGCCGGCTCGTCCGCCCCGCGCGCGGCCGAAGGCACGCCGCAGATCCAGTTGGTCCCGGCCACCGACGTCACCGCCATCGAGGCGGCCGACGACGCGGTCGACACCCTGCTGGACTCCGGACGCGCGCCGTCCGACATCCTGGTGCTGACCACCGGCGAGACCCACCCCTGGGCGCAGCACGAGCTGTCGTTCGGCGAGGAGTCCTACTGGCGCCAGCAGGACGAGGCCGACGATGTCTTCTACGCGCGTGCCACCGCCGAACGCGCCGTGAAGCGGCCCGTGGTGGTGCTCGCCGTCAACGGCGGCACCGACGAGGAGTCGGCGCGGGCCCTGCCAGCCGCGATGGCCCGAGCCGAGTCGCTGCTTGTCGTCTGCGGCGACCCCGAGCGACTGCGCGCACTGCTCTGACCGGCGCGCATCGCGTCACGACGGGGGGAGGCCCGCGATCAGCGGGCCACCTGGCGGCGGACGGCCTGCGGCGCCGCGTCGGTCGAGCCGAGCGCCGTCGGGCTTCCGGCGCGCTCTGCCCAGGAACCGGCGTGCGGCGTACGGCCACTGCGCCCGTCGCCCAGCACCTGCCAGCCGCTCGGGGTGAGCGTGATGTACGCCCCGCAGCGCAGCCCGTGCAGCGTGCAGGCATCGCGCAGGCCCCACATCCACGCCCCGTCGTCCGCGGTCCAGCCGGACGCACCGTCCCTGCACACCAGCAGCACCGCGGTCTGCATGGGAACGCGGCGGCGCAGATCGTGCGGGACCACCCGGCGCAGATGGGCGAGTATCGCGTTGCGGTGCTCCCACCCGTCCACGCTGGCGGCCCGCTGGGAGAACGAGGCGCTGGCGACCGCACGACCGTCCGGGGCGAACACTGCCACCACCGCGGTTGACGGCGACGGCAGATGACGGGTGTACAGGTCCGTGACGACCTCCCGAGGCCTGGACAGCAGCGGAATGCCGCCTTCCGTCCACTCCTCGAGATCCAGGATCCGACTCAGCCGGGAGACATCGTCGGCTCCGGTTTCCGGAGAGAAGCCGAAAGCCATGGTCCTCCCTTCGTGCGCGCGCTCGGGTACTGGGCACGGGCGTACGCCGGTCTTGGGGCTCGACGAGCCAGCCGGGGGTCCGCTCCAATTCTTCCCTCCGCATGGACATGCGGCAATGAGCAATTGCCGCCACCCGACCGGTATGGACCTGTCCGCCGGTTAGATCCCGCCGGGACCGTCGGGAACCAGCCTCCGATCAGCCCTGAGTGGCCAAGACCAGCGGCAACACCGCCTGAGCACCGGACCGCAGCAGCAGCCGGGCGGCGACCGCCAGCGTCCAGCCGGTGTCCGCGAAGTCATCCACCAGCAACACCGGCCCAGGACTGCGGGCCAACACTGCCGCCAACTCCGGCGGGACCACGAACGCGCCGTGCAGAGCACGCAGCCGCTGGGCACTGTTGCTGCGCGGTATGCGCTCCGGCGCCCGGCCCTCCGCGTAGCGCACGCACCCCAGCAGCGGCATCCGCCCTATCTCCGCGATCCGCGCGCCCAACGACTCGATCAGCCGCGGGCGGGAGCGCGAATCCACGGTGACCACGCCCACCGGACGCCCCGCCGCACCGGGATCACCACTCGCCCAACCCCCAGGCCCCTTGGCCCAGTCGGCCAGCACCCGCACCACCGCGTCCACCGCGTCCGCGGGCACCGGCCCGTCCGGCGCGCCCTCGGCGAACATCGGGCGCAGCCGGTTGCCCCAGCCGATATCCGACAGCCTGCCGAGCGCCCGACCAGTCAACGCCTGCTCGCTGGCCGGAATCCGCCCCTTCAGGTCGACCCCCACCGCGGGCATACCGGTCGGCCACATACGACGCGGCTCCAGTGGCACACCCGGCCTGCCCAACGCGGCCCGGGCAGCGTCCAGAGCATCAGCGGAAACCGCGTCAGCGAACCGGGCACCCGCGCAGTTGTCACAGCGGCCACACGGCTGCGCCGCCTCATCGTCCAACTGCCGCCGCAGATACTCCATCCGGCAGCCCGTGGTGGCCGCGTACTCGCGCATCGCCTGCTGCTCGGCCTCGCGCTGCCGGGCGACCCACGCGTACCGCTCGCCGTCATACGCCCACCGCTGGCCGGTCACTATCCACCCGCCACGCACCCGGCGCACCGCGCCGTCCACGTCCAGGACCTTCAGCATGGTCTCCAACCGGGAACGGCGAAGGTCCACCCGGGCCTCCAGCGCCGGAAGCGACACCGGCCGATCAGCGTCGGCGAGCACCTGAAGAGTGCGACGCACCTGCTCCTCACCGGGGAACGCCAGCGAGGCGAAGTACCGCCAGATCGCCTCGTCCTCACGACCGGGAAGCAGCAGCACCTCCGCGTGCTCCACACCACGACCAGCCCGCCCCACCTGCTGGTAGTAGGCGATCGGAGACGACGGAGACCCGACATGCACCACGAAACCCAGATCGGGCTTGTCGAAACCCATGCCCAGCGCCGAAGTCGCCACCAGCGCCTTGACCCGGTTGGCCAGCAGATCGGCCTCCGCGGAACGCCGATCCGCGTCCTGCGTCTTCCCCGAGTAGGAAGCCACGGCGTAACCGCGCTGCCGCAGGAACGCGGTCACCTCCTCCGCCGCCGCGACAGTCAACGTGTAGATGATCCCCGAACCGGGCAACGCCTCCAGATGATCCGCGAGCCAGGCCAACCGGTGCGCTGCGTCAGGCAGCCGAAGCACACCCAACGCCAGACTCTCCCGATCCAGCGGACCACGTAGCACCAGCGCACCCTCCTCCTGGTCCGCACGACCACCCGTACCCAACTGCTCCGCCACATCGGCGGTCACCCGGGCGTTCGCGGTGGCCGTGGTCGCCAACACGGGCGTGCCCGGCGGAAGTTCCGCCAGCATGGTCCGCAACCGGCGGTAGTCCGGCCGGAAATCATGCCCCCAGTCAGAGATACAGTGCGCCTCGTCCACCACCAACAAGCCCGTGGTCGCGGCCAGTTTCGGCAGCACGTCATCCCGGAAGTCGGGATTGTTCAACCGCTCGGGGCTCACCAGCAGTACGTCCACCGCACCGGCGGCCACCTCGGCCTGCACGGTGTCCCACTCCTCCGAGTTTGCCGAGTTGATCGTGCGAGCCCGGATACCCGCCCGCTCGGCCGCCTCGATCTGGTTGCGCATGAGCGCCAGCAGCGGCGAGACGATCACCGTCGGCCCGCTGCCACGCTCCCGCAGCAGCGCCGTCGCCACGAAGTAGACCGCGGACTTGCCCCAGCCGGTGCGCTGGACCACCAACGCCCTGCGCCGTTGCGCGACCAGCGCCTCGATCGCCCGCCACTGGTCCTCACGCAGCCGCGCGCAGCCGGTGGGATCACCGACCAGACGGCGGAGCACGGCATCGGCAGCGGTACGCAGGTTCTCGCTCATGCCCCCATGCAACCCGATGCCACCGACAACACGCGAACCCCGTCCAGAGCCTGTGGACAACCCGTCACCCGAACCGGTCATGCCTTTTCGAGCAGCTCATCCTACGAATACGCAGAGTTATCCACAGGGCTGGCGGACCCACGGCCCACCGCGGGATCTTCACCGCATGACACAACACACCGAATCCTCAGCGTCCCACCCACCCCGCGAACCACGCGTCACCCTCCGCGGCCCCGCCGACCTGGCCGAAGCCCTCCCCTTCATCCTCGGCTTCCACCCCGACGACAGCATCGTCATGGTCGCCCTGCACGGAGCCCGCGGCCGCTTCGGCGGACGACTCCGCCTCGGCATCCCCGCCGACCCCGCCGAATGGCGCCACGTCGCCGCCCAACTCGCCGACTGCCTCATCGGAGAACCAGACCACCCCGGCCGCCCCGACGGCATCGCCGTATACCTCTGCCAGGACCCACGCCCCGGCGAACAGCCCCAACAGACCATGGAACGGCTACGCCCCCTCGCCCAACACCTCCGCACCGCATGCGGCGCCCTCGACGTACCAGTCATGGAAGCCCTCTGCGTCAGCGACGGCCGATGGTGGTCCTACTGCTGCCCCGACACCGGCTGCTGCCCACCCGACGGAACACCCATCCCACAGGACGGCACATCCGTCATGGCCGCCGCCGCTGCCTACGCCGGCCTCCAGGTCCGCGGCTCCCTGAAGGACATGCAAGCCCGCTACACACCCCTCAGCCCACCCCGAGCCCACCCCCAGGAAACCGCCCTCGACCAAGCCTGCGCCGAACTCGTACCCCGCATGCTCCGCGACGCAGACACCCTCACCATCCGAGAAGAGACCCTCACCCTCACCGAAGCCGCCCTACACCGCTTCCGCACCACCCCCGCCGCCACCGACGACACCGCGGGAGACGCGCACGACAACACCCTCCTCGGCGACGACGAGGCAGCCGCGATCATCCTCGGCCTCCAGGACCGCGAAACCCGCGACCAGGCAGCCGAATGGATGGAAGGACAAGACGCCGCCCCCGCGCTACGACTGTGGCGCGCGCTGGCCCGCCGCTGCGTAGGCGCATACACCGGCCACTCCGCCGCGCCACTCACCCTGGCCGGCTGGGTCTGCTGGTCCATCGGGGACGAGCCCGCCGCACGCGTCGCCTTCGACCGGGCACTGGACGCCGACCCCGAATACACCTTCGCCAAGCTGCTGCACCGGGCCTGCAACCGCGGCCTGGACCCCGAACCACTGCGCCAGTGCCTACGACAAGAACGCCGAAAGCGGCAGGCGCGCGCCACCACCAGCCCCCAACCCACCACCGGCCCCAAAGGACGTCCGGCCACCGACACCAGCCCCGCCAACCGCCCCGACACCCGCCGCCGGGCACCCCGCCCCTCCCGCGCCAAGAAGAAAGACGGACGACGATGCTGACCACACGAGAACGCGCCGCGCCGAACACCGGCGCCGACGGCCACTCCCTACAGCTCGCCTCGCACCAAGCGGACCAACCGGTCCAGTACCCGCCCACTGCTGACCCGCAGCCCATCATGCTCGTACTCGTCGGTCACCCAGGTACGCAGCCCCCTGACCGCCGCCGCGGTCTCCAGCGAGTCGGCGGTGTCGACATACATGTCGTCGTGGTACACAGCCGCCACAACAGGCACCTCGTTGCGGGCCAGTTGCCCCGCGTCGTACAGATCCGGCCAGTCCTCACGCGACGCGAGGAGCTCCGCCGCCTCCCGCAGCGGTTCGAGCGCCGGATCCGTGGTGAACATCCACGGGTAGATCATCTCCCCGGTGAACAGCAACGGGTCGTCGCCCGACAGCGCCTTGTCGGCGTCGAACTGCGGGAACTCCGCCCGGACCGCCTCCGCCGCCCAGCCCGTGCACTGGCCGGAGACCGACCGCTGACCGTAGATCGACTCGTGCAGCACCGCATAGAGCGGGTTGGCCGCGAAGGACAGATGACCCCGTACCTCCGACAGGAAGGAGTCAGACAGCATGGACTCACCCGTCCCCGGAAGGAAGGCGTCCTCCAACAGATAGTGCAGCACGTGCGACCCATTGCCGCTCCCGAGCATCATCCCCAGGGACTGGAACGCCGCCGGCGTCAGCACTGTGCCGTCCGGCAGCCGAACCTGGTGATCGCCCAGATGACGAACCACCGCGTGGGCGACCTCGACGTCCTGCGGATAGCGCTCATAGTGCCGCCGGTTCTTGCGCTCCACACGCGGATACGCGGCCCGGTAGACATCCCGCGCACTGGACCGTAGCCCAGCGAGCCCACCGGTGATGAACGCCTCCCGTAGCCCATGCGGAGCGAACGACAGATAGGTCAGCGCGCAAAAGCCGCCGAAGCTCTGCCCGAGCACCGACCACTGTCCTTCCTCGCCGAGCAGTTGACGGCGGATCAGCTCACAGTCGGCCACGATGGCATCGGCACGGAAGTGCGCCAGATACGCGGCCTGCGCGGCGGCGTCGCCACGCCTCGGCACGGTCTGCCGGTTCGCCGGGGTGGACCGTCCGGTACCCCGCTGGTCCAGTAGCAGCACCCGGTAGTCGTCGAGTGCCCGGGTCAACCAACTGTCCCGGCCCAGCGGGCGAGGGGAGCGCCCGCCCGGCCCGCCCTGGAGGAACAGCAGCCAGGGCAGCGGCTCCCGTTCCCGGCCCACCGCCACCACCTCGCGGGCATAGACCTCGATCCGCTCCCCGTCGGGCCGGGAGTGGTCCAGCGGGACGCTGAAGGTGTGGTCGGTGAGCACGGCGCCGGGCTGGCGAAGGACGGCCATCGTTCTCCTCAGGCTGGTACGGCTGGATCGGACTGGCGGCTGACCGCATGCGGCGCCCACAGGAAGCGCCGATCGAACGGTAGACGCCCGCGCCACCACCGGTGCACCAGGGCGCAGCCAGCCATGAGCCGCGGGGCCGATATCTGGCCGGACGTTTGGGGGGCGGGGGGAGGGGAGGGGGAGGGGCCCCCAAGTGCCGAGCCATCCACTTCCCCCGTCCCAGCCACCCCCTTCCCACCCCACGGCGCTACCACCCCCAGCTCCCCGCGCTCCCCCCCACCTCCCCCCGAGCCCCCACCGCCTCCTCACCGCCTCCCTGCCCCTCCCCGCACCACGTTGCCGAACCAGATGTTTATCGTCAGTGAGACGACTATGATCACGCCATGTCGCCCTACGACCCGTCGGCTCATCCGCCCTTCGCCGTCACCGTCGATCTGGTCGTGCTCACCGTGCGTCAGCATGCGCTGTGTGCGTTGACCGTGCGCCGGGGGGAGCCGCCGTATCAGGGGCGGTGGGCGCTGCCTGGCGGATTCGTCAGGCCTGACGAGAACCTTGCTGAGGCCGCCGCCCGTGAGTTGGCTGAGGAGACCGGGCTGCGCTCCCAGCAGCCGGTTACGGCCGGTTCCGGCGCGTCGGGGCCGTACGGCACCGGCGGGGCGCATCTGGAACAGCTCGCCACGTACGGCGATCCGGAGCGCGACCCGCGTATGCGGGTGGTCAGCGTCGCGCACCTGGTGTTGGCGCCTGACCTTCCGGCGCCGCGTGCCGGGGGTGACGCGCGCAGCGCGCGGTGGGCCCCGGTGGATGATCTGTTGCAGGTGGAGAACGGGGCGTCGGGCCAGGAGCAGCGCGCGCCGCTGGCCTTCGACCATTCCCGGATTCTCGCCGACGGTGTGGAGCGCGCCAGGTCGAAGATCGAGTACTCCTCGCTGGCCACCGCCTTCTGCCCGCCCGAGTTCACCGTCGGCGAGTTGCGCCGGGTCTACGAGGCGGTGTGGGGTGTGGCGCTGGATCCGCGCAACTTCCACCGCAAGGTGACCGGAACGCCGGGCTTCCTGGTTCCGGCGGGCGGTACCACAACGCGTCAAGGAGGCCGTCCCGCCCAGTTGTTCAGGGCGGGCGGTGCGACGTTGCTCAACCCGCCGATGCTGCGCCCTGAGGTGTGATCCACGGGGGCGGCGCCTCGCCAACTTGTGTGCTGTGCTGGTGTGTTGCGTGTCGGTGTGGATCTACTCCCTTATCGCGTAGGCGAGTTGACGTGTGGGACGAGTCTGACAGTCGTGTTGATGTGTCCGTAACTCCCCTGAGAAAGCACGTTTCTTTACGATAAAGCGTCAATTATGCGGTGAGGGGCGATCACCCTTTCGTGTGCTTTTCAGCAAAGCCCTCAAGGCCGCCGGGGACATCGCCGACAAAGGATGCGTGACTACCCTTGCGCACACCATGATGACCGCGGCCCGCCCCGTCGACTCCGGCCTCGCCGGGCATGGGGAGCTCGACCGCTACCCGTACGCGGAAGCCCCCGGCGGCGACCGTCCCGCGAACCCCAACTGGGACGGGTCGGACACGGAGATGGGCCGGGTCGGACGCCGCGCCGGAGGCAGCCGGGGACGCGGCCTGCACGGCCAACTCGTCCAGCAGCTCGGCCAGATGATCGTCTCCGGCGATCTCGGCGCCGACCGCCCGCTCGTCCCCGAGGAGATCGGCCAGCGCTTCGAGGTCTCCCGCACCGTCGTCCGTGAATCACTGCGCGTCCTGGAGGCCAAGGGCCTCGTCAGCGCCAGGCCCAACGTCGGCACCAGGGTCCGCCCGGTCAGTGACTGGAACCTGCTCGACCCCGACATCATCGAGTGGCGGGCGTTCGGCCCGCAGCGCGACGACCAGCGGCGCGAGCTGTCCGAACTGCGCTGGACCATCGAGCCGCTCGCCGCCCGGCTCGCGGCCGGTCACGGCCGGGAGGACGTCCAGCAGCGTCTCGCCGACATGGCGGAGATCATGGGTCACGCGGTCGCCCAGGGGGACTCGCTGACCTTCTCCCGCGCCGACGCCGAGTTCCACGCCCTCGTCCTGCAGATCACCGGCAACAGGATGCTGGAGCACCTGTCCGGCATCGTCTCCTCGGCGCTGCAGGTCTCCGGCGGCCCGGTCACCGGATGCGACCGCCCCACCGAGGCCGCGGTCGGGCTGCACCTGACCGTCGTCGAGGCCCTGGCGAACGGGGACGGTCCGGGCGCGGAGGCCGCGATGCGCCAGCTGCTCACCCCGCACCCCGAAGTGGACCGCGTCGTTCCGGCGCCGCGCGAGCACTGAACCCGGCGGCTGCCCAGCCACCGCCCCGCCCGCTCGTACCGCCCGGACAAGGACGGTCCCGCCGCCGGGCGTTCCGCCCGCCGTCTCCGTGCGCCGCTGTCCCGGCCGCCGCCGACCCTGCGAACGGGCCCGGCGGCGGCCGTCTTCGGTGGAAGTGTTGGGCTAAGCGCTGGTTTACGCTGAATTACGGTGTGACACGGGCCACGCAGGACCCGCGTAACACTCGTAGGAGAGGCGCGATGACCTAAGAGGTGGTGCCGCAGAAGGAATACGGACGACATCGCAGATGCTGTGTTGCTGTGCGGTTCCGCCTCCACCGCCGGACCATCCCCACCGGCGGCCGATCCCCTGCCGAGTGCAGGCGCGGTCGGAAGTCGTTCCCATCGTTCCGAGAGGTTGTTCGTGTCGGCCAGCACATCCCGTACGCTCCCGCCGGAGATCACCGAATCCGAGTCTCTGATGGCGCTCATTGAGCGGGGTAAGGCACAGGGCCAGATCGCAGGCGACGACGTTCGTCGGGCCTTCGAGGCGGACCAGATTCCGGCAACCCAGTGGAAGAACGTTCTGCGCAGCCTCAACCAGGTCCTCGACGAGGAGGGTGTGACGCTGATGGTCAGTGCCGCAGAGGCGCCCAAGCGCACCCGTAAGAGCGTCGCAGCCAAGAGCCCGGCGAAGCGTACTGCCACCAAGACGGTCGCCACCACGACGAGCGCGGTCAAGAAGACCGCGGCCGCCAAGACGGTGACCGCCCCGTCTGCCACCGCGGAGGTCGCCTTGGAGGCCGACGCCGAGGAGAGCGCCGCCAGGGCGGGCGCGAAGAAGGCCGCCGCCAAGAAGACCGCGGCCAAGAAGGCCCCGGCGAAGAAGGCGACGGCCAAGAAGGCCACCGCGAAGAAGACCAGCGAGGACGACCTCGTCGAGGCCGAGGACCTGCTGGACGAGGCGCCCGGCAAGCCCGGTGAGGCCGGTCCCGACCAGCCGGAGTCCGAGGGCTTCGTGCTCTCCGACGACGACGAGGACGACGCGCCCGCGCAGCAGGTCGCGGCTGCCGGAGCCACCGCCGACCCGGTCAAGGACTACCTCAAGCAGATCGGCAAGGTGCCGCTGCTCAACGCCGAGCAGGAGGTCGAGCTCGCCAAGCGCATCGAGGCGGGCCTGTTCGCGGAGGACAAGCTCTCCGCGGCCGACAAGCTCGCGCCCAAGCTCCAGCGCGAGCTGGAGATCATCGCCGAGGACGGCCGCCGCGCGAAGAACCACCTGCTGGAGGCCAACCTCCGTCTGGTGGTCTCGCTGGCCAAGCGCTACACCGGCCGCGGCATGCTGTTCCTGGACCTGATCCAGGAGGGCAACCTGGGTCTGATCCGCGCGGTGGAGAAGTTCGACTACACCAAGGGCTACAAGTTCTCCACGTACGCCACCTGGTGGATCCGGCAGGCGATCACCCGCGCCATGGCCGACCAGGCCCGCACCATCCGCATCCCGGTGCACATGGTCGAGGTCATCAACAAGCTCGCCCGTGTGCAGCGCCAGATGCTCCAGGACCTGGGCCGCGAGCCCACTCCGGAGGAGCTGGCCAAGGAACTGGACATGACCCCGGAGAAGGTCATCGAGGTCCAGAAGTACGGCCGTGAGCCGATCTCGCTGCACACTCCGCTGGGCGAGGACGGTGACAGCGAGTTCGGTGACCTGATCGAGGACTCCGAGGCGGTCGTTCCGGCTGACGCCGTCAGCTTCACCCTGTTGCAGGAGCAGCTGCACTCGGTCCTGGACACCCTCTCCGAGCGTGAGGCGGGCGTGGTCTCCATGCGCTTCGGTCTCACCGACGGCCAGCCGAAGACACTGGACGAGATCGGCAAGGTCTACGGCGTGACGCGGGAGCGGATCCGCCAGATCGAGTCGAAGACCATGTCCAAGCTGCGCCACCCGTCGCGTTCCCAGGTGCTCCGGGACTACCTGGACTAAGCCCTTCGCGGCGCCGTCTTTCGCGGGCCCGTGACCTCCTCGCGAGGTTCCGGGCCCGCGGGCTTTTCCGGATGCGGTACGGCTCCAGGTGGATGACGCTGAGTGTCCCAACCGTTCCGGAAGGTCAGGAGACCGTATGTGCACCAGACCCCACCGTCGGACGGCCGCCGCGGTGATCGGCGGACTCGCGCTCTTCGCGGCTGCGGTGCCGCTCGCCGCGTCCACCCCCGCTTTCGCCACTGAGGACCACCGGCACCATGAACGGGTCATAGGCGGTCGCCCGACGGGCATATCGGCGCACCCGTGGGTGGTGGCCCTGGCGAGCCGCGAGCGCTTCGGCGCCGACCGGTCGGGCCAGTTCTGCGGCGGGGCGCTGATAGCCCCGCGGGTGGTGCTGACCGCCGCCCACTGCTTCGGCCGTGATGTGCTCGGCGCCGACTGGTGGGCCATCCGCGACCTGAGGGTCGTGGCGGGCCGCGCGGACATGCGCGGCCACGAGGGGCGGGAGGTCCCGGTGCGGCATGTGTGGATCAATCCGTCGTACAACCCGCGGACCAACGACGGCGACCTCGCGGTGGTCCGGTTGGCCCGCTCGGTCCCGGACCGCACCATACGCCTGGCGGGCGACCGCGATCTGAGCGGCGACGGGCAGGAGGGCGCCACGGTCTACGGCTGGGGCGACACCAACGGGCACGGCAGCTACTCGCCGATACTGCGTGCCGCGCGGGTGCGGCTGGTGTCGAACGAGGGGTGCGCACGCGCCTATCCGGGCAGTCTCGCGGGGACGTACATGCCCGCGTCCATGGTGTGCGCGGGAGCGCCGCAGGGGGGACGGGACGCCTGTCAGGGCGACAGTGGGGGGCCTTTGGTGGTCCATGGCCGACTGGTCGGGCTGGTCTCATGGGGGACGGGATGTGGTGAGGCGGGGCACCCGGGGGTGTACACCAGGGTTTCCGCCTATGCCGGTGTGATCCGGAATCTCCTGTAGCGGCCCGCGCGAGCGCCGCCCCGGTGTGCGTTGTCCGCCGGGTGGCGGTATCGATCGCACGTGATATGTCACGGGTGGCGGCCGACTACTAAGAGTGCGTGAATCGGGCCGTTTCGTCACACAGGACACTGGAACGGTTTGCGATCGAGCACGTACTGATGGTGATGGCAAATAGCGTTGAGCGGTCACCCCTCGACGGGGTGACCGCTCAACGCACCGGCCGTGCCGGTCCGAGCTCGTCGTATGCGATGTGTAGGTCAGTCCTCGACGACCGCCGCGGGGGTGGCGGTGAGTCGTCCGGTCTCGTCCTGTATTTCCGCAGCGATCTTCTTCAGTTCCGGCTCGAACTTGCGCCCGTGATGCGCACAGAACAGGAGCTCGCCACCGCTGATGAGAACGACGCGCAGGTAGGCCTGAGCGCCGCAGCGGTCGCAGCGGTCCGCCGCGGTCAGCGGGTTCGCGGGGGTCAGAACAGTAGTCACGTCGCCTCTTCTCTAGCTCGACGAGCTGTCGTACCAGGGTCAACATCCAACCAGGCCGAAAACGTTCCCGCTCGTGGCTTTTCCTCGAAAGTTGGGCCCGAGGCGGCCGGATGGTACCGGTTGGCGGCGAATAGGGATTAAAGAGTCAGTTGTGATATTTGGGGCATATGTCGGTTTTTCGCCTCCCGGCGGGGTTGCCGGTTGTTGCTGAGGACGTGCCCGGAGCCTAAATGGTTCATGCCTACTTGGGAACGTGATGTGGGTATCACTCGTACGAGGTATCGAACGTACGATCGATGTCCGGCTAGCATAAACGGCGAAACCGGGTCGCGGCGAAGTCGCCCCGCCAGGCATCGGTACCCTCATCGGCGAACAACCACAACTGCCAACGCCGGAAACGGTTGCAAGAACTGCGAGGAGCTGCCCGCGTGACCGCCGACACATCAGCGCCGTCCACCGCCCTGCTCAGCGGCGCGGACCGCGACGGCTCGAACTACACCGCGCGGCACCTGCTCGTCCTCGAGGGTCTGGAGGCCGTCCGCAAGCGCCCTGGCATGTACATCGGATCGACGGACAGCCGCGGCCTGATGCACTGCCTGTGGGAGATCATCGACAACTCCGTCGACGAGGCGCTGGGTGGCTACTGCGACCGCATCGAGGTCGTCCTGCACGACGACGGCTCCGTCGAGGTCCGCGACAACGGCCGCGGCATCCCGGTGGACGTCGAGCCCAAGACCGGCCTGTCCGGCGTCGAGGTCGTGATGACCAAGCTGCATGCGGGCGGCAAGTTCGGCGGCGGCTCCTACGCCGCCTCCGGCGGTCTGCACGGCGTCGGCGCCTCGGTGGTCAACGCACTGAGCGCCCGGCTCGACGTCGAGGTCGACCGCGGCGGCCACACCCACGCCATCAGCTTCCGCCGTGGCGTGCCCGGCATCTTCACCGAGTCCGGGCCCGACGCCCCGTTCGACCCGGGCAGCGGCCTGCGCAAGGCCAAGAAGATCACCAGGAACCGCACCGGCACCCGGGTCCGCTACTGGGCCGACCGCCAGATCTTCCTCAAGGACGCCAAGCTCTCCCTGGACAACCTCCACCAGCGCGCCCGCCAGACCGCGTTCCTGGTGCCTGGCCTGACCATCGTGGTAAGGGACGAACGCGGCCTGGACGAGAGCGCTCCGGTCGAGGAGGTCTTCCACTTCGACGGCGGCATCAGCGAGTTCTGCGAGTACCTGGCGCCCGACAAGGCCATCAGCGACGTGCTGCGGCTGCGCGGCGAGGGCACGTTCAAGGAGACCGTGCCGGTGCTCGACGAGCGCGGCCACATGACGCCCACCGAGGTCACCCGGCAACTCGGCGTCGACATCGCGCTGCGCTGGGGCGCGGGCTACGACACCACCCTGCGCTCCTTCGTCAACATCATCGCCACCCCCAAGGGCGGCACCCATGTGTCGGGCTTCGAGCGCTCCATCGCCAGGACCGTCAACGAGGTGCTGCGCTCCACGAAGCTGCTGCGCGTCGCCGAGGACGACATCGTCAAGGACGACGCGATGGAGGGCCTGACGGCGGTGGTCACCGTCCGGCTCGCCGAGCCGCAGTTCGAGGGCCAGACCAAGGAGGTCCTGGGCACCTCCGCCGCCTCCCGGATCGTGGCGAACGTGGTGGCCAAGGAGCTGAAGGCGTTCTTGACCTCCACCAAGCGGGACGACAAGCAGCAGGCCCGCGCGGTGCTGGAGAAGGTCGTCGCCGCGGCGCGCACCCGTATCGCGGCCCGCCAGCACAAGGAGGCGCAGCGCAGGAAGACCGCGCTGGAGTCCTCCTCGCTCCCGGCGAAGCTGGCCGACTGCCGCAGCGACGACGTCGACCGTACGGAACTGTTCATCGTCGAGGGTGACTCCGCGCTCGGCACCGCCAAGGTGGCGCGGAACTCCGAGTTCCAGGCACTGCTGCCGATCCGCGGCAAGATCCTCAACGTTCAGAAGTCGTCCGTCTCGGACATGCTCAAGAACGCCGAGTGCGGCGCGATCATCCAGGTCATAGGTGCCGGATCAGGACGCACCTTCGACATCAACCAGGCCCGCTACGGGAAGGTCATCTTCCTTGCGGACGCCGATGTCGACGGCGCCCACATCCGCACCCTGCTGCTCACCCTCTTCCAGCGCTACATGCGCCCGATGGTGGAGGAGGGCCGGGTCTTCTCGGCGGTGCCGCCGCTGCACCGCATCGAGCTGACCAACCCCAAGAAGGGGCAGGACAAGTACATCTACACCTACTCGGACAACGAACTGCGGCAGACCCTGCTGGACCTCCAGCGCCGCAACGTCCGCTACAAGGACAGCATCCAGCGCTACAAGGGCCTCGGTGAGATGGACGCCGACCAGCTCGCGGAGACCACCATGGACCCGCGCCACCGCACCCTGCGCCGGATCAACATCGGCGACCTGGAGGCCGCCGAGCGCGTCTTCGAGCTGCTGATGGGCAACGAGGTCGCACCGCGCAAGGAGTTCATCACCAACTCGGCGGCCACACTGGACCGTTCGCGCATCGACGTGTGACCGGAGGGAGTGGGGAACAGAGAGTGGAAGGCGGACGCGAGGCTCCGGAGCGTACCGTGTGCCGTCTTGGAGCTGACCGTCCGTCCCTTCCGGCTTGCTGACGCCGAGCGCCGCCGCCGAGGTGCGTGACGGGGTGGCGCTTGTCGTCCCGGCATCCCGGTCCACGGCCTGACGGCTGCCGTGCGGCGGTACCGGAGGTTCGTCGCCCAAGCCGGGCACGGGTGAACGATCGCCCACGGCAGGAGGGTTGAGCGAGCGGCGGGTCCGGCCGCCGGGTGGTCGCAGCCGCCGCCACCGGGCTGATCTGCGGTGGACGCCGCCTGATGCGGCCGGACGCATGGGCTTTCACGGCCAGGGCCCCTTCGGCCCCGCGCTTCCCCATTGCGGCCCAGCCCCACACCCGTCGAGCGCCCCCTCTCCACGGCCGGGTGCCACGCCTCCCTCTGCCGGGGAGCCCCGCTCGGTGCTCGCGGTACCGCTCGGCCGCGATGACACGCCTCCCTCTGCCGGGGAGCCCCCGGCAGACGGCTTCTCCACCCACGGGTGGAGAAGTGATCTCCACCCGGTCTCAACCCTGGATCCGATCCGCGGGCAACGGCCGCTGCGTACCGTCGTAAGCGTCTGGTTCTCTCCTACAACCTCGCAGCTCGGAGGCGTTTTCCATGTCCGGTCTCACCGATGTCGCGGTGATCATCGCGGTGATCGTGCTGGTGCTGGTGCGCCAGCTCAGGCCGCAGAAGGTGGCCGACAGCGCGCGCTGGTGGATCCTTCCAGTGGTTCTGGTCGTCCTCTCGGTGCGGAACGGCGGTGTGGTCGACACCCGACACGAGGCGCTGTCGGTGGGACTGCTGGCCGCCGAGATACTGGTGGGGCTTGGCATGGGCACGGTGTGGGCGTACACCACCCGGCTGTGGCGGGAGGCCGACGGCTCGGTGTGGGCCAAGGGCACCAGGGCGACGGTGGCCGCCTGGACGGGCGGGGTGCTGCTGCGAATAGGTCTGGCCGCCGTGGGCGCGGTGCTGGGCGTGCACCAGGGCAGCGGTGCGACGATGCTGGCGTTGGCGGCGACGTTGCTGGTGCGCACCGGCCTGGTGGTCTGGCGGGCCCGCGAGCTGGAGCCCGCGCCTTACGTGGCCGCTGCCGCACCGTGACGGCCTACGCGGCGGAGGGAGCCCATGTGCCGCTGAGCTTCTGGACAGCCTGGCCCTCCAAGGAGGCGCTGTCCTGGGAGAGCAGGACGACCGCTCACCGGCTGCTTGGCTGGGTGGTGCGAGTGCTGATCCTGGCCGGAGTGCTGTGGGGGGCGTTCGCCAACGGGCGCATGCACGGATGGCGTCCGGTGTGGCTGGCGCTCGGCGTCTCGGCGGCCGTCCTGGTCGTGTGGGCCCTGATGTGGGTCACCGTGCAGCACCGGCTCTGGCCCGCCCTGGGACTGCTGGGGCTGCTGTTCGCCGGAGCGTTCGCCGCGCAGAGCCAGCACGCGGGGTACGCGGCCACCGTGTTGTGGTGCGCCTGCGCGATCCTGGCGATGGAGCGGCTGCCGCTGGCCGTGGCGCTCCCGCTCACCTGTGCCGCCCTCGGCGCGTACGCGCTGCTGGCGAGCCGGGACAACTGGCTGACCACCGTGTTCATCGCGGCGGGGCTCGGTCTGGTCGGCTATGTGGTGCGGCTGGACAAGGAGGCCCGGGGCAACACCCAGCGGCTGCTGGCCCAGGAGCGGGCCGCGCGGGCCGCCGAGGCGGAGACGGCGGCGCTGCGCGAACGGGGCCGGATCGCCCGGGAGATGCACGATGTGCTGGCGCACAGCCTCTCGGCGCAGATGGTGCATCTGGAGGCGGCGCGGCTGCTGATCGAGCGGGGCGGCGATCGGCACGAGGTGCTGGAACGGGTGGTGTCGGCTCGCCGGATGGCCCGCCAGGGCCTGGCCGAGACCCGGCAGGCGCTGTCGGCGCTGCGCGGTGAGATGACCCCGGCGGAGGACTTCCTGCGCGAGCTGGTGGACTGCGAGGGGGCCCGGTTGAGGATCGAGGGGGAGCGCCGGGACCTGCCCGCCGAGGCGGGGCTCGCCGTGCGGCGGGTGGCCCAGGAGGCGGTGACCAACGCGCGCAAGCACGCGCCGGGTGCGAAGGTGGCGGTCCGGCTCGAGTACCTGCCGGGAGAGGTGGAGTTGGAGGTCCGCGACTTCGGCGGGCGGCCTGTGGACAACGGGCCTGTGGATAACGGCGAACTCGGTGCCTCGGGAGGGGGTTACGGTCTGCTGGGAATGCGTGAACGCGCCGAGTTGCTCGGCGGCACGCTGGAGGCGGGACCGGCTGAGGAGGGGTTCGTGGTGCGACTGCGGGTGCCGGCGTGATGGCCGAGCGGGTGACACGGGTGGTGGTGGCCGACGACCAGACCGTGGTGCGGGAGGGCATCGTGATGCTGCTGGGGTTGCTGCCCGGGCTGGAAGTGGTGGGGGCGGCGGCCGACGGGGAGGAGGCGGTGCGGCTGGTGGCGGAGAAGGCCCCGGACGTGGTGCTGATGGATCTGCGGATGCCGCGTTGCGACGGGGCGGAGGCCACTCGCAGGATCAGGCGAGACCATCCGCAGACCCAGGTGGTGGTGCTGACGACGTTCGCCGATGACGATTCGCTGTTTCCGGCGCTGGAGGCCGGGGCGCGCGGATATCTGACCAAGGACGCGGGCGGCGAGGAGATCCTGCGGGCCATCGAGGACGTGATGTCGGGCCAGGCGGGGCTGTCGCCGAAGGTGCAGCGCCGACTGCTGGAGCGACTGGCGCAGGGCGGACCGGTTGTCGCCGGGTCGGTGGCCGCCGAGTGCGGGGCACCGGAGGAACTACCGGACGGGCTGACCGCTCGCGAGGCGGAGGTACTGGCGCTGGTGGCGGAGGGCCTGTCCAACACGGAGATCGCCGCCAAGCTCTATGTGAGCCCGGCCACGGTCAAGACGCACATCAACAACCTGTTCTCGAAGATCGGAGCACGGGATCGGGCCCAGGCGGTGCGGTACGCGTTCCGGCATGGGATCGGGCGGCCCGCGCAGGACTGAGCGGCGTCGGCGGGCACCGGGGGGACAGCGGTTGGGACCGCTTGGGACGATGAGGTACAGGCCCTCATCACCTGATGGAGTGAACGATTCGTCTTATCGGCGAGGGATCTTCCGGATCTGTCCATTCTTGGGCGAACAGCCAATTGGCGGGCGGCTCAAGGAGATTCACTGTGGACGAACGCGACGGTGGCGGGGTGGTACGGCTCGGGGTGGAGGATCCCTGGACGGAACCCCTGGCCGTCGGCCCGTGGGGGGAGCACGTCGGCCCGTGGGAGGAGCACGGCGGGCCGTCGCGGCGGCCGGATCCCGGCGCGGTGGCGCGGCGGGAGCCTGACCGTACGGCGGTGTACCGGCAGGTGCAGGACGGGGAGGCGTTCCGGGAGGTGCGGCGCCGGTACCGGCGGTTCGCGTTTCCGGCGGCCGGGGCGGTCCTTGTCTGGTACCTGCTGTATGTGACGGCGGCGATCATGGCGCCCGGGCTGATGGCGCGTCCGGTGGCCGGGGCGGTGAACGTCGCGATGCTGGCCGGTCTCGCCCAGTTCGCCACCACGTTCTTGCTGACCTGGGCCTATGCGCGGCATGCGCGGCTGCGTCGGGACCAGGTGGCACTGGAGCTGCGCTGGGACACCCAGGAGCGGGTGCGGTGACCGGGCGGACAGGTCCGGCCGTAGGCCAACTGCGGTCAGCGTCAGCGCAGTTGGTTCGCCATCATGCGGTGACGAATCATCAGGTTTTGGCGCTCTCGTTGTTCACCGGGTTCGTCTCGCTCACCTTGGCGATCACCGTCTGGGCGGGGCGCGGGCGCCGCTCGCCGGAGGAGTTCTTCTCCGGGGGGCGGCTGTTCTCCCCTCTGGAGAACGGTTTCGCCATCAGCGGCGACTACCTGTCCGCCGGTTCGTTCCTCGGCGTCTGCGGGCTGATCGCCCTCTACGGCTACGACGGGGTCCTCTATCTCGTCGGGTTCTTCGTGGCGTGGCTCGGTGTGCTGATGCTGGTGGCGGAACTGGTGCGCAACTGCGGCCGGTTCACCCTCGCCGACGTGCTGGCCGCCCGGATGGCCGAGCGGCCGGTACGGATCGCCGCGGGCGTCTCGTCGATCACGGTGGCGGTGCTCTACCTGGTGGCACAACTGGTCGGCGCGGGCAGCCTGGTGTCGCTGCTGCTGGACGGTGAGGCGGCGCGCGCCAGGACCTGGACGGTGGTCGGCGTGGGCGCCCTGATGGTGTTCTACGTGGTGTTCGGCGGAATGCGCGCCACCACCTGGATCCAGGTGGTCAAGTGCGCGCTGCTGCTGGGCGGTTCCACGCTGCTGACGGCGATGGTGCTCGCCCACTTCCATGGCGACGTCAGCGCCCTGCTGCGCGCCGCCGCGCACGGCAGCGGGCACGGCGCGGCCTATCTGCGTCCCGGTCTGAAGTACGGCGGATCCACGCTCGGTCGGCTGGACTTCGTCAGCCTCGGCCTCGCGCTGGTGCTCGGCACCGCGGGGTTGCCGCACATCCTGGTGCGCTTCTACACGGTGCCCACCGCGCGCGCCGCCCGCCGCTCGGTGGCGTGGGCGATCGCGCTGATCGGCGTCTTCTATCTGATGACGATGGTGCTGGGGCTCGGCGCCGCGGCCCTGGTGGGCTCCGGCGTGGTACGGGCGTCCAGCCCGGCGGGGAACACGGCGGTTCCGCTGCTCGCCCTGAACCTGGGCGGGGGAGCGGGCTCGACGGGCGGCACGGTGCTGTTCGCCGTGGTCGGTTCGGTCGCCTTCGCCACGATCCTGGCGGTGGTCGCCGGTCTCACCCTCGCCTCCTCCGCCAGCGTCGCCCACGACCTGTACGGCAGCCTGCGGCGGCACGGTGCGCCGTCCGGCACACCGGACGCCCGGGAGGTGGCCGTGGCGCGGCTGGCGGCGGTCGCCATCGGAGCGGTGGCGATCGTACTCACGCTGTACGCGCGGGAGTTGAACGTGGCCGTGGTGGTGGGGGTGGCGTTCGCCGTCGCCGCCTCGGCGAATCTGCCCGTCCTCCTGCTCACACTGTTCTGGCGCCGCTTCACCACTCGGGGCGCGGTGTGGTCCGTCTATGGCGGACTGGTGCCGTCGGTGGCGCTGGTGGTCTGCTCCCCGGTGGTCTCCGGCGGCCCCGGCGCGATCTTCCCCCGGCTGGACTTCGCCTGGTTCCCGTTGCAGAACCCGGGCATCGTCTCCATCCCCGCGGGCTTCCTGGCCGGTTGGCTGGGCACCGTGCTCTCTTCGGCGCCCGCCGACCCCGGCCGCTACGCCGAAGTGGAGGTGCGCTCGCTCACCGGAGCGGGCGCGGCGTAGCCGACCGGGCCCAACCGCCCGTCCGGCATGAGTCCAACCGCCCCACCGGTACCGGTTCAACCGCTCACCCGGCACCGGCCCTACCCCCCACCGGTACCGGTTCAACCACTCACCCGGTACCGGTGTTCCGGTCGCCCCGTCGCCCCGTACCGCAACTCCAGCCGCGCCATGCCCTCCCGTACCAGGTAGGACAGGTAGCGCTGGGCGGTCGCCCGGGACACCCCGGTGGCCTCGGCGACCTCCGTCGCCGACAGGCCGGTCCGGGCGGCGCGGACCGCGTCCCGTACCACGGCGAGGGTCGGCGCCGAATGCCCCTTGGCCGGGGCAGCGGGCAGCGCACTCGGCCGGGCGGCGCTGAACAGCGCGTCCACATCGGCCTGGTCGGCCTCCGCGGCCGGGTCGAGCGCGGCCATCCGGTGCCGTAGCTCCCGGTACGCGGTCAGCCGTTCGGCGAGCGCGGCGGAGCCGAACGGCTTGACCAGATAGCCGATCGCGCCGAGTTGCATCGCCGCGCGAACCGAGCCCACGTCCCGGGCCGCCGTGGTCAAGATGGCGTCCGGCCGCGCCCCGCCCGGCTCCTGGCTGAGCAGCCGCAGTATGTCCAGGCCGCTGCCGTCCGGCAGGTACACGTCGAGCAGCAGCAGTTCGGGCCGGGTCTGGCGGACGGCGGCCAGCGCGGCATCGACGGAAGCCGGCTGGCCCACCACCTCGAAACCGGCCACCCGCCGAACGTACGCGGTGTGGATACCACTCACCCGGAAGTCGTCCTCCACCACCAGCGTCCTGATCGGGTTCCCGTTCACCAGCCCGCTCCCTTCGCCGCCACCGCGGGCGCCGGGTGGGGCACCGGCAGCACCACCGTGAACACCGCGCCCGGCCCCTCGCTCACCTCGATCGAACCCCCGTGCCGCAGCACCAGCCGGTGCACCAGGGCGAGGCCCAGGCCGCGCCGGGCGGTGCCGCGGTCCGGCCGGGTCGACCAGCCGTCCTCGAAGATCCGCTCCCGTGCCCGCGGCGGCACGCCCGGTCCGCTGTCGGCCACCCGTACCGTCACCCTCGCCGCGTCCTCCACCAGCGACAGCCGCACCCGCGGCGGCGGCGTGCCGCCGGAGGCCGCCGCGTCCACCGCGTTGTCCAGCAGGTTGCCGACGATGGTCAGCAGCCGGTCCAGGTGGGCGGGTTGCTCGCCGAGCCGGGAGTCGTCGCTGAGGACCAGGCGCACCCCGCGCTCCGCCGCCACCGTGGTCTTCGCCGTCAGCAGCCCGACCATCAGCGGATTGCCGATCCGCGACCGTATGGATTCGGCCAGGGCCGGTTCGGCGCCCGCCGATTCCACCGCGTAGTCGAACGCGGCCTGGTGCTCGCCGAGTTCCAGCAGACCGGCCAAGGTGTGCATGCGGTTGGAGAACTCGTGCTGCTGTGCGCGCAGCGCGTCGGTGAGCCCCCGCACCGAGTCCAACTCGCGCAGCAGCCCGACGAGTTCGGTCCGGTCCCGGACCGTGACCACCGCGCCCAGCTCATGGCCGCGCAGCGTGACCGGCATGCGGTTGACCGCCAGGCAGTGGCTGTCGGTCAGCACGGTCAGGTCGGTGCCGGTCAGCGTGCCATCCAGGGCCGCGCGCAACCGCCCGTCGGGCAGCACCTCCGACAGCCGCGAGCCGAGCGCGGTGCCGAGACCGAGCAGCCGTCGTGCCTCGTCGTTGACCACGGTGACCCGGCCCTGCGGATCGACGCCGATCACTCCCTCCCGGATCCCGTGCAGCATCGCCTCGCGGTCCTGGAGCAGCCCGGAGATCTCCTCCAGCTCCAGGCCGAAAGTCGACCGTTTCAACCGGCGGGCCAGCACATAGGAGGCGGCCACGCCCACCGCCAGGGCCAGTGCGGCGAACAGCCCGAACACCGGCAGCTCACGCCAGAGCTGACCGATCACGTCCTTCTCCGGCATGCCCACCGACACCTCGCCGACCACGTCCCCGGTGGGACCGCGCAGCGGCGCCTTGCCGTTCGCGGAGCGGCCGGTGATCCCCTGGTCGATGCCCACGTGGTCGTGCCCGTCCAGTGCCACCAGCGGCCGTTCCGCCACCGGCTGGCCGATCAGGGCGGGCAGGGGATGGGAGTGCCGGACGCCGTTCCGGTCGATCACCACCACGTAGCTGGCGTGCGAGGCGCTCTGGATGCGCTGGGCGATGCTCTGCACGATGTCGCCCCCGGTGCGATACGCGATGGCGTCGCGGATCTGCGGCTCGGCCGCGGTGGTGGAGGCGATGGCCAGCGCCCGCCGCTCGTACTCGCGGTCCAGCTGGGCGCGTTGCGCGACAGCGAACAGCAGGAAGCCGATCGTGCTGGTCAGCCCGAGGATGGCCAGCTGGCTCAGCAGGATCCGGCTGGACAACTTCCGGTTGCGCCGCCCCGACCTGCGCGGCCACAGCCCGTTCAGCATGGACATGGGTGCCCTTCCCACCCCCCGGGTTGGACTCGGCACGGACACGCGCCCCGATGCGGTGCGCGCCCCCGCGATGCGCAGATTGTGCCTGCTGGCGGCGGCGCTGCCCAGCCCCGGGACGGTGCGCACAACGAGCAGAACCGCGGGCAACGCGGTAAAGCCGCGCAACGCGCGCAAGTCTCGCGGCCACCGCCCGCGCCGCCCTACCGTCTGCGCACCCCAGACGTCCCAAGGTGGTGCGACAGCAGTGACCGCACAAGCGACCCATCCATCGGCCGGCCCGGTTCCGGCGATCGAACTGCGCGCGGCGACCAAACGGTTCCGCACGCCCTCGGGCGGGATCTACACCGCGCTACGGGAGCTGGACTTGACCGTGGCGCCCGGTGAGTTCTGCGCCGTCGTAGGCCCTACGGGCTGCGGCAAGTCCACCACGTTGTCCCTGGTCTCCGGGCTGGAACCGGCCAGCCGCGGCGAGGCGCTGATCCACGGCGAGCCGGTGACCGGCATCGACCGGCGGGTGGGCTTCATGTTCCAGACCGACGCGGTCTTCCCCTGGAAGCCGGTCCTGGACAACGTCGCCGCCGGGCCGCGCTTTCGCGGCGTCGGCAAACGGGAGGCGGTCGACAAGGCGCGCGACTGGCTGCGCCGCGTCGGACTGTCCGGATTCGAGGACCGGCTGCCGCACCAGCTCTCCGGCGGCATGCGCAAACGCGTCGCGCTCGCCCAGACGCTGATCAACGAGCCGGAGATCCTGCTGATGGACGAGCCGTTCTCGGCGCTGGACGTGCAGACCCGGCAGATCGTCCAGGACGAACTGCTCAGCCTGTGGGAGCTGACCCGGCCCGCCGTCGTCTTCGTCACCCACGACCTGGACGAGGCCATCGCGCTGGCCGACAAGGTGGTGGTGCTGACCGTCGGCCCCGGCACCGTCAAGGACACCTTCGCCATCGACCTGCCGCGCCCACGCAGGGTGCGCGACATCCGCTTCCATCCGCACTTCGTGGAGCTGTACGAGCGGATCTGGACCAGCCTGCGCGACGAGGTGCGGCTGGCCTACGCACGCACCGCCGCCGACCCGCCGCGCCCTGAGCCCGCCGAGGACCAGCCCCGCACCGACGACACGATCGGACAGCCGCGATGACCACCACCGACCGCGTCCCGCCGACAGCTGACGAGACGGACGCCGCCGAGCTGACGCGGGCGGCCAGGGCGGGCAGGCGGCGCCGCAGGGCACTGGTCCTCGGCGCGCAGATCGCCCTGGTCGTCCTGGTGGTCGGCGGCTGGCAGCTCGCCTCGGCGCGAGGCGCGCTGGACTCCTTCACCTACGGTTCGCCCTCCGGCGTGGTGGACCAGCTCAACACCTGGTTCACCCAGGGCACCGCCACCGGATCCATCTGGCACAACATCGGCGTGACCATGGAGGAGACGCTCCTCGGCTTCCTCATCGGCACCGTCTCGGGCGTCGTCCTGGGCGTCGCGCTGGGGCGCATCCACGCGCTGGCCGAGGTGATGGCACCGTTCATCAAGGCCGGGAACTCCATCCCGCGGGTGGTACTGGGCTCGATGTTCATCATCTGGTTCGGGCTCGGACCGTCCGGCAAGGTCGCGCTCGCCGTGGTGCTGGTGTTCTTCTCCGTCTTCTTCAACGCCTTCCAGGGCACCCGCGAGGTCGACCGCGACCTGATCGCCAACGCCCGCATCCTGGGCGCCTCGCAGTGGCAGGTGACCGCGCAGGTGGTGCTGCCGTCGGCGATGACCTGGATCGTCGCCTCGCTGCACGCCGCGTTCGGCTTCGCCCTGATCGGCGCCATCGTCGGCGAGGTGCTCGGCGCCCAGAGCGGGCTCGGGCAGCTGATCCAGCAGGCGCAGGGCAACTTCAACGCCAACGGCGTCTACGCCGGGATCATCATCATCGCCGTCCTCGCGCTGGCCGCCGAGTTCCTGATCACCCGCTTCGAGAAGCGGGTACTGCGCTGGCGGCCCACCCAACTGTCCGGCGACACCGCCGGTCTGTGAACCCCCTTCCCTCCCCGCTCACGGTAAGGAGACCCGCGATGAAGCCGGTCAACGCCAAGAACTCCCTGATGGCGGTGGCGAGTTGCACCGCCCTCGCCCTGTCGCTGACCGCCTGCGGCGGCAGCTCCGCCAGAACCGCGCCCAAGGACGCGACGGGCAACTCCACCGTCCGGATCATGGTGGGCGGTCTGGACAAGCAGATCTACCTGCCGGTGATGCTCGCCCAGAAGCTCGGCTACTTCCAGGCGCAGGGCGTCAACGCGGTGCTGTCCGACGAGCCCGCCGGGGTGGACGCCGAGACCGACATGCTGGCGGGGCAGCAGGACGCGGTGGTCGGCTTCTACGACCACAACATCGACCTGCAGTCCAAGGGCAAGTCCACCGAGTCCGTGGTGCAGCTGCTCCAGGCGCCGGGCGAGGTGGAGATGGTGCGCACCGACGAGGCGGGCTCGGTGCGCTCGCCCGCGGACTTCCGGGGCAAGAAGCTGGGCGTCACCGGCCTGGGCAGTTCCACCAACTTCCTCACCCAGTACCTGGAGGCCAAGAACGGCCTGAAGACGTCCGACGCCACCTCGGTCGCGGTCGGCGCGGGGTCGACGTTCGTGGCCGCCATGCAGAACAAGCAGATCGACGCGGGCATGACGACCGAGCCGACCATTTCCATCCTGCAGCAAAAGGGCCTGGCCAGGCCGCTGGTCGACATGCGGACGGCGGCCGGTGCCAAGGCCGCGCTCGGCGGCACCTATCCGGCGTCCTGCTTGTACCTGACCACGGCGTACATCCAGAGGAACCCCGGCGTGGTGCAGAAACTGGTCAACGCCTTCGTCGAGACGCTGAAGTGGATCAACACGCACAGCGCGGCGCAGATCGCCGACAAGATGCCCGCCGACTACTACGCGGGCGTCGGCAAGGCCACCTACATCCAGGCGCTGCAGAACGAGAAGGGCATGTACTCGCCCGACGGGCTGATGCCCGCCGACGGCCCGCACACCGTGCTGGGCGTGCTGTCCGCCTGGGACCCCACGGTCAAGGGGCACTCGGTGGACCTGTCCAGGACCTACACGAACGAGTTCGTGAACAAGGCGCACTGAGCACCAGGCCGGGTGACTCCCGTCAGCGAGACGGGAGTTCCTCCCGCAGCGAGTGAACCGCCATGCGCACCGGAGTGCCCGGCTCGGCGCCGCAGCTCTCCGGGCGCGGCGGTGCCACCGTCAACTGCTCGACCAGGGCGTGCCACACCCGGCCGTCGGCGTGGGTGACGTGTACCGACCATCCGCTCGGCGCCTCCTCGGCGGGGGCGGCGCCGAGCGCCTCCGCCCGGTCCTCGCCGATCAGCGCCCGGACCGCCAACTCGGCCGCCTGCACCGGCCGCTCGAACGCGGAGCGGCCACGGCAGTGCTCCAGCACCATGCGGCCGTCGCGGGCGGCCTCCACGATCCCCTTGGCGCGTGCCGCGTCCAGCCGCGCGTAGGCGTAGCCGTACGGCAGCACGAGCATCGTCGGGGCGAAGCGATGGCCGCCCAGATGCGTGACCTCCCACACCTCGCCGACCCCCGAGGCGGCCAGCTCGGTGGCGAGGGGCCGCCCACGAAGGGCGCAGCAGCGGTCCCGCCTGGCGTTGGTGCACACCAGCGCCAGCGGCTCGCCCTGGTGCGGCGCGCCGAAGCCGCAGCTGTCACCGCGGCCCAGCCGGGCGAAGTCCAGTGCCAGCAGCTCGGCCGGGTCGGCCACCTCGGCGGTGCGCAGCCAACCGGTGCCGGGCACCGTGTGGGCCACGAACACCCGCCTGCGCGCCGGATGGTGGTGGTCGGCGTGCGGCCCCGGCCTGCGGATCAGCGCCACCCGTACGCCGGTTCCGGCGGCCGCCCCCTCAAGGGCCCGGCCGGTACGCGGATCGAGGTGGCTGGCGGTGAGGGCCTTGGCACCCCAGGGACCCGGCTGCTCCAGCAGCAGCCAGGTCCGGGCGCTGGCCGCCGTCGCCTCGCACGGTTCGGCCAGCTCCCGGGAAGCGGTCGCACAGGTGATCACACGGTGAGCCTAAACCGGGCGGGGCGCGCCCGGCCGACGCGGGGGCGGTGACGGCGGCCGCCGCCCCCGCGCCGGCTACGCGGGTCCGGCGACCGCCGCCAGCGGCTTGCTCACCGGCGTGCCCGAGCCGTCACGGCGCGGGTCCGGCTCGGGCAGCTCCGCCGGGGAGCCGTCCGCCGCGCAGGCGCGAGCCGGGGCCGGGCCCGCCCAGGCCAGCGCCAGACCGTTCTCGCCGCGCAGGAACCGGTGGCAGCGCACGCCGCCGGTGGCCCGGCCCTTGCGCGGGTACTGGTCGAACGGGGTCAGCTTGGCCGTGGTCTGGGCCGCGCCGTCCAGCGTGCCCTCGGCGCGGGCCACCGTGACAACCAGCGCGTCCGACGCCGGATCCACCGCGGTGAACGAGATCACCTTGGCGCCCGCCGACAGCTTGATGCCCGCCATGCCGCCCGCCGGACGGCCCTGCGGCCGTACCTGACCGGCCGGGTAGCGCAGCAGCTGCGCGTCGTCGGTGATGAAGACCAGATCCTCCTCACCGGTGCGCAGTTCGGCGGCGCCGACCACGCGGTCGCCGTCCTTGAGGCCGATCACCTCGAACTCGTCCTTGTTCGCCGGGAAGTCGGGCACGACCCGCTTGACGACCCCCTGCTCGGTGCCGAGTGCCAGCCCTGGCGAGGACTCGTCCAGCGTGGACAGGCACAGCACCCGCTCGTCGTCCGCCAGCGACACGAACTCCGAAACCGCCGCCCCACCCGCCAGGTTGGGCGCCGAGGAGCCTTCGGGCAGCGCCGGCAGGTCGACCACCGACAGCCTCAGCAGCCGTCCGGCCGAGGTCACCACACCCACGTCACCGCGGGTGGTGGCGGGCACGGCGGAGACGATCACATCGTGCTTGGCGCGCTTGCCCTCACGCCGCCCGCCACCGCCGCGGCCCGCCGTGGTGCCCTCATCCGCCAGCGGCTCGCCGTCGGCGGTGCGCGCCAGCAGCCCGGTGGCCGACAGCAGCACCCGGCACGGGTCGTCGGAGACCTCCAGCGGCACCGCCGACACCGGTGCGCCCGCCGACTCCTCCAGCACCGTGCGCCGCGGGGTGCCGTACTTCTTGGCGACCGCGGCCAGTTCACTGGAGACCAGCTTGCGCAGCTCCGCGTCCGACTCCAGGATCCGGGTCAACTCCGCGATCTCGCTGGTCAGTTTGTCGCGCTCGGCCTCCAGCTCCAGGCGGTCGAACTTGGTCAGGCGGCGCAGCGGGGTGTCCAGGATGTACTGCGTCTGCGTCTCGGACAGGGAGAAGCGCTCCATCAGGCGCTGCTTGGCCTCAGCGGAGTTCTCGCTGGAGCGGATGAGCCTGATCACCTCGTCGATGTCGACCAGCGCGACCAGCAGGCCCTCGACCAGGTGCAGCCGGTCGCGTCGCTTGGTACGACGGAACTCGCTGCGCCGCCGCACCACGTCGAAGCGGTGGTCGACATAGACCTCGAGCAGTTCCTTCAGGCCCAGGGTGAGCGGCTGGCCGTCGACCAGCGCCACGTTGTTGATGCCGAAGGAGTCCTCCATCGGCGTCAACTTGTAGAGCTGCTCGAGTACCGCTTCCGGGTTGAATCCGTTCTTCACCTCGATGACCAGGCGCAGCCCGTGCTGCCGGTCGGTGAGGTCCTTCACGTCCGCGATGCCCTGGAGCTTCTTCGCGCCGACCAGGTCCTTGATCTTGGCGATCACCTTCTCCGGGCCGACGGTGAAGGGGAGTTCGGTGACCACGATGCCCTTGCGGCGCGCCGTGACGTTCTCGATCGTGGCCGTGGAGCGGATCTTGAACGTGCCGCGCCCGGTTTCGTACGCGTCGCGGATGCCGGACAGGCCCACGACCCGCCCGCCGGTGGGCAGGTCGGGACCGGGGACGAACCCCATCAGCGTCTCGAGGTCCGCGTTCGGGTGCCTGATCAGATGGCGGGCGGCGGCGATCACCTCGCCGAGGTTGTGCGGCGGCATGTTGGTGGCCATGCCGACGGCGATCCCGGAGGCGCCGTTGACCAGCAGGTTGGGGAACGCGGCGGGCAGCGCGACCGGCTCTCGCTCCTGCCCGTCGTAGTTGGGCGCGAAGTCGACCGTGTCCTCGTCGATGGAGTCGGTCATCAGCACCGCGGCCGGATCCATCCGCGACTCGGTGTACCGCATCGCGGCGGGCGGGTCGTCGTTGCCCAGCGAGCCGAAGTTGCCGTGGCCGTCGACCATCGGCATCCGCATCGAGAAGTCCTGCGCCATGCGGACCAGCGCGTCGTAGATGGAGGCGTCACCGTGCGGGTGCAGCTTTCCCATCACCTCGCCGACGACGCGGGCGCACTTGACGTACCCGCGTTCGGGGCGCAGGCCCATCTCGTTCATCTGGTAGATGATCCGGCGCTGCACCGGCTTGAGCCCGTCCCGGGCGTCGGGCAGCGCTCGTGAGTAGATGACCGAGTAGGCGTACTCCAGGTAGGAGCCCTGCATCTCGTCGACGACGTCGATGTCGAGGATGCGCTCCTCGAAATCGTCCTCAGGCGGGGTCTTCGTGCTGCGGCGGGCCATCGCGCGGCTGCTCCTTGGGCGGACCTGGTCGGGTTCTGTCGCGTCCATTGTGGACCGCCCCACTGACAGCCCCGACCACGACCCGTCGCGTCCGCGCCGCGGCCCCGCGACACCTGGGCCGGAATCCCGGGAACTTCGCGAGCTGTCTGTGCGCTTGCCTAGAGTGGGGCACGATCCACACCGCGACTGGAAGGACAGCTAGCGCATGGCTCACACGGCCTCGCCGGAGGCACAATCCGGCGGCCTGACAGCGACGGAGCACCGCCTGGCCAACGGGCTGCGCGTGGTGCTGTCCGAGGACCACCTCACCCCGGTCGCGGCGATCTGCCTGTGGTACGACGTCGGCTCGCGCCACGAGGTCGCGGGCCGCACCGGACTGGCCCACCTCTTCGAGCACTTGATGTTCCAGGGCTCCGCGCAGGTGCCCGGCAACGGCCACTTCGAGCTGGTGCAGGGCGCGGGCGGCTCGCTCAACGGCACGACCAGCTTCGAGCGCACCAACTACTTCGAGACCATGCCCGCCCACCAGGTGGAGCTGGCGCTGTGGCTGGAGGCCGACCGGATGGGCAGCCTGCTCACCGCGCTCGACCTGGAGAGCCTGGACAACCAGCGCGACGTGGTCAAGAACGAGCGCCGCCAGCGGTACGACAACGTCCCCTACGGCACCGCGTTCGAGCGGCTGACGGCCATGTCGTACCCCGAGGGCCACCCGTACCACCACACGCCGATCGGCTCGATGGCGGACCTGGACGCGGCCTCGCTGGAGGACGTCCAGCAGTTCTTCCGCACCTACTACGCGCCGAACAACGCGGTGCTGACGGTCGTCGGCGACATCGACCCCGAGCAGACGCTGCGCTGGATCGACAAGTACTTCGGCTCCATCCCGGCGCACGACGGCAAGCCCACCCCGCGCGACGGCTCGCTGCCCGGCCTGGTGGGCGAGGAACTGCGCGAGGTGATCCGGGAGGACGTGCCCTCGCGCGCCCTGATGGCGGCCTACCGGCTGCCGCACGACGGCACCCGCGAGGCGGACGCCGCCGACCTGGCGCTGACCGTGCTCGGCGGCGGCGAGTCCTCCCGGCTGCACAACCGGCTGGTCCGGCACGACCGCACCGCGGTCGGCGCGGGCTTCGGCCTGCTGCGGCTGGCCGGTGCGCCGTCGCTCGGCTGGCTGGACGTGAAGGCGTCCAGCGGCGCCGAGACGGCCGACATCGAGGCCGCGGTCGACGAGGAGCTGGCCCGGTTCGCCGAGCAGGGGCCGACACCGCAGGAGATGGAGCGTGCCCAGGCCCAACTGGAGCGCGAGTGGCTGGACCGGCTGGCCACGGTCGGCGGCCGCGCCGACGAACTGTGCCGCTACGCCGTGCTGTTCGGCGATCCGCAGCTGGCGCTGACCGCTGTCCAGCGGGTGCTCGAGGTGACGCCCGAGGAGGTCCGTGCGGTGGCCGCGGCGCGGCTGCGGCCGGACAACAGGGCGGTACTGATCTACGAACCGACCGGGCGCGAGGGCGCCCCGGAGGGACCGGAGGGCCCGACCGTCGGTCCCGTCGAGGAAGACGGCGAGGAAGCCCGATGACCAACGCCACGCAGTCCACCATGACCTTCCACCCGCAGCCGCAGGCGGGCCCCGCCAAGCCGTGGGCCTTCCCGGCCCCCGAGCGCGGCGCGCTGCCCAACGGCCTGACCGTGCTGCACTGCCACCGGCCCGGCCAGAAGGTCATCGCCATCGAGGTGCTGCTGGACGCGCCGCTGGACGCCGAGCCCGCGGCCATCGAAGGCGTCGCCACGATCATGGCCAGAGCGTTCTCCGAGGGCACCGACACCCTCACCGCCGAGGAGTTCGCGGCCGAACTGGAGCGCTGCGGCGCCACGTTGGACGCGCACGCCGACCACCCCGGGGTACGGGTGCAGCTCGAAGTGCCCGCCTCCCGGCTGGAGAAGGCGCTCGGCCTGATGGCCGACGCGCTGCGCGCGCCCGCCTTCCCGGAGGGCGAGGTCGAACGGCTGGTCAGGAACCGGCTGGACGAGATCCCGCACGAGATGGCCAACCCGGCCCGCCGCGCCGCGGTCGCGCTGTCCGCCGAGCTGTTCCCCGCCGAGTCCCGGATGTCCCGGCCGCGGCAGGGCAGCGAGGAGACGGTCGCCGGGATCGACGCCGCGGCGGTGCGCGCCTTTTACACCGCCCATGTCCGCCCGGCCACCGCGACCGCCGTCATCGTCGGCGACCTGACCGGAATCGATCTTGACGCGGTGCTCTCCAGGACGCTCGGCGCCTGGACCGGCGACGCCGCCGTGCCCCGCCGGATGCCGCCGATCAGCGCGGACGACACCGCCCGGGTGGTGGTCGTGGACCGTCCGGGCGCGGTGCAGACCCAGGTGCTCATCGGGCGGGTCGGCGCTGACCGGCACGACCTGACGTGGCCCGCGCAGGTGCTCGGCACGTACTGCCTGGGCGGCACGCTGACCTCGCGCCTGGACCGGGTGCTGCGCGAGGAGAAGGGCTACACCTACGGGGTGCGGGCTTTCGGCCAGGTGCTGCGCTCGGCGCCGGACGGCTCGGGGGCCTCGCTGCTGGCGATCAGCGGTTCGGTGGCCACCGACGTCACGGCTCCGGCGCTCGCCGACACCTGGCAGGTGCTGCGCACCCTGGCCAAGGACGGGCTGACCGACGAGGAGCGCGACATCGCGGTGCAGAACCTGGTCGGTGTCGCACCGCTGAAGTACGAGACCGCCGCGGCGGTCGCCGACACCCTCGCGGACCAGGTAGAGCAGTACCTGCCGGACGACTTCCAGGCCCGGCTGTACGAGCGGCTGGCCGCGACCGGCACCGTGGAGGCGACGGCCGCCGTGGTCAACGCCTTCGCGCCGGACCGCATGGTGGTGGTCCTCGTCGGCGACGCCTCGGTGATCGAGCAGCCGGTACGGGAGTTGGGCATCGGCCCGGTGTCCGTGGTCCGCGGCTGAGCAGGCTGGGCGAAGTCCGCCGCGGTCCCCAAGCGCCCTGAAGGGCGCGGGGACTGCGCGACCAGCCACAACAGTGCCGCGGATGATCGGCGGCACGTCGCCGCGCTCCCCGCGGAGCGCCCAGCGGCCCCGCCGTCCCGCGCGCCCGCAGCGCGCGGGACGGCCATCCGCGAGAATGCGCCGAATTCATTCCGGCCGCCGGAACCGCCGCCGATTTGGAATACAGTTTGGGAATGGCGACCGGCAAAACGCGATCGGAAGTGGACGGTACCGGCGAGGCGGTGCGGCGTATTTCCGCGCGCACGGTGTGCTCCGCGATCCGGGACGACATCGTCAGCGGATTCTTCGCTCCCGGCGGCCGACTGACCGAGGAGTTGCTGGCCAGGCGGTACGGGGTGTCCCGGGTACCGGTACGCGAGGCGCTGCGCACCCTGGAGTCCGAGGGGTTCGTCCGCACCCGCAGGCACGCGGGCGCCACCGTCGCCGAGCCCACCGAGCAGGAGGCGGGCGACCTGCTCGAAATGCGGGCGCTGCTTGAGCCGTTGGGCGCCGCGCGGGCCGCCCAGCGTCGTACCCAGCAGCAACTGCGGGTGCTGGGCGGGCTGGTGCGGCTGGGGCAGGGGCGTTGCAGGGACGGGCAGTTGTCCGATCTGCCCGCGCTGGACGGCTGGTTCCACGAGACGCTGGCCCAGGCGTCCGGCAGCCCCGGACTCGCCTCGCTGCTCACCCAGTTACGGCGCAAGATCTGCTGGATGTACGCGGTGGAGCAGGCCGGGCGGGCCGCCGCCACCTGGGAGGAGCACGCGGCGATCACCGACGCGGTGGCCAGGCGCGACGCGGCGCGGGCGCGCGAGCTGGCCGCCGCGCACGTCGCCCGGGCGGCCGCCGCGCACCGGTTGAAACACGCCGTAAACACAAGACGCGACCGCTTTTAACAAGCGTGCCGTATACAAATCGCAGGGAATTTCTCGGCCATTTTCCCGCGGATACCGCAACGGCGGTGCCGGGTATCGGCTCGGATACCCGGCACCGCCGTGCCCGCATTGGCTGCCGAAAAGCCTCAGACGGTTTCCGGCAGCTCGTCGAGGCCCTCGGCGACCAGCTTGGACAGGCGGTCGAGCGCCACCTCCGCGCCCTCGGCGTCGGAGGCCAGCACGATCTCCTCGCCGCCCTGCGCGCCCAGCCCGAGCACGGCGAGCATGGAGGCGGCGTTGACCGGGGCGCCGTCGGACTTGGCGATCGTGATCGGCACGCCGGCGGCGGTCGCGGCGCGGACGAAGATCGACGCGGGGCGGGCGTGCAGGCCCTCGGCCCAACCGACGTTGACGCGGCGCTCAGCCATGGTTCAACCCTTCTGATGACTCCGGTTGTCTAGACCAGTTAACCACGGCCGTGCGGATGCCGGACGCCTCCCCGGCGCGCCATCCGCCGAACGTCACCCGCGGCAGCGCCGAACCGGGCCGATCCGCCTACCCTTGCGCCCATGGAGACCTCGCGTACCCCCGCCTATCCCGTCCACTGGGAGGCCGACGTGGTGCTGCGCGACGGGGGGATCGCCCATATCCGGCCCATCGCGCCCGACGACGCGCAGCGGCTGGTCAGCTTCTACGAGCAGGTGTCCGACGAGTCGAAGTACTACCGCTTCTTCGCTCCCTATCCCCGGCTTTCCGACCGGGACGTGCACCGCTTCACCCACCACGACTACATCGACCGGGTGGGCCTGGCCGCCACGGTGGGCGGCGAGTTCATCGCCACCGTCCGCTACGACCGGCTGGGCGACGGCGTGGCCGAGGTCGCGTTCCTGGTCCAGGACGCCCACCAGGGCCGGGGCGTCGCCTCCGCTCTGCTGGAGCACATCGCCGCCGTCGCCCGGGAGAACGGCATCCGCCGCTTCGACGCCGAAGTACTGCCCGCCAACCGGAAGATGATCAAAGTCTTCACGGACGCGGGCTACACCGCCCAGCGCAGCTTCACCGACGGCGTGGTCCGCCTCGAACTCGACCTGGAACCCACCGAGGCGTCGGTCGCCGTGATGCGCGCCCGCGAGCAGCGCGCCGAGGCCCGCTCCGTGCAGCGGCTGCTGGCCCCCCGCTCGATCGCCGTGGTCGGCACCGGGCGCGCCGAGGGCGGGGTCGGCCGCGGCCTGCTGCGCAACCTGCTCGCAGCGGGCTTCACCGGCCGCCTCCACGCGGTCAACCGCAACTTCCCGCAGGGCATGGACATCCTGGAACCGGAAGGCGTCCCCTGCCACCGCTCGGTGGCCGCCATCGACCAGCCGGTGGACCTGGCGGTCCTGGCGGTGCCCGCCGGGGCGGTCCCGGAAGCCGTGGCGGACTGCGGGGTGCACGGCGTACAGGGCCTGCTGGTCATCGCCAACGGCTACGCCGAGTCCGGCCCCGAGGGGCGGGACCGGCAGCGCGCCCTGGTCCGCCAGGCCAGGTCCTACGGGATGCGGGTCATCGGGCCCAACGCCTTCGGACTGATCAACACCGCCCCCGGCGTGCGGCTCAACGCGTCCCTGTCACCGGAGGCGCCCGCCGCCGGACGGCTCGGACTGTTCACCCAGTCCGGCGCCATCGGCATCGCCCTGCTGTCCGGACTGCACCGGCGCGGCGCCGGACTCGGCGGCATCTCGACCTTCGTCTCGGCGGGCAACCGCGCCGACGTGTCCGGAAACGACCTGCTCCAGTACTGGCACGACGACCCGGACACCGACGTGGCGCTGATGTACCTGGAATCCATCGGCAACCCGCGCAAGTTCACCCGGCTGGCCCGCCGCACCGCCGCCGCCAAGCCCGTCGTCGTGGTCAAGGGCGCCCGGCACTCCGGCGCCCTGCCGCCCGGCCACACGGTTCCGGTCACCCGCATCCCGGACGCCACGGTCTCCGCGCTGCTGCGGCAGGCCGGGATCATCCGGGTCGACACGGTGACCGAACTCCTCGACACCGGAGTGCTGTTGGCGCACCAGCCGCTGCCCGCGGGCGAACGCGTCGCCATCCTCGGCAACTCCGAGTCGCTGGGCCTGCTCGCCTACGACGCCTGCCTGAGCGCCGGACTGCGCCCGCGGCCACCGCGCGACCTGACCACCGGGGCGGCGCCCGAGGACTTCCACAGCGCGCTGGCCGCCGCGCTGGGCGACGACGAGGTGGACGCGGTCCTGGTCACCGCGATCCCACGGGTCGGCGCGGTGGACGCCGACGACCCCGACTCGGCCGACGACCCGGCGCTGGCGGCGGCCCTGCGCACCGCGGCCGTGGCCGCCGCCAAGCCGGTCGCGGTGATCCAGCTCGCCCTGGACCGGCTCGCCGACCGGCTGGGCGAGTCGGCCCCCCCGGAGACCTCCGGCGCCTCCCCGGTCCCCGTCTACCCCGCCGCCGAGCGGGCGGTACGGGCGCTGGCGGAGGCGGTGGCCTACGCGCGCTGGCGCCGCCAGGACGCGGCGCCCGGCCGGGTGCCGGAACTCGACGGCATCGACGAGGCGGCGGCCAGGGCGGACGTCGACCGGCTGCTGGACGCCACCGAGCCCGCGGGCGGCCGGGGCGTCACCCTGGACGACGCGGCCGGACGCGCGCTGCTCGGCCGGTACGGGATCGAGGTACGGGCCGCGCTGCCCGCACCCGACGCCGACGCCGCGGTCGCCGCCGCCCGGCGGCTGGGCTTCCCCGTGGCGCTCAAGGCCACCGCCCCGCACCTGCGGCACCGCGCCGACCTCGGCGGGGTACGGCTCGACCTCGCCGGTGAGGGTGAACTGCGGCGCGCCTACGAGGAGTTGACGCTGGGGTTGGGCAGGCCCGACGAGGTGCTGCCGGTCGTGCAGTCCATGGCGCCGCGCGGGGTCGACACCGTGGTGCGGGCCGCCGTCGACCCGGCCGCGGGCTCGGTGCTCTCCTTCGGGCTCGCGGGCGCCGCCTCCGAACTGCTCGGTGATCTCGCCCACCACCTGGTGCCGGTCACCGACCGGGACGCCGCCCAACTGGTACGCACCATCAAGGCGGCGCCGATGCTGTTCGGCTGGCGCGGCGCGGACCCCGCCGACACCGCCGCCCTGGAGGAGACGCTGCTGCGCGTCTCGCGGCTGGTCGACGACCTGCCGGAGGTGGTCGTCGTCCACCTCGAACCCGTCGTCGTCGCCCCCCGCGGCCTCGGGGTCAGCGTGCTGGGCGCCACCGTGCGGCTGGCGCACCCCCCGGCCCGCACCGACCTGGGGCCGCGCGCACTGTCGTCTCTGTGACGGTGCGGCCGACACTAAGATGGTGCCCATGGCGAAGACCGGTACGACGACTCAGGGGCTGCGCGCGGCGATCGAGCGCAGCGGCTACTACCCGGCGCTCGTGGCGGAGGCCGTGGAGGCCTCGGTCGGCGGGGAACCGGTGGTGGCGTACCTGGTCAACCAGGAGACCACGTTCGACGCCAACGAGGTCCGCCGCCACGTCACCGTCCTCGTCCTCACCCCCACCCGCTTCCTGGTCAGCCACACCGACGAACAGGGCGCGGACGACAGCTCGCCCACCCCGTACGCCACCACCTCCACCGAGTCCGTGAAGATAGGCCGGATCTCGTCCGTGGTGGTCAGCCGGGTCGTCGCCAACCCCGAGTCGTACACCCCCGGCACGCTGCCGCGCGAGGTGGTGCTCACCATAGGGTGGGGCGCCGTCAGCCGCCTGGACCTGGAGCCCGCCGCCTGCGGCGACCCCAACTGCGACGCGGACCACGGCTTCACTGGCTCCTCCACCGCCGATGACCTCTCGCTGCGGGTGAGCGAGGCGGGTGACGGACCGGAGGCGGTGCGCCAGACGCTCGCCTTCGCCCAGGCGCTCTCCGAGGCCACCGCTTCCGCTACGGCGCAGCGCTGATGGTGCAGCCTGCCGCGACCGGGCAGCACGGTTACCCCGCCCCGCTCGACATCCGTACCGCCCCCGCCCCCCGCTACGGCACGGCGGCCCTGGCCGACCTGCTGCCCGCGGTGGCCCGCGGCCTGTCGGTACCGGGGGTTGCGGCGACCGACCTGGAGCTGGCGCCCGCCGACCGGGTGTGCGTCTTCCTCGTGGACGGCATGGGCTGGGAACTGCTCAGGGCCCACCCCGACGAGGCGCCCTTCCTGACCTCGCTGCTCGGCGGCTCGCTGGGCGGCTCCGGAGCCCCGCTCACCGCGGGCTTCCCGTCCACCACGGCCACCTCGCTGGCGTCGGTGGGCACCGGGCTGCCGCCGGGCGCGCACGGCCTGGCCGGATACACCGTCGCGGTACCCGGGCAGCACCAGTTGATGAACCAGTTGCGCTGGCAGCCGTGGACCGACCCCTACGAGTGGCAGCCGTATCCGACGGTCTTCCAGCTCAGCGACGCCGCCGGGGTGGCCACCTGCCAGGTGTCCGCACCCGCCTTTGAACACACCCCGCTGACCAAGATCGCGCTGTCCGGCGGAACGTTCCACGGTCGGCTCACCGGTGAGGAGCGGATGGACCTGGCCGCCGACCGGTTGGCCGCCGCGGACCGCACGCTGGTCTACACGTACTACAGCGAACTCGACGGCATGGGACACCGGCACGGTGTCGACTCCGACGCCTGGCGCGGCCAGTTGATGATGGTCGACCGGCTCGCCCAGCGGCTCGCCGAGCAACTCCCGCCGCGCTCGGTGCTGTACGTCACCGCCGACCACGGCATGATCGACATTCCCTTCGACCCCGAGTCGCGGATCGACTTCGACGAGGACTGGGAACTGGGCGCGGGCGTCGAACTGCTCGGCGGCGAGGCGCGGGCCCGCCACGTCTACGCGGTGCCGGGCGCCGCCGCCGACGTGCACGCGGTGTGGAGCGAGGTGCTGGGCGACCGGATGTGGGTGGCCACCCGCGAACAGGCCATCGCCGCCGGGTGGTTCGGGCCGCGGGTGGACGAGCGGGTGTACGGCCGGATCGGCGACGTGGTGGCGGTGGCCCGGGACGACGTCGCGGTGGTCGCCACCCGCAACGAGCCCGGGGAGTCCTCCATGGTCGGCCTGCACGGCTCGCTCGCACCGGCGGAGCAACTCGTACCGCTCCTCGAAGTACGCCGCTAGCCACCACCGCGGCCAGGGGCCCGCCCCCGGCGGCCCGCTTCCCGTCGGGCTCCCAGTTGCCCTGTCAACCCCGTTCTCGCGAAAGGCCCATGGCTGCTCCATGTCCGAACTGGTGTATTTCTGCGGGACCATGGACTGCGGCAAGAGCACCGACTTCCATGGGTATTCGCCACCTACTGGCCGTGTCGTGGCTGAGGTCGCGCGGAGTGCTGCCGTGGCTGCCCGTGTTGGGTGCGCTCGCGATCGTTCTTCGCGAGGGGCGGTGTCGTTCTGATGCCCGAGTTGGTGTTCTTCTCCGGAACGATGGACTGTGGAAAGTCAACGCTCGCGCTCCAAATCGTCCACAACCGGTCGGCTCGCGGTCTGCAGAGCCTGATCTTCACGCGGGACGACCGGGCTGGCGAGGGCAAGCTGTCGTCGCGTCTGGGCCTGGTCACCGAGGCGGTGGAGGCGACGCCGGAGTTGGACCTCTACGTCTTCGTGGTGGAGTGCATGTCGCAGGGTGGCAAGGTCGACTACGTCGTCGTGGACGAGGCCCAGTTCCTGCTGCCGGAGCAGATCGACCAGTTGGCCCGGATCGTGGACGACCTGGGCCTCGACGTGTTCGCCTTTGGTATCACCAGCGACTTCCGCACCAAGCTCTTCCCTGGATCCCAACGGCTCATCGAACTGGCCGACCGGGTGGAGACGCTGCAGGTCGAGGCGATGTGCTGGTGCGGCGCCCGCGCCACCCACAACGCCCGCACGGTGGCTGGCGAGATGGTCGTCGAGGGCGAGCAGGTCGTGGTGGGGAACGTGGACGTGACTGCGGAGATCGTCGGGTACGAAGTTCTGTGCCGCCGCCATCATCGCAAGCGGATGACGAGCGCGACGGCGCGAGCGGCGGCACTGTCGCCCGACGTACTGCCCGTCACCTCGGCCTGAGTTCAGCCGTCACGGGTGACCGGGTGGGGAGCGCTCATGTAGGCCGATCCATGACGTAGCGTTCAACGGAAAGGTCCAACGCGGGGGGATAACCGTGGGCAGCAACGGATTCGTCGCGGGGGCGAACCCGGCGTTGGAGCGGGGCCCGACTCGCGTGGGGTTGCTGCCTTGCCCGACTTCTGTGCTGGCGTGGGCGCTTCGCGCCGCCGACCGCGGCGTGAGGGGATCTGCCCCCACCCCGATCCCGCCGCGGCGGCGAGCAACCCCCGCGGCGCGGACCGGCGGTTGGCGACGGCAGTAGCCCGTCGCAGAGGAACTACGGTTCGGTGGTCCTGACCACGGAGAACCTCGCGCCCTGCGGATCCTCGACGGTGGCCATGCGGCCATGCGAGGACTCGTGCGGCCCGCGCAGTACCCGGCCGCCCAGCTCCACCACGCGGTGCGCCGCCTCGTCGGGGTCCGGCACCGCGAAGTAGGTCATCCAGTGCGGTCCCCGATCGCTTGGCACCGCCTGGCCGACCCCGTGGATCCCGGCCACCGGGCGGCCCTCCAGCAGCAGCGTCAGGTAGTCCAGGTCGGCGGAGACCACGGCCTGCGTCTCGTAGCCGAAGACCGCGGCGTAGAACTTGCCGACGGTCGACGACTCGCGGGTGACCAGTTCGTTCCACGCCAGTGTGCCCGGCTCTCCGACCACCCCGACGCCCAGGTGGGTGTTGGGCTGCCAGACCCCGAACACCGCTCCGCACGGGTCGGCGGCGATCGCCATCCGGCCCGCCTCGTCGTCGGCGTCCAACGGCCCCACCGCGACGGTGCCTCCGCAGCCGCGGATCAGTTCGCAGGTGGCGTCCGCGTCCTGCGAGCACAGGTAGGTGGTCCAGGCGACCGGCAGTTCGCGGCCCTTGGGGACCTCGCCGACCCCGGCGACCAGGCGCCCTTCCCGCACCGCCCGGACGTACGGCCCGAAGTGCTTGGGGCCGGGCTGGAAGTCCCAGCCGAACAGCCTGCCGTAGAACTCCTCGGTCACCGGCAGGCTGCGCACCAACAGGCTGACCCAGCAGGGCGTGCCCTGGGGACGCCGGGCCGATACCTCGGTCATCGGATTCTCTCCTCGCGCGACGGTTAGCGGGGGACGAGCCAGAGATGATGCTGTCACCACCGGGCCCGTCGCGCGCCCCCACCGCGCCGCTCGCGCGGCGGGGGCACGAGGAGAACGCCCGGTTGGTCATCTGTTGTCCGTGTGGCGACCGTTGCCGCCGTTTGACGACCGGCGTGCCGGTGCGAAACCGCCAACAGCCGTGCGGGCGCCGGGAAGCAGGTTTGGGGACAATGGCGGTATGGATGCCATCATCTCAGCGGCGGAGCTGCTCAGCGCCCCTGAAGACCGCACGATTCTCGATGTGCGCTACCAACTCGGCGGCCCGCCCGGCCGACCGCAGTACGAGGCGGGGCACATCCCCGGCGCCCGCTACGTCGACCTCGACGCGGAACTCGCCGGGCCGCCCGGGGCGCACGGCCGCCATCCGCTGCCGGACCTCGACGTCTTCACCACGGCGATGCGCCGTGCCGGGGTCCGCGACGACCGGCCGGTCGTGGTCTACGACGGCGGGCAGGGCTGGGCGGCGGCCCGCGCCTGGTGGATGCTGCGCTGGGCCGGGCACCGGGACGTGCGGGTGCTGGACGGTGGGCTGCCCGCCTGGACCGGTCCGCTGGAGACCGGCGAGTCACGGCCCGCCGAGGGCGACTTCACCACCCGGCCGGGCGCGGTGGCGCTGCTGACCGCCGACGACGCGGCGAAGCTGGCCCACGCCGGGGTGCTGCTCGACGCGCGGGCGGCGGAGCGGTACCGGGGCGAGGTCGAGCCGATCGACCCGGTGGCCGGGCACATCCCCGGTGCGGTGAGCGCACCGACGACAGAGAACATCGCCGAGGACGGCCGGTTCCGTTCGCCCGCGGAGCTGGCGAAGCGCTTCGCCGCGCTCGGCGTTGAGCGGGGCACCGAGGTCGGGGTCTACTGCGGCTCGGGCGTCTCCGCCGCCCAGCAGGTGCTGGCGCTCGCGGTGGCGGGCATTCCGGCCGCGCTGTACGTGGGTTCGTGGAGCGAGTGGTGTCACGACGGCACCCGCCCGGTCGCCACGGGCGCGACGCCGTAGCGCTCGAAGCCTGTGGGGCGCGTCGGGGCGCGCCGGGGGAGCCGGACGCATCCGGCAGCCCTCGGCGCGCCCCGCGCGCTAGTCCTGCTTCTTGCGGCGGCTGCCGAAGACGATCTCGTCCCAACTCGGCACCGTGGCCCGCCGACCCGGCCGTACCCCGTCCGCCTCCGCCTGGCGGTCGGTGGTGCCGACCAGCCGCTCGCGGTGACCGGCTACCGAACGCGGCATCAGCACGTCCGCGTAGGCGGAACCGGCGCCCGCACTGGCGGCCGGGGCGGGCGGTGCCTCCTCCTCGGCCGCGGGCTCGTCGTCCGGCTCGGCGGCGGAGGTCGACTCGGAGGTCGTGGACGTGGCCGGTACGACCATGTCGCCGCGGAAGCTCGGTACTGCCTCCAGCAGGCTGGTCAGCGAGTCCTTGCCGTCGTCTGGACGCTCCTCGGACTGCTCGGCGCGCTCGGTCCGCTCCGGGCGCTCGATGCGCGGCGTCGGACGGTCCAGCGGGCGGTCCCTGGGCAGCCGGGCGATGCGCGGAACGAACGGGAAGCTCGGCTCCGGCTGCTCCGGCACCGTCTCGCCGATCAGCGCCCGCGCCTCGTCGTCCACCGCCTGTACGAGCCGCCGGGGCGGGTCGTACGTCCAGGTGGCCGAGTGCGGTTCACCCGCCACCCGGTAGACCAGCAGCACCTCCCAGGTGCCGTCGTCGCGGCGCCAGGAGTCCCACTGGGCGCTGTCCTTCTCCGCGCCGCGCAGCAGCAGCCGTTCGGCGACCGCCTCACCCAACTGCGGCCCGGTGCTCTCGCCCTGCCGCCGCACCGGTGTCTTGCGGGCTCGCTCGGCCATGAACGCCCGCTCCGCCAGCACCGGTCCCTCGAAACGCCGAACGCGTTCGACGGGGATTCCGGCGAGCTGCGCCACCTCCTCCGCGGAGGCGCCCGCTCGTATGCGGGCCTGGATGTCACGCGGGCGCAGATGGCTCTCGACCTCGATCTCGATCTGTCCGAGGCGGGCTCTGTCATTGCGTACGGCGGCGCGCAGCCGCTCGTCGATGGGGAGGGTGTACTCCGTGTTGTCCGCAGCTTTGAGCACCAGTCGTGTGCCGTCGTTGCTCACGGCCACGACACGCAGATCGGGCATGGGGACCTCCCGGGTGGTGCCTGCCGACGTCACGTGCGTCGCTGCTCCCGAAGAACGAGTGTGGCCTGCCCGACTCCGGCCTGCCACAACCTTGCCGACTTACCCGGCGTGTCGGGCACCTTCCCCAACGCGCCGTTATGGCACGGTTACCTATTCGCAACTGAAAGTGACGAGCTTCATCACTCCCTGTCACAAACTGTCGCGAATGCCAGTCCTGCTGGGCGGCGCCTGGCTGGCGGCGCCTTCGGGACCCCTCCCGCAGGATCCGGGCAGCCGGACGGGAAACCGGTGCACGGGCTGGCAACAGTACTCCATTCGGGCCACTTCGGTGCAGCACCGCGCCGCCGATGTTCCGGGGGAGTGAGGGGAGTTGGGCTGGGCTCCGGTCGGGCGTCCGGTTTTCCGGGTGGTGATGTTCACACAATCTTCAGAACTGGAACTGACGCTTTTGCTTGCCGGTCCTTCCTGTGTGCAAGGTGGAAAAGAACCGACAAACAAGGGACGGGGATGGATGTCAAGGCGGAAACCGATACGAACCCGGACAAGAAGCGCATCGATCTCAGCCTGACCCAGGTCGCCGGAAGCGGCGCCGCCGCGCTGGTGGCGGCCTATCTCGCGTCCTTCCTGGGCGTCTACGGGACGATCCTCGGCGCGGCCGTGGTCAGTGTGCTCGCCACCACCGGCGGCGCGGTCTTCCAGCACCTCTTCCGTCGCACCGGTGAACAACTGCGCGACGCGACCGCCCCGCTGAACCGGACGCAGCACCGGCGCACGGCCCCGGCGGGCGACACCACCGCAGTGCTCCCCGCGTACGCCAGACCGGCGGCGGATGACCCGACCGCCGTGGTGCCGAGGGCCGAACCGGACACCGCGCTGCTGATGCCGCGGCTGCCGCACGGCGAGTCGTACAACGAGTCGAGCCTGCACGGCACCCGCCTGCGCGGCTGGCGCCGCTCGCTGCTGGCCGCCTCGGTGGTGTTCGCACTGGCGATGGCGGTGTTCACCGGCATCGAACTGGCCTCGGGCAGTTCGCTGTCGCACACCGCCATCGGCCAGGCGGTCCAGGGCGGTGGCACACGGCACGCGCCGTCCGCCCCCGGCCACCAGCCGGGCACGGTGCCCAGCGGCGGTTCCAGCGAGTCCGCTACCGGCGGCGGCTCGACCCCGTCGCATGACCCGGCGGCTGGTGGAACGGGCGGTTCCACGCCGTCGGACCAGCCGAGCACCACCCCGTCGCAGGGCGGTGGCGCCAGCCCCACTCCGTCGCAGGCCCCTTCGCCGGGACCGTCGCACGGCACCGGCACCGGCTCGGGCAGCGGCGACGGCGGCCAGGGCGCCGCTCGTTCGGCCCAGCCGGGCACCGGCCAGCAGTCCCCGCGCGGCGGTTCCGGTACCGGCACCCAGTGAGCCGGTACCGGAGGGGCGATCACTCGCCCAACACCCTGCGCAGGTAGTCGTTGGCGAACAGGCGCTGCGGGTCCAGCCGGTCCCGCAGCGCCTGGAACTCGCCGAAGCGCGGATAGACGCCCGCGAGGTACTCCGCGTCGCGGGAGTGCAACTTGCCCCAGTGCGGGCGGCCCTCATGGGCGGTCATGATCCGCTCCACCGCCGTGAAGTACTCCTGGTGGCGGCTGCCGCGGTACATGTGCACCGCGACATAGGCGGTCTCCCGCCCGGACGCGGTGGACAGCGCGATGTCGTCGGCCGGGGCGGTGCGCACCTCCACGGGGAAGCTGATCCGCAGTCCGGAGCGCTCGACCATGGCCTTCAGCTCGCGTAGCGCGGTGGTGGCGGCCGCCCGCGGAATCGCATATTCCATCTCTATGAACCGCACCCGGCGCGGGCTGGTGAACACCTTGTACGCGGTGTCGGTGTAGGTGCGCGCGGACAGCGCGCGGCTGGACACCCTCGCGATGGCCGGGATGGCCGACGGAACGGCCTTGCCCAGCGCGCAGACCGCCTGGAAGACGCCGTTGGAGAGCAACTCGTCGTCCAGCCAGCCGCGTACCGGGTGCAGCGGGGCGGCCGGACCCAGACTGCGGTTGTTGCGCTTGGTGTTGCAGTTGTCGGTGTGCGGAAACCAGTAGAACTCGAAGTGCTCGTTCTCGGCCGCGAGTTGGTCGAACGTGCTCAACACCGTGTCGAAGGGCATGGCTTCCTCGCGCGCGGTGAGCAGGAACGACGGTTCCACGCCGAAGGTGATCGCGCTGACCACGCCGAGCGCGCCGAGCCCGACCCGGGCGGCGGCGAACACGTCCGCGTTCCGCTCGGCCGTGCAGGTCAGCACCGAACCGTCGGCCAGCACCAGCTCAAGTCCCCTGATCTGGGCGGCGATCGAGGCCGAGTCGCGCCCGGTGCCGTGGGTTCCGGTGCTGGTGGCACCGGCGACGGTCTGCTGCTGGATGTCGCCCATGTTGGTCAGCGACAGCCCCGCCGAGTCCAGCAGCCGGTTCAACCGGTGCAGCGGCAGGCCCGCCTCCACGGTGACGGTGCCCGCGGCGCGGTCCACCGCGCGCACCGCGGTCAGCCGGTCCGGGCGGATCAGCAGCCCGTCGGTGGCGGCGACCGCGGTGAAGGAGTGCCCGGTGCCCACGGCCTTGGCGGTCAGCCCGTCCGCGGCGGCCTGGCGTACGACGGCGGCCAGTTCGTCCACCGAGGCGGGGGAAACGATCCTGCGCGGTCGCGCGGTCACGTTCCCTGCCCAGTTACGCCACGTAGTCGTCCCGCTGGTGGTGCTCGTCGTGCTCGTCACGCTGCGGCCCCTCCCGCTCAGGCGCCGGACGCAGCCGGCGGTGCCCGAGGAACGCCGCCGCCGCGGCCAGTGCCCCGGCGGCGGCCGGTACCGCGTACCCCGCCGCGGCGCCGGACGCGTCCACGACCGACCCGGCGGCGGAGGAGCCGAGGGCCACCCCGACCGCGAGCCCGGTGCTCGTCCAGGTCATGCCCTCGGTCAACTGCGCGCGCGGCACCAACTGCTCGACCAGCGCCATGGTGGTGACCATCGTCGGGGCGACCGACAGCCCGGCGACGAACAGCGCCATGGCCAGGGCAGGCAGGTTCCCGACCAGTTGGAGGGGGATCATACTCACGGCCATCGCGCACACCCCCGCGAGGAAGCGGCGCGAAGCGCTGCCCTTCGGCCGCAGCAGCCCGAACACGGCCCCGGCGCAGCAGGAGCCCAGCGCGTACACCGCCAGAACCAGGCTTGCCGCGGTCTTGTGCCCCTGCTCCTGCGCGAAGGCCACCGTGACCACGTCCACCGCGCCGAAGATCGCGCCGGTGGCGGTGAACGTCACCACCAGCACCTGGAGCCCGCGGGACCCCAACGCCGAGCCACCGGTGCGGTGTCCACCCGGCTGCGGCACCGGCTCGGTGTCCCGCTGGGCGGTCAGCCAGCAGACCCCGACCGCCAGGAAGGCCGCGGCCAGCAGCGGCCCGGCCTCCGGGAACCACGAGGTGCTCAGGCCGATGGACAGGATCGGCCCGAAGATGAAACAGACCTCGTCGAGCACCGACTCGAACGAGTAGGCGGCGTGCAGTTGGGAGGAGTCGGGGTGGATGGCCGCCCAGCGCGCGCGCACCATCGAGCCCAGACTCGGCATGGCGCCCGCCCCCGTCACACACGTGAACAGCGCCCAGTCCGGCGCCCCGAGCCGCACGCACAGCAGCAGTCCGGCCACCGCGGCAACCGTCAGCGCGGCGGTGGGGCGCAGCACCGCGCGCTGCCCGTAGCGGTCCACCAGCCGGGAGATCTGCGGGCCGATGACGGCGGCGGCCAGCGCGAGCGTCGCCGTCAGCGCACCGGCCAGCCCATAGCGCCCGTTGACCTGGGAGACCATCGTCACTATGCCTATGCCGAGCATGGACAGCGGCATTCGGCCGAGGAACCCGGCGGCCGAGAACCCCTTGGTGCCAGGGGCGGCGAATATCGCACGGTAGGGGGCGAGCACGGGCGCTCCAGGCGGCTTGAGCGAGCTTGGGGTGAACGGCGGGTAAGGTGCGTAATTGGCTTATACAGCTTACGGGTGGGGTGCAAGGGGTTTTCCGGCACGATCGGCGCCCGCCTGACGACTCGGCCGTCAGTGGCGGGTGGCAGGATCGGAGCCATGGCCGATCAGCTGGACCCCACTCCCTACGACGCCCTGTTGCTGCTGTCCTTCGGCGGCCCCGAGGGCCCCGACGACGTGGTGCCGTTCCTGGAGAACGTCACCGCCGGGCGCGGCATCCCGCGCGAGCGGCTGAAGGAGGTCGGGCAGCACTACTACCTCTTCGGCGGGGTCAGTCCGATCAACGCGCAGAACCGCGAACTGCTGAAGGCGCTGCGCGAGGACTTCGCCGAGCACGGCCTGGACCTTCCGGTCTACTGGGGCAACCGCAACTGGGCGCCCTATCTGACCGACACCCTGCGCACCATGGCGGACGACGGCCACCGCCGCGTCCTGGTGCTGGCCACCAGCGCCTACGCCTCGTACTCCGGCTGCCGCCAGTACCGCGAGAACCTCGCCGACGCGCTCGCCGCCCTGGCCGCCGAGGGCCGCGAGCCGCCGCGGGTGGACAAGCTGCGGCACTACTTCAACCACCCCGGTTTCGTACGGCCGATGATCGACGCGGTGCTCGCCGCCCTCGCCGAACTGCCCGAGGAGGTACGGTCCGGCGCGCACCTGGCGTTCACCACCCACTCCATCCCGACCGCCGCCGCCGACACCTCCGGCCCGGTCCAGGCACACGGCGACGGCGGCGCCTACGTCGCCGAGCACCTGGACACCGCGAAGGTGATCGCCGACGCGGTACGCGAGGCGACCGGCGTCGAGCGGCCCTGGCGGCTCGTCTACCAGTCGCGCAGCGGCGCCGCGCACATCCCGTGGCTGGAGCCGGACATCTGCGACCACCTGGAGGCCGAACACGCCGCCGGGGCGCGCGCGGTGGTGATGGTGCCGATCGGGTTCGTCTCCGACCACATGGAGGTCAAGTACGACCTCGACACCGAGGCCGCCGCCAAGGCGGCCGAACTGGGGCTGCCGGTGGCCCGCGCGGCGACCGTGGGCGCCGATCCGCGGTTCGCCGCCGCCGTGCGCGAACTGGTGCTGGAGCGCTCCGCCGTGGAGCGCGGTGAGAGCGTCCAGCGGTGCGCGCTGGGCGAGTTGGGGCCCAGCCATGACGTCTGCCCGGTCGGCTGCTGCCCGGCCCGCGCCCCGCGCCCGGCCGCCGCGGGCCTGGACTGAGACCGCCGATCCCGATGCCGTACGAGAGGACCGCTGTGACAGACCTGGACCGTGAACTGCTGGAGCTCGCCCTGCAGGCCGCCGAGCGCGCCGGTGCGCTGCTGCGCGACGGCAGGCCCGGTGACCTGGAGGTGGCCGCCACCAAGACCAGCCCGATCGACGTGGTGACCGAGATGGACATCGCCGCGGAGAAACTGATCACCGCTCTGATCGCCGAACAGCGCCCGGACGACGGCCTGTTGGGGGAGGAGGGCGCCAGCGTCGAGGGCAGCAGCGGGGTGCGCTGGGTCATCGACCCGCTGGACGGCACCGTCAACTACCTCTACGGGCTGCCCTCCTGGGCGGTGAGCATCGCGGCGCAGCGCGACGGGCGGACCGTCGTCGGCGTGGTGGCCGCGCCGATGCGCCGCGAGACGTACCACGCGGTGCTGGGCGGTGGCGCGCACGTCAACGGTGCGCCGGTGCGCTGCCGTACCGCGCCCGCCTTCGGGCAGGCGCTGATCGGCACCGGGTTCGGCTACCTCACCGAGCGGCGGGCCGCGCAGGCCGAGGTGGTGCGCGCCCTGCTGCCCCGGGTCCGGGACATCCGCCGCGGCGGCTCGGCGGCGATCGACCTGTGCGACCTGGGCTGCGGCCGGCTGGACGGCTACTACGAGCGGGGGCTGAACGCCTGGGACTACGCCGCGGGCGAACTGTTCGCCCGGGAGGCCGGAGCGCTCACCGGGGGCAGGCCCGGCCGTCGGGCGTCCAGCGAGCTGACGGTGGCCGCGCCGCCCGGCCTGTTCGAGCCACTGCAGGGCCTGCTGGACGAACTGGGCGCCTGGCACGACTGACCCGCGCCCGCGGCCGGGCCACCGCCCTCAGCGAGGCCCGCACCGGCCGCGCGCGACCGCGCCCCGGACACCTCGACGAGGTGTCCGGGGCGCGGTCGCTGTCAGTGAATCGGTCCCCAGAATCGGTTCCCCAAATAAAAAAGAGCGCGAAGCCGCGCCCTGACCTGGTGGTATCAGGCGACCTTGCGGGACACCACGACACCGTGCTCGGCGGCGAGGCGGTGCAGGTCGTCAAGCTCAGCCTGCTCCACCTCGGCCAGGAACTCGTCCCCGGTCTCCAGGGCACGGTGCAGGTCGGACTCGGCATTCCGTATGCGCTGCATGATTCCGGTGGTGAATGCGTCCATGAGGCGCCCCCTCGTCGTCGTCGGTGGCACAAGGTGGTGTGACTGCTGTGGGCGATCACTGCGAACGCGTTCGGATACGCGCAGGGTGTGGGTCGTGACCGCGGGGTTGGAGTCGTCTTCCCCTGCCTCGACGGAACGGAAACCTCCTTATGCCGGAGAAGTTTGCCGACGGCCTCCCCGCCGCCGCCCGCCGGGCCTCCCCGCCGCCCTCCCGCAGGGCCGCTTACCGGTGTTTTATGGGCATCCAAGGCAGGATGTAGGCACACCCAGTCTGTTTCGTGGAAGGAACCTGCCCCGTGCGCGTACTCGTCGTCGAGGACGAGCAGCTGCTCGCCGATGCGGTGGCCACCGGCCTGCGCCGGGAGGCCATGGCCGTCGATGTCGTCTACGACGGGGCCGCCGCCCTGGAGCGCATCGGGGTCAACGACTACGACGTGGTGGTCCTCGACCGCGACCTGCCCGTGGTCCACGGTGACGAGGTCTGCCGCAAGCTGGTCGGCCTCGGGCTGCCCACCCGGGTCCTGATGCTGACCGCCGCGGGCGACGTCAGTGACCGGGTCGAGGGCCTGGAGCTGGGCGCCGACGACTACCTGCCCAAGCCGTTCGCCTTCAGCGAGCTGACCGCCCGGGTGCGCGCCCTGGGCCGCCGCACCAGCGTGCCGCTGCCGCCGGTGCTGGAGCGGGCCGGGATCAAGCTGGACCCGAACCGCCGCGAGGTCTTCCGGGACGGCAAGGAGGTGCACCTGGCACCCAAGGAGTTCGCGGTGCTGGAGGTGCTGCTGCGCAGTGAGGGGTCGGTGGTCTCCGCCGAGCAGCTGCTGGAGAAGGCGTGGGACGAGAACACCGACCCGTTCACCAACGTGGTGCGGGTGACGGTGATGACGCTGCGCCGCAAGCTCGGCGAGCCCGCGGTGATCGTGACGGTGCCCGGCTCGGGATACCGGATCTGATCCGCCATGGCCCTGTCCTCCCACTCCCCGTCCCCGGTGTCCGGACCGCCCCCCAAGACCCCGCCCAAGCCGACCTGGGACCCGCGCCCCGGCGAGGCCGCGGGCCCCTGGCTGCGGCCGACGATCCGGATAAGGCTGACCGTGCTGTACGGCGGCATGTTCCTGATCGCCGGGGTGCTGCTGCTGCTGATCATCTACCTGCTCGCCTCGCAGGCCATGCACTCCGGCGACGAGGCGCCGTTCCGGCTGTACAGCGGCAAGGTGCAGATCACCAGCAACACCTGCCCCGCGCTGTCCGACCCCAACTTGACCACGGCGAACTTCAACGACGCCCTCGACCAGTGCATGCGGGCCCAGCGCGACCGGGCGCTGAGCGACCTGCTGCGCCGCTCGCTGCTGGCGCTGCTGGGCCTGACGGTGGTCGCGTTCGCCTTCGGCTATGTGATGGCCGGACGGGTGCTGGCGCCGCTGGGCCGGATCATGCGCACCGCGCGCGCGGTGGCCGCCTCCGATCTGTCCCGGCGGATCGAGATGGACGGGCCGGACGACGAGCTCAAGGAACTGGCCGACACCTTCGACGACATGCTCGACCGGCTGGGGCGCTCCTTCGAGTCGCAACGCCGCTTCGTCGCCAACGCCTCGCATGAGCTGCGCACCCCGTTGGCGATCAACCGCACCCTGCTGGAGGTGCAGCTCGCCGATCCCGACGCCTCGCCCGACCTGCAACAGCTGGGCAAGACGCTGCTGGCCACCAATCTGCGCAGCGAGCAACTGGTCGAGGGGCTCTTGCTGCTCGCCCGCAGCGACAACGAGGTGGTGGAGCGAAAACCGGTCGATCTGGCCGAGGCGGCCTCCCAGGCGCTCGACCAGACCCGCGCGGAGGCCGTCGCCAAGGGCGTGGAGCTGCGCAGCGAGCACCTTCAGCCCGCGGTGGTGCGGGGCAGCGGTGTGCTGCTGGAGCGGATCGCGCTGAACCTGGTGCAGAACGCGGTGCGCTACAACGAGCCGGACGGCTGGGTGGAGGTCACCACGGACACCGAGGACGGCCAGGCCGTGCTGAGCGTCGCCAACACCGGCCCGGTGGTCCCGGCGTACGAGCTGGACAACATCTTCGAGCCGTTCCGCAGGCTGCGCACCGAGCGGACCAACAGCGACAAGGGCGTCGGGCTCGGCCTGTCGATCGTCCGCTCGGTGGCCCGGGCGCACGGCGGCTCGATCAGCGCCACGCCCAGGGACGGCGGCGGGCTGGTGATGCGGGTCGCGATCCCGCTGTGACCTGCGGTGCGGCCAGCGGGGTAACTCGTTCGGGCGGTAGTCTGCGGCACGCCCGGGACGTGTTCGCTTCGCGCGGAATTTTCCGATCTGTCCGGCCGTTTGGCTCCCTGTGACCGATCGCACATGCGATTTCGGCCATGCATACGCTGAGTGATCAGTTCACTTGCGCAAAAAGCCGAAAAATCCATGTTTCCGCAGGTCATGATCACGGGAAGTACACGTGACGGCGTGAGTGAAGTGCGACATTCGGACCGTGTTCGGTCCTGATAGACAGCCCACCCGATCACCTCTTCGGGGGTGCGGTTGGGTGTCGATTGAGTAACAGGCCTTGATGTGAGGCAAAATCTCCGCCTCGGGTCGGGCACAAGACCGGCCCCTCACGCGTTACGTGCGCTGGAGATACCGCAAACACCCAGAGGGGGAGAGCGCCATGGCAACCGATTACGACACGCCACGCAAGACCGATGACGACGTCAACGAAGACAGCATCGAGGAACTGAAGGCCCGGCGGAACGACAAGTCGACGTCCACCGTGGACATCGACGAGTTCGAGCAGGCCGAGGGCCTCGAACTGCCCGGCGCTGACCTCTCCAACGAGGAACTCTCGGTGCGGGTGCTGCCCCGCCAGGCGGACGAGTTCACCTGCATGAGCTGCTTCCTGGTGCACCACCGCAGCCAGCTGGCCGAGGAGAAGAACGGCCAGCCGATCTGCCGCGACTGCGCGGCCTGACGGCCGGGGTAGCCGTGGCGGGCCCCGTACCGTTCCGGAAGAAGGGCAAGGTCGGCGCTCCGACGGCAGACGACGGCGAGCGAGGCTCCGCTGACCAGCGGCGCCCGGCGCCACCCGGGAGGGCGGCGGTGGGCGTCCGGCGGGGAGCCTCGCTCGTGCGCCGGGTGGGCATCGGTGCGTGGGCGGGAGCCACGGTGCTCACCGAGCGGCTGATCGACACCGCGCCACGGATCCCGGTCCGCGACCTGGCCACGCTGCGGGCACAGTTCCCGGGACTCGGCCCGGAGGACATCGCCGACCGGCTGGTCGCCGGTGCGACCGCCGGTACCGCCGCCGTCGGCGCGGGAGTCGGCGCCGTCGCGATGCTCCCGGTGCCGCCCGCCCTGACCGCCGAGCTGGCCGCCGAGACGCTCGCGGTGGCGGTCGTGGAGTTCAAGCTGATCGCCGAACTGCACGAGGTCTACGGCGTGCCCGCGACCGGTACGGTCCGCCAGCGCGCCTCCGCCTACCTCGGCGCGTGGACCCAGCAGCGCGGCATCGAGGTCACCAGGCCGTCCTCGCTCAACGTCGCGTTCAGCGGCCAGATGAAGCGCGAACTGCGCCAGCAGATCGTCAAGCGCACCGCCCGCAACCTGCCGACCGTCACGCCCTTCATGATCGGTGCCACCGTCGGCGCCGTACTGAACCGGCGCGACACCCGCAGACTCGCCCAGCGGGTCCGCACCGACCTGCGCCAACGCCAGGTCCCCTGGGACCTCCTGGACGCGCCTAGCGCGCCCTGACCGCCTCCAGCGCCGCCGCCAGCCGCTCCGGCGAACGGGTCGACAGATACAGGTACGGAGTCGGGTCCTGCGGGTCGGTGACCTCGACCTTCAACGCGGTCGGCACATAGCTGCGCAGCAGCATGAAGGCCCGCGTGTCCGCCTTGTACGTGCGCCAGGCCCGCGCCTCCTCGGCGTCCAGCGCCACCGCCTCGCCCAGCGCCTCCACCGGGATCCTGGCGTCCCCGGCCACCAGCGAACCGGCCACCACCCGGATCCGCGCCGACCCGTAGGAACTGACCACGGCCAGGCACAGCGCCGTCGCCCCGACGAAGACGCCGAGCAGCGGCAGCGTCCCGAACGGCACGGTTATCAGCGCACAGCCGACTCCACCGGCCACGGCGAGGAACCACCAGGAGCGCGGCACGGTGAGGCGTTCGTCGTAAGGCTGCATGGCAACAGCTTGACATGCGTGGCTATGAACGTGTTCGGCCGCTCTGCGCACCACGGACCGGAACGCTCCGCTCCGGTACGTGCCGGGCGATTCGATCCCCTGTGCGCACCGTACGGATTCCGCACCCGTAGGAGGGTAGGGTTCGGGCCGTGAGTGCAGCTACAGGATCCGTCAGCGGCGTGGGCGCCCCGCTGACGCCACCGCCCGACGCGGCCCCACCGGTCCGCCACCCCGAGGCACCCGAACCGGGCACGCTGCTGGGGGCGCACTACGACCAGTGCTTCGGCTGCGGCGAGGACCAGCCGCACGGGCTGCACCTTCAGGCACGGGCCGGCGAGGGAGTCACCGTCACCGCCGAGTTCACCGTGCGCCCGGCCCACCAGGGCGCGCCCGGCCTCGCTCACGGCGGCGTGCTGACGCTGGCGCTGGACGAGACGCTGGGCTCGCTGAACTGGCTGCTGCGGGTCATCGCGGTCACCGGCCGACTGGAGACCGACTTCCTGCGTCCGGTCCCGGTCGGCGCCACCCTCCACCTCCAGGCGCGCTGCACGGGCGTCGCCGGGCGCAAGATCTACGGCAGCGCCGTCGGCCGGATAGGCGGCCCCGACGGGCCGGTCGCGGTGCGCGCCGACGCCGTCTTCATCGAGGTGAAGCTGGAGCACTTCACCAAGCACGGCCGCCCCGAGGAGATCAAGGCCGCCCTCGCCGACCCCGACCAGGTCAAGGTCGCCCGCGCCTTCGAGGTGAACCCGTGAGCGCCGCACGCCAACCGGTGGACGTGCTGATCCGCCGTGTCGACCCCGAGGTGCCGATCCCGGCCTACGGCCACCCCGGCGACGCGGGCGTCGACCTGGTGACCACCCAGAGCGCCGAACTCGCCCCCGGCGAGCGCATGGTGCTGCCCACCGGCATCGCCATCGCGCTGCCCGACGGGTACGCCGCGTTCGTCCACCCGCGTTCGGGGCTCGCCGCCCGATGCGGTGTCTCCATGGTGAATACGCCCGGGACGGTCGATGCCGGGTACCGTGGGGAGATCAAGGTGATTGTGGTCAACCTGGACCCGCGCGAGAGCGTACGGTTCGAGCGGTTCGACCGGATCGCCCAGCTGGTCGTCCAGCAGGTCGAGAAGGTCCGCTTCCACGAGGTCGCGGAGCTGCCCGGCTCTGCGAGGGCCGACGGGGGCTTCGGTTCCACTGGGGGGCATGCCTCGGTGGCGGGGTCGGCGGCTCGTACGACGGGTTCAACGATCGGTAAGGGCTACGCTTCGGTCGCCGCAGACCGGGAAGGACAGTGACCGTGTTCCGTCGTCGCCGCAAGGAGCGCGAAGACGCCCTCGACGGGCTCGCCGATCAGGCGGGCCTGGACGAGACGACACAGGACGCCGACGCGTCAGAGGAGCCGGAGGAGTCCCGGCGCTACAACCTGCCGCCGGCCCCGCGTCCGGACGGACCGTGGGACATCAGTGAGGTCAGCAACCCCGGAGAGGGCCGGGTCGACCTCGGCGGGCTGTTCGTGCCCGGGGTGGACGGCATGGAACTGCGGGTGGAGGTGGCGGGCGACGCGATCGTCGCCGCGACCGTGGTGCTCCAGGACAGCGCCATCCAGCTGCAGGCGTTCGCCGCGCCCAAGTCCGAGGGGATCTGGGGCGAGGTACGCGACGAGATCGCTTCCGGGATCACCCAGCAGGGCGGTGTCATCGACGAGGTCGAGGGCCCGCTCGGCTGGGAGCTGCGGGCGCAGGTGCCGGTGCAGTTGCCGGACGGCACCAACGGGGTGCAACTGGTGCGCTTCGTCGGCTGCGACGGGCCGCGCTGGTTCCTGCGCGGAGTGATCTCCGGTCAGGGCGCGGTGCACCCGCAGGCCGCCGGGGTGCTGGAGCAGATCTTCCGGGACACCGTGGTCAACCGCGGAGACTCCCCGATGGCGCCGCGCGACCCCGTCGTCCTCAAGCTCCCCGACGACGCCCAGATGATGCCGGAGGGCCTCCAGGACCAGGCTGCCCCGGGCAAGTTCTCGGACGGCATCGACCCGATGCGCCGCGGCCCGGAGATCACCGAGGTCCGCTGACCGCGGGACGGGACGGCCGTGGATCGGCGCCTGCCTCCGAGACAAGGGCAGGCCGCGACGGTGGCGCCCGAGGCGCCGGAGCCCGGCGATCGGCGGGTCTTTCGGCGGCCGTGAGCCCGCGGCGGATCGCGCTTTGAGCGCGATGGGGTAACGCCTTCAACACGTTGGAAAACCGGTGGCCCGGACCTGTGAAAACAGGTCCGGGCCACCGGTTTTTCCTGTCCGTATGGAAGGCGTCAAGGGCGCGACGAAGGGCGTAAGGGAGGCGTCAACGCGGCTCGCGTCGCGGGGATCCGCGGTTTCACTCGACGTTGTCCGAAATCCGATCCCGAAATAGGAGCACGCGATGGCCGACTTGGCCTTCGTCCTCACCACTCTCGCGGTCTTCGCGCTGGTGGCTCTGGTCGCCAAGGGGGTTGCGAAGCTGTGAGCGCCGAGAACATCACCGGCCTCGTCGTGGCCGTCGCCCTGCTGGGTTACCTGGTCCTCGCCCTCATCTACCCGGAGAGGTTCTGAGCGTCCACATGAGCCCGATACTCGCAGACGTGCTCCAGGTCTCCGCGCTGATCGTGGCGCTCGCCCTGGTGTATGTGCCCCTCGGCGACTACATGGCCGGGGTCTACAGCTCGAACAAGCACCTGCGCGTGGAGCGCTGGATCTACCGCTCCATCGGTGCCAACCCCGACACCGAGATGCGCTGGCCCGCCTATCTGCGCGGTGTCCTCGCCTTCTCGCTGGTCAGCGTCCTGTTCCTCTACCTGCTGCAGCGGGTCCAGAACCACCTGCCCGGGTCGCTCGGCTTCGCCGCCGTCACCCCGCAGCAGGCGTTCAACACCGCCATGTCGTTCGTGACCAACACGAACTGGCAGTCGTACTCCGGCGAGACCACGATGGGTCACGTCGTGCAGACCGGTGGTCTGGCCGTGCAGAACTTCGTGTCCGCCGCCGTCGGCATCGCCGTCGCCATCGCGCTGGTCCGCGGCTTCGCCCGGTCGCGCACCGGTGAACTCGGCAACTTCTGGTCCGACCTGGTGCGCACCACCGTGCGCATCCTGCTGCCGCTCTCCTTCGTCGCCGCGATCGTGCTGGTCGCCTGCGGTGCCATCGAGAACTTCGGCACCTGGCACACCATCACCGGCCTCGGCGGCGGCAGCCAGGGGATGCCGGTCGGCTCGGTCGCCTCGCAGGAGGCGATCAAGGAGCTGGGTACCAACGGTGGTGGCTTCTTCAACGCCAACTCGGCCCACCCGTTCGAGAACCCGAACGCCTTCACCAACCTCTTCGAGATCTTCTTGATCCTGGTCATCCCGTTCGCGCTCACCCGCACTTTCGGCAAGATGGTCGGCAGCGTCAAGCAGGGCTACGCGATCCTCGCCGCGATGTTCGTCATCTGGCTCGGCTTCGTGGTCCTGATGACCTGGAGCGAGTTCGCCCACCCGGGCGCCGCGCTGCAGGCCGCGGGCGGCGCGATGGAGGGCAAGGAGCAGCGCTTCGGCGTCGGCGGTTCCTCGCTGTTCGCCGTCAGCACGACGCTGACCTCCACCGGCGCCGTCGACGCGGCGCACTCCTCGCTCACCGCGTGGGGCGGCGGCATCACCATGCTCAGCATGATGCTGGGCGAGCTCGCGCCCGGGGGTACCGGATCCGGCCTCTACGGCATGCTGATCATGGCGCTCATCGCGGTCTTCATCGCCGGTCTGATGGTCGGCCGTACGCCGGAGTACCTCGGCAAGAAGATCGGCGGCCGGGAGATCAAGTTCGCCGCGTGCTACATCCTGATCACCCCCGCGGTGGCGCTGATCTTCACCGCCATCTCGATGGCGCTGCCGACGCCGATCCACTCCGCGGCCAACCCGGGCGCGCACGGCTTCTCCGAGGTGCTGTACGCGTTCACCTCAGCGGCCAACAACAACGGCTCCGCCTTCGCGGGCCTGAACGCCAACACCGACTGGTACAACACCACGATCGGCCTGGCGGTGGCCCTGGGCCGCTTCCTGCCCATGGTGTTCGTCCTGGCGCTGGCCGGCTCGCTCGCCGAGCAGCGCCCGGTGCCGGAGACCGCGGGCACCCTGCGTACCGAAAAGCCGCTGTTCGCGGGGCTGTTGGTGGGCACGGTGATCATCGTCACCGGTCTGACCTACTTCCCGGCGCTGGCGCTCGGCCCGATAGCTGAGGCGCTGTCATGACCACCGGCGACATGAAGACTTCTGTCGAGGAACCTATGTCCACTGAAACCCCTGTACGGGCTCCCGAACCGGAAGCCCAGGCCCAGAGCGCAGCCGAGCCGGGCCGCGTGGGGGCCGGTGCGTTCGAGCCGAAGGCGCTGCTGAGGTCGCTGCCGGACGCGATACGCAAGCTCGACCCGAGGGTGATGGTCAAGTCGCCCGTGATGTTCGTGGTCGAGATCGGCTCCGTGCTCACCACGGTGCTGTCCTTCGAGCACCCCGGCGACTGGTTCGGCTGGGCGATCGCCGCCTGGCTGTGGCTGACGGTGATCTTCGCCAACCTGGCGGAGGCCGTCGCCGAGGGCCGCGGCAAGGCGCAGGCCGACACGCTGCGCAAGGCCAAGACCGACACCGTCGCGCGCCGCCTCAACGGCGACGCCGAGGAGAGCGTCCCCGGCGCCGAACTGCGCGTCGGCGACCTGGTGGTCTGCGAGGCGGGCGACATCATCCCCGGCGACGGTGACGTGGTCGAGGGCGTGGCGAGCGTCGACGAGTCGGCGATCACCGGCGAGTCGGCTCCGGTCATCCGCGAGTCGGGCGGTGACCGCTGCGCGGTCACCGGCGGCACCAAGGTGCTGTCCGACCGGATCGTCATCAAGATCACGACGAAGCCGGGCGAGACCTTCATCGACCGCATGATCAGCCTGGTCGAGGGCGCGGCGCGGCAGAAGACGCCGAACGAGATCGCGCTCAACATCCTGCTGGCCTCGCTGACCATCGTCTTCCTGCTGGCGGTCGTCACCCTCCAGCCGTTCGCGATCTACGCGAAGGCGGAGCAGTCGATGATCGTGCTGGTCGCGCTGCTGGTCTGCCTGATCCCGACCACGATCGGCGCGCTGCTGTCGGCGATCGGCATCGCGGGCATGGACCGGCTGGTGCAGCGCAACGTGCTGGCCATGTCCGGCCGGGCGGTCGAGGCAGCCGGTGACGTCTCCACGCTGCTCCTCGACAAGACCGGCACCATCACCTACGGCAACCGGCAGGCGTCGGAGTTCGTCCCCGTGCGCGGCACCACGGCCGCCGAGGTGGCGGACGCCGCCCAGCTGTCCTCGCTCGCCGACGAGACGCCCGAGGGCCGCTCGATCGTGGTGCTCGCCAAGGAGAAGTTCGGCCTGCGCGAGCGCCACCAGGGCGAGCTGGTGGACGCCGAGTGGATTCCGTTCACCGCCCAGACCCGTATGTCGGGTGTGGACGTGGACGGCCGCATGGTCCGCAAGGGCGCGACCGGTTCGGTGATCGCCTGGGTCCAGGAGCGCGGCGGCCAGGTCGCCGAGGACGCCCAGTCGCTGACCGACACCATCTCGCAGGCGGGCGGCACCCCGCTGCTGGTCGCCGTCGAGGACGCCGACGGGGCCCGGGTGCTGGGCGTCATCCACCTCAAGGACGTCGTCAAGCACGGCATGCGCGAGCGGTTCGACGAACTGCGCCGGATGGGCATCAAGACCGTCATGATCACGGGTGACAACCCGTTGACCGCCGCCGCTATCGCGCAGGAGGCAGGC
>JBAGJY010000021.1:0-119407 GCA_037034305.1 Streptomyces sp. PLK1-5
CCCGCGACGAGTGGTGCGGTACGCGGCAGGCCGCAACTTGCCTTGGTCCTACCGCCGTTCGGCTGTGGGGATGGTCGGAGGTGGCTGTTCCGTGGCGCAGTAGCGGCACTTGGTGGCGGCTGCCGGCAGGTCCTCGGAGAGGCAGGCCGGGCATGTCTTGAGTGGGCCGGGGTCGCCGAAGACCGTGATGCCTCGGCGGGCCTGTGAGTGCTTGTAGGGGATGACGATCAAGAAGTAGACGACCGCCATGAAGATGATGAAGTAGATGAGCGCAGAGATGAACTGGCCGGCGTCGAGGTAGGTCGCCTTGTTCCCCCGGTGGCCGAGCTGCCAGCCGAGCCCGACGGACTTGCCGCCCTGGGCGCGGGCGATGATCGGGTTGATCACGAAGTCCGTGAACGCCTTGATCAGGGTGGAGAAGGCCAGCGCGGTGATCAGCCCTACGGCGACCACGATGACGTCGCCGCGCATGAGGAAGTTCTTGAAGCCTTTGAACACGATCGGTCCCTTGTAGGCCGCGTACGGGCAGCAGTGCCGATCACAGTAGGTGTATTCGGAAGTCGAAGGCTCGAACCGGCGGCCGATCTTCGCCCGGAAGGCCGCGATAGTCACACAAGCCGCCGCACCGGGGAGTGTCGTGCCGTAGGCCACCGTGCGACGGCGTCGCGGTCCGCCACAACGGGCGCGACACGGCCCGCGCGGGCGCGGCCGAACTCCCGCTCGGTCGGCCAACCACCCTCCTGCCAGCGAGGGTTGGCCACGAGAGGTTGCAGAAAATCCTTTGCACAGGAGTCTTTACATGTTCAGGCTGCCCGCATGCCCGACGAACCCCGACGCATGCCCCAAGACGCCAGACCCACCCGGCGCATCGACGCGCGCAGGACAGCCCTGAACGTCGAGTTGGCCGCAGTCATCGCCCGCCATGCCCCCTACCCGGACGCGGCGCCTGCCGCAGACGCGCTTGCGGCGGTCGTCCAACGGCAGTCGTTTCCCCGCAGGCAGCGGGGTACCAAGTGAGCGGACTGCTGCGCCGCCACCGTGACTTCCGGCTGCTGTGGTGCGGCGAGGTCGCAGGCAAGTTCGGCGCGTCCGTCACCGGGGTGGCCATGCCGTTGGTCGCCGTGTCCGAGTTGCGTGCCAGCACGTTCGACGTCGGCCTGCTGACCGCCGCCAGCTGGGCTCCGTGGCTGCTCATCGGACTTCCGGCCGGTGCCTGGGTGGACCGGCTGCCGCGTCGGCCGATCATGCTGGTGGCCGCCGCGGTCTCGCTCGTGCTGTTCGCCGGTGTTCCGGCCGCCGCGTGGTGCGGTTGGCTGAGCATCGGCCTGCTGCTGACCGTCGCACTGCTCACCGGCGCGGCGGCGGTGTTCTTCCAGACCGCCTACAGCGCCTATCTGCCCAGTGTCGTGGCGCCCGCCGACCAGGCCGAAGGCAACGCCAAACTCCAGGGCAGCGCGTCCGCGGCGCAGATCGTCGGGCAGGGATCCGCGGGCGTGATCGCCCAGTTGGCGGGCGCCGTCAGCGGCATGTACGTCAACGCCGCCACGTTCCTGGTCAGCCTGGTCTGCCTGGCGGGCATCGCGCACCGCGAGCCGCGCACCACCACGGCCGTACGCCGCCCCCACGCACTGCGCGGCGAGGTCGGCGAGGGGCTGCGGCTGATCGGCGCCGACCCCTGGTTGCGTACGCTGGCGCTGTTCGCCGCGGCCTCCAACCTGGCCCTGATGGGATACCAGTCGATCCGCGTGGTCTTCCTGGTACGCGCCGTCGGCCTGCACTCCGGCACGGTCGGCGCGCTCATCGCGGCCGTCAGCACCGGGGGCGTCGCCGGGGCGTTCGTGGCCCGTCGGGTCGCCGACCGGATCGGCACGGCACGGGCCACCCTGCTGTTCGAACTCGGGCTCACCAGCTTCGCCCTGCTCATCCCGCTGACCGTCGACGGTGCCGGAACTGTGGCCTTCGCGGTGGGCGGCTTCTGCGTCACCGCGGGCGTCGTGGCCGGAAACACCATCAAGACGGGCTTCCAGCAGCGCTACTGCCCGCCCGAACTCCTGGGCCGTCTCACCGCGAGCACCGCCTTCCTCAGTTACGGCACCATCCCGCTCGGGGCACTGCTCGGCGGTGCGCTCGGCACCGCGCTCGGTCTGCGCGCGGCGATGTGGATCACCACGGCGGGAATCCCACTTGCCGCGCTGGTGCTGTTCTTCTCTCCCGTCCGGCGCGTCAGGGACCTGCCGAGTTCCCGACCGGTCCGCGGCGGAACGGCACGGACCGAGTGGGCGGCCAGTGGACGGGGGCCCGCCTGAGCGGCGTAGCCGCCTCACTCGTCTGCCCGGGCCGGCGTGCCGAAAGCCGCCGTGCCGAACAGTCTGGAGTCGTCATCCGATGCGTAGGGCCGTCCTGACCGGCCGCTGCGCGATGGTGAGCTCCCGGGCGCGCGGCGCGCTGCGGCAGGCTGTTCCGAAGGGAGGAAGGGTATGTCGCGCAGCCTCGGCAGAACGCGCTGGAAGCGTTTCGCCGTCATCATGGTGCCCGGCATGGCGGTGGCCGCGGCCCTCGGTGTCAGCATGGCGCAAGGCGCGCTGGCGGCGTCGTTCTTCGTCTCCGGGCGGCGGTTCCAGCTGTCGGTCGACTCCCTGGTCGGACGCGGTATGAGCGCGTACAGCACGATCGACGTGACCAGGACCGGCGTGCGCATCCCGGTGGAGGTCACCGGCCTGCGGTACGCGGTCATCCGAGGGTTGTGCGAGTCGGTGGTGACGCCGATTCCCTTCCTCCGCCCGTACACCCTCACGCTCACCGGCGCGGACCGGGTGCGCCGGGCCCAGGCGCGCGACATCTTCATCGACGCGACGTCCATCATGGTCGGCCAACAGACCAACCACGGCCTGGAGATCGGCGTGGCGGCGGGCGCGCTGACCAAGGGGCCGGTCAACCCGGGCGACCGGCACTCGCGGTTCTTCGACCCCAACGGTGTCGCGCAGCAGTCCTCGACCGTCTTCCTGGCCGACGCGCGCTGGGAGGCGGTCGCGGTCACGGCGGCCACCCTCGATGTGCCGGACGTCAAGGTGCGGCTCAGGGCGGGGCGCCATGAGTGCTTCTGACCTCGCACGGCGGGTTGCCGGTGAGCGGCTCGCGGGGGCCGGGCCGCGCGCCGCGATCGGCAACGCCCGGCGGACGTTCAGGAGTTGGCGCGGTACCCGGCCGTTCTGGGCCGGGCTCTTCACCATGTCGGCGGGGCTGCCCGTCCTGTACTTCCCGTACGCCGACCTGAGTTGGGGTGGGATCCCGCTGGCGCTGTCGACCCCGGCGGGCGCGGGATCGCTGGTGATCGGGGTCCTGCTCGTCGTCCTGGGGTTCACCCTCTGGTTCCAGCGGCAGGCGCGGGTCTTCGCGGGGATCGCGGCCATGCTGCTGGCGCTGGTCTCGCTGCCGCTGGCCAACTTCGGCGGTTTCCTGCTCGGACTGCTGTGCGGCCTCGTCGGCGGCGCGCTGGCGTGTTCCTGGGCGCCGCCGAGCACGAACGAGGAGTGACGCGCGCTCAGTGGGCGCCGCCGATGATCTCGGCGAGGCGGTGCAGCTGCACCGCGAGTCGGGTCCGTTCGGCGGGGGTGAACGAGGCGTAGCCGCGACGCTGGGCCTCGCGGCGCTGCTCGCGCAGCCGGGTCAGCTGCTCGGTGCCTTCCTCTGTGAGGCGGACGAGGACACGGCGTTCGTCCTCGGGGGAGCGGCGGCGGAGCACCACGCCCTTGCCTTCGAGCTGCTGGAGCATGCGGGTCGCGGTGGGCACGCTGACCCCGGCGGTGGCCGCGAGTCGGCTCACCGGCAACTCGTCGCCCGAGGCCAGCGGATCGAGCAGCGCCAACTGGGACAGTGACAGGCCCCCGGCGTCGGCGGCCCGGCCGCGGGCCTTGCGCATGGCCAGGAACAGGGTGTCCGCGGCCTGCGCGAGTTCCTCCACGCCCTCGTCCGATCCCGGCTGCGGGCTTGTCGAGTGCTTGCGGTCGTGCGACATGGCGGTTAGCTTACCCAGCATTTGATTAGCAAGCTAAAGATTTGGGGGCTAAGGGAAGGCGCGGCGCTGTCCGCGCCGTGCGGCGGGGCGGCGCGGAAGCGCTCTTTGCGCGCCTTGCCCGCGATTGACCCGGGAACCGCGGGAGACAGTTCGCCGGTCCGGCCGGGTGTCTGCGCTGTTGCTGCGGATCGCACTGATCGGAGGGATAGTCGGGATGAGTGGACCGATCGAACAACCCGTGTAGGTGATCACTCATGGGCTCGAAGAACGAAGCCGTCGTACGGGCGCTGCTGCAGCGGCAGAAGAAGACCTACGCCGCCGAGGCCGGCATCACGGCGAGGAACACTCCGGCCGCGCTCTACCAGATGCTGGTGCTGTCGATGTTGCTCAGCGCCCGCATCAGGGCGGACATCGCGGTGGCCTCGGCCCGTGCGCTGTTCGACGCGGGAATGCGCGACGCCCGCAAGATGGCGGACGCCACCTGGCAGCGGCGCGTCGACGCGCTGGGCGAGGGCGGCTACCGCCGCTACGACGAGCGGACCTCCACCCAACTCGGCAGGGCCGCCGAGCTGTTGCTCGACCGCTACGGCGGTGACCTGCGCCGACTGCGCGAGGAACCCGACCCCAAGAAGGCGCTGCGCGACATCCCCGGCATGGGGCCGGTGGGAGTCGACATCTTCCTGCGGGAGGCCCAGGCGGTCTGGCCCGAGTTCGCGCCGTACGTGGACGGCAAGGCGAAGGAGGGCGCCGAGCGGCTCGGACTGCCCACCTCCGCCGAGAAGTTGGCGGGACTCGTCAAGAAGTCCGAGGTGCCGCGACTGACGGACGGCCTGGTGCACGCCGCGATCGACAAGCGCCTGGCCCAGGAGGTACGGGAGGCGGCCTCCGCCTGAACCAGCAGGCGGGGCAGGTGAGTTGACGGCTCAACCGAACCGGGCCGCCAACTGCCGGAACAGCGACGGTGCCACGCCGTTGAGTCGGGCCGGGAAGCGCAGCCACCCGGGTACGAACGCCTCGCTGCGGTCATGCGCCACCGCGTCCCACACCGCGTCGGCGACCCGCCCCGGGTCGACGGGGCGCGGCCGGGACCGCTGGTACAGGGCGCCGCGGCGGGCGAAGAACGGGGTCTGCACGACGCCCGGCAGCACCGTGGAGATCCGCACCCGGCTGCCCAGCAGTTCGTACCGCAGGCTGTCGGCGAAGGTGGTCAGCGCCGACTTGGCCGCCGAGTACACCGCCTCCTGCCGTACCCCGACCGCCCCCGCGATGGACCCCACCAGCACCAGGTGCCCGGCGTTCCGGCGCAGCATCTGGGGCAGCACCAGCCGGACCAGGTGCACCACGGCGGCCAGGTCGACGGCGAGGATCTCGTCGATCGCGGCGGCGGGCATGTCGGTGAACGGTCCCGCCCAGCCGATGCCCGCAGCGGCGACCAGCAGGTCCACCCGTCCGCCCAGTTCGACCGCGCTGTCGACCAGCCGCCTGCATCCGTCGCGGTCACCGAGGTCACCCGGTACCGGGATGCCGCCGACGGCCGTGGCCACCCGCTCCAGCCGGGTACGGTCGCGTCCGTTGAGCACCACGCGCCAGGTGCCCTCGGTGGCGAACCGGGTGGCGACCGCGGCACCGATCCCCGACGACGCGCCGGTGATCAGGGCCACCGGCGCGTCGGGGGGAGCGGCCGTGGGGCGGCGGGCCATCACCTGGCCACCGTGCGGCAGCGGACCGCTCGCAGACGCTCGCGCGGCTTCCATCAGGAGCCCTCCTCCGGTGACGCATCACGGTCATTCTTCCCCAGTCATCTCATAACGGATAGTTGAACGAGGCGTCCGCGCTCGGCCGTTGACACCCGCCTGGCGCACCAGGACGGCTCACCGCGGCGCCCCGGCCCGTGCCGCGCCGACCAGGACGTCGGCGGCGTCCGCGGTGAACAACGCCCGGCCCACGTCGATCCGCGCCCGCCGTACCGGGCCGTCGAAGGCCAGCTCACGCAGTGTCCACAGCAGGTCCCGCGGGGAACCCGCGGGAACGCACAACCCCGACTCGGCCATACGACGGACGCTGTGCGCACCGTGTCCCGCGATCGGCCGGTAGCCGACCACCGGTACCCCGGCCGCCAGGGCCTGCGCGGCGGTCTGCCCGGCGGCGTTCATCACCAGCACCTCCACCGCCGACATCAGCGCCGGTACGTCGCGCACCCAGCCCAGTGCGACCGTGCCCGGCACCCGGTCGAGCCGCCACCGCAACGCCCGCCGCCGCCCGCACATCACGACCGGCAGCCAGCCGTCCGCGGCGAGCAGGGCGGCCGTCTCCGCCAGTTGCGAGCCCACCCCCCAGGCACCGGTGGACAGCAGCACCGGAACCCGGCCCGGGGCGGCCCCCGCGAAAACCTCGGCACCCGCCGGTCCCGTCGGGTCGTGGAAGGCGTCCGCCACCACCGGTCCGACCGCCAGCGCCCCTTGACCACCCATCCGCCGAACGTCCTCGGCGGTCTGCGGGGTCGGGCACAGATACAGGTCATTGCCGGGATGCACCCACTGCCGGTGCACCGCGAAGTCCGTGATCACGACGGCACTGGGCACCCGCAGCGCCCCCGCGTGGCGCAGCCGCCCGCAGATCTGCGCGCCCAGATGGAACGTGGACACCAGCGCGTCCGGCGGATCGGCGGCCAGCCGCCGGCGCAACGCCCGGGCCGCGGGCAGCACGATCGGCGCGGTGTCCCCGCCGCGCCCGTCCCCGTGCGGCGGCGACGGGATGAAGTACGCCCGGTAGATCGCGTCGTAGACGACCGGGACGTGCCGGATCGCGGTGGCGTAGAAGGCGCGCAGCGCAACGCCCGCGCGGACCGGCAGCAGGTCCAGGACGTCGATGGTCTGCGTACGGTGTCCGCGACGCACCAGCCGCCGGGCCAGTTCGGCGGCCACCGCGTCATGTCCCGCCCCCATACGCGCGCTGAGGATCACGAACCGTAGGGCCACACCAAGACCCTTCACGCCCCGGCGGACTTCCGCCAGCGCTGCGGCGTGCCGCCGCTCGGGTGGCGTACTGCCCGTCCGCTGCGGTCGCAGGCGGCCGTGGGGGCGCGCGAAACTGGCCACGTGCGTGCCGTCCGCCCACCAAGCGCGCCCGAGGCGTGGCGCGCGCTGTCGATGTGCGCGCTCGCCGCAGCCGCCGCGCACATCGGCCCGGCCGCCACCTGGCTGCCGCCGGTGCGCCGGGCGGTCCTGCCGGCCCTGGACGGCCGCGGCCGCCCGCGACACATCGCGCTCACCTTCGACGACGGTCCAGCCCGGCACAGCACCCCGTACGTCCTGGACGCCCTCGACCGGCTCGCGGTGCGCGCCACGTTCTTCGTGCTCGGCCGCGCCTTGCTGGAGGCGCCCGAGACCGGCCGGGAACTCGTCGCGCGAGGGCACGAGGTCGCCGTGCACGGCTGGGAGCACCGCCGCCCGTGGTGGCCCACGCCGCTGCGCGACCTGAGCGAACTGCGGCGCACCGTGGCGGCCGTCGGCGCGGTCTGCGGCGTGCGGCCCCGGTGGTACCGGCCGCCGTACGGAGTGCTTACCGGCGGCCGGTGGGCCGCGGCGCACCGGGTGGGACTGCGCCCGGTGCTGTGGTCCGCGTGGGGCCGGGAGTGGGATGCGGGCGCCACCGCGCGCGGCGTCGCCGACCAGGTGGGCCGGGGGCTGCGCGGCGGCGGCACGATCCTGCTGCACGACACCGACCGGGCCTCCGGCGCCGACTCCTGGCGCGTCGTCCTGCGGGCGCTGCCGGAACTGGTGGAATGCTGCCGTCGACAGGGCTTCACGGTCGGGCCGCTGCGCGACCACGGCATCAGCGTGGAGAACGCCCGCCCCGGCGGGCAGGAGCAAACGGGACCCTTGTGCTGACATATGCGTTGGCCGTACTCGCTGCCTGCGCCAACGCGGCGTCATCGGTACTCCAGCGTCGCGCCAACCTCGGCCTGCCCGCGCAGGACAGTCTCAGCCTGCGACTGATCAGGGCGTTGTCGCGGCGGCCGGTGTGGTACGCGGGGGTGCTCGGCATCACGGTGGGCTTCCTGCTCCAGGCCACGGCGCTGTCGGTGGGCGAGCTGTCGGTCGTGGAGCCGATCCTGGTGTTCGAGCTGCCGTTGACCCTGATCCTCGCCTCCCGGGTGTTCCGCTCCCCGCTGCACCGCCGGGAGTGGCTGTCGGTCGCGGGGATGACCGTGGGCCTGGCGGTGATGCTGTTCTGCCTGGCGCCGTCCGGCGGCAACGCGCAGGCGGTGGACTGGATCGTCTGGCCGATCGGCGTGGGTGTGAACCTGGCGGTGGTGGCGGCCGCGGTGCTGTGGGGCCGCACCGCCAAGGTGGCGGAGCGGCCGGAGCTGGGAGGGCGGCGGGCCGCGTGCCTCGGCGTGGCGGCGGGCTGCCAGTTCGGGCTGACCGCGGCGTTGATGAAGGGCGCGGTGTCGCACAGCGGCCACGGCGTCGCCGCCGTCTGCACCTCCTGGCAGCTGTACGCCATGATCGTCTCCGGTCTCGCCGGGCTGTTCTTCCTCCAGTCGGCGATGCACGCGGGCAGGCTGCTCGCCGCGCAGCCCGGCCTGACGCTCTCCGACCCGCTGGTCTCCGTCCTGTGGGGCGTGGTCGCCTTCCGCGAGGAGGTGCGGCAGGGCTGGTGGCTGCTGCCCGCGATCGCCGGTGCCGCCGCCATCACCATCTGCGTCGCGGTACTGGCGCGTTCGCCGCTGCTCGTCAGCCACGATCGGTGAACCCCGGGCGCCCGACACTTCGTCATCCGGCGCTGAACCGCCCCGTCGACAGATCCAGTATCCCCGCCGCGGACCACTCCTGTCACCGTGCTTCGGGACGATCTCGGCGGCGATCCGCGCGTCTACCGTTGCTGAGGACCGCACAACCCGACGAACTTCCCCATGGAGCAAGGAAAGTGGCACGCGACACCGCCGCGTTGGCGGCGGAACTGAACGGCATGGCAGCGGCCGACCACCACAACGCGCCCCGCGCCAACAGTGAGGATCCCGCCGACCAGTTGGCCTGGCGGCGACTGACCGCCCAGCACGCCGACCGGCTGGAGGAGATCATGGACGAACACGGCTGGCCGACGGCCGAAGCCGTCGGTGAGGACGCCGCGCGCGCCGCATGGCTGATCGCCCAGCACGCCGACCGGCGACTCGATGTGCAACGCCGCGCGCTCCGGCTGATGGAACGGGCGGTGGCCGAGGGCGCGGCCAGCCGTCGCGAGCTGGCGTTCCTCCACGACCGGGTGCTGGTCAACGACGGGCGCGAGCAGATCTACGGCACACAGATCGCCGGGATCAAGGACGGTTCGCCGGTCCCCTGGCCCTGCCGGGACCCGGAGCGGATGGACGACCTGCGCGCGCAGGTGGGCATCGAGCCGTTCGCGACGTACGTCGCGAAGTTCCCCATGACCTGAGCCGCACGGCCCCGCAGCCCCAGGGTGCATACGGGGCGAACGGTAGAATATGGGGCACGTGTGGGGAGACCCCCGACGTCCAGCGCGTCCGCGGCCGTGGCGGAGACCGACATGAAACGGCACAGCATCTCGTACCGGGGGGAGGGCCGGGCCGCGCCGCGCACCGCCACGCTGGGAAACGTCCAGTCCACCCTCGCCCTGAACGGCATGGGCAGCTTCCAGTGGGATCTGGAAACCGACAGCTTCGCCCTGGACGCGGGCGGGCTCGCCGTGCTCGGGCTGCGCGCCGGTGAGTACGACGGCCGCGCCCGCACCCTCGGGCGCCGGATCCTCCCCGACGACCTGCCGGGCCTGCAGGTGGTCGTGGCACGGGCGCTGGCGGCCCACCCGAGTTACGGCGCCTACTTCCGGGTACGCCACCCCGACGACACCGTCCGCTGGACCCACATCCAAGGCCGCGTGCTGCGCGACGCCACCGGGCGGGCCCGGCGGGTGGTCGGCATCGTCCGTGACGCCAGCGACGAAATCCAGCACTTCGCGGAACAGACCGCCCTCAAGGTCGACCGGCAGCGGCAGACCGACGTCGTGCAGGCGCTGACCCACGCGCTCTCCCAGGCGCTCAGCGTCGAGGACGTCACCACGGCGGTGACCGGCGAGGAGACCCGAAGGCGCATCGGCGCCACGGCCATCGCCCTCGGCCTCGTCGAACAGGGACACACCAGGGTGGTCGGGGCCGCGGGACTGCCCGACGGCCTGATCCGCGACATGTCGGTCTCCCGGGTGAGCGCCTCGACGCCCTTCGCCGAGGCGGTCCGCACCGCCACCCCGCGCTTCCTCAGCCGCCATGAGCTGCGCGACCGCTACCCCAGGATGTGGCCCTACCTGAAGGCCACCGCCTTCACCCGGGCCGCCATCTTGCCGCTGGTCGCGCAGGCGCAGCCGATCGGCGCACTCGCGATCGCCTTCCAGGACCGGCCGGGATTCACCTCCGGCGAACGCAACCTGCTGCTCGCCCTGGGCTCCACCATCGCCCAGTCCCTCCAGCGCTCGCTGCTCTACGACCACGAACACGAACTCGCCGTCGGCCTTCAGCACGCCATGCTGCCGTCCCGCATCCCGGACTGCCTGGGCGCCCGGATCGCCGTACGGTACCGGCCCTCGCAGGACGGCCGGGAGATCGGCGGCGACTGGTACGACGTGGTCTCACTGCGCTCCGGCCGGATCGGCATCGTGGTCGGCGACGTCGAGGGCCATGACGTCCATGCGGCGGGGATCATGGGCCAGTTGCGGATCGCCCTGCGCGCCTACGCCACCGAAGGGCACCCGGCGTCCACCGTGATCACCCGTGCGTCGGAGTTCCTGCGCGACCTGGACACCGAACGCTTCGCCACCTGCATCTACGCGGACCTCGATCCCGCCACCGGCCGCGCCAGCATCGTCCGGGCCGGGCATCTGGGGCCACTGGTCAGACGCGCGGACGGCAGTTGCGGCCGTCCGAACGTGCCGGGCGGGCCGCCGCTCGGGCTGCTCGACGAGGCGGACGCGTCCCCGTATCCGGCCGAGCCGCTCCAACTGTCCGCCGAGGACACCTTGTTGATGTGCACCGACGGCCTGGTGGAGTTCCACGGCATGGACCTGGACGAGGGCATCAACCAGCTCGAAACCGTGATGATCGGCGGTCCGGCGGCGCTGGAGGAACTGGCCGACCACATCATCGGCACCATCGAGGCCCGCTCGGAACTGCTGGACGACGCGGCGCTGCTGCTCGCCGCACTGGGTTGAGGCCCGGGACCGGGCCCGGACCCCAACCGGTTCTCAGCTCACTGGTTCGCCAGCAGGTCCGGGGTTCCCGAGGCCTGGGCGCGGGCGCTGGGCATCTCCTGCTGCGCTATGCGCTGGGTGTCCGCGGTCTGGCTGCGCTGCTGGGCGCTGGGAGCGGGCCTGCCGCAGAACACCGGGTCCAGGGCGCGCCGTTCGGCGGCGAAGACGTCGGCGTTGTTGGAGGCGTTCGCGGAGATGGTGACCTGCCGCGAGCCGTCCTTGGTGCTGTAGGTGTAGGTCTGGTAGCCCTCGATGATGCCGTCGTGGCCGATGACCTTGGTGCCGCAGGACAGGTCGTACTGGCGCAGTCCGAGGCCGTACTGGGAGGTCGCTGTCACCGTCTCCATGGTTTCCATCTGGGCCAGTTGTGCGCGCGGCAGCAGATGCCCGGTGGTCAGCGCCTGCAGGAAGCGGTTGAGGTCCGAGGTGCTGGAGATGAGGGCACCCGCGCTCCACAGCCAGGAGGCGGTCTGGTTGGTCGCGTCGAACAACGGCTTGCTGCGGTCGTCCTGGGTGAGGTAGCCGATCGCGTGCGGCCAGTCGATCGTGGTGCGCGGCACCACGAACTCGGTGTGGGTCAGCTTGAGCGGCGCGAGGATGCGCTCCTTGAGCACCTGGGCGTACGGCTTGCCGGTGATGTGCTCGACCAGCATGCCCAGGACGACGAAGTTGGTGTTGGAGTAGCTGTACTGGCTGCCCGGCTTGAACTGCTGGCCGTGCTTGAGGGCGTCCGCGACCAGGGCCTGCGGCTTGTAGGTCTGGTAGCGGAACTTCTGGTAGCCGGTGACGGTGTCACCGGTCAGCAGGTCGTTGGTGTAGTCGTACAGGCCGCTGGTGTGGTTCAGCAGCTGGCGCACGGTGATGACGGAGTTGGCGGGCAGCACGCCGTGCGGCAGGTAGCGGGTGGCCGCGGTGTCCAGGTTGACCTTGTGCTGGGCGACCAGTTGCAGGACCAGCACCGAGGTGAAGGTCTTGGTGACGCTGCCGACGCGGAAGTCCCCGTTGGGGTTGACCGGAGACCCGGTGGCGATGTCGCCGGTGCCCACGCTGACCGTGCCGGAGTGTCCGCTGGTGTCGGCCACCCGGGCGAAGACACCGGGTGCCCCCGCGGTGACGACGCCCTGCAGTGCCTGCTTCAGCGCCGCCATGTCGGGAGCGGGGCTGGACTGCTGGGCCTTCGCGGCGGGTCTTTGGGGGGCGGCGCTGGCCGGCGCAGCGGTGGCCAGCATCGAGCCCAGCGTTCCCACCACGACGGCGCCGGTCATGGCGCGCCGGGTGGAGCGGGCGAGGAATCGAGTCATGAAGTCTTCGATGTCCTTTTCTGTTGTGCACTGCCCGTGTCGTCGACGATGCGCGGTCGGCCGTGCGGTGATGTCAACTGGCGGGCGGTGGAACGGCGATGGGGCGCCGCGGTGGTACCCGTGACCCGGCAGACGGATGCTGCCCGGACATATGTGCGCTTACGGGTACACGCGGCGCCGACGATCGTTCTACCACAGCACCCAACGGCCGCCAATGCCACGTGCGGTGGCCCGGCGTGGACCCCCCACTCGTGCCCGCGGCCAGGACGTCGGCGCCTGGCAGGCGGCCACCGGATCCGGTGCGGGAAGGGGGGCCGTCAGCTCACGGTCAACGTCAGCGGACCCGCCAGTGCCGTGTAGCCGTCGTCGTGGAGGTACCAGACGTCGTAAGTGCCTGGTCCGGGCAGGCCGCTGGTGGCGAACGTCGAACTGCCGTTGCCGTTCGGCGCGTACTGCCAGCTCAGTGAGGACTGCTGGCCGGGTACCGCACCGTGGGGGTAGACGCCGATCCAGTTGGTCGAGCTGGTGGTCGCCGGGGGCGTCGAGTACTGGAAGGTCACGCTCGCCCCGCTGGCGACGTTCGGGGTGCCGGTGGTCAGCGTGCTGACCGGGGCCGGGGCGGAGTTGGGCGCGAAGGCGTCGTTCAGCGGTGTCGCGTAGGTGTCGTTGGCGGTGATGCCGGGCAGGCCCAGCGCGGCCTCGATGGTGCGGGCGGTGCCGTAGTGGTCGTAGCGCGAGGTGCTGGTGGTCCCCGCCGGGACGGTGCCCTGGGAACCGTCCACGATCGCGGCGACATGGTTGCCCGGGTCGCTGCTGTCCTCGTCCCAGGTGACGATCAGCAGGGACTTCTGGGTGGTCCAGGCGGCGGACTGCGTGATCGGCGCCAGTGTCTGCCGCAGCCAGCCGTCCTGGGTCTTCAGACTGGTGGCGTTGCCGTTGCCGGAGGCTTCGCCGTCGTAGTAGTCGTCGGCCGCGATCCAGGAGAAGGCGGGGGTGGTGGCCGTGCTTCGCAGATCGGTGGTCAGCTGGCTGGTGTCGAAGAGATGGGCGGCGCAGCGGCTCTGGTCGCCGCTGACGTCGGTGTAGTTGATGAACGGCGCGTCGTCCGGCTCGTAGTACGAGTCATGCTCTTTGGTGGTGTTGCAGGGCGTGCCCATGCCCTGCTCGTACGCCTTCCACGACCTGCCAGCGGCATCGAGTTCGTCGCCCAGGTTGGTCTTGGGATCGTTGATGTTGGGCCAGTAGGTCGCGCCCTTGGTGTAGGTGTCGCCGCCCGCGACGGCCAGGTAGTTCTCGTCGCTGGGGTGGTAGACCGCGTGGTAGTCGGCCAAGCTCGCACCCTGCGCCATCAGGCTGTGCAGGAACGGGGTGTCCGTCGGGTCGCCCATCACGGCCGAGTAGTCGGTGTTCTCCATCATGACCATGAAGACGTGGTCATAGCCGGGCACCTTGGACGCCGGGGGAGTGAGCGAGGCGGCCTGGACCGGCGTGGAAAGCGTCAGCGACAGGTTGTCCAGATACCCGGACTCCCCGGAGGACTGCAGGAAGCGCGCCTCCACCAGGATCGAGCGGGTGCCCGCCGGGACCGCGCCGGTGCTGCTGCGGGCCAGGAAGGAAGTGGTGTCGGACCGGTCGGCGGCCGAGACGGTGGGCAGGTCGACGGTGGAGCCGAGTTGCTGACCCGAGCCGTCCTGGAAGCGCAGCGAGACCTGTACGTACCCCGCGTAGTTCGTCCAACCGCCAAGCCACCCGGACAGGTTGTAGCTGACCCCGCCTGCGTCGATCGCGCTCGCCGCAGAGGACACGTCGACCGTCTGCCGCATCGCGCCGTCGCCCTGGTCGCCCGGAGCGAAGAAGGCACTGCCCGGCGCTGGGCTGGCAGGGTGGGCGAAGCTGCCCGCCGAGTAGCAGATGACGTCCGGGCTGCCGGAGACCACCGTCCAGCCCGGGACGGTGGTCGCCGCGGTCCAGTCGTTGGTGCAGTATCCGGCCTCGGCGTCCCCGTTCACGATCAGGTTGCCGCTGCTGGTGGCCGCGTTCGCGGGCACCACAGCCACGAGCAGCGCGCCCAGCAGGGTGAGCACACCGCCGAGCGCTCGCCACGGAAGTCTCATGTCCGGTACCTCGCCGCATGGGGATCAACAGCCGCCGATGAACGGGACATTGGTAGCGGTCCTCGCTGTCGGCGCCGGTAACAGCGGGCCAACTGGTCATGTACGCGGTAAGGCCGCGGCGGGACGGGCACCCGGGTGGAGCCATCGGGCATACGGTCGACGCCGTGCGCCGATGGGCCGACTTGCCGGTCAGCGACCGGAGTTGGTCTACTGCGGCGAGGTCCGCCCAGCTATCACCAGCCGCAGGGCGCCGTGGAACTCCGGCCGCGTGCGGTGGTGTCCGTACCGCTCGTCCCAGGCGCCGCTGGCCAGGTCGGCGGCGAGCGCGGCCACCGCACGCTCCTCAACGCCGGGTTCGAGGAAGCTCCACGCTGACTGTGCCCGGCGCACCGCGGGGTCGAGCAGTGCCTCCGGGCGTGCGTAGAAGGCCTCGGTGAACCCGTCCACGCAGTCGATCGGGATCGGCACCGGACACACCCGCGTGTCGGGGCCGAGAGCGGCGGTGATGGCGGCCATGGCGGGGAAGCGGCGTGCCTCGACCGCCTGGAGCTCGGGCACGTAGTCCATCAGCCACAGCCGCCCCAACTCCTCGGGGTCGAAGGTGAGCACCACGACCGGTCCGCGGGCCACCCGGCGCATCTCGCGCAGTCCGGCGGCGGCGTCGGGCCACTGGTGGACGGTGACCATCGCCATGGCCGCGTCCACCGAGTCGTCGTCGAAGGGCAGGGCCTGCGCGAAGCCGTGGATGGCGGGCGCCAACCCGGCCGGGCGTTGCGCGCGCATCTCGGGTGACGGCTCGACGGGCAGTACGTGCCGGTCGGACGGCTCATAAGATCCGGCGCCCGCACCGACGTTGACAACGGTACGGGCGTCACCGAGGGCGGCGTGGACCAGGGCGGCGATCCGCGGGTCGGTACGGCGGACGCGGGCGTAGCCCTCGCCGATGCGGTGGTAGTCGGCGTCGCCCTGGAGCGCGGTCATCGTCTCGTCCCCCCGAAGTAGCGTGCACCCTGCTCTGTGAAGGCCGACCACCGCTCGGCCACGCGGTTGAAGGCTGTTCGGCGCGACGGTACTCCGGCCGGGCTGGGACCGAGGCACCAGGCCGTGGGCGGCGGACGTCGCGCGTGCGGCGACCCGTGTGAGGCCGTGGTCGGTCGGGCGTGGCGGATGGTGAGGTCGCCCGGACCGGTGCGGGCGCGGACCTCGACGGTCACGTCGGATGCCCCGGAGGGCTCGGCCGGACCGAGAGCGTTACGTGCGCTGAAAGACAACCGCGGTGCGGCAGCGCTCTGAAGGGGCGTGGTGAACCGCGCGACCGGCCACAATGGCGCTGCAGGCGATGGACGGCGCATCGCCGCACTTCAGCGGAGCGCTCAGCGGACCCAGCCGGTGTAGCTCTGGCCGGTACGGTGTCGGCTGCGGCCCGCGGACCGGCCGCGCTCGCCCGGTTCCAGCGCGGCGGCGACGGCCCGCACCAGCCAGGCGTTGACGGACAGGCCCTCCTGCCCGGCGGCGTCCTCGACCCGGGACTTGAGGTGGGCGGGCAGCCGGAAGTTGATCCGTGCGGTGCCGCCGTCCTCGGCGTCCGACGGCGGCGGCGCGGCGGGCGTGGGGATGGCGCTGGAGGTGCGGTCGTCCGCGTACGGTTCATTGGCCGGTGGCGCCGTCACCACGAACTCCGGGTCGAGCCCGCGCAGCCGGACGTCGACCGACCCTGGCGCGAGGTCCCGGGTGACCTCGTCCATGGCGGCGGACAGCGCGTTCAGCAGGGTCAGCCGGGCGGCCGACTCCAGGGGCGTGGTGAGGCGTTCGGCCAGGCTGCGGGCTTCGTCTCCGCCCGCCTCCGCGGCGACCGCGAGTTCGCGGCGGAGGCTGTCGACGTACGGGGTGAGGTCCATGATGCCAGTATGGTGCCAGGTTGGCGTCATCGCAAGCGAGGTGTGGCGCCACGGCCAACCCCCTAGAGGAGCGTGCGAGCTGCGCGACCGGCCACAACGGTGCTGCGGACGATCGACGCGCCGCACGCCCCGGCGAAGCGCTCAGCCCGCCCTCGTGACCCGGACGCGACGACCGCTCCGCCGAAAGCACACCGGTGCCCGTACGGTCAGCTGCGCGGGATGCCGCTACGCGTCATCGCGCGGCCGTGCTCGCCCGACCGCCACTGCGGAGCCAGCACCGACCAGACCTCGATGTCGAACCGCTTCCCCCGGTACAGGTAGCTCTCCCGCAGCACGCCGTCCCTCGTCATGCCCAGCCGCCGGGCCACCGCGATGCTGGCCTCGTTCGCGGAGGCGGCCAGCCACTCCACCCGGTGGATGCCCAACTCCTCGACGGCCCAGTCGATGATCACCCGCGCGGCCCGGGTGACCAGGCCCCTGCCCACTGCCGACGGTTCCAGCCAGCAGCCCGCCTCGGCGGTGCCCTGCCCGACGTCCATCGTCCGGAACAGCACCCCGCCGACCAGCCCGCCGTCGGCCCAAATACCGTAGATCCGCCCGGTGTTGGTCGCCGCCTTCGCCGCGTAGTCCATCAGGTACGCGCGGCTGGACTCCAGATCCGTGACCACGTCCGGTAGCCCGATGTAGCGCCCGATGAACTCCCGGCCCCGATCGATGTTGGCCAGCAGCTCGTCCGCCTGCGACGGTTCGAGCGGGCGCAGCTCGGCGCCGTCGTCGCCCAGGGATATGGGGTACATCGTTGCCTTCCGCGGTCCGAACCAGTGCACAGTGAAGGATCCTCGCACGGGCGCGCCGCACCACACAAAGGCCCACGAGTCCGTATGCCACGGCCGCGTCGCCCTCGTCGACGGTGACCGCGCTGCCGCGCGGCGCGGCGGGCGGTTCAGTCGCCCCGCGTGGCGGACGCAAGCCGCCGCAGGGTCGCGCGCAGCGGGGTGGCGGGTTGCAGGAGCAGGCCGACCTGGGGGGTCACCTCGGCCGGTGCGGTGTCGAGGTGGAAGCGCTGCGCCAGGGTGGCCAGTACGAGTGCCGCCTCGACCAGGGCGAAGCGGGCGCCCAGGCAGGTGCGTTGCCCTCCGCCGAACGGGAACCACGCGTGGTCGGGGACCACGTCCGGGGCACCGGGGTCCCAGCGCTCCGGCCGGAAGGCGGTGGGGTCGGGGAACCAGCGGGGATCACGGTGCGTCGTCCACTGGCTGCACCACACCGTGGTACCGGCCGGAACGGGTGTGCCGCCAAGGGTGGCGTTCCGCCGGGCCACGGCGGGGAGCAGCCAGGACGGTGGATACAGCCGCAGCGCCTCCTTGGCGACCTGCTGGGTCCACGTCAGCCGTTCGTAGTCGTCGAAGGTGGGCGCCCGCCCGCCGAGCACCCGGTGCAGTTCGTCATGCAGCCGGGCACGGGCGGCGGGTGAGGACGACAGCAGGTGCCAGGTCCAGGTCAGCGTGGTGGAGGTGGTCTCATGGCCCGCCGCCCACAATGTGACCGCCTCGTCCCGCACCTCCCTCGCCGACAGCGGCCGCCCCTGCTCGTCCCGGGCGGCCAGCAGCCTGCCGAGCAGGTCGTCGGTGTCCTCGGTGCCGCCCGCCTGCCGCTCCCTGATCAACCGGTCGAGTTCGGCGTCGACGGTGGCCATGGCGGCGAGCAGCCGCCGCCGGAGCGGGGTGCGTACCCAGGCGGGCAGGAACAGGCTGACGCCCCGCACCTCGTCCCCGACGACCCGCTGCGCCACGCCCATCGCGTCGCCGAGGGCACGGGACTGGTCGCCGAGGTCGTTGCCGAACAAGGTGCGTAGCACGATGCGTTGGGTGATGAGCGCCATCTGCGCGCGCACGTCGATGCGTTCGCCGTCGCGCCATCGGTCGCTCGCCGCCCGCGCGCAGTCCACCATCGTCGTGGCGTAGTGGCGTACTTGGCGGGGACGGACGGTCGGCTGCACCAACGCGCGTTTGCGCCGCCACTCGGCACCCTCACTGAGAATGACGCTCTGCCCGGTCAGCTGCCGGAACGCCCAGCCGATCTGCAGGATGCCGTAGCTGCGCTCCACCGCCCCCAGCAGCTCGGCGATATGCCGCGGGTGGGAGATGAACAGGCTTCGCCTGGGGCCCAGCGACCAGGTCACCGCGTCGCCGAACTCGTCCCGCAGCCGGGCCAGGAAGGCCAGCGGATCCCTGCCGAACGCGGGCAGGTTGCCGAGCAGCGGCAGTCCTCGTGGGCCTGGAGCGAAGACGAGCGGGGCTGCGGTCGCGGACATGGCACGTCCTTTCATGGCGAATCCGAGCCGCACTGTTCGTGGGCGGGTCGTCGGGGTCATCTGGTGGACTACCCATCTGCCGATCCCGTAAGAAGCTCGGACGGGTGATCCTGGCGGCCGGTCAGTCCCGCCGCGGCCGTACCGAGGCGTCGGGTTTGCGCCATGTGGTGGAAGCCGTGTCCGTTTGGTACTCGTCGGCCTGGTGGGGTGCGGATGGTGGGGTGAGACTGCTGAGCTGACGGACGGCAACGGCGTGGACGACGGGAGCGATGGGGATGACCGGCGAGCGGCACACCGATGCGAGGACGTCCGCCGCGGGCGGCGGGCAGCCGCCGCACGCCCCCGTGCCGGAAGGCATGACGTCGTTCGACGAGGTGTACGACCAGCCGGACCCCAGGGCCTACTTCCGCGCCCTCGGCCCGCTGGAGTACCAGACACCCCAGCACGCCCAGCAGGTCTTCCGGCGGGCGGTCGCGGCCCGCGCGGCACGGACCACGCGACCCGTCACCGTGCTCGACGTCTGCTGCTCGTACGGCATCAACGCCGCCCTGCTCAACCACGACGTGACACTCGACGAGCTGTACGACCACTACACCTCGCCGCGGGCCGCCGCGCTGAGCACAGCCGAACTGATCGAGTGGGACCGCGACTACTACGCCGCCCGAAGGCGCCGGGACCCGGCCCGGGTGATCGGACTCGACATGGCCCCGCACGCCATCTCCTACGCGTGCGCGGTCGGGCTGCTGGAAGAGGGCTTCGCCGAGAACCTCGAAACCGCCCGGCCGTCAACGGGGTTGCTGCACGCAGCGCGCGGCGTCCAGCTCATCACCATCACCGGCGGCACCACCTTCCTGTCCCCCCGCACCTTCCGTCCACTGCTGGAGGCCGCCGAGAACCCGGTGTGGGTCGTCGCGTTCGTCCTGCGCACCGCCTCGTACGCGCCGATCGCCGAGTGCCTGGCCTCCCGCGGACTGGTCACCGAGAAGGCCGCCGACCGCACCTTCCGGCAGCGGCGCTTCACCAGCGAGGACGAGCGGCAACACGCCGTCAAGGCGGTCAGCGAGGCGGGGGAGGACCCGCGGGGCAAGGAGGACCTGGGGTACTTCCACACCACGCCGTACCTGTCGCGTCCCGCGGCGGACGCGGCGGCGTTCGGACTGCCGGACCTCCTGCCGGACCGGTGAGCCGCGGCCCTGGAACCGTTCCCTTGCGTTGTCCAAGACGCGGATCATCGCGCGGCCGGTAAGGGTGTGCGCCTCCTGGCCCGTTCGCCGCAGCGGCCGGTACCGCGACGGTGCCACCCCGGCCGCCGCATCCGGACGGAGCCACCCCGCGCCGCCGCCGTAGACGCGCGCCGCCCCGCCCGGTCCGCCGTCGGCGCAGGAGTGCGCGGCCGGGTCAGGCGGCTCGACTTCCGTGCGCCGATGCCCACTTGCGTGCCCTGACCCAACGGCGCTGACGGAGCGTCAGGTAATCGGGTGGTGGCACGCAGCGGCGCACGGCGGTTCGTGAACTCCTCGCGCCTTGTGAGCGGCGGGGCGGCACTGACGTACTGCCTACAGCCCGCCGGGACCGCCGGTGGGCGGGAACCGCAGTGGAGAGGAAGGCCTATGACCGCCCGACCGCGGCACCGCCGCACCGCACCCCCACGCCTCCTGTCGTCGCTTCGCACCGCGCTCACCGTCGGTGGCTTCGGCATCGTGCTCCCGCTCCTCGGCCCCGGCACCGCCGAAGCGGCCTCCGGCACCACCTGGGACCGGGTCGCCGGATGCGAGAGCGGCGGCGACTGGAGCATCAACACCGGCAACGGCAACTACGGAGGGCTGCAGTTCACCCAGCAGACCTGGGCGGCGTTCGGTGGAACCGCGTACGCGCCGCGGGCCGACCTGGCGAGCAGGGCGGAACAGATCACCGTGGCCGAAGATGTACTCGCCCGGCAGGGGCCGGGCGCATGGCCGGTCTGCTCGGTACGTGCGCACCTCACGCGGGGCGGGCAGGGCGCACCGGACGGGCGCCGCGCACCTGCGAAGCGGGCCAGCGGCCCGCGGCACGCCGCTCCCAAGTCCCGCTGGCGTGGCGGTACCTCCCAGCGCCCGGACACCGGCGGCCACACGACCGCGCCCGGCACGTCGTACACCGTGCGCGAGGGCGACACCCTGTCCGGTCTCGCGCGGCAGGCCACCGTCCCGGGCGGCTGGCAGCGGCTCTACGACGCCAACCGGAACGTGATCGGTGGGGACCCTGATGTGATCTACCCCGGTCAGCGGCTCACCCTGCCCGCCGGGCACTGATCGCTGCCGCTGGCAGTGCGGCGAGGTGTCGTCCATTGTCCGCGGCACCCGTTGTGGCCAGTCGCGCGGTCAGCCGCGTCGCTTGACGGCGCTGCCGAACCACAGCGGGCTTCGCCCCCACCTGCTGTCACGTCAGGCGGCGGGCTGCCGACCGCTGGTGCCGTGGCCGTGGGACTCGCCGCACGGCCACGGAAGCGGAAGCCGCTGCCTGCCCGCTTTGGGATCTATGGTGGGGATATGGATGAGGAACGCGCCAACCGGCTGGTGGCGGCGCTGCGTGCCCGTGGGGTGATGGCGCACCTGGCCGAGGTGGGGGTCTACGAGTTCGGGATCCGGGTCGTCCTCGACGAGGCCGTCGAAGCGCTGTGGGACACCGACGGTGCGGCGGGCCTGGACGCGGAGGTCGTCAGCGACGGCGTGCTCGTCGGCTTCGTGCCGCACATCGCCGGGTCGGACGAATTCACCGAAGAGCAGCTCGTGGACGCCATCGCGGGAGCGGACTACTCCCTCGAAGGCCTCCATCCGCCAGCGGACGCCCAGGAGCCGCCCCAGCCGCCCCCGCCCGCCGCGTCCGCGAAGCCCCCGCCCGCCGCGTCCGCGAAGCCCCCGCTCGCCCGACGTCACAAGGTGCACTGGTGGCGCCACTGAACCGTACGCAGGGTCACCGGTTGGTTGCCGTTTCAACCCCGCCCTATGCCCGGCCAGGGGGTGACGGCATACTGCGGGGGCATGGCGCTGTTGGCTGAAAACATCACTCTCGAACGGCTGGAAGAACTCCTTGCCGACGAATCCATCGACACCGTGCACCGGGCCCTTTGGCTGCTGCTGTGGGAAGGCGAGTTGCCGGTCGTGGACCTGTTGTCACTTGATGTCTGCGATGTCCGTCTGGGTGGGGCGGAGGCGGACGCCGTACTGGGGAAGGACGGGCCCGCCGGGCGGATGGCGTTGAGCGAGCGCGCGGTCCGGCTGCTGCGTGAGCTGATGGGGGAACGGCAGGCCGGGCCGCTGTTCGCCGTCGACGGCCGGGTGCTGACCTGGGAGCAGGCGACGACGGCCGCCCAGCGGCAGGGCCACGGCATCCACGCGTTCCGTACCGGCGGCAAACGCCACCGGCAGTCGCGGTAGCGGCCAACACCACCACAACCGACGGCAGTTGCCGCCCGCCGGACGAGCGGGCAGTGACCAAGCCCACGGTCCCCGGGCGCTGCCGCCCGCGGGCCGAACCCACTAAGGTCGGCGCCGTGGACTTTCGTACCGACATCCTGGGCGAGCCCTACCAGGCCGTGGACCTGCCGCTCACCCCCGATGACGAGGGCGAGGTCACGGCGACCCTCGTCCGCCGCAGAGCGCACTCCCCGGACGCGGCGGAAGGTAGCCGGCGGGCCGTGCTCTACGTCCACGGATACACCGACTACTTCTTCCAGACACATCTCGCGGACTTCTACATCGACCGCGGCTTCGACTTCTACGCCCTCGACCTGCGCAAGTACGGCCGCTCGCTGCGCCCGCACCACTCGCCGAACTTCGTGCGCGACCTCGGCGCCTACACCGAGGAACTGGACGAGGCGGTCCGCATCATCCGCGACGTCGACGGCCACGACACCCTGCTGGTCAACGGGCACTCCACCGGCGGACTGGTCAGCGCCCTGTACGCGGACCGGCGGGTCGGCCACGGAACCATCGACGGTCTGTTCCTCAACAGCCCGTTCCTGTCGATGCCCGCCCCCTTCGCGATCCGCACCTTCGGCGCCCCGCTGCTCGACGTGCTCGGCCGGTTCGCGGGCACCCGCAAGCTGCCGACGCCGCTCAACCCGCACTACGTGCACAGCCTGCACCGCCAGTTCCGGGGCAGTTGGGACTTCGACCTCAAGCTCAAGCCCGCCGAGGGCTTCCCCCTGTACGCGGGTTGGCTGGCCGCGATCCAACAGGGGCAGCGCCGGGTGCGCCGCGGACTGCGGATCGACTGCCCGGTGCTGGTGATGGCATCCACCGCCAGCACCGTCACCCTCAGATGGGACGACGCGCTGCGGCACACCGACGGTGTGCTGCGCGCCGACGACATCGCCGCGCTCGCGCCCCGACTGGGTCGGCACGTCGTCACCGTACGCATCGACGGCGGTGTGCACGATCTGGTGCTCTCCGGACCCGAGGCGCGGGAGCAGCTCTTCACCGAGCTGGACCGCTGGCTGACCACCTATCTGTGACGTTCCAACTGTGACCTCCCCCCGCCGGTGCCCACGGCGGCGACCGCATCCGGGGCCGCCGATTTCCCCGAGGCCGGGCGAAGTCTAGGGTGGTCGCCCGGGGGGCACGACCAGCCCCTCGTGAACTCACCAATCGGGGAACGAGGAACACCAGTGGAGCAAGGCAGCACACCCGCCGTACGCATCGAAGGGCTGTGGAAGCAGTTCGGTCAACAGGTGGCGGTCGCGGGAGTCGATCTTGAGCTTCCGGCCGGACAGTTCATCGGTCTCGTCGGGCCGAACGGGGCCGGTAAGACCACCACGCTGTCGATGGTCACCGGACTGCTGCGCCCGGACTCGGGCCGGGTGGAGATCGGCGGCCACGACGTGTGGAGCGATCCGGTCGCCGTCAAGTCACGGATCGGTGTGCTGCCCGAGGGGCTGCGGCTGTTCGAGCGGCTGTCGGGGCGCGAACTGCTGGAGTACACCGGGCGGTTGCGGGGGCTGCCCGGCGACGAGGTGGACCGGCGGGCCACCCAGCTGCTCGACGTCCTCGATCTCGCGGTGGCGCAGAACAAGCTGGTGGTCGACTACTCCACCGGTATGCGCAAGAAGATAGGCCTGGCCGCGGCGCTGCTGCACAACCCCGAGATCCTCTTCCTGGACGAGCCGTTCGAGGGCGTGGACCCCGTCTCCGCGCAGACCATCCGCGGCGTGCTGGAACGCTACACGGCTTCCGGCGCCACCGTCGTCTTCTCCAGCCATGTGATGGAGCTGGTGGAGTCCCTGTGCTCCTGGGTCGCGGTGATGGCCGCGGGCCGCATCCGGGCGCAGGGTGCGCTCGCCCAGGTACGCGGCGACGCCCCGAGCCTGCAGGCGGCGTTCCTGGAACTGGTCGGTGCCCAGCGCACCGCCTCCGGTGACAGCCTCGACTGGCTGGGCGGCGAGGCCCGATGACCGGCACCCACCAGCAGGAGGCCGGACGGCCCGGCACCGCGTCCCTGACCCCGGTCTTCGTCCGGCTGAAGCTCTCGCTGCTACGCAACGGGCTCCAGCAGTCCTCAGGCCGCAGGGCCGTCTACATCACCTCCGTCGTCCTGGTCGCACTGTTCACCGCGCTGCAACTGCTCGGCCTGATCGCGTTGCGCGGCACCGGCCACCTCGCCGCTTTGACCACGCTCCTGGCGGTGGTGCTCGCGCTCGGCTGGGCGGTCATGCCGCTGTTCTTCGCCAGCGGCGACGAGACCCTCGACCCGACCCGGCTGGTGATGCTCCCGCTGCGGCCCGTCCCGTTGGTGACGGCCCTGCTGACCGCGTCCCTGATCGGCATCGGGCCGGTGTTCACCTTCGCGATCGCCGTCGGCTCGGTGGTCGCCACGGCGCACGGCGCGGCGGCCACCGCCGTCGGGGTGCTCGCGGTGGTGCTGACGCTGCTGTTCTGCCTGGCACTGGCCCGGGCGGTGGCGACCGCGAACGTGCGCCTGCTGACCAGCCGCAGGGGCCGCGACCTCGCGGTGCTCAGCGGCCTGATCGTCGGCGTCGGCATGCAGTTCGTGAGCATAGGCGTACGGAAACTCGGCGCGGCCGGGGGACTGCACGCCCTGGTGCCGGTCGCCGACGTCCTGCGCTGGGTGCCGCCGGGTTCCGCGATGGACGCGGTACGGGCCGCCAGCGACGGCTCGTACGCGGCGGCGGCGGCCGAGATCGCCCTCACCGCGGCCGGTTTGGCCCTGCTGCTGTGGTGGTGGCAGCGGTCCCTGACCCGGCTGATGACCGCCCCGGACTCCTCCACCCTGCGGGCCGCCACCCGGCCGGACAAGGCGCGTGCCGGGCGCTCCGGGCTCGCGGGCGTGCTGCCCGCGGGCCGCACCGGCGCGGTGATGCTGCGGTCACTGCGCTACATCTGGCGGGACCCGAAGACCAAGACCGCGTGGATGTCGTCGCTGACCCTCGGCCTGCTCGTGCCGGTACTCAACGCGGCACAGGGCCACGGCTCGCTGTACTTCGCCTTCTTCGCACCGGCCCTGCTCGGCATGCAGATGTACAACCAGTTCGGCCAGGACACCTCCGCGTTCTGGATGGTGCTGCAGACCATCGCCTCGCCGCGTGACGCCTACGTCGAACTGCGCGCCCGTGCCTGCGCGTTGTCCCTCATCGCGGTCCCGTACGTCCTGCTCGCCGTCACCGTGGTGGCCGCGGTCACCCGCCAATGGCGGTCACTGCCGGAGGTGCTGGGCATGTCCTTCGCCATGCTCGGCGCGCTGCTCGGCACGGGCGCCATGACCTCGGCGCTGTTCCCGTACTCGATCCCGCAGGGCGGCGGCTTCAAGAACGTAGCCCCGGGGCAGGCCGGAATCGCCTGGCTCTCCCTGTTCGGCGGAGTGCTCGCGGGTACGGTGTTCTGCTCTCCGCTGATCGCCCTGACGATCTGGCTGCACGCCTCGGGACACCTGGGCCTGATGTGGATCCTGCTGCCGTTGGGCGTCCTGTACGGCTTCGGTGCGGCGTGGCTCGGGCTGCGGCTCGCCGGTCCGCGGGTCCTGGCCCGACTGCCGGAGATACTACTGGCGGTCAGCAAGGGCTGACCCCGGCCTTCCGCGTGGTTCCGGCGCCCGCCGATGGGGACATCGGCGGGCGCCGCCGCGTTCAGGCGGCGCCGCTGCTCCGTTCACCGATACGGCCGGTGCCGGGTGCGTCCCGGTCGGCCCAATGCCGCGCCGCGCGTCCTACATCCCGGCGATTCGTGCGGCATGTTGCCGGTGGCGGCACCGTGTGGAGCGCCGGACATGCGAGTCTCGGCTTGTCACGCTGCCCCTCTCGTCCCCACCCCCACCCTCGAAAGGCGTACCGACAGTGGATCTGGCGATGTCCGTCGAAGACCGGGAGAAGTTCCTCGCCGACGTGCACGTGGGAGTGCTGGGAGTGCACGATCCGCGCGGTTCCGGCGCGCCGCTGCTGGTGCCGGTCTGGTACGGCTACGAGCCCGGCGGTGAGGTGCTGGTGCAGACAGCGCGGGAATCGGTGAAGGCCCAACTGGTGCGCGCGTCCGGTTGGTTCAGCATCTGCGCGCAGAAGGAGTCCGCCCCCTACCAGTACGTCAGTGTGGCGGGCCCGGTCGTGGCCGTGGACGATCCGGTGCCACCGCACCGGCGCGAGGCCCTGGCGCACCGCTATCTGGACACCGAAACCGCCTCGGCGTATCTGGAGGCCAACGAGCGCCAGCTCACCCAGGACGTCCTGTTCCACATGCGTCCGCAGCGCTGGCGCACCGCTGACTTCTCCGCCTTCGCCGCGGAGTTCAGCCAGTGAGGACGAAGGGGACGTCACCATGACGCCCGGTGGCCCGACCGGCCCCGCGGCGGCCCGGATGGTCGACAGCGCGCGGAACGCCTGTCTTCATGACCTGTTCGACGCGCAGGCGGCACTGCGACCACGGGCCCATGCCGCCGTGCACCACGGCCGCGCCCTGACCTACGGCGAACTGCGGTCCCGCTCTGACCAGTTGGCCGCCCGCCTGTACGCTGCCGGAGTGCGCCGCGGCGACACTGTCGGTGTCTTCGGGAACCGGTCACTGGAAGCGCTGGTCGCGTTCCTGGGCGTCCTCAAGACGGGCGCCGCCTACGTCCCCCTGGACGACACCTCACCGCCGCACCGCCTCCAGGCGATGGCCGAGGACGCCGAAGTGCAGACCGTTGTCACACTGCCGGGCAGCGCCTGCCGCCTGCGCCGGGTACGCACCCATGTCGACCTGGCCGCCCCGGCGCCCACCGACCCCGCCCAGGCGCCACCGCCGCGCACCACCGGTGCGGACCGCGCCTACGTCATGTTCACCTCCGGATCGACCGGGCGGCCCAAACCGGTGGCCGTCGCGCACCGCGGCGTGGTGCGGCTGGCCGTGTCGGACCTGGTCGCCCAGCGACCGCGCCCAGGCGAACGGGTGCTGCACGCCTACGGCCTGTCCTCGGACTCCTCCACCATCGAGATCTGGGCCGCCCTGCTGGGCGGCGGCTGCCTCGTCCTGGTCGACCGGGAGGAACTGCTGTCGCCTGCCGTGCTGGAGGAGCGGCTCGCCACCGAGCGGGTGGCGATCGCCTATCTGACCACGGGCGTCTTCCACCACGTGGCACGCACCCGGCCGCAGGCGCTGCGGACCCTGCGGTTCGCCTCGGCGGGCGGCGAGGCGATGGACCCCGACCTGACCCGCGCCGTGCTGGCGGCCTGCCCGGACACCACCGTCGTCAACTTCTACGGCCCCACCGAGAACACCGTGGTGTCCACCGCCCACGTGGTGCGCGAACTGCCCGCGGGAGAGCACACCGTGCCGATCGGCCGCCCCCTGGAGCACTCCGTCTGCCACGTCCTGCGCCCCGACGGCACTCCAGCGACGGCGGGGGAGGAGGGCGAACTCTTCGTCGGCGGCGAGGGCCTGGCGCTGGGCTACCTCGGCGACCCGGAACTGACCGCCGCCCGCTTCGTGGAGCGCCCGGTCGCCCCCGGCACCCTGCTGTACCGCACCGGCGACCGCGCCGTCTGGCGCGAGGACGGCGAACTGGAGTACCGCGGCCGGGCGGACCGCCAGATCAAGCTGCGCGGCCACCGCATCGAACTGGACGAGATCGAGGCGCGGCTGCGCGCGGACGACGCGGTGGGCGAGGCGGTCGTCGAACTGGACGGCGACGCCCTGATCGGCTACGTCACCCCGGTCCACCGGGGGGAGCCGGTGCCGCTGGAGCGGGTGCGCAAGGAACTCGCCGCATGGCTGCCGCTGGCTGCGGTCCCGGCACGGCTGGTGGAGGTCGCGCGGTTCCCGGTCACCGCGGCGGGCAAGGTCGACCGGCGCCGACTGCGCGAGATGGTGGGCCGGACGGCGGACCGGTCGGCGGCGAGCGGGGACGGCGGCGCCCGCGGCCCACTGGCCGATGTCTGGCAGACCGTGCTGCGCGCCCAACCCGGCGCCGACGACGACTTCTTCGCCCTGGGCGGTGACTCGCTGCTGGCCGCCGAGGTCGTCAACCGCACCCTGACCGCACTGGACATCGACGCCCGGCACGGCAGCACCCTCGTGCACAGCCTGCTGCGGGACCCCACCCTGCGCGGGTTCACCGCAGCCGTCACCGCCGTGCGGGACAGCGAGGCACCGCACGCCTCGTCCCCGGTGGACTACCGGGCCGAAGCCCGGCTCGGCTTCACCCTGTCGCCGCCCCGCCCGCCCGCCCCCGACTGGCGGCAGCCGCGCAACGTACTGCTCACCGGCGCCTCCGGATTCGCCGGTGCCTTCCTGCTCGACCGGCTGCTGCGCGGCACCGGCGCCCGGATCCACTGCCCGGTGCGCAGCCGCGACCGCGGCAACGCCGAGCACCGTGTGAGGGCCAACCTGGCCCGCTACGGCCTGGCCAGCCCACCGGCCGACCGGCTTGACTGCTTCCCTGCCGACCTCGCCGAAGAAGGCCTGGGGCTGTCCCGCGGCCATGCCGCCGAACTCGCCGGCACCCTCGATCTCGTGGTGCACGCCGCGGCGCAGGTCAACTTCCTCTACCCCTATGACGCGTTGCGGCGGGCCAACGTCGAGGCCACCAAACAACTGGTGCGGCTGGCGGGCGAACGCGGGGTTCCGGTGCACTTCCTCTCCACCATCGCGGTGGTGGCGGGCTTCGGCACCGCGGGCGTACGACAGGTGCCCGAGGACCTGCCGCTGGACCACGCGGACCGGCTCACCATGGGCTACGCCGAGAGTAAGTGGGTGGCGGAACAGTCACTTCAGGAGGCGGCACGACAAGGCCTGCCGGTCGCCGTCTACCGCCCCTACGAGATCACCGGCGACCGGAACACCGGAGCCTGCAACACCGAAACCGCCATCTGCTCACTGTTCAAGACCATCGCCGAGACCGGCCTCGCCCCCGACATCCCGCTCCCGCTGGACTTCGTACCCGCCGACTACCTGGCCGAAGCCGTCGTCCGCATCGCCACCGAGCAGCCCGCGAGCAACCTGACGTACCACCTCACCAACCCGCACCCGGCGACCCTGCACGCCATGCTCGACCGCATGCGCGCCGCGGGCCACCGCATCCGTCAACTCCCCTACCGCCAGTGGGTCGACGAACTGGTCCGGCATGTCGCCCGTAATCCCACCAGCCCCACCGCGCCGTTCGTGTCGCTGTGCGTGGACCGAAGCCACAAGGCGGACATGTCCGTCAAGGAGATGTACTTCGAAGGCATCTTCCCGGTCCTCGGACGCGCCAACGTCGAGCGTGCCGTCGGGGACCTGCCGTGCCCGCCGGTCGACGCGGACCTGCTGGACCGCTATCTGGAGTACTTCTACACCACCGGCTACATCGAACGCCCCACCAGATAGCCGCACCTGCCCAGGAAGGCAACCCGGAAGGCCACCGAGCATGACCGCACCGCCACCCGAAGCGCCCGACCGCGACCCCGAGGTGCTGGACTTCCCGCTGCCAGCGCCGGGCACCATGGGCCCGCCCGAGGAGTACGCCCGGCTGCGCGCCGACTGCCCGGTGGCCAGGGTCAGCATGCCGCTGGGCGCCACCGCCTGGTACGTCACCCGCTACGACGACGTACGCGACCTGATCGCCGACCCCCGACTGGTCAGGCCCACCATCAACGAGTGGCCGACCCGCCCCGGAGAACCAACCGACCACGGCCCCGCGCTGACCACGATGGCGGAACTGGACGGTCCACGGCATGCCGCACTGCGCACGGCCGTCGGCCCGGCGTTCAGCGCCAGGGCCGTCCGGGACCGCATGCCGCGCATCCGGGAACTCGCTGACCGACTGCTGTCGGACTTCGAGGACGGCGGCAGCCCCGGCGACCTGGTCGCCGGATTCATCGAGCCGTTCCCCCTGCTGGTGTTGTGCGACCTGGTGGGCATCCCCTATGCGGACCGGGACCGCTTCCTGCCCGTACTGGACGACGCGCTGAACGGGATGGTGAGCGCGGGGGAGAGCCGCCGGGTCACCGATCTGCTGCGCGAGTACGTCGCCGAACTCATCGCGGTCAAACGGCGCTCCCCCGGAGACGACGTACTGACCCACCTCGTCCGCCGGTGCGACGAAGGGGAGTTGACCACCGACGACGCCATCGCCTTCGGACTGTCCATGCTCACCGCGGGCTTCGGCACCAGCGGCATGTTCCTGAGCAACGCGGTGCACACCCTGCTGAGTCGGCCCGACCTGTGTGCCCGGTTGCGTGACCGAGGGCAGCTGATGCCCGACGCGGTGGAGGAACTGCTGCGCTACCTGCCGGTGATGAACGGCATCCTCGTGCTGCTGGCCACCGAGGACCTCGACGTGCGCGGGCAGACCGTCCGCAAGGGCGAGGCCGTGCTGCCGGTGCTGGCGTCCGCCAACCGGGACGAGAGCGTGTTCCCCGGCGCCGACCGGCTCGACCTGTGCCGGACCGCCAACAACCACCTCGCCTTCGGCCGGGGCGTCCACTACTGCCTCGGTGCCCATCTGGCGCGCGCCGAACTCGCCGTGGGGCTCGCGGCGTTGTTCGACCGCTTCCCGCGGCTGCGCCTGGCGGGCGCACCCACCTGGGACGACGAGTCCCTGATGAAGTCACCGCTGATCCTGCCGGTCAGCTGGTGACGGCTGTTGACGAGCAGGGAGGACAACCCCGTGAGCGGCACACCACAGGCGGCGCCACCGGTACCCGACATCGACATGCCCATTCCGCCGCCGGGCAGCATGGGGCCGCCCGCGGAATACCCACGGCTGCGCCGCGAATGCCCACTGGCCCTGGTACGGCTGCCGATCGGCGCCACCGCCTGGTACGCCACCCGCTACGACGACGTACGCGACCTGCTCGCGGATCCCCGGTTGGTCAGGCCCACCATCAACGACTGGCCGCCCGGCGCCGGACAGACCGCCGACGAGGACGAGCCGGGTCTGATCACCATGATGGAACTGGACGGGCCCCGGCACGCGGCACTACGAAGGGCACTGGCCGAGCCGTTCAGCGTACGCGCCATCCGGCGCAAGGTGCCGCGGATCCAGCGCTGCGCCGACCGGCTGCTGGAGGAGTTCACCAACCGCGGAAGCCCCGGCGACCTGGTCGCCAGCTTCCTCGAACCGTTCCCGCTCATGGTGATGTGCGAGCTGGTGGGCATCCCGTACGAGGACAGCGAGTACTTCCTGCCCATGGCGGACGCCGCCCTCGGCGCACTGGTGACCCTGGACGAGGGCCGCGAAGTCACCCGCCTGCTGCGCGAGTACGTCCACACGCTGCTCGACCACAAGCGGCACGAGCCCGCGGACGACATGCTCAGCGAACTCGTCTCTGACTGCGCGCGCGGCGCCCTCGACGAGGAGAGCGCGCTGAACTTCGGGCTGTCCATGCTCATCGCCGGATTCCGCACCAGCACCATGTTCCTGGCCAACGCGCTTTTGACCCTGCTCACCGAACCCGGCCAGTACGCGCTGCTACGCGACGACCGCGACCTGCTGCCCGGCGCGGTGGAGGAACTCCTGCGCTACGTACCGGTGATGAACGGTGTCGTCGTCCTCCAGGCAGTCGAGGACATCGAGTTGCACGGCCGTACCATCCACACGGGAGACGCCGTCCTGCCCGTACTGGCCGCCGCCAACCGCGACGAGGGCGTGTTCCCCGACGCCGACCGGCTCGACCTGCGACGGGCGGACAATCCCCACATCGTCTTCGGCCGTGGCCCGCACAACTGCATCGGCGCCCATCTGGCCCGCGCCGAACTCACCGTGGGACTGGGCGCGTTGCTTGACCGCTTCCCCCATCTGCGCATGACTGAGGACTGCCGTCCCATCTGGGAGGACGATTCCCCCAGCAAGTCACCACTGACCCTGTCGGTCGAGTGGTAGCCGCCCGACTCTGAACAGGCGGTACGGCACACCGCGCGGAGGGGACACCGAGTGCCCGTTCGCCATGGCGCAACACCCCTAGTGTACCTACTAGTATGTACGATCGTGCGTCGTGGACGCCCGGCGCCGTTCCGAGAGGAGACCCCTGACATGCCTTTCGTTCGTATCGACGCGTTCAGAGCCGACAGCGAGCGGCTCGACGCGCTCGGCCGGGCCGTGCACGACGCGCTGGGCGAGACGATCGGCTTCCCGCCGGACGACCGGTTCCAGGTCCTCACCAGCCATGACGGCGCCAACAGCGCGCTGCGCTACGGCGGTTACCTCGGGGTGCCGCGCGACGAGGGAATCGTCTACGTCGCGATCACGATGCGCTCCGGCCGCACGCCCGCGGACAAGCGGGCGCTGTACCGGCGGATCGCCGAACTCGCCGAGGAGTACGCGGGAACCGAGCCGCGCAACGTGTTCGTCACCGTGACCGAGAACGAGTCGATCGACTGGTCCTTCGGTTACGGCCTCGCGCAGTACGACGAGACCGCCGCGGCGGCCGGTTCGCGATCGGAGGCCGACTAGGCACCGCCGCGGCCGTGCTGAGGGCGTGGCAGGACGATGTCCGCCCTCCCCGGGCGTGCGGCGGATCAGCCCTGCGGCCGGTAGACGCACGCCGCCAGTGGGGCGTGGGCCTTCCAGCCCAGGGTCTCGTACAGTGCGCGTCCCGCGTCGGTCGCGCCGAGGACGCCGAGTGTCGCACCCTGGGCCACGGCGTGGTCGGCAAGGGTGCGCATGACGAGGCCGCCCAGGCCGCGGCGCCGGTGCGCGGCCTGGGTGCCGACACGGTCGACGACGGCGGCCTCACCTGTGACGGCCATCTGGCCCCGGGCGGCAGGCTCGCCCGCCGCGTCGTACACGCGGACGTGGACGACGCCCTCGCGGTCCTCCACCGCCATGCTGTAACCCTCAGGTGCCACCGGATCCGTTGCCCGCAGGTCCGTCGCCATCAGATGGCCCGTCTCGTCCAGGTCCACCACCCAGCCCCGCGGGAGCCAGCGCCCGATCCTCCCGGGGTCCGCGGGCACTTTGAGCCAGGTGCGCGGTATGGAAACGGAGGCGGCGGCCATGCGTACCCAGGACTCGTCGCAGTCGGGTAGGACATGACGCCCCACCTGATCCGGGTTGCCCACCTCGATGTAGACACCCCACGGCATGCCAAGCGGCCGGGGCCTGCCACGCGACACCGCCCAGCCGGACGCCCAGGTCCTGACGAGTTCCGGAACCATCAAACCCTCCCCGCGTAATGGGCACACTGTCGATGCGCACATTACGTCAGGGAGCGGGGTGTGGGCATCTCCTTTATCCCGGACTCGTGGCGGAGCGCCCGGCGTGCTCACGCAGCCCGGCGACGGGCGGAAGCGGAATACGAAGCGGAACCGTGGGGTTGGTGATCGGCCGACCCGGCCGGGGGCGAACGCGATCACGATGACCACGCCGCCCGCGGGCAGGATCCGCTGGACCCGCGGCAGTTCGGCCGTCCGTCCGAACACGACGTAGCCCAGCACACGGCCGCGCGACCGGGCGCCGGGCGGGCCCGGGACGACCGATCGCTCCACCGCCCCCCCGTCGAGCCGGGCGCCGCCCCGCGTGACCGGTCGGCGGCCACGCCGTACCCGCAGAGATCCCGTGCCGCGGCGAAACCCCGCCCGCGTGCGTACCGCCACAGCGGCCCCCCCTCCGTGGTCCGTCGTGCAGACCACTGTGCCGCGGATCCGGCGGCCGGGGCAGCCGCCCGGGTGCCGCGCGGGCCCGTCCGCGCCGGGGCCCGGGCCCCGGCCCTCGCCCGCCCACATCGTGGGCGAGGAATCCTCCCGGGACCGCAGTGACTACTGTGGAGCCCTGAAGCGGAATGAAAGTTGGAGGGCAGGGCAGTGTCGGATTCGATGGCGGAACCGGAGGTGGACATAGGCCGCCTGGTCGCCGGGCGCTACCGGCTGCTCGAAAAGATCGGCCGGGGCGGCATGGGCACGGTGTGGCGTGCCGAGGACGAGCTGCTGGGCCGCCAGGTGGCTGTCAAGCGCGTCCACGCCCCGCTGCACCTGTCCGACGAGGAGATCGCGACCCTGCACGAGCGCACCCGGCGCGAGGCGCGCAGCGCGGCCCGGATCACCCACCCCGACGTCGTCACCATCCACGACGTCGTTGAGGACGCCGGTGCGCCGTGCATCGTGATGGAGTACGTGCCCTCGTCCACCCTCGGTGAACTGCTCAAGCGGAACGGCACCCTCGAGCCCGGCGAGGCGGCATGGATCGGTTGCCGCATGATCGCGGCGCTGCGCGCGGCGCACGCCGCAGGAGTGCTGCACCGCGACGTCAAGCCCGCCAACGTACTGCTCGGCGCCGACGGCCGGGTCGTGCTTACCGACTTCGGCGTCGCCCAGGCCGTCGGGACCTCCACGCTGACCAGGACCGGCGAGCTGATCGGCTCCATCGACTATCTTCCGCCCGAGCGGGTCAAAGGCGGCACACCCAGCCCGGCGGCGGATCTGTGGGCGCTGGGCGCCACCCTCTATCAGGCGGTGGAAGGGCGGCCTCCGTTCCGCAAGGACACACCGGTCGAGACGGCGTACGCCATCGCCGTGGACCCGCTCGAACCACCGCGACAGGCCGGCCCGCTGACCGACCTCATCGAGCGGCTGCTGGCCAAGGCGCCGCAGGACCGGCCCTCGGCCGAGTCCGTCGAGCGGATCCTGCACGAGCTGGCCGAGCAGACACCGGCAAAGGACACCAAGGAACCGTCAACCACCACCACGCAGCCGACCCCGTCTTCGGCGACCGGGACGACCCAGGTCGTGCCGCCGGGCACACCGGAGGCTCCGCAGCGGACCGGAAGGCGGCGCGCCGAGGCCAGGAAGGGCGGCCGCCGCGCGCTGCTGCTGACCGGCGTCGCCGTCGCGGTCGCCGTGGCCGCGGGCTGCGGGTACCTCTTCCTCACGGGCCGTGGAGTCGCTGGCGCCACCCACCACAGCGCCGGTCCCGCCCCCTCCGGCCCGGACCCGACGCGGTCGGCACCGGCCACCGAACCGGGCACGCCGTCCCCGCCGCCGGTGCCGCACGGCTACCACCTGGTCAAGGAGGACGCGCTCGGCGCCTCGTTCCCGGTACCCGACGGCTGGCGGCGCCAGGTGAAGTCCGGCACCGAGATCCAGTACCTCGACCCGAGCGGTCTGGTCGGCCTGACCATCGATGTCATCGACTCCACCGGCGCCACCCCGCTTCAGCACTGGCAGCAGATAGAGCCGCAGGTCAAGGCCAAGGTGTCCGACTACCAGCGGGTCAGCATGCAGAACAGCAGCTACCTCGGGCAGCCCGCCTCGCTGTGGCAGTTCACCTTCCAGGGCCGGGCCCGCCAGTTCCAGGCCGTCGACCTGGGCTTCGGTCCCAAGGGCGGCGCCGAGCACGCCATCTACCTTTCCGCCCCCAGCGCCGACTGGGACAGGTACCGCCCTGTCTTCGACACCGTCAAGGGCGGCTTCCGGACGACGAACTAGTGGACCACGGTGATGTTTTCCGGAGCATGGGTCGTGGCGAGAATATGGCCACCCGCTTGATCATCTCGGCGGGTGGGCACCAACAGCTCATCGCCGACCGATGATTCGCCGAACGAAAGCAGAACCAGATGACCGCACCAGGCGCGAAGCCACTTGAGGGCATCCGGGTTGTCGACCTCTCGAAGATCCTGGCCGGGCCGTATGTGACCATGTCCCTCGCCGACCTCGGCGCGGACGTGATCAAGGTCGAGCACCCCGACGGCGGCGACCCCACCAGACGGTGGGGACCGCCGTTCAACGGCCCCGACGCCGCGTACTACCTGGCCGCCAACCGCAACAAGCGCTCGGTGACCCTCGACCTGAAGTCCCCGCAGGGACAGCAGGCCGCCCACCGGCTGATCGCCGAGGCGGACGTGGTCGTGGAGAACTTCCGGCCCGGCAGCACGCTGAAGGAGGCGTTCAGATACGACAGGCTCAGCGCCGACTACCCGCGCCTGGTCGTCCTGCACATATCGGCCTTCGGCGAGACCGGCCCGCTGCGCTCGGAACCCGGCTACGACATGGTCGCGCAGGCGGCGGCCGGGCTGATGTCGCTGACCGGCGAGCCGGACGGCCCGCCGGTCAAGGCCGGATACGCCATGGGGGACCTGGGCGCGGCGCTGTTCGGGACCATCGGCATCGTCTCGGCTCTGGTCGAACGCGCCCGCACCGGCGTCGGCCAGTACCTCACCACCTCCCTCTACGAATCGCAGCTCGCCCTGCACGTCAACTGGGCCACCAGCTACTTCGCGACCGGCGACGCACCGCGGCGCCTGGGCTCCGGGCACCCCAGCCTCGTTCCGTACCAGGCCTATCCGGCCGCTGACGGCCACTTCGTGATCGCGGTCGGCAACGACGTCCTGTGGCAGCGGCTGTGTGAACTCATCGGCCGCCCGGACCTGGCAGCCGACCCCAGGTTCCACACCAACCGCGACCGGGTCACCCATCGCACGGAACTCAACGGCGAACTGGACAGGACACTTCGAGCCGACACCGTCGAGAACTGGTGCGCCGTACTGAAGGCAGGCGGAATCCCCGTCACACCGATCCGCGGTCTCGACGAGGTCTACGCATCCGAACAGACCGCCGCGCTCGGCATGGTCCAGCGTGTGGAACACCCCGTGGTAGGTCCGCTGGAGCAGGTCGCCTTCCCGGTCAACTTCCGCGGCGTCCGCCCAGCGGTGCGTACCGCGCCGCCCACCCTCGGCCAACACAACCACGAGGTGCTCGGCGCACTCGGCTACGGGGAGCGGGACATCGAACGCCTCACCGCGCCGCGGCCACCTGAGGACCTGTGAGCTGCCTCGGGAGTCAGGCGCTCTTGACCGCCTGGTCCAGTGCCTCGGTGAGTTCGTTGAGACTGTCGCGCAGCGCGACCGCCTTGGCCAGGCTCAGCCCGCTGCCCGAGGCGACTCCCATGGACACGTCACAGGCCCGGCCGCGCAGCCCGTCGCCCGCCTCGGTGGTCCGCACGAGCACCGAGCGCTCGTCCTCGTCGCTGCGGCGGCGCTCCACGAATCCGGCCGCCTCCAACCGCTTGAGCAGCGGGGACAGCGTCCCGGAGTCAAGCCGCAGCCGCTCGCCAAGGCTCTTGACGGTCACCTCGCCGTGCTCCCACACCACCAGGAGCACCAGGTACTGCGGGTAGGTGAGCCCGGACTCGCGCAGCAGCACCCGGTACAGGCTGTCAAACGCCCGCGAGGCGGCATGCAGCGCGAAGCACAGCTGGTCATCGAGGCGTGGCGGCTTCGGCGTCCCGGCTGGCGCGGTGTTCGTCATGACATCCAGCGTAGCGTCTCGATTGTCCACCGTTGGATTGCGCGCAACCTACTGTTCGCGTTCCTGACCGGCCCCGCAGGTCCCGACCTCCGCGCGCGCGGCACGCAGCAGGACGCGGGCGGCATCCTTGGCCTGCCGGGCGGGCTCGGCGGAACCGCGGATGGCGGCGGTGGTCATGGCGCCCTCGGCGAGCAGCACGAGATGGTCGGCCAGCCAGGAGGGCGCCTCCGCGGCGGACACGAGATCGGCGACGTACTGCCGGAACGCCTTCTTGTGCGCTGTGGCGATCTCCGCGACGGCCTGGGACGTCGCCCCCAACTCCCCGAAGGAGTTGACGAACCCGCAGCCGCGGAAGCCCGGCTCGTCGAACCACTGGTACAGCCAGTCGAAGACCGCGAGGACGCGTTGGGTGGGGCAGTGGCGGGCGGCCACGTACTCGGCCAACTCACCGAGCCAACGCGCGTCCCGGCGCCGTAGGTAGGCCTCGACCAGCGAGTCCTTGGACGGGAAGATCTGGTAGAGCCGCTTGAGGGGAACGGCGGAGGCGGAGCGGATGGCGTCCATCCGCACCGCCTGGATGCCCTGGCCGTAGAACAGTGCCTCGGCGGCGTCCAGCACCCGCTGTTCGGCGACCTCGCGCTCCACCTCGATCACCCCATCACGAGAACCAACATTCTCGTGCCATCCTGGTGCCACGTCGATCAGCAGGCGATGCGGCGCTGGTCGACGGTGATGGGTACGTCATTGATGCTGGCGTAACGCCTGCGCATCAGGCCGTTGTCGTCGAACTCCCAGTTCTCGTTGCCGTAGGCGCGGAACCACTGGCTGTCCGCGTCGTGGAACTCGTACTCGAAGCGGACCGCGATCCGGTTCCCCGTGTAGGCCCACAGTTCCTTGCGGAGCCGGTAGTCAAGCTCCTTGTGCCACTTGGCGGTGAGGAACGCGACGATCTCGTCGCGGCCCCTGAGGAAGACATCGCGGTTTCGCCATTCGGAGTCCTCGGTGTAGGCGAGGGAGACCTTCTCCGGGTCCTTGGTGTTCCACGCGTCCTCGGCGGCCTGAACCTTGATCCGCGCGGTCTCCTCGGTGAACGGCGGCACGGGGGGTCGCTGTGTGGTCATGGGCGCTGCTCCCTCGCGTCAGAGAACGTACGTTCTCGGCGTGAGCGCAACGGTAGAGAACGATGGTTCCGCGGGCAAGTCCCGGCGTGCCAGCCGCCGTACCGCCGCCCGGCCGTCACGCGGCGGATCCCGGCGGCGGCCGACCGTCCGGAGCGCGTTGGCCCCGACCTCGCCGCCGACGGGGACCGCACGGACGTCAGAAACGGTGCTCCTCGACGTCGACGACGGGTGCGGCGGGGCTGGGCGGCTGCATACGGCGCCGCTTGAAGATGCTGATGTAGGCGGCCAGCCCGATGATGCCGGCACCCATCATGATCAGGCCGACCAACGCGATGTTGATTCCCTTGACATGCCAGTCGACCGCGAAGGTGAGGATCGCCCCCAGGCCGATCAGGCCGATGCATCCTCCGATGCCCATGGTGATGATTCCTCCTTGGCACTGGACGGCTCATACGCGTGGCTGCGCCTACCCGCGTCCCACACCGCCATGCGGCCCACCGCCATGCGGCCCACCGCCATGCGGCCCACCGCGGGGCGGTCGGCCCGGTCATGACGGCACTGCCGGTGATCAGGCTCAACCAGGCTGCCCGCCCAGCGAATTCGCCGACCAGCGCGCCAGGTACTCCGGCGACGGGCAGCGTCGGGGAACGTGGCGACGTTGCGGCGTCCTTGTGCCGGTGCCGCCCCGCGCGTCTACCATGAGGCCCGAGTCTCAGTCAGCCAGGCAGGGCAGGCAGCCGAAGGGCGGTCTCTCGTGTTGTACGCCTTTGGATTTGAGCGGATCGGCGTCGTGGTGAGCGACCTCTACTTCGTCGATCCGGACCCCGAAGCAGGCCAGGAGGGCGCCGAGCACGGTGTGCGACTTGAGCTGCGAATGCTCCAGGACGGAGCGCTGAGGGGGTCGATCTACTCCGCACGCCCGATCTCGATCGACCGCCCGTTGTGGCGGGTTGACCTCCTGGAGTCCGTGGACGGGCCCACCGGAAGCTTCAACAGGACGCACCACCACCCGAGGTTCGACGGCTGGGAGCCGGGACGGCGGGTGTTCGTCAAGGAGTTGTCCGCCGACCCGTTGAAGTGGGTCGGCCAGCGACTCCGCGATCTGCCGGGCGTACTGGCGGACGCCGGAGTGGCCGAAGCGGAAGTGGCCGCGACCGACGCGGAACGGCTTCGAGAGTGCGCACCGCAGATCCTGGAAGTCCTCGACCGACTGCTGCGGAGCGTGTGGTCCGGAGAGTTCGGCCGACCGCCACGCGATGACGATCAGCTCACCGAGGCACGGGTCAGCTGGCTGTAGCCGCGGCGTTCGAGGTGACGGCCGCCTACCACACGGCCAGGACCAGCGCCGTCGCGCCGCAGACGCCGACGCATGTCAGCGCGGTGCGCGCGGTCAGGGTCGCCGCGCGGGCCAGCCGAGGGTGCCTGGGTCTGTCGGCCCGCAGAGTCTGGCCCGTCCATACCGCCGGTATCCCGCAGGCGAGAAGAAGGACACCGGCGAACGCCATACAGAGCCAACCGGCGGCGTACCCGGGACGTGCCATGTAGTAGTCCTCCGTGCCCCTCCTCGTCACGGGTACCTGAACGTCCAGCATGGAGCCGTCGACGTCGTTGACGAGTTCCGCGCGGTCGTCCGTGATGCGCCGGTCAGCGGACCGGAACGTGCCGTCGCAGACGGTGTTGCTCCCTCTGCCGCTTGCCACCTGCGAGCAGTAGACAACGGTGAACGTGCCCGGCGTGCCCGCCAGCCGGGAGGCGTACGCGAAACCGACAGGGCCGTAGGTGACGAAGACCAGACCCATCAGGACCAACAGCGCGCCGCCGAAGCGCTTTTTGCCGGACGCCTCCGAAGGGCCGATGCGCTTCCCCTGCCCGCGTAGTGCCATGCGCCATTTCTACAGCGTGACCACATCCGCGCCGTCACCGGGTACCCGCCGCGTAGCGGCGCCCCATTGCCGTTGGCGGGCGTCGCTGAGTGCTTCGGAAACGGTGGGCCCGGCCGCGTCCGCGCGCCGGGCCGGGGTCCTCAGTTCCCCTGAATCGAGGAGAGCTACGACAGGAGTGAAGGCGGCGCTGCCGACATCGCACCGCCTTCACTGCGCACACGAGTTGGCGGCGGCGCCCGTATGACACACGAGAGTGTGACTCGTGTCACATTCCGGTGCTAGTCGCGTCATGGGCTCGGGCGAGGAACGTCCCAACGGTGTGGGAGAAGCGGACCGGGTCGTCAACCCATGGATAGTGACCGGCGTTCGGCTGGACCACGAGTTCGGCCCTGCGGAAGTGCCGCGCGATGGCGGCGGCGACGCGGGGGAGCGGGCCGCCGTCCAACTCGCCCGCGACGAGCAGCACCGGCACGTCCAACACGGCGATGGCGCCACGCGTCGCCTCCGGATCGAACCCGCCGGGGCAGGCGTAGAGTTCCGCCGCTTCCTCGTTGGTCTGTTCCACTTCGGCCGCGGCGTGCGCCTGGGCATCCGCGTGCCAACGGCCGTAGAAGAACGGCGCGATGGCGTCCCAGTCGGCATCGGTCGCGGTACCGTCCCAGACTGCCTGGTAGGCGTCGAAGACGTCCTTGAACCACGGCTCCGCCCCGCGCAGGGCAGCCGCCTCCCGGCGGTGCTCCTCGGTGAAGTCAACGCCCAGGGCGCGGGCACGGGCGGTGACCAACGTGAGGGTGCGTACGCGGTGCGGGTAGCGGGCCGCGTAGTGAAGCGCCAGGTCACCGGCGGCGGAGTGGGCGAGCACATCGACGCGGTCCAGTCCCAGGTGCGTACGGAGGCCCTCGACATCGCTGACCTGCCGGTCGCAGCGGTACGTGGCAGGGTCGGACGGGATGCCGGAGGCTCCGGTGCCGCGCAGATCGAGCAGGACCAGCTGACGCTGTCTGGACAATCCGCCGAGATCGCCGAGGTAGCGGGAAGCGCGCATCGGGCCACCCGGCAGGCAGAGCAGCGGGATGCCCTGCCCCACGACGTGGTAGGCGAGTTCGGTTCCGTCGGCGGCGGTGAAGGCGGGCATGGCGCAATCCTGACCGCCGCGTCACGGTCACAACAAGTAGTCCGCTGGGGATGGGTACGGGCCTATGAGTCGTCGAGGCGGGGGAAGACCACTTCCTTCAGTACCAGGCGGATCGCCGCGGCCAGCGGAATGCCGATGAGAGCGCCCGGAATCCCCAGCAGACTGCCGCCGATCAGTACGGCGACGATCGCGACCATCGCCGGGACCTCGACCTGCTTGCCCATGATCTTCGGGGAGAGCAGATAGTCCTCGGCGAGCCGGTAGGCGGTGTAGAAGCCCGCGGTGGCCGCGGCGACGGGCAGGGAGACCGTGAGCGCCACCAGCGACACGATGATCCCCGCGATGGTGGAGCCCACCATGGGAACCAGGTCCAGCAGGGCCACGAAGAAGGCCAGCAGCAGAGCGTAGGGCACGTTGAAGACAGTCAGCCAGGCGAGCGTCCCGGCTGCCGCGATGAGTGCCAGCAGCACCTGGCCGACCAGGTACCTTCCGACCTTGGCGAACACCTCGTCAGTGATGAGCTTGACGCGGGTGCGTCGTGACGCCGGGACGAGTTGGAGGAAGGTCTGCTTGAGCGTGGGCAGCCCCAGCAGGAAGTACACGGTGAGCACGGCGGCCACCAGTACTGAGGCGAGTGCGCCGAGCACCAGTTTGCCCGCGCCGAACAGCCCGCCAGCCAGCGAGGCACCGCCGTTGGTGAGCAGGCTCTGAAGGGCCTGCTGGATATGGAACTGCCGGTTCAGATGCCCCAGAAACGAATTGGCGTGTTGCAACTCATGCAGATACACCGGCAGCCTGTGCGCGAACTGCTCGGCTTGCTGGGCGAGTGGGGGAATGGCCAACGACAGAAAACCCGTCAGCACACCCACTCCCGCCAGCGCGATGATCAGCACGGCCGCCCAGCGGGGCAGTCCGCGGCGGCCGAACCAGCGCACCGCCGGGTCAAGGCCCAGGGCCAGGAACAGCGCCAGCCCGATCAGCACCAGCACCGCACGCACGGCGAGCACCGTCTCGGCGACCGCGACCGTCACCGCCACTCCGGCAGCCCCCACCATGCCGACGAAGAACGGCGAACGCCGATCCATCGGCTGCCCCGGACTGCCGAACCGCCGGTCCGCACCGGTGCCTGCTTCTTCGCCCGGCCCTTCCACTGACGGATCACCTCCCGGGTGTCGGAGTGCCTCCATGATCCGTGTCCACGGCGCGCCCCCGGATCACCGCCACTCACCCGGATCGCCCAATCCCACTCGGGTCCCAGCCGATGGCCCACCTGGCCGCTGCGGGGAAGCGATGATCGTGACTGTGTTCGACCTCGGCTCTCGGCGCGCAACGCGTCCCGTGCCAAGTGCTGTGCGGGAACGCGTCCCGTGCCAGGTGCTGTGCGGGAACGCCAGCGGGAAACCCGAATATGACCCGATCGCGTTGAGCGTCGAATATCCGTCCGGTCCTTACGAGCTGCACATGGCGCGGATGCGCCCCATGAATTGGCGGCCCGTCACATGGGAATTGCAGTGGGCGGCGATGGGCCCCTTCCGGGGTGCCCCGGGGCCACGGGCGCTCCATTCGGCGGCGGTGAGCGTGTTGAAAACGGTGCCGTGCGCCAGTAGAACGTACCTGTCTCCCTCGGTAATCGCTGCCGGATGCGATGAGCGAAAGTCTCGCGAAGGTGGGAGGAATGGCTTGCGGAAATGGCGTTCCAGGGCTTGTCGACCACTAGGAGGCGCCGTGGCCACCGACGCTCCACCCGCGACCAGGTCGGGAGGCCCCAGGTGATGGCGGCCGTGCGCGAGCGTCTGCGCAGCGTCTGGCGGCTGTCCAGGGCAGAGCGGTTGTGGCGCCGCGGCAAGGACGTGGAACTCATGCACCGCGCCATGGGCTTCGCCGCTCTGGCCGTGGTGACCCTGGCTCCGCTGCTGATCCTGGTGGCCGCCGCCAATCCGTTCAAACAGCGCGGCTTCGCGCTGTGGGTCGTCGACGGGATGGGGCTGTCCGGCAGTCCGGCCCACTCGGTTCAGCGCCTGTTCACCGCACCGTCGAAGGTGTTGAGTGCGACCAGCGTGTTCAGCGTTCTGGCCCTCGTGGTGTTCGGGCTGACCTTCGCCGCGAGCGTGCAGACCGGCTACGAGAAGATCTGGGGCCTGCCCAGCGGGCCGTGGCACAAGGTCTGGCGGCAGGCGGTGTGGCTGGCCGCCCTGACCGCCTATCTGTACGGCGAGGTGCAAAGCGGTCTGGTACTGCAACGCCACTGGTGGGAGTCGACGATCCGGGTGACGCTGACCTTGCTGTCCGGTGTGGTGTTCTTCTGGTGGGGGCAGTGGTTCCTGATCGGCGGCCGGACGCACTGGCGCGCCCTGCTGCCAGGCGCCGTGGCGACCATGGCGGGCCTGGTGGGGCTGCGCGGATTCTCGGTGCGGGTGTTCGCCCCGCTGATCGTCAGCAACGCGGTGAGCTACGGGGCGCTGGGTACCGTACTGGTCGTGCAGTCATGGCTGATCGGCGTGGGCTACGTGGTGTACGGGGGAGCGTTGCTGGGCCAGGTGTGGGCGCCGGAGGAGGAGTGGGAGAGCTGACGTGGACGGGATCCGCGCCTGTCGCGCGACGCGGTTGCGGTACGCCGCCTATTCGGTCGAAGCCGTGCCCGTGGCCGGAGTGGAACCCGTGTGCCGCGTGCCCGTCGGCGTGCCGTAGCTCCCGCCAGGTGCCGGGCCCCACGATGCCGTCGACCACCAGACCGCGATCCCGCTGGAAGCGCTCGACGGCGTCCTTGACCTGCGCGTCGTACTCTCCGTCGGGCACACCGGGATCGTAGCCGTGGTGGCGCAACAGGCACTGCGCCTCGATGATCTCCCAGCCCCTGCTGTCGGCATCCGTGATCGTGGCGCGGGTCGTGCTGTACCCGGCGCGCAACTCGCCTGCCTGGAACGCTACAAGGCACCGATGGCACTGGCCCCGCTCGAAGACGAACGCCGGTTGAGCGCTCACGTGCACCGTGGCCGTCCCGGTCTCTCCGTACTGCCAGGGTCTGGTGACCAGCAGCACGGCGACCAGGGCGGCCGACAGTACGGACACCGCCGCGAGGGTCAGCCAAGTCCGGCCGCCCGCCGACCGGTTGGCGGGAGCCACGCTCTCGCCCGCGCCCCCGCTCGCCCTCGCGTCGTTGCGCGTGGCGCTCCGCCGCGCCCGCGCGGGCAGACCAGGCCCGCCGCGGCGCCTGAGTCTTCGCCGTGGTACGACGAGTCGGAGCGCTCGCTGATCGAGCGAGACGGGAAGTTCGTTCCAGCGCGGCATGTCTCCCCCAACGCGTCTTGCGGCCGGACCTCTCGGGGGGGCCTCCCCCTCACGCACATCATGGCGAGGCCAGACCGCTGGGTCCCCCCGGACATCATGCCGCCCGCGACTTCCGGCCACCGTGGCCGACGCGGTCCTGCCCGCGCGGTCACGACGAGGGGACCGCCGCCTGATGGCCGCCCCACCGAGCGGCCCTCAACTGCTGGAACGCGGTGGGAAAGCGCCGACGGGGCAGGAAATCCTTGATCCGCTGCGCGCAGTCGGAGGGACCGGCGAGATCGGTGTCGCACTCGATGTCGTACACACCATGCGCGTGTACCTGGTCGATCTGGCGCGCGGCCAGACCCAGCGGTCGGTCCCCACGCGCCCGCTCGCGCGCTTCGAGTTCCGGCAGGGGACAGCGCACACCGACAAGGACGACATTCTCGGGAGCGAACAGGCCAAGGCAGTCGTCAAGGCGCCATGGTTCGCTCAGCACATGGTCCACCACGACGTTGTTGCCCGCGGCGGCCATTCCGGCAACGGCCCGGTGAAACCCCATCCAGGTCCGCCGGAGCATCATCGGCAGTCGCTCGGGAGGGAACTCTCGATCCGTCCGCATGGCGTGGAACGCATCAACCGGCAGGTGGAAGTAGGGCTCGTCCAGGATCGCGAGAAGCTCCCGCGAGATGCTCGACTTGCCGGAACTCGATGTGCCGTTGAGGAAAACGATCAGTCCGTGCGACGCCCGGCACACCCTTGCCTACGCCCGTCACGCCCACGCCGAACGCGGGCGCCTCAGCGACTGCGCCGGTGCGATCGCCACCGCCGCATGCCAGAGCGCACACGCGGTGCTGGCGGCCCGTGGACAGTGGGTCACCAACGAGAAGACCCTGCTGGACCGCGCTGGCCTGCGGGACATTGACGGCCTGCTCGGCGGCCTTGCTCCGGGACCGCGGACGCTGACCGCGGCCATCGACGCGGCGACGGTACTGCTGGGCAGTGCAGTCAACAGTGCCTGCTCCGCTCAGACCAGTTCGTAGTCGAACCACACGCGATGCGTACCGTCGGATTCGACCGATATCCCGCCCGTACCGGTGATCCCGGCCAGTTCTCCGGTGCCGCTGGACGGGACGATGGTGAAGAACTCGGCGGTGCGGTCGTTTCCGGAGGTTGTCGCCGAGTGAGCGAAGTTGAAGGCTCCGCCGCGGCCGTGCAGTGAGCCCTCGAAGGACTCCATGGCCACATAGCTGCCGATCCCGGTGCCCTGGTCGAACGCGGCGGTGAAAAGCGTCGCCGAGCGGCCGACGACCTCACCAGCGTACTGTTTCTCCATGGTCGCGACACCCACCGGAACCCCGGTGGTCACGGCCGCAGTCGCAGCCAGCTCGGTCGGGGCGAAGGACTTCACGGTGAACGTTCCTGAAGCTCTCATGGCGCCGAGCCTACGGGTGGGGTCTGACATCCGGCGTGCGGCACATCCCGCACCGCCACGCCACCCGTGGCGCCGACAGGTGCCGACCGGGCCCGCGGCCGGTGTCTGGATGGTCGAGCGGCGGGAACGCGCCTACAGTCCCACGTCGCGGCTGCGCAGGTCGTCGAAGGACTCGCGGCGGACCAGCAGCCGTGCCCGGCCGCCGGTGACGGCGACGACCGGCGGGCGGCCAACCATGTTGTAGCCGGAGGCCATTGACAGGTGGTACGCGCCCGCCACCGGGATGGCGATCAGGTCGCCCGGCCTGGTGTCGTCGGGCAGCCGGACGTCCGAGGCCAGGATGTCGCCCGCCTCGCAGTGGCGTCCGACGACCGTGGCGGGGCGGCAGTCGGCGGTGGAGCGGCGGCCCAGCAGCCGGGGCGCGTACCGCACCCCGTACAGCGCCGGACGCGGGTTGTCGCTCATGCCGCCGTCGACGGCGACGAAGGTGCGGTCGCCGGTGCGCTTGACGGACAGCACCCGGTACAGGGCGACCCCGGCCGGTCCCGCGATGGCGCGGCCGGGCTCGACGGTCAGCCGGGGCACCGGCAGACCGGCGGCGGCGCAACTGGCGGCCAGTTCGGTGCGCACCCGGGCGCCGAGCGCGCCGATGTCGAGCAGGCTCTCGCCAGGCCGGTAGGCGACCGCGTGCCCGCCCCCGAGGTCCAACTCGGGGAGAGTGGTGCCGTGTTGCTGGCGGATGCGGGCGAGCAGCCCCACCATGCGCCGGACGGCCAGCAGGTAGGGCTTGACGGTGGCGATCTGCGAACCCAGGTGGCAGTGCACGCCCACGAGTTCCAGCCGCGGCTGGTCCAGGATGCGGGCGACGGCGTGCTGGGCGGAGCCGTCGACCAGCGACAGTCCGAACTTCTGGTCCTCGGTTCCGGTACGGATCGCGGTGTGCCCACCGGCGGCGATGCCGGGGATGACCCGGACCAGTACCTTCTGCCGGGTGCCGGAGGGCACCTCGGCGGCCAGCCGGGCGATCTCGCCGGTGCTGTCGATGACGATGCGTCCCACGCCGAGCCGGATCGCCGCCCGCAGGTCCTGCGGGCTCTTGGCGTTGCCGTGCATCACCATGCGGTCGGGCGGGAAGCCGGTGGTGACGGCGAGTTCCAGTTCCCCGGCGGAGCTGACGTCAAGGCCGAGGCCCTCCTCCTGCACCCAGTTGGCCATGGCCCGGCACAGGAACGCCTTGGCCGCGTAGAGGATGTCGGCGTCCGCGAAGGCGTCCCGGTAGGCGCGGCAGCGGTTGCGTACCTCGTCCTCGTCAAGGACGTAGACGGGGGTACCGAAGCGTTCGGCGATCTCGGTGAGGGCGACCCCGCCCACGGTCAGCTCGCCGTGCGGGGCATGGCGGGTGGAGGCAGGCCACACGGCCAACTCGCGTTGCGCACGAGGCCGTTCGCTCTGGTCGGGTATGGCGGTCAGTGTCATGTCGAAGGACTCCTCAACCGATCCACATGCTGACGGCATCGACCAGGGCCACCGCCCCCGTCACCCGCAGCACCCCGAGGGGCTGCTGGTCCCACTCCCGCCACAGCGGGGCGCGGTCGGTGCGGGCGGTGGCGGGGGCGGCGAGCTGGGGGTCCACGGTGAGGGTCGTGGCTCCCAGCGGCTCGGTGAGGGCGCGCAGCGCGGGTGCGGAAAGTCTGATCCATGCCTGCTCTGCGCCGAGGGTGTCGGCCAGCCGCCGCTGGGTGGTGAATCCGACGGCCGTACGGCCGCCCAGGGGTGTGCGGAACAGGCGGGTCGCACACCCCGCGGGACCCGACCGGACGGGAACGTACAGCGGTCCGGTCGGGATGCGATCCGGAGGTTCGTGCTCGTCCCCGCACACGAATTCAGCCATGGGATGTACTCCTCACACAAAGGTGGTGGCCCCGGTCCAGTGAGTGCTCCGAGGCGCGGCAACGACGCTATTCCCGCTGCTCCCCGGGTTGCGCCCGGCCCTGACGCGACGTTGACGGCATCCGCCCGACGATTGATGTGCCGTTCACGCGGATGCCCTGGGGGGCCGTTTCCAACGACGGCTCGGGCCACCAAAGTTGAGCGGCGATGAAATCACCTCTTGAAGATTTGTACGACCCCTTGACGTGATCACCATGGCCGGGGAGCCTCATTCTGCACGTCAGAGCCCGCCAGCGAGGGCGAGTGGCTTCACAAGCTGAACATGCAGGGGAGAGCCACCGCCCGAATGTCGACAACGGATGTACTGGAGGTCACGGTGGACACAAACTCCTCCCGACGGGACTTCGTGCGCGCGGCGCTCGTCGGGGCGTCGGTGCTCGCGGCACCCGTGCCGTTCGCCGGGACCGCCCAGGCGGCCGGGCGGCCCGACCAGCCGACTGCCACCGTCTCCGGCGCCGCGCCGGGCGGGCCGGGCGCGCCGTCCGCCTTCACCCCGGCCGACAAACTCGGCTTCGGCACGGCCCGCCCGCGGCGCAGTCCGGTGTGGTTCACCCTGGAGGGCGGCCGGATGAGCGAGACGTACTACCCGGACCTGAGCACTCCGGCCAGCCGCGAGACCCAACTGGTGGTCACCGACGGCAGGACCTTCGTGGAACGGGCCAGCGACGTGCCGACCCGCACCGAACTGCCGGAGCCCGGAGTCCCCGGCTACCGCCAGACCAGCACCGGCAGCGGCTGGCAGGCCGTCACACGCTACGTCACCGACCCGCAACGCGCCGCCGTCCTGCTGGACTTCGAGGTGCGCTCCACCAACGGCAGCCCGCTCCAGGTCTACGTGCTGCACGATCCGTCGCTGTCCGGCGACGGCGACGACGACCGGGCACTCCCGCACGGCGGCGCCCTGGTCGCGCAGGACGCGCGGTCGGCGAGCGCACTGATGGCCGCCGACGGGTTCGCCGAGTCCACCGTCGGCTACTTCGGCGTCAACGACGGATGGACCGAACTGCGGGCGAACAAGGGACGGCTGCCCCACCACTACTCAACCGCCGGACCCGGCAACGTCGTCCAACTGGGACGACTGCGGCTGGACGGCCTCGCACACACCCGGCAGACCGTGGTGCTGGGCTACGGTGCCGATCCGGCCGAAGCCGTCGGCACCGCCCGCCGGGCGCTGCGCACCGGGTTCACCCGGGCGGAACGCGACTACGCCACCGGCTGGCGCTCCTACCTGGCCGCCCTGCCCAAGCCGCCCAGCAGCCTGCGCTCGGCCCGCGAGCGGGAGCTGTACACCGCCTCGGTGACCACGCTCGCCGCCAGCGAGGACAAGAACAACCCCGGCGCCTTCATCGCCTCGCCCACCATGCCGTGGGCCTTCGGCACCGACCACCAACTCGCCCCGGTGAGCGGCTCCTACCACCTGGTGTGGCCGCGCGACCTCTACCACATCGCCACCGGCCTGCACGCCGCGGGCGACCGCGAGGCCGCCGAGCGGGCCCTCGACTACCTGCTGCGAATCCAGCAACCCGACGGGCACTGGGCGCAGAACACCACCGTCAGCGGCAAACCCTTCTGGACCGGCGTCCAGTTGGACGAGACGGCCGCGCCGATGCTCCTCGCCTGGCTGCTGGACCGCCACGACGCCACGACACTCGACCGGCTGGCGCGCGGCGGTGACTTCATCCTCGGCTACGCGACCGACGGCCACCGCGCCCCGTACACCCAGCAGGAACGGTGGGAGGAGCAGAGCGGCTACTCACCGTCGACCATCGCCTCCGTGATCGCGGGCCTGGTCTGCCTGGCCGACCTGCTGCACCGCGGCGGACGCGGCGACCAGGCCGCCAAGTACCTCGCGGCCGCCGACACCTGGCGCGACGCGGTGGACGGCTGGACGGTCACCAGGACCGGCCCCCACTCGCCCAGGCCCTACTACCTGCGGCTGACGAAGGACGGCAAGCCCGACGCCGCTACCGCCTACGACCTCGGCAACAACAATCCCGCCCCGGTCGACCAGCGCGCGGTCGTGGACGCCGGATTCCTCGAACTCGTCCGCCTCGGCGTCAAGAGCCCCGCGGACCCGGTGGTCCGCAACTCGCTGGCCGTGGTCGACAGGCACATCTCGGTACTGACACCGGCCGGTCGGCACTGGCACCGCTACAGCCACGACGGATACGGCGAACAGGCGGACGGCGCACCCTGGGACGTCAACCAGCCGCGGATACGGCATACTTCCGGCCGCCTATGGCCCATCTTCTCCGGCGAACGCGCCGAGTACGAACTGCTGGCCGGTGACCCGCGCGCGGCGGCGGGCAGACTGCGGGACCTGGCGGCCACCGCGGGAGAGACCCTGCTGCTTCCCGAACAGGTCTGGGACGACCAGCCGCCGGCCCCTCGGGTCCGCCCCGGCACCCCGACCACCTCGGCCACCCCGCTGGCCTGGACGCATGCGCAGTACCTGCGGCTGGCCTGGTCGGTGCGGCGCGGAAGGCCGGTGGAGTACCCCACGGTGGTGGCGGAACGCTACGTCCGGGGCAGGTGACCGCGGGCAGCCGGTGGATCGGCGGGCTTGACGGTCGGCGCGGCGGCGGGCTTCACCGCCGCCGCCTGGCAGGCGCGGGGGTAGAGGTCGTCGTCCTCCACGTGCATCGCGGCGTGGCCGAGCTGGCGTTCACAGGCTTCCTCGTCGCCGCCCGCCCCCGCGCTGCACGCCTGCGAGATGTATCCCTCGTGGTCCCAGATGTTCACACCGCCGGCCGCCAACATGTCGATGCAGGCGCTGTACGTCGCGTGGGCCGTTCCCGAGGTGGCGAGTACGCCACCGGCGGCCAGCGCGGCCGACAGCACAGTGCTGGCGAGCGCTTTACCAACTCGCATCCGTTCTCTCCGTCGCAATGAGTCAATGCCCGGCGCTGACCTCCTATGGATTTCCCGGCCGGTCCGCGAAGATGCCTGCCGTCACGCTGATGGCGCAGGCTGCGAAGGCCCCGGCTCAACGGGCGGTCACCCTGGTCCACGGGTTGGGTGTCGCGAGTGCCTGCCGTGGCTTGCGGCGCGCCCAGTACCGTACGGAGGCGTCGACGACCCGCGCGGGGTCCGTGACGAGCCGGGTGGGGGTGAAGGGCTCCGACATGCTGGTGTAGCTCTGGAACATGGCGAGCAGCCGGACCGCCTGCCGCTGGACGGGCGAGAGCCACTGCTCGGCCAGCGGCAGGAAGAACCGGTTCCAACTGTCCGTGGAGACGGTGGGCGGGCGTTCGATCGGTGCCACACCGTGGGTGGCGCGAAAGTCGTTGACCGCCGCGCAGGTGGTGTCCACCAACTGGTGAAGACGCAGTGCCTGTTCGCCGCCGGAGAGCACCTCGGTGCGGGGCGCGGTGGGCGGGGCACCGCAGACGGCCGCCACGATCGCGTCGGCGACCTCGTCCACCGGCCCGATCTCCGCATAGCCGTCGGGGTCGCCCACCACGACCGCGGCGAGCCCGGACACCAGGGCGGGGAACAGGCTGTAGGGGCCCGAGAACCGGGAGATCACCCCGTCCGCCCGGCGGCCCATGATCAGCGGTGGACGGACCACGGTGACCGGCCCCTGGTGCCGCGTCACGATGTCCTCGCAGACGGCCTTGGACCACTCGTAGCCGTTGCGGTAGCCGTCGAACTCGGCGCCCCGCAGGTCCCGCGGGTTACGGGAGCCGCCCACGTACGCGGTGGAGACGTGTACGAAGTGGGTTTCCCGGTCGGCCAGGGCCAGCATCGCGTGCAGCGGCGCGACGTTGGCCTGGGTGGCCTCGGCGCGGGTCAGCGTCCAGCGGGTGGAGGCCGCCGTGTGCACGATGACGTCCCAGTGGCCGGTCAGTTGGGCGGGCGCCGGTTCTCGGCCGATGGTCCACGGCACCACACCGGTATCCCCGGGCCGCCGGGCGGTGCGTACGACGTCGGCGCCGGGTGCGGCGGTGGCCAAGCGGGCGGTGACTTCGGTGCCGACGACACCGGTGGCGCCGGTGACGAGTACGCGCATGATACGGCCGCTCCTCACGGGGTCCACCGCGCCGGGGTCAGCAGCAGGCAGGCGTTCTGCCCGCCGAATCCGAAGGAGTTGGAGAGCACCGGGGCGATCGGCACCGCGCGCGGCGCGCCGGTCACGAGGTCCAGGAAGCCGAACTCCCGGCTGTCGGACAGATTGGCCACCGGCGGAACCGTGCCCCGCTCGGCGCAGACCAGCGCGACGCAGGCCTCCAGCGCGCCGGAGCCGCCGATGAGGTGTCCGGTGACGCCCTTGACGGAGGTGACCGGCGGCGCGGCGGTGCCGAAACACCGCCGGATGGCGGCGGCTTCCGCGCTGTCGTTGGACCTGGTCGAGGTGCCGTGCGCGTTGATGTGACCGACGTCGGCCGCGGTGAGCCCGGCGTCGCCGATGGCGAGGTTCATGCAACGGGCGGCGACCGCTCCGTCGTCCAACGGGGCGACGATGTTGAAGGCGTCGGCGTTCGTCGCATACCCCGCGACCTCGCCGTGGATCCGTGCCCCGCGCGCTGTCGCGAGGTCCCACCGCTCCAGCACCATCATGGCGGCGCCCTCCGCCATGACGAAGCCGTCACGCTCCGCGTCGAAGGGGCGGCTGGCCGACCACGGCGCGTCGTTGCGGGTGGAAAGCGCCCGCATCCGGGCGAAGCCACTGACCATGACGGTGGTGATCGCGGAGTCGAACCCACCGGCGAGGGCCGCGTCCAACTCGCCGTGGCGGATCCTGCGGGCCGCCTCGCCGATCGCCGTCGTACCGCTCGCGCACGCGGTGACGTACGTGTTGCACGAGCCCTGGAAGCCGTAGCGCATGGCGACGCGTGCGGCGGCGCTGTTGGCCATGGTGCGGGGGACGGTGTGCACGGGCATGCCCATCGGATCGCCGCCGTGGTTGAGCGCGGTGGCCTCCATGCTGGTCAGCCCGCCGGTCCCGGTGCCCAGATGGACCCCGGTCCGCTCCGGCGACGACTGACCTGGCAGGCCCGCGTCCCGTACCGCGTCCGCCGCGGCGCACAGCGCGAGTTGGGTACCTCGGTCGATCTGCCTGCGCTCGCGAAGACTCACATATCCGTCCATGGGGAAGTCCGGCACGACGCAGGCGAACCGCACCGGGGCGTTCTCGGCCACCAGTCGGTCAACCGTGGTGGCCACTGACTTGGCGGACATGATGGTGTCGTACGCCTCGTCGACGCTGTTGCCCGCCGGAGACTTCACGCCCATGCCGGTGATCGCGACCCTCGTCCGGTCGGACCGGCGGGGGCCGCTCATGCCTCGGTGGCCAGTCGGCTGGCCAGCATGTCGATGGCCTGGCCCACGGTCGCTGCCTTCAACAGGTCGTCCACCTCGATCCGCACGTCCAGGGCGCGCTCCAACTGGGCGCCCACCGCCATCAGTTCCAGACTGTCGATGCCGAATTCCGCCTCCAGGTCAGTGCTGTCCTTGATGGTGTCCGGTTCGGTGCCCAGGACTTCGGCGATGGCCGCCCGCGCGGTGTGGGCCAGCTCGTGCCGGGTCAACGCCATGGTGGTGCCCCTTGTCGCAGGTCGGTCGGTCACGGGTCGCTGACGGCGTGCGTCGCCAGGCGCAAAGCGGTGTCGAGGATCCCGGTGGCCTCCGCGAGTTCGTCGTCGGTGGTGGACAGCGGGGGGAGCAGCCGCACGGTGGTGGGGCGGCTCAGGCACGGCGAGACGAGCAGTCCGGCGTTGGCGAGTTCGACCACCACCTCGCCCGCCGCGCGCGGGCTGGTGAAGTCCATGCCCCACAACAGCCCGCGCCCCCGCACCGCCCTCACCACCGCGGCATGGCGCCGCCGCAGCGACCCCAGCGCCGCGGCCAGCGCCGAGCCCAACTCCCGCCCGTGCTCGGCCAGTTCCTCAAGTGCCGTGAGGGCGGCGGGCAGTGCGGCGCAGCTGAGCGGATGGCCACCGAAGGTCGCCGAGTGGAGGAACGGGTCGGTGTTGAGCGGCGCGTACATCTCCTCCGAGCAGACCACTGCGGACAACGGCATCACGCCACCGCCCAGTGGTTTGCCCACCAGTACCGCGTCCACCGCAAGTCCCTCGGCGAGCGCCAGCGACCGCTGCGCGCACCGGCGCAGTCCGCACTGGATCTCGTCGGCGATCACGAAGGCACCGTGCCGCTTGGCATCACGCGACCAGCGGCGCAGTACCTTCAGGGACAGCGGTACCACGCCGTTCTCGCCCTGTACCGGTTCGAAGACAACGGCCGCCACCTCGCCGCGGGCCACCTGGTGGCGCACGGCGTCCGGGTCGTCCGGGTCCAGATGCACCACGTCGACCGCGCAGCCGCGCAGTCCCGCCCGCAGCAGCGGGTTGTGGGTGAGGGCCAGCGCACCGAGTGACTTGCCGTGGAACGCGCCGCGCACGGCCAGCACCCGGTCCCGGCCCGACGCCAGGCGGGCCAGCTTGACGGCGACCTCGACGGCGTCGGCACCGTTGAGTCCGAAGTGCACCTTGGGCAGCGACCCTCCGAGGTAGTCGACGAGCCTGGCGGCGGCTTCGGCGGTCACCGGGTTGGCCAGACTGCGGGTGGAGGTGGGCATCAGGTCGAGCTGCCGGGCTACCGCCCGCACCACGTCCGGATGCCGGTGCCCGAGCAGCGTCACCGCGTAGGAGCCGAAGTCAAGCACGCGGCGGCCGTCGGAGAGCGTCACCCTGGATCCCCGCGCCGCGGTCTCCACGGCGCCCCTGCCCGCGAACTTGCCGGTCAGCGCCAGCTTCGGGGACAGGTGCCTGCGCAGCCTGTCGAAGACCTCACCGGTGTCGACGGCGCCACCGGTCGGTAGGGGCACGGCCCGCGGTGCGGCCATGGTGATCTCCTGGTCGGTCGATGGCCGGTCCGTGGCGGAACCGGCCGTGCGGCTAAGGGCCGAAGACGTGTGGTTCACGGTGCGGGGGAGCCGGTCAGCCGTTGGTCCAGGGCGGACAGCATCTGCCGTGCGTTGTCGCGCAGCGCCGCCGTGGCGACGGGATCGAGCATCTCCGCGAGCAGTGGAATGCCGATCTCGAACTCGACGTGCAGTGTCACGACGCTGCCGCCCTCCGGTCCGGCGCGGACCGCCCAGTGGCCGACGAAGTGCCCCAGGTCGCCGCTGAGTTGGTGGAAGTCGAAGCGGCGGGCGCGGTGGTCGAGCCGCTCGGCCTCGACCCACTCCAGAACCGCTCCCTTCAGCTGGACCGACCAGGCCGTGGTCCTGCGGTCCGGCCCGTCCTGCTCGATGACCTTGACGGACTGGACGTTGTCCATGCACTGCGGGTAGCTCTCCACGTCCACCACGGCCGCCCAGCTCTGCTGCGGCTCGGCGGCGATGTGCAGGTCGACTTCGACTCGGGGCACGGGATGTCCTCTTCCGGGGGGAGGGGTTGACCGTTGCTGTCTAGGACTTGGGCGACAGGGCCTCGGCCAGGGCCGAGTCCAGGGCGCGGGGCAGCAGGCCGCGCAGGACGGCGCGCGGCACCGGCCGCAGGTGTGTGATGGCGTACGACTGCCGCACCAGCGAGCAGCCCAGCTCGCGCTTGGGTTCGTAGGCGGTCTGCGCGAACCGGATGTGCCGACAGCCCCGGCTGATGGCCTCCTCGATGGCCGCGTAGTGCACGTTGTGGTAGAGCCTGGCCTGATGGGCCATCCGGTAGTCGAGGCCGATGCGGGCTCCTACGGCGCCCTCGCCCCGGAACAGGCAGTGCAGATAGGCGACAAGGCGGTCCCCCTCGAAGCAGGCGACCAGCCGCTGATCGAGGTCGTCGGCCTCGGCCAGGGCCCGGAGGAAGGACAGGTCGAGCACGTCCAGCTTCTGGTCGGCACGGTCCATCACCTGCTGGTAGAGGCCGAGCACGGCGGGCAGCAGACGTGAGAACTCGGCCAGCACCTCGATGCGCAGCTCGGGCCGGAAGCCGTGGAACTTCCGTATCTTGCTGCGCGCGTTGCGCCGCGGCTTGGCCGGTAGCGCTGTCACGTACTCCTCGAAGGACCCGTACCCCAGGCGCAGTTCGGTGTCCGGCAGGCTCGGTACGGTGAAGAACCCCGCACGCTCCAGCGCTGGCCACAACGGTGCCAACTCCTCGTCCGCGAAGTCCTTGAAGACAACGGTGCCGATCCGGTTGCGCCGCGCGTACGCCATGACCGCCGCCACCAGCAGCCGGGAGGTGCGCGCCGACGGTGGCTGCGGCCCCAGCACATGACCGGACCCGAGGAAGTTGCCGCAGAACAGCATGGGCACCCTCAGCAGGCGCGGGGACAACCGGCCCACCGGCGCCAGCAGTCGCCGCTCACGTGGACCGACGACGTCGTCCAGGCGCAGCCCCCGAAAGACGCTCAGCGGCAGTACCGCCACGATGCGCCCGCCCTCCCGGACCACGACGTAGGCGTAGGAGTCAGGGCCGATGGCGCCCCGCTCCATCGCCGAGAAGACGCCCCTCGCCCACAGCGGGTCATCAGGCGGGGCCAACTCCTCCCACGCCGACGGCGGCAGGGCCGCGATGCTCGGCTCCACCTCGACGGTGCAACCGGGAACAGGCAGTTCCGTGCGGCCGTCCGCGGATGCGGCGGATCGGGCACCGGGTTCGACCATCGCTCACCAGTCCAGGGGAATTCGTCGGGACGTTCGCGCTGCCCACGGCCGTGCGGGGCGCTCACGCGATGCGCAGCGGTCGGCCGTCCACCGCGGCGCAGAACTGCTCGTGCATCCGCCCCCGGGACGGTGGATGGAAGGCGAGTGCCATCGCGGCGCAGGCGAGGTAGCTCCCCTCGTCGGAGCCGATGAACGCCATGCCGCCGAGCGCGGCCATGGCGTCGCGCGTCGTACGGGCGATCGCGTCCTGCGCGGCGTAGCGGGCCGCCAGGGCGTTCACCAAGGTGCGTTCGGTCCACTCGTCCTGCGCCATGGAACGGGCCACGGCCTCGACGGACAGCACGGCCGCCTCAAGGTTCACCACCAGTTCCGCCCGGAGGTGCGCCGGGGCGCCGCCGCGCTCCAGCACCCGCTCCACGAGGGCGCTCGCCACCCCCAAGTAGCCTGCGGTGACCAGCAGTTCGAACCACAGGAAACCGGCGACGTGCAGCGAGTCCAGTTCGCTGTCCGCGGTCACGTCGGTGAGCACCACCATCTGGTGGTCGAGCGTGACATCGCGCAGCACCACCTCGTCGCTCTCGGCACCGGCCAGTACGCGATTGCGCCAGAACGGCCGCACCGACAGGCCCTCGACCTCGGCAGGCACGATGGCCACCGCCAACCGTTCGACACCAGCGTCGTCCTTCATCGCCACCGAGGCGGTGAGCAGGTCCATCGACCGGGACAGACTGCACGGCTTCTTGCTTCCGTTGAGCACCACCTTGTCGCCGTGCCGTTCGGCCGTGATGGCCGGACGCAGGATGGACTGGCCCGTACGGCCCTCGGCGAAGCCCGAAGCGAGCAGTTTGCGGTCCTTGGCGATGGCCTCCAGCAGCATCCACTCGAATCCCGCGCCGTGTTTCGCGGCCTCCACCAGACTCGCCACGGAGAAGTGGTGCATGGTGGTCGCCACGGCCAGCGACGGGCAGCGGGCCCCGACCGCCCGCTGTACCCGTACCGCCTGCAGCGGACTCGCACCGGCCCCGGCGTTCGCGGCAGGCACCAGCAGGGCCGGTCCGCCCGCCTCCCGGAACAACCCGATCGCCGGGCCGCAGGGGCCTTCCAACTCCATCAACGGCCGCTCGGCGAGGGCGGCGTCCAGGCCTGGCAGGAGCTGTTCCAGTTCTTCCCGCTCCGTGTCGAGGAAAGCCACGTCACTACCTCTCGGACGTCGTGATGGGGAGGTTCTCGTAGGCCCGAAGGCTGAGGGACTCCCGCCGCTCGGGGGCGGCGGCCAACGCGATGTGCGCGAACCTGGTCAGCAGCTTCCCGATGACCACCGCGCCTTCCAGTCGGGCCAGGGCGGCCCCCAGGCAGTAGTGGGGTCCGGCGCTGAAGCTGAGCACCTTGCTGCCGGACCGCGACACATCGAAACGGTGCGGGTCCGGGAACTGTTCGGGGTCGCGGTTGGCCGCGGTGAGCACGGTGGTGACGTTGCCGCCCGCGGGGACCGGCACGCCGCCGATGGACGTCGCCGATGTCGCGATGCGTTCGGTCATCCGCACCGGAGTGTCCCAACGCAGTGACTCCTCAACGGTGTTCGGCAGCAGATGCGGTGCGGACCTGAGCCGGGCGAGCTCGTCCGGGTGGGTGAGCAGCGCGTGCACCGTCAGCGCGAGCATGCTGGTGGTGGTCTCGAATCCCGCCACGAACACCAACAGCAGTGTGTCCGTCAGCTCCTTCCTGGTCAGTCGGCCGTCGTCGCGCACCATGGGCAGCAGGGCGGAGACCAGGTCATCGGCTGGTTGCCGGGAGCGCTTGGCGGCGAGTTCACGGAAGTAGTCGCGCAACTGCTTCACCGCCGCGTCGGCGCGCTGCCAGTCGTCCGCGGAGCGCACCGGCTCCAGCAGACGGCCCGCGTCCCGGCCGAGCTGCCAGAACTGCGCCTGGTCCGAGGCGGGTACGCCGATCAACTCGCCGATCACCGCCACGGGCAGCGGATATCCCACCACGTTCTGGAAGTTCGCCCGCCCGTGCTCCGACACGGCGTCGGCCAGGTCGTCCAGCAGCCGGTCCGTGATCTCCTCGACCGCCCTTTGGAGGACGGCGACCCGGCGCGCGGTGAAGGCGCCGCTCACGAGCCTGCGCAGCCGACCGTGGTCCGGCTCGTTGCAGCGCAGCATGGAGGAGTAGAAGAAGTCGGCCGCCGGGTGCTCCCGCCAGTCCGGCAGCTCACTCTCACACCACGTCAGGTCGGGCACGGCGAAGCCGGGGTCGGTGAGCACGCTGTGACAGTCGCTGTAACGGGTCAGGAAGAAGGTATCAAGATCCTTGTCGTAATAGACGGGGGCAATCCGCTGCAGTTCTGCCAGTGGAGAGTGCGGGTCCTCCCGCCCCTCGGGGGTGAACAAGGAGAAGAGAAGAGACTGGGGATCCATTGGACGAGCATCACCCCATCGTGAGGTGTCGAGTATTCGGGCAAGATGACGCGCCAAGTCGATGGTTGTGGCAACTGTCCGTGAATGCTCGAAGGACGGCTATCCGGAACGGATAGGTCGCGTAATACGTGAACCGAAGCCTACGTTACCTCCTTCCGCTTCGGGAAGGGTTTCCCTGCAGCGGACAAGCGGAAGCAAGGAGTCGGTCTTTTCGTCTCGCTGCGCGGCCAAACCCGATCACTCCATGCGGCCCGCTGGCCTGCGCGGGACAGTCCTGCCTGCGGGGTCTCCTCTTCGTTTCATGGTCTGTGCCACCAGTTATGAGGATTACACGACTGCGGGCACAGGTCCGGTCGAATTCAAGTAATGGCCGGATGTCGTCGACAAAGCGATCGGCGTGTACAGGTCCTGAGGGCCTTCGGGCGCGTACCGGTCGGCCGCCGGACCCGGCCCTGCGGACGCCGTGGGTGGTGCCTGTGTGCCTGCTGATGCGGAGTCGATTTAGTGGGTCCAGGTTGACAGGTGGCCGGAAAGGGCCGGGATTTCGCGTGACCGCGGTGGTCCGGCCACCGGCGGGGGCGAATCTCCCATTGCGGGACCTGAATTCGCGGGCGGCGGGCATTTCTTCGCATGCCAAGGGCCGCTCGCGCGGCGGTGGACGAGGTACAAGATCCCCTGTTCTTCCGTACTGGATAAGTCGATTGGGGGTTGGCGCGCCGACGGACTCGGTAGGGTGCTTGGTGGTTTTCCGGTGTGCGGATGAGCTTCGGGGGAGGCGATCGCCATGGTGGACGTGAGTCGTGGCGGCGAGGGCGGTGCGGTGGCGGACCGGCCGGAACGTGACGCGCTCAGTCGTCGTGGACTGTTGGGACGCGCCGGGGCGGTGACGGCAGGTGGTGTCGCCGCTGGGCTGGCGGGCCCGCTGGTTCCCGTACCGGCCGCCGCGGCGAGCGGGCCGCAGGTGCCGGGCTTCGGACCGGCGGTGGTCCGACCGGGCGACCCGCGGTACGACACCCTGCTGCGCGGCAACAACTTCCGGTTCGTCGGCCGGCCGGACGAGATCCGCGTGCTCGGCTCGACCGACCAGGTGCAGCGCGCGGTGTCGGACGCGGTGAGATCGGGGCGGCGGTTCGCGGCGCGCAGCGGCGGGCACTGCTTCGAGAACTTCGCCGCCGACCCCGCGGTGCGCATGCCGCTGGACCTGTCGCCGATGGACGAGGTCGGATACGACGCCGAGCGGCGGGCGTTCGCCGTCCAGCCGGGAGCCACGCTCGGGCATGTGTACCAGACGCTGTTCAAGGGCCTGGGCGTGACGATCCCGGCGGGTGGCTGTCCGGAAGTGGGCGCGGGCGGTCACATCGCGGGCGGCGGCTACGGGCCGCTGTCGCGACGGTACGGTTCAGTGGTGGACCACCTGTAGGGCGTGGAGGTGGTGGTCGTCGAGGGGGACGGCTCCGCCCGCGTGGTGGTGGCCACCCGCGAGCCGGACGACCCGAACCGTGAGCTGTGGTGGGCGCACGCCGGAGGCGGCGGTGGGAACTTCGGCGTGGTCACCCGGTACTGTCTGCGCTCGCCCGGCGCACCCGGCACCGATCCGGCACGGCTGCTGCCGCCGTCACCGCGCGACATGCTGGAGTGCGTGGTCCGCCTGACCGGTGCGTGACGCCCTGGTCGCGCCCGGGCAGTCATAGTCGCGCCAAACGGCCGCGGCCATGGGGCGTGACCGGAGGTCAGTCACCCCACTCGGCTCGTGTCCAAGGCCTTCCGAGCGTCTGCGCGCCCCGCCCGGCCCAGCAGGTGGGATCGGGCGAACGCGGCAGATCCGATCACCAGTGGCCAGACCAGGAACCATCCGCTGAGGGCGAGGAGGAGGGCCACGATGACGAGCGCGAGGAGCGCGGCCACCGCGCCTGCCCGACTGGTTCCCCACAGCAGCTTCGCTCCGGCCGCCGAGCCGATGGCGTACACGGCGCTCAGGCACGCAGTCGTGCTGAGGACCAGCAGTTTGACGTCCGTACGCGTCATGGCCGCGGCCGTGAAGACACCGCCCGAGACCACGGCGACCAGCAGCAGGCTTCGGCGCGGCACGCCACCGGCCTCGGCGCCGGCGGCAAGGCAGGAGGGAAGGGCACCGTCACGGGCCAGGGCCGCTCCCAGCTTGGCTGTGCTCGCCACGTAGGCGTTGATGGTGCCGAGGGTGATCAGCAGCGCCACCACGCTCGCGATGTCCGCCCCGCGCGGGCCGAGTCCGGTCCGCAGCAGTGAGGCCAAGGGTGTGATGGTGCTGCCCGCCGCGTCACCGAGAACGAGCACGGTCACCGCCGCCAGGCTCAGATAGAGAACGCTCACCACGACCAGGGCACCAGCGGTCGCGCGCTTCAGATCGCGGGCGGGGCGGGCGAATTCGGCGGACAGGTGGGTGACCGTCTCCCATCCGGTGAACGACCACACCAGGACCGCTCCCGCCGACCCAACCGCTCCCCAGCCGTGTGGGGCGAAGGGTTGGAGGTTGGACAGGCGGGCGTGCGGCAGCGCCACCAGCACCGCCAACACCAGCAGCAGCGTCAACGCACCGGACAGCGCGAGTTGCACCCGCCCGGAGATCCGCACGCCGAAGGCGTTGGCGAGGAAACCGATCACGAGCAGTAGGGCCGCGTACGCGACGGTCGTGCCCCGGCCGCCACCCGTCGTCCGGCTCAGATAGGAGGCACCGAAGAAGGCCAGGGCAGGGATGCCGGCTGGTGTTCCGAGGTAGAACCACCACCCGGCCATGGTCGCCGCACGCTCGCCGAACGCCCGCCGCACATACGTCGAAACCCCTCCTGAGTCGGGGTACCGGGCGGCGAGTACGGCGAACGTCGCGGCGAGTGGTATCGACATCGCGACGAGGGCGAGCCAGGACAGCAGCGAGGCCGGGCCAGCCTGCCTGGCGGCGATGCCGGGCAGGGCCAGCACTCCGGTGCCGAGCACCGCTCCCACGTACACGGCGGTGCCCTGCGACAGGTTCAGCCCCACTGGCCGGTCGGGGCCCGGGCCGCCCTTGGCGATCCGTGTGGCCTGGTCAGCTTGTGTCATCCAACCCTCCGGGCTGCGGCGTCCACGACTCCCCACAGCGTATGAAGGTCTTCTCGCCGACCACAGAGGCAACGTTAACCAAGTGGCCCTAACTGGCGATGAATTGAAGCTACTATCGCCGGATGGCTAATGCTTTGAAAGCGGGACTGGATGCGACGGACTGGAGCATTCTGCGGGAGCTGCAACAGGACGCGAGGGTGAGCTTCAGCGAACTGGGCCGCCGTGTGGCCCTGACGCCACCGGCTGTCGCCGAGCGGGTCCGGCGCCTGGAGCAGCGGGGAGTCATCGAGGGCTACAGGGCGCGGATCAACCTGCACCAACTGGGCCTGCCCATCCTCGCGTTCGTCAACATCCGCTATCCCGGGGGCGATTACCGCGACTACGCGCGGATCTTCGACGAGTGCGCGGAGATCCTGGAGTGCCATCACGTCACCGGGAGCGACTGCTTCATCGCCAAGGTGGCCGCCCGCTCAATGCGGCATCTGGAGGAGGTGACCGCCCGTATCGCCCGGATCGGTTCGATCACGACCACGATCGTGTACTCAACGAGCGTCAGTGACCGCGTTGTCACGGAGGAGAGCGTCACCGAACCCGATCCGGCCGACGCTCAGATGCCACCGGTCGTTTGAGGCCGGTGCGATGGCGTTCGGCGCGTCGCGCTACCTGGGGCAGGCCGTAGTAGTTGCCCCGCCTGCGGCCTGACGGCGAACCGGCTCCGGGAGCAGTGGGGAGCCCGCGGGCGGCGCCGCTCTCCGAAGTCGCCGCGGGCACCGCCGCCCGGCGGCTCGGCGAGGGGCATTCAAGTGGTAACAGAACGTGATATGTTCGTTACGTGTCGTAGTGGCTCGGCGATTGGCGGACGTTCATGATCCCGGGAAGGCGTTCCGTGGCCTCGGCTGTCGCTGTTGGCGTGGCGGTGAGCACGCTGCTCGTGGGGTGTGCCGGTGCGCCGAGCCGAACGTCCAGTGCGGCGCGGCCCGTTGACGGCTCGGTGCGCGGGCGGCGGGCCAGCGGGCAGGACAGTGGTTCCGCCGCCGCGGTCGCCGCGTACCGGGCGATGTGGAAGGAGCTCGCCGTGGCGTCGGCGTACGCGGATCCGCAGTGGCCCCAACTCGCGGACCACGCCGACGATCAGGCCCTCCGCCTGCTGCGGCACGGCCTGGCGGCGGCGCGGGCGGAGGACGTCGTGACCAAGGGGGCGCCGGAGGTGGATCCTTTGGTGATGGCGTCAGGAGCCAACACCGTCAGGCTCCAGGACTGCGTGGACGAATCCCATTGGCTGCGTTACACCAAAGCCGGGACGCCGAAGCACGACCGCACGGGAAGCCGTAGCAGGACGGATGCGACGGTCACCCGTGAGGCGGATGCGTGGAAAGTCACCGCGCTCACCATGAACGAGTCAAACGCCTGCTGAGGCCTGGCCGCTGGGCGGGCCGTGCGGCACTCCGCCGCTGCCGCCGGGACGGCCCGCAGGCCTCCGCGGGCCCGCGTCGACGGCGGTTCGACGCGTCGCCGCCTGCCCGCGGGTCGTCGCGCGGCGGTGTCCTCAGTGGCTGCGCGGTTGCTTTCGAAGGAGCAGTTCGAGGGTCGCGCGGGCGTCTCGGCGCCGTTGCGGTTTCCTGGCGAGTACGCAGACACCGGCGACCGTTGCCACGGTGGCCGCGTACAGTGCGCCGGTGGTTCCCGCCAACACGCAGGCGGTGTGCAGGAGTTGCGCGAAACCGGACACGAGCTGCACCTCCAAGCCAGGCCGAACACGTCGGCGTGGTAGGGCGGGGTGACAGGACTCAGGTCCCTACGGGAGCTGTGACCCCTCTCATTATCACGCCGACAAGCCCGACAGCCTGAGCGACGCACCGAAGCGCGGTGAAGGGAACTGTCGCGCCGTCAGGGGACCGCGGCACTACCTGTCGCGGTCCGGCAGTCTCACATCGCCAAGTGCGCCTCGCGGTGTGTGACCTCCTCGATCTCCGTTCCCGCCTTGCGCAACAACTCACGGGAGAGCTCGTTGAGCGCGCGGGCCGCGGCGATCTCCTCTCCGACCCGCATCTGCTCCATGTCGTCGGGGTGCCGGGTGGCATGACCGTGCGCCCGCATCTCCGTGCCGTCCGGAAGTCTCACCATGGCCGCGGCCTCGGTTCGCTTCTCGGCCTCCTGGAACTCCATCTCGATGTGCCAGCCGACGATCGTCTGCATCACGTTCACCTCCTGCCGTACCGGTACGTATCCAGCCTGCACCCGCACCGGCGGGTACGGCACGCGGAACCGTCACGACCCTCGGCCCGCCCCTGAACCGTGGCGCGGTGAGTACCGTCGGGCGCCTAGTGCAACGACGCCCGGAGCACCACGACGATCAGACCGAGCACCCCCGCGACCAGCCCCGCCGCGGCAAGCGGCAGGCCCCGGATCCCGTGCCGCCAAGCGGTGACCGAACCCCACACGACCAGGAGCAGCACCGCGGCCCAGTCCCCGATCAGCAGGGCCGCCGACGGCCTCGCGCCCGACGCGGAGGCGACCGCGAGCACCATGAGCGGCAGGAAGGACGCCTCCACCAGCGCCCACTGTTTGCGCAGGGTCGACATCAGCTGACCCTTGGTGAAGGCGCGCCCCTCCACCGGGCCATGGCCGATCACCTCGGCATACACATGGGTGAGCCAGTAGACCACCACGGCCACGGCGATGCCCGGGACGACGGCCCCCAGGTGCACCGGGGGCTCGGCGTACGCGGCCATGAGCGCGGCGGTGATGACCGTGCCCATGATCGCCTCGACGGGATGGTCCAGGGGCAGAACCAGCCGCCCCAACGACTTCAGCCGGCTGCGGACGCGCATTGCGCCATGATGCCCGCCGCCCACCGGGACGCCTGGCCCTGGCGACGGGAGCCGCTCGCGTGTCGTGGGCCCGCGACAGGGCAGGACGCGGCGCTTGACCGGCACGCCGATTCGGCGCACTGGGGTGCGCCCGGCCTCGCCACGCTGTGGCGGACCAGGCGTCCGGAACGCGGTCGTCGCCGGGCACGGATGTTCGGCTTGCCGCAACTCCCCTTCCCCGAGGGGGTGTTGATTCCACCATTCTTCGGGCGGTACCGCCTGCCGTCGTGCACATTCGGTACATGAGTGGCTACGAGGACGAGGTGCCCTCCTACCTGATGGTGCGGGTGACACCTCAGGACGGCCCGATCGCGGCCTTCTGCGAGCAGGAGGCGTGGGAGGCCAGGCGGCGGTACCCCAAGCTGATGGGTGTGGGCGTGCCGGAGTTCTTCCACGCGAGGGAACGGGAGTCCGGCGGCTGGGAGTTGTCCGACCACGGGGGCGACGCGCCGCAGCAGGCGCGGGACTCGCTGGGATCGCACTTCCGGATGCGGGCCAGGCAGGCCGAGGCGGATGCGCGCGCGGCACGCGAGTGGATGGCCGCGGCGCTGCGCATGGACCGCGAAGTGGTAGACGAGGTGCGCCTGATGGGAGAGCGGTTCAGGATCGTCCGCGCGGCGCACTTCATCCGGATGGGCGACAGCGGCCCGGAGCCGCCCCGCCCCGGTGACCCCGATCCGGAGGAGGTCGGCGAGGCGTATCGGGTGCCACCGCGCACCAGGGGGTTCGTGGTGGACCCGTTCACCGGCACCGGCCTGTCCGAGGGCATCCTCAAGTTGGATCTGGTGCGGTTCGTCGGGTCGGTGCCCGGGGCGCCGTCCGAGGTGGCCGAGGACGCGCGGCGGGCCGCCGAGCGGTATCCGGGCGGCGTGCTGCTGCCCGCGGTCTTCAGCGTCGCCGAGCGGGTGGACGGAGGGTGGCGGGCGCACGCCCCGGGGGCCTGGTACTCGACACCGCAGGGCGCGCGGGACGCCTTGGCCGCCTGGCTGCGGGTGATGGGACCGTTCACCCTCGGCCTCGACGAGGAGCGGCGTGCGGTGTTCGCGGCCGCGGCGGACCGGCTCGACGACAGGCGCGGCAACGCGGTCGCCGTGGCCGGACGGCGGTTCCGGGGGACACGGGTGGAACGACTGGTGCGTATCGGCCCGGACGGACCCGAGGGTCCCCGGCCGTCCGACTTCGACCCGGATCCGCCCGTCGAGATCCAGGTGAAGCAGCTCAAGGCGCGCGGGCTGTGGCGTGAGGAGGACGACGAGGGCTCCGAACTCGACGAGCGGGCCTCGGAGTTGAAGCGCCTGTGGGAGCAGGAACAGGTGCGGCGGGCCGAGGTCAAGGCACGTCGGCGGGGCCACAAGGGAGGCTGAGCAGGTCGGGCGAAGTCCGCTGCGGTTCGGCAACGACCTCAAGGGCGCGGGCGTCTGCGCTACCGGCACGAACCACGGCACGTCGCCGCACTCCCCGCGGAGCGCTCAGTGGAGTGGCCGACCGGCCCGAGGCATGCTCCGGCGCCGATGTACACGTCCGATGACCGCCAGCCCGCTGCCCCTTGCGAGCCGGAGACTGGAAGCGGGCCGGTCGCGGTGGATGCCGTGCGGTGCCCCCAACGCGTACATCGGCTTCGGGAGAGCACGCAGCGTGGAAGTGGAGGAGGGCGCCCTCTTCGGGCGGCCGCCCGTGGTGGTGGCACCGGGCGCCGTGCTGGTGCCGGGCTGGCTGGACCCCGGCGCGCAGCGGGAGTTGCTGCGGGCGTGCCGGGGCTGGGCGACCGGGCCCGCGGGCCTGCGCCGCCCGCGGATGCCCGACGGCGCTTGGCTGCACATGCGCTCGGTGTGCCTGGGCTGGCACTGGGCTCCGTACCGGTACTCCCGCACCGCCGACGACGTGGACGGCGCGCCCGTCAAGGCGCTGCCCGGCTGGCTGGCCGACCGCGCGCGCACCGCCGTCCGCGACACCGCCCGGCTGGACGCGCGGGTGTGCCGCCGGTGGCAGGAGTACACCCCCGACGCCGCGATCATCAACTTCTACGATGACGACGACCGGCTCGGCATGCACCAGGACCGCGCGGAGGACAGCGCGGCGCCGGTGGTGTCGCTGAGCCTGGGGGACAGGTGCGTCTTCCGGTTCGGGCATTCGGCGGGCCGCGGTCAGCCCTGGCGCGATGTGATCCTGCACAGCGGAGACCTGTTCGTCTTCGGCGGGCCCGCACGGTTCGCCTATCACGGTGTGATGCGCACGATTCCCGGCACCGCGCCGCCCGAACTGGGCATCCGCCGAGGCCGGGTGAGCGTCACGCTCCGCGAGACAGGCATCCCCGCCCGGGCGTCCGGACGCCGCGGCTGAGGCATGAGGCCACCTGCCGGTTCAGCGGCGCCGCGGCGCCGTGGATCCGCGTATCACGAGGGTCACCGGGAGGAGCAGCGAGCGGGCGGTGCGCGCCGGACTCGCCAGGCTGTCCAGGAGCATGCGCGCGGCCTCCGCGCCCACCGCGTGGTGCGGGACCCGCACGCTGGTCAGCGGCGGGCGGAGGCGGTCGAGGAACGGCATGTCGTTGAAGCCGACGACGCTGACCTGGCCAGGACAGTCGATGCCGCGTGCGGCGAACACGCCGTAGCAGCCGAGCGCCAGCAGGTCGTTTCCCGCGACCACCGCGGTGAACGAGGCCCGGCCGTCGAGGAGTTGGCGCATCGCCCGCGCCCCCGCCTCCTCGCTCCACTCGCTCGCCTCGGTGACCAGCGCGGGATCGTCGGCCAGTGAGAGGTCGCGCACGGCGTGCCGGAAGGCCCGGGTACGCGTCGCACCGGTGGAGGTCGCGGCCGGGCCGCCGATGTGGGCGATTCGGGTGTGCCCCAACTCGGCGAGGTGCCGGACGGCTTGGGCGACGCCCGACGCGTCGTCAGGCGTGACACACGGCACGGCGAGGTCCTCAACCCGCCGGTTCACCAGCACGATGGGTACGCCCTGGGCGTGCAGGGCGGCCAGATGCGGGTCCGAGCGCCGGGCGGTGGCCACGATCAGGCCCTCCACCTGCCGCTCGCGCAGCGACTCCACCCGGGCCTGCTCGCGCTCCGGGTCGTTGTGCGTGTCGACGATCCAGGCGTGGTATCCGGCGGGTTCGAGTTCGCTCTCGATACCGCGCACGATCGGCGGGAAGTAGGGGTTCGTCAGATCGGGAACCACCAGGCCCACGGTGCGCGAGCGCGCCGTCTTCAGGGCGCGGGCCACCGGATTGGGCCGGTACCCCAACTCCTTGGCGACCTGCAGGACGCGGCGCGCGGTGTCGGCGTTGACCTGGGTGCGGGTGGCCGGGTTCAGCGCGCGGGAGGCGGTGGCCGGGTGTACGCCAGCGGCCCGCGCGACGTCGCGCAGCCGCTGGGGCCGGGGTGCCGCGTTCGCAGGGCCGTGGTCCTGGGGCGTCAAAGGTGCTCCTTCGTATCGGTCGGTGTCTCGGGCCGGGACCGTACGGTGCGGCGCCCGCACGCCTCACCACGTCCGCGGCTCCAGCAGACCGCGGTCCGGCTCCAGGGCGGTGGCGAGCGAGCGGTCGTCGGGGCGGTGCCGCAGCCGCAGCGCGAGCACGGTGCGCAGTGCGGCCAGGTCGACGGCGCCGTCGGGCACCAGGCCCTCCTCGGGGTCGCGCAACCGCGCCGCGTGCCGGGCGGCCTGCTGCGGGGACAGCCCGAGGGCGCTGCGGGCCTCCCTGAGCACTGTGGCGTCCAGCTCACCGGGCACGATCAGCTGGGCGGTGCGGGCCAGGGCCTCGGCCAGCGGTCTGGTCGCTCGTACGCCGTGCGGGCCGAGGGCCGTGAGCACGGTGCCGAGATAGCGGCCGCACACCTCCACGAGTCCGGCCAGCCGGACCGCCCCGGTGTCCTCCGCCAGCAGTTCGCTGCCCGCGCCGAGTACCGTCGCCGCGCACCGCCCGCCCAGCAGTGCGGCCAGCCGCCGGGGGGTGCCGCCCAGCGTGCGTACCGCGTAGTCACGCCGCCCGGAGCTCGGTGGCCGCAGGCCCAGTGACTCCAGCACGGCGTACAGGCCGAAGGCGTGACCGGAACCGGGAGCGTCCACCCCGACCGTGCTGCCGCGCAGTTGGACGGCGGTGGTGATACCGGGCCGGGCGTACACGCCGAGGCCCAGACCGCGGTCGATGGCCGCCACGATCCGGGCGTCACCGGTGCGGCCGAGCGGGTTGTCCGGTGTGAAGCGGTAGGCGATCACGTGGTCCGGGCTGGTGAGGGCGGCGTCCAGGGTGCCGTCCAGCAGCTCGCGGAACAGGTCGGGGGAGGACTCGAACTGTAACTCGGTGACGCTGACGCCGTGGTCCTGGAGCAGTCCGACCGAGCGTGCGACGCGCAGCAGCACGGACGGGCTGAAGACACCGACGCTGAGGGGGCGGTTGGGCATGTGCGCTCCTGACGGGCGATGAGGACAGGCGATGCCCGGTCCAAGGATGAACTCCGCTGACGGCAATCGATTGTTGGGAACGCCGCTCGTCTTTGACAAGGGCGTGATGTCGGACAACGCTGCTGCTCGTCGCAATCGATTGCAGTCCGATGGGGACAACGGCCCGTAGGACGTGACGACAAGGAGAGCAACGTGAGTGACACCACGGCAGCGCGCCCGGCCGTCGGCTGGATCGGCACCGGACGCATGGGCTTCGCCATGGCCCGCCGCCTCGCCGACGCGGGAGTGGACCTGACCGTATGGAACCGCACCGCCGCCAAGGCCGCCCCGCTCGCCGGGCACGGCGCGGCCATCGCCGACTCGGTGGCCCGACTACGCGACCGCGACGTGGTGTTCACCATGGTCTCCACCGAAGGCGACCTTGAGCACCTGCTGCTGGCCGGTGACGGACTGCTGGCCGATCCGCACCAGGTGCCGGGAACCGTCGTCGACTGCTCCACCATCTCTCCGGACGCCTCCGCCGCGTTGCGCGCCGCATGCGAGGAGCGCGGCGCAGCCTTCCTGGCCGCTCCGGTCAGCGGCAACGCCAAGGTGGTGGAGGCGGGGCGGCTCACCATCGTCGCGTCCGGGCCCGAGGAGACGTACCGCGAGGTGGCGCCGCTGCTGCGGCACATCGGCCGTTCGGCGGCGTACGCGGGCGAGGGCGAGGCCGCGCGGCTGGTGAAGATCGCGCACAACCTGATGCTGGGCATCGTCACCCAGGCGATGGCTGAGACCGCGGTGCTGGTGGAGAAGGGTGGGGTGGCGCGCCACGCCTATCTGGAGTTCCTCAACGACAGCGTGCTGGGTTCGGCGTTCACCCGCTACAAGACCCCCGCGTTCACCACCCTCGACTACACGCCGACGTTCACCCCGGTACTGCTGCGCAAGGACTTCGACCTGGGACTGGCCGCCGGGCGCTCGCTCGACGTACCGCTGCCGCTGACCTCGGCTACCGCCCAGCTCGTCCAGGCGTGCGTCAGCTCGGGCCGGGACAGCGAGGATTTCGCCGTGCTGCTGGACCTGCAGGCCGCCGCCTCCGGCCTCGCCCTCACGCCGGAGGAAGTCCCGGTGGACGACGGGCTTTCGCACGGCGGCCCTTCGGACGGCGAGTCGGGGCACGAGGTCAGGCCAGTACGGTGAGCGCCGCCGGTAGGACGCGCGCGGTGACCGGCAAGGTGGCCTCGACCTCGCCGTCCGCGCCGTAGGGCAGCGGCCGGTCGGCCTCGATGCGTATCTCGCGGCCGCGCAGCACCTCCACCTGTGGGCGCTGGATGTGCCGACCGTCCTTGAGTTCGTTCATCACGGCGAAGAACAGCGGGCGGGGCGCGTCCCGGATGACGACCACGTCGAGCAGACCGTCGTCGATCGCGGCGTCCGGTGCGATACGCCGACCGAAGCCGTAGAAGCCCGAGTTGGCGGCGACGACCGTGTAGCCCTCGCGTTCGTGGACCGTGCCGTCGACCGTGATGCGGTAGCGGGCGGTGCGCCAGGTCAAGATGGCGCGCAGGCCGCCCATGTAGTAGGAGGCGGCGCCGTGCAGCAGCCGGGAGGAGTTGGCATGCTGGTTGGCCACCGCGTCGACTCCGGCGTAGACACTGCCGAGGACGGCCCGCCGCTGGTGGACGGCGGACTCCACCTCGATCACGTCGACCTTCCTCGGCGTTCCGTGCAGCAGCAGTTCGGCGAGCGCCGCGGGCTCGGTGGGCAGTCGCAGGGCGCGGGCGAAGTCGTTGCCGCGCCCGGCCGGGACGATGCCCACCACGGCGTCGGTCCCGGCGAGCGCGCCCGCGACGCAGCCCGCCATGCCGTCGCCTCCCACACCGAGCACCACCCGCCCCTGGCTCGCGGCCTGGCGGGCCAGCGCCCGCGCGTGCTCCAGGCCGTGGCTGTACTCGACGTCGAGCGCGGCGCCCGCGTCGCGCAGCAGCCTGGCGAGCGGGATGAGGGCGGCCGCGCCCTGCGATCCGCCCGCGGTGGGGTTGACGACGGCGGTGAACTGTCGCATGGCGGCACTCCGTTGGGCAGGGCGGACGGGAGCTACACGGACGGCAGGGGAGGCAGCAGGATCCCGGGGTTGAGGATGCCGGCCGGGTCGAGCTGGTTCTTGACCGCGTGCAGCACCGCCGAGCCCAGCGGGCCCACCTCGCGGGCGTACCAGTCGCGGTGGTCGGTGCCCACGCCGTGGTGGTGGCTGATGGTGCCACCCGCGGCGAGGATCGCGTCGTTGGCCGCCTGCTTGGCGGGCGTCCAGTGCGCCACCGGGTGCTCGCCCTGAGCGGAGACGACGGTGAAGTACAGTGACGCGCCCGCCGGATAGACGTGCGAGACATGGCACATCACCAGCGGCGGGGTGCCCGCCTCGGCCAGCTTGCGGGTGAGCGCGTCGCGCACCGCCTCGTAGAGCGCGGGAATGTCGGACCAGAAGGCCGCCGTCTCCAGCGTCTCGGCGAACGCCCCCGCGTCCAGCAGCGCGTCGCGCAGGTAGGGCGCGGAGAACCGGCCGTGCGCCCACTTGTCCCCGGGCTCCTCGCCGAGGAACTCGCCTCCGGCGTCGCGCAGTACGGCGTGGGCGCGCTCCCGTCGCGCGGCGGTCTCCTGCGCGGTGCCCTCGTAGCCCGCGATGGCCAGGCAGCCCGCCGCGGAGTCCAGGCCCGCACCGATGGCCTCGGGGTCGGCCAGGCCGATGAGCGTCTCCGTCTCGTCCGACAGCCGCAGCACGGTGGGCAGCGGTCCGTCCTGGGCGAGGGCGCGCAACGCCGCCTGGCCGGCCGCGAACGAGGTGAAGCGCCAGCCCTCGTAGACCTTGGACCGGGGCTTGGGGCGCACGCGCACCGTCACCGAGGTGATCACGCCGAACGCTCCCTCGGAGCCCAGCACCAGCTGCCGCAGGTCGGGTCCGGCCGCCGAGCGGGGCGCCCGGCCCAGCTCCAGCGTGCCCTGGGGAGTGGCGACCCGCAGCGCCATCACCATGTCGTCGAACCGGCCGTAACCGGCGGACGCCTGGCCGCTTGAGCGGGCCGCGGCGAACCCGCCGACCGTCGCCCACTCGAAGGACTGCGGGAAGTGGCCCAGGGTGTAGCCGCGTTCGGCGAGCAGCGCCTCGACCTGCGGGCCGCGCAGCCCGGGTTGCAGGGTGGCGGTGCGGGAGACCTCGTCGAGGCGGAGCAGCCGGTTCATCCGCCGCAGGTCGAGGGCGACGAAGCCGTCATGGGCGCGGGGGCTCAGCCCGCCGACGACGCAGGTGCCGCCGCCGAACGGGACGACCGCGACCCGGTGTTCGGCGCAGGCCCGCAGCACGTCGAGCACCTCGTCGTGGTCGGCGGGCAGCACCACCGCGTCGGGCGCGTCGCTGACCGCCCCGGCGCGGATCCGCAGCAGATCGGGCGTCGACTTCCCGCGGGTGTGGCGGATCCGGCTCTCGTCGTCGTCGCGTACGTACGCCTCACCGACCACCGCCGCCAGAGCGGTACGGGCCTGTTCGGGCAGTCGGCCGGGTTCGGGTCTGACGTCCGGGAGTTCGGCCGGGGGTGCGTCCGTCGGCCGAACGCCGAGCAGGTCGCGCAGCAGTGCGACGACCTTGTCGGGCAGCGGGGCGGCCTGGGTCGGATCGCCCCAGCCGCTCCACAGCATGTCCACCGAGCCCACCTGATCACCCGCTTCGTCATGCGGTTCCCGCCGGACCCGCGGAAAGGGCCGCGGGTTGCCGCGCACACGTTCGTCGTTACACTGTGACAGATGAAGCCTATTCGTCACAACCGTCGGGACGACGAGACCGTGCTCGACGCGGCCCGGGAATGCGTCCTGGCGGTCGGCGTGCGCCGTACGACCCTCACCGACGTCGCCCGCAGGGCCGGGGTGTCCCGCATGACGATCTACCGGCGCTGGCCCGACGTGCGGACCCTGGTCGGCGACGTGATGACACGCGAATGGGTCGACGTGGCCCTCGGCGCGATGCCCGAGGCCGACGGCTCGCGCCCCAAGCGCGGCCAGTTGGTCGACGGACTCGTCGCCGGACTGCGCGCGTTCCGCGAACATCCGCTGCTGCGCAAGATCCTCGACGTCGACCCGGAACTGCTGCTGCCGTACCTGTTCGACCGACGTGGGGCCAGCCAGGACGCCCTGTTGGAGTTCATCGAGGACGCCCTGCGGCAGGGGCACCAGGACGGTTCGATCCGCGTGGACCATCCGGTGCGGCAGGCCAGGGTGCTGCTGCTGGTGATGCAGTCCTTCGCGCTGTCGCTGCAGACCATGACCGCCGACGTCGACCCGGAACTCGGCGATCCCGCGTTCCACGACGAGCTACGGCACATCCTGGAAAGGACCCTCGCCCCGTGAACCGCTCCCGCTTCTCCCTGACCGCCCGACGCCGCGCCCGTGAACTGGCCGAGCTGGCCGACGGAGCGACGGTCGACGTCCTGGTCGTCGGGCTCGGCGCAACCGGCGCGGGCGCCGCCCTGGACGCCGCCTCCCGAGGTCTGTCGGTGGCCGCCATCGACGCGCACGACCTGGCGTTCGGCACCTCGCGCTGGAGCTCCAAACTGATCCACGGAGGACTGCGCTACCTGGCCAGCGGACAGTTGGGCGTCGCGCACGAAAGCGCCGTGGAACGCGGCGTGTTGATGGAGCGCACCGCCCCCCACCTGGTCCGCGCCCAGCCGTTCGTCATGCCGCTGACCCGGCTCACCTCACGCCGCAACGCCACCCTCGTGCGGGCCGGACTGCACGCCGGTGACCTGCTGCGGGTCTCGGCCCGTACCGCGCGGGGCACGCTGCCCCGGCCACGGCGGCTGTCGGCGGTGGAGACACTGCGGGCGGCGCCCGGCCTGCGCCCGCAGGGGCTGCGCGGCTCACTGCTGTCCTGGGACGGCCAACTCGCCGACGACGCGCGGCTGGTGACCGCCGTCGCCCGCACCGCCGCCGGGCACGGCGCCCGCATCCTCACCAGGACCCGCGCGCTGTCCGTCACCGGCTCCGGCGCCCTGGTACGCGACGAACTCACCGGCCAGGAAACGCGGATCCGGGCCCGCGCGGTCATCAACGCCACCGGGGTGTGGGCCGGGCAACTCGTCGGTGACATCAAACTGCGCCCCTCACGCGGCACCCACCTGGTGCTGCGCGAGGGCAGCCTCGCCGGGCTGACCGCGGGGTTGCACATCCCCGTGCCGGGCGAGCTGAACCGCTTCGTCCTGGCCCTGCCCCAGGGGGACGGCAGGGTGTACGTGGGGCTGACCGACGAGCCCGTCGACGGCCCGCTGCCGGACGTGCCCGAAGTGCCGGAATCCGACGTCGGCTTCCTGCTCGACATCCTCGGCGCCGTCCTCGACACGCCGGTCCACCGCGGCGACGTGGTGGGCGCCTTCGCCGGGCTGCGCCCGCTGTTGGACGACGCGTCGGGCGACGGCCGCACCTCCGACATATCGCGCCGACACGCCGTGCTGACCTCCGGCGACGGTGTCGTCACCATCGTCGGGGGCAAGCTCACCACCTACCGTCGGATGGCCCAGGACGCCGTGGACGCCGCGCTGAAGGTCAGCGCCATGACCGCCGCGCCCTGCCGTACCGCCCGGCTGCCGCTGGTCGGCGCGGCCTCCCGGACAGCGCTCGCCGCCGTCGCCGCACCGCGCCGACTCACCGCCCGCTACGGCACCGAGGCCGCCGCCGTCCACGCCCTCGGCGAGACGGACCCGCGACTGCGCGAACCGGTGGCCGACGCGGTACCGGTCACCCGGGCCGAACTGCTCTGGGCGGTACGGCACGAAGGCGCCCTGGACGAGTCCGACCTCCTCGACCGCCGCACCCGCATAGGCCTCGTCCCGGCCGACCGCGCCGCCGGGCTCGACGCGACCCGTGAGGTGCTGGCCATGGCCGTGCCGGAACTCACCGGTCTCTGACCGGCCGTTGGCGCGAGTGGGGCAGACAGCGCGAATTGAAACATTCCGTTCAGGAGGGCGCAACGGTACACCGGAAGCACTTCGGTCTCACTGGAGTACAGCGGTTGACCCAGCGTTATCAGGTTCACTACCTGGCGCATCCGGCCCGCAAGGACGACCCTTTTCGATAGGGCCCTGCCACCCACCACACCGCCTCGGCGCCGACCTTGGGAGCGGCCACCTCGCGAAGGGGGTTGATCGGATGATCGCAGGCGTAGATGTCAGCTCGTACCAGCCCACCAACTACGACACCTCCGGCCTCGGCTTCGTGTTCGTCAAGGCCACGGAGGGCACCGGGTACGTCAACCCGTCGCAGGCCGGACAGGCCGCGCACGGCCGTGCCGCCGGACTCGTGGTGGGCTTCTACCACTACCTCGACTCGTCCGCGAGCATGCGGGCGCAGGCCGAGTACTTCGTGCAGCGGTGCGACAGTGTCCCCGGTGACATGCTCGCCTGCGACTGGGAGGAGACCTCGGTCTCCGGCGCGGACAAGGACGCCTTCCTCGCCGCGGTGCGGCAACTGCGGCCGGACCACCGGCTCGTCCTGTACTGCAACACGTACTTCTGGAGCAACCTGGACACCACGAGCGACTGCGCGGACGGCCTGTGGATCGCCGACATCACCACCGCCGGGCATCCGCGCATCCAGCATCCGTGGACCTTCCACCAGTACTCCGACTCCGGCGGCATCGACCGGAACGTCGGCAACTTCGGCTCCGTCTCGGACCTCGTGGCCTGGGCGACCCACGCCAACCCCACCCCTCCGCCCTGGGAGACTGACATGCCGCAATGGATCGCCGGTTCCGTAACTCCCGCCGCCGAGCCCACAGTCGTGCTGGTCCCACACGGCAACGCCTGGTCGCAGGCACCGCACCGGTGTCTGCACCTGGGCATGGACAAGGTCGGCGACCCCTCGGCGCGAGCCAGCGTACGGGTGGCCGTCCACAACGGCACCGGCTGGCGCGAGTCCACCGCGACCGTCAGCGCGGCTGGCGGCACGGTCGACGTCGACCTCACCAACGCCGACGTCAAGATCAGCCTCCAGACCAGCGACCCCGGCGTCGCCTACGCCGTGGAGACCTGGTGACCACGCTCGCGGACGGCGCCAAGTAGACCCAAATCCAGCGCTGTTGTGACGGCGGCGCTCGCTCGGCGAGCGCCCCGCCCATGCGTCGGGAGCCCTGGCGTGCCGGGAGGTGTCGGTGCCGCGGCGGGTAGGCAGCGGGGGAGCGCCACGGTCGGCGCGGCGCCGCGCATCTCCGGGCCGCGGCCTGTGCGGCGGTGGCCGGGCCCACTCGCCGCCTGCGCCCCAAGCAGCTTTGGGGAGCCCGCCGTGATTCGCAGGCGCCCCGAAGGGGCGCGGGGTACTGCGCGACCAGCCACAACGGCGCCGCGGATGATCGACGGCAGATCGCCGTACTCCCAGCGGAGCACTCAGTGCAGCCGGTCGACGAGAAGCATCGCCACGTCGTCCGACAGGCGGCCCTGGGTGTGGTGGACCAACCGCTGGTGCAGTTGTTCCAGGAATTCCCGCGGAGTACGGGCGGTCACCGCACGCACCGCCTCCGGCAGGGCGAAGAAGTCACCGTCGGGGCTGCGCGCCTCGACCACACCGTCGGTGTGCAACAGCAGACGGTCGCCGGGCGCGAACGGGTGGTTCTCCGGCACGGCGGGAGTGGCGACGAAGTCCTCCAGGCCGAGAGGCGGTAGCGCGGAGGCGGGCCCCAGCGCCTGGACCGCACCCCGGTGCAGCACCAGCGGCGGCGGATGGCCGCGATTGACCAACTGGACCACCGGCGCGTCCGGCACCTGTGCCACCAGTGCGGTGACGAAGCCCTCCACATCCGCTGCCGGATCGGCCGCACCCGGCATCGCGCACTCCCGGCGCAGCGCCGCCGCGCAGTGGTTCATCACCTCGGCGAGATCGTCCTCGTAGTGCACCGCCTCCCGGAACGCACCCAGCACCGCCGCCGCGGAGCGCACCGCGGGCAGGCCCTTGCCCCGGACGTCGCCCACGATCATCCGGATCCCGTACCGGGTCAGCACGGCCTCGTACAGGTCACCGCCGATCTGTGCCCCCGTCTCAGCCGCCAGGTACAGGCTGGCGGCCCGTAGCGGGCCGAGCCGGGCTGGCACCGGCCGCAGCAGGACCTCCTGCGCCGCCTCGGCGATCCGGCGGATCTGTTCGAGCTCGCTCTCCCGGCGAGTACGCGCAGCGCTACTCAGCGTGGCACTGGCCAGTGACACCAGGATGAGTGCGAGGAAGTTGCTGTAGACCTGCTGGCTGCCCCATGCCTGGTTGTAGGTGGCGGTGGCCACGCTGACCCCCAGCGCGGCCACCGCCGCCGACACGGTCCCCCTGGGTCCCATGGTCACCGCGGCCAGCGCGGGCGTGGCGGTGAGGAGCGGGCCGGTGTACAGGAAGTGTGCGGGGGAGAACTCGATGCCCAGCACGAGCAGCGCGATCGCGAACGGCACGCACTGCGCGAGCGTGAACAGGATCCGGCTGGGTCCGTCCGCCCGGGGTCGAAGTGGTGAGCGGAGAAGTGACCGCATGTGTACAGCCTGACTCGCCGGGGGCCGCCGATCCACCGCTGTGGCGCTGCCGGGCGGACGGCGGCCATCGCGGCCGGACGGCTGGCCTCCCGGGCCGCCGCGTGCACCGCGGCGGCTGGGGCACGAACCTGTTCCGTCCGCGCGGACCGCTGTCAGCCCACGTCGTACTGGAAGGTGTAGCGGGCCGAGAGTTCGCCGTGGCGGGCGGTGAAGGCGCCGGTGCCGCCCAGTCCGACCAGGTCTCCGGTTCCGCTTCCCGGCACGACCTCGAACGTGCAGTGCACGGTACCGTCGGCGTCGAACGAGCCGCGCTGCTCGACGACGAAGGCCCCTTCCCGACCGTCGAGTTGGCCGACCAGCACTTCCATGCCGGTGAACGTACCGGTCTTCTCGGTGACGTAGACGATGGTGTACTCACAGGTGGTGTCCGCCGCCTCGATGCCTCCGGTGAACGTGTTGGTGACCGAGGCATGGGTGAGCTTCGCAGCCACATCGGCCGAACTGACGGTGCGCTCCTCCCAGTTGGCGAACGTGAAGGCGCCGGTGGTCCGCATGGGCATGGGTGGTCCTCTCGATCTGCCGCACGCGTGCCTGCGCGCGGTGTGTGACCAGCGTGACCGCGGTACCTGACATCTTCTGTCAGATACCGCGGGACAATGTCGCCATGCGCGCTGACCGGCTTGTCCGCCTGCTCCTGCTGCTCCAGAACCGGGGACGGATGACCGCCCCCGAACTGGCCGCCGAATTGGAGGTGTCGGTGCGTACGGTCTACCGGGACGTCGAGGCACTCAGCGCGTCGGGCGTCCCGGTCCGCGCCGACCGCGGACCTGCCGGTGGCTACCGCCTGATGGACGGCTACCGCACTCGGCTGACCGGCCTGACCGACGCCGAGGCCGACGCCCTCTTCCTCGCCGGTGCACCCGGCCCGGCAGGTGAACTGGGCCTCGGCGCCGTGCTGGCGACCGCTCAGCTGAAGGTGCAAGCCGCCCTCCCGGCCGAACTGGCCGAGCGGACCCGGCGCATTCAGGACCGGTTCCATCTGGACGCACCGGCATGGTTCCGCGACGCGGACCCGGTCCCGTTCGTGGAACAGGTCGCGCGGGCGGTGTGGGAACAGCGGGTACTGCGCACGCACTACCGGCGCTGGGGCGGCGAGGTGCACCGTCAGCTCCGCCCGCTGGGCATCGTCCTCAAGGGCGGGATCTGGTACCTGGTGGCGCTCGCCGAGGAGACGGTACGCACCTATCGGATATCGCGGTTCCTCTCGGTCGACACCACCGACGAGGTCTTCGAACGCCCGGCAGGATTCGATCTGGCCGACTACTGGCAGGAGTCGGCTCGCAGCCTGGAGGCCGCGCTGCACCAGGGAACCGCACGACTGCGGCTCTCACCCCGGGCGCAGCGGCTGCTGCCCATGCAGTTCGGTGCGGTGGGCAGCCGAGCGCTGCGAAGCGCCGGACCCCCGGACGACGAAGGCTGGGTACAGGTCGAAATGCCGGTCGAGTCAACCCTGGTCGCCGTCAGCGACCTGCTCAGACTCGGTACGGAGGCGGAGGTGCTCGGCCCTCCCGAACTGCGGGAGGCCATCGCCCAGGCGGTGGCCGTACTGGCGAACCGGTACGCGGTGGCACCCTGAGGCAGCGGGACGGCGCTGGGCGCGGTCGGGTCGGCCCGCTTGCTCCACCGAATCCGGGGAAACAGTGCCTGCAAGGCCACTGGAAGGACGGCAGCCATGTGGATGGCAGCGCCCACCGCGCCCGAGCCCGTAGCCGTGGTGATCATCGCGGTCTACGTCGTAGCCGGAATCATCGGCATGATCACCAGTCACCGGGACAAGCGGTAGCCGCCGGATGACCGCGGAAACCAAAAACCGGGAACGTGATGGTGGTCGGCGCACCGCGCTCCCGCTTTCCCCGAAAAGAGATGACAAACATTCGGACCGCTCCTGGGGGGCGAAGGTTTGCTGCTGCCGGAGATGGGGATTCGTTGAGACGGGTGGTTTTCTCGCGTTAGGGGAGGGCTCGACTGTGCGTGCGATCGGTATGGCGAACGTCGGAGCGGACCGGGCGAGCGGTAACCGGGTGGAGATGGATGAACTCCCGGCGGCCGACACGGAGTTGACGACCGAGGAGCAGGTCGAGCGGGTCTGCGCGGACCTGCACGCGGCGGTGGACGAGTTCCGCCAGTGCCTGGCCGAGTTCGAGGGATCCCTCCGACGCTAGCCCGCGGCGCTATCGGCCCGTGCGAAATCGGGCCGGTTTTCTGGCAGATTTCGGTATGCCATTGCGCAATGGCGGCCTTTCGCTGGAAGGAAAGCGGTGGGCCGGGAAACACTGATCACCGCGGGCGTGGCAGTGCTGACGGGCCGCGACACTGGACGGCCGCTCTCCTGGACAGTCATGCCGGGCCCGCTGGCCCCGGCGGCCCCCTACTCCAGTCGAGCCACCGGATCGGGCCGGTACGCATCACGCCGCGGAATAGGGATACCCGTGATGTATGACTGAATCTCCCACACCCACCCTCCACGAACTGATCGGCGCCCGGCCTCGTACCCTCGTCGAGCGTGAGTACCGGAACCTGCGGCAGCGCAGCCTGTGTGACGGCCCGGATGCCCAGTTCGCCCACGGTGCACTGGACGCCTACCGGTGGACGATGGGCGGTGGCGGCGCCCCGCTCACCGGTGCCAGGGCTGCCGGGGTGCCCGACCTGCAGCGGTTGACCTCCGAGATCGACGCGGCGGTTGTCCAGTTGGATGACGCCACGCAGCGCGCCAGCACCCGTGACTTCACGCGAGGGGTGCACGACGCGTTGGCGTGGGTGTGTGGGCTCAGCGACAACAGGCCCTGAGCTTGTGCTGGGCGGCTGGACGGCGGCCTTCGGGCCACCGTCCAGCCGCGGTGTGGGAACCGGCGTGACTACGGCTCGCTGATGACCCGGACGGCCTGGACGGGGCTGCCCGCGGTCCGCGCGGCCTCCTGTCGCACGGCGCTGAGCTGGTGCGCGGTGAGCTTCGCCGCTTCGAGGTGCACGTAGACCGTGTCCGGCTGGGGGTCGACCGTCGCCTGGACGCCCGGCAGCCCGGCGACCAGGCGATTGAGGGCCGCCGTGTCGCCGTGTGCCGCGGGGGAGCCGGGCCTGACGGGCGCGAGCACGCCCGCGCTGTAGATCTCGTGGCTGCGGCTCACGAACCGCAGGCCGGGAACGACGTCGGAGCGCACCGCGCGTACCTGCTGGTCGTCGGCCTTCCACAGGCGCAGGACGATCGTCGGCCTGCCAGGGTCCTCCTTGCCGACGACCGTCCAGTCGCTCACTCCGGCCCGACCGAGATCGTGGTACACGCCGTCGAGCCGCCGCCCGAGCGGTGAGCCGTCCGGGGTGCTGATGGTGATGTCGCGGACATGATGGCGCAGCGCCTGGAGTGTGGCTTCCTGCGCGCCGCTCCCGGTCGGCGTGGCCGACGTGTTCTGTGAGGTCCGCGGTGCGGCGCCCGCCGGGCTGGCGGCCCCCACCATCAGGCCCGTGAGCAGCGCCGATCCGGCGACGGCCGACGCGGCGGCCCTCCTGCGCGAATGGTCCGTGCGGGTTCGTTCGTGCCGCGCAGTCATGCTCGTCCCTTTCCGTGGACATCGTTCTCGTCGGTGCGCGGCTACCCCGGAAGCGAACACCTACACGAACGGGAACGAGCGGGCTGACCGGCAGTGCCGCACCGCTGGAGACCGTTCCCGACCAGGGACGCGACCGCGGGGCGTGCCCTGCGCCCGACGACTGTCAGGCACCCGCCAGCAGCCGGGTGCGCAGCACCTTGAGGGTGCGGGCGAGGAGACGGGAGATGTGCATCTGGGACAGGCCGAGTTCGGCGCCTATCGCTGCCTGCGTCATCTCCGCACCGAAACGCATGGCGAGAATCGTGCGTTCGCGTTCCGGGAGTTGGGCGATGAGCGGCCTGAGGGCGGCGAGGTTCTCCACGCCTTCGAGGGCGGAGTCCTCGTAGCCGAGGCGGTGGACCCAGGAGGTGCCCTCGTCCTCCTCGACCGAGGCTTCGGCGTCGATGGAGGCCGCGGTGTAGGCGTTGGCCGCGATCTGGGCTTCGAGCACCTCCTCCTCGGTGATCTCCAGCCGCTCGGCGAGTTCGGCCACGGTGGGGGCGCGGTCGAGTTCGGCGGCCAGGGCGTCACTGGCCTTGGCCATGTCGATGCGCAGTTCCTGGAGTCGGCGCGGCACCCGCACCGACCAGCTGGTGTCGCGGAAGAAACGCTTCATCTCGCCGACGATGGTGGGCAGGGCGAAGGTGATGAACTCCACGCCGTAATCGGGGTCGAACCGGTCGACCGCCTTGATCAACCCGATCGTGCCGACCTGCAGGATGTCCTCCATCTGGTCGGCCCGGTTGGAGAAGCGCTTCGCGGCGAAGCGCACCAGCGCCATGTTCAGCTCGATGAGGGAGTTGCGGACGTACTGGTACTCCTCGGTGCCTTCCTCAAGCGTGGCAAGACGGGTGAACATCACCCGCGAGACCTCACGCAGCTCCGAGGGGTCCGCCTTGCCTTCGGCCAGCAGCGCGGTGAGCTGCTCAGGCGTGGGTTCTTCCCCTTCCACCGCGGTCTCAGGTGCGGCCTTCTGCGTGAGCTGCCCCAACATGGTCGCCCTCCCTCCCGTCCGAAGTCGTTGACGCCGCTGCGCCTACCCGCTTCCGCATGGCCAAACCAGCGCCGCCGACCGGGTTTCGGCCAGGTTGCCGCGGTTCGCGGCCGCCTGCGCGCCGCCCGCCATGCCCTTGCCGAGCCGTGGGTGTGGCGCCAGACTGGCAGTCCGCACCGCGCAAGCCTCCATCCGCCACCGAACTCGGGCCCCCGCGAAGCCAGTTGGAAGAAACAGTCGTCCAGCGCGAAGCGCTCCTCGTACGTTCTGGGAACCCGATCGCGCGAATTCCCATCTGGTAGCTGCCCGAGCCGCGGAGAGGAGCCATACGGTGACGACGACAGGTGCCGCCGATGATGAGCGGACCAGTGGCCAGGACCAACGGCTGCGCCGCCAACTGGGGTTCTGGCAACTCACCGGCATAGCCTTCGGCGGAGTGATCGGCTCGGGCTGGCTGCTGAGCCCGATGCACGCCGCCCGCACCGCCGGTCCCGCGGCGCTGCTCACCTGGCTCGTGGGCGGTCTCGCCCTCGTACTGATCGCCCTGGTCATGGTCGAGTTGGCCGCCTCGATCCCCGAGACCGGCGGACTGGTGCGCTGGCCCCTCTACACCTCAGGACGGCTGGTCGCGACACTCGTCGGCTGGGGCATCTGGGTGTCCTACGCCACCAACCCGCCGAGCGAATCGGCAGCGGTGCTGCAGTACGCCAGCCAGTACATCCCGGCCCTGTACCGCGGCGGTCACCTCACACCACTGGGGACAGCGGCCGGACTGGTGCTCATGGCTGTCTTCGTGGCGGTCAACTGGTTCGGTGTGCGGCTCTTCGCGCACGTCAACCTGGCTGTCACCATCGCCAAGTTCACGATTCCGGTGCTGACCGTGGTGGCGCTGCTCGCCTCCGGCTTCGACAGCCACAACCTCACCGGCCACGGAGGCTTCGCGCCGTACGGGTACGCCGCGCCGCTGTCCGCGATCGCCACCGCCGGAGTCATCTACGCCTACACCGGCTTCCAGGGCCCGATGGACCTGGCCGGAGAGGCCCGCGATCCGCGGCGTGACATCCCGCGCGCGGTGATCACCGCACTGCTCCTGTCCATGCTGCTCTACCTCGTTCTGCAACTGGTCTTCATCGGCACGGTGCCCGCCGGGAAGCTGGGCGGCGGCTGGCACGGCGTCAACTTCAACTCCCCGTTCGCCGAGCTAGCCACCTCACTCAACCTGACCTGGCTCACCTGGGTCCTGTACGCCGACGCCATCGCGTCCCCGGTCGGATCCGCACTCGTCTTCACCGCGGAGACCAGCCGAGAGGCCTACGCGCTGGGCAAGAACCGGCTGCTGCCCGCCGCCGTGGCTTGGGTGCACGCGGGCTCGGGGGTGCCGCGCCGCGCACTGGTGGTGAACTTCTTCATCGGCGTCGCGTTCCTCCTCCCGTTCGGCGACTGGCAGTCCATCGTGGCGGCCACCAGCGTGCTGGGCCTGTTCGCCTACTCCATCAGCGTCGTCGCCGAAGCGTCGGTACGGCGCGCGGACCCCGCGCGCATGGCCAACTGGGTACACGGCACACGCTGGTTCGCACCGGCGGCCTTCGTGATCGCCACCTTGATCTTCTACTGGGCGGGCTGGCACGAACTGCGCGTGGCACTTCCCGTACTGTTCCTGTCCGCGCTGCTGTACGCCTACCAGCAGATCCGTCGCGAACGTGACCTCGCCGACCTTGCCACCGGCTGGTGGCTCATCGCCTACCTGCTGGCGCTGCTGCTGTTCTCCCGCCTCGGCAGTTTCGGGGGCTCGCGCGTCATCCCGGCGCCGTGGGACTCGGTCGCCGTGGCAGCCGTCGGCATGGCGGCGTATGCGCGGGCGCTGCACGACTCGGCCCGTCATCTCGCCGCGCATCCGCTGCCGCACGACTAGCCTTCGCGGCTGCGGCGAAGGCCGGTGGGCAGTCAGCCGCGGTCGAAGCAGCGCTCCAGTTCGGCGAGACCGTAGAAGTAACTGCCCTTGGCGATCGGCCTGCAGGAAGCCTTGAACGCGGTTTCCCTCTCGTTGTAGAGCATCCGCACGAGGTACTCGGCACCGCCGCCCTTTTTGGGACCGGCGTACACATCCCACTGCACGTTCGCGGCCACCGGCGCGACGTCCGCGCCACGCCAGGGGTTGTCCTGGTAGGTGTACGGCCGGGACGGGGCCGCTGACCTGGTGCTGCCGGGCAGGCTCAGCAGCACGGCCAGCGGCTCGATCTCCTCGGCGTGGGTGAAGCGCAGCACCGCGCCCTTGCCACTGGTGCCGTTCGCCCTCGCCGCCGCCTGCTTGAAGAGGTCGTCGAGCAGGACGCCCGCCATCTTGTAGGTGATGGTGCGCCCGCGGAAGGCCGGGCCCTTCTCGTAGAACTCCTCGGCGTCGTCCAGATACGCGAACGACCGAGCGTCCCGGGCCGGGAGGAAGGCGTCGAGGTCCACGTTCCGGGTCTCGACGCGCAGGTCGGGCGCGATGCTGTACAACTCGTAGAGCGAACGGGCGAAGTCGATCTGGTGCGCGGTGGTGGTCGCCGCCGCGAAGTCCGCGTCGAACAGCCGCGAGAACACGTCCTTGGCGGCCTGTGCCGTGCGCGGCTCGCCGTCGATGCGGGCGAGGGCGCCCGCCAGTTGCCGGTCGTGAGCGAGGTAGGCCTGGTAGTCGGCGTTCTGCGGCTGCTTGTGGAAGTACAGCAGGTCCCTGTCGGTGACCGGCTGCCGTATCAGCCCAGCCAGGGCCGGGTCTCCCTGGACCAGGCCGCGGGTGAAGGCGTTGGCACTCGCCACGGTACGCGCGACGCCGGAGGTCTCCACCTCTATCGGCTCGTGCCGCACGGTGATCGCGTGGAACAGCGAAGGCAGGCGGCGTTCCATCCGCAGCGCGGTCTGCCGCTGTTCCTGGGCGCCGAGCCCGGACAGGCTGCCGTAGCCGATCGATTCGGCACCGGCCAGCAGGGACCGTATGCGGGGAGCGAGTTGGCTGCCGAGCGGGGTCAACGCCTGTTGCCTGCGGGCTTCGTTCAGCACCGTGAGCACTGCGTCGGCGTCATCACTGTCGGACATCGCGCGGGAACCGTGGCGTGCGACGTTCTCGGTGAAGACCGGGATGAAGCCGCGGGGTGCGCGCTGGTAGTCGCGCAGCCTTTCCCGCGGGGCGTACGGCGCCTTCGTGGACAGGAACTGCCGGTCGGCGCGTGGCTGGTGGACCTCGCACGCGCAGGCGTTGCCGCTCATGACGGTGACGGAGGTCAGCAGGGCTATGCCTGCGGACACGGCGGAGCGTTTCACGGCGGGATCCTTTGCTCGGGGCGAGGAGCGGTGGACCTTTCGACCTCACAGACAGCTCACTGGAACCTCACAGCGGCCGTTGAATCCGCTGTGGCGCAAACCGGAGCTTCGGGTGAGAGGTGAGTGAACTCCGGGGTCGGCACCGAGCCCGAACGGCCCAAGCCGAACAGTGCGGATCCGTCGCCGCCGCCCACTCCGCACAGCCCGGCGACAAGCCCCGGCCGTGAAACCCCCGCCGCTCACGTCTGGCGGAGGGCCGCCTGAAGCAGCGCGGCCACCGCGGGGATGTCGTCCCACAAGAACCAGTGGCCGCCCGGGAACAGCCGCAAGCCGCCCGCGCCGGTGCCGTGTTCGAGCCAGCCCGCCATCTCCCGCGGGGCGGCGAGCGGGTCGTCACCGCCGCCGAGAACGGTCACCGGCACGGGCAGCGGTGGCCGCTCGCGGTGGGTGTGCCGCGCGCCCAGCAGGACGTCGGCGCGCACCCGTTCCCGTACCAGGTCGACGAACTCCGGGTCCCGCGCGGCCACGGCCAGATCGCCGCCGCAGGAGCGCAGATACGCGGCGGTGCTCGCGGCGTCGTCGGGGTCGACCGCCGGGCGGAAGCCGTACTGGGGCGCCACCCGGCCGGAGACCGCCAGGCAGGCCGGTGCCGGGCAGTCCAGTCGCAGCAGCGCCGCGGCCGTCTCGTAGGCCACCAGGGCGCCCATGCTGTGTCCGAACAGTCCGTAACCGCCGACGGGGCGCTGCTGGAGGTCGTCGCTGATCCGCCGTGCCAGGTCGTCGGCGAGGGCGGGGATCCCGCCGGAGTCGAGGTAGCGGTCGGACGACCAGGCCAGCGGTACCGCTTCGGGGGCGTGCGCCGCGGCGGCCCAGTGGTCGGTCAACGGGCGGTAGGCGCCGGGGCCGCCGCCCGCGTACGGCAGAAGGTAGTAGCGGTCAGCCACGGCCGCGTTCGCCCTCGCGGGTTTGCGGCGCAGCCGCCGGGGCTGTGGCGGACGCGGGGCTGGGCAGGGCGCCCGGCCGCGTCCTGGCGTACGCCCTGCGCAGTTGGGGGCCGCCGAGGATGACGGCGTTGGCCGCGAGGACCACCAGGACGCCCAGCACGGCGAGTGGCTTCCAGTGGTAGTTCTCGAAGACCGTGGACAAGGACAGCGAGATCAGCGGGAACAGGACCGTGGCGAACGCCGCTCGCTCCGGGCCGATGCGGGACAGCAGGGTCAGATAGGTCACGAAGGCGATGGCCGAGCCGCAGACCGACAGGTACCCGAGTCCGGCGACGTACCGGAAGGACGGTTCGATGGTGAAGGAGTTGCCCGCGACCAGGCAGCCGACGCTGGTGAACACCCCGCCGTAGAGCATGCTCCAGGCGGTGGACTGCACCACGGGCAGTCCGGCGCTGGTCTGGTTCCAGGACGAGGCGATGTTGCCGAAGGAGAACAGCACCGTCGCTCCCAGGCCCAGCAGCACTCCGGTCAGCAGCCCGGACGACGCCTTGGCCGCCGTGATGTCATCGGCGAAGACCAGCACCAGCCCCACTACTCCGGTGAGCGCACCGAGTACCACGGTCATGGAGACGGGGCGCTTGAGGAAGATCCTGCCGTTGATGATGTTGAACCCCACGGAAAGGCAGAAGATGATCGACACCAGGCCGGAGGCAAGGTGGTCGGAGCAGTAGTAGAAGAGCACGTAGTTCGTCGAGTACATGAGCAGACCGACCAGGGCGAAACGCAGGTGGGCGCGTACCGGGAAGCGCATCGGCAGCCTGCGCACACCGGTCCACACGAACATGCAGACAGCCGCCAGCAGAAAGCGGTAGGCCACCGAGACGGCCGGATCCACATGGCCGAGCTGGAGTTTGATGCCGATCCACGTCGTACCCCAGAACAGCACGATCACCAGGTACAGCACGAAGTTCACGAAATGCTCTTCCCTCTTGTGTCCTTGCTCCCACGGGGGCGGGGCGGTTCGTGGGCGCCCCGCGTCCCCCGGTGCGGCTACCAGTTGGGCGTGGCCACCACGGCGGACGGCGCGAGGGCCGTGCCGTCGGTGGGATGGGTCATGGTCACCAGGATGCGGCGGTCCCCTCGGTAGGGCCGACGGCCGTGGGCGACGGCGATGTTGTCCACCACGACGACGTCCCCCGCGTGGTACGGCTCGGCGACGGTCGCGGCGTCGTAGGCGTCACGTATCTCCTCGATCACCTCCCGTTCGACGGGACTGCCGTCACCGCACAGCGTGTTGTACGGCAGCGATTCCTCTCCCAACTCCTCGGCGAACTCCTGGAGTTCCGGCTCCAGGTTCCAGCGGTTGAAGAAGACGCCGTGATTGAACCAGCTGTCCTCGCCCGTCTCGGGGTGCCGTATGGCGGCCCAGCGCCGGTAGCGCACCTGCACGTTGTCGCCGTCGCGGCGCACCGCCATGTGGTTGCGCGCGCAGTACTCCTCCAACTCCTCGAACGTCTCCACTCCGTACACCGACTGCCAACTGAAGCCGATACCGGTCCCGAAGTTACGCCGATACAGCCAGCCCTGCTCGACGAAGCGGTCGCGCACCGCCGGATCCAGCCGCTGGAAGACCTCGCGGGTGTCGCACAGCGGGGTCTCGCCGCCCTGGGACGCCGGGGTGGCGCACCAGAAGTACAGGTAGCGCGGCCAGCGCAGTACGTGGGAGCTCTCGTTGTGCACGAAGATCGACCGGTCGGCCGGATACTCGGTGGAGGTGAACACCGCTCCGGACACGTGCGAACGCGGCGTGGCGCGCTCCTGGTACTCTGCCCACTCGCCGCCGCTCAGCGAGCGCACGAACGACTGGAACTCCCGCTCGTCCCGTACCGGGAAGCCGCGCAGTAACAGCGCTCCGTGGCGCAGCAGCCGGGCACGTAGCGGCTGCGCGTGACGGGTCGCCCAGCCGTCCGCGTCGAGGCGCTCATGGGCGGCGGTGACCACCAGCGGGAAGCCCCCACTGACGGCGCAGTCCGCCAGGCCGTGGTCGGCGGTGTCGGGAACGTCCTGGTGGGTCATGCTCCGCCTCCTCACAGTCGAGCCGCGTAGTCGCCCAGCCGCGGCGCGTTGAACAGCAGCCTGAGCGGCACGGGACGTCCCAGGGACTCCCTCAGCCGTACCGTGGCCTGGAACGCCAGCAGCGAGTTGCCGCCGAGGTCTTCGAAGAAGTGCTGGTCCAGGCCGGGTGGTGGGCACTCCAGCACGTCCGTCCAGACCTTCGCGACCTGGGCCGCCAGTTCCGTCGCCGAAGTGTCGTTGGTGTCGCTCACCGTGCCTCCTCGTGGGCGTGTACGGGGGAATGTGATGGGCCCGTGGGATCGGGAAGGCTCCGCAGCCGTGCCCGGTCGACCTTGCCGCCCGCGGTGCGCGGCAGGGACGCGACGACCCGCAGTCGACGCGGGGTGGCCGGGCCCACCAGGCGTTCCGCGAGCCTGGCGCGCAGCGCGCGCAGATCGAGACCGTCCCGGCGGCTTTCCACCACGAGGTCGATGGTGTGGCCGCGTGGGCCGTCCGTGACCACGGCGACCGCCGCGGACACCCCGGGGAAGTCGGCCGCGACGGCCTCGACCTCGCCGAGTTCCACCCGGACACCGCCGACCTTCAGTTGTCCGTCGCGGCGCCCCACGAAGAGCAGTTCACCGCCCGGGGCCCGGCGTACCAGGTCGCCGGTGCGGAAGGTGCGCCCGTGGTCGCCGTGGCCGAAGCGGTCGTTCGCCGGGTCGCGGGTGTCCAGATAGCCCAGGCCCACCCCGGGCCCGCCGATGACGAGTTCCCCGGCGTCCGCACCGAGGTCCGCGACGGGCAGCAGGGACAGATGCGTGTGGTCGATCGGCCTGCCGATGGGCACCGGTCCCGCACTGACCGGCGGGGTGCAGGGGTGGTGGGTGGAGTCGACGCAGGTCTCGGCCGGGCCGTACTGGTTGACCAGTTGCGCCCGCGGTGCCTGTGCCAGTACGCGTGCGGCCAGTGGCCCGAGGAGTTGCTCGCCGCCGGAGTACAGCAGCCGCAGGCTGGACCAGTCGGTCAGCAGGCCACCGGCCTCGACCAGCGAGAGCACCGACGGCACGAAGTGGGCCACCGTGGCGTTGTGCCGGATGGCGACGGCGATGTCGTCCTCGGGGTCCGCGTACCGGCTGTCTTCCGTGAGCAGCAGGGTCGCTCCGTGCAGCAGCGCGGCGGCGGACTCCCACACGGCGAAGTCGAAGGAGACGGCGGTGTGTTGGAGCACGGTGTCGCCGGGTGTGAGCGGGTAGTCGCGCTGGCTCCAGTCGAGGCGGTTGGCCAGGCCCTCGGCGGTGAGCACGGTGCCTTTCGGTGTCCCGGTGCTTCCGGAGGTGAACACCACGTACCCGGCCTGCCCGGCGGACCAGCGCAGTTGGTGGTCCGGTTCGGCGGGGCCGTCGACCGGGGCGATGCGGGCGGCCGAGGCGTCACCGGAGACGAGCAGCGCCCTGCCGGCGAGCTGCCGCAGCAGATGGGCGCGGCGTGGGCCCGTCTCGTGCGCCCGCGCCGGAACGTACGCCAGGCCCAGCCGCCAGGCCGCCAGCATCGCGGCGAGATGCCGCGGTGAACGCTCCACCTCCACCACCACGCAGTCCAGCCCTGCCCGCAGCCGACCGGCCAACGCACGACCGGCGGCCTCGGCCAGCCGCTCCAGCTCGCGGTACGTCAACCGCTCGCCCGCGTGGCCGAGCACGGCGGTGTGCTCCGGTGCGGCGCGCACGGCGGACCGGAAGCGCTCGTACAGCGTGTCCGCGTCCCGCGCCATCAGGTCTCCCGGGCGAGGAGGTGGTGCACCTCGTCCAGCGCGGCGAAGGCGCGGGCGATCTCCTCGGCGGTGTTGTAGAGATAGGGCGCGATGCGCAGCGCGGCGGTGTGGCCGTGGGCGGTGAAGTACGGTTGCGCGCAGAAGTGCCCGGAGCGGCACATCACGCCGTAGGAGTCGCTCAGCGCCCGGGCGACCGCCGAGGGCTCGGGGATGCCCCGCAGCGTCACGCTCAGCAGGGGCATCCGGTCGCGGTCCGACAGTCCGCCGAGCACGGTGAGGTACCGCCGGGCCCGCGCCTCGGCCAGCAGCGCGGTAAGCAACTCCCGGTCCCGGCGGGCCAGTTCCGGTTCACCCACGCGGTCCAGGTAGGCCAGCGCCGCGCCGAATCCGTACACCCCGCTGATGTTCGGGGTGCCGGGCTCGAACCGGTGCGGGGCGCGCCGCAGCCGGAAGCCGGTGTCATCCGCCCAGTCGACGGTGCCGCCGCCGAGCCGGTCCGGGTTGATGGCGTCGATCAGGCGGTCGCTGAGGTACAGCACGCCAACCCCCGTCGGCCCGAGCATCTTGTGCGCGGAGAACGCCAACGCGTCCACGGACGCGTCGATCCGCGGCGCCTGGTGCGGGGCCAGCTGCGCGGCGTCGACCACGGTGTACGCGCCGGTGTCCCGGGCGAGCGCGGCGAGACGGGGGACGTCGGCGGTGTGGCCGGTGACGTTCGAGCAGGCGGTGAGTACCACCACCCGGCAGGAGCGCTCCAGCGTGGCATGGTAGGCGTCCTCGTCCACGGTGCCGTGCTCGCTCGCGGCCATCCAGACGGTACGGCAGCGCCGCCGCCAGGGCAGCTGCGCGGAGTGGTGGGCGTCGAGAGGGATCGCCACCACGTCCGTGCCGCCCAGCGGCAGTCCACTGGCCACCAGGTTGATGCCGTCGGTGGTGTTGCCGGTGAACACCACGTTCCTGGGCGGTACGCCGAGGAAGGCCGCGACCGCGGAGCGCACCTGCTCGTACCGCTCGGAAGCCTCCTCGGACAGGATGTGCTTGCCGCGGTGGATGTTGGCGCAGACGTTGTCGTAGTACGCGCACATCGCCTCGATCACGGACCGCGGCTTGAGCGTGGTGGCGGCGTTGTCGAGGTAGACGAGGTCGCCCGCGTCGATCCGGCGCTCCAGTACGGGGAAGTCGGCGCGCAGGTCCATGGAGGTGGTCACCGCGATGCGCCTGCCTTCCAAGGGCCTGGCCCCGCGCAGCTGCTGAACTTGCCGGAACGCTCGGCCTCGATGTGCTTGACCGCGGCCGCCTGCACCCGTCCCACATGGGGCAACACGGTCCGCAACCGTTGCCGCACGGCTTCGGCGGTCTGGTCGGTGTCGGTGTCGGTGACGTCGGGGATGATCCGGCAGCGGATCGTGTCTGGCTCGTCCTGGTCCACCCGGTAGTGGCGGATCCCGGTGACATCTGACAGTGCGTCATCCACCTGGCGTGGTGTCACGGCACTTCCGCCTTGTCCGTCGACGAGGCAGCTGGCCGCTCTGCCGTGGTGCACCACGGTGCGTCCGGCGGCACCGCAGGGACATCGACCGCCGGGGGAGACGAGGTCACCGGTCCGGTAGCGGATGTGCGGTGAGAGCCGGTCACCGATGCTGGTGACCACCAGCTCGCCGAGCTGGCCCGGCCGCGCCGGAGCGCCGTCCTCGCGCAGGATCTCGTGGTGGAAGTTCTCCTCGTTCAAGTGCCGTGCGCCGTGCGGGCATTCGATGCCCAGCCAGCCGAACTCCGACATCGACAACACCTCGGCCACCGGCACGTCCTCGGACAGCGTGGCGGCGATGGCGCGCCGGGCGGCATGGGTGACCAACGAGTAGGTGAGGACCACCGCGCGCACCGGCAAGGACGTCACGCCACGCTCGCGCAATCGGGCGCAGAGGAACGCGAGATGCGTGGGATCGACGTACAGCCACGCGGGTTCGTACGCGTACAGCTCGTCGATGATCTTGTCGACCATCGCTTCGGGCGTCGCCAACACGTCATGGGCGACGGACAGCACCAGCGTCCCGTCGGGCAGGGTGCGGTCGGCGAGGGTGGACAGCGGTGTGGCGCACTCCACGTCCGAACAGTTGGGGGCGGCCAGGCGCGCCACCTTGCGGCCCGCCGCGCCCAGCAACCGGTCACACAGAGCGGGGTGTGCCGTGGCGGTCACCGCCATGCGCTCGGCCAGCAGTGGACGGTGCACGACGGTTACCAGCCGCTCGCCCGTGGTGCCGGAGCTGTTGCTGGTGTACGTCAGTTGGGCAGTGAACTCCTCGGGGTTGACGACCTTGGCCGGAAACCCACGGCGGAAGTCCGCCTTGGTGGTGAACGGAAGTCTGCCGAAGTCCTGGCCGGTCACCCGCAGTCGTCCGGCACGGGCCAGGCCCGCGCGGTCCATCAGGGCGCGGTAGAAGGGGATGTGCTGATAGGCGTATTCGGCTTCCGCGCATCCCGCTGCCAGCGATGTCGATGCTTCCACAGACAAGGATCCTCCTTCGGGGCCGGTGGGCCCCAGGGAACTTAGGAACCGGAGCCGAGCACGGCCGCCGCCTGGGCGGGATCCACGTTCCCGCCGGACACCACGGCCACCACCGGCCCCGCCCCGGGCGGCGGCGCGTACCGTCCGCACAGGAGAGCCGCCGGGGCTACCGCGCCCGACGGCTCCACGAGTTGCTTTGCGCTACAGCCCAGACGACGCATGGCGTCCGTGATCTCCGCCTCCGACACGGTGACGATGTCGTCCACCAACTGACGTATGTGCGCCCAGGGAATGGTGCCGACAGATGTGCCCCGCAGGCCGTCCGCCATGGTGCGATAGGTCCGCTCCGTCGGCCATACCACCCGTTCGCCGCGGCGCAGGCTCTCCGCGGCGTCCCCGGCCAGTTCCGGCTCCACGCCGATGACGGGTGTCTCGGGGCGCGCCGCCTTCAGCGCGACGGCCACACCGCTGATCAGGCCGCCGCCGCTGACCGGCACCAGTACCGCCCCGAGGTCGGGGACCTGCTCCAGCAACTCCAGGCCCAAAGTGCCGTGTCCGGCGATGGCCTCCCGCGAGTCGAAGGGGTGCACCAGGGCCGCACCGGTCCGCTCGGCGATCTCGTACGGATAACTGTCCCGGCGCTCCGGCGCCACCAGCTCCACCACGGCACCCAACGCCCTTACCGCGTCGACCTTGACGGCCGGGGCGGTGCGCGGCATCACAATGGTGGCCTTGACACCGAACCGCTGGGCGGCGTACGCAACGGCCTTGCCGTGGTTGCCGCTGGAGAAGGCGACGACACCCCGGCCACGCACGTCCTCGGCGAGCGCGGCGACGGCGTTGAGCGCACCGCGGATCTTGAACGAGCCCAGCAACTGCAGGTGTTCGGCCTTGAGCAGCAGTTCCGGGGCGGGTCGTGCGACCGCGCCCGGCGAAGCGGGAGGGATGTCCCAGTGCAGTACCGGAGTGCGACGAACGGTGTCTGCGAGCACCCGGCCCGCGGCAACGATGTCAGCGGCGGTCACCAGCGGGGCGGTCGAAGCAGATTGAGGAGGCATGGTCACTTCGGGTCCTCTGCCGTGGATGGCGGCGCGGGCGAGCGGGCGAAGACGAACGGATGCGTGGATTCCGTCCGAACACCGAAGCGCGCGCACCATTGGTGGATTCACCACTCATCTACTGCTGAACGGCTGATATCCGCACGCTTGGCGGAATCCGTGATTCTGTTGGCGTCGGGCCCGTTGCCGCGCATGACCGGCGCTTCGCGCGGGATCGGCGCGCGCTGCCCGACGATCCGCTTCTCGGAACGTTCTCCCCCGCTTGGAAACGGTTTACGGGTCAAGCTGGTTCGCCCCCGTACCGCAGGAATCTCGACCTGCCAGCCAAGCTCTCCTCCCCGTACGCTCGCGCCTGCGAGAGCTCAAATGGTGCTGTGTCGCCTCGCGGGCTCTATGCAGCCTGACAAAGGATCCATGGAAGCGCCAACGACGGTTCGCGATCACTTTGATAAGCGGCTCACCGCTCGCAGGCCGGACGCAATCCGTGCTCGGGTCGGCACCTGTTGCCCGTTCGGGCAGAACGACCCGGCTGGGTCCGCGACATCCCCGCCGGTAAATCACGGCCGCAGCACAATGACCCCATGACCACCCGCACTTCACTCCATGACAAGGATGAGCTGATGCAGTCCAACGCATGGCGCCCAGGGGGCAGCGTCTCACGATGTCTCGACATAAACGCCCTGCGCACCCTCCGCGAGATCGTCCGGGCCGGCGGGTTCAGAAAGGCCGCCGATTGCCTGAACATCACGCAGTCGGCGGCCAGCCAGCACATCAGGAAACTGGAGCGGGCGATAAGAAAGCCCATCTTCGTGGACCCGAAGCACAGCCTGAAGCTGACGGAAGCGGGAAGTGAGCTGCTCCAGTACGGGGAGAAGATACTGCGGCTCAACGACGAGGCGATCGACCGCTTCGTGCCGTGCAGAGGCCACAGCATCAGGTTCTCCCTCGGAGTCTCCGAGCAACTGGCACCCGGCTTACCCGCCCTGCTCAGCAGACTCCAGCAGGAAAGACCACAAGCCCTGATGACCGTCCACACCGGGCTGAGCGAACCCATGAGAGCGCGTGTGCACTCCGGCGAACTGGACGCGGCGCTCCTGCTCAGCCCGCTGCGCGACACCCTGAGCAGGCCCCTGGGGGCGGTGGAACTCGCCTGGTTCGGCAACCCGCGCCTGCTGCCCGACGCCTCGCTCCCCATCGTGATCTTCACTGAGCCGTGCAACCTGAGGGAGCACGTACGGGGATTCCTCGAAAGCCGTCAGATCCCTTATCGCATCACTTCCGAGGCCGCCGACCTGGCGAGCCTCGTCGGAGCCGTGAACGCGGGCCTGGGCAGCACGAGCCTCATCGCCAACGCCGACCAACTCTGGGACATCGCACCCAAAGGCGGTTCGCCCACGGTCGCCGCGCCGCCACCCATCGGGCTGTGCCTCACGGTCAACCCGCGTTGCTCGGTGCGGTTCTCCGAGATCCTGGAGGCAGCGTGCCGCCAGATGCTCACCTCTTTCCCGCTGATCTCCTGAGGCTCGTGAGCTTTCCGGGCACTTTGTGCTACGACGCCCTGTAGGCCTGGACGCGGCAACACCGCGCCGCTGCCGCGTCCTTCACCCCAGGCGCCCGCCGCGGCGCTTGGTCGAGATCGTGGCCCGCCGCGCGCTCGCCCATGGCCACCGAATGGGTGTAATTCTCCTCCTTCGGGCCATTTTCGCCGGGCGGGAGGCATTCCTGCGCATACCGTGGCGGATCAGTCGTTGTGACCCCCATGAGGAGCGTGGCGTGAAGAAGTTGAAGAAGGCCGCTGTTGTGACCGCCGTTGCCGGAGGCGTCCTGGCCAGCAGCAGTGGCCTGGCGTTCGCTGACTCCGGCGCGGCCGGAGCGGCGGTCGGATCGCCGGGCGTCATCTCCGGCAACGTCATCCAGGTCCCGATCAACCTGCCGATCACTGTGTGCGGCAACAGCATCGACATCATTGGGCTCCTCAACCCGGCGTTCGGGAACAAATGCGTCAGCTCGTGACCAGCTACTGAGGTCGAGCGCTGCATCAAGACGACCGGTTCCGGGCAGCCGCACCGGAACCGGTCTTGTCATTCCCCGCAGGGTGCGCAGCACCGCCAACCGGCAGTCCGGCAACGCCTCGTGCCCGGTCCACGGACAGTCGTGCACCCGCACCGGCCACAACTGGCGCCCGACAGGCCGCGCCCGGCGGCGTGCAGCATGTGTCTGCCCTGCACCAAGTCGCCCTCTGTCAGCCTCAGGAGGCGGGCAGGCGCGTTCCGACAACCACGCTGAGATCCGCCGCCAAGCGGAGTTCGGTGGCACGGAGTTCGGCGTGTTCCAGCCAGTACACGCGGGGCACGTCGAGCACGCCGTTGAAGCGCGGCGGCCAGGACCTGGAACAGGCGCCCCTGCTCCGGACGGCACGAGAAGGCGAAGTCATGACTGCGCGCCGCCCGCACGGCCCGCCGGACCAGAGCGGGGAGGTTGTCGATGTCCCGGTGGGCATCCGTCCCGCGAAGCGACATACCGCGATTATGAGCGCACGGCCAGCCGCCGAGAGCAGGTGGTGCCCATCCGCTGGCGCCATCACCGCCTACGGCGAAGCCGCCGTCACCGCCGGTTGCCTCAGCCACCGCGCCTCGCCGCGCGACTCCGCTACTGCATGGATGTGTCCGTCCTCGCCCTACCCGACGCCTGCTCGGTGGCGGTGATGGTCTCCTGCAGGAGCCTGCGAGCTGCGGCTATCTCCGCCGAACGCTGATCGAGCGCGCGCAACTGCGCTCGCAGGGCGTCCAGGACTCCTGGGCACGGCAGTACACCGGTAGCGGTGGTGGTGCAGGGCAGCACTTGGCGGATGACCCTCGTCGGCAGGCCCGCCGCGAGCAGCGCCCGGACGCGCCGGACGGCGTCCTCGGCGTCCTCCTCGTACACGCGGTATCCGTTGGGCAGCCGTTTTGGCCGCAGCAGCCCCGCCCGCTCGTAGTAGCGCAGCAGCCGTTCGCTGGTCCCGGTCCGCTCGGCCAACTCCCCGATGAGCACGGTCGGCTCCTCCCGCCTCGTACTTGACCTTCCAACCGTGTCAACGGGCAACAGTAGGCGCACCGGCCGCATTCCGGCGGCCCGCACCACTTCGGAGGAACGCCGTGATCATCGATGCCCACAGTCACGTCCACGACCCGGTGAAGGACCACTTGGCGGCCTTGGACGATGCCGGTGTGGACCGCACCGTGCTCTTCGCCACCCGCCCGCACCCGGAACGAGCCGTCGATCTCGCTTCGCTGCGCCGCGAGATGGGTGCTCTCGAAGCGGTCCTTGCCGGACGCGAGAACGAAGCTGACGGCTACCGCGCCGCCTGGCGGGAGTTGGACGATGCGTTGGCCGCACATCCGGGGCGGTTCATCGGATTCGGGTCCGTGCCGCTCGACGGGCCCGACGAGCACATCGCCGCCGCGGTCGAGCGCGACGTGGTGGGGCGCGCGCGGCGCGGCATCGGGGAGCTCACCCCTCCCGCAGGAGAAGCCCGGCGCATCGAACCCGTGCTGCGGGCCGCAGGGGACCACGGTGGGCTGCCGGTCGTCGTGCACGGTCACGCGCCCACCACCGCCGAGGACCTGCGCACCCTGGCCGAACTGGCCGCGCGGTATCCGGCGGTACCGCTGGTCATCAGCCAACTCGGCGGAGTGCACTGGATCCAGGCCATCGAGTTGGTGCGGGAAACGCCGAACATGTACCTCGAACTGTCCACCGCCAACGTGATCTTCGCGGTACGGCTGGCGATCCGGGAGGTTCCGGAACGCACCCTGTTCGGTTCCGACGCCCCCTACGGCGACCCCGTCCTCGCCCGGGTCACCGTCGAGCGGGTCACCTCACCAGGGGAGGTACGGGACCGTGTCCTCGGAGGCAACCTGGGACAGCTTCTGGGCCTGCTGTGAACCGCCGTCAGCCGGTGCGTACTCCAACGCCCTGCATCCCTGCCCCGCTCTACGTGGTGATCAGCGAGGCCACCTCCCGCAGCCGAGGGTGCAGGTCCCGGTGTGAGTTGCCATGCGGCAGCCACTGCTTGCGCAGTTTCGCCACGCATGTGTAGTTGGTGTCGCAGACGTTGGCCAGTGGTGACTCCGCGGCCTGCGTGGCGAGTTGGTAGGCGTCGAGGCGGGACAGTCCGAAGTCGCGGTTGAGCCAGTCGATCAGGTCGAGTTGGGCGATGCGGAAGGCGTCTTCGAGCGGGCGCGCGGAGCCGGTGGAGATGATGTGGGTGTCGGATTCCAGCCGCGGCCAGGGGGTCGCGACACCCTTGAGCAGTTCGACGATCACCACGGTGTTCATCGCGCACTCCACCGCCACCCCGCATGTCTCGCCCTCGCCCTGGCGTGCGTGCCCGTCGCCCAGACTCAGCAGCGCCCCCTCCACGTTGACGCCGAGGAAACACGTCACACCCGCCCGCATCTCGGGGGTGTCCATGTTGCCGCCGTGTGCGTCGGGTACCAGAGCGGAACGCACCTCCAGTCCGGCCGGTGCCACCCCGACCGTGCCGTGCATCGGGTCCATGGGTAGTTCGATCTCGACATCGCTGTCGCGGGCGCCGAACAGACAGGTGCGGCGGGCACGGTCGAGTTGCCACATCCACACGACTTCGGGCAGCGGCTCCTGCAGCGAAGCGGTGGTGTGCGTTGAGGTAAGCGCGCCGAACAGCGGCACGGTGGTGGACGCCGCCCAGTCGCGGGCGGGCTCGATGGATACGAAGTGCACCGCCACGGTGTCGCCCGGCTCGGCGCCCTCCACGTAGAACGGACCCGTCTGCGGATTGAGGAACGGGAACTCGCACACACGCGAGACCAGATCCTTCTCGGACCGCACGCGTCCGGCGAAGCAGTCCTCGGTGTACAGCCGCAGTACGGTCCCGGGCGTGACGCGCGTCAGCGGCGGCACACCGCCGAACGTCCAGGCGAACTGGCCCTGTTCCGGCCGTACGGTCACGAACTTCGGGTCGCTCATACCGGTGCCGCTCCACTTCTGTTCGAGGTCCGCTCTCCCTCGTCCTCGGCTGGACCCGGCCGACCGAGGCCAGCCGCCGCCAGGAAGGCGCCCCGGCGGGGACCGGGGCCACGGAGGCAGCTCCTGGGCGCCATGGCGGTGGTGCTGTGGAACAACACCTCACGCGTGCCCACCGCGTCACGCCTCGGCCCGGCGTAGTCGCCACCTTGACGTTGCTCCTGAGGCGTGCCGCCAATGGTGAGCGCGCGTCGCGAAGGCCAGGGTAGGTGCCTGAACGGTGCGGTGGAAGAGGGCGCAGGGGCAACGGCCCGCGCCGCGTGGATCCTGAAACTCGCTCAGGAATTCAACGGTGCTCCGCCGCAAGGCGGTTGCGATCCGTACGCCAGCGACATCCGCTTCCTTCGGGCGAGCGGATCGTTCGACATTGCGCAGGGACCACGCTCAACGCCGACGGAACCCCGGAGCCTGCCGGTCTTCCTGTATGGGACGGCCTTGAGAAGGCGGACGAGACCCGGTCGGACCGAAGGGGGCGTAGGCGTCCGTGGGAACCGTGCCCGCGACGGGATGTGTGCTGGCTCGTGTCTCGTTCACCAGACCGACGGCGCGCATGGCGGCTGTGCACTCAGCGCTGATGCCACGCACCACGACGCGGGTGCCGCGACGGGCGAACGCGTCCACGACCGTACGCAACGCGATGAGGGCGGTGGCGTCGACCGCGGTCACGCGTGTCATGTCCAAGATGATCACATGCGCCGAGGACTGCCTGACGGGACGCAGGAGACGGTCGGCGGTGGCGAAGAACAGCGGCCCGTCGAGGCTGAACCTGTCCGTTCGCCCCGCCGGGAGGCCCGCGCTCAAGTCGCGCCGCACTGGCAGTGATTCGAAGCACACCGGTCGCCCCTGGGCGGACCCGCGCTTGACGTGTGCCGTACGGGCGATTTGCCGCAGGGCGAGTGATGTCGCCAGCGTGGCCCCCGCGGCGAGGGCGATCGCGAAGTTGAAGACGAGTGGAGCCGCCGCTGTGACCGCTACGACAGCGGTTTGGCTTCGGTCGGCCAAGGCGAGCGTGCGCAGAGCTCTGACGTCGATCGCCCGGGCCGCGATGGCGATCACGATTCCCGACAGGGCTACGCGGGGAATCTGTGCGATCAGCGGGGCACCCGCCAACGACAGCAGGGCCAGGGTCGAGCAGCCCGCGAGGGACGCGACCCGCGACGTGGCGCCGACCCGAGCGTTGAGCGCCGTGCGTGCGGCGCTGCCGGTCGAGGCGATACCTCCGAAGAGGGGAGCAGTGAGGTTGGCGAGGCCCTGGCCGAGCAACTCCCTGTCCTCGAGCGGTCGTTCCCGCGCGTTGAGCGAATCTGCCGAGATGGCGGCCCGCAGCGACTCAAGAGCCACCAGCAGCGCCAACAATGCCGCCGATGGCAGCAGAGCCAGTACCGAGGAGGCCTCCAGGAACCGCACAGAGGGAACGGGTAAAGCGCCGCTGTGGTATCCGATATGGTGTAGCCGCAGGTGAAGTTGGCGGGTCAACGTCGTGACAACGGCGACCGTCACCGCGGTGAACAGCCCGGGCAGGCGTGAACGAGCCTCGACCAGGCGCACCGTCATCGTCATACTCGCCACCACAACGCCAGCCCAGTGCGGGTGCGTTACGAATTCCGTGAGCGTCCTGACCACCGCGAAGACCACCGGGCCATGGCTGGCGCTACCCGCGACATGCCTGCCGGACGGTCCCAGGATGACGACGAGTTGACGAAGCACGATCACCAACGCGCCACCCAGTGTGAACCCTTGAATTACCGACACCGGCGCATGCCGCGCGACACGACTGGCGCCGACAAGAGACGCGACGACCAAGAGAAGGCCAGCCAGCATTCCTACGGTGAGCGTGCCAGCGGGGCCGTAGGCGCGGGTCACGGGGGCAAGGACCGCGACGAGCGCACCAGTTGGGGCAGTGATTTGCAGCCGAACGCCGCCAAACAGGGCTGCGGTCGCTCCTCCCACGACGGCGCTGGTCACTCCGGAGGCCGCGCCCAGGCCAGCGGCGACTCCAAGGCCGAGCACCGACGGCAGCAGCGAGACCGCCGAGATCGCTCCCGCCCTGACGTCCGTCGTCAGCCAATGGCGCATCGCACCAAGGTCCTTGCGAACGCAGTGGGCCGAACGGGAATCGCGTACCGCCGTGCGAAGGCGTGCACTGGAACCACCAACGTGACTCAACCAGAGCCACCGCCTTCACGCCGACGTGAGCATGGGGATGGCGCGCGGTTTGCAGCGGGCGTGTCCCTTTTCGTCGAGGAACGCCCCGTAAATCAGCGCACTGCGGTAAGACCGACAGGTCTTGTGATGAACGGCTACGACTTGGGGTGTGGCGCCAGCCCGCCAGCGCTGGCGTGGGATGACGCCCTCGGCGGTAAATGACGTGAAAGAGACGCCATTTACCGTGTATCAAAAGCAGATGCAGTGTCACACTTTCCGTGTGGCCTGCGCAAGCAGTCCGCGAATGTCAATCTCATATAACTGGTTGGGTTGAAATACGTGGGCCTCCCTCCGAAGGCGTGGCCGCCCAGTGGGTACCGGCGGTGCGCCCGCCTGGCACCGAGCCTCGCGACGCCCGTCCACGGCGTGATGGCGGCGGTTATGAGCGATGGAGTGGCCGCTTGTCACTCAGCCTACTAGTTGCATGCGCGGTGTATTGTTAAGTGTGATCCAGGCTGGGCCGTCCAGGGAGCCCGGCCACTGCGGAGGAGGGGCCATGGCCGCCACGGACGCCGCCGCGGCTGGCCTCGCGCACGGCTGGTACGCCCTCTCCCTGCTGCACGGCCGGATCGAGGCGCACATCGAGCGCGCGCTGCAGGGCAAGCACGACCTCAGCGTGCGGGAGTACTCCCTGCTTGACGTCCTCAGCCGCCAGCACAACGGCGAGGGCGGCCACCTGCGCATGAACCAGGTCGCCGACGCCGTGGTCCTCAGCCAGAGTGCGACCACCCGGCTCGTCGCCCGCCTGGAGGGCCGCGGGCTGCTCACCCGCTACCTGTGCCCGACCGATCGCCGAGGCATCTACACAGACGTCACCGAGGCCGGGCTCGCCCTGCTCGCCCAAGCGCGCCCCACCCATGACGCCGCACTGCGCGACGCCCTCGACCACGCCAGCCGGGATCCGAGGCTGACGTCGCTCGTGGACGCCGTCGCGACGCTGGGCGGTCCCGCGGCCGTCTGACGCCGCGCACACCGGCACTCCGGGCGAGTATCGCCGGGCCGCTGTCGTGGTGTTGCTCTCCCGCCTTGTGCGCCGGGTTGTCGGCGTGGCGCCGCCGTGCGAGCCGCCTGGGCGCTCCTCGTCGCCTGCCCCACCCCCAGAGGATCGATGCGTTTGCAAGTATAGCGCGTGTGCAATTATTGTTGAGGCGCACAAGACGCACACTCAAGAACACGGAAGGGTTGAGCGCCGTGCCTCTCGCGCTTCTCGCTCTGGCCATCGGTGCCTTCGGTATCGGCACCACCGAATTCGTCGTGATGGGCCTGTTGCCCGAGGTCGCGGCCGACTTTCACGTCACCATCCCGACCGCGGGCCTGCTGGTCACCGGCTACGCGCTCGGCGTACTCTTCGGCGCGCCGCTGATGACCGTGGTGGGTACGAAGGTGCCCCGCAAGCGGATGCTGATGCTGCTGATGGGCCTGTTCGTGGCGGGCAACCTGCTTTCCGCGTCGGCGCCCGGCTTCGGGCTCATGCTCGCCGGGCGCCTCGTCACCTCGCTCGCGCACGGCGCCTTCTTCGGGATCGGCGCGGTCGTCGCCGCCGAACTGGTGGCGCCCGAGAAGAAGGCCGGGGCCATCGCGACCATGTTCACCGGTCTGACCGTCGCCAACGTCGTCGGCGTCCCACTGGGCACCTACCTCGGACAGGTCGCGGGCTGGCGCACCACCTTCGCCGTCGTCGCCGGTCTCGGAGTGGTGGGCCTGCTCGGCATAGCACAGCTCGTACCAGCCCTGCCGCGCCCCGAAGGCGTCCATCTGCGCCACGAGTTGGCTGCCCTGCGCAACCCCCAGGTGCTGCTCGCGATGGCGATGACCGTGCTCGGCTTCGGCGGCGTCTTCGCCGCGATCACCTACATCGCGCCGATGATGACCCGCGTCGCAGGCTATTCCGACAGCGCGGTCACCTGGCTGCTGGTCCTGTTCGGCGTCGGCATGGTCGTCGGCAACCTCGTCGGCGGACGGTTCGCGGACCGCGCACTGATGCCGTTGCTCTACACGACGCTCGGCGGCCTGGCGCTCGTGCTGGCCGTGTTCACCGCGACCGCACACAGCAAGGTGCTGGCCGCGATCACCGTGTTGCTCGTGGGGGCGCTCGGCTTCGCGACCGTACCGCCGTTGCAGAAGCGGGTCCTCGACCAGGCCCACGGCGCGCCCACGCTGGCCTCCGCCGTGAACATCGGCGCCTTCAACCTGGGCAACGCCCTGTCCGCGTGGCTCGGCGGCATCGTGATCGCCGCGGGCCTCGGATACACCGCCCCGAACTGGGTCGGCGCGATACTGGCCAGCTCCGCCCTCGGGCTCGCCGTCTGGTCCGCGGCCCTTGAGCGTCGCGACCAGCCGACCGCCGTACAGGCTGCCGCGAGCCCGGTGCACAGCGAACTCACTCACCGCTGAACGAACCGGCCACTTGACCGTGGGACGCCCTTCGCCAGGCCGGGAACTGTCCGGGGCCGCCGCTATGTGTTCTGGATCGCGTTCACCAGTGCGGCGACGAGGCTGGCCCGCTCGGCCATCACATCGACCATCAGGTACTCGTGATCGGCGTGGGCACCGCCACCGACCGCTCCAAGCCCATCAAGGGTCGGCACTCCCAGTGCGGCGGTGAAGTTGCCGTCGCTCCCGCCGCCGACCGCCCTGCCTTCGAGGCCGGGAAGCAACTGCTGTGCCACCGCGAAGAGTTCGGCTGACATGGTCTCAGGCACCGGGGGGCGGCCGATCCCGCCCTGCACCGTGATCTCCGCCTCGTCGAGATGCGGGCTCAGTGCCGCGAACGCGGACTCGATGCGTTCCTTCTCCTCGGCCGACTCGACCCGGACGTCGACGATGACGGTCGCCTCCGCGGGAACGACGTTGTCCAGGGTTCCCGCGGACGCGACGGTCGGAGTGACAGTCGTGCCGATGTCCGGTCGACCGAGCGCCGCGATGGCCAGCACCTGGTGAGCCGCCTCGATCAGGGCGTTGACCCCGGCTTCGGGTTCGAGACCCGCATGCGACGCCCGGCCCGCGATGGAGACTCGGAACGTGCCGCACCCTTTGCGGCCGGTCTTCAACGCCCCATGCTCAGCGGCGCCTTCGAGGACGAGTACAGCGCCACAAGCGAGGGCTCGCTCCTCGATGAGGGCTCGAGAGGAGCCGGAGCCGACCTCTTCGTCGGCTGTCACCAGGATCTCGACGCCTGACCGGTCGTCGAGCGCCGCCAGACCGTGAACGGCCTGCACCAGTCCGCCGAGCATGTCGAAGACCCCGGGGCCGGTCGCCTTCCCGTCCTTGACCATGAACGGGCGGCGTTGGAGGGTGCCGAGCGGAAACACCGTGTCATGGTGACCGAGTATCAGCACTTTCGGATCTCCGCCAGCCGACCAGTGGACGTGCGGCCCGGCTTCGCTGTCAACGAGGTTGGCCTGCCCGCCGAGACGGCCCTCGATGACGGCGGCGACAGCCTTGGCCGATGCCGTCAAGGCGTTCATATCGCGCGATGGCGACTCGACTTCGACGAGTGTCCTGAGGTCTTCGAGCATCGCGTCGACACTGACACGCCCGGGCTTGCGCACTGTCATGTCGCAAGGGTAGTCGGCGCGATGTGGGTGGTTCACCCGTCAACGCGGCGGCTGAGCTTGGATCGCGCTGTCCGCCGGGACCGCGGCGTTGGGGCCCTGCTCGTTGTGACACCCGGACGGCCTGCCAACTGCCTGTGGCCATCCTTCCGCCACCGCTTGAGTGCGCTCCACGTTGCAGATGTGTTCGCTGCGGCGATCGGCTACTCGTGAGGCGATTGAGGCGCTGCTCCACCGCCTCGTTAGCGCCGCTAGGTGGCATCTGTTAGCATCGATTTTATCGACGCTAACGCCTTGCTGTTAGCGCTGATGCAGAGGTCATGCCTTCGGTAAAGGAGAAAGCGATATGACGTCCTCGACTATGCGTGCCGCACAGGCGGTTGCGGCGGGTGGCGAGTTCGTGATGGCCACTGTCGCGGTGCCGGAACCCGGCCCGGGCCAGGTGCGGATCAAGGTGCACGCGTGCGGGGTGTGCGCGGGGGAGAACGTCGTACGCCTCGGCTTGTTGGGCGCGCGGCTTCCGCGGGTTCCCGGCCATGAGGTGGCCGGGGTGGTGGACGCGCTCGGTCCGGGGGTGACCGCCTGGCGGGCGGGTGACCGGGTCGGCATCGGTTGGCACGGTGGGAGCTGCTTTGTGTGCGACGCCTGCCGCGAGGGTGACTTCACCAACTGCGTCGACCGCAGGATCGTCGGACTGCACTACGACGGTGGGTACGCCGAGTACATGGTGGCGCCGCAGGACGCTCTCGCCGGTATCCCGGACGCGTTGTCCTTCGAGGAGGCGGGGCCTTTGATGTGCGCGGGGATCACCACGTTCAACTCCCTGCGCCACTCCGGTGCTCGTCCGGGCGATACGGTGGCCATCCACGGCATCGGTGGTCTGGGACATCTGGCGGTGCAGTTCGCCGACAAGATGGGCTTTCGGACGGTGGCCGTCAACCGCGGCCGGGCCAAGGAGGAGTTGGCGCGGCGGTTGGGGGCCGATGAGTACGTCGACAGCACCGAGGGCAGCGCGGGTGAGGCGCTGGCGCGCCTCGGTGGGGCGTCCGTCGTCCTGTCGACCGTCGGCTCCAGCCCCGCCCAGTCCGACCTGGTCCAGGGGCTGAGGGCCAACGGCCGGCTGCTGATCGTGGCCGCCGACCATCAGCCGATCGACGTCTCGCCGGACGCCCTCGTCTTCGGGCGGCGCTCGGTGAGTGGTTGGTACAGCGGCAATGCCAAGGACAGTGAGGAGACGATGGCCTTCGCGGCGCTCAAGGGGGTGCGGCCGATGATCGAGACGCACCCGTTGGAGCAGGCCGAGACGGTCTTCCAGTCCATGGGCAAGGCACAGTTCCGCGCCGTACTCGTGCCGTAGAAGGCGCTGTTCGGCGTGTGGCCGGAGAGGGAGGGAGCGGGTTTCCCGCTTCCCGCCTCGCATCCTGTGCCCGGCGCCGCGCGCGTCGACGCTGACAGCGGTCATCTAGCATTGGCTCCATGGCGGGTGGTGAGGCAGTGGACACGCGTGAACGCATCCTCGTGGCGGCGGCGGACCTGCTGGCCGCAGGGGGCGCTGACGCCGTCTCCACTCGTGCGGTCAGTGCCGCGGCCGGAGTCCAGGCGCCCACGCTCTACCGCCTGTTCGGGGACAAGAAGGGCCTGCTGGACGCGGTGACCGCCTATGGCTTTGAACGCTATCTGGCGGACAAGCAGGCAATGGCGGTGACCGATGACCCGGTGGACGACCTGCGGCGCGGCTGGGACCTGCACGTGGAGTTCGGCCTGACGCATCCGTCGTTCTACGTGTTGATGTACGGCGCGGTGCGTCCCGGCGAGCGCCCCACCGCGGCGGACGAGACGCACCGGGTTTTGTTGGGGCTGCTGGAGCGGGTGGCGCGCGCGGGGCGGCTACGGGTGCCGGTGGAGCAGGCCGCGGGAATGATCCAGGCTACCAGCGCCGGTGTCGCACTCGCCCTGATCTCCACCCCGGCGGATGCCCGCGACATGGGTCTGTCGACCCGTACCCGGGACGCGGTGCTGGCCACGTTGACCACGCACAGCACCCCGACCGCGGGGGAGGAGTCGCTGTCTTCGCGGGCCATCGCGTTGGACGCTGTGCTGTCGCGTTCGCATGATGCTTTCACGGCGGGTGAGTTCACGTTGTTGCGTGAATGGCTCGCCCGGCTCGCGTCCAGGCCGTAGGGCCCGTGGTCGTGCGGCCCTCGCACACGGCGGCAAGGGTCGCACGAACCAACGGCCTTGAAACCTCCGGTGATCAGCGCGTCCGCGGGATCGCCGTCACCACGGTGTGGGGGCGTAGTCCTTGAGGAAGCACCCGTACAGGTCCTCGCCCCGTTCGCCGCGGACGATGGGGTCGTAGACCCGTGCGGCGCCGTCCACCAGGTCCAACGGCGCGTGGAAGCCCGCGTCGGCCAGCCGGATCTTGTCGGGGTGCGGCCGCTCGTCGGTGATCCAGCCGGTGTCCACGGCGGTCATCAGGATGCCGTCGGCCTGGTACATCTCCTCTGCGCTGGTTCGGGTGAGCATGTTCAGCGCGGCCTTGGCCATGTTGGTGTGGGGGTGCCCGGCGCCCTTGTAACCGCGGCTGAACTTGCCTTCCATCGCGGAGACGTTGACCACGTACGTGCGTCGTGCCGGGGAGGCGGCGAGCGCCGGACGCAGTCGGCTGATGAGGATGAACGGGGCGATGGAGTTGCACAGTTGGACTTCGAGCAGCTCGACCGGCTCGACTTCGGAGACGGTCTGGACCCAGCTGTTGGAGGCGGCCAGGTCGGGGACGAGGCCGCCCGCGTCGATCGCCGTACCCGCCGCGATCCGGGCTGGCGAGGCCGAGCCGCTGAGCAGTGCCAGCGAAGTGACCTCGTGAGCGCCGAGCGTCTCGCGTTCCCCGCTGGCCTGACCGGGCAGCGCCGGGTGGTCGATGCTCCCGCTGCCGAACCGGCCGATCACCTCACTGGCGGGCAGCTCCCCGGCGGGCAACGGCGCCGACTCCGCCGCGACCAGCTCCGCGTAGGCGGCGGGGGAGCGGCGCACGGTCTGCGCGGCGTTGTTGATCAGGATGTCCAGCGGGCCGGTGGCGGCCACCGAGTCGGCGAGCGCGACCACCTGCGCCGGGTCGCGCAGGTCGATCCCGACGATCTTGAGCCGGTGCATCCACTCGGCGCTGTCCGGCATCGCCTTGAATCGGCGGATCGCGTCGTTGGGGAAGCGGGTGGTGACGGTGGTGTGTGCACCGTCACGCAGGAGACGCAGGGCTATGTACATGCCGATCTTGGCGCGGCCGCCGGTGAGCAGGGCGCGGCGACCGGACAGGTCGGTGCGCGCGTCGCGACGGGCGCGGTTGACCGTGGCGCAGTCCCGGCACAGCTGGTGGTAGAAGGCGTCCACCTCGACATAGCGCGCCTTGCAGATGTAGCACGAGCGCGGGCGCTGAAGGATGCCCGCTATCTCGGTGGTGGTGGGGGTGGTGAGCCCGAAGACGCCCGCGGTCTCGTCGTCGATCCGGCCGGGTGCGCCGGTGGCGGTCGCGGCCGTCACCGCACGGTCGTGGGCCGTCTTGCGGGCTCGGCTCTCCTGGCGGCGGCGTTGTTTGACGGTACGGAAAATGTGGGCCACGGCCTTGCGGACGGTGATCGCGTCCGGGTGGTCGATCGGGAGGTCGTCCAGTTCGGCGAGGACGTCGAGGCACAACCGCAGGCGCTCCGGGGCCAGGCCCGGCCCGAACCCGGGTTCGGTGCCGTGTACGGCCTCCGGTTGGTCGTTGGTGTGCTGGTGTTCCGTGGTCGCCGTCATGGCTGGCTGCTGCTCTTTCGTTCGCTGGTTCCCACCCGATTATCCGTGAACTGTACGGAGTGGTCGGGGCCCGGCCGCACCGGACCCGCGTCGGGCGGGGGCGGGCCGAAACGCGCCAGGCAGTGCCAGACCTTCTTCAGGTCCTGCGGATCGTGGCGGCCTGTCCGTACGGCATCTCCGATGATCTTCGGGTCGAGTCGGCCGTCGACCGCTATCTCGGCACCGAGGTCGACGTACCGCTGGCCCCGGTAGTCCGGGTGGCGCCGCAGGCGATCAACGCTGAGCCGGAAGCCGGGATGCCACTCGATCGGGCACGGCAGGTAGCGGGCCACGTCCTCCACGGCCGTACCGCGGTAACTGGCGTCCAGAACCAGCGCCTCGACGTCGCGGTCCAGCCTGACCGGCCCGTGGATCTGCGCCTCGATGTGGCCGTCCAGGGCGTCCAGGCCACCGGCCTGCGCCAACTCGATGAGCGAGAAGCGAGCCGCGACGCCGAAGGCGGCGGGTTCGGCGGAACTGTCCGGGTAGCAGAACGTCGTTCGGGTCAGCGTGGCCCCGGTGAGCCTGAAGTACGAGGAGCCGAACCGCGGTGCCCCGCCGACGGGGTCGCACCGGAAGTTCAACGCGCCGTAGACCGGGCGCTCGTCATCGGCGGCGTGGTCGTAGGCACCGGCGAAGATGCGGCTCTCCCAGTGCCACCGGTCGCCGCCGGGGTGAGCGGTCAGACCACCATTGCTGGTGCCCGTCACGAACTGGGAGTGATAGACGCCGTCCGCCGCCATCTTGAGCAGGATCGGCTGGCCGTCCGCGGTGCGGTCGGGGTGGAAGTTCATCGTCAGCCGCAATCGGGGGTCGAGCGGACCTCCCGAGGAGAGCGTCGCGACATGGCGCACAGCCCGCTCCCGCGCCGACCGATCAGTACCGGTTCCCACTCGTGACGTGCGCATGATCCAGACATGCTGTCACAGGCGATTCGCGCTCGTTACGGACGCCACCGGTGGGGCAGGAGCGGGCGATTGCCACCCGCGCGGCGGGTCGCGTCTCGCCAGCCCGTCGTGTCCTCACCGTCCGGACATCCGGTTCCCCCCCGGAGCGTGACCGTCACACCGCGCCTGGTGCGCGGGTCAGCCGTCCCCCTTGATCTTCCGCATGGTCAGGTGGGAGGTGATCCGCAGGAGGCCGGGGAGGCCGCTGAGTTTGCCGGTCAGGAATGCTTCGTAGGCGGCGTGGTCCGCGACCGCGGCGCGGATGAAGTAGTCGGGGCGTCCGAACATCCGGCGGAACTCGATGACTTCGTCGTAGGACGTCACGGTCTGCTCGAACTCCTTGATGGTTTTCAGGTCGTTGGCGTGGACCTCGACGTCGACGAGCACTTCCAGGCCGCGGCCGACGGATTCGGGGTCGATCACGGCGCGGTAGCCGGTGATGACACCGGCGTCCTCCAGCCGCTTGACGCGCCGCAGGCATGGTGGCGGGGTCAGACCGACCCGCTTGGCCAACTCGACGTTGGTCAGCCGACCGTCCTGACGCAGGTGAAACAGAATTTCGTGATCAATGGCATCGAGGCTTTGTTCATTGCTCATAGCGTCAGCATAGGGCCATTATTTGGAACCAAGTGAGGCGACCATCATTCTAAAATTTCCACGTGAACGCACTTCCGGTTACTGTCGACGGCCCTCCTCCTCCCGCTCCGGCTCCTGCCTCCCGAGCGCCTCACGCCCTCGCGGCCTTCAAGGACTCGCGCTCAGTCGGGATGGCGCTGCTGCCACTCGGCCTGGCCTTCGGGGTGTTCGTCGCCCACTCCGGCCTGGCGTGGTGGTGGGCGAGCGTGTTCACCACCGTCATCTACGCCGGGTCGTTCGAGTTCCTGCTCGTCGGCATGGTCAGTGTGCTCGCACCGCTGGCGACGGTCGCGACGACCGCCTTCCTCGTCAACGTCAGGCACGTCTTCTACGCGTTGTCCTTCCCCTTGGAGCGCGTCCAGGGCCGCCTCGCCAAGACCTACAGCACCTTCGCCCTGACCGATGAGGCGTACGCCCTGGCCGTCACCGAGCAGGCCCGTTCCTGGTCCAGCGGGCGCATAGTGTGGCTCCAGGCGTTCATGCACCTGTACTGGGTCGGCGGCGGCACGGCGGGTGCGCTGCTCGGTTCGCTGATACCCGGCAGCGTCACCGGATTGGACTTCGCGCTGCCCGCCCTGTTCGCCGTCCTGGCCATCGAAGCCCTGCGGGACCGGCGCGGCGACCTGCCCACTCCCGCGCTCGCACTGCTCAGCGCACTCGCCGCCCGCCTGCTCTTCCCGGGCCAGATGCTGCTGGTCGCCTTCACCTTGTTCACCGCCGGGCTCCTCGCCCGCCGCTTCGCCGTCAGGAAGAGGCCGATCGATGCCTGAGACGCCGTACATTCTCACCGCGGTCGCCATCTCCGCCGCGGTCACCTGGGGCCTGCGCGCACTTCCCTTCGCCGCCCTGGCCCCACTGCGTTCCAGCAAAACCGTCCGCTACCTCAGCATCCGAATGCCCGCCGGGATCATGGTGATCCTGCTCGTCTACTGCCTGCGCGACCTGCCGCTGGCCCACCCCCTCCAACTGTGCGCCCCGCTGCTGGCCCTGGCCGCCACCGTCGGCCTCCACCTGTGGCGCCGCCACGCCCTGCTCAGCATCCTCGGCGGTACCACCGTCCACGTAGCCCTCGCCAGCACCCTTCCCCTCCTCCACTGACCACACCCTCCACTGCTGCGCGCACGTCAGCGGCGCGGCACCCATCGGGCCGTGCGGCCGTGGGCGGAAGGCCCGCGGATCACTGTGCGGCCTGTGCCGCGCCGCTTCGCGGAGCCGGGCGAACGCTCGGGACTCACGGACCTACGTGCCGTCCCTTCTCCTGGTCAGGCGGCGCGGAACGATGACTGTGCCCAGCTTGTCGGGATTGCGTACCGCGTACATGCGCTGGATCAAGGCGTCGGCGATCTCGAAGACCAGCACGGAGTCGAGCCGATCGCCCGAGCGGAGCAGGACCGCGGGCAAGGCGTTGTAGCTCGCGAACTCGACCCGGGCGCCCAGGCCGGTTGTCCTGGCGACCCCGGCGACGAACCGTGCGACGTGCTCGCGTCCCTCGACCGGGTGCCCGGCGGCGGCGATCCGGCCCCCGCCGTCGGAGATGTGGACCACACCCGGGGCCATCAGGCTCATCAGGGCCGTGACATCGCCGGTGTTGGCCGCACGCAGGAACCGGCCGACGATCTCCTCGGCCGTTCTGGGATCGTGGTGGAAGCGCCTGCGCCGTGCTCGCACGTGTTCGCGCGCGCGATGCGCGATCTGACGCGCAGTAGCCTCGCTCTTGCCGACGAGGTCGGCGACCTCACGATGCGAGTAGCCGAACACCTCGCGCAGCACGAACACCGCGCGCTCGTCCGGCGTCAACGTCTCCAGCACCAACAGCATCGCCATGGACACCGACTCCGCGAGCTCGGCGTCCTCGCTCACATCCGGCTCGGTACGGACCGGCTCGGGAAGCCAGGGGCCGACGTAGTCCTCCCGCCGCCGCCGCGCCGCGCGCAGATGGTTCAGCGCCTGCCGGGTGACCGTGCGCACCAGATAGGCGCGCGGATGTTCGACGTGGTCCCGACTCACCGCGTGCCAGCGGATGTAGCTGTCCTGCACCACATCCTCGGCGTCGGCCGCGCTGCCGAGGATCTCGTACGCGATCGTGAACAGCAGCGGCCTGCACTCGGCGAAGTCCTGCCCCTCACTCAACGGCCACCCCGCATGCTCGGCACCTTCCTGTCGAACCTGACTCAGCGTGTAGACACCAAACATCATCAATGCGTGCCTCCGCCACTGGTGACGCCAGCACATCGCGGGTCAACTGCCAGCCGCAGCTGGCCGGATGGGCCCCGTCCACGGGGACAGCCGAGGACAGGCAGGACTCCTCGGCAGCGGGTGGAAATCCGTTCGCCACCGGGTGCTTCCCATGGCACGGTAGGCGTGGATTCGAAGGGGGCCCGATGGGACGGATCGTCGTCTGCGGTGGCGGTGTCGTGGGGTTGTCCGTGGCGCTGATGACGGCACGTGACGGGCACACGGTGACGGTGCTGGAAGCCGATCCCGTCGGACCGCCGCCCGAACCGGCGCAGGCGTGGGACCGGTGGCGGCGCCCCGGTGTGGCGCACTTCCGTCAGCCGCACAACCTGCTGCCGCGGTTCCGGCAGGTGCTCACCGAGGAACTGCCGGACATGACGGGCCGTCTGCTCGCTGCCGGGTGTGTGCTGATGGACGCGCTGACCCCGATGCCGCCGGGGATCGGGGACCAGTCACCGCGGCCCGGCGACGACCGCTTCCACTTCGTCAGCGGTCGGCGCCCCGTTGTGGAGTCGGTCTTCGCCGCCGCCGCCGAGGAGGAGGCTGGCGTGAACGTGCGGCGCGGCGTACAGGTCGCGGGCCTGCTCGGCGGACCGCCGCGCGGTATGGGCACACCCCATGTGGCCGGGGTGCGCCTGAGCGACGGCGAGGAGATCCGCGCCGACCTGGTCGTGGACGCCACGGGCCGACGCACGGCGGCGCCGCGCTGGCTGGCCCGGATCGGCGCCGCGCAGCCGCATACCGACAACGAGCAGGGCGGCTTCGCCTACTACACCCGCTACTTCACCGGGCCGCAGCAGCCGCCGCGCAGATCAGCGCCGCTCACTGCGCTGGGCACCATCTCCCTGCTGACCATCCCCGGTGACAACGACACCTGGTCGATCACGGTCGTCGGCTCCGCCAAGGACGCGCCGCTGAAGGCGGTGCGCGACCCAGAGCGCTTCACCCGGCTGGTGCGCGCCTGCCCCGCCCAGGCCCACTGGCTGGCTGGCACACCGATCAGCGATGTGGTCGTGTCGGCGGGGATCCTCAACCGGCGGCGCCGGTTCGTCGCCGATGGACACCCGGTCGCCACGGGCTTCGCCGCGGTCGCGGACGCATGGGCGTGCACCAACCCGACAGCCGCTCGTGGGCTGAGCGTCGGACTGGCCCACGCCCAACAGCTGCGGAGTGTCGTGCGCGCACACGTTTCCGACCCGGAGGTGTTCGCGCAGGCGTGGGACAACGCCACCGAGCGGTACGTCGCGCCGTTCTACGAGGACCAGCTCGCAGCCGACCGTTTGCGGGTCGCCGAGATGGACGCGCTGCGGGAAGGGGCCGAGCCTCCCCTCCCTGACCCGGAGGCTGCCCGGTTCGCGGCGGCGGCCCGCCACGACGCCGAGGTGTTCCGAGCGCTCCTGGAGTGCGCAGTGTGCCTCACACCACGCGCCGAGGTGCTCGCCCGGCCGGACCTGAGGGCCAGGATCGACAAGCACGCTCCCCGGGGGCTGGCACCGCGCCGGGAGGCCGGGGCGCCCGCTCTCGATCGTGCTCGGCTACTGCGCCTGCTGGGGGAGTGAACGGGCGGTCGGCGCCGTCCGCCACTGCGCGGCACGCTCGGCGTCTCAGGCCGTGAGAGCGCTGATGCCGAGCGTCAGGAGCGCGGCCACCTTGGCGAGCTCCAGGGCCACGTAGAGGAGGTGGGCGCGGGACCGCGGAGCGGTCTCTCCCGCGAGTACTCGGTCGGACCGGCGGTTGAGGAAAGGCCGGACGACGGCGAGTTGCGCCGCCAGCGGGAGTGCCGCCACGGCGGTCGCCACACCCACCGATACCGGCGGGCGGCCGACGGCGACCGCCGCGATGATGACGACGGCGAGCACCGCCTCGACCGAGTTGAGCGCGCGGAAGACGATGCGGCCGATACCGAGTCCGATCGGCACGCTCACGCCGGGGGCGCGGAACTTCAACGGCGTCTCGAGGAAGGAGATCCCGAGCACCATCCCGAGCCAGACGAAGGTGACCGCCGTGACCACCGCGGCTGACGTGGCATCCATTTGCTTCTCAGGGCCCTTCCGATTCAGGCATGCGAGTTCTTTCCCATCCGGCAGGGGCGAGGATCAGGCGGTGCGGTGGCCGACCAGCCCGACGAGTACCGGGCCGGTGGGTGATGCCACCAGGTCGGTCACGGTCAGCGGGTCGAGCGTGGCGTAGAACGCTTCTTGCGCCTCGCGCAGTGCCCGGCGGAGCCGGCAGGCCGAACGCAGGGGGCAGGGGGCTTCGCCCTCGCAGGAGACGACGTCGCCCTCACCCTCGAGTTCGCGGACCAGCCAGCCAACCGAGGCCTGTCGGCCCAGGCCGGTCAGTTCGAGGCCGCCGCCGCGCCCCCGCCGGGCCTCGACGACGCCGAGGTGTTGCAGTCGGGTGATGGCCTTCGCCATATGGGTGTAGGGCACGTCCATGACCTCGGCAACGTCGCGCGTCGTGCAGGAGCCGTCCTGCTCCAGGACGGCCAGGCGCATCACGGCGCGCAACGCCAGGTCAGTGAACTTCGTCAACCGCACGGACACGACGCTAACAAATACGCATGCTAGATTCATATTTCAAGAGGGCTGGTAGCCGTGTGGGGTTGGTCACGGGTTCGGTGGTCTCGCCCGTCGCGGCTACCGCCCCTTGCTGAGTCCTCAGCGCGTTGCGGGTGGCTGCGCCGGTCGCGGTGCGAGGGTTCCAGAACGCGGTGCCTGCCGTCGGCCTTGAGCCAGTGCGACCGGCCCGCGCGGTAGTTAGGCACGCATCGGACGGTGACAGCAGATGGCTGACGCGCATATCGGCCCCCTCGACCCGAGCGGCACTCCGGTGCCGCACCGGCTCTGCGACGTCAGGGCGCTCACCGACGTCGACCCCACGTCGGCCGGAGCACTGTGGCGGCTGGCCGAGCCCGGGCGGCAACTCGACGCCAACCTCGTCCGTCTCCCGCCCGACGGGCATATCGACACCCACGTCGAACCCGACCTCGACGTCCTCCTGTGCGTCGTCGCCGGTGACGGCACCCTGGAGACCACGCTGGGCCGGCAACCCCTCGCCGAGGGCAGCCTGTTCTGGCTGCCCCGCGGATCCACCCGCGCCGTGACGGCGGGCAAGGACGGCATCTCGTACCTGACCGTGCACCGGCGCCGTCCCGGCATGCGGATCCAGACCCGGTCCACACCGTGACCCGCCTGGGCGCAGGCGGGCCCCGCATGGCGGGCGGCGTCAACGGCACGACGCTGGCAGACTCGGTGCCGTGATGAAGTTCTCCATCGACGCGCGGGTACGCGAACACCAGGAACGCGCCGCGACGGCCTCGACCGGGCGCAGCGCGGAGACCGTCTACGGCGGACATGAACATGTGCTGCGTCAGACGGTCGTGGCCCTCACAGCGGGATCCTCGCTCACCGAGCACGACAATCCCGGTGAGGCGACCCTTCTGGTGCTACGCGGACGCGTGCGGCTGCGCAGCGGTGAGAACTCCTGGGACGGAATCGCCGGGGACCTGCTGGTCGTACCGCAGTCTCGGCACAGCCTTGAGGCGCTGGAGGACGCCGCGGTTCTGCTCACCGTCGCCAAAGCGCGGTGAACGCCCGCCGCGGGACGCCGCCGAGCGACGACGCCCCGGTCACATTGGTGACGTTCGGGCACGGCACGGCGGACCGCGAACGGCTGACCGTGCTACTGGGAGACGCCGGTGTCACGGCGGTGGTCGACGTGCGCACAGCTGCCGGGAGCCGCCGCAACCCGGACGTGGGTCGCCAGGCGCTGCGGGAATGGCTGCCGCAGGCGGGAATCGACTACCGCTGGGAGCCGCGGCTGGGCGGCTTCCGCAAGGTGGCGCCGGACTCGCCCGACATCTTCTGGGAGAACGCCTCGTTCCGTGGATACGCGGGCTACACCCGCCATCCCGACTTCGTGGCGGCCATGGACGAGCTGCTCCAGCAGGCGGCCGTACGGCGCACCGCGGTGATGTGCGCCGAGAGCCTCTGGTGGCGCTGCCACCGGCGCATCATCGCCGACTTCGCCGTCCTCGCCCGGCAGGCGCGCGTGCTCCACCTGGCGCACGACGGGAGGTGCGCCGAGCACCAGCCGACGCGCGGTGCCCGGCTGCGCGAGGACGGGCTGCTCGTCTACGACCGGGTGTGATCGCGTCCGGCCTCGACCAGTGTGGTCGCGGGCGGCACGGGAGCGCCGTGCGCGGTCAGTGGGCCGCGCCGACGGCGCCCACCGTCGGTCAGACTTCCAACTGGTTCTCGTACCCCTTCAGTTGGTGCCGGGCCATCGCCAGGTTGGCGCGCGACTTGTCCAGGGCCAGGTAGAGGAACATGCCCTGCCCCTGCCGCTTGCCTAGTAGTCGGATGAGGTGGTACTGGGCGCCGAGGGTGATCAGGATGTCCTCGATCTCGTCCTTGAGACCGAGCATCTCCATCGTGCGGACCTTGGCCCGGACCACGTCCGTGTTGCCCGCGGCGGCGACGGTCAGGTCCAGGTCCTTGCCGCCGCCGATGGTGCCCAGTGCCATACCGCTCGTGTAGTCCACGAGGGCCACGCCGATGACGCCCTCGATGGAGGTCATCGCGTCCTTCAGGATGGTTTCGATGTTGCTGGCCATTTCGCGGGATCTTCCTCTCGTTGACAGATACTCGTGCTGCGTCCGGAGCCGCCCTGCTGACCGCCGGCACAACTCCGGAGTGGGTTGACGGGCTTTCAGGACTTGTCTGACTGGGCGAGTGCGGTGTCGACCAGTTCCGCCACGCGGACGGTGGAGCGGCGCGCCTCCAGATGGAGGCGGCCGACGTTGACGTCTGGTTGCGCGAGCACCGTCACCACGGCCGAGGAACCGGCCGCGTAGGTGGCGATGTAACCCTGCTCGCCGCGGACCAGCAGTTCACGGAAGCCGCCCTGCCCGGTCACGTCGGCCAGTCGCATCCCGACTCCCAGGGCGACAGCGGTCAGCGCGGCGATGCCCTCGGCCTCGGTGGTGGCCGTGTCACGGGCCAGTACGAACCCGTCGACGCTCGCCACCAGGGCCCCGGTGAGATGCGGTACCCGCGCTCTCAGGCTGCGCAACTCGTCGTTCACCTCTGCGGGTACGGTCATGGACTGGTTCCTTTCAGCGCTCTGACGCGAGAGGCGCTTCATGACGCTGCGGACGACGATCGGACGGAACCGCATTTCACAGTCTTGCCTCCAAGGCGTCGCGGACCCGGCGCAGCAGCTCCACGTCCGGATCGGCCTGGGCGTGCGCGGGCCAGGGGCCCACGGGTGTGGTACGGCGTGGCGGTGCGGCGGACGGTGTGTCGATGAGCCCCATGGCGGCCAGCCGCCGGACGTCGACCAGGACGTGGAACGCGGGGCGGCCCAGTAGTTGAGCGATGCGGCTGGGGGTGTGCTGACCGTCCGCGAGATCGAGCACCCGGTGTGAACGGCCGTTGAGCGCCGGTAACTTGGCGAGCTGACGTCGCGTCACCGGAGCGGTGTCCAGTTGCGGGAAGGGCCACAGGTTCTGCAGCAGCTGTCTGCGACGTCGGCTCTCCCGTTCGACCACACTCGCGCGCACCGGGCATAACGGACCGAACCAGTGCTCGGCGCCGCGCCGGAAGCGCGTGGCTCCCTCATCGCTCAGAACGAAGTAGCTGGCGTCGAAGAGGGCGGACAGGTGGCATATCTCCAGCTCGCCGACGGCCAGCAGGCCGCTCTCCGCCAGGAAGCGGCCGACCCTGCGACCTGCCCCGGCCTGATCGACCGCGGCTCGCCAGCTGTCGCAGGCGAGCCGTCCCCCGCTGGTCAGCATGGTGTCGACTCCGGTGGCGGCCGGGCTCTCGGCGTGCACCACCTCACCGTTCGCGAGGAACAGCGTTCCTCCCGTACCCACCAGGGCGCCGGTGGCACGTTCGGAGGCCAGCCGTATCAGGTTCGCGGTGGTGCTGGACGTCATATCAGCACCAGCTCCGTCGCCAGGCTACGAAGGCGCAGCCGGGCCAGTGCGAGGTTGCCTGCGTGACGGTCGACCCACAGGTGCAGGAAGACACTGCTGTCGAAGCTGGTTTCGATGAACCGCAGCACGTGGAAGTCCGTGCGTGTGGTGACGATGACGTCTTCCACGAATGGTGTGGTGTCCCGCACCTCCGCTCCGGCGTCTCCCGGGGGCCGGAACGCCCTTTGCTCGGTGGCCAACCGGGCGAGTTCCGCCGCTTCCACGGCGGTTACCTCGTGTTCGCCACCTGGCGCGGCGCCGACGGCGCCGAGGGCGAGTCCGCTGCTCCAGTCGACGATGGCGGCGCCGCGCGCGCCTGGCAGCGTCATCGCGTCGGACAGGCACTCTTCGATTCCGGGCACGAGACTTTCCTCTGGGTATCGCGGATTGATGGTCGAACTCCCGGCGCCGCGCGGGCAGTCGGGGCGCGCT
>JBAGJY010000022.1:0-112320 GCA_037034305.1 Streptomyces sp. PLK1-5
ACCCTGCAGTTACGGAGAACCCTGTGAGCACTCCCGCGCACGCCGCCGCCGAGACCGTAGTGACCGTGCGGCGCGGGCACGCCGAGCCCGAGGAACTCGCGGCCATCACCGCCGTCCTCATGGCCCGTGCCGCCGCCAACGCCCGCACGGCCGCCACCGACAACGTCCGAACCATGGCCCACTGGCGCCGCCTTGAGCGCGCCCAGGGCTTCTACGCGCCGCACAGCTGGCAGGCGGTCGCGTAAGCGACGCCGCCGCCCCAACGCGAACGACAAAGGCCCCCGCACCCGAAGGTGTGGGGGCCTTTGTCGTGACCCGCTACCGCAGCCGCGCCATCAGGGCGTGCTCGACCAGCGTGATCAGCGTGCTCTTGGCCTCGCCGCGCATCCGCGCGTCGGTGGTCATGATGGGCGTCTCGGGGCCGATCTGCAGCGCCTCGCGGACCTCCTCCGGACCGTACGGCTGGTGGCCGTCGAAACCATTCAGCGCGATGACGAACGGGAGCCCGGAGTTCTCGAAGTAGTCGACCGCCGGGAAGCAGTCCGCCAGCCGCCGGGTGTCCACCAGGACCACCGCGCCGATGGCGCCGCGCACCAGGTCGTCCCACATGAACCAGAAGCGGTCCTGGCCGGGGGTGCCGAACAGGTAGAGGATCAGGTCCTCGTCCAGCGTGATGCGGCCGAAGTCCATCGCCACGGTCGTGGTGGTCTTGTCCGGCGCGTGGGTCAGGTCGTCGATCCCCGCGGAGGCTGAGGTCATCACGGCTTCGGTGCGCAGCGGGTTGATCTCCGATACGGCACCGACGAACGTGGTCTTGCCCACGCCGAAGCCGCCCGCCACCACGATCTTCGCGGAGGTGGTGGAGCGGGCTGCACCGCTAGAGCTTGCGAAGTCCACTGAGCACCCTTTCGAGCAGTGTCACATCTGGCTGGCCACCGGCGGCTTCATCGCCACCGGGCTGGTGGATGGCGACGAGTCCGGCCTCCGCCAGGTCGGCTACGAGGATTCGGGCGACGCCGAGGGGGATGGAGAGAAGTGCCGAGACCTCTGCCACCGACTTGATCTCGCGGCACAGATGGCAGATTCGCTGGTGTTCCGGGAGCTGACCGCGCAACCGCTCCGGATCGGCGGTCGTGGAGACCAACGCCTCGATCGCCAGCTGGTAGCGCGGCCGGGTCCGCCCGCCCGTCATGGCGTACGGCCGCACCAGCGGCTGCTGGTCGGAACCGAGCGGCGTACGGCCCCTTACGCCGCCGCGAGAGCGCGGCGGCGGCCCCTGCGGGGGCATGTGCGGCTGGATCCGCGGCGCGGGCGGCTGCGGATCGTGCCGCCCCTGTTCCTGCGACGGCTGCAGCTGTGGGCTGGGCGCCGAGGGGAAGTTGAATCGCTTCAGCGGCTGCTGTTGCGGATCGCCATATCCGCCAGGGGGCGTTGCCACGGTTCCTCCTCCAGCTGGGCGGGGTGCCGTTCACCGTCTCCGCCGCAGGGTTGCCGATGCGTTAACGCACCTTACGGTCCGGTGACGCATCGGCGCACGCCTGTCCGGTAGTTGGTGGCCAGAAGGCCGTAGAGCCCGACAGGCTAGCCCAACAGGCTGCCCTGCAACTCGGCTCGCAGATCAGGGGTGAGCACGTTGCCCGCGCGGTCCACGAGCAGCGCCATCTCGTAGCCGACCAGGCCGATGTCGCACTCCGGGTGGGCCAGGACGGCCAGCGAGGAACCGTCGGAAACGGACATGATGAACATGAAGCCGCGTTCCATCTCGACGACCGTCTGGTTGACGCTGCCGCCCTCGAAGATACGCGACGCGCCCGCGGTCAGCGAGGTCAACCCGGAAGCTACGGCGGCGAGTTGGTCGGCCCGGTCCCGGGGGAAGCCCTCGGACATCGCGAGCAGCAGACCATCGGCGGAGACCACCACCGTATGGGAGACACCGGGGGTGTTCTCCACGAAGTTGGTGATCAACCAGTTCAGGTTCTGTGCCGCCTGGCTCATCGGACTCAACTAACGCTCCTGGTGGTTGGGGCCGAGGCCCTGGCTGTCAGTTGGGGAATCAGTTCCAGCGTTGCGTCCCTGCTGGATGCCGCGGCGCAGGTTGCTCAACCTGCCGCGTACGTCCTCAGGGGCGCGGGAGACCTGTGGGCCGCCCTGCGGGGTCTGGTGTGCGGCGCCGGGGACGAGGTTCGCCTTCGGCACTCGCCGGGGCAGGCCGGAGCTGGTCACTCCGCCAGCCTTGGGCGCACGGACCTGCTCGGCCCGCTGCCAGTGCTCGTCGTTCGCGGAACGCCAGTCGTCGGCGTTGCCATCGCCTCCCTGCTCCCGCACGGGGCCGTCCGCGAGCGCGTCGTCCTGCCGCTGCGGCGCGGCCGGTTCTGGCTGCTGCCACTGCCGGTTGCGACGGGGCAGCCCCGCGTCGGTCAGCGAAGGAGTGCTCGTCGGCTCGGCTTCCGGTGCGTCGTAGCCTACGCGCTCCGCGGCTCCAAGGGAGGAGTGCGACTGTGAAGCCGGTGCCGACCAGCCATCCTGCGGATACTCCGGCTGCCACGGCGCGGAGGTGAACTCATCCTCCGGCCGGTAGCCGTGCGAGGGCTGGCCGTCCGTCCCGTGGGACGGCTGCTGGGGTACGGCGAACTCGTCGGTGTACTGGTTCGGCACCGGTGGCACCGGCTGCTCGAAACCGGGGTACGAGCGCTCCGGGTCGTAGGACGGCTCCGGCTGGTACGTCGACCCGGGCTGGTACGAGGACTCGGGGTCGTACGACGGCTCGGGCTGGTACGGCTGCCGCGCGGCCTGCTCGGGCTCGGCGGCCGGGGCCACCTCGTCGCGGAACAGCGGCCGGTGATCGGCCTGCTGGCGCTCGCCCGCGGCGGCCTCCAGGGCCGCCCGGCGCTCCTCGCGCCGCATCTGGCGGCTGATCGGGTCCAGCGCCCGCGCGTCGTCCGGCACCTCGAAGGCCCGGTCGTCGAATCCCAGCTCCGCGGCGGTGAACTGCCCGGCGTGGAAGTCGTCGGCCTGGTGCTCGGGGACGATGCGGGAGACGGTGAAGTCGTCCGCCGACGGCTCCTCGCCGCCACCACCGTGGGTGATCGGCTCCGGCAGCATCACCAGCGAGGTGGTGCCCGCCTGCTCGCCCGAGGGGCGCAGCTGGACCCGGATGCTGTGCCGGTCGGCCAGCCGGCCCACCACGAACAGGCCCATGCGCTGGGAGATCGAGGCGTCGACGGTCGGCGGGTCGGCCAGCTTGTGGTTGATGTCCGCGAAGTCCTCGGCCGTCAGACCGATGCCCTTGTCGTGGATCTCCACCATGACCCGGCCGTCCGGCAGCCGGGTGGCGGTGACCTTCACCCTGGTCTGCGGGGAGGAGAACGTGGTGGCGTTCTCCAGCAGCTCGGCGAGCAGGTGGACGAGGTCGGTCACGGCCGCGCCGTGGATCTCCACCTCGGGTATGGAGGTCAGCTCGATGCGCTCGTAGTCCTCCACCTCGGCGGCGGCGGCGCGCAGCACGTCCACCAGCGGCACCGGCTGGTTCCAGCTACGGCCGGGCTCCTCGCCGGCGAGGACCAGCAGGTTCTCACCGTTGCGGCGCATACGGGTGGCCAGGTGGTCCAGCTGGAACAGGTTCTCCAGCTGGTCCGGGTCGGCCTCGTTGTTCTCCAGCTCGGTGATGAGCGACAGCTGGCGCTGGATGAGGTCCTGGTTGCGCACCGACAGGTTGGTGAAGATCGCGTTGACGTTGCCGCGCAGCAGCGCCTGCTCGGCGGCGAGTCGTACCGCTTCCCGGTGGACCTGGTCGAACGCCCTGGCCACCTCGCCGATCTCGTCCCTGGTGTTGATCGGGATCGGCGCCACCCGGGTGTCCACCCGGCCGGGATCGGTGCGGGAGAGCTGGTCGACCAGCGCGGGAAGGCGCTGCTCGGCCACCTCGAAGGCGGAGGTGCGCAGCCTGCGCATGCTGCGGCTCATGGAGCGGGCCATCAGCGCGGCGACCACGAAGGCCAGCAGCACACCGGCGAGCACCGCCGCGGAGTTGATGATCGCGTTGCTCTTGGCGTCGGCGGCCACCGAGGCGGCGTCGCTCTCGGCCTGGTTGGCCAGGCCCGACTCGACCGTGCGGTAGGCGTTGAAGGCCAGCGTGGAGGAGGCCCACCAGCTCTGCGGGGTGATGCCCTGGGCGCGCAGCGCGGTCGCCGACTCGCCGGAGGCGATGGCCTTGACCATGGTGACGCGGTCCGGCGGGGCGACGAACGGCTGCCCGGCGGCCTGCGCCTTGGACTTGGCGTCGGCGAGCTGCTGCTTGCCCTGCTGCGTCGCGGAGTCGTTGGCGTCCTGGAGCCGCTGCATGTCCGCCGGGGTGCCGCCGCCCTCGTACTCCTGGAGCGCGATGTTCTCCAGGTACGCGTAGGAGGACAGGGCGGTCAGCTGGAGCCTGCGCTCGGACTCGGGGACCGGGCCCTCGACCATGACGTGCATGCCGATGGAACGGGTCAGCGACTCGGCGGCCTTGGCGAGCGAGATGGCGTACAGCGTACGGCCGTAGCTCGTCAGGTTGTTGGTGCCGAAGCCCAGGTCGTTGGCGAACTCCATCAGCGGGTGCTGGACCTGGACGTAGCCCTCCTCGGTCTGCACGGCCGGGAGCTTGCTGGTGTACGCGGCCTGGCGCAGCGCCGCGAGCTTGGGCTCGACCTGGCGGAAGGAGGCCAACCGGCGCTTGAGGTCCGGGGCGTCGGGCATCTGCGCGACGGCGGCGTTGAAGGCGTTGGCGGCGGCGTCGGTGGTGGCCCGGGCGGCGACCACGTCGGAATTCTTTGTGTCACCTTTGAGGAGGGGAACCACCGAGCGGTCCCGCTCGTCAATCAATGCGTGGCTATAGGCGCTGGCGGCGACGACCAACTTGGCGGTGCGTTCGGCGTCGTCGGCCTGCTGGTAGCGGTCGACCGAGTCCTTGACGTTGAACCCGCCGACCACCAGCGCGACCAGCACGGGGATCAGCAGGATCGCGTTCAGCCGGGTCCGCACCCGCCAGTTGCTCGGCGAGAGGCGGCTGCCTGCGGGGGGTGCGGTCGCACCGGCTTCGTCGACCGTCACCCCGGAACCGCGGCCCGGCGGCGTGAAATTGCCTCGGGCCGGTTCCACGGGGTCAGGCCGTGTCCGCGTCGTATTCCTCACTCGACCAACAACCTCTCGGCGCCGACACACCGACGTGCCGTGTCTACTCGCTGGTTCAACGAATTCCAGCACGTCACGGCGGTCCTTTCCAAACGTCTGGACAGACTTCGCCAACCGCCAAGACAGGACTGATAAAACGGGCATAAGCGCTATTCGGCGGCAAATGACAAGCGCCAAGTAAGCGCTGTGGAACGGATCGTATGCGGGGGGTGTCCGCCCTCCGGTGATTGTCTGTCGAAACGTTATGAAGGAGCGGGTCCGCCGTGTCATAAGACACAGCGGACCCGCTCCCCACCGATCACAACTGGCAAGATCCAACGACTACTTGAGTCTGGCCAGCAACGCGTGCTCGACCAGCGTGATCAAGGTGCCCTTCGCGTCCGCCCGCTGCCGGGCGTCGGTGGTCACGATCGGCGCCTCGGGCCCGATCTGCAGGGCCTCGCGGACCTCGTCCGGCGCGTACGGCTGGTGGCCCTCGAAGCCGTTGAGCGCGATGACGAACGGCAGACCCGAGTTCTCGAAGTAGTCCACCGCCGGGAAGCAGTCGGCCAGCCGACGGGTATCGACCAGGACAACCGCACCGATCGCGCCGCGCACCAGGTCATCCCACATAAACCAGAAACGGTCTTGTCCTGGGGTGCCGAACAGGTAGAGGATCAGGTCGTCATCGAGCGTGATGCGGCCGAAGTCCATCGCGACGGTGGTCGTCGTCTTGTCGCTGACCTGGCTGAGATCGTCGATCCCGGCCGAGGCGGCGGTCATCACCGCCTCGGTCCGCAGCGGGTTGATCTCCGAGACGGCACCGACGAACGTGGTCTTGCCGACGCCGAAGCCACCGGCCACCACGATCTTGGCGGAGGTGGTGGTCCGGGCCGTCTGCTGCCCGTAGGCCGCGCCGTGCTGGGCCGGACCGGCCGCACCCTGTGCGTACGGGTCGGCGCCCTGCGGCCTAGAGCTTGCGAAGTCCACTGAGCACCCTCTCCAGCAAAGTGACATCTGGCTGTCCGCCGGCTTCGCCGGAGCCCGGCTGGTGGATCGCCACCATGCCCGCCTCGGCGAGGTCGGCCACCAGGATCCGGGCCACACCGAGCGGAATCGCAAGCAGCGCGGAGATCTCCGCCACCGACTTGATCTCAATGCACAGGTGGCAGATGCGCTGGTGTTCAGGAAGCAGACCCTGGTACAGCGAGGGGTCCGCCGAGGTACTCACCAGCGCCTCGATGGCCAACTGGTATCTGGGTCTGGTGCGACCACCGGTCATGGCATACGGCCGGACCAGCGGTTGTTCGCCTTCCTCGGCCTCGTACGGCAGGTGGTGCGCAGCGCCGTACGGGTCCGATGAGGCGGATGGCGGGGTCATGTACGTCGTCCTCCGAGCGAAGCAGAAGCAAGCTGGTCCGGGTCATTGCGGGGGAGGTACTGCAAAGAGCGAGGATCAGCCGAGCAGGGTGCCTTGCAGCTCGGCGCGTAGGTCGGGGGTGAGCACGTTCCCTGCCCGGTCCACGAGCAGGGCCATCTCGTAGCCCACCAGGCCGATGTCGCACTCCGGGTGCGCCAGCACGGCGAGGGAGGAACCGTCGGAGATGGACATGATGAACATGAAGCCGCGCTCCATCTCCACCACCGTCTGGTTGACGCTGCCGCCCTCGAAGATGCGCGAGGCGCCCGCGGTCAGCGAGGTCAACCCGGAGGCCACCGCCGCGAGTTGGTCGGCCCGGTCGCGCGGGAAGCCCTCGGACATCGCCAGCAACAGCCCATCGGCGGAGACCACCACCGTATGAGACACCCCGGGCGTGTTGTCCACGAAGTTGGTGATCAACCAGTTCAGATTCTGTGCCGCCTGGCTCATCGGACTCAACTAACGCTCCTGCTGGTGAGAAGTGCCGGTACCGAAGCCGCGTCCGTCCGTGTGGCCGGACCCGGCGTTGCGGCCCTGCTGGATGCCGCGACGAAGGTTGGTCAGACGCCCGCGCACGTCGTCGGGTGCCCGCGAGACCTGCGGACCAGTGGGCTGGGACTGCTCGGCGGTGCCCGGGACGAGGTTCGCCCGCGGCACCCGGCGCGGCAGGCCGGACGAGGTGACCCCGCCGGAGGCGGGCTCCCGTACCTGCTCGGCGCGGCGCCACCGCTCGTCGTTGGGCGACGGCTGCCACTCCGCGACCGGCTCGGCGGCGGGCGCGCCCTGCACCTGGGACGGCTGCGGGCCGCCGGTCAGCGGGGGCTGCTGCCGCTGCTGCTGCGGCGCGGGCGCCACGTCGCGCTCGTCCTGCTGCCGGAACCAGTCCGACTCCAGCGACTCGAAGATCGGCGAGCGACCGTCGCCGGGGGAGTCGGCGGGCGGCAGCGCCATCGGCTCGGCGGCGGGCGGCAGTTGGGCCTCCGCACGCCTCGGCCGCGGCGCCCGCGGCGCGTCGGGGGCCGCCGGGAACTCGCCGGTCGACTCGTACGCGGGCGGCTCGGCGGCCGGACGCCGCTGCTGCGGCGCCTGACGGCCGCGCGGGCCGAACACGTCGGAGCCGGAACCGGCCGGCTGACCGCCGAAGAAGTCGGTGGCCGGCGGCTGTTGGGGCCGTCTGAACTCGCCGGTGCCGGAGTTGTCGTAACCCGGCTGGCGGAACTCGCCGGTGGTGGAGTTGTCGGGGTAGCCCGGCGCCTGGGGCTGGCGGTACTCGCCGGTGCCGGAGTTGTCGTAACCCGGCTGGCGGAACTCGCCGGTGGTGGAGTTGTCGGGGTAGCCCGGCGCCTGGGGCTGGCGGTACTCGCCGGTGCCGGAGCCGTCATAGCCCGGCTGGCGGAACTCGCCGGTGGCCGCGTCACCGTTGCCGGGCCGCCGCCCACCGGAGCTGGCGCCCGGGAACGCCGGGCGCTCGAACTGCGCCGTGGACTCCACGTCGTCGTGGCCGCGCGGCACGTCCGTACCGTCCCGGCCCTGCTGGGCGGCCCAGCTCGGCGCGGGCCGCTCGCCGGACGCCGCCGGGGTGGGCGCGGCGGGCCGCTGCGGGGTGCCCGAGCCCCGGGTCGGCAGGCCGGAGGGAGTGCGCTGCTGCTGCGGGCGGTCCGGCCCGGAGTCCTGGTTGCCGGTGAGCGCAGGGCGCGTAGCGGCCGGGGGCACCTGGCCCTTGGGCTGCGTCCCCGGCTGGGGACCGCGGCCGACCTGACCGGCCCGGCGCACTCCGCCCTCGGCGGAGGCGCCGCGCGCCGCCGCGATGTCCCCGGCAGCGCTCTTGCCGCCCGGCACCGGGGGTATGACGCCGCCGCGCTTGCCCTGGCCCGCGCCGGGCGCGGGCTTGGCGCCCCCCTGCGTGAGGTCCACGGGCAGCATGACCAGCGCGGTCGTACCGCCGGAGTCCGACGGCCGCAGCTGGATGCGGATGCCGTGCCGCAGTGACAGCCGACCGACCACGAACAGGCCCATGCGGCGGGAGACGGACACGTCCACCGTCGGCGGGTTGGCCAGCCGCTCGTTGATGTCCGACAGGTCCTCCGGCGACAGGCCGATGCCGGTGTCGTGGATCTCCACCAGCACCCGGCCGTCCGGCAGCGCGTGACCGGTGACCCGGACCTTGGTCTGCGGGGAGGAGAACGAGGTGGCGTTCTCCAGCAGCTCGGCGAGCAGGTGGACGAGGTCGTTGACAACCCGGCCCGCGACCTCGGTCGGCGGGACCGCGGTCAGCTCGATGCGCTCGTACTGCTCCACCTCGGACGCGGCGGCACGCAGCACGTCCACCAGCGGCACCGGGCGGGTCCACCGGCGGCCCGGCTCCTCACCCGCGAGAACCAGCAGGTTCTCACCGTTGCGGCGCATACGGGTCGCCAGGTGGTCCAGCTTGAACAGGTTGGACAGCTGGTCCGGGTCCGCCTCGCGGCTCTCCAGTTCGGAGATGAGGGACAGCTGGCGCTGGATCAGGCCCTGGCTGCGGCGCGAGAGGTTGGTGAACATCGCGTTGACGTTGCCTCGCAGCAGCGCCTGCTCGGCGGCGAGACGGACCGCCTCGCGGTGGACGTCGTCGAACGCGCGGGCCACCCGGCCGATCTCGTCGCGGGTGTTGATGCCGATCTCCTGGACGGAGGTGTCGACGTCCTGCGGGTCGGACTCGGACAGCTGCTTGACCAGCTCGGGCAGTCGCCGCTGGGCGGCGTCCTGCGCGGCGTCCTGGAGCCGCCGCAGCGAGCGGATCATGGAGCGGGCCACCACGAACGCGCCGACCAGCGACACACCGAGGACCAGCAGGATCAGCGCACCGTTGATCAGCGCGTCCTGCTGTGCGGCGGAGCGCAGCGACAGCGCCTTCTGCTGCATCTGGTCGAGAAGCTCGGACTCGATGCGGGACATCTCCTGCATCTTGGTGTCCGCCTGGTCGTACCAGTCCAGGTACGACTTGGGCTCCTGGGAGATGCCGTTCTGGGTCTGGAGCACCCGGTCGCGGTACTGGTCGGCCTGGGTGATCACGACGTTGCCGCCGTCCAGCGCCTTCATCAGCTCGGCGGAGCCGGTGCCGTAGATCTCGGAGAACCGTTTGATCTCCGAGTTCTCGCTGTCCGAGGCGGTCTGCGCGTACAGCCGGTCACTGTTGGACAGGGTCGGGCCGGACGGGTTGGCGAGCGCGGCACTGATGACCGCCCGCTGGATCGACTCGTACTCCTTGGCGGCGGTGAACGCGGCGAGCGCCCGGGTGCTGCGGATCATGTCGGAGTTGCTGGTCGCCTGCGCCATGTCCTGGGAGAGCGAGAGCAGCGAGTTGATCAACTGGTCGTAGCCGCTGACCGTCTGCGAGATGTACTGCGGGTTGGTGTACGCGTCACCGCGGATCTGCTTGAGGCTCTGCAGCTGGCGGGTGATGTCGATGATGGTGCTGCGGACGCCGACCAGCGAGCTGTCGTTGGTGTTGATGCCCGCGGTGGCGTCCTGGAAGCCCTGGATCTGCTGGTCGGTGGCCTGCCGCGCGGCGACGACCGAGTCGTCGTTGGAGTGGTGGCTGGTGATCGGACCGGCCGAGGCGTCACGCTCGCTCTGCAGGGCGTCGGCGAGCTTGGTGGCGTGACCGGTCATCTCGGTCAGCAGCTTCATGTGGTCCAGCTGGTCCACGTTCTTCAGCTGGTCCTGGATGCGCAGTACACCCAGCGTGGTGGCGGCGACCACCGGCAGCGCGAGCAGCGAGACCAGACGGGTCCGGATGCTCCAGTTGCGCATCGACATCCGGGAGGCGTGTTTGCCCTGGCTGCCCGAGGTGACCGGGGGCTCCACGTCACCGCTGGGCGTGGCAGGGGCGCTCACGGCGCGGGGGCCGGCGTCCTTGCCCGGCGCACCCTTGACGGCTGGGCCCTTCGGGGCCGAGCCCTTCGCGGATGCGCCGCCCTTGGGGCCGGGTTGCCCGGTGGCCGGGGTGATTGGGTCGGTTGACGGGGCGGACGCAGCCATCCGCGGCTCCGTGCCGCGACCGGCTCCGTCGCGCGCCTCCGGGTCTCCCGCGGCGCCGCCATCCCTCTTGAAACGTCCCTGCACTAGCGTCGCAACCTCTGGACCAGGCGTCCCCCGCGCGCGCGGCGGGACGGTGTCGGTTCTTGGGGCCCGCGGCCCCCCTGGGGAACGGTTGACCGGCGAGTGCCCGTTGCACCGCCGCTCGACGCTGCTGCGCGCCCCCTGCGTGCTCGTCGACTGGTTGCGGCGGTCCGTCGAATTCCAGCACAGGCGGAGAAGTCCAACAAGGTGCGTGCCCGAGCTGTGACTATGGTTACGGACCGCAGGCAACGGATCACCGCGGGTCGAGGACCATGTCGGCGATAACGGACTTTTACCCGCGAGCCCGGTACGTGGCCGTGCTGACCCGCTAACGCCCATCGGCGGAGATAAGAGGTGATCGGTCCTCAATGCCGGTTTCCCTGCGCCGAATTGGCGAGGCGGTTTGAGGTGAATTGCCCTGGTGTTAGTGAGCAAAATCACACGGTGATCGTTGCCTGAGTCACGGAGCCCCCGGAATACCCGGACATAGCCTGGGCCTTTACACAAGGTGTTACTTCGACAAACGGCGCCCGCGGTGCCCCAACTCCAAAAGGTCTGGACCCGAAACGTGAAGACGACGATGCTGATGCGTCCGATAGCCAACCCGCGCCGCACCACGCTCGCCCACCTGAAGGACGCCGACGAACTGGTCCCGGCCCCGGCCGCCGAGGAGTCCGCCGCCGAGGCCCGCGACCTCCCGCAGCAGACCGCGAACCCGCGCCGCACCGTCCTGGACACGCTGCCCGGCGCCTGATCCGCCCGCCTCCCGCGCTGGAAATGAGCCGGGGGCGTGCCGCCGCCCCGCGATAGCCTGGAGCGTCAGTCTCCAACCTGTGAAGGGCGCGGCATCCGTGCGCATCGCCAGATTCTCCATCGACGGCAATGTCGCCTTCGGCGCGGTGGAAGGGCCTGTGTCTTCCGGGGGGACACCCCCCGGGCCCCCCGGGGCCCAGCCGGACGACCTGCTCTCCATCGACATCATCAAGGGCATCCCGTTCGCCGAGTTCGAACTGAGCGGCACCAAGGTCCCGCTCAGCAAGGTCCGGTTGCTGCCCCCGGTACTGCCCAGCAAGGTCGTCGCGTTCGGGCGCAACTACGCCGAGCACGCCGCCGAACTGGGCAACGAGGTGCCGGACTCGCCGTTCGCCTTCTTCAAGCCGTCGACCTCGGTCATCGGCTCCGGCGACCCGGTCCCGTACCCCTCCTTCTCCGCCGAACTGCACCACGAGGCGGAACTCGCCGTGGTCATCGGCCGGATGTGCCGCGAGGTGCCGCGCGACCGGGTGGCCGAGGTGATCCTCGGCTACACCTGCGCCAACGACCTCACCGCGCGCGACGTGCAGCGCACCGAGAAGCAGTGGGCCCGCGCCAAGGGGTTCGACGCCTCCTGCCCGCTCGGGCCGTGGGTGGAGACCGGCATTGATCTCGAGACCGCGGCCGACCTGGCGATCACCTGCACGGTCAACGGCGAACTGCGGCAAGCGGGCCGCACCAGCCAGATGACGCACTCCATCGCCGACCTGATCGTCAACATCAGCGAGGCGATGACCCTGCTCCCCGGTGACGTCATCCTCACCGGCACCCCGGCGGGGGTCGGCCCGCTCAACGTCGGCGACGAGGTCGCCGTCTCCATCGAAGGCATCGGCACTCTCACCAACAAGGTGATCAAGCGTGGCTAGCGCACCAGTACGCGTACGGTTCTGTCCCTCGCCGACCGGCAACCCCCATGTGGGCCTGGTCCGCACCGCCCTGTTCAACTGGGCGTTCGCCCGGCACCACAAGGGCACCCTGGTCTTCCGCATCGAGGACACCGACGCGGCCCGCGACTCCGAGGAGTCGTACGCCCAACTGCTCGACTCGATGCGCTGGCTCGGCCTCGACTGGGACGAGGGCCCCGAAGTCGACGGCCCGCACGCGCCGTACCGGCAGTCCCAGCGGATGGACCTCTACGCGGACGTGGCCCGCCGGCTCCAGGAGGCCGGGCACGCCTACCGCTGCTACTGCACCACCGAGGAACTGGACACCCGCCGCGAGGCGGCCCGCGCCGCGGGCAGGCCGTCCGGCTACGACGGCAAGTGCCGGGAGCTGTCCGCCGAGCAGATCGCGGCGTACGAGGCCGAGGGCCGCACCCCGATCGTGCGGTTCCGGATGCCCGACCGGCCGATCACCTTCACCGACCTGGTGCGCGGCGAGCTGACCTTCACCCCGGAGAACGTGTCGGACTACGGCATCCTGCGGGCCAACGGCGCTCCGCTGTACACCCTGGTCAACCCGGTGGACGACGCGCTGATGGAGATCACGCACGTGCTGCGCGGCGAGGACCTGCTGTCCTCCACCCCGCGGCAGATCGCGCTGTACGCGGCGCTCGCCGAGATCGGCGTGGGCAACGGCACCACCCCGCGCTTCGGCCACCTGCCGTACGTCATGGGCGAGGGCAACAAGAAGCTGTCCAAGCGCGACCCGCAGTCCTCGCTCAACCTCTACCGGCAGCGCGGCTTCCTGCCCGAGGGGCTGCTCAACTACCTGTCCCTGCTGGGCTGGTCGCTCGCCGAGGACCGCGACATCTTCACCATGGACGAGATGGTCGCCGCCTTCGACATCAAGGACGTCAACGCCAACCCGGCGCGGTTCGACCTGAAGAAGTGCGAACACATCAACGCGGAGCACCTGCGCCGACTGGACCCGAAGGCGTTCATCGAGGCCTGCGGCCCGTGGCTGAGGGAACCGCACGCGCCCTGGCGCCCGGAGGCGTTCGACCAGGCGGCCTTCGAGGCGATCGCCCCGCACGCGCAGACCCGGCTCACGGTGCTGTCCGACATCACCGCCAACGTGGACTTCCTCTTCCTCGACGAGCCGGTGTCGGACGAGGCGTCCTGGAACAAGGCGATGAAGGAGGGCTCGGACGCGCTGCTGCGCACCGCCCGCGAGAATCTGGCGGCGCTGGCCGACTGGAACGCCGAGGCGCTCAAGGAGGCCGTCCTGGCCGCCGGTGAGGAGCACGGCCTCAAGCTGGGCAAGGCGCAGGCGCCGGTCCGGGTGGCGATCACCGGCCGCACGGTCGGGCTGCCGCTCTTCGAGTCGCTCGAAGTGCTGGGTCGTGAGCGGACGTTGGCCCGCGTCGACGCCGCGCTGGCCAGGCTCGGCGGCTGACGCCCGAACGCCCGTGAGGGGGCGGCGGCCCGTGGTGGCCGCCGCCCCCTTCGGCTGTTCACCGGGCTCCCGTGGGGCCTCCCACGGCCCGACCGAGGGTGCCGGTCCGGTCACGCAGCGTGTGGAACCGCAGGCCGGGGTATTCGATTTTGGTGCTGGGGCGGGCATCCGGTAATGTTCTTTCTGCGCCGCCCGGGCGGGCCGAAAAAAGGCCGGACCGGGAAGCGCAAACGCCAAACAAGGCCTCCACCGGGGGGTTGAGTTCGGTGGGGTATGGTGTAATTGGCAGCACGACTGATTCTGGTTCAGTTAGTCTAGGTTCGAGTCCTGGTACCCCAGCTGGTCGATGAAATTCGATCAAGCCCCCGTTGTGTAGCGGCCTAGCACGCTGCCCTCTCAAGGCAGTAGCGCCGGTTCGAATCCGGTCGGGGGTACGGATCCTGAAGGATCGCTAGGGCCCCCGTTGTGTAGCGGCCTAGCACGCCGCCCTCTCAAGGCGGTAGCGCCGGTTCGAATCCGGTCGGGGGTACGGTAAGGCCTCCTGCGTCAGCAGGAGGCCTTTTGCTTTTGGCGGCACGTGCCGCGGTCCGGGGTGCGCGTAACTCCCTGCGGGGGCCCGGGTGTTCACGGGGTGCGGCGGGTTCGACGCCGCCGGGGCCGGGCTCCGCCGTCGTGGTTGGTCCCCGTCGCGGCGGAAGGAGACTTCGGGGGCGCCCACGAACCTCCGGCGGCGGGCGCCCGGGGCGCGCCTTGGGCTCGCTCGCCCCGGAAGGGGAACCGCCGCCATGGCGGGCGATCCCGGCGGTGCCGGACCAGCCGTGACGCCCGAACACCCCGCCAGGGGCGTGCGCCTCAGCCGTTGCGGCGCAGGGCCTCCGAGAGGCGGGCCGCGGCGTCGACGACCGCCTGGGCGTGCATGCGGCCGGGATGCCGCGTCAGCCGCTCGATGGGGCCGGATACCGAGACCGCGGCCACCACGCGGTTGGACGGGCCGCGTACCGGCGCGGAGACGGACGCCACCCCCGGTTCCCGCTCGCCGATCGACTGGGCCCACCCGCGCCGCCGTACGCCGGACAGCGCGGTGGCGGTGAAGCGGGCGCCCTGCAGGCCGCGGTGCAGCCGCTCCGGCTCCTCCCAGGCCAGCAGCACCTGCGCGGCCGACCCGGCCTTCATCGGCAGCGTGGAGCCCACCGGCACGGTGTCCCGCAGTCCGGACAGCCGCTCGGCCGCCGCCACGCAGATGCGCATGTCGCCCTGGCGGCGGTAGAGCTGCGCGCTCTCGCCGGTCACGTCCCGTAGGTGGGTGAGTACCGGACCGGCGGTGGCCAGCAGCCGGTCCTCGCCCGCGGCGGCGGACAGTTCCGACAGCCGGGGGCCGAGGATGAAACGGCCCTGCATGTCGCGCGCCACCATCCGGTGGTGCTCCAGCGCGACCGCGAGCCGGTGTGCGGTGGGGCGGGCGAGGCCGGTGGAGGCGACGAGCCCGGCCAGGGTGGCCGGTCCCGACTCCAGTGCGCTGAGCACCAGAGCCGCCTTGTCGAGAACGCCGACGCCGCTAGAGTTGTCCATGCAACGATACTTACGTCTCACAGTGTGAAACGCAAGTTCAATTTTCCGGAGAAGCCGTCACGCTGGATGGCAACCCCGCCATGACGAGCAGGCCGGTAGGACATCGGCCGGAGGGAAAGCGATGGCACGGACACTCGCGGAGAAGGTCTGGGACGACCACGTCGTTCGGCGCGCCGAGGGCGAGCCCGACCTCCTCTTCATCGATCTGCACCTGCTGCACGAGGTGACCAGCCCGCAGGCCTTCGACGGACTGCGGCTCAGCGGCCGTACCGTGCGCCGCACGGACCTGACCATCGCGACCGAGGACCACAACACCCCCACCCTCGACATCGACAAGCCGATCGCCGACCCGGTCTCCCGTACCCAGTTGGAGACGCTGCGCAAGAACTGCGCCGAGTTCGGTGTCCGACTGCATCCGCTCGGTGACGTCGAGCAGGGTGTCGTCCACGTGGTGGGACCGCAACTGGGACTGACCCAGCCGGGCACCACCGTGGTCTGCGGCGACAGCCACACCTCCACGCACGGCGCGTTCGGCGCGCTGGCGTTCGGTATCGGCACCAGCCAGGTCGAGCACGTACTGGCCACCCAGACGCTGCCCATGCCCAGGTTCAAGACCATGGCGGTCAACGTCGACGGCGAACTGCCCGACGGGGTCACCGCCAAGGACCTGATCCTGGCGATCATCGCGAAGATCGGCACCGGCGGCGGCCAGGGCTATGTGATCGAGTACCGCGGTTCCGCCATCGAGAAGCTGTCGATGGAAGCGCGGATGACCGTGTGCAACATGTCGATCGAGGCGGGTGCACGGGCTGGCATGATCGCTCCCGACGAGACCACGTTCGACTACCTCAAGGGCCGTCCGCACGCGCCCGAGGGCGCGGACTGGGACGCGGCGGTGGAGTACTGGAAGACGCTGCGCACCGACGACGACGCGGTGTTCGACCACGAGGTGCACATCGACGCCTCCCAACTGGCGCCGTTCGTCACCTGGGGAACCAACCCGGGCCAGGGCGCGCCGCTGTCGGCCGCCGTACCGGACCCGGCGTCGTTCGCCGACCCCAGTGAGCGGCTGGCCGCCGAGAACGCGCTGGAGTACATGGGCCTGGCGCCCAACCAGCCGCTGCGCGACATCGCCGTGGACACCGTGTTCGTCGGCTCGTGCACCAACGGCCGTATCGAGGACCTGCGGTCGGCCGCGTCCGTACTGGAGGGCCGCAAGATCGCCGAGGGCTTGCGGATGCTGGTGGTGCCCGGTTCGGTACGGGTCGCGCTGCAGGCCGTCGAGGAGGGCCTGGACAAGGTGTTCACCGCCGCCGGGGCCGAATGGCGGCACGCGGGTTGCTCGATGTGCCTGGGTATGAACCCCGACCAACTCGCCCCGGGCGAGCGGTCGGCGTCCACCTCGAACCGCAACTTCGAAGGGCGGCAGGGCAAGGGCGGCCGCACCCATCTGGTCTCGCCCCAGGTCGCCGCGGCCACCGCGGTGCTGGGACACCTCGCCTCGCCCGCCGACCTGTCCGACGTCCGCACCCCCGTGGAGGCCTGAGCGGTCATGGAAGCTTTCACCACGCACACCGGTCGGGCGGTCCCGCTGCGCCGCAGCAACGTGGACACCGACCAGATCATCCCCGCCCACTGGCTGAAGAAGGTCACCCGCAACGGCTTCGAGGACGGGCTGTTCGAGGCCTGGCGCAAGGACCCCCGGTTCGTGCTCAACCAGCCCGAACGGCAGGGCGCCACCGTGCTGGTCGCCGGACCCGACTTCGGCACCGGCTCGTCCCGCGAGCACGCGGTGTGGGCGTTGCAGAACTACGGCTTCAAGACCGTGCTGTCCTCCCGCTTCGCGGACATCTTCCGCGGCAACTCGCTGAAGAACGGCCTGCTGACGGTCGTTGTGCCGCAGGACGTCATCGAACGGCTGTGGAAGCTGACGGAGTCCGACCCGTCCGCCGAGATCACCGTCGACCTGGTGGCCCGCGAGGTGCGCGCGGAAGGCCTGACGCAGTCCTTCGAGTTGGACGACAACGCGCGTTGGCGGCTGCTCGAAGGGCTGGACGACATCAGCCTGACGCTGCGCCAAGAGGCCGACATCGCCGCGTACGAGGCACGCCGACCCGCCCACAAACCGCGCACGGTGGAGGTCTGACCTCCCGCTCCCCGAGTTCAACACGTACCATCCGCAACGCGCCCCTGGCCCCTGAGGCTGGGGGCGCGTTCGGCGTGTGAGGCACGCTGGAGGCGTGTGTTGTACGGCGAGTTGACCCCTGCGGAGGTGACAACTCGTAGCAGATGGCACAATTGCCACATGGACCGCGACGACCAACTCAAGCTCTACGGGGTCGTCGCGGCACGCCTCAAGGTGGCGCACGCCAGGGTGCGAGCACTGCAAGTCCCCGACGACGTACGGGTGGCGATGACCCGCAAGTTGCTAGTCATCACCGCCGCCGCCAAGCACGACGTGGTTGGCGCCGAACAGCGGTTGGAGCGCTTCATGCGGGACTTAGACGAGGGGCGGTTCACCGATCCCGGAACTCAGTGAGCACCGAGTTCGTTGCGGCACAAGGGTGATTCGCCCGTTTCGTATTTGATTTGCGGTATATATCTGCCTAACGTGCGAAAAAGCTTGATCTGCTAGGACACGGTTTTCGTTCCAGCAAAGTTTCCGAAGGGGAAGACGTGAACAAGGCGCAGCTCGTAGAAGCGATTGCCGACAAGGTCGGCGGGCGGCAGAACGCCGCGGAAGCGGTCGACGCCGTTCTCGACGCGATCGTCCGCGCGGTTGTCGCTGGCGACCGGGTCTCGGTGACAGGTTTCGGTTCGTTCGAGAAGGTTGACCGGCCGGCGCGTTACGCCCGTAACCCGCAGACCGGCGAGCGCGTCCGGGTCAAGAAGACCTCCGTGCCGCGCTTCCGTGCCGGCCAGGGCTTCAAGGACCTGGTCAGCGGCAGCAAGAAGCTGCCGAGGGGCGGCGAGGTCGCGGTGAAGAAGGCGCCCAAGGGCAGCCTCACCGGCGGCGTTACGGCCAAGAAGGCGGTGGCGAAGAAGGCCACCGCCGCGAAGAAGGCCGCGGCCAAGAAGACCGCCGCCAAGAAGACGACGGCGAAGAAGACCGCCGCCAAGAAGACCACGGCGAAGAAGACCACGGCGAAGAAGACCACCGCCAAGAAGACGACGGCGAAGAAGACCGCCGCCAAGAAGGCCACCGCGAAGAAGGCCCCGGCGAAGAAGACCACCACGCGCAAGACCACCGCGAAGCGGGCCGCCCGGCGGTAGACCGCCAGGCGGAGCGCTCCCCTCAGGCCGCTACGGGCCGGGCCCCCACACGGGAGCCCGGCCCGCGCCGCGTTGACGGCGGGAGTTGACGGATCAGGCCCCCGGGTCCTCGAAGGTCTGCAGCGTCACGAAGACCACTCGGCGGGCGTCGCCCTCGCCCTCGATCCGGATGCGGACCCGCTGACCGGCGCGCAGCAGCCGCAGCCCTCCCGCGTCGAACGCCGCCGCGTCGAAGGGCACCGGCGTGCCGTCGTCGAGCAGGACGCTGCCGCTGCGGGTCTCGGGGTCGAAGGTGTACGACGTCGCTTGCATGCGGGGCAGCCTAGTCGGCCGCGGGGAGCGCGGCGACGGGCAGTGGATCATCCGCGGCAGCGTTGTGGCTGGTCGCGCGGTTCCCCGCGCTCCTTCAAGGGCGCTGCCGAACCGCAGCGGAGTGCGCCCGACGGACTCGGGGCGCCTGCCCGCGACGGCGCCGCTCGGGGCGAGTGCCGCAAAGGCCTACAGCCGCAGGGCCGCGGTGGCCTTGGCGGTGTGTGGGCCCACGCCCAACGTGAGGGCGGTGCGCAGGTCGCAGACGGTGTCCACGTCGCGCCGTACCGAGTCCACGGCGGTCAGGGTGATCTCCCGCGCGCCGGAGACGAGGTGGCGGGCGCGGGAGGGGCCGCCGAAGGCGGGACGCAGTTCGGTGCCGGGGGCGGCGGCGAGCAGCGTGGTGCCGACGCCCGCCGCGTCGGCCAGGAACGACCGCCCGGCCCCGGCGGCCGCCGCCAGCACCGCGGCGAGCTCCGCGGGCCGCAGGGCCGGAAGATCCGCGTTCAGCGCCGCCACGGCGCTCAACGCCCGTTCGGCGCGTACCGCCCGCGCGCCGTGCGCCAGCGCCGCGTTGAGCCCCGCCGCGGGCGTGTCCGGCACGATCCGCGCGCCCAGCGCGGCGAGCTCGGCCGCGGCCCGCGGATCGTCGGTGACCACGCACACCCCCCGTACCGCCGCGCAGGCCAGCGCCGCGGCCACCGTGTCCTGGGCGAACGCCAGGGCCAGACCGGGTCGCAGCGACCCCAGCCTGCTCTTGGCCAGGTCCAGCGGTTTGAGCGGTATGACGAGATCCCACACCCTTTGGCTGCGCATCCGGTCATTCTCCCCGTGGGCGGTCGCGACGCCCCGGTCGGCCCGCGTTACGGTGTCGGTACCGTCCCTGTGGCCGTAGGCCGCGAACCGTTCACGGCGGGTGCTTCTCGACAGAGCGCGGGCCTGGGGCGAAACTTGTGCGGCTGTCCGAAAGCCCAGATGAAACCGCGGGCAGCGCCAATCGAGGAGGATGTCCTGGTGTCCCGCCGCAGAATCGGCTTCTGGTACCGCCTGGCCGCCGTCATCGCGAAACCATGGCTCATCGTGTTCTTCAGGCGGGACTGGCGCGGAATGGAGAACATTCCGGCGGACGGCGGATTCATCACCGCGGTCAACCACAACTCGTACCTGGACCCGTTCTCGTACGCGCATTACCAGTACAACACCGGCCGCGTCCCGCGCTTCCTCGCCAAGTACGCGCTGTTCAAGGCCCCGGTGGTGGGCACGATCCTGCGCCGCATCGGCCAGATCCCGGTGTACCGCGAGTCCACCGACGCCGCCAACGCCTTCCGGGCCGCCGTCGACGCCATCAACTCCGGCGAGTGTGTGGCCTTCTACCCCGAGGGCACCCTCACCCGCGACCCCAACCAGTGGCCGATGGCCGGCAAGACCGGTGCCGCCCGGGTCGCGCTGCTCACCAAGGCGCCGGTCATCCCCGTCGCGCAGTGGGGTGCCAACGAGGCGTTGCCGCCCTACGGCAAGCTGAAGCTGTTCCCGCGCAAGACGTTCAGGGTGCTGGCCGGTCCGCCGGTCGACCTGTCCGCGTTCTACGACAAGGACCCCACCGCGGAGACCCTGCGCGCCGCCACGGACGTGATCATGGACGCGATCACCGAGCTGCTGGCCGAACTGCGCGGTGAGCCCGCGCCCACGCAGCGTTACGACCACCGCAAGGCGGTCCGCGCGAAGCAGGCGGCGCGACGCGAGGCGGCGGCGACCGAGAACGAAGAGAAGAGTGGAGCGTAAGTGACGACGCGCTGCGCGGTGTACGGCACCGGATCCTGGGGCACGGCCTTCGCGATGATCCTGGCCGACGCCGGATGCGAGGTGACCCTGTGGGGCCGCCGTGCCGCCCCGGTCGACGCCATCAACACCACCCGTGCCAACCCCGACTACCTGCCGGGCCTCGAACTGCCGCCCGGCGTACGGGCCACCACCGACCCCGCCGAGGCGGCGCGCGGCGCGCAGTTCGTGATCCTGGCCGTCCCGTCCCAGACGCTGCGCGCCAACCTCACCGAGTGGGCGCCCCTGCTGCCGTCGGACACGGTGCTGGTCAGCCTGATGAAGGGGATCGAACTCGGCACCGCCAAGCGGATGAGCGAGGTGATCGAGGAGGTCGCCAAGGCTGGTCCGGAGCGGGTGGCGGTACTGTCCGGCCCCAACCTGGCCAAGGAGATCGCCGCCCGGCAACCGGCCGCCGCGGTGGTCGCCTGCCGGGACGAGGCGGTCGCCCAGCGGTTGCAGGCGGCCTGCCACACCGCGTACTTCCGGCCGTACACCAACACCGACGTGGTCGGCTGCGAACTCGGCGGAGCGGTGAAGAACGTCATCGCGCTCGCGGTGGGCATCGCCGACGGCATGGGGCTCGGCGACAACGCCAAGGCCTCGCTGATCACCCGCGGACTGGCCGAAACCACTCGACTCGGCCTGGCGATGGGCGCCGACGCGCACACCTTCGCGGGACTGGCCGGACTCGGCGACCTGGTGGCGACCTGTTCCTCGCCGCTGTCCCGCAACAACACCTTCGGGCGCAACCTCGGCCGCGGCATGACGCTGGAGGAGACGGTCGCGGTCACCAAGCAGACCGCCGAGGGCGTCAAATCCTGTGAATCAGTGCTGGATCTGGCCCGCAGGCACGGCGTCGAGGTGCCGATCACCGAGACCGTGGTGGAGATCGTCCACGAGGGCAAACCGCCACTGGTGGCCCTCAAGGAGCTGATGTCGCGCTCCGCCAAGGCCGAGCGTCGCTGAGCGGCCTCCTCTCCGACGCCGCTTAGTCTGTCCGGAACCGAACGGTAGGGTCACAGCGACATGAGCAACATGCCTTCTCTCCACAGCAGCGAGCAGCCGCCGCGCAAGCCGCGGGTGGCCGTCGTGTTCGGCGGTCGTAGCTCCGAGCACGCCATCTCCGTCCTCACCGCGGGCGCGGTACTGCGTGCCATCGACCGCACCAAGTACGACGTGCTGCCCATCGGCATCACCACCGACGGGCGTTGGGCGCTGACCGCCGACGACCCGGAGCGGATGGCCATCGCCGACCGGGTCCTGCCGAGCGTCGAGCAGCTCGCCGAGTCAGCGGACGGCACGGTCGTGCTGCCGGTCGACCCGGCCAGCCGCGAGGTCGTCTACGCCGAACCGGGCGCCGTGCCGAAGGCGCTTGGCGAGGTCGACGTGGTCTTCCCCGTGCTGCACGGCCCGTACGGCGAGGACGGCACGCTGCAGGGCCTGCTGGAGCTGTCCGGCGTGCCGTACGTGGGCGCGGGCGTGCTGGCCTCCGCGGTGGGCATGGACAAGGAGTACATGAAGCGGGTCTTCGTCTCCTTCGGGCTGCCGGTCGGACCGTACGTGGTGATCCGTCCCCGCGAGTGGGAGCGCGACCCCGCCGCGGCCCGCAAGAAGGTCGTGGACTTCGCGGCCGAACACGGCTGGCCGGTGTTCGTCAAGCCCGCACGGGCGGGCTCGTCCATGGGCATCAGCAAGGTCGACGACATCTCCGGCCTCGCCGAGGCGATGGAGGAGGCCCGTCGCCACGACCCGAAGGTGATCGTCGAGGCGCTGCTGTCCGGGCGCGAGATCGAGTGCGGGGTGCTGGAGTTCGAGGACGGCCCGCGGGCCAGCGTCCCGGCCTGGATCCCGCCGGTCACCGCGCACGACTTCTACGACTTCGAGGCCAAGTACATCGACTCCGCCGAGGGCGTGGTGCCCGCGCCACTCACCGAGCAGGAGACGGCCGAGGTGCGGCGGCTGGCGATCGCCGCGTTCGAGGCGGCGTCCTGCGAGGGCCTGGTGCGCGCGGACTTCTTCCTCACCGACGAGGGCGAGTTCGTGATCAACGAGATCAACACCATGCCGGGCTTCACGCCGATCTCGATGTACCCGCGGATGTGGCAGGAGAGCGGGGTCAGCTACCCGGAGCTGATCGACCGGTTGCTGCAGGCCGCGCTGCGCCGCTCAACCGGGCTGCGCTAGGGCCCGTACCGGCGGGCGCCGCTCAAAGCCCCGCCGGATCCGACTTCTTGACCGCGTCGGCGAGATCGGTGAGCGCGCTGATGTCGCCGTACGGTCCGGTGTACTTCGACGGGATCGTCACCTCCACCAACGCCTTGCGCAGCGTGGTGGTACAACGCACACTTCCGTCCGACTGCTTCTCAGGCAGCCAGTCCACGTCGTTGATCGACTCCGCCTCCGCGGTCGGGTTGTAGTGTGCGCTGCCGGGATTCAGGACATCGGGCGCGGGCACTCCGCAGCGCAGCACGATGGCCGGGTCGCCCCACGCGGCGGTGAGGTCCGACGCCGGGTGGGTAGCGTGCCGGGCCAGCCCGTTGACCTTCCGCGGCAGCGCGTTGTGCAGCGCCCGGCACACCGTCGCCACGGCGGCCGACGGGGTGGGCACGGCGACGGCGTCGGTGGCGCCGGACGAACAGCCCGCCGCCGCCAGGAGAACGGCGGCGACGGGCAGGGAACCACAAAGGCGAGCAAGTCGGGACAACTTGGACGAACTGCTCGGTCGATGGGCGGAAGAACTCACCGACCGAGCATAGGCGGGGCTACAGATGGACGACCGGGCAGGTCAGCGTGCGGGTGATGCCGTCCACTTGCTGGACCTTGGCGACCACCATGCGGCCGAGTTCGTCGACTGTCTCCGCTTGGGCGCGCACGATCACGTCATAGGGGCCGGTGACATCCTCGGCCGTGATCACTCCGGGGATGCTGGAGATCACCTCCGCTACGGCCGAGGCCTTGCCGACCTCGGTCTGGATCAGGATGTACGCCTGTACCACGGAACCTCCAGGGCGGCTACGAGGATCATGTGGGAAGAGGACGGCAACCGTACCGCGTCGTCGCGTGCGGCGGGGAGACCCGCGCGGTGCGGTCGGCGCGGCGGAGGGGGAACCTCCCATGCCGTCCAGGCCATGGGGGACGTTTCCCGGGGCGGATTGACGAGCCGGGCGGCCGAGGCGGCCGACGGCCCGCGGGTGAAGGGGACTGCGTTGCGCAAGGCGTTGCTGAAGGAGCGAGTGAGATGAAGGGCACCGTGGGTGAGCTGGGGGAGTTCGGGCTCATCAGGGAGTTGACCTCCCGGCTCACCGCGACCCCGGCCGTACGGCTGGGGCCCGGTGACGACGCGGCCGTGGTGGCCGCGCCCGACCGGCGCGTGGTGGCCAGCACGGACGTGCTGCTCGAAGGGCGGCACTTCCGGCGGGACTGGTCCACAGCCTATGACGTCGGCCGCAAGGCGGCGGCCCAGAACCTCGCCGACATCGCCGCCATGGGCGCGGTGCCCACCGCGCTGCTGCTCGGCCTGGTCGTTCCCGCCGAACTGCCCGCCACCTGGCCGAGCGAACTGATGGACGGCCTGCGCGACGAGTGCGACGTCGCGGGTGCGGCCGTGGTCGGCGGCGACGTGGTGCGCGGAGACACCATCACCGTGGCGATCACGGCGCTCGGCGACCTGCGCAACCGCCAGCCGGTCACCCGCTCCGGCGCCCGGCCCGGCGACCGGGTGGCCGTCACCGGCTGGCTGGGCTGGTCGGCGGCCGGATTCGCGGTGCTCTCCCGGGGCTTTCGCAGCCCGCGCGCGTTCGTCGAGGCACACCGGCGGCCCGAGCCGCCGTACCACGCCGGACCGGCCGCCGCCGATCTGGGCGCCACCGCGATGACCGACGTCAGCGACGGCCTGGTCGCCGACCTCGGGCACATCGCGGCGGCCAGCGGGGTGCGCATCGACCTGAAGTCCGGCGACATCGACGTGCCCGCGCAGATGAAGGACATCGGCCAGGCGGTCGGCGTCGACCCGATGCAGTGGGTGCTGACCGGGGGAGAGGACCACGCGATCGTGGCGACGTTCCCGCCGGACGCCAAGCTGCCCGCCCGCTGGCGGGTGATCGGCGAGGTGCTGGCCGCCGGAACGGCGGGCCCCCAGGTGACGGTCGACGGCGCGCCGTGGGACCGCGCGGCGGGCTGGGACCACTTCGGGGAGTAGTCGGAAACCAGAAGGGGCCAACGTTTCAGGACCGTTTACGGCCCGTTGGACGTGGACCCGTTAGGTTCGGTCATTATGAGGACTCCCCCACGCGTCCTGGCCATCGCCGGCTCCGACTCCGCGGGCGGCGCCGGGATCCAGGCCGACCTGAAGACGGCGCAGGCGCTCGGCGCGCACGGCATGAGCGTGATCACCGCGGTGACCGCGCAGAACTCGCTCGGCGTGCAGGGCGCCTGGGAACTGCCCGCCGAGGCCGTGCGCGCCCAGTTCCGCAGCGTCGTCGACGACATCGGGGTGCAGGCCGTCAAGACCGGCATGCTCGCCTCGCCGGAACTCGTGCGCACCGTCGCCGAACTGCTCGACGGGATCGACGTGCCGGTGGTGGTCGACCCGGTCGGCGTCTCCAAGCACGGCGACACCCTGCTGGCCACCGAGGCGCTCGACCCGGTACGCGCCAGGCTGCTGCCCACCGCGACCGTCGCCACCCCGAACCTGGACGAGGTCGAGCAGCTCACCGGCGTCAAGGTGACCGACGAGTCGGCGATGCCGGACGCCGCCCGCGCCATGCTCGCCTTCGGGTCGCGCTGGGTGCTGGTCAAGGGCGGCCATCTGCCCGGCGCACCGGTGGACCTGCTGACCGACGGCACCGACGAGCACTGGTTCCGCGCCACCCGGCACGACAACCGGCACACCCACGGCACCGGCTGCACCCTGGCCAGCGCCATCGCCGTCCACCTGGCGAACGGGTTGAGCGTCCCCGAGGCGGTCGGCGCCGCCAAGAGCTATGTGACCGGCGCGATCGCCGCGGGCTACCCGCTGGGCGCCGGAATCGGCCCGGTGGACCACGCCTGGCAGTGGCGCTGAGCGGCCCGCGCCGTACGCGAACGGCAAAAAACCGGCCCACCGACAGGTGGACCGGTTTTCGAAGAGCCGCAGGGCTGCGCTACGACGACGCGGTGGACGTCAGCGCGCGACCTTGCCGGCCTTGATGCACGAGGTGCAGACGTTGAGGCGCTTCGGCGTCCGACCGACCACAGCGCGCACCGTCTGGATGTTGGGGTTCCAACGACGGCGCGTACGGCGGTGCGAGTGGGAGATGTTGTTGCCGAAGCCCGGCCCCTTGCCGCAGACGTCGCAGTTGGCAGCCACGGGTCACTCCAAAGACTTCAGATGCACGTACGGTGAGTTCTCGGCGGTCCGAGAAGAAGGCCCGACTGGTGCCGGGCAACCGGAGCAGCATACAACGCCCGCTCCGTACAGAAAAACTACCATGGTCCCGACGGCCCCCGCGGACGGCAGCGGCCCGCGGGGCCTGTGCTGAGGGCTGGGGAGGACGACGGGAGGACGGCGGAGCCCGCACCCCGGTGAGGGGCGCGGGGCGACGGGCGGGGGCACCCCTGGCCCCGCCGCGGCCCGCCGCGCCACTACTGTCGGGTGCCACATGTCGGCCGCCCCACAGGAGGAAACCGGTGCCGCACACGCTCGACGCCGCCGCGGTGCGCACCTGGTGCAGGCTCGCCCTGCGGGCGCTCGGCCGGGCGCGCGAGGAGATCGACGCGATCAACGTGTACCCGGTCGCCGACGGCGACACCGGCACCAACCTCTATCTGACCGTCGAGTCCGCCGCCCAGTCCGTGGACGCCGTCTTCGACGGCTACGCCGCCTCCGGCAGCACTCCGGGAGTCGCCGAGGCGGTACGGACCATGGCGCACGGCGCCCTCATCGGCGCCTGCGGCAACTCCGGCACCATCCTGGCGCAACTGCTGCGCGCGATGAGCGAGGTGCTCGCCGAACAGCCGGACGCGGCCGGGCTGCGCAAGGCGCTACGGGCCGCGGCCGGGTCGGCGTACCAGGCGGTCGCCCATCCCGTCGAGGGCACCATGCTCACCGTCGCCACCGCGGCGGCCGACGCCACCGACTGCTGCGCGGCCCCCGACGACCTGGCGGCCGTCGCCACCGCCGCCCACCGCGGCGCGCACGTCGCCTTGGCCCGTACCCCCGGGCAACTCGACGTGCTGGGCCGGGCCGGGGTGGTGGACGCGGGCGGGCGCGGCCTGGTCGCGGTGCTGGGCGCGCTCGCCGAGGCACTGTGCGGCGGCGCCCCGGACCGGCTGCCCGCCGCACCCGCCCTGCACCCGCCGCTGGTGCCGTACGGCTGCGCGGGCCACGGCCAGGACGCCACGGATCCGCACGCGGTGCCCGGCGGTCCCGCGTACGAGGTGATCTACCTGCTGGAGGCGCCCGACGAGGCGGTCGACCGGCTCAGGGGCCAGCTGGACGCGCTGGGCGACTGCCTGGTGGTGGTCGGCGGCGACGGTCTGTGGAACGTGCACGTGCATGTCGACGACGCGGGCGCCGCCGTCGAGGCCGGAGTCGAGGCGGGACGGCCGTACCGGATCCGCATCACCCACTTCGGCGCCGCGGCCCGGCCCGCGGCGACCCGCCCGGCGACCGCGGCCGGGCGGGCGATCGTGGCCGTGGTCGAGGGCGACGGTCTGGCCGAGCTGTGCGCCGAGGCCGGAGCCGTGGTGGTCCCCACGCGCCCCGGCGAACCGCTGACCAGCGGCGAGATCGCGCAGGTCATCCGGCGGGCCGGGGCCCGGGAGGCGGTGCTGCTGCCCAACGAGGACGAGCTGCGGCCCACCGTCGCGGCAGCCGCGGAACGGCTGCGCGCCGACGGGGTGCGGGTGGCGCTGATCCCCACCAGGTCCGTCGTCCAGGGAATCGCGGCGCTCGCCGTGCACCAGCCGTCGCGCCGGTTCGACGAGGACGTGGTGGCGATGACCGCCGCCGCCGGGGCCACCCGCTACGCCGAACTGGCCGTCGCCGAGCACGAGTCATGGACCATGGCGGGCGTCTGCCAGGCCGGAGACACCCTCGGGCTGATCGACGGCGACGTGGCCGTCATCGGCCGCGACGTGGTGCGGACCGCCGTCACCCTGCTCGACCGCATGCTCGCCGCGGGCGGCGAGATGGTCACCCTGGTCCTGGGCGAGGACGCCCCACCCGACCTGGCCGACCGCCTCCAGTCCCACGTCCGCGAGGCCCACCTGGCGGTGGACACCGTCACCTACGAAGGCGGCCAGGGCAGCCGCCTGCTCCTGATCGGCGTCGAGTGACGCCCGAAAGGTCGTGGGCAGTCGTTCCGCAGGGCGGAGGGGGCACCTCCCAACGGTGGCTGGGGGAGGTGGGCACAACCGGAACCCGCAGACGGCGACGGCGAGCACCTTGACCGGCGAGAAGCCGCCTGGGCCGAACTGTCGGTGCCATGCGCGAGTATGGACACCGATGGCACCCCTGACCGAACCCCTGCGCAAAGTGGTCGGCGACCGCACCGCGAAAGTGCTGGCCGACCACCTGGACCTGCACACCTGCGGCGACCTGCTGCACCACTACCCCCGCAGGTACGCCGAGCGCGGCGAGCTGACCCGGCTCGCCGACCTCCCGCTGGACGAGCACGTCACCGTGGTGGCCCAGGTGGCCAAGGCCGAGAAGAAGACCTACAACCACGGCAAGGGCGTCCGCCTGGAAGTCGTGGTCACCGACGGCAGCGGCTCGCTGCAACTGGTGTTCTTCAACAAGGCCGCGCACTACCACCACAGCAAGCTGATCCCCGGTCGGCGCGGGATGTTCGCGGGCAAGGTCACGGTCTTCAACCGGGTGCGCCAACTCGCCCATCCCGACTACCAGTTGCTGGACGCCGAGGACGGCCAGGAGGCCGTGGACGCGTTCGCGGGCAGGCTGCTGCCACTGTATCCGGCGTGCAAGCAGATCGCCTCCTGGCAGATCGCCCAGTCCGTGGAGACGCTGCTCAACTCCCTTGCGGCGACCGGCTGGACGGGCGTCGGCGAACCGCTGCCACAGCGGCTGCGGGCGTCCCGCGGCCTGGCCCCGCTGCCCGAGGCGCTGGAGAAGGTGCACCGGCCGCGCACCAAGGCCGACATCGCCGCCGCCCGGGAACGCCTCAAGTGGGACGAGGCGTTCGTGCTCCAGGTCGCGCTGGCCCGGCGGCGCGCCGCGGACGCCGCGCTGCCCGCCGTCGCGCGGGTGCCGGGCGAGGACGGGCTGCTGAGCGCCTTCGACGCCAGGCTGCCGTTCACCCTCACCGAGGGTCAGCGCGCGGTCAGCGCGGAGATCTTCGCCGACCTGGCCACCGAGCACCCCATGCACCGGCTGCTCCAGGGCGAGGTCGGCTCCGGCAAGACCCTGGTGGCGCTGCGCGCGATGCTCGCCGTGGTGGACTGCGGGGGGCAGGCCGCGATGCTGGCGCCCACCGAGGTGCTGGCCCAGCAGCACCACCGGTCGATCACCGAGATGATGGGCGACCTGGCCGAGGCCGGGATGCTCGGCGGCTGCGACGCCGGCACCAGGGTGGTGCTGCTCACCGGGTCGATGGGCACGGCCGCCCGCCGCCAGGCGCTGCTCGACCTGGTCACCGGCGAGGCCGGGATCGTCATCGGCACCCACGCGCTGATCGAGGACACAGTGCGGTTCCACGACCTGGGGCTGGTCGTGGTGGACGAGCAGCACCGCTTCGGCGTCGAACAGCGTGACGCGCTGCGCGGCAAGGGAAAGCAGCCCCCGCACCTGCTGGTGATGACCGCCACCCCGATTCCGCGCACGGTCGCCATGACCGTCTTCGGCGACCTGGAGACCTCGGTACTCGACCAACTGCCCGCCGGGCGCTCCCCGATCGCCACCCATGTCGTACCGGCCAAGGACAAGCCGCACTTCCTGACCCGCGCCTGGGAGCGGGTACGCGAGGAGGTCGAGGCCGGGCACCAGGCGTATGTCGTCTGCCCCCGGATCGGCGACGAGGAGGAGCCGAAGAAGAAGTCCCCGGAGGACGAGGCGGAGCGGCGTCCGGCGCTCGCGGTGCTCGACGTCGCCGACCAGATCGCCAAGGGCCCGCTGCGGGGGCTGCGGGTGGAGGTGCTGCACGGCCGGATGGCGCCGGACGCCAAGGACGACGTGATGCGGCGCTTCGCGGCCGGGGAGGTGGACGTGCTGGTCGCCACCACCGTGATCGAGGTCGGGGTGAACGTGCCGAACGCCACCGCGATGGTGATCATGGACGCCGACCGGTTCGGGGTCTCGCAGCTGCACCAGTTGCGCGGCCGGGTCGGCCGGGGAAGCGCGGCGGGCCTGTGCCTGCTGGTCACCGAGATGCCCGAGGCGAGCAGCGCGCGGGCGCGGCTGGACGCGGTGGCGGCGACGCTGGACGGGTTCGAGCTGTCCCGGATCGACCTGGAGCAGCGCCGGGAGGGCGATGTGCTGGGGCAGGCGCAGTCCGGCACCCGGTCGTCCCTGCGGATGCTCGCCGTCATCGACGACGTGGACGTCATCGAGGCGGCCCGCGAGGAGGCCACCGCGCTGGTCGATGAGGACCCCGAACTGGCAGGCCACCCGGATCTGTTGAGCGCGTTGGACAGCCTGGTCGACGCCTCGCGGGAGGGGTACCTGGAGAAGGGCTGAACGCCGCTTCGCCGACCCCCGGATTGTCAGACCCCCCTGGGAGAATGAAACCAGTCCGAGCCAATCCGACCGTGGATGGGCCGAGTTGGACCCTAGGGGGCTGAATCATGGCGTTTCGCCATCTGAACGAACTGCCGCTCGGCGACAAGGTATTCAGGATCGAACTCGCCAGTGAGGACGACCTCACCGTCACGCTGACGCTCACCGGCTGGAGTGAGGCCGACCCGCGCACCCCGCTGGCCTCCGGCCAACTGACGCTGCCGATGGGGGACGTGGCCACCGTGCGGATAGCGCTGAACCGGGCGCTGCGCGCCCTGGCCCTGGTCGCCGACGTGGCCGAGCCGATCCCGGACCGCGATGTGCTGCGCGAACTCTTCCCCGGCCACGGCGCGCCGTGGGTGCCGCAGCACGAGGAGGAGCTGTTGCGCCGCTTCCACGACGGGGAGTCCATAGCGCGGACCGCCGCGCGCTTCGGCCGTACGCCCGACTCGGTCCGCACCAAGCTGCGGGAGCTGGGGCACGACCCCCGTACCCCTGAGCACTGCCCTCCGGACGGCTGCCTGTCCTGGTCCCGGTACGCGTCCGCCACTCTCGTGGGTTCGACGCCCGACAAGCCGTAGCCGGACCAGGCCGCCGCGGCGGGGATCGGGGCTTGCCCCCGATTCCCGCCCCTGCGGTACCGCAGACGGGTGAAGGGGCGCGGGGAACTGCCCGACCAGCCACAACGGTGCCGCGGATGATCGACGGCAGGTCGCCGCACTTCCGGCGAAGCGCCCAGCCCCCGCGGGCGTGCCCGCGGGCGGCTCCGTATCGTGGTGGTGCGGCTGCCGAAGCATCACGGCGCCGCGTAGGACCGACACAAGGGGACGTGACCGAGGGTGACCCGCGTGATTGCCGGTGCCGCAGGGGGGCGTCGGCTGGCCGTCCCGCCAGGACAGGGCACCCGGCCCACGTCCGACCGGGCGCGCGAAGGCCTGTTCTCCACCTGGGAGTCGCTGCGGGGGTCCCTGGACGGCGCCAGGGTGCTGGACCTGTACGGCGGTTCCGGCGCCGTGGGCCTTGAGGCGCTGTCCCGCGGCGCCGAACACGTACTGCTGGTCGAGGCGGACGCCCGGGCCGCCCGCACCATCCGGGAGAACGTGCGCACCGTCGGCCTGCCCGGCGCCGAAGTGCGCGCCGCCAAGGCCGAGAAGCTGATCGCCGGACCGCCTCCCGCGACCCGGTACGACGTGGTCTTCCTGGATCCGCCCTACGCCGTCACCGACGACCGACTGCGCGAGATCCTGCTCACACTCCAGGCCCAGGGCTGGCTCGCCGACGAGGTGCTCGCCACCGTGGAGAGAAGCACCAGGGGCGGAGAATTCCGCTGGCCCGAGGGCTTCGAGGGGCTTCGGGCCCGCCGGTACGGCGAGGGCACACTTTGGTACGGTCGCGCCGCCGCGACACGCGCCGACACCCACCCGTCGCCCGCCACCGCCTTCGAACGAGGCGCTGCGCGCCGCAGTGACGTCAGTGCCGACGAGTCATGACCGCATCGGAGAGCGAGGAACCACTGTTGCGCCGCGCCGTCTGTCCGGGGTCCTTCGACCCCATCACCAACGGACACCTCGACATCATCGCCCGCGCGTCCCGGCTGTACGACGAGGTCTACGTCGCCGTGATGATCAACAAGGCGAAGCAGGGCCTGTTCACCGTCGACGAGCGCATAGCGCTGATCGAGCAGGTCACCGAGGAGTTCGGCAACGTCCGGGTGGAGGCCTTCCACGGCCTGCTGGTCGACTTCTGCAAGCAGCGCGACATCCCGGCCATCGTCAAGGGCCTGCGCGCGGTCAGCGACTTCGACTACGAGCTGCAGATGGCCCAGATGAACAACGGGCTGTCCGGGGTGGAGACCCTCTTCGTCCCCACCAACCCCACCTACAGCTTCCTGTCCTCCAGCCTGGTCAAGGAGGTCGCCCAGTGGGGTGGCGACGTCTCCCACCTGGTGCCGGACGCGGTACTGCGGGCGCTGCGCGAGAAGCTGGCCCGGGACTGAACCGGCCACCGCGCCCGGAACTTTCTGATGGGTCGTCAGGCGGTGTGCCGGGGGCGCCCGGTGGTCGTAGAGTCTGACCCAGCCCCCCGGCCGTGCCGGGCCCACCGAGGAAAGACTTAACGGACATGGACGTGCAAAAGAAGCTCGACGAGATCGTCGCGGCCGTCGAAGGCGCGCGCTCCATGCCGATGTCGGCGTCCTGCGTGGTCAACCGGGCCGAACTGCTCGCCCTGCTGGCCGAGGTGCGCGACGCCCTGCCGGACTCGCTCTCCCAGGCCCAGGCGCTGCTCGGCGACCGCGAGCAGATGGTCGCCGAGGCGCAGGCCGAGGCCGAGCGGATCATCGCCTCCGCGCACGAGCAGCGCGGCTCGCTGGTCTCCGACACCGAGGTCGCCCGGCGCTCCCAGGCGGAGGCCGACCGGATCCTGGCCGAGGCGCGCCAGGAGGCCGAGGAGATCCGCGCGGAGGCCGACGAGTACGTCGACAGCAAGCTCGCCAACTTCGAGGTGGTCCTCACCAAGACCCTGGGCTCGGTCGACCGCGGCCGCGAGAAGCTGCTCGGCCGGGGCCCCGGCACCGACGAGCACGGCATGGCGGACGAGGAGGCACCGGAGCGCACCGGTGACCCGGAGGAGCTGCGCCGCCGGGCCGACGCCTATGTGGACGCCAAGCTGGGCGCGTTCGAGACGGTGCTGGCCAAGACCCTGGAGGCGGTCGGCCGGGGCCGCCAGAAGCTCACCGGCCACCGCCCCATCGACGAACTGGCCGCCCACATGGCCGCCCAGGACGGCCTGGCCGCGGACGGTACCTCCACGGCCGTCCAGCAGAGCGACGCCGAGTACCTGGCCGGTCTGGCCGGGACCCAGCCGGAACCGGTGATCCCGGAGCAGCCCGCCGCCTACGACTACCCGCAGCAGCCCGAGTACACGCCGATGGCCGCCGAGTACGGCGGCTACCAGCAGGACCCGTACCACAGCGGCGGCTACGACGCCTACGGCTACCCGCAGCAGCAGCCCGAGTACACCGACCCGGCCGGGTACGGATGGCAGCAGCAGGGCTACGAGCACCAGATCCCGCACCAGCTCCAGCCGCACGAGCACCAGCAGCAACAGCAGTACCAGCAGCACGCCGTGCAGCCGACCGGCCTGGACGAGACCAGTTTCTTCGACACGGGGCTGATCGACCTGGACCGGCTGCGCGAGCTGGAACAGGGGCGCTGACCGGGCTGGTCCCGAGTCAGCCGGAGCGGGGCCCCGGCCCGAAGTTGGGTCAGCGGCCCGCGTCCAGTATCCTGACTGCTCCGGCCTGTTTGATGAGCCGGTTTCCGGCTGCCCTCTTCCAGGTCGGCCCGCGCCGCACGGCACACGCACCGACGAAAGCAGGAAGCCATCAACGCCCGCCTTGACCACCGTGACCCTCTCGTGTTTGACACACGCGAGCTGGGCCGTCGGCCTGGCGCGATGAAGAGGGTCTCCCGTACCGTGCCCGCGCCCGCTGACCTCGGCATCGCCGGGGTGATCGGGGTGCCGGAAGGGGCCTCGATCGAGCTCGATCTGCGACTGGAATCGGTCATGGAGGGCGTGCTCGTCACGGGTACCGCCCATGCGCCGGTCGCGGGGGAGTGCGTAAGGTGTCTGGAGCCGGTCGAGTGGGAGCTCGACGCGGACTTCCAGGAGCTGTTCTCCTACCCCGACGCCGACCAGCGCTTCGGCGGTGACGCGGAAGAGGCCGAGGACGGCGACGAGGAGGAACTGCTCGTCCTTGAGGACGACATGTTCGACCTCGAATCCGTGCTGCGTGACGCGGTGGTGCTGGAACTGCCGCTGCAGCCGGTGTGCCGGGAGGACTGCCCGGGTCTGTGCTCCGAGTGCGGAGCGCGGCTGGCGGACGACCCGGACCACCACCACGATGCCGCCGACATCCGTTGGGCGGCACTGCAGGGACTCGCCGAATCCCTCAAGGCCGGCGAGAAGGACAACATGAGCGGCGCCGAGCGCGGCGTCGACGAGAAGCAGGAGAAATAGCCGTGGCTGTTCCGAAGCGGAAGATGTCGCGCAGCAACACGCGCCACCGCCGGTCGCAGTGGAAGGCTGCGGTCCCCACCCTCGTGGCGTGCGAGCGCTGCCACGAGCCGAAGCAGCAGCACATCGCGTGCCCGAGCTGCGGCACCTACAACAAGCGTCAGGTCCTCGAGGTCTGATCGGTAGGTGACAGGCTTCATGTCAGACGCCAAGTCGTCGGCAGACGCCATCAAGGCAGCCTCGTCCCACACGCTTCTGGAAGGGCGGCTCGGGTACACACTCGAACCCGCCCTTCTGGTGCGTGCGCTCACCCACCGCTCGTTCGCGTACGAGAACGGCGGGCTGCCGACCAACGAGCGGCTGGAGTTCCTTGGTGACTCCGTGCTCGGCCTGGTCGTCACCGACACGCTGTACCGTGCCCACCCCGACCTGCCCGAGGGCCAACTGGCCAAGCTGCGGGCCGCGGTGGTCAACTCGCGTGCGCTCGCGGAGGTGGCCCGCGGTCTGGAACTGGGCAGCTTCATCCGCCTGGGCCGGGGCGAGGAGGGGACCGGCGGCCGGGACAAGGCGTCGATCCTCGCCGACACCCTGGAAGCCGTGATCGGCGCCGTCTACCTGGACCAGGGTCTGGACGCGGCGTCCGAGCTGGTGCACCGGCTCTTCGACCCGCTGATCGAGAAGTCCTCGAACCTCGGGGCGGGCCTGGACTGGAAGACCAGCCTCCAGGAGCTGACCGCGACCGAGGCGCTCGGTGTCCCCGAGTACCTGGTCACCGAGTCGGGGCCGGACCACGAGAAGACCTTCACGGCTGCCGCCCGCGTCGGTGGTGTCACGTACGGCACCGGCACCGGCCGCAGCAAGAAGGAAGCCGAACAGCAGGCGGCCGAGTCCGCCTGGCGGGAGATCCGCGCCAAGCGCGAGCAGCGGGAAGCCGCCGCCGAGGAGCGGACCGCGGCCCACTGAGCGGCTGCTGACAACCGTGTGACACGCTACGGGCCTCGCCCCCCATCCTTGGGGGGAGGGGCCCGTAACGCTTGGAGGGGACATGCCCGAGCTGCCCGAGGTGGAGGTCGTTCGCCGCGGACTCGACCGCTGGGTCAGCGGCCGTACGGTCGACGAGGTCGAGGTGCTGCACCCGCGCGCGGTGCGCCGCCACATCGCCGGAGCACGTGACTTCGCCGACCGGCTGCGCGGGATCACTCTCGGCCCGGCGCACCGGCGCGGCAAGTACCTCTGGCTGCCGCTGGGCAACGGCACCTCACTGCTCGGGCACCTCGGCATGAGCGGTCAACTGCTCGTCCAGCCTCGGCAGGCGCCCGACGAGACGCACCTGCGGATCCGCTTCCGCTTCGCCGACACCGTGGCGTCCGCCGCCGGGGCGGCGCGGGACACCGAACTGCGCTTCGTGGACCAGCGCACCTTCGGCGGTCTGTCGGTGCACGACGCGGTCCCCGACGGGCCGGACGCCGCGGTGGGCCTGCCGCTGCCACTCGCGCACATCGCCCCGGACCCGCTGGAGAAGGCGTTCGACGAGGACGCCTTCCACAGCGCGCTGCGGCGCCGCCGCACCACCCTCAAGCGGGCGCTGCTCGACCAGTCGCTGATCAGCGGCGTCGGCAACATCTACGCCGACGAGGCGCTGTGGCGCGGCAGACTGCACTTCGACCGCCCCACCGCCACCATGACCCGCTCGCGCACCGCGGAGCTGGTCGGCCACCTCCGCGACGTGATGGGCGACGCGCTGGCCGCCGGGGGCACCAGCTTCGATAGCCTCTACGTCAACGTCAACGGCGAATCGGGCTACTTCGACCGGTCGTTGGATGCCTACGGCCGCGAGGGCGAGCCGTGCCGCCGCTGCGGCACGGGGATCCGGCGGCGGCCGTGGATGAACCGCTCCAGCTACTTCTGCCCGCGCTGTCAGCGTCCGCCACGGGCGTCGTAGGCCTCGCGGGCGGCCATCACCTCGGGCATCCGCTCCTCCACCAGGTCGATCAGCGACAGCAGCCGCTCGGCCACCGCGCGGCCCAGCGGGGTGAGGCGGTAGTCGACACGCGGCGGATTGGTGGCCGCCGACTCGCGGTGCACCAGCCCGTCCCGCTCCAGCGCGTGCAGGGTCTGGGAGAGCATCTTCTCGCTCACGCCGTCGACCCGGCGGCGCAACTCGTTGAAGCGCAGCGTGCATTCACTGAGCGCGCCCAGCGTCAGGCTGCCCCAGCGACCGGTGACGTGCTCCAGCGTGGCACGTGACGGGCAGGCCTTGGCGAACACGTCATAGGCCTGTGCCTCGGCGGCGGAGCTACAGGCGGAGGTCTCGGTCGTAGCCATACCTCAAGCGTACCCTCATGCAGCGCTAACTACTGGGTTGCGCTTTCTGAATGAAAGTGCTCTCCTGGTGGTGCCACCCCGGTGTGCCCGATCGACGGCGCCCGGGCACGATCGCACCAAGGAGCGCAACCGTGACCACTCCCGTCACCCCTGTCGTGGCCATCGCCTACCACTCCGGCTACGGGCACACCGCCGCCCTCGCCGACGCCGTACGTGAGGGCGCCGCCGCCGCGGGCGCCACCGTCCACCTGATCAACGTCGAGACGATCACCGACGAACAGTGGGCGCTGCTGGACGCCTCCGACGCCATAGTCTTCGGCTCGCCGACCTACATGGGTACCGCCTCGGCCGCCTTCCACGCCTTCGCCGAGGCCAGCTCCAAGCGCTGGTTCAGCGCGGCCTGGAAGGACAAGCTGGCCGCCGGATTCACCAACTCCGCCTCCAAGAGCGGTGACAAGCTGCACACCCTGCAGTTCTTCACCGTGCTCGCCGCCCAGCACGGCATGCACTGGGTGAGCCTCGGTCTGCACCCGGGCTGGAACTCCTCCACCGCCTCCGAGAACGACCTCAACCGGCTGGGCATCTTCCTCGGCGCGGGCGCCCAGTCCAACAACGACGAGGGCCCGGACGCGGTTCACAAGGCCGACCTCGCCACCGCCGAGCACCTCGGCCGCCGGGTCGCCGACACCGCGCGGACCTTCGCCGCGGGCAAGGCCGCCTGACGGGCGGTGAAGTCCGCCAGGTGACAGGCGGCAGCGGCAACCGCCTCAGCGGCCTCAGAAGCCGAAGTCCTGGGTCCACCAGGGGCCGCTGGAAGTGAAGTCGACGCCTATCCCGATGGTGTGGTACTCGCAGTCGAGGATGTTGGCCCGGTGCTCCGGGGTGCTCATCCAGGAGTTCATCACCGCCGTGGCGTCGGCCTGGCCACGGGCGATGTTCTCGCCGCCCAGGTTCGCCACCCCCATCGCGGCCGCCCGGTCCCACGGCGACCTGCCGTTCGGATCGGTGTGCCCGAAGAAGCCGTGGGCGGCCATCTCCTGGCTGAAGTCCTGGGCGAGGGTGCCCAGTCGGGGGTCCTCGGTGAGCGGTACGCAGCCCGCCTTGGCGCGCTCCTGGTTCACCAGGGCGAGGACCTGGCGCACCGCCCGGTCGGCCGCACCGGGCCCCGCCGGTTGGCCGATGCTCCCGTAGGGGGCGTCGCTGCCGCTCGCGCCGTCGGTGCCGTCCGGGTCGGTCGTGCTCGGTGAGGCGCTCGGGGTGGCGGAGGCGGCAGGTGCGCTGGGCCCGTGCCGGGTCGGTCGCGCGGTCGGCGACGGTGTTGCTGACCGGCTGGCGGACCCGACGGGTACCGGCTCGCCCGGGTCGGCGCCGCGTCCGGCGTCCCGGCTGGTCGGGACGGAGCCCCGGCTCGTCGGGACGGTACCGGTCACCGGTGCGCTGGGGGTGCCGTCGGCCCGCGGCAGGTTGCCTGGCGTGTCGTCCGGGGCGCCCAGGGTGTAGCTGCCGGGCGGTCCGCCCGGCACCGGCAGCAGTCCGGAGGCGACGGCCACCGCGCCGACCGCGAGCGCGGCGGCGGCGCCCAACAGGCCGGTGCGCGCCGGGGGGTTGGGGCGCCCGCCCGTGCCGCGGCCCGGCGCCGGGCGGTGGGCGGGGGCAGGCCGCGCAGCGGCCCGAAGGGCCACCGTTGCGGGCGGCGGTGGGGCGGGTTCGGCGGAAGTGCGGCGATGGCGGCCCATCTGCGCGGTCCTCGCTTCCCGGTGTCGGCGGTGCCCCGCGGCGCTGCGGAAGAACACCCGCGTTCACCCGAACGGGTGAGTCCTGATCCGGCGTGACTGTATCGAACCCGGGCCGACACCGGCGCGTGACCCAGGTAATTGACGGAGCGCCGGACGTCTTGGGGCATCGGCCGACCGGCGCCGGGGACCGCGGCCGTGCGGGGTCCGCGTACCGTTGACCTCCGCCGGTCGCGCCGGACCCGCGGGCACGCGACACGGGACGGCCCCGGTCAGGGAGAGAGGGAAACCCCGGTGAACGACTCGGCCCACGACGCCGGTGGCGGCGTCCACGACGGTGACGTCGGCCACGTCCGAAACGGTGATTCCGGCGACGGCGCCGACGGCCAGGTGCGGATGACCGCCTGGGTGCGCGGCCGGGTCCAGGGGGTGGGCTTCCGGTGGTGGACCCGGGTCGCGGCACTGGAGATCGGCGGCCTGCGCGGCTATGTCTCCAACCTCCCCGACGGGCGCGTCCAGGTGGTCGCGGAGGGCGCCAAGGAGCGCTGCGAACGGCTGCTCGACTGGCTCGCAGGTGGCGAAACCCCAGGTCGGGTCGATGGTGTCACGGAGATCTGGGGTGAGCCGCGGGGCGGATATGACGGATTCAGCACCCGCTGATGGCGTCGGCCGGGAACCCGCGCATAGGCTGCGGGCAATTGGGCGGTGCTGCTCGGTTGTGGCGGTTGCCTTTTCCGGATCCGCATGCCAGGCTGCCGCGCAAGGATGATCTCTACGCCCCTGCGGGTGCCTCCGCGGCCAGTGACGCGCCGCGTGACGTCGACGGCACGCCGCACGACAGGGGTGTGATCGTGTTGACCGTCAAACCTTTTGGTGAGACGCTGGAAGCCCCGCGCACCTTAGCTGTTTGGCTGTGAGAAGGACAACGGCGGCGGCGCAAACGGCGGGTGCGGCAACCCCCTCACGACCCACACCGCTTAGGTCGGTCACTCAGCGTGGAGGACCATCCATCATGGCAAAGGCGCTTCTCGGTTACGTCGGCGGTCCCGACCCGCGACTCCTCGCCGAGATGCGACGGCTTCAGCAGCGTGTACAGGACCTGGAGTCCGAGCTGGTACGGATCCAGGCCGAGAACGACGCGCTGGCTTCGTCGCGTGAAGAGTCGCTGCTCAGCACCATCGACGTTCCCCAGGCGGAGCCCGCGCTGGCTTGATCCGGCTGCTGGCTTGACCCGGCCGAGGAGGTCGGTCCGGATCAGCACACCGCTTGAAGTTCTATAAAGGGACGCTTCGGCGTCCCTTCGTCGTGTCCCCCTCGGTCACACCCCCGTGATCCTCTTCGTTTCTTAACCTCTGGTGTGCCCTGCATCCTCCCCGGTGAAACCGGGCTCGAACTGTAGAGTCCGACTCCTCGACAGCGACACCGGCGGCAGCCGCCGCGCAGTGGAGGAGGAGAGCTCGGCGTGCACCTCAAGAGCTTGACCCTGCGCGGGTTCAAATCCTTCGCGTCGGCCACCACCTTGCGCTTCGAACCCGGCATCACCTGCGTCGTCGGCCCCAACGGCTCGGGCAAGTCCAACGTGGTGGACGCCCTGTCCTGGGTCATGGGCGAACAGGGCGCCAAGAGCCTGCGCGGCGGCAAGATGGAGGACGTGATCTTCGCGGGCACCACCGGCCGCCCGCCGCTCGGCCGCGCCGAGGTCTCGCTCACCATCGACAACGGCGACGGCGCCCTGCCCATCGACTACGCCGAGGTCACCATCACGCGGACGATGTTCCGCAACGGCGGCAGCGAGTACCAGATCAACGGCGACACCTGCCGCCTGCTCGACATCCAGGAACTGCTGTCCGACTCCGGTATCGGCCGCGAGATGCACGTCATCGTCGGCCAGGGCCAGCTCGACTCCGTACTGCACGCCGATCCGATGGGCCGCCGGGCCTTCATCGAGGAGGCGGCGGGCGTCCTCAAGCACCGCAAGCGCAAGGAGAAGGCGCTGCGCAAACTGGACGCGATGCAGGCCAACCTGGCCCGGGTCACCGACCTGACCGCCGAGCTGCGCCGCCAGCTCAAACCGCTGGGCCGCCAGGCCGCCGTCGCCCGCCGCGCCGCCGTCATCCAGGCCGACCTGCGGGACGCCCGGCTGCGGCTGCTCGCCGACGACCTGGTCACCCTGCGCGCCGCACTGCGCAGCGAGATCGCCGACGAGACGGCGCTGAAGGAGCGCCGCGACGCGGTCGAGGCCGAACTCGCCGCCGCCCTGCGCCGCGAGGCCCAACTGGAGGAACAGGTACGGCAGATCGGGCCGCGGCTCACCGAGGCCCAGCAGACCTGGTACGGGCTGTCGCAACTCGCCGAGCGGGTGCGCGGCACCATCGGCCTGGCCGAACAGAAGGTCAAGCACGCCACCGCACCGCAGACCGAGGAGCGGCGCGGGCGCGACCCCGAGGACATGGAGCGCGAGGCGGCCCGCATCCGCGAGCAGGAGGCCGAGCTGGCCGCGGCGCTGGAGGCGGCCCGGGCCGCGCTGGACGACACCGTCACGCACCGCGCCGAACTGGAGCGCGCCCTCGCCCAGGAGGACCAGCGGCTCAAGGCCGCCGCCCGGGCGATCGCCGACCGCCGCGAGGGCCTGGCCCGGCTGCACGGCCAGGTCAACGCGGCCCGCAGCCGGGTCGGCGCCGCCGAGGCCGAGATCGGCCGGTTGGCCGCCGCCCGCGACGAGGCGGCCGAGCGCGCGGTGGCCGCGCAGGAGGAGTACGAGCAGCTACGCGCCCAGGTCGACGGCCTGGCCGTGGGCGACGCGGAGTTGGAGGAACGCCACGAGTCCGCCCGCGCCGAGCTGGAGCGGTCCGAGGAGGAGCTGACCGCCGCCCGTGAGGCCGCCACCGCCGCCGAGCGGGAGCGCGCCGCGCTCGCCGCCCGACACGAAGCGCTCGCCCTCGGGCTGCGCCGCAAGGACGGCACCGGGGTACTGCTCGGCGCCACCGACCGGCTCACCGGCCTGCTGGGCCCGGCCGCCGAACTGCTCACCGTCGCGCCCGGCTTCGAGGTTCCGGTCGCCGCCGCCCTGGGCGCCGCCGCCGACGCCGTGGCGGTCAGCCACCCGGGCGCCGCGGCCGCCGCCCTGCGGCTGCTGCGCAAGGACGACGCGGGCCGGGCCGCCCTGCTCATCGGCGGATTGGAGGCGCAGCCGGACCGGCAGGCGACACAGGAAGCGTTTCCCGACGCCGGGCGGCCCGCCGCCGAACTCGTCGGCGGCCCCGAGGAGTTGCTGCCCGCGCTGCGGCGGCTGCTGCGGGACACCGTGGTGGTCGACACCCTCGCGGACGCCGAGGCTCTGATCGCCCGGCATCCGCGGCTGACCGCCGTCACCGCCGAAGGCGACGTACTGTCGGCGCACTTCGCTCACGGCGGCTCGGCCGGGGCGCCGAGCCAGTTGGAGGTGCAGGCGGCGGTCGACGAGGCGGCCGGGCGGCTGCGCGAGCTCGCGGCCCGCTGCGAGGAGCTGACCGGGACGCAGGCCGACGCCAAGCAGCGCCGCGCCGAGGCCGCCCGTACGGTGGAGCAGCTCGCCGCCCGGCGGCGGGACGCGGACAAGCAGCGGTCGGCGGTCGCCCAGCAACTCGGCCGCCTCGGCGGGCAGGCACGCGGCGCGGCCGGTGAGGCGGAGCGCGCCGCGGCGGCCGTCGCCCGCGCCGAGGAGTCGCTGGCCAGGGCCAGCGCGGAACTGACCGGGCTGACCGAGCGGCTGCACGAGGCCGAGCAGGCCCCGGCCGAGGAGGAGCCGGACACCTCGCACCGGGACCGGCTCGCCGCCGACGGCGCCAACGCCCGGCAGACCGAGATGGAGGCCCGGCTGCAACTGCGCACCCACGAGGAGCGGGTCAAGGCCCTCGCGGGCCGCGCCGAGGCGCTGGACCGGGCGGCGCGCATGGAGCGCGAGGCGCGAGCGCGCGCCGCCCAGCGCAGGGCGCGCCAGGAACACGAGGCGCGGGTGGCCTCCGCGGTGCTGGCCGGTGCCCGGGGCCTGCTGGAGTACGTCAACGTCTCGCTGGCCCGGGCCGAGCGGGAGCGGTCGGCCGCGGAGCGGTCCAAGGCCGAGCGCGAGGCCCGGCTGGCCGCCGAACGGGACGCCGCACGCGGCCTGAAGTCGGAGCTGGACAAGCTCACCGACTCGGTGCACCGCGGCGAGGTGCTGGGCGCCGAGAAGCGGCTGCGCATCGAACAGCTGGAGGCCAAGGCGCTGGAGGAGTTCGGCGTCGAACCGGCCGGACTGGTCGCCGAGTACGGCCCCGACCAGCTCGTACCCCCCTCACCACCGGCCGAGGGCGAGGCGGCCGACACCGAGGCCGCGCCCCGCCGGTATGTGCGCGCCGAGCAGGAGAAGCGGCTGCGCGCCGCGGAGAAGGCGTACCAGCAGCTCGGCAAGGTCAACCCGCTCGCCCTTGAGGAGTTCGCGGCGCTGGAGGAGCGGCACAAGTTCCTCTCCGAGCAGCTGGAGGACCTCAGGAAGACCCGTGCGGACCTGTTGCAGGTGGTCAAGGAGGTCGACGAGCGCGTCGAGCAGGTCTTCACGGCCGCCTACCACGACACCGCACGGGAGTTCGAAGGTGTCTTCTCCCGGCTGTTCCCGGGCGGCGAGGGACGGCTGATCCTCACCGACCCCGACGACATGCTGGCCACCGGCGTCGAGGTGGAGGCCAGGCCGCCGGGCAAGAAGGTCAAGCGGCTCTCCCTGCTGTCCGGCGGCGAGCGGTCGCTGACCGCGGTGGCGCTGCTGGTGTCGATCTTCAAGGCCCGGCCCAGCCCGTTCTATGTGATGGACGAGGTGGAGGCGGCGCTCGACGACACCAACCTGCAACGGCTGATCGGGATCATGAAGGAGCTCCAGGAGAGCTCACAGCTCATCGTGATCACCCACCAGAAGCGCACGATGGAGGTCGCCGACGCGCTGTACGGCGTGTCGATGCAGGGCGACGGGGTGTCGAAGGTGATCAGCCAACGGCTGCGGGAAGGCAAGAAGTAGTCGGCCGCTATTTGGTATCGGCTTGGCCTCGCTTACGTCAAGAGTTCAACACGTGAACATCCGCTGCCCTGCAATTGTGTCCAAAGAGACCGGCTGCCCCCTATTGACTTCGAAACTTGAAGGCATAGTCTCTGCAACGTTGTTTTAACTTTCGATGCATAACCGAGTGGTGACGGGCGTGGGATCGCCTGACACTCGAAGCCGTCGAAGATCCATGCCCCCACCGCCAGGGCTCAGAGCAGAGCCCCAGGAGTTCACCTTGACGAGTAGCAGCGCAGTGGACATCGGGAAGAGCGGCCCGAAGGCCGCGCCTGACCACCTTGGCCACGTCATCTTCATCACCGCCGCCGCAGCCATGGGCGGATTCCTCTTCGGCTACGACAGCTCCGTGATCAACGGTGCCGTCAACGGCATCCAGGGCAAGTTCGGCATCGGCTCCGCCCTGCTCGCCCAGGTGGTCGCCGCGGCGCTGCTCGGCTGCGCGGTCGGCGCCGCCACCGCGGGCCGCATCGCCGACCGCATCGGCCGCATCCGCGTCATGCAGATCGCCTCGGTGCTGTTCGTGGTGAGCGCCATCGGCTCCGCCCTGCCGTTCGCGGTGTGGGACCTCACCTTGTGGCGGGTCATCGGCGGCTTCGCCATCGGCATGGCCTCGGTGATCGGCCCCGCGTACATAGCCGAGGTCGCACCGCCCGCCTACCGCGGCCGTCTCGGCTCGTTCCAGCAGGCCGCGATCGTCATCGGCATCGCGATCTCCCAGCTGGTCAACTACGGCATCCTCCAGATGGCCCACGGCCAGCAGCGCGGCCACCTCGGCGGCCTTGAGGCCTGGCAGTGGATGCTCGGCGTGATGGTGGTGCCCGCGGCCCTGTACGGACTGCTGTCCTTCGCCATCCCGGAGTCCCCGCGCTTCCTGATCTCCGTGGGCCGCGAGGACGACGCGCGCAAGGTGCTCGCCGAGGTCGAGGGCGACCACGCCGGCCTCGACGCCCGCATCAGCGAGATCCGCAGCGGCATGCACCGCGAGCACAAGTCCACGTTCAAGGACCTGCTCGGCGGCCGGGCGGGCTTCCTGCCGATCGTGTGGGTGGGCATCGGGCTGTCGGTCTTCCAGCAGCTCGTCGGCATCAACGTGATCTTCTACTACTCGGCGTCGCTGTGGCAGTCCGTCGGCATCGACCCGACCAGCTCGTTCCTGTACTCGTTCACCACCTCGATCATCAACGTGATCGGCACCGTGATCGCGATGGTCTTCGTGGACCGGATCGGCCGCAAGCCGCTCGCGCTGATCGGCTCCGTCGGTATGGCGGTCTCGCTGGGCCTGTGCGCCTGGGCCTTCTCCTACAAGACCGGCTCCGGCACCCACATCCACATGCCGGGCCTCCAGGGTGCGGTGGCGCTCGGCGCGGCCCACGCGTTCGTGCTGTTCTTCGCCCTGTCGTGGGGCGTGGTGGTCTGGGTGCTGCTCGGTGAGATGTTCCCGAACAAGATCCGGGCCGCGGCGCTCGGCGTGGCCGCCTCCGCGCAGTGGGTCGCCAACTGGCTCATCACGGTCAGCTTCCCGTCGCTGTCCGACTGGAACCTGTCCGGCGCCTACGTGATCTACACCTTCTTCGCCCTCCTGTCGATCCCGTTCGTGCTCGTCTTCGTCCGGGAGACGAAGGGCAAGGCCCTGGAAGAGATGGGCTGACCAACCCCCGCTTGCCCGCCCCTTCCAGCACCGTCGCCCCGGCTCAGCCCCGCTGAGCCGGGGCGACGGGCTTTGTCCGGCGGGCACTTGGCAGCGGCGAACTCGAACGGCCCTGGCCGATACGGAAGATGGCTGCGCACGGTGGTGCGCGGTGAACTGCCCGCCGGGGCGTACGGGTTGAGCGCCGCCCGGGCGTTCGGCGCGATCATGCGGAAGAGCACGGGCGGGGCGCTCGCCGAACTGGTGGACAGCACCCCGGGCTCGATCCCCCTCCGGGGAACTACCGTCAGGCCGCGGCTCCTGCGTCGGCTCAGGCCAACGGCTGGCCCGGCAGGCCGTCCCCGCCGTTCCCGCCTCCAGTCCTCAGGACCGGTTCCATGGCTGGCACCCCCTCATGGTTGGTTCCCGGCCGTCCAGACAACTACCGTCGCTACGCAGCGAGTAGGGCCCACCGCGACAACACGCTCGAACGAGCAGGGCTGTCAGCGCTCGTCATGATGGGGACTCGGCAGCCATCCGACACGTCCACGGCCGGGGCCACCGTTCACGGCCCCAGGGTTCGCCGTCCCGCAACCGCGTCACACCAGGCTGCGTTTGCGCAGTTCAAGAGGTGGGACGTCCCCGGGCATCGCCAACTGGCCGAACTTCCCTCGTCGTCCCGCCAGCCGCCGTACATCGTGGTCCACGAACGCCAGGGCTCACAACGGAAGGAACCCGAACATGCACCTCCGTAAGCGCCTCGCCACGCTCGCAGCCACCACGACCCTCGCGGGGCTGGCAACCCTCGGCCTCACCATGCCCGCCCAGGCAACCGGCCAACAGGCCACGGCAGTTCAGCACCCGACGGTGGACAAGTGCGCCCAGAACGACACCTGGCAGGACACCTACAACAACTTCTACCTGAACGCCTCCGGATGGGGCGGATCAGGAACTCACGTGATCGAGTGGAACGGAGGCGGCCAGGGCAACGAGCACTGGTGCCTCGAACGTGCCGCCGAAGGCGGCTGGTACTTCCACCCGTCCTACAACCTCGACCTGTGCATGGACGTGCCCGGGGGGAACTACAGCGACGGGACGGGCATCGTCATCTGGAACTGCAACGGCCGCCCGAACCAACGCTTCAGCGTGACCTCCTCTGGTAACGGCGACTACATCGCCCCGCAGGCGAGCGGCCACTTCGCCCTGGACGGCAACGGCTACGGCCAGCAGATCACCCTCGGCTGGAACTACTTCGACGGCGGCTCAACCAGCTGGCACTAGCCGCGGGGTGAATCCGCTGGTGGCCGGGCGGCGTAGGAGCCGCCTGCCCGCTACGCCGCGCCCTCCCTACGAGAACGTCCCCCCTTCGCCGGGCAACGGCGAAGGGGGGACGGTGAGTTGGAGCGACCCGTGGTCAGCCGACCATGGCGCTCTCGGTGTTGGCGGCCCGCGCCGCCTCCGTGACCGCGGTGGTCCTCTGCCGCGGCAGCACCGCGTACAGCACGGCGGCGATGACGATCGTGACCGCCCAGCCCAGACCGTTCCTGCCGAGCCAGGTGCCGGCCAGCGGGCCGGAGAACCAGGAGACGGAGGTGAAGCACAGACCGATGACCAGGCCCGCCGCCCAGGCGGTCATCGCCTGCCAGGCGAAGCCGCCCCGGTACCAGTAGGCACTCGTGCGGGAGGTGTCCATCAGCGCCTTCGCGTCGTACACCCGGCCCCGCAGCATGTCGACGCCGAAGACGCCGATCCAGGCCGAGAACGAGACCGCCAGCAGGGTCAGGAAGGAGATGAACGAGCTGATGAAGCTGGTCGCCACGATCATCAGCAGCGAACCGAACACCAGGCTGATGACGGCGTTGACGCTGACCGCCCAGGCGCGCGGGATCTTGAAGCCCAGGGTCTGCGCGGTGAACCCGGCCGAGTACATCGACATGCTGTTGATGAGCAGCATGCCGATCAGCGCGATCAGCAGGTACGGCACCGACAGCCACATCGGCAGCAGCTTGCCGATGAACGACACCGGGTCGGTGGCCTTCGCCAGGTCCGGCGTGCCGACCGCCATCACCGCGCCCATCAGCACCAGCGGCACCACGACGATGCCCGCGCCCGCGACGGTGTTGCCCACGATGCCCTTGCTGGAGGCGGTGCGCGGCAGGTAGCGGGAGAAGTCCGCGCCGGACGGCGCCCAGCTGATGCCACCCGCCGCGATGGTGCCGACTCCGGCCACCAGCAGGGCCGTTGACCCCGCCGGACGGGAGAAGACCGCGGACCAGTCGGTCTCGGCGACCAGATAGCCCAGCACCGCGACGCTGAACGCGCCGAACAGGTACGCCGACCACTTGTTGCACAGCAGCAGCACCTTGCGGCCCATACCGCTGACCGTGAAGGTGGCACCGACGAAGAACAGCAGGGTGACGATGATCAGCGGAGTGTTGCTCTTGATGCCGAACAACAGGTTCAAGATGGTGAGCACCGCGTACGCGCCGGTCACCGCGTTGATCGTCTCCCAGCCCCAGCGCGCGATCCAGGTGACCGCACCGGGGAAGAGGTTGCCGCGCTGACCGAACACCGCACGGGACAGCGTCATGCCCGGCGCGCCACCGCGCTTACCGGCGATGGTCAGCACACCCACGATGCCGTACGAGACAACGGGGGCGAGAACGGCGACCAGCAGCACCTGGTAGAAGTTCAGGCCGTTGGAGACCACCAGCCCGGCGCCCATGGTGAGCAGCAGCACGCTGATGTTGGCCGCGACCCAGGTGGGGAAGAGTTCTCTGACGCGGCCGTGCCGCTCGGAGTCGGGGACGGGCTCGATGCCGCGGGTCTCGATGGCGCCTTCGACATCGGGAGCAGGCGTCTTCTCCATAAGGGTGGTTTCTCCGAGCGGGAAATCGGGGGAGGGGCAGCAGCGACTGTGAGACGATCGTTAAGTCCCGTCTACGCGCATTGCAGATCAGGATCTTATGCGCGCCGGGAAGACGTCAAGAGTGACGTTTGTCCCATTAAGTTGCTTTAGCTATGAGTCCGCGTCTTCCCGGACACCGGCATTGCGCCGTGTCCGATACTGGAGGGCGTTATGGAAACCGTCATCCTTGCTGTAGTCATCGCCCTGGTCGCGGTCGGCGCGCTCAGCGGCCTCGTGGTCAGCAGCCGCCGCAAGAAGCAGCTGCCGCCCACACCGCCGCCGTCGGCAGAACCGAAGATCACCGCCCCGCCGGCCGAGCCGCACGTCGGCGAGGAGGCGGAGGAACCCCGCGAGGAACCCCGCAGGACCATCGAAGAGGTCGACCTGCCGGAGGCCCCCGCCGCCACTGTGGAGGTCGAGGAGCCCACCGAGGTCGCCGGGGAACCCCTCGCCCCGCCCATCGAGGTACCGGAGCCCACCGCGGGCCGCCTGGTCCGGCTGCGCTCCCGGCTGTCCCGCTCCCAGACCACCCTCGGCAAGGGCCTGCTCACCCTGCTCTCCCGGGACCGCCTCGACGAGGACACCTGGGAGGAGATCGAGGACACCCTGCTCACCGCCGACGTCGGCGTCGCCCCCACCCAGGAACTGGTCGAGCGGCTGCGCACCCGCGTCAAGGTGCTGGGCACCCGCACCCCCGAGGAACTGCGCACCCTGCTGCGCGAGGAGCTGCTGACGCTCGTCGGCACCGACATGGACCGCGTCCTGCACACCGAGAGCCCGCAGGACACCCCCGCCGTGCTGATGGTCGTCGGGGTCAACGGCACCGGCAAGACCACCACCACCGGCAAGCTGGCCCGGGTCCTGGTCGCCGACGGCCGCAGCGTGGTGCTGGGCGCCGCCGACACCTTCCGCGCCGCCGCCGCCGACCAGCTCCAGACCTGGGGCGAGCGGGTCGGCGCCCGCACCGTCCGCGGACCCGAGGCTGGTGACCCGGCCTCCGTCGCCTTCGACGCGGTGAAGGAAGGCATCGCCGAGGGTGCCGACGTGGTGCTGATCGACACCGCGGGCCGACTGCACACCAAGACCGGCCTGATGGACGAGCTGGGCAAGGTCAAGCGGGTCGTGGAGAAGCACGGCCCGGTGGACGAGGTGATCCTCGTCCTCGACGCCACCACCGGCCAGAACGGACTGGTCCAGGCCCGGGTCTTCGCCGAGGTGGTGGACATCACCGGCATCGCCCTGACCAAGCTCGACGGCACCGCGAAGGGCGGCATCGTGGTCGCCGTGCAGCGGGAGCTGGGCGTGCCGGTCAAGCTGGTCGGCCTCGGTGAGGGGCCGGACGACCTGGCGCCGTTCGAGCCGGAGGCGTTCGTCGACGCGCTGATCGGCGACTGACCGGCGTACGTGACCCGACAAGGGGCGCCCGCTGCTGGCGGGCGCCCCTTGCGCATGTCGAGATCACATCGACCGCACCAGCGTCCCGTGCCGATGGCACACATACGCCAGCGTGCCCAGCAGCAGTCGGGCCTCCGGCGGCTGCCGGTCCGCGGAGGGCGGCCGCAGCCAGCGCACCGGCCCCAGCCCCCCGAGGTCCGACGGCGGGGCGGTGACGTACTCGCCCAGGCCCCGGCAGCGCAGATCGAGGGCGGCGCCGTCCCAGCCCATCCGGTAGAGCAGCCGCGGCAGCTCGTCCGCCGCCCCGGGCGCGACGAAGAACAGCGCACGGCCGTGCGGTGTGCCGATCACCGGGCCGAGCCGCAGCCCCATCCGCTCCAGCCGCACCATCGCCCGGCAGCCCGCCTCCTCGGCCACGTCCAGCACGTCGAACGTCCGCCCGGTGGGCAGCAGTACGGCCGCGCCCGGTGTCAACGCCCAGGCATCGCCGACCTGTTCATCCGTCGTGCCCGCCGGGATCTCGGCGGCGAAGTCCAACGGGTGCGCGCCGGGCGCGGCGCACCCCGGATCACCGCAACTGCACTGGCCGCCGCCCCGGGTGGCGCGGGCACCAGGGGCCACCGCCCAGCCGTGTACCGCCGTGTACTCCGCGATCGTTGAGCGGACCGAGGCGCGGGTGCGGCGGCGCACGCCGGGAGCGATGTCCCGAATCTCCCGGAAGCCGCCGATCGTGAAGCCCATGCCACCTCCAACACTCGGAATTCGTCGATGGTTACGCCCGCCCGTCACCCACCACCACCCTCATCCGAGGCCCTGACGGGCCGCTGCGCCGTTCTGCCCGCCACCCACCACCACCCTCAATCGAGGCCCTGACGGGCCGCTGCGCCGTTCTGCCCGCCACCCACCACCACCCTCAACGGAGGCCCTGACGGGCCGCTGCCTCGTTCTGCCCGCCACCCACCACCACCCTCATCCGAGGCCCTGACGGGCCGCTGGACCGTTGGAGCGGTGCGGGTATTCGGTGCGGGCTGCCTGCCCACGCTTCAGGGTCGACGCGCCGCCCATGACGGCGCGTCGAGGGCGCATCGCGGCGCGGGGTGTGGTGCACGGTGCGGTGCGCGCCCCGACGCACTTCGCTCCACCCGGACCTGATGTTCATCTGTCAAGTGAATCGTGCGCGGCCAGGGAAGAGTTCATTCGAAGGGGTGGCGAATGGTGGCGATTCGGTATCCGCCCTCGCCGGATGGGTGATCACGGGATTACTTTCGGTGCACGAGCCCACGGAAGTCGCGCCGTCCGCGGGCATGCCGGAGGCAGAGAACGCACACGCATTCGGTCACCGGGGGTGGCGCGTTGAGGACAAGGAGCCCCAACTGGCGGCATCCTTTGGACAGTTCGGTGAGCAGAAGCGGGATGGGGGCGTTCCGGTGGGCGGAAGCGTCACAAGCGGCGGGACCGAGGCCAGCGGCGTCGGCGAGAAGCAGGCCAACGAGCAACTGCGTTCGTGGTTCGTCCGCAGCGGTTGGTCCAAGGGCGAACTCGCCCGCCAGGTCAACCGCCGGGCGCGGCAGATCGGCGCGCACCACGTCAGCACCGACACCTCCCGCGTGCGGCGCTGGCTGGACGGCGAGCAGCCGCGCGAGCCGATCCCGAGAATCCTCTCCGAGCTGTTCTCCGAGCGGTTCGGCTCGGTCGTCGCCGTCGAGGACCTCGGCCTGCGCAGCGCACACCAGCCGCCCGCCACCTCCGGTGTCGACCTGCCCTGGGCGGGACCGCAAACCGTCGAGCTGATCAGCGAGTTCTCCCGCAGCGACCTGATGCTCGGACGGCGCGGCTTCCTCGGCGCCTCGCTGGCACTGTCCGCCGGGCCCGCGCTGATCGAGCCGATGCAGCGCTGGCTGGTGCCCACCCCGGCCGTGGCCGACGCCGCCGGGCCCTCCCGTGCCCCGCGCGCCGAGCGGTCGTCCCGGCCGACCAAGCTCTCCGGTCCCGAGCTGGACCTGCTGGAAGCCACCACGGTCATGTTCCGCCAGTGGGACGCCCAGTGCGGTGGCGGACTGCGCCGCAAGGCGGTCGTCGGGCAACTACACGAGGTGACCGACCTGCTCCAGGAGAGCCATCCCGAGCCGGTCGCCCGGCGGCTGTTCAAGGTCACCGCCGAACTCGCCGAACTCGCCGGGTGGATGAGCTACGACGTGGGCCTGCAGCCCAGCGCGCAGAAGTACTTCGTGCTCGCGCTGCACGCCGCCAAGGAGGCCGGGGACCGCCCGCTCGGGGCCTATGTGCTGTCCAACATGAGCCGCCAGATGATCCATCTCGGCCGCCCCGACGACGCGTTGGAGCTGATCCACCTCGCCCAGTACGGCAGCCGGGACACCGCCACCGCCACCACCCAGTCGATGCTCTACGCGATGGAGGCCCGCGCCTACGCCAGCATGGGCCAGGTGCAAAAGTGCCACCGCGCGGTGCGGATGGCCGAGGACACCTTCACCGACCGCCACCCCGACGAGGACCCCGACTGGATGCGGTTCTTCTCCGAGGCCGAGCTCAACGCGGAGAACGCGCACTCCTACCGCGACCTGGCCTACGTCGCCGGGCGCAGCCCCACGTACGCCTCGCTGGCGCAGCCGGTGATGGAACGGGCCGTGGAACTGTTCGCCCAGGACCCCGAGCACCAGCGCAGCTACGCCCTGAACCTCATCGGCATGGCCAGCGTCCATCTGCTGCAACGGGACCCCGAGCACGCCTCCGAGCTGGCGGTCCAGGCGATCGACGTGGCCAGGAAGATCCGCTCCGAGCGGGTGAACACCCGGATCCGCCGCACCACGGACACGGCGGTGCGCGACTTCGGGCAGGTGGCCGAGGTCGTCGCGCTCAGCGACCGGCTGCGCACCGATCTCCCCGACGACTACGAGCAGGATCCCGCGGCCCGGGCCGTGTGATGTGACGGACCTCTTCACTCCGGCCGCGGCGGCCACCCCGATCAGCCCGACTAGGCTCCCCCACCGCCAGGTCGACGGGCAACCGCCGCGGCCGGTTCCGTACCCGCCCCTGAGGGACCGCCCCACCGGTCTGTAACGGCCAGGGACGTCCGGTATACGGAGTACCGCGTTCACCACGACCGGCGTGGGCCGGTTCACCCGGCCGTAACACGCGCGCCATCTTCGTCACGGCGGCGAAACACCACGCGGCGGCGACTGAAACCCGGCTGCGCCACGCTCTAGGCGATAACCGGCCCTTTCTTTCCCCCACGCCCCCGCGGGCCGTACCGACGACGAGGAGGCGCCGATGCCAGCCGGCATCTTGACGACGCTCGCTGCCGACAAGCCCGTACTCGACACGGGTCACACCGCGTTCATGCTGATCAGCGCCGCTCTGGTGATGGTGATGACACCAGGGCTCGCCTTCTTCTACGGAGGCATGGTCCGGGTCAAGAGCGTGCTGAACATGCTGATGATGAGCTTCATCAGCCTCGGCATCATCACCATCTTGTGGACCCTGTTCGGCTTCAGCCTCGCCTTCGGTACCGACCACGGCGGTTTCATCGGCGGCACCGACTGGCTGGGCATGCGGCACATAGGGATCACCCAGCTGTGGCCCGGCTACGGCATCCCGATCTACGTGTTCGCCGTCTTCCAGCTGATGTTCGCGGTGATCACCCCGGCGCTGATCAGCGGTGCGCTGGCGGACCGGGTCAAGTTCACCGCGTGGGCACTGTTCATCACTCTGTGGGCGATCGTGGTGTACTTCCCGGTCGCGCACTGGGTGTGGGGCACCGGCGGCTGGCTGGCCAAGCTCGGCGTGATCGACTTCGCCGGCGGTACCGCGGTGCACATCAACGCGGGCGCCGCGGCGCTGGGCGTCATCCTCGTCATCGGCAAGCGGGTCGGCTTCAAGCGCGATCCGTTCCGGCCGCACAACCTGCCGCTGGTGATGCTCGGCGCGGGACTGCTGTGGTTCGGCTGGTTCGGCTTCAACGCGGGATCCTGGCTGGGCGCTGACGGCGTCGCCGCGGTCGCGTTCACCAACACCCAGGTCGCCACCGCCGCCGCCATGCTCGGCTGGCTCGGCTACGAGCGGATCCGGCACGGCTCCTTCACCACCTTGGGCGCCGCGTCCGGTGCGGTGGCCGGACTGGTCGCCATCACCCCGGCGTGCGGCTCGGTCTCCCCGCTGGGCTCTATAGCGGTCGGCGCGATCGCCGGTGTGGTGTGCGCCTGGGCGGTGGGGCTGAAGTTCAAACTCGGCTTCGACGACTCCCTCGACGTCGTGGGTGTGCACATGGTCGGCGGCGTCGTCGGCTCGCTGCTGATCGGACTGTTCGCCACCGGCGGTGTCGGCCAGACCGCCAAGGGCCTGTTCTACGGCGGCGGGTTCGGCCAGCTCGGCAAGCAGGCCGTCGGTGTCATCTGCGTCCTGCTGTACTCGCTGGTGGTCTCCGCGGTCCTGGCCAAGGTGATCGACCTGGTGATGGGCTTCAGGGTCAGCGAGGACGACGAGGTCTCCGGCATCGACCAGGCCGAACACGCCGAAACCGGTTACGACTTCGCCGGGGTCGGCTCCGCCGCCCGGCTCGTCGGCCTCCCGGTGGCGGCCGAGACCAAGGCGGTCACCGGCAAGAAGAACGAGACCGCTTCCCCGGCGCAGGCCGCGGAGCCGAAGGTGGACGCATGAAACTCATCACCGCAGTCATCAAGCCACACCGCCTCGACGAGGTGAAGTCCGCCCTCCAGGACTTCGGCGTACAGGGCCTGACCGTCACCGAGGCCAGCGGCTACGGCCGCCAGCGCGGCCACACCGAGGTCTACCGCGGCGCCGAGTACACCGTCGACCTGGTGCCCAAGATCCGCATAGAGGTCCTGGTGGAGGACGCCGACGCCGACGGGCTGATCGACGTCCTGGTGAAGGCCGCCAGGACCGGCAAGATCGGCGACGGCAAGGTGTGGAGCGTCCCCGTGGACACCACGGTCCGGGTACGGACCGGCGAGCGCGGCCCGGACGCCCTGTAGGGCCGCTCGGACGACTCGCCCTGGACGATGCGGAACCGCGCCTGGCATTGGGAGACCGTATGACCGACCGTGCCGTCCCGGAGGCTTCCGGGACACCTCACCGTGTACCGGACGGCGCACGGTCGCCCGACGCCGGGTACGCGGCGGCCCGGCTGGCCCTGCTCAACGACGAGGGCCAGCCGGGGCCGTCGCGCCGTGCCACGCTCGCCGGGCTCACCGACCGCTGGCTCGCCGCACTCTTCCCCGACCGGCCCACCGGTACCGCGCTCGTCGCCGTCGGCGGCTACGGACGCGGCGAACTCTCCCCGCGCAGCGACCTCGACCTGCTGCTGCTGCACGATGGCACGGCCGCCCCCGGCGAGGTCTCCGCGCTCGCCGACCGCCTGTGGTACCCGGTGTGGGACCTCGGACTGGCCCTGGACCACTCGGTGCGCACCCCCGCCGAGGCCCGCAGGACCGCCGAGGACGACCTGAAGGTGCAGCTCGGCCTGCTCGACGCCCGGCACATCGCAGGCGACCCGGCGATCACCGCGAACCTGCGCACCGCCGTACTCGCTGACTGGCGCGCGCAGGCTCCCAAGCGGCTGCCCGAACTGCACGAGCTGTGTCTGCAACGGGCCGCCCGCCAGGGCGAGTTGGCCCATCTGCTGGAACCCGACCTGAAGGAGGCGCGCGGCGGACTGCGGGACGCCACCGTGCTGCGCGCCGTCGCCGCCTCCTGGCTGGCCGACGCCCCGCGCGACGGCCTGGCCGACGCCCGTACCCGGCTGCTGGACACCCGCGACGCCCTGCACCTGGTCACCGGCCGCGCCACCGACCGGCTCAGCCTCCAGGAGCAGGACCAAGTGGCCACCCGGCTGGGCGTGTTGGACGCCGACACACTGCTGCGGCAGGTGTACGAGGCGGCCCGCACGGTGGCGTACGCGAGCGACGTGACCTGGCGGGCGGTCGGCCGGGTGCTGCGGGCGCGGTCGGCGCGGCCCCGCAAGCGGTTCCTGGGGCGCGGGCGGGTGGAGCCGGTGAGTGTGGAGCGCACCCCGCTGGCCGAGGGCGTGGTGGAGCAGGAGGGCGAGGCGGTGCTGGCCCGCACCGCCCGGCCGGAGCGCGACCCGGTGCTGCCGCTGCGCGCGGCGGCCGCCGCCGCCCAGGCGGGACTGCCGCTCTCACTGCCCGCGGTACGGGCGCTGGCGGCCGCCGCGCCCGCGCTGCCGGTGCCGTGGCCCGCGGAGGCGCGTGAGCAACTGGTGACGTTGCTCGGCGCGGGCCAGGCCACGGTACCGGTGTGGGAGGCGCTGGAGGCCGAGGACCTGATCACCCGGCTGCTGCCGGACTGGGAGCGGGTGCGCTGCCGCCCGCAGCGAAACCCCGTACACCGCTGGACGGTTGACCGGCACCTGGTCGAAACCGCCGTCCAGGCCGCCGGGTTGACCCGTCAGGTCGGCCGCCCCGACCTGCTGCTGATCGGCGCGCTGCTGCACGACATCGGCAAGGGCTGGCCGGGCGACCACAGTGTGGCGGGCGAGGTCATCGCCCGGGACGTGGCCGCCCGCCTGGGCTTCGGGCGCGCCGACGCCGACACCCTCGCCCTGCTGGTGCGGCACCATCTGCTGCTGATCGAGACGGCGACCCGGCGCGACCTGGACGACCCGGCCACCGTCGAGTCGGTGGCCAAGACGGTCCGGTCCGTGGAGTGCCTCGACCTGCTGCACGCGCTGACTCAGGCCGACGCGCTGGCCACTGGACCGGCGGCGTGGAGCGGCTGGCGGGCGTCGCTCGTCGCCGACCTGGTGCGCCGGGTGGCGGGAGTGCTGGCGGGCGAGGCGCCAGCGGGCCCGCCGACCCGGGGGCTGTCGGCCGAGGAGGAGCGGCTGGCGATCGAGGCGGCACGCACCGGCGCCGCGGTGCTGGCGCTGCGGGCCGAGTCGGAGCCGGTGGCGGAGGACGGCACCGAGCCGGTCGGCGTGGAACTGCTGCTGGCGGTGCCGGACCGGCCCGGGCTGCTGCCCGCGGCGGCGGGCGTGCTGGCGCTGCACCGGCTGACGGTGCGCGCGGCGGACCTGCGCACCGCGGACCCGATCGGGGTGGGCCCGGTGACCCTGCTCAGCTGGCGGGTCGCAGCCGAGTTCGGCGCGCTGCCCGAAGTGGCCCGGCTGCGGGCCGACTTCGCGCGGGCCTTCGACGGCTCGCTGGACATCGCCTCCCGGCTGGCGGAGCGCGAGGCCGCGTATCCGCGCCGCAGGGGCGTTCCGGCGCCGCCGCCGAGGGTGACGGTGGTCGGCGGCACCTCCGAGGTGGCCACCGTGATCGAGGTCCGGGCGCAGGACGCGCCGGGACTGCTGCACCGGATCGGCCGCGCCCTGGAGGACGCGGCCGGGGTGGCGGTGCGCTCGGCGCGGATCAGCACACTGGGCGCCAACGCGGTGGACGCGTTCTACGTCGTCGGCCCCGACGGCGCCCCGCTCCCGGCCGAGCGGGCGGCCGAGGTGGCCCGGGAGCTGGAGGCGGCGCTGGGGTGACGCCCGGTTACCTGGCTCCGCGACGGGGGAAGTCGCCGGTGGCGATGTCGATGGCCCGGCCGTCCGCGAGACGCAGTTCCACGTGCTCCCCGAAAGGGATCTCCGTACGCTCGGCATACCCCGTTGGCGTCGGGCCTTCGAGCAAAGTGCACAACTGCTTGAACGGATCGATGATCAAGTACGTGGGGATGCCGAAGCGCCCGTACTTGGCGACCTTCGTCAGGTAGTCGTTGACGTCATTCTCGACCGAGACGAACTCGACCGCGGCAAGCACGTTTGTGCACACGTACCTGTTGCCGTGCCGTACGGCGTCCGCGTCGAGGATGGCGATGTCCGGCGCGAAGGACGTCTCGCCGGGGAAGTCCACGAACACGTCCGACGCGGTCTTCACGGACTTGCCGTGTTGATCGCGAATCTGGCTGCGGACATCGAAGATCGTATCGTCCTGGTCGGGCCCCTGCGGGGTCATGATCACCCTTCCGTCGACGATGTCGATGACATAGCCCTCGGTCTTGATGTCCGCATGCGGGTTGGTACGCAGGTCGTCCAGGATCGACATGAGCACTTCCTCGGTGTTCGACGACGCCGTCATTGTCCCATGCGGCATGGGTCGCCGTCCTGGAGATCCAGCCCGGGTGCGGCCTTCGTACGCGGTGGATACCGTACCTGGACGGTCCGGATACCCTGGAGGGCGATATCCGCCTGCCGCCGACCCGAGGACCCGCGACGCCGTGTTCGACACTCTCTCCGATCGCCTCGCAGCGACCTTCAAGAACCTCCGGGGCAAGGGCCGCCTGACCGAGGCGGACATCGACGCCACCGCGCGTGAGATCCGCATCGCGCTGCTGGAGGCGGACGTCGCGCTGCCCGCGGTCCGCGCGTTCATCAAGCAGGTCAAGGAGCGGGCGCTCGGGGCCGAGGTCTCGCAGGCGCTCAACCCGGCCCAGCAGGTCATCAAGATCGTCAACGAGGAGCTGATCGGCATCCTCGGTGGCGAGACCCGCCGCCTGCGGTTCGCCAAGACCCCGCCCACCGTGATCATGCTGGCCGGTCTCCAGGGCGCCGGTAAGACCACGCTCGCCGGAAAGCTCGGCCGCTGGCTCAAGGGCCAGGGGCACACCCCGATGCTGGTCGCCTGTGACCTGCAGCGCCCGAACGCGGTCAACCAGCTCGCGGTCGTCGCCGAGCGCGCGGGCGTCGCGGTCTACGCGCCCGAGCCGGGCAACGGCGTCGGCGACCCGGTGAAGGTCGCCAAGGACTCCATCGAGTACGCCCGCGCCAAGCAGCACGACGTGGTCATCGTCGACACCGCGGGCCGCCTGGGCATCGACCAGGAGCTGATGCGGCAGGCCGCGGACATCCGCGACGCGGTCAGCCCGGACGAGATCCTGTTCGTCCTCGACGCCATGATCGGCCAGGACGCGGTCAACACCGCCCAGTCCTTCCTCGACGGCGTCGGCTTCGACGGCGTGGTGCTCTCCAAGCTCGACGGCGACGCACGCGGTGGCGCCGCCCTGTCGGTGGCGCACGTCACCGGCAAGCAGATCATGTTCGCCTCCAACGGCGAGAAGCTGGACGACTTCGACGCGTTCCACCCGGACCGCATGGCGTCCCGCATCCTGGGCATGGGCGATGTGCTCAGCCTGATCGAGAAGGCCGAGCAGACCTTCAGCCAGGCCGAGGCCGAGAAGATGGCGGCCAAGCTGGCGAAGGGCCCCAAGGAGTTCACCCTCGACGACTTCCTCCAGCAGATGGAGCAGGTCCGCAAGATGGGCTCGATCTCCAAGCTGCTCGGCATGCTGCCGGGGATGAACCAGATCAAGGACCAGATCAACAACCTCGACGAGCGGGACGTGGACCGCACCGCCGCGATCATCAAGTCGATGACCCCGGCCGAGCGCACCGACCCGACGATCATCAACGGCTCGCGCCGGGCCCGTATCGCCCGCGGCTCGGGCGTCGAGGTGGGCGCGGTCAAGAACCTGGTGGAGCGGTTCTTCGACGCCCGCAAGATGATGTCCCGCATGGCTCAGGGCGGCATGCCGGGGATGCCCGGGATGCCGGGCATGCCGGGCCTGGGGGGTGGCGCCCGCAACAAGAAGAAGACCAAGCCCGCCAAGGGCAAGCAGCGCAGCGGCAACCCGATGAAGCGCAAGGCCGACGAGGCCGCGGCCGCCGCCCGCCGCGAGCAGCAGGCCGACAGCCCCTTCGGCCTCCCGGCGGGAGGCGACGGCAAGTTCGAACTGCCCGACGAGTTCAAGAAGTTCATGGGCTGACCCGGGGGCCGCGGCAGATCACCATGCGAGTTCACATCAGGCCGCCACGGCCGTCGGACGCGACGGCCTACGCCGAGGCCGTCGTGCGGTCCGCCGAGCACATCGGCCGCTGGAACCCGGTCGACCCGGACGGCTTCGGCGAACTGCTGCGCAACCAGGGGTCGACGCTCCAGACGTTCCTGGTGATCAACGACGAGGACGGCGGCATCGTCGGCAAGTGCAACGTCGCCAACATCGTGCGCGGCCGGTTCCGCAACGGCTCCCTCGGCTACGACTCGTACCTGCCGTACGCGGGCACCGGCCGGATGACCGAGGGCATGCGGCAGGTGATCGACCGGTGCTTCTCCCACCCGGCGCCCACCACCCTCGGCGCAGGCCCTGCGGGCCGCGGCGCCGACCCGCCGTCACCCACCAGCCTCGGCGCAGGGCCTTCGGGCCGCGGCGCCGACACCGCGCCGGGCGGCCTGGGCCTGCACCGGCTGGAGATCAACATCCAGCCGGACAACGTCCGCTCCATCGCGCTGGCCAAGCGGCTCGGGTTCCGGCACGAGGGCTTCTCACCCCGGATGCTCTACATCAACGACGCCTGGCGGGACCACGAGCGGTTCGCGCTCACCGCCGAGGAGTGGCCCGGCCTGTGAGCCGTCGCGGACCTGGACGTTCCGGGTCGGCGTCCCGCCGCCTGTCAGTCCTTGTCCGTATGGTCGAACCATGAGCAACTCCGTACCGCCCCGACAGAGCCCGGACAAGCCGTGGCGGTCGGAGGGCGCGCCCCCGCCGCCCCCGCCGCAGCGGCCGCGCCGCCGGCTGGGCGGCTGGGGCGGCATGATCCTCGCCGCGCTGGCCGTCTTCCTGATCACCGACGCACTGCTGTCGTTCTTCGGCGGCCCGACGAGCCAGCCGATCTCGTACACCGAGTTCAGCAAGCAGCTCGGCGCGGGCAACATCACCAAGATCTACGCCAAGGGCGACGCGATCCAGGGCGAACTGCGCAGCAGCGCGCCGGTCCCGTCGGGCAAGGGCACCTACAAGAACTTCGACACCCAGCGCCCGGCCTTCGCCGACGACAAGCTCTGGTCCCAGCTGACCAAGCACAACGTCACCGTCACCGCCGAACCCGTCGTCCAGCAGCGCAGCTTCCTCGCCAACCTGCTGCTCTCCCTGGCGCCCATGCTGCTGCTGGTGGCGCTGTGGATCATCATCGCGCGGCGGATGAGCGGCGCGCTCGGCGGCGGCCTCGGCGCACTGGGCCGCAAGGCCCCGCCCAAGCCGGTGGTGCACGAGGAGGGCAAGCGCACCACCTTCGACGACGTCGCCGGGATCGACGAGGTCGAGGCCGAGCTGAGCGAGGTCGTCGACTTCCTCAAGCGGCCCGACGCCTACCGCAGGCTGGGCGCCCGGATGCCGCGCGGCGTGCTGCTCGCCGGACCGCCCGGCACCGGCAAGACACTGCTGGCGCGCGCCGTGGCGGGCGAGGCCGACGTGCCGTTCTTCTCCGCCTCGGCCTCCGAGTTCATCGAGATGATCGTCGGCGTCGGCGCCAGCCGGGTGCGCGAGCTGTTCAACGAGGCCCGAAAGGTCGCCCCCGCGATCATCTTCATCGACGAGATCGACACCATCGGCCGGGCCCGCGGCAGCGGCAGCGTGATGGGCGGCCACGACGAGCGCGAGCAGACACTCAACCAGATCCTCACCGAGATGGACGGCTTCTCCGGCTCGGAGGGCGTCGTCGTGCTCGCCGCCACCAACCGCGCCGACGTCCTCGACCCCGCGCTGCTGCGGCCCGGCCGCTTCGACCGCACCGTGCAGGTCAGCCCACCGGACCGGGCCGGACGGGAGGCGATCTTGCGCATCCACACTCGTGACGTGCCGCTCGGCCCCCAGGTCGACCTCGCCCAGGTCGCCCGCACCACCCCCGGCATGACCGGCGCGGAACTTGCCAACCTCGCCAACGAGGCGGCCCTGCTCGCCGTCAAGCGCAACCTGGACGCGGTCGGGCAGCCGGAGCTGTCCGACGCCTTGGAGAAGGTCCAACTCGGCGCCGAGCGGCCCCTGGTGATGCCCTACGAGGAACGGCGGCGCACCGCCTACCACGAGAGCGGACACGCGCTGCTCGGCATGCTGCAACCGGGCGCGGACCCGGTCCGCAAGGTCACCATCGTGCCGCGCGGACGGGCGCTCGGCGTCACCTTGTCCACCCCGGACGCCGACCGCTACGCCTACACCGAGGAGTACCTGCGCGGCCGGATCATCGGCGCCCTCGGCGGCATGGCCGCCGAGCAGACGGTCTTCGGCGTCGTCACCACCGGCGCCGAGAGCGACCTGGAACAGGTGACCAACATCGTGCGCGGCATGGTCGCCCGCTGGGGGATGAGCGAACGCATCGGCCGCCTCACCGCCCTGCCGCAGGACGCCCAGCAGGCCTACGGGCTGGCCGCCGCGCCGGGCACCCTCGACGCGGTCGACGCGGAGATGCGGCGCATCGTGGACGAGTGCTACGAGCACGCGTGCCACCTGCTCACCGAGCACCGGCCCCAACTCGACGCGCTCGCCGAGGCGTTGCTGGAACGCGAGACGCTGGAGGAGGACGAGGCGTACCGCACGGCGGGCATCCCGCGCCCGGAACGCGCGGACAGCTGAGTCCCGCGGTCGCCCAGCGGCCCGTCGGGCCGCGTTCGCCGGTCACGGCCGCCCCACCGCCGCCGGACCACGCCGTCACGGCCGCCGTGCGCCGCGGCCGGACCTTCCCCGCGCCGAAGCGGAACGCGAGCGCCGCGGGCGGCGCCCGCGCTCACGTACGGGCCAGCACGTACCGGAAGACGTTCTCCATCCGCACCGTGCCGTCCGGGCGGCGGAAGGGGTGCAGCGCCTCGGCCAGTTCCTTGTCCACCTGCGGGCGGTCGGTGGCCTCGATCGCCGCGTCGAACAGACCGGTGGACACCAGCCCGCGCACCGCGCTGTCCATGTCCGGATAGCCGAACGGGCACGCCACCCGCCCCGAACCGTCCAACCGCAGCCCGGCCGCGCGCGCGGTGTCCTCCAAACCGTCCCGTACGCTCACCCGCACCGGCTCCGCCAGCCCCGCCAGCCGCTCCGCGACCCGCAGCACCCGCGCCGTGGCACACCGCTCCGGCGGACCCCAACCGGCCAGCACCACCGCCGCCCCGCGCCGCGCCAGGCCGCCCGCCGCCCGCAGCGCCGGGACCAGCAACCGCGCGGGCAGCGCCGGATCGAGCGCCGTCACCACCGTGAACGCCGCCGCGCCGGGCACCGCCACACCCTCCGGACCGCCCAGCACCAGCCGCGCCTGCCCGTGGCCGGCTCGCCGCCCACCCCACTGCGGCGCGGGCAGCAGCCGCTCCCGGGCCAGCGCCAACCGCCGCCCGTCCCGATCCACTCCGGTCACCGCCGCGCCCCGCGCCGCGGCCAGCAGCAGCGCCAGACCGGCACCGCAGCCGACCCCCAGCAGGCGGGTACGCGGCCCCACCTCAAGCCGCTCGTACACGGCCTCATACAGCGGCACCAGCATCCGCTCCTGGATCTCCGCCCAGTCGCGCGCGCCGCCATCGGTACGCTCCGGCCGCGCGGTCAGCCCGGGCGCGGAGGAAACGAGCATGGGTGTCATCGAGCGGCCTCATTCCAGCGAGTCGTCGTCGAGTGCCCCCGTCCGCGCCGCACGTCGGGCGCGAGACCCCCCGCAAGCCAGGGAACTCCGCTTCCCGTCCGTAGTCCAGAGGCTACGCAGGAGCGCTTGAACGCGCCCTCTGTGCGCCCCCCTCCGCCGTACCCGGACGCGCGCGTACGGCGCCTGGGGCAGGCCCCGCACGGCGGCCGATTCACGCTCGGGCGCGCCCTGCCCGTACGATCTGCGCCATGGCAAAGGCTCCCGTACTCACCCCCCAGGCGGACGACTTCCCCCGCTGGTACCAGGACTTGATCAACAAGGCCGAGCTGGCCGACAACGGCCCGGTGCGCGGCACCATGGTCATCCGACCGTACGGGTACGGGCTGTGGGAGCGGATGCAGCAGGAGATGGACGCGCGGATCAAGGACGCGGGCGCGCAGAACGCGTACTTCCCGCTGTTCATCCCGCAGTCCTACCTGACCAAGGAGGCCGAGCACGTCGAGGGCTTCGCCCCCGAACTGGCCGTGGTCACCCACGCCGGTGGCAAGGACCTCGAGGAGCCGGTGGTCGTCCGGCCCACCTCCGAGACGATCATCAACGAGTACTTCTCCAAGTGGGTGCAGAGCTACCGCGACCTGCCGCTGCTGGTCAACCAGTGGGCGAACGTGGTGCGTTGGGAGATGCGCCCGCGGGTGTTCCTGCGCACCACCGAGTTCCTGTGGCAGGAAGGCCACACCGCGCACGCCTCCTACGAGGACGCCCGCGACTACGCCGCCCGCATCCACCGCGACGTCTACGGCGACTTCATGACCAACGTCCTCGCCATCGACGTGGTCCTGGGCCGAAAGACCGCCAAGGAGCGCTTCGCGGGCGCCATCAACACCCTCACCCTCGAAGCGATGATGGGGGACGGCAAGGCCCTCCAGATGGGCACCAGCCACGAGCTGGGCCAGAACTTCGCCCGGGCCTTCGAGACCCAGTACCTGTCCAGGGACGGCCAGCAGGAACTGGTCTGGCAGACCTCCTGGGGCGTGTCCACCCGTATGGTCGGCGGGCTGATCATGTCCCACGGCGACGACAACGGGCTGCGCGTCCCGCCGCGGCTCGCCCCCGTGCAGGCCGTGGTGCTCGCCATCAAGGGCGACGACGCGGTGATCGCCAAGGTCCGCGAGATCGGCGACCAGCTCAAGGCCGCGGGGATCCGGGTGCAGGTGGACGACCGCACCGACACCCCGTTCGGCCGCCGCGCCGTCGACTGGGAGCTCAAGGGCGTACCCGTGCGCATCGAGGTCGGCCCGCGCGACCTGGACAACGGCACCGCCATGCTGGCCCGCCGCATCCCGGGCGGCAAGGAGCCGGTGGCCCTCGACAGCCTCGCCGCGCTGCTGCCGAAGGTGCTGGAGGAGGACCAGGCGCTGCTGCTGCGGCAGTCCCGCGAGCGGCGCGAGGCCCGCACCGCCGACGTCGCCACCCTCGACGAGGCCGCCGAGGCCGCGCAGACCGGCTGGGCCCGCATCCCGTGGGACAAGCTCGGCCCGGAGGGCGAGGCCAAGCTCGCCGAGCAGAGCGTCACCGTCCGCTGCCTGGTCGGCGAGGACGGGTCGGTGCCGACGTCCGACGACGCACCCGGTACGGTCGCCTTGGTGTCCCGGGCCTACTGAGCTCGGCCGCCCGGTCCCGTACCGACCACACGGCGACCGCACACAACACAACAGCGAGCCACAAAACGGGGCGTACCACCGCGATGTCCCGGGGAGTCATCCCCGGCGGCGCCGCAGTGGTACGCCCCGGCTTGTTCTACGGACGCACAGCTCATCCATAGACGCACAGCTCATCCACAGACGTCCGCACCCGCCCTCAGTCGGATGCATGAGCCCGAACTGACGAGTACGTGCAAATTATTTGGGATAGCCCCGGAATCGGAACACAGTGATGCCTCTACTCGTTGTCACGACGTGAGCACGACACCACCAGTTCTCGCCGCCGAGCTGGCAGTCGCGTGGGCCGACATCCAACGGCACCACCCCGAACTGCCGGACCTGGCCGCCCCCGAGTCCCTGATCGGAGAGTCCTCGTCCGCCTGCGGAACGGAGCTCTCCTTCGAAAGGCTGCTGCACGAGGCCGTACACGGAATCGCCGCCGCCCGCGGCGTACGTGACACCTCCCGCGCGGGCCGCTACCACAACCGCCGGTTCCTGGCGATCGCCGACGAACTGGGCCTGGACCACTCCGAGGAGCCGCATCCCAGCAGCGGCTTCTCGCTGGTCGTGATGCGCCCGGAGACCAGGAAGCGGTACCGGCCGACGATCGAGCGGCTGCAGCGCGCGCTGAAGGCGCACACCGCGGCGACCGCCGCCGACACCAGCCGCTCCTTCCGCGGCCCGGCCGCCCGGCACGGCTCGTCCGGCGGCGGCGTACGCGTCAAGGCGGTCTGCGACTGCGGGCGCAACGTCCGCGTCGTCCCCTCCGTGCTGGAGCAGGCGCCGATCATGTGCGGCGCGTGCGGCCAACCGTTCCGCATCCCGGAGGTGGTCGGCGCGGCGTGAGGCGACGACAGCGCGACGGCCGCCGGGACGGGAGGCGGCGGCACGGCGAGGCGGCGGGGTGTGGCAGAATGGTCCGCTGAGCACTCGGCAGCCGTGCAGGACCCCTCTCTCCTTCGGCTGACGCGTCCGTCGGGCAACCGGCTCCCACAACCCCACGTGGTGATCCGCGCTGCCCAACCACGTCAATACCAGGAGAACCCACTCCCGTGGCAGTCAAGATCAAGCTGAAGCGTCTGGGCAAGATCCGTTCGCCTCACTACCGCATCGTCGTCGCCGACTCCCGTACCCGCCGTGACGGCCGGGCCATCGAGGAGATCGGCCTGTACCAGCCGGTGCAGAACCCGTCGCTGATCCAGGTCGACAGCGAGCGCGTGCAGTACTGGCTCGGCGTCGGCGCCCAGCCGACCGAGCCGGTCCTCGCCATCTTGAAGAAGACCGGCGACTGGCAGAAGTTCAAGGGCGAGGCCGCCCCGGCCCCGCTGCTCGTCGCCGAGCCGAAGGCCGACAAGCGCGCCCTCTTCGAGGCCGCCGCCAAGGAGGCCGCGGACGAGCCGAAGGGTGAGGCGATCACCCCCAAGGCGAAGAAGGCCGAGAAGAAGGCGGACGAGGCCGCTGAGGCCGAGGCCACCACCGAGTCGACCGAGTCCTGAGCATGCTTGAGGAGGCTCTTGAGCACCTCGTGAAGGGCATCGTCGACAACCCGGACGACGTGCAGGTCGCCTCGCGCAACCTGCGCCGCGGGCGCGTGCTGGAGGTCCGGGTCCACCCGGACGACCTCGGCAAGGTGATCGGCCGCAACGGCCGCACCGCCCGCGCGCTGCGTACGGTCGTCGGCGCCCTCGGCGGGCGCGGGGTCCGCGTCGACCTCGTCGACGTGGACCAGGTCCGCTGAGCAGGACCGGGCTGCTGCCGGGGCGCGGCCCCCGGCACCCCAACACCGGCTCGGGCCGGGGCGGCTACGGCCGCCCCGGCCCGAGCCGTTCCGGTGGACGGCGGCAGCCGCCCACCGGCTGACCGCGGCGCGCGGGCACGACCTCCGCGGGCTTGCGCACCGCGCCCGTCGGGGCGGGAGAGCCGTTATGCGCATCGCCCGCGCCAGGCCGCCGTGGCCTTCACCGGGCGGTGCGGGTGGCGGGGGCGTCGCCTGTGCCGGGTCGTGCCGTGGCCCTCAGGGGGGCGCGGGAGCGCCGCCCGCGCCGAGTCTCACGCCCCTGCCCTCCGCTCGGGGGTGAGGGCCGCTGGAGCGCCGCCCGCGCCCGGCCTCCAGGCCGTGCCCCCACCGGGAGGTGCGGGCCGCGCGGGCGCCGCCCCGCCAAACTCCATACTGTGGCCCTCACCAGCAGGTGGGGGTGCGGGGGCCACCGCCCCCGCGAAGTCGAATCCCGTACCCCTCACCGGGAGGTGAAACCGTGCAGCTCGTAGTCGGCCGGATCGGCCGCGCCCACGGCATCAAGGGCGAGGTCACGATCGAGGTACGCACCGACGAGCCCGAGCTGCGGCTCGCGCCCGGCGCCGTGCTCGCCACCGACCCGGCGTCCACGGGCCCGCTGACGATCGAGACCGGCCGCGTGCACAGCGGACGTCTGCTGCTGCGCTTCGCGGGCGTCACCGACCGCAACGCCGCCGAGGCCCTGCGCAACACGCTGCTGATCGCCGAGGTCGACCCGGACGAGACCCCGGAGGACCCCGAGGAGTTCTACGACCACCAGCTGATCGACCTCGACGTGGTCACCCAGGACGGAACCGCCGTCGGCCGGATCACCGAGATCAGCCATCTGCCCTACCAGGACCTGCTGGTCGTCCAACGCCCGGACGGCAGCGAGGTGCTGATCCCGTTCGTCAGCGACATCGTCCCGGACATCGACCTGGAACGGCAGATCGCCGTCATCACCCCGCCGCCCGGCCTGCTGGACGAGCGCGAGGCGCACATCGCCAGTACGCGGGAGCAGGAACAGCCGTGATGCGGATCGACGTCGTCACGATCTTCCCCGAGTACCTCGACCCGCTGAACGTCTCGCTCGTCGGCAAGGCCCGTGCCCGCGGCCAGCTGGACGTGCGCGTGCACGACCTGCGGCAGTGGACGCACGACCGGCACCACACCGTGGACGACACGCCCTACGGCGGCGGACCCGGCATGGTCATGAAGCCCGAGCCGTGGGGCGAGGCCCTGGACGCCGTCGAGGCCTCCGGCCCGCCCGAGGTCCGACCGGTGATGGTCGTGCCGACGCCCAGCGGGCGCCCCTTCACCCAGCGGCTCGCCGTGGAACTGTCGGCCAAGCCCTGGCTGGTCTTCACCCCGGCCCGCTACGAGGGCATCGACCGGCGGGTGATCGACGCCTACGCCGAACGCTGGGAGGTGCACGAGGTCTCCATCGGCGACTACGTGCTCGCCGGCGGCGAGGCCGCCGTACTGGTCATCACCGAGGCGGTGGCCCGGCTGCTGCCCGGCGTGCTCGGCAACGCCGAATCGCACCGCGACGACTCCTTCGCCCCCGGCGCCATGGCCGACCTGCTGGAAGGCCCCGTCTACACCAAGCCCCCGCAGTGGCGCGACCGCGCCATCCCCGAGGTGCTGGTGAGCGGCCACCACGGCAAGATCGCGCGATGGCGGCGGGACCAGGCGTTCCGCCGCACCAGCGCCCTGCGCCCCGACCTGATCGAACGCTGCGACCCCGCCGCCCTGGACAAGCACGACCGCGCGCTGCTCGCGGAACTGGGCTGGATCCAGGGACCGGACGGGCGATTTGGGCGAGCGGCCGGGCCCGTGGAAGAATAGGTCGCTGCTGTACGCCCGCCGTGCGCCCCTGCCACAGGGGGAACGACGCCCGGACGGCAACGCGGCACCCCAATCCTGGTTCCGAACTACCGCTGATGACCTGTGGCATCAGCGAAGAAAGCAGACAATCATGTCGCACCTGCTCGACGTCGTCGACAACGCCTCCAAGCGCTCGGACATCCCCGGCTTCCGCCCGGGCGACACGGTCAACGTGCACGTCCGCGTCATCGAGGGCAACCGCTCCCGTGTGCAGCAGTTCAAGGGCGTGGTCATCCGCCGACAGGGCTCCGGCGTCCGCGAGACCTTCACCGTCCGCAAGGTGAGCTTCAGCGTCGGCGTGGAGCGCACCTTCCCGGTGCACACCCCGATCGTCGAGAAGATCGAGGTCGTCACCCGCGGTGACGTCCGCCGCGCCAAGCTGTACTACCTGCGTGAGCTGCGCGGCAAGGCCGCCAAGATCAAGGAGAAGCGCGAGAGCTGAGCCCCGCGCCCGCCGCGCCGGACCGGGCCCCGCCCGGTCCCCCCGCGGCTCCTCGGCCCAGCGGGCACAGCGGGGCCAGATAGGCTCTGCGCCCGATGGACACCGAAGCACAACCCGACGTGGAGCGCGACCGCTCATCCAGCCCCCAGCGGCGGATCAGGCGGTCGCGCTTCGCTGTTCCCGGCCCGCGCGGCGCCCGTTCCCGGCTGCGCGCCGTCCGCGGCTGGTGGGACGGGCTGCGCCTGTGGCAGGAGATGGCGCTGCTGGCGGTCCTGTGCCTGGGCACGCTCGCCCTGGTCAACACCTTCCTGGTGCAGCCGTTCCTGATCCCCAGCGGATCGATGGAGAACACCCTGAAGGTCGGCGACCGCGTCGTGGTGAACAAGCTGGCGTACCGTTTCGGCAATCAGCCGCGGCGCGGCGACGTGATCGTCTTCGACGGCGCCGGATCGTTCGCCCAGGACCAGCCGCCGGACAACCCGCTGACCCACCTGCTGCGCACCGTCGGCAGCACGGCCGGGCTGGCGCAGCCGGACGAGACGGACTACATCAAGCGCGTGGTCGGGGTCGGCGGCGACCGTGTCACATGCTGCGACAAACAGGGCAGGATCATGGTCAACGGGCGGCCCGTCGAGGAGGACTACCTCTACCCCGGCGACGCGCCCTCCCAAAACCCGTTCGACATCGTCGTGCCGCCGGGAAGGCTCTGGGTGATGGGCGACCACCGCAGCGACTCACGGGACTCCCGCGACCACCTCGGCGACCCCGGCGGCGGCACCGTACCGGTGGACGAGGTGATCGGACGCGCCGACTGGATCGGCTGGCCGTTCGACCGGATCCGCACCCTGAACCGCCCGCCGGGCTTCGCCCACGTACCGCCGCCCGCGCCCCCGGCCACCGGCGGTGCGCATGGGTAACCGCGGACGGTCCCGCAACGGCCACCGCCGCTCGGCCGCCGGTCCGGCGGCGGGCGACGCCGCGGCGCGCACGTCCCCGGGGCGGGCGGAGCGGCGGCGCGCCGCCAAGCGGGTCAAGCGGCGGCGGCGCCGGTCGGCGGCCAGGGAGGTGCCGATCCTGATCGGGGTGGCACTGCTGATCGCACTGGTTCTCAAGACCTTCCTGGTGCAGGCCTTCGTGATCCCCTCCGGGTCGATGGAGGACACCATCCGGATCGGCGACCGGGTACTGGTCGACAAGCTCACCCCGTGGTTCGGGGCAAAGCCGCAGCGCGGCGACGTGGTGGTGTTCAAGGACCCCGGCCACTGGCTGGACGGCGAACCCAAACCGAAGCCGGACCCGCAGGGCGTCAGGCAGGCCAAGGAGTTCTTCACCTTCATCGGCCTGCTTCCGGCGGCGAACGAGCAGGACCTGATCAAGCGGGTGATCGCGGTGGGCGGCGACAAGGTCGCCTGCTGCGACACCCAGGGCCGCGTGACGGTCAACGGCAAGGCCCTTGACGAACCGTACGTGGCGCCGGGGAACCCGCCGTCGCAGATCCGGTTCAGCCTCACCGTCCCCGCCGGGCGGCTGTGGGTGATGGGCGACCACCGCAGCGACTCGGCCGACTCGCGCTACCACATGGACGAGCCCGGAGGCGGTACGGTCGCCGAGAGCCAGGTAGTGGGTCGGGCGTTCGTGATCGCCTGGCCCTTCTCGCACTGGCGGACCCTGCCGGAACCAGCGACGTTCGCATCGGTGCCCAACCCGGGCGCGGATGCGGCGGCGGCCCTGGGGAAGGCCAAAAATCGGCAAGGAATGGTCCAACTCCCGACGCTTGCGGAACTCCCGCTCGTTATGGGGGTGATGGGCCTGCATCGCGCACGGGGCAGGCCGTGGCGCGAAGTGAGGAGTGGAAGTGGGGGACCTGGTGGTCGGCGCACGGTCCGGACCCGGCGAGCCCGAAGGGCAGGGCCCATCGGTCGGCGCCGCCGAGGAAGAGGCGACGGCGGTGAATCTCGGCAAGTCCCCTGACGAGGACGGCACCCGGCGGTTCGAGCAGGACGGCGCGGACTCCGGTGGCTCCGGCAACCGCTGGGCCTGGGCCCGGCGCGGCAGCCGGGCGGGCGCCGCCGAGCCGAAGAAGCCGCGCTCCTTCTGGAAGGAACTGCCGATCCTCATCGGCATCGCCCTGGTCCTCGCCCTGATCATCAAGACCTTCCTGGTCCAGGCGTTCTCCATTCCGTCGCAGTCGATGCAGAACACCCTTCAGGTCGGCGACCGGGTGCTGGTCGACAAGCTCACCCCGTGGTTCGGCTCGAAGCCGTCGCGCGGCGAGGTCGTGGTCTTCCACGACCCGGGCGGCTGGCTGGAGGAGAACCCGCCGACCACCACCAACCCGGTGGCCGCCGGCATCCAAAAGGTGCTCAGCTTCATCGGCCTGATGCCGTCCGCCGAGGAGAAGGACCTGATCAAGCGGGTCATCGCGGTCGGCGGCGACACGGTCGAGTGCAAGGGCACCGGACCGGTCGTCGTCAACGGCAAGGCGCTCGACGAGCCGTACATCTTCCCCGGCAACACCCCCTGCGGCGACAAGCCGTTCGGCCCGATCAAGATCCCGCCGAACCGCATCTGGGTGATGGGCGACCACCGCCAGGACTCGCTGGACTCCCGCTACCACCAGATGCTGCCCGGCGGCGGCACGGTCTCGGTCAACCAGGTCGTCGGCCGCGCCATCGTGGTCGCCTGGCCGGTCACCCGGTGGAGCACGCTGCCGATCCCGTCGACGTTCGACCAGCCCGGCATCAACGCCGCCGCCGGAGTCGTTCCCGTGGCCGGCGGGCTGGCGGGAGCGCTTCCGCTGGTGCTGCTGCGCCGCCGCCGCATGGTCAAAAAGCAACGGAAGGACTGCTGACCACCACGGGTACCGCCCGGTAGGGTGCGCCCATGAGCAGCCGGGATACCCAAGCGACCAGCGGCCACGGCCGCCTCGGCAACGTACTGTCCGGGGTGGCCGTGGCCGTTGGCTGTCTGCTGTTCCTGGGCGGGTTCGCCTGGGGCGCGCTCCTGTACCGGCCGTACACCGTGCCGACCGACTCGATGCAGCCGACCGTCAACCCCGGCGACCGGGTGCTCGCCCAGCGCGTCAACGGCGACCAGGTGCACCGTGGTGACGTGGTGGTGTTCAAGGATCCGCTGTGGGGCAACGAGCCGATGGTCAAACGGGTCGTGGGCGTCGGCGGCGACAAGATCGCCTGCTGCGACAGGCAGGGCAGGGTGACGGTCAACGGCGAGCCGGTCGACGAGCCGTATCTGCTCCAGCACGGCCAGGCGCCGATCCCGGCCACCACCGTGCCGCGCGGGCAGTTGTTCATGCTCGGCGACAACCGCCAGGTCTCGATGGACTCCCGGGTGCACCTGTCCGACGTCGACCACGGGGCGGTGCCCAGCAGCGAGGTGGCGGCCCGGGTGGACGCCGTCCTGTGGCCGGTCGGCCAGCTCAAGGAGATCACCCGCCCGGCCGCCTTCGGGGCGCTGCCCGGCGGGGTCTCCACGCCGGGACCGATCACCTGGATCGCCTCGGCGGTCGTGGCGGGCGTACTGCTGATCCTCGGCGGCGCGGCCTACGGCCCGATCGCGGGCCGCAGGCGCAGGCGCGCGGAGCGACGCCGTGTGCTGCTCGGGACGTGAGACGGTGAGCGGGGCCGGACCGGCGGCCGGGGCTTCGCCCGAGGCCCCATGCGGGCCGGACGCCGAGGTCGCGGCCCGGGCTGAGCCTGTCGCGGCGGGCGCGGGCGGGGCCGTCGGCGGGACACGGCGGGCCGCCCGGGTGATCCTGCTGGATCCGGCGGACCGGATCCTGCTGCTGCACGGCTTCGAGCCCGCCGACCCGGCCACCACGTGGTGGTTCACCCCGGGCGGCGGGGTCGAGGCGGGGGAGGGCCTGCCGGACGCGGCACGCCGCGAGGTGGCGGAGGAGACGGGCATCGGCTCCATCCGGCTGGGCCCGGTGCTGTGGCAGCGGCATTGCGCGTTCGACTTCGACGGGCGGCGCTGGGAGCAGGACGAGTGGTACTACCTGGGCCGCACCGACGCCACCGAACTGCACACCGGCGGCCACACGGAGCTGGAACGACGCAGCGTGCGCGCACTGCGCTGGTGGACCTGCGAGGAACTGCTCGCCACCCGTGAGACGGTGTATCCGACCAGGCTCGCCGAGCTGCTGCGTAGGCTGCTTGATGAGGGGCCTCCGTCGTCGCCGCTGCTTCTGGAGACAGAGCGCGAGTGAAAGTCGGCGGGGGAACGTACCGCTGAAGGGGAACATGCCATGAGCGCCGAGGACCTCGAAAAGTACGAGACCGAGATGGAGCTGAAGCTCTACCGGGAGTACCGCGATGTCGTCGGGCTGTTCAAATACGTGATCGAGACCGAGCGGCGCTTCTACCTGACCAACGACTACGAGATGCAGGTGCACTCGGTCCAGGGCGAGGTGTTCTTCGAGGTGTCCATGGCTGACGCGTGGGTCTGGGACATGTACCGGCCAGCCCGCTTCGTCAAGCAGGTACGGGTCCTGACGTTCAAGGACGTGAACATCGAGGAGCTGAACAAGAGCGACCTCGACCTGCCCTCGGACGACTCCGGCTTCAACACGTGATCGCGGCCGGCGGCGCCATACGGCGGCACGTCCTCGGTGGCGCTCTGCTTCCCCTACACGGGGTGCCGGTAGGAACGCTGTCACCAGCCGCAAACGGCGATGATCTTGTGGGGGTGTCACCCGTGTGGGTGGGTCCTGGGTCGTACAGCTGCGCGGGGTGAGGCCACGAGAGGATGATCGACGACCGTGGCACGTACCCCTTTGGACCTGGACGACCTGGTCGAGCACTGGACGCTGCTGAAGGCCAACCGCCAGGTCCGCCGCAGCGGTCTGTGCACGTCGTGCTGGATGCGCGAGAGCGAGCCCGACATCCTCTGCTGCGACGGCGGCAAGTGCCGCAACTTCACCCGGCTTCTCCAACTGTTCGCGTGACCACTGCTGCGGCCGTAGGGCCGAAGCGGTGCCCGAAGCCACCTCCTATGGCTTCGGGCGCCCGCGCTGCTGCCACTCCTCGTCGACCATGCACTCTCAGCCGAGGAGTGTCGTCAGGATCAGTTTTTCGAAGATGAGGTAGGCCAGTAGCGAGAAGGGAACGGCGGTCAGGAGGGTCCGTGCGCGTTCTGTGTGGGTGCGACCCATGAGCAGCGGCACGATGACCAGAACGGCGAGGCAGGCCCATGCCTGGGGAGCGTAGTGCAGGACCCAGGCGTAGTAGATGGCCTCCATGCCGAAAACGCTGGCGAGGGCGGCAAGGCCGATGACGCGGTGGCGCGGGTTGATGCCTCGCCACCGGGAGCCCGCCACTCCGAAGAGGGGGCCGGCGATGAACGCCATGCCGAGCCAGACGAGGGGAGCGAACAGAGAGCCCATGCCGTCGCGCGCGACCTCCGCGTAGCCGTAGTAGCCGACGACGAGACCGGACTCGGTGAACAGGCCCGCGACGGCGACTGCGGGCAGGCTGACTTGCCGGGCCAACACTGCGCCTGCGGCGAACGCTGCGACGGACCAGACCGCACCGGAGTTGGCGATCTGATTCCAGGCCCCCGGAAGCCAGCCCTGAGCCAGGTTGGTCAGGACGCCGAGCAGGAGTCCTCCGGCGAATGCCGACGCCGTTGCGTAGGCCCAGGCTCTTCCGCTCGTGTCGGGCACTGAGGCGGTGACAGGGGACGCGTTCATGGTGGTGCTTACGGTTTCTTTCGAGGGCTGCAGGGCTCACGGCCCTTGCTGTAGCTGTAAGGACGCACGGGGCCCGCGGGGCGTTCCCTTGACCTGCTCGGTCCCGGCTCCGCCCGATGTGATAAGCGCCCTGATCTCCCAGAATCCGCGGAAACGAGGTGATCAGTCGAATTCGCTCCTGAGCAAGGGGCGGGGATTCTCAAATCATGGGGACAGGGCCGGGGCCGCCGGAACAGCAACAGGCCATCTCATGCGGCGCCCGCACCGTCAGCTGAAGCTGCGGCGGTATGCCTGAGGGCTGACGCCGGTGGTTCGTTTGAAGCGGTCACGAAAAGCGGTGGGCGAGCCGAAGCCGACCTGGGCGCCGATGCGTTCGACAGAGTGCTCAGTGCTCTCCAACAGGTGCTGAGCCTGACGGATGCGGGCGCGGTGGAGCCATTGAAGTGGTGTGGTGCCGGTCTGTTCCCGGAAACGGCGGATCAGCGTTCGGGTACTTATGGCGGCGTGGGCGGCGATGTCGTCGAGGGTGAGGTCACGGGCCAGGTTGTCCCTCAACCAGGCCAGAAGAGGTTCCAGCGCGGAGCCCTGCGGGGTGGCTGTGTGGTCGTGGATGATGAACTGCGCCTGCCCGCCTTCCCGTTCGAGCGGCATGACGGACAGTCGGGCGGCGTCGGCGGCGACGGCGGAACCGTAGTCGCGGCGGATCATGTGCAGACACAGGTCGAGCCCCGCCGCCGCGCCGGCGGAGGTCAGGATCTGACCGTTGTCGACGTACAGGACATCAGGGTCGACGAGCACTTTCGGGTGGGCGGAGGCGAGTTGGTCGGCCGCCGTCCAGTGGGTGGTCGCGCGCAGTCCGTCCAGGAGACCGCTGGCAGCCAGGGTGAAGGCGCCGACGCAGATGGAGGCGATACGGGTTCCTGCGGCGGCTGCCTCGCGCAGAGAGGTGCGGACGGCAGGCGTGAGCGGCGCGGTGAGGTTCGCGCAGCCAGGCACGATGATCGTGTCCGCTCCCTGGAGTCCGCTGAGGTCCCAGGGGGCACGCAGGGTGAAGGCGCCGGCGTCGGTCTCGGGCTCCTGTGCACACACGCGGATCTGGTAACCAGGGCGTCCGTCGGGCAGGCGTGTGCGTGCGAAGACCTCGATCGGGGTGGCCAGATCGAACGGGATCACCTGACCGAGAACGAGGACGGCGACTGTGTGCATGTCCAGAACATACAGGTCCGCCGTATGCCTTCGAAGACCCGAAGGATGCCGGATCCGGACATTCAGGCAGGTCGGTCATAGGTGCATGGCGTATGGCAGTTTCCCGTTGAAAGCTGTCAATCATGCCACTGGGGGAGGGCATGCCGATGTGGCTAGCGTGTGCAGCGGCTCCGGTACGAGCCGGCTGCCTCCCTCTGTTGAAGGACGTCTTGATGCACGCCCAGATCGTTCTGTTCGACGGCTTCGACCCGCTCGATGTCATCGCCCCTTTCGAGGTACTGCACGCTGGCGGCAGCGCATCCGCAGGATCAGTGAGCGTGGAACTGGTCTCAGCCGAGGGACCTCGCGAGGTCACCAGCGGTACCGGAGGTCTGGCGCTACGCGCCACGGCCCCGCTGGACCCCGACCTTCCCGGTCTGGTCGTCGTACCCGGCGCCTCCGGCCGTGTCGGTTCACCCGATGAGGCTGCGGACCCAGACGCGGGAGCCGCCGGCGAACGGAAACAGGACGAGTCCATCCCCGTCCTGCTGGGCCGCACACTGACTACCCCGCTTCCCGGGCTGCTCAAGGCGGCGATGGACAACCCGGAGATGACCGTGACCACCGTGTGCGGCGGCTCTCTCATCCTGGCCATGGCGGGCCTGATCGAGGGCCGGTACGCCACCACCCATCACATGGGCATGGACATGCTGGACGCCACCGGGGTCCACGCCATTAACGCCCGTGTCGTCGATGACGGGGACCTGGTCACCGGCGCCGGCGTCACTTCCGGCCTCGACCTGGGCCTGTACCTGCTGGAACGCGAGGTCGGACCGCAGATCGCCCACGCCGTGGAGGAGCTGTTCGCCCACGAGCGCCGCGGCATCGTCTGGCGCAACCAGCCCCCCGCCCCCACCGCCTTTTGACCACGGCACCAGCTGTGGAACCCCCACCTACTCGCACCGCACCGTAAGGAAGAAACACAGCATGCCCGTCGAAGGCACCTGGGATCTGTCCCTCTCCACCCCCATCGGCAGGATCAAGGCCGTGGTCGAACTCCGCCGGGAGGACGGCCATCTGACCGGCATCGCCCACGGAGCGGGAGAGGGGGTCCCGCTCCACGACGTCACCCTCGACGGCAGTCGGCTGACCTGGAAGCAGTCCGTCACCAAACCGATGCGGCTGAACCTGGACTTCGACGTGACGGTCGACGGCGAGACCCTCAGCGGCACGTCCAAGGCCGGGCGCCTGCCTGCCTCCAAGGTCACTGGTCGCCGCCGTGCCGCCGGCGCCGCGGAGCAGTCGTGACGAAGTTCTTCCTCTGCCTCCACGTCCTGGCCGCCGTGCTGGCCGTCGGCCCGGTCACGGTCGCCGCGAGCATGTTCCCCAGCGCGCTGCGCCGCGCACACAGTGAGCCAGGGAAACACGAGGCGTTGGCGAGCGTTCGACTGCTCCATCGCATCTGCCGCGTCTACGCAACCCTCGGCATGGCCCTTGTCGTCTTCGGGTTCGCCACGGCCAGCAGCCTCGGCGTCCTCGGCAGCCCCTGGCTGATCACCTCGATCCTCCTGACCGCATCCGCAGCCGCCATGCTGTCCCTGCTGATCCTGCCCGCCCAAGACAGGGCGCTCGACGCGGTACAGGACTCCAACGCCGCCGCCGTCCTTCCAGAAGTCGGACGTCTGGCCATGCTGACCGGAGTGTTCAACCTGTTGTGGGCCACGGTCACCGTCCTGATGATCGTTCGCCCCGGCTCCACCACGGGAGTGTGACCCCATGACCGCCACCACCGCACCCCCGCCGCGGCTCGCGCGCAGGCCACTGCGTATTTCTGCGACCCTCGAACTGGTCAGCCTCGCCGTGTTGCTGGTCAACCTCGCCGCGCTGAACGCCCGGCAGATCGCCGCGCTGTTCGGCCCGGTGCACGGGGTGGCCTGGCTCTTCGGCGTTTTCGCCACCTGGCGCGACCCGCACCGCAACGCTGGCGCCGCGCTGCGTGCCGTCATCCCCGGCATCGGAGGCCTCCTCGCGCTCCGTGCCCTGGACCGTGCCGACGCGCAGGCCACCGCAGACGACGGGTCGGGGGCACGATGAGAGCCCGCCTCCCCGCGCTCGCGGCCACGGCGGCGCCCACCCTGGCGTTCGTGGCCGCGGATGGCATCGGCGGGCTAGGGACCGCCCTGATAGCGGCCACGGCGATCGGGGCGCTGGTCCTCGGCTGGGGTCTGCGGGCCCGGGGGTATCTCCGGCATGCGGCGGTGGGCGCGACGCTGGCGGTGACCTGCGCGTTCGTGGCGATAGGTACCGGGCAGGCCCGGGGCTTCTTCCTGCTGCCCATGCTGCTGCCCGCGGCAGCATCGGCAGCCTGCCTCCTGTCGGTGCTGGCCGGCCGTCCCCTGGCCGGCCTGGTCGCGAACCGGGTCGTAGGCGGCCCACCGCACTGGCGCTCGCTCCGGACCCTGCACCGTTTCTACCGGTGGATGACCGTACTCATCGCCCTGGTGAGCCTGGCAAGTCTGGCAGCACAGGCCGCCCTCTACAACCGCGCGGAGATCGCCTGGCTCGGCGTCCTCCACATCGTCATGGGCGCGCTGTGGCCCGCGATCACCGCCGCCACACTGACCCTGTCCCGGATGACCGTGACCCGCCACCGGGAGACGTCCTGAGCGGCTGCGGGGTGATCATGCGTTCTCCGCGGCGCCCGTTGGAGGACTCCATGACGTTCAGGCCCTCCTCGATCTCCCGCTGAAGGTCCCGAAGCCGCAGGTAGCGGGCTACGAAGATGGTCTTCTGGGCGCGGCCGACCGCCAGCATGGCCGCGTAGGTTGAGGTGGGAGGCGTTGCGGGTGAAGCGCCGCAGGATCGCCTCGGTGGACCCGGTCCAGAAGCAGTCGCTCGGCCAGGACCTCCGCCGAGAGGCTGCCGCCCCCGGAGACGGAGGTGACCGCATCGAGGCAGCCGGTGCGCAGCACCGCTTCCTTGAGCAGGTCGATGAGCGGCACGACGCCCCACCGGCGCTGTACCTCGTTCTCGATCCGACGCAGATTGCGCGGCTCGGGCTGGGCCTCGGCCGGGGCGAGCCGGATCGCCCCGGACTTCCACTCGGCGACGTCCAGCCAGGACAGCTTGGGCATCCGGTCGTTCAGCAGCGTCAGCTCGGTGGTCATCTGCTCGCGCAGCTCGTCGACGAAGACGGCCGCGTCCAGCGGCTCGCGCAGCTCGCTGTAGTTCTCCTCGCGCCGCTCGGCGAAGTCCTGGGGCAGGTCCTCATCGGGGTTGCGCCACTTGTCGGCGCCGCCGACCCAGATCTCCTTGCACTTGAGCTGGTCGCGCAGGGCCTGGAAGGCGACGACCTCGTTCGCGATGCTCTCTGCCGTGATCCGTGCCGAGATCCGCGCCGTCAGCGTCTCCTCGGCGACCCGCAGCACCGCCCCCACGATCCGGTCGCACCGCCCAGGGGTGGGCGGCTCGATGCACTCCGCACGACAACGGGCCAGCAGCTGCACCCGCACCTGCTCCGACCGCCGCTCCTTGCACGCAACGTGCTCGGCGAGCCAGCCGGTCAGCTTGTCCGCATCCGCGACGCTGCACTCCCGAAAGCCCAGGTGCCCGCGGATCTGCGCGCGGTGGTACTCAGCCGTCCGGCCGCTCCACTCGTACGCGTCCAGCTCGGAGGCGGGTACCTGCACCTGCCGGGCGACGAACTCCACCGCCTCGCCCGGCAGCTCGAACCGGCCACGGGGAAACCGGCCGTGCTGCGTGTAGAACTTCAGCAACACGGCGAAGCCCAGTCGCGTCGCACCGCGCTTGCCGGACACGAGCCCCTGCTCGTCCTTTCAGCAGCGCCCAGTGCTCGACCAGGTCGTCCAGGTCCAAAGGGGTACGTGCCACGGTCGTCGATCATCCTCTCGGGGCCTCACCCCGCGCAGCTGTACGACCCAGGACTCACCCACACGGGTGACACCCCCACAAGATCATCGCCGTTTGCGGCTGGTGACAGCGTTCTTACCGGCACCCCTACACGGGTGATGGAGTTGTCCACAACGGGCCGGTAACCCACAGAATCCATTCAAGATCATCTGGCCAGCTCCGGAACCGGCACAGTCGGGCCCGGAGGTGGTACCCATGAACGCCCGCACAGCCCTCGGCCGCTACGGCGAAACCCTCGCCGCCCGACAACTCACCCACAACGGCCTGACCGTCCTCGCCCGCAACTGGCGCTGCACCGCAGGAGAAATCGACATCGTCGCCGCCGAAGGCGACTGCCTCGTCATCTGCGAGGTCAAATCACGAACCGGCGGCGCCTACCAACACCCCATGGCCGCCATGACCCCCGCCAAGGCCCAGCGGCTACGACACCTCGCCGAACACTGGCTCGCCCAACACGGCGGCCCACCACCCGGCGGCGTCCGCATCGACCTCATCGGCGTCCTCGTCCCACAACGCGGCGCCACCCGCCTCGAACACGTACGCGGGGTGGCGTGATGGGATTCGCCCGCACCTGCTCCGTCGCCCTCGTCGGCGTCGAAGGAGTCGTCGTCGAAGTCCAAGCCGACCTCGAACCCGGCGTAGCCGCCTTCACCCTCGTAGGCCTCCCCGACAAAAGCCTCTCCGAAAGCCGCGACCGCGTCCGCGCCGCCCTCGTCAACAGCGGCGAGACCTGGCCGCAGAAAAAACTCACCGTCGGCCTCAGCCCAGCCTCCGTACCCAAAAGCGGCAGCGGCTTCGACCTCGCCGTCGCCTGCGCCGTACTCGCCGCCGCCGAACGCATCGCACCAGCCGCCATCGCCGACCTCATGATGATCGGCGAACTCGGCCTCGACGGACGCGTACGACCCGTACGCGGCGTACTGCCCGCCGTACTCGCCGCCGCCGACGCCGGATACCGGCACGTCGTCGTCCCCGAACGCGCCACCGCCGAAGCCTCCCTGGTACCCGACATCGCCGTCCTCGGCGTACGCAGCCTGCGCCAGCTCATCGCCGCACTCAACGACGAACCCATCCCAGAAGAACCCGACGACAACGACAGACACCCCGACACCAGCACCGCAGGCCTCACCCTCCCCGGACTCGGCCTCGGACTGGGCCTCGGCACCACCCACCGCACCCACCCACCCGATCTCGCCGACGTCGCCGGACAACCCCTCGCCCGCAAAGCCCTCGAAATCGCCGCCGCCGGCAGCCACCACCTCTACCTGTCCGGCCCACCCGGCGCCGGAAAAACCATGCTCGCCGAACGACTCCCCGGACTCCTGCCCCCCCTCACCCCACAACAAGCCCTCGAAGTCACCGCCGTCCACTCCATCGCCGGAGTCCTCCCACCCGGCAAACCCCACATCGACACCGCTCCCTACTGCGCCCCACACCACTCCGCCACCATGCCCTCCATCGTCGGCGGCGGCACCGGACTACCCAGACCAGGAGCCGTCTCCCTCGCCCACCACGGAGTGCTCTTCCTCGACGAAGCCCCCGAATTCAGCACCCGCGTCCTGGACGCCCTACGGCAACCCCTCGAATCCGGGCACGTCGTCGTAGCCCGCAGCGCGGGCGTCATGCGGCTACCCGCCAAATTCCTGCTCGCCTTCGCCGCCAACCCCTGCCCCTGCGGCCGACACACCCTCCCCAGCGGCGGCTGCCAGTGCACCCCCAACGAAGTACGCCGCTACCAAGCCCGACTCTCCGGCCCCCTACTCGACCGCGTCGACCTACGCGTCACCGTCGACGCCGTCAGCCGCTGCGAACTCATCAGCCACGGCACCGGAGGCGAGACCAGCGCCCACGTCGCCGAACGCGTCCACGAAGCAAGAAAACGAGCCGCCGCCCGCTACCAGGACCTGCCCTGGAAAACCAACAGCGAAGTCCCCGGCCACGAACTACGCACCCGCTGGAGAGTACGCACCGGAGCCATGCGCGACGTCGAACGCGAAATGGAACGCGGCCTGCTCACCGCACGCGGCCTCGACCGAGTACTCCGCGTCGCCTGGACCATCGCCGACCTCGCCGCACACGACCGCCCCACCTACGAAGACGTCGGCCAAGCACTCCAACTCCGCACCGGCGTACACCGCGGAATCCCCGCCACCGTAGGGAGCGGCACATGACCACCCAACCCACCCCGACCGAAGAACGCCGAGCCCGCGCCGCACTCACCAAAATCGCCGAACCCGGCGACCCCACCGTCGGACGATGGCTCCGCCAACACGGCCCCACCGAAACCCTGCGCATGCTCACCGCCCAACACCCCCTACCCGGCATCAGCGACACCCGCACAGCCGGATACCGACTGCGCGCCCAACACGCCCGACCAGACGACGACCTGGCCACCATCGAAACCCTCGGCGGCCACTTCATCTGCCCCAACGACCCCGACTGGCCCAGCCAACTCAACGACCTCGGCGACCAACGCCCCATCGGACTATGGACCATCGGCCACCCCGCGCTGCGCCCATGGGCCCTGCGCTCCATCGCCATCGTCGGCGCCCGCGCCTGCAGCGACTACGGCACACACATCGCCGCCACCCTCGCCGCCGACCTCGCCGAAGCAGGCTGGACCATCATCTCCGGAGCCGCACACGGCATCGACAGCGCCGCACACCGCGGCGCACTCGCCGCCCAAGGAGCCACAATCGCCGTCCTCGCCTGCGGCGTGGACAAGCCATATCCCCGCGGCAACACCGAGTTGCTCCGGCGCATCACCCAACAGGGCATCATCATCGCCGAGTTGCCACCCGGCGAACACCCCACCCGCAGCCGCTTCATCCAACGCAACCGCGTCATCGCCGCCCTCACCCGCGGCACCGTGGTCATCGAAGCCCAACTCCGCAGCGGCTCGCTCATCACCGCCCGCCGCGCCATCGCCCTCGGCCGCATCACCATGGGGGTACCCGGCCCCGTCACCTCAGCACTGTCAGCAGGCGTCCACCAACTCCTGCGCGAAGACGGCCAACTCGTCACCGACGCCGCCGACATCATCGAACTCACCGGCAGCATCGGCGACGACCTGGCACCCGAACGCCGAGGCCCCGTACACCCCAGAGACCTCCTGGCCCCCGCCACCGCCGCCGTACTCGAAGGACTCCCCGGCCACGGCGACGCCGACACCGAACACATCGCCCGCGCCGCCGGAACCGGCCTCGACGAAACCGCCAGCCGACTCCACGAACTCCACACCCTCGGCTTCGTCGAACGCCGTGGCACCCGCTGGCGGCTGACCACCGCCGCCCGACAGAGTGGCACCCCCCGGATCCGGTGACCCGGTCAACACACCATCAGGTGACAAGAAGGTTCTTGACCTGGGGCAAACCGATGACGAGGTTAGGGGAATGACCGCAGAACGCTTTAATACGCAACAGGCAGGGCAGGAAAGGGCAAAGAGACGCCCAGCCCGACCCCCTGTATGGCGGAACGTATCTGCGTGAGGCTCACCCGAACGTCGTAGCACAACGCGACGCCCGGCTCACGCTACGCTCGCGGAGACCCGAATCCCCACCCCACGTCACGGCAGAACGGCTCAAGGCGACGCATGCCCCAGCACATCTCCGGGCCTGACCGCGCGACCGCGGCCACCGACGACCGCGAAGCTCCGCCGCGCGCACAGACCGCCGCCCCCTCCGCACCCAGCGCGCTGGACGAGCTGTGGCGCTCCTACAAGGCCACCGGGGAGCCACGACTACGCGAACAACTGATCCTGCACTACTCACCCCTGGTGAAATACGTCGCCGGCCGGGTCAGCGTCGGCCTGCCACCCAACGTCGAACAAGCCGACTTCGTCTCCTCCGGCATCTTCGGACTCATCGACGCCATCGAAAAATTCGAACCAGAACGCTCCATCAAGTTCGAGACCTACGCCATCAGCCGCATCCGCGGCGCCATGATCGACGAACTCAGAGCACTCGACTGGATCCCACGCTCCGTACGCCAGAAAGCCCGCGCCGTCGAACGCGCCTACGCGACCCTCGAAGCGCGCTACCACCGCACCCCCACCGAAACCGAAGTCGCCACCGAGATGGACATTCCCGTCGAGGAACTGCACACCATCTTCGGCCAGCTCTCCCTCGCCAACGTCGTAGCCCTCGAAGAACTCCTCCACGTCGGCACCGAAGGCGGCGAGCGGCTCAGCCTCGTCGACACCCTCGAAGACCGCGCCGCCGACAACCCCGTGGAAATCGCCGAGGACCGCGAACTACGCCGACTCCTCGCCCGCGCCGTCAACACCCTCCCCGAACGCGAGAAGACCGTCGTCACCCTCTACTACTACGAGGGCCTCACCCTCGCCGAGATCGGCCACGTCCTCGGCGTCACAGAAAGCCGCGTCAGCCAGATCCACACCAAGTCGGTCCTCCAGCTCCGCGCCAAGCTGGCGGATGTGGGGCGCTGCTGACCCCAGGCGGGGCCGGGGTCCGTACAGTGGTGGGGTGCCCAGGATTCGAGCGGCCTCAGTGGCCGAGCACCGGACGATGCAGCGCAGCGCCCTGCTGGACGCCGCGCGTTCCCTGCTGTCCGAGGGCGGTACGGAAGCGCTGACGTTCCCCGCCCTCGCCGAGCGCACCGGCCTCGCGCGCTCCTCCGTCTACGAGTACTTCCGGTCCCGGGCGGCCGTCGTGGAGGAACTGTGCGCGGTCGACTTCCCCGTCTGGGCCGCCGAGGTCGAGGCGGCCATGGAAGCCGCCGACACGGCCGAGCACAAGATCGAAGCGTACGTACGACAGCAACTCGCCCTGGTCGGTGACCGCCGACACCGCGCGGTCGTCGCCATCTCGGCAGGCGAACTCGACGAGGGCGCCCGTGAGAAGATCCGCGCCGCACACGGCGGACTGATCGCCATGGTCGTCGAAGCACTCAGCGAACTCGGCCACCAGGAACCCCGACTGACCGCCATGCTCCTCCAGGGAATCGTCGACGCCGCGGTGCGCCGCATCGAACTGGGCGCCGCCGAAGCCCCCGACGCGATCACCCAGGCCGCGGTGTCCATGGCGCTGCGGGGGGTGGGGGGCGGGGTCTCCTAGCCGCTGGGGGCCTCCCCCCCCCGCCCCCTCCCTCCCCACCCCCACGCCGCCCCCCCGTCAGGTCGGCAGGCAACACCGGCCGACCCGTGCATCCGTCCATCCACCAGCGCGCTCGTCAGCCGCGCCCTGTCTCGGCCACTCGTCCCCCGGCGCCCGTCAGCCGCGCACCGTCTCAGCCGCGCACCGTCTCTCCCCCCTTCACCCCCGGGCCGTCCCCCCGTCTCGCTCTCGCCGCCGCCGCACCGCGAGCGCCCCGCCCAGTGAAAGCGCCACAGCCAAGCCGCCTGCTGTGGCCGCGTTCACGCTTCGCACGCCGGTACTGCTGAGCGCGACCCGCACCCCGTCCGGGGCGGACCGCGTACCCGGGCCCGCCGTGTCGGGTGCCGGGCTGTCCACCCCGGCTCCGGCGACGGGCAGCAGTCGCGATGGGCCGTGTCGTCGTAGGGAGGGCGGGATGAGGGAGAGCGGGTCTAGGTAGATGTCGCCGCGTAGCAGTCCCCAGTGGAGGCAGCCTGCGGGGCAGTGGTAGGGGCCGGGTTGCAGGACGCCGACGGGTTGCCCGGCGGTGACCTGGGTGCCGGTGGGGAGGGTTGCCCGGGCGGGCTCGTAGGTGGTGCGTAGCGGGGGTGTTCCGGTGCCGGTGAGTTCGATGGTGATGACTGCTTGGCCTGCCACGGTGCCGGTGAAGGTGATGTGGCCTGGTGCTGCGGCTCGTACCTGGGTGCCTGCTGTTGCGGCCAGGTCGGCGCCTCGGTGGCCGGGGGACCAGGGGAGTGGTGGCGGTTCGAAGCCTCGTGCCACTGTGGGTGGTTCTCGGCCGCCGGGGCCGGTGACGGGCCAGGCTCGTTGGGTGCCGGGTTCGGGTTCGGGTGCGCTGGCGGCTCGGGGTGCGGGAAGTAGCGCGAGCAGTAGGGCGGCTACCGCGGTGACGGTCGCGCGGGTACATAGCGGCCGTTGTCGTCCGTCCGCTGCCACCGCGATGGTTTGCGGGCGTGCCCATGGGCTTCCGCTGGGGGCGTTGATCTTGCGCGGCGTTCGCCGCGGGGTCATTGGCTTCATGGGCCTACGGTCCCGCAGGCGGAGCGGACAGGATGATCTTGGTCGGAAGCTGTGGAGGACGGGGAGTGTGTGGACAACTGGGCCACTCATGCGGGTGAAATCGCCGCGCATCCTTCCCGTAGAACCGAAATCCGCCGGAAACCACCGTGTCGCCCGGCGCCTCGCCGGTCCCGTACACTTTCCCTGGCGACCCGGGCCCCCGGGTCGACTTCGCACGCCCCGCCGCCGTCGCGTCAGTCCACGTCTTGAACGTCATGGACAGCACGGTGGCCGCGTCCCTCGGTCCTCGGAAGACTCGCGCCAGCGCAAGGCTCCCGCGGCATGGCGCGTCGGGGCGTCAGGCGTGGCAGCCGCCCGGCGGCCACGGAACCGAGTACCCAAGGAGCACGGCCATGGCCGTCGTCACGATGCGGGAGCTGCTGGAGAGCGGCGTCCACTTCGGGCACCAGACCCGCCGCTGGAACCCGAAGATGAAGCGCTTCATCTTCACCGAGCGCAACGGCATCTACATCATCGACCTTCTCCAGTCGCTGTCGTACATCGACCGCGCCTACGAGTTCGTCAAGGAGACCGTCGCGCACGGCGGTTCCATCCTCTTCGTCGGTACGAAGAAGCAGGCCCAGGAGGCCATCGCCGAGCAGGCGACCCGTGTCGGCATGCCGTACGTCAACCAGCGCTGGCTGGGTGGCATGCTCACCAACTTCTCGACCGTCTACAAGCGCCTGCAGCGCCTGAAGGAGCTTGAGGAGATCGACTTCACGGATGTGGCCGCCTCCGGCCTCACCAAGAAGGAGCTCCTGGTCCTCGAGCGTGAGAAGAACAAGCTGGAGAAGACCCTCGGCGGTATCCGCGACATGCAGAAGGTGCCGAGCGCCGTCTGGATCGTGGACACCAAGAAGGAGCACATCGCCGTCGGTGAGGCGCGCAAGCTGCGCATCCCGGTCGTCGCGATCCTCGACACCAACTGCGACCCGGACGAGGTCGACTACAAGATCCCGGGCAACGACGACGCGATCCGTTCCGTCACCCTGCTCACCCGCGTGATCGCCGACGCCGTCGCCGAGGGTCTGATCGCCCGCTCCGGCGCCGCCACCGGTGACAAGGCCGCCCCGGCCGAGCCGCTGGCCGAGTGGGAGCGTGAGCTGCTGGAGGGTGAGAAGGCACAGGCCGCCGAGGAGAAGGCGCCGGCCGCCGAGGAGAAGGCCCAGGCCGCCGAGGAGAAGGCGCCGGCCGCCGAGGCCGACAAGCCCGCCGAGGGCGAGCAGGCCTGAGCCGTAGCCACCGGCTCACACGGCTGAACACGGCGGGGGACGGGACCTTCCTTACGAGGACCGGCCCCCGCCGTTCACCGGTGGAACCGCTGACCGGCGTGGTCCACCGGTGGTAGACCCCCGACTTTCCGAGAAGAGATTCCAGGGACCATGGCGAACTACACCGCCGCCGACGTCAAGAAGCTCCGTGAGCTCACCGGCGCCGGCATGATGGACTGCAAGAAGGCGCTGGACGAGGCCGAGGGCAACGTCGAGAAGGCCGTCGAGATCCTGCGTGTCAAGGGCCAGAAGGGCGTCGCCAAGCGCGAGAGCCGTAGCGCCGAGAACGGTGCCGTCGTCTCCTTGATCGCCGACGACAACGCCTCCGGTGTGCTGCTCGAGCTGAAGTGCGAGACGGACTTCGTGGCGAAGGGCGAGAAGTTCCTCGCCGTCGCCAACGCGCTGGCCGCGCACGTCGCCAAGACCTCCCCGGCCGACCTGGAGGCGCTGCTCGCCTCCGAGATCGAGGCTGGCAAGACCGTCCAGGCGTATGTGGACGAGGCCAACGCCAACCTCGGCGAGAAGATCGTCCTGGACCGCTTCGCGCAGTTCACCGATGGTTTCGTCGCCGCGTACATGCACCGCACCATGCCTGACCTGCCGCCGCAGGTCGGTGTGCTGGTCGAGCTGGACAAGGCGAACGCCGAGGTCGCCAAGGACGTCGCGCAGCACATCGCCGCGTTCTCGCCGAAGTTCCTCACCCGTGAGGAGATCCCGGCCGAGGTCGTGGAGAACGAGCGTCGCGTCGCCGAGGCCACCGCGCGTGAGGAGGGCAAGCCGGAGGCTGCCCTGCCGAAGATCGTCGAGGGCCGGGTGACGGGCTTCTACAAGGAGAACGTGCTGGTGGACCAGCCGTTCGCCAAGGACAACAAGAAGTCCGTGCAGAAGGTGCTGGACGAGGCCGGCGTCACGCTGAAGCGCTTCGCGCGCATCCGCGTCGGCGTCTGAGTCGCGCAAGCGTAAGACCCGCGACCCCGCCAGGGTCGATCGCGGTCGGCCGCTGGCCGGCCGGCCGCAGTTGTGACGAGGAGGCCATTGCCGTCATGGGAACTCAACGGGACCCGCGGCAATGGCCTCCTTCGTACGTGCACGAGGAGAACTCCATGGATCAGGACGACCGCACCGGCGACTCGACGGCCAATAGCGCCGAAGGCACTGACAACAGCCGCAGCAAGCCGCGCCGGTTCCTGCTGAAGCTTTCCGGCGAGGCGTTCGGCGGCGGCAGCCTCGGCGTGGACCCCGACGTCGTGCACAAGATCGCGCGGGAGATCGCGGCGGTCGTTCGCGGCGGCACGCAGATCGCCGTGGTGATCGGCGGCGGCAACTTCTTCCGCGGCGCCGAGTTGCAGCAGCGCGGCATGGACCGGGCGCGCTCGGACTACATGGGCATGCTCGGCATCGTGATGAACTGCCTGGCGCTCCAGGACTTCCTGGAGAAGGAGGGCATCGACACCCGGGTGCAGACCGCCATCACCATGGGCCAGGTCGCCGAGCCGTACATTCCGCTGCGGGCGGTGCGCCACCTGGAGAAGGGCCGTGTGGTCATCTTCGGTGCGGGCATGGGCATGCCGTACTTCTCCACCGACACCACCGCCGCGCAGCGCGCCCTGGAGATCCACGCCGAGGAGATCCTGATGGGCAAGAACGGGGTGGACGGCGTCTACGACTCCGACCCGAAGGTCAACCCGGACGCGGTGAAGTTCGACGCCCTGGAGTACGACGAGGTGCTGGCCCGTGACCTGAAGGTGGCCGATGCCACCGCGATCACGCTGTGCCGGGACAACAAGCTGCCCATCCTGGTCTTCGAACTCCTCACTGAGGGGAACATCGCCCGTGCCGTGAAGGGTGAGAAGATCGGCACGTTGGTGAGCGAGCACGGCACCCGGGACTGAGCACGACCCCGCGACCAGGGGTACGGCAACCCGGTGCCGGACGGAACAGTCCGGTACGGGGATGGACAACACGCTGCCGGTTCGACACCGTGCAGGGAAGACGCGCGCACGCAGGGGCGAGACTCTGCTCATGATGAGGACCAGGAGCACATGGTGATCGAAGAGATCCTCCTCGAAGCCGAGGAGAAGATGGAAAAGGCCGTTGTGGTCGCCAAGGAGGACTTCGCCGCGATCCGCACCGGGCGTGCGCACCCGGCGATGTTCAACAAGATCGTGGCGGACTACTACGGCGCCATGACGCCGATCAACCAGCTGGCGTCCTTCTCGGTGCCCGAGCCGCGGATGGCCGTGGTCACCCCGTTCGACAAGAGCGCGCTGCGCAACATCGAGCAGGCGATCCGGGACTCCGACCTGGGCGTCAACCCGTCGAACGACGGCAACATCATCCGAGTGACGTTCCCGGAGCTGACCGAGGAGCGCCGCCGGGACTACATCAAGGTCGCCAGGACCAAGGGCGAGGACGCGAAGGTCTCGATCCGCAGCGTCCGGCGCAAGGCCAAGGACGCCCTCGACAAGCTCGTCAAGGACAAGGAGACCGGCGAGGACGAGGTGCGGCGTGCTGAGAAGGAGCTCGACGACACCACCGCCAAGTACGTGGCGCAGGTCGACGAGCTGCTCAAGCACAAGGAAGCAGAGCTGCTAGAGGTCTGATGAACGACTCTTCACGGGGGTCCTCGCCGGGCGCCGGTTACTGGAGGGCCCCCGAGCATCCGCATGCTTCGGCGGGTCCTGGCTACGACGGCGGGGAGGCGGCGCAGACTCGACCCATGCCACCAGTACCGGACGCCAGTGGCGGTCCGCAGTTCCGGGACGAGTCCCCCGTGCCGCCGGAGCGTCACTCGTCCCCGGCGCCGCAGCCCGGCGCCGCTGGATCCGGTGCCTCGGCGGTGCCGGGTGGACGCCGCGCCTCCCGGTCCAAGAAGAAGGCGGGCCGTAACCTGCCGGCCGCGATAGGGGTCGGCGTCGGTCTCGGTGCCGTCATCATCGCCTCGCTGTTCGTGGAGAAGACGGCCTTCGTCGGCGTCGTGGTGCTCGCGGTGGTCGTGGGCCTGTGGGAGCTGACGAGTCGGCTCTGCGAGCGCAAGGGCATCCGGGTGCCGCTGGTGCCGCTGGCGGTCGGCGGCACGGCGATGGTCGTCGCCGGGTACGTACGGGACGCCGAGGGCGCCTGGGTGGCGATGGCGTTGACCGCGTTGGCGGTGCTGGTGTGGCGGATGACCCAGCCGCCGGAGAACTATCTGCGGGATGTCACCGCGGGCCTGTTCGCCGCGTTCTACGTGCCGTTCCTGGCGACGTTCGTGGTGATGATGCTGGCCGCGCACGACGGGCCGTGGCGGGTGTTCGTCTTCCTGCTGCTCACCGTGGTCAGTGACACCGGCGCCTACGCGGTGGGCTGGCGGTTCGGCAGGCACAAGCTGGCGCCGCGGATCAGCCCCGGCAAGACCCGTGAGGGGCTGATCGGCGCGGTCACCTTCGCGATGGCGGCGGGCGCGCTGTCGATGCGGTTCCTCATCGACGGCGGCCAGTGGTGGCAGGGGCTGCTGCTGGGGCTGGCGGTGGCGGCCAGCGCCACGCTCGGCGACCTCGGTGAGTCCATGATCAAGCGGGATCTGGGCATCAAGGACATGGGCACGCTGCTGCCGGGCCACGGCGGCATCATGGACCGGCTCGACTCGCTGCTGCCGACCGCCCCGGTGGTCTGGCTGCTCCTGGTGATCTTCGTGGGGGCGGGCTGACGGTCTTGCCGCCGTCCGCCCGCCCGAGGCAGCGCCTCCGCTGTCCCCGCGGCCCGCGCCGCTCGGCCTGCCCGGCGTGAGGAAGGGAACGCCCCCGGCGTCTGCGACACTGGACGAACCATGCCTAAGCCCGGAGAACTCACCTTCGTCAGCCCGCGCGGGGCCAAGAAGCCCCCGCGGCACCTCGCCGACCTCAGCCCCGCCGAGCGCCGGGAGGCGGTCGCCGGGCTCGGCGAGAAGCCGTTTCGCGCCAAGCAGCTCTCGCAGCACTACTTCGCGCGGTACGCGGACGATCCGGCGCAGTGGACCGACATCCCGGCGGCGGCCCGCGAGAAGCTCGCCGCCGACCTGCTGCCCGACCTGATGTCGGTGGTCCGGCACGTCTCGTGCGACGGTGACGCCACCCGCAAGACCCTGTGGCGGCTGTTCGACGGCACGCTGGTGGAGTCCGTGCTGATGCGCTACCCGGACCGGGTCACGATGTGCGTCAGCTCGCAGGCGGGATGCGGGATGAACTGCCCGTTCTGCGCGACCGGTCAGGCGGGTCTGACCCGCAACCTGTCGACCGCCGAGATCGTGCACCAGATCGTCTCCGGGATGCGGTCGCTGCGTGACGGCGAGTTCCCGGGCCCCGACGGCTCGTCCGTCGAGGGGAGGCAGGGATCCGCGCGGCTGTCGAACATCGTCTTCATGGGCATGGGTGAGCCGTTGGCCAACTACAACCGGGTCATCGGCGCCATCCGCCGCCTCACCGACCCGGAGCCGGACGGCCTGGGCCTGTCGCAGCGCGGCATCACCGTCTCCACCGTCGGACTCGTCCCGGCCATGCTGCGGTTCGCCGACGAGGGCCTCAAGTGCCGTCTCGCGCTCTCCCTGCACGCCCCCGACGACGAGCTGCGCGACACCCTGGTGCCGGTCAACACCCGGTGGAAGGTCCGCGAGGTGCTCGACGCCGCCTGGCACTACGCCGAGGTCTCCGGCCGCCGGGTCTCCATCGAGTACGCGCTGATCAAGGACATCAACGACCAGGCATGGCGGGCCGACCTGCTGGGCCGACTGCTCAAGGGGCACCGGGCGCACGTCAACCTGATCCCGCTCAACCCCACGCCCGGCTCCAAGTGGACCGCGTCCCGCCCCGAGGACGAACGGGCCTTCGTCCGGGCGCTGGAGGCGCACGGTGTGCCGGTGACCGTGCGGGACACCCGCGGCCAGGAGATCGACGGGGCCTGCGGGCAGCTCGCCGCTGCCGAACGCTGACGGCGCACTGATATGGTGCACGTCGCACAAATGTGCACCTCAGTTCGTTTTCCGACAGGGGAGCGCGTCCAGCGCTGAGAGTGCGGCCGGTGGCCGCAGACCCTCGAACCTGATCCGGGTCATGCCGGCGAAGGGAGTTCGGCCATGCCTTCGGCCAACGCAAGCAGCCTGCCCTCCACACGTTGGCGCACCGTCGACATCGTGGTCACCGCCGTCCTCGGCGCCGCGTTCGGCGTGGTGTTCTGGGCGTGGAACTCGCTGTGGGACGGCGTCGCCAGCGCCATACCGCTGCCCGCCCGCGGCCTGATCTACGGCGTGTGGCTGGTGCCCGCGGTGCTCGGACCGCTGATCATCCGCAAGCCCGGCGCGGGCATCTTCTGCGAGCTGGTCGCCGCCACCGTCGCCACCTTCTTCGGCTCCCCCTGGGGCCTGGTCACCTTGCTGTACGGGGTGTTGCAGGGCATGGCCGGTGAGTTCGGCTTCGCGTTCGCCGGCTACCGGGTGTGGCGCTGGCCGACCGCGCTGACCGGCGGCGCGCTGGCCGGGCTGGCCGCCTCACTGCTGGACAACGCCCTGTACTACGGGGCCGACTCGCTGGTCTGGCAGATCGGCTACACCGTGCTGGTCACCCTCAGCTCGGCCGCCATCGCGGGACTCGGCAGCCTCGCGCTGACCCGGTCCCTCGCCCAGACCGGCGCCCTGGACCCGTTCCCGTCCGGCCGCGAACGCGCCGCGGTCTGAGTCCGCGTGAGCACGGTACGGCTGCGCGGCTTCGGCCACCGGCACGCCGGGCGCCGCCGCTGGGCGGTGCGCGGCGTCGACCTGGACATCCGGCACGGCGAGCGGGTGGCCCTGCTCGGCCCGTCCGGCGCGGGCAAGTCCACGCTGCTGGCCGCCCTCGCCGGACTGCTGCCCGGCGACTGCGGTGATCGCGAGGGCAGCATCGAGATCGACGGCCTCGACCCGCGCGACGCCAGAGTCGGCACCGGCATCGTCTTCCAGGACCCGCAGTCCCAACTGGTCATGGAACGCGCGGGCGACGACGTCGCCTTCGGCCTGGAGAACCGCGGCACCCCACCGGAGCGGATCCCCGCGCTGGTCGACGCCGCGCTGCGCCGCGTCGGCTTCCCCTACGGCCCGCACCGGTCCACCGGCGCGCTGTCCGGCGGCGAACAGCAGCGGCTCGCCCTCGCCGGAGCACTCGTCACCCGGCCCGGACTGCTGCTGCTCGACGAGCCCACCGCCAACCTCGACCCGGCCGGAGCCACCCTGGTACGCCAGGTGCTCGCCGCGATCGAGGACACCACGCAGATCATCGTCGAACACCGCATCGCCGAACTCGCCGCACAACTCGACCGCGTCATCGTCCTCGAACCCGGCGGCGGCATCCGCGCCGACGGACCGCCCGAGCAGGTCTTCGCCCGCCACGGCGCCCAACTCGCCGCCGACGGCGTATGGGTGCCGGGCCACCCGGTGCCCGCCCACCCCGCGACGGCCACACCCGGCGACATCCTGCTGCGCACCGACGACCTCACCTACCGGCCGGTGCTGCGCGACCTGGAGACGGTGACGGTACGGGCCGCCGAAGCGCTCGCCGTCCTGGGCCCCAACGGCGCGGGCAAGTCCACCCTCGCCCTGCTGCTCGGCGGACTGCTCGCCCCCAGCGGCGGCCGGATCACCGCCACCCCAGAACTCGCCGGAGCCGACGCCGCCCGCCCCCCGCACAAGTGGCGGGCGGCCGCGCTGGCCCGCCGCATCGGCTCGGTCTTCCAGAACCCCGAGCACCAGTTCGTCACCGCCAAGGTGCGCGACGAACTCGCCCTCGGCGGCGCCCCACCCGAACGCGTCGGCGAACTCCTGCACCGGCTGCGCCTCGACGCCCTCGCCGAAGCCAACCCGCACACCCTGTCCGGCGGCGAACAGCGCCGACTGTCGGTAGCCACCGCACTGGCCGCCGCACCCCGGCTGCTCATCCTGGACGAGCCCACGTTCGGCCAGGACCGGCGCACCTGGGCCGAACTCGTCGCCCTGCTCGCCCAGTTGCGTGACGAAGGCCACGGCATCGTCGCCGTCACCCACGACGCCGACTTCCGCACCGCCCTGGACGCGCGCGAACTGCGCCTGGAGCCACAGCCGTTGGCGGCCGTGTGAACCGCACCGCCCCCATCGCCGACCCGGCGGCCCCACTGGCCCGCCGCAACCCGGTGGCCAAACTCGCCGCCGCGGCCCTGTTCGCGCTCGCCCTCGTCATCAGCCTCGACCCGGTGGCGCCGGGCATCGCGCTCGCCATCGAACTGGCCGCCGTACCGCTGTTCGGCATCCGCTACCGGATGCTCGCCCGGCGCGCCTGGCCGCTGCTGGTCAGTGTGCTCGGCGCGGTCGTCACCCTCTTCCTGTTCGCCGCCGACCGGCACCACATCCTCACCGACGCCCTCGCGCTCGGCCTGCGCATCGTGGCGGTGGCACTGCCCGGAGTCCTGGTCTTCGCCACCACCGACCCCACCGACCTGGCCGACGCGCTCATCCAGAACGCCCGGGTCTCCGCGCGCTTCGCCATCGGCACGCTCGCCGCATGGCGGCTCGTGCCGCTGCTCGGACAGGAGTGGCAGCTGATCAACGCGGCCCGGCGGGCCCGCGGCGTGGACCCCGGGCGCAATCCGCTCGCCCGGCTGCGGCTGTTCGCCTCCGCGACGTTCACCCTGCTGGTGGGAGCCATCCGCCGCGGCACGCGGCTCGCTTCCGCCATGGACGCCCGCGGATTCGACTCCGGCGTACCGCGCACCTGCGCCCGCCGCCAGCGCTTCACCGCGGTGGACGCGGTGTTCGTGACGGCGAGCGCCGCCCTGGCCGCGGGAGCGGTGACGGCCAGCGTGCTGGCGGGCGCGTTCCACCCGGTCTTCAGCTGAGCGCTCCGCCCGGGGACTCGCGGCGATGTGCTGCCGGTCGTCCGCGGCGCCGGAGTGCCTGGTCGCGCAGTTTCCCGTGCCCCCGTCGACCTCAGGGCGCCGCCGCGCCGGTCACCGTGCCAGCGGAAGCGCGGCCAGTTGGGCGACGGACCAGGTGACGGGGGCGAGTACGGCAAGCACGACGAGCAGCCGCAACAGCGCCGCCAGGCGCAGCACGCGGGCCGGGGCCGCCAGTTCGTCCAGGACCCGCGCGGTCTGCGCGCACGATGTGGCCGCCGTGCAGGCCGTGGCCGTCGTACAGGCCAGCACCAGCGCCGCCCCCAACCCGGTCAGCGGCCCCAACGGCCGCGCCGAGTGCAGTACGGTCGCCGCCAGCGCCGCCGACGCCACCGCGCACACCACCCCCAGCGGACGCCCCACCCGCGCCGCCTGCGTCTGCAACGTGCGTCCCGCCAGCAGCCGTACCGCCCCGGGCCGGAAGGCCGCCAGCAGCCGACCGCCGAAGTGCACCAGGCCCGGCCCGGCCAGCACCAGACCCGAGGCGGTCAGGGCCCAGCCCACCAGTACCGCGGGCGCGATCGCCCCCAGCCCGCCGGGCAGCGGCAGCGCCGTACCGGCGGCCGGGCGGGTCCAGCGGCTGGCGTAGACCTCGACGGCCAGCCCGGCCGCGGTCAGCGCCACACCCCACGGCAGCCCGGCGACGGTCGCCGCCCGCGGCCGTCGCCGCAGCGCCACCAGCGACCCGGCGGCGCCCACCAGCGGCAGCACCACCAGCAGCGTGGCGATCCCGGCGACCGGCAACGGCAGCGCCCCGGCCAGCCGCTCACGGAAGTACAGGAACACCCCCAGCGCCACCAGGCTGCCCAGCAGACACGTCACCGCGGTGGACACCGCGGCCAGCACCGGCAGCCACGACTGGCCGAGGCCCGCCGCGACCAGCCCCGGGTGCGGCCGGTCCCCGGTCTCCGCACGGGAGACCGCGACCGTCAGATGGACGGCCGCCGCCATCGGCACCGCGCACCAGATCAGCCGCACCAGCCCGGCGGAGGGGTCCTGCGGATGACCGAGCGCATGGCCGACCGCGGCCAGCAGCAGGAACCCGGTGCCCGCGGACGCCACGACCACCAGCAGCCGCCGCAGCAGGGACAGCGGTCGCGCGCGGCGCATCAGGCGGAGGCTGAGCATGACGCCACCCCCTCCTCCGGCCACGGCCCGTTCGGCGCGGCCGCCGGGCGCTGGCCGTCGACCAGCGCGACGGTCCGGTCGGTGAACGCGGCCACCTCGGGGTCGTGGGTGGCCAGCAGCACGGTGATGCCATGGGTGCGGGCCGCCGCGGTGAGCGTGCGCAGTACCTGCGCCCGGTCGGCGCGGTGCAGCGGCGCCGTCGGCTCGTCGGCGAAGACCACCTCCGGCACGGCCGCCAGCGCCCGGGCGACCGCCACCCGCTGCCGCTGCGCCTGCAGCAGGTCAGCGGGCCGCCGTCGCGCGCAGTCGCCGACATCCAGCCGCTCCAGCCACTCCTGCGCCGAGTTCCGCGCGCTGCGGCGCGTGGCGCCGGACAGCAGCAGCGGCAGCGCCGCGTTCTCCCACGCGGTCAGCTCCGCAACCAGCTGCGGACTGCTGCCCACCCAGCCGAACCGCTCCCGGCGCAGCCGGTCACGGGCGGAGGCGGACAGGGTGTGCACCGGGGCGCTGTTGAACCACACCTCGCCCTCGTCCGCCACCAGTCGGCCCGAAAGGCACTTCAGCAACGTGGTCTTGCCCGCGCCGCGCGGACCGACGATGCCCAGGACCTCTCCGTCGCGCACGCCGACGGAGACCCCGAGCAGGGCGGGCGAGCCCTGATGGGAGTGGCGCAGGCCGCGCCCCCACAGCACGTCGTTGTCCGGCGGGGCCACCATGCCGCGCACCTCCGCTGCTCGTCGTCGCCGGGACGGTCCGCCCGGGAAAACACGAATCCCCTTCGCACCGTTGAACGAGTGCGAAGGGGATCGGTCACGACCGGCGGCCCCGGTGGAGCAGCGGACGGTCCGGATCAGGCCGGGCGCCCGGGCCGGGTCACAGCCTGGTCCACGCCTCGGTGAGCACCGAGCGCAGGATCTGCTCGATCTCGTCGAAGGTGGACTGGTCGGAGATCAGCGGCGGGGCGAGCTGGACCACCGGGTCACCGCGGTCGTCCGCCCGGCAGTACAGGCCGTTCTCGAACAGCTTCTTGGAGACGAAGCCGTACAGCAGCCGCTCGCACTCCTCGCCGGTGAAGGTCTCCTTGGTGGCCTTGTCCTTGACCAGTTCGATGCCGTAGAAGAAGCCGTTGCCGCGCACGTCGCCGACGATCGGCAGGTCGTACAGCTTGTGCAGGGTCTTCAAGAACGCCGTCTCGTTGTCCAGGACGTGCTGGTTGAGGCCCTCGCGCTCGAAGATGTCGAGGTTGGCCAGCGCCACCGCGGCGGAGACCGGGTGGCCGCCGAAGGTGTAGCCGTGCAGGAAGGTGTTGTCCTGCTTGTAGAACGGCTCGGCGACGCGGTCCGAGACGATCGCGGCGCCGATCGGCGAGTAGCCGGAGGTCATGCCCTTGGCGCAGGTGATGATGTCCGGCACGTAGTCGAACTTGTCGCACGCGAACATGGTGCCGAGGCGGCCGAAGGCGCAGATGACCTCGTCGGAGACGAGCAGCACGTCGTACTGGTCGCAGATCTCGCGGACCCGCTGGAAGTACCCGGGCGGCGGCGGGAAGCAGCCGCCCGCGTTCTGCACCGGCTCGAGGAAGACCGCGGCGACGGTCTCCGGGCCCTCGAACAGGATCTGCTGCTCGATCTGGTCGGCGGCCCAGCGGCCGAACGCCTCCGGGTCGTCGCCGTGGATCGGGGCGCGGTAGATGTTGGTGTTGGGCACCTTGTGCGCGCCGGGCACCAGCGGCTCGAACGGCGCCTTGAGCGCGGGCAGTCCGGTGATGGACAGCGCGCCCTGCGGGGTGCCGTGGTAGGCGACCGCGCGGGAGATCACCTTGTACTTGGTGTGGTTGCCGTTCAGCTTGTGGTACTGCTTCGCCAACTTCCAGGCGGTCTCGACCGCTTCGCCGCCGCCGGTGGTGAAGAAGACCTTGTTCAGGTCGCCGGGCGCGTGGTGCGCCAGCCGCTCGGCCAGCTCGATCGCCTTGGGGTGGGCGTAGGACCAGATCGGGAAGAAGGCCAGTTCCGACGCCTGCTTCGCGGCGACCTCGGCCAGCTCCCGGCGGCCGTGACCGGCCTGTACGACGAACAGGCCGGCGAGGCCGTCGAGGTACTTCTTGCCGTTGCTGTCGTAGACGTACGTGCCCTCGCCGCGCACGATGGTCGGTACGGGGGTGTGCTCGTACGACGACATGCGCGTGAAGTGCATCCACAGGTGGTCGTACGCAGACTTTGACAGGTCCGAGCTCATGGCTATCTGGTTCCCCAGGTGTAGGTCTGCTTCCGGAGCTTGAGGTAGACGAAGCTCTCGGTGGTCCGCACGCCGGGCAGCGCGCGGATCCGCTTGTTGATCGTCTCCAGGAGATGGTCATCGTCCTCGCAGACGATCTCGATCAGCAGATCGAACGAGCCCGCCGTCATCACGACGTACTCGACCTCTCCCATCTCGGCCAGTGCGTCGGCGACCGGTTCCAGGTCGCCTTCGACGTTGATGCCGACCATCGCCTGTCGCCGGAAGCCCACGGTGAGCGGGTCGGTGACCGCGACGATCTGCATCACGCCCTGGTCGAGGAGTTTTTGGACGCGCTGGCGGACGGCTGCCTCGGACAGGCCGACCGCCTTGCCGATCGCGGCGTACGGGCGGCGTCCGTCCTCCTGCAGCTGCTCGATGATCGCCTTGGAGACGGAGTCGATCATCGGAGTGCCGTTGCGGTCCTTCGGGTCGGGTGTACGTGTGGCCACGCAGCCACTGTGCACGAGGACTCGACAGTCACGCAAGCCCCTGGCGATGAAATCCGTTGAGATGCGAATGAGAAATTACTGATTCCATTGTTCGACGGGTGTGGGTATGTCGAATCCGCCGGTTCAGCGGCTAGGGTGAGTGGTGTCTCACCGATCGGACACAGCACACCGCACAAAGGACAGGAGAAGGCAGTGAGCGAGCTGCGTACCCTGCGCAACTACATCGACGGGCAGTTCCGGGACGCCGCCGACGGTCGCACCACGGACATCGTCAACCCGGCCACCGGCGAGGTGTACGCCACCGCCCCGCTGTCCGGCGCGGCCGACGTGGACGCGGCGATGGCCGCCGCTGCCGCCGCCTTCCCGGCCTGGCGCGACACCGTCCCGGCCGAGCGGCAGAAGGCGCTGCTGAGGATCGCGGACGCCGTCGAGGCGCGGGCCGAGGAGCTGATCGCGGCCGAGAGCGAGAACACCGGCAAGCCGATCGGCCTGACCAGGAGCGAGGAGATCCCGCCGATGGTCGACCAGATCCGCTTCTTCGCGGGCGCCGCCCGGATGCTGGAGGGCCGCTCGGCGGGCGAGTACATGGAGGGCCTGACCTCCATCATCCGCCGTGAGCCGGTCGGGGTGTGCGCGCAGGTCGCGCCGTGGAACTACCCGATGATGATGGCGGTCTGGAAGTTCGCCCCGGCCATCGCGGCGGGCAACACCGTGGTGCTCAAGCCGTCGGACACCACGCCCGCCTCCACCGTGCTGCTGGCGGAGATCCTGGGCGGCATCCTCCCGGCGGGTGTCTTCAACGTGATCTGCGGCGACCGCGACACCGGCCGCCTGATGGTCGAGCACGACGTGCCCGCGATGGCCTCGATCACCGGCTCGGTGCGCGCCGGCATGCAGGTCGCCGAGACCGCGTCCAAGGACCTCAAGCGCGTCCACCTCGAACTCGGCGGCAAGGCCCCGGTCGTGGTGTTCGAGGACGTCGACATCCCCAAGGCCGTCGAGGACATCTCGGTGGCGGGCTTCTTCAACGCGGGCCAGGACTGCACCGCCGCCACCCGGGTGCTGGTGCACGAGTCCATCCACGACGAGTTCGTGGCCGCGCTCACCAAGGCCGCCGCCGACGCCAAGACCGGCCAGCCCGACGACGAGGACGTGCTGTTCGGCCCGCTCAACAACGCCAACCAGCTGAAGCAGGTCACCGGCTTCATCGAGCGGCTGCCCGCGCACGCCAAGGTCCAGACCGGCGGCCACCGGGTCGGCGAGAAGGGCTACTTCTTCGCCCCGACCGTCGTCTCCGGGCTGAGGCAGGACGACGAGATCATCCAGAAGGAGGTCTTCGGCCCGGTCATCACCGTCCAGTCCTTCACCGACGAGGACCAGGCCGTCGCCTACGCCAACGGCGTCGAGTACGCGCTCGCCTCCTCGGTGTGGACCAGGGACCACGGCCGCGCCATGCGGATGTCGAAGAAGCTCGACTTCGGCTGCGTGTGGATCAACACCCACATCCCGCTGGTCGCCGAGATGCCGCACGGCGGCTTCAAGAAGTCCGGCTACGGCAAGGACCTGTCGGCCTACGGCTTCGAGGACTACACCCGCATCAAGCACGTGATGACGTCGCTGGACTGACGCCCACGCGACGCGGACCCCGGGTCACGACTGCCGTGACCCGGGGTCCGCGCACATCGTTGGTCCGTGCGGCTGTCGCACCCGACGCGGCGGGGGAGGAGCGGCACGGTGACGGTCGGGCTGATCGATGGGACCGAGATGGCCGAGAGCGACGAGCTCAGCCTTGACGAGATGTTCGACGGGCTTGAGCAGGCCTTCCCCGAGGGCTTCAAGGTGGAGATCGTCGAGGGGGCTGTCTACGTGACGCCGCAGCGGTACACGCACTGGGAGATCATTCGCAGGACGTGTCGTCAACTGGAGAATCACTACGGTGAGGACGTCAAGATCTTGTCCGACGTCCGCGTTGACTTCCCTGGCGAACTGAACGGCCTGTGCCCTGAACTCGCCAAGGTCGCCGACGCGGCTGAACCGGATGACGGCGGCCGGTTCGCCCCCAGCGACATCGAACTCATCGTGGAGGTCGTCTCCCGCAAGACCGCGCACAATGACTACGGTCCGAAGATGGCGCTTTACGCCCAGGCGGGGGTTCCCCTCTACATTGTCGTCGACCCCTACTCGGCCAAGTGCCATGCCTTCAGCGGCCCTGAGGGGCGCACCTACGAGAACGAGATCACGGTCAAGTTCGGCGATCCGCTCGACCTCTCGCCCCTCGGTCTCGACCTCACGCTCTCGACGGAGACGTTCCCTCGCGAGCTGACGCTCAAGCACTGACCGCCACGTACGCGTCGATCTCCGCCGTCAGGCTCTTCTTCGCCGCGTCGTCCATGAACGACGCCTCGACCGCGTTCTTCGCCAGTTGGGCGACCCCCTCCGCGTCCAGCCCCAACAGCCGTGCCGCCACGGCGTATTCGGTGTTCAGGTCGGTGCCGAACATCGGCGGGTCGTCACTGTTGACCGTCACCAGCACACCCGCCTCGACCATCCGCCGGATCGGGTGCTCCTCCAGCGTGGCCACCGCGCGGGTGGCGATGTTGGAGGTGGGGCAGACCTCCAGCGGGATGCGGTGCTCGGCCAGGTGCTCCAGCAGCGCGGGGTCCTCGACCGCGGTCGTGCCGTGGCCGATGCGCTCGGCGCCCAGGTCGCGCAGCGCGCTCCAGATGGTCTGCGGGCCGGTGGTCTCGCCGGCGTGCGGCACGCTGTGCAGGCCCGCGGCCCGGGCGCGGTCGAAGTACGGCTTGAACTGCGGTCGCGGCACGCCGATCTCCGGACCGCCGAGGCCGAACGAGACCAGGCCCTGCGGGCCGTGCCTGAGCGCCAGCTCAGTGGTCACCTCCGCCGACTCCAGGCCCGCCTCACCGGGGATGTCGAAGCACCAGCGCAGCACGGTGCCGAAGTCCCGTTCGGCCGCGACCCGGGCGTCCTCTATCGCCTCCATGAACGCCTCCGCCGCGATCCCGCGGCGCACCGAGCTGTAGGGGGTGATGGTCAGCTCCGCGTAGCGGATGTTCTGGCGCGCCATGTCGCGGGCGATCTCGTACGTCAGCAGGCGCACGTCGGCCGGGTCGCGGATCAGGTCCACCACGGACAGGTAGACCTCGATGAAGTGTGCGAAGTCCCGGAAGGTGAAGAACTCGGCGAGGGCGTCGAGATCCGCGGGTACCTTCGAGTCGGAGTGCCGTGCGGCGAGTTCCGCGACGATCCGCGCGGAGGCCGAACCGACGTGGTGGACGTGCAGTTCCGCCTTGGGCAGTCCGGCGATGAAGGCGTCGAGCCCGGCGGTTGCGGCCGGTGCGGAACTGGCGGTCATACGGTCCCCTCCTGCGGTTGCGCGGACCGACCCATCGTAGACGTGAGCGCCGGGTGGCCCGCCCGCCGCAGGCCATAGCATTGCGGGACGTACCCAGAGGAAGGTAGCGATGTCCGACGAGCAGCACGATCGGTCACGAACCGAACGCCGTGACCCTTGGGCGCCGCCGCAGCACGCAGTGCCCTCCTCCCCGCCGCAGGACGCCTGCCCGCCACCGCCGCCCGGCCCGCCGTACGAGCCGTACCCGGCGGCCTGCCCGCCCGGCTACCACCCGTACGCGGCCTGGCTGCACCCCGCGCCGCGCAACGCGCTGGGCACCGCGGCCCTGGTGCTGGGCATAGTCGGCACCGTGGCCGCCGTCACCTGCTTCGGCGTGGTGCTCGGACTGCCGCTCGGCGTGCTGGCGGTGGTCTTCGGCCTCATCGGCCGCCGCCGGGCGCGCCGCGGTGAGGCGACCAACGGCGGGCAGGCGCTGAGCGGGACGGTCCTGGGCGCCGCCGCGATCGCCGTGTCGATCGCGGTGATCGCGCTGGTGGCCACCTCGTACAACGGACTGTTCGGCGCCGCGGACGTGGCGCTGACCTCGTCTCGCGGCACCTACGACAGGCCGCTGGGCGCCGACGGCACCGCCAGGTTCGACGACGGCACGCAGGTCACCGTCACCACCCCGCAGCGGTTCAGCCCGCCCGCGGGCGCCGACGGCTACACCGCGGGCGACACCGCGTACCGCTTCACCGTGACCGTGCGCAACACCGGCGAGGCGGACCTGCACCTCGGCGACTACACCTACTACGGCACCGCCGGGGGCGACCAGACCGAGCTCCAGCTGATCTCCACCTCCACCGGCGAGTTGTCCGAGGACTTCCCCGACGTACTGCGCCCCGGCCAGGTCTCCAAGGTCGTCTTCGCCTTCGACGTGCCAGCGGGGCTGACGCCGTTGCAGTTCGACTTCGAACCGACGACGAACCACGAGGACGCCTACTGGGAACTGCGGTTGAGATAGCCGGGGCGCAACCTCCCACGAGGGCAGGGGCTCTCGTCCCCCAAGGAAGCCACAACGTACGGCAGGTCCGGGCGTCCGCCCGGACCTGCCTCTGCGCTGGTGGCCTGTCGCGCGTCAGCTGATGTTGAGTGCCGTGTCGTCGATGACGAACGACGTCTGCGCGCCGGAGCCCTCGGCCCCGGTGAACTTCAGCGTGACCGTCTTGCCCGCGAGGGAGGAGACGTCGAACGTCTTTTGTGCGTAGCCGGAGTTGGCGTCGAGGTTGGAGTAGGTGGCCAAGGTGGTGGAGCCCGCCTGGACCGTCAGCTTGTCGGAGGCGCTGGAGGTGGTCTTGTCGGTGTCCACGTGCAGCCAGAAGCTGAAGGTGGCGTGGCATCCGGCCGGGATGGTCACCGACTGGGACAGCGTGTCGGTGTGGCTGGAGCCGTAACCGTCGAGCCAGGCGTCCCAGTTGCCGGAGTGCGCCGGCTCACTGAAGGTGTCGTTGTTGATCACGTACGGGGTCGCCGACCAGGGCGCGGCGGTGCCGGTCTCGAAGCCCGGGTTGCCGATGAGCTGCTGCTGGTTGCAACCGCCGCCGCCGGAGCCGGTGACCGTCCAGGTGAACGACGTCGAACCGGTGGCGCCGGTGGAGTCCTTGGCGGTCACCGTCACGTTGGAGGTGCCCGCGGCCGTCGCCGTGCCGGTGATCAGGCCGGTCGAGGAGTTGATGGACAGTCCGGCGGGCAGTCCGGTCGCGCTGTAGCCGAGCGTCTGCCCGCTGGCCGAGTCGCTCGCCTTGATCTGCAGCGACACCGAGGTGTTCACGGCGGTCGTCTGGTTGCCGGGGTTGGTCACCGTGACGGTGTTGCCGGTGCTGGAGCCGCCGGTGAACGCCGCGGTGCCGTTCGGGGTGCCCCAGCCGGTCGGACCGTCGTAGCCGGGCCCGGCGGTGCAAAGGTACGTCGGGGAGCAACTGCCGTTGTTGCCGCTGGTGACGTCGTTCAGCGCCGAGGTGTGCGCGTACGGGTACGACGCGGGGTAGCTGCCCGACGCCGGGGTGCCCGCCAGGGCGTAGACGGCGGCGATGATCGGCGAGGAGGCGCTCGTGCCGCCGTAGACGTTCCAGCCGGACCCGCCGTAGGTCTGGTAGACGGCGACACCGGTGGCCGGGTCGGCGACCGCGGAGACGTCGGCGATGGTGCGCTTGGAGCAGCCGCTGTCGGTCTGCCAGGACGGCTTGGGGTCGTACGCGGAACAGCCCGAGCCGGTGCCCTCGGTGCTGCTGGTGTTCCACACCGACTCCGACCAGCCGCGGGCGCTGGAGTCGCGGGTCAGCGAGGTGCCGCCGACGGAGGTCACGTACTGCGAGGCGGCCGGGTACTCCGCGCCGTAGTCGCTGTCACCGGCGCTGACGGTGATGGCCACGCCCGGGTGGTCGAAGTACTGGCTGTCCGAGCTGGTGTCGGTGGAGTCCTCGGAGCCGCCGTAGCTGTTGGAGACGTACTTGGCGCCCTGGGCCACGGCCTGGTTCACCGCGGCCCCCAGGTCCGACATGTTGGCGCTGTTCGCCTCGACCAGCAGGATGTGGCACTGCGGGCAGACCGCGCTGACCATGTCGACGTCGAGGGAGATCTCACCCGCCCAACCGGTGTCGCCGGTCGGGTAGTTGGTGCCGCCGTTCTGGTCGATCTTCTTGAAGCAGCCGTTGGCCGTGGTGCAGGCGGGCAGCCCGTACTGCGAACGGTAGGTGGCCAGGTCGGACTCGGCGCTGGGGTCGTCCTGCGCGTCCACGATGGCCACCGTCTGACCCGAACCCGCGGTCGCCGACGGCAGGTTGTAGGCGCTTTGCAGGTCGCTGGGGCCGTAGCCGGACGGGGTGGCGGCGGGGGACAGGTGCAGGTGCTGCATCACGTCGGTGCGCGCCTCGGCGAGGCAGGCCTCGTGGCCGGGCGCGGTGTGCTGGTCGCACAGGTACCGGGTGTGCGCGGTGGTCTGGGACGGCGCGGCGGACGACGGGGTGGCGGCGAGAAGACCGGCGCTCACCAGTGCCGCGGTGGACAGCAGCGCGGTGGCGGCGGTCGTCGCCATGCGTCTGCCGGAGTGTCGCTTCGAGCGCATGGACATGCCCTCCAGTGGGGGATGCGCAGGACAGGGTGGTCTGCGCATGACAAGTGATCGCGGGTGGGTCCGTGATCGATGGAGAGTGCGGGTGCCGTGCGGAAGGTGCGATCCGAGGGGGTGGACGGGGGTGAAAGTCCCCTGCCTCCCCGTTTGTCACCACACTCAGTGGTGGCTGCGATGAAGTTAGCGAACGCTTCATCGGGTGACAACCGGGAAATCGAAAATCCACAGGGTTGGCTTCATGGCTGAGCCGTATACGGTGTCCTGCCATGGAGCCGGATGAGCAGTCCGTCGGCCAGCTCGTATCGCTCGGGCTGGCCCGGTATGAAGCGCGTGTCTACCTCGCCTTGATCAGGCGCGAGTCCTACACGGCGGCCGAGGTCGCCCGCGAGGCGGACGTACCGCGGCAACGCATCTACGACGTGCTGGACGCCCTGGTGCGGCGCCGGCTGGCAACCGCGCACCCCGGCAAGGTCGCCACCTTCTCCGCCATCGCACCGGAACTGGCGCTCACCCGGCTGATGTCGGAGCAGCGGGAGGCGCTGGACCGGATGGAGCGCGTCTCCACCGGACTGGTCTCCGCGCTGCTGCCGGTGTGGTCCGAGGGGCGGTCGCAGTCCAATCCGCTGGACTACATCGAGGTGCTGCGCGACCCCAAGGCGATCTCCGAGCGGTTCGCCGACATCCAGGAGCAGGCCAGCCGCGAACTGCTCAGCTTCTGCAAGCCGCCGTTCGTGGCGCCCACCGAGAACACCGCCGGGATCAAGGCGACCCGGCGGCTGCGCCGGGCCGAGGGGACGGTACGGGCGATCTACACGTACGACGTGCTGGACGACCCGGCGATGATGGACAACGTCGAGCACTTCGGGAAGGCGGGGGAGGAGGCGCGGTTCGCCACCGACCTGCCGCTGAAGCTGATCATCGCGGACGCCTCGCTGGTGCTGTGCGACATGCCGGACCCGGTGGCCGGGACCGGTGCGACCACAGCCTTGTACATCGAGCACCCGGCCCTGGCGGGGTGCCTTCGGCTGGCGTTCCAGACCGTCTGGGCGGGTGCGGCCACCCTGGACGACCTGCGCGCGTCCCGCTGACCCGGCCGAGCGCCCTCGGGGACGCCCCGGCCTCCTTGAGGCCGCTACCGGCGCACCGCCTCCAGGGCCAGCAGGGCCACGTGCAGCGACAGGCAGGACTCGACCTGGTCCAGGTCGGTGCCGAGGACGCGCTCCACGCGGCGCAGACGGTCGTAGAAGGACGGGCGGGACATGTGGGCGGCGTCGGCGGCGGCCGACTTGTTGCGGCCGTTGGACAGGTACACGCCGAGGATGCCCACCAGGTCGGTGCCGTTCTCCGCGTCGTACGCCAGCAGCGGCCCCAACTCCCGTTCCACGTACGTCTGCAGACGTGCGTCGTCCCGCAGCAGATGCAGTAGGCCGCGCAGCCGTACGTCCGGCAGCCGGTAGTACGTGCCCGCCTTGCGGGTGCGCGAGTGCAGGGCCGCGTCCGCGACCTGGGCCGCCTCCAGCAGCGTGCGCCGCGCGTCGCGCAGCGAGCCCACCGACGAACCGGCCGCCATCAAGAACGCCGGAGCGTCCCCGCCGGGCTCGACCAGCCGGTCCAAGGCGGCGGCGAAGCCCTCCAGCGCGGCATGCTCCTCGTCCGCCGGGCCGAGCGAGACCAGCATGCCGACCCCGCCGTCGTCCAGCCCGCCGATCAGCGCGGTCAGTGCGCGCTCCCGGGCCGCCTGCGCGACCGTCTCCGTGAAGTCGCGCAGCCGCGCCTGAGCCTCCAGCGCCGCCGACGCGGGTCCGCCGCGCAGCCGCAGCATGACGCCGACCAGTCGGCGGCCCTCCAGCGGCACCCCCAGCGCCCGGGCGCGCAGCGCCACGTCGGAGACGGTCAGGGCATGGGTGAGGATGCCGGACAGCAGCGTGCGGTGGGTCTGCCGCTCCAGCGACTCCAGGTCGCGCTCCAGCAGCCGGTTGAGCGCCAAGGTGGCGGCGCCGCGCTCCAGTACGACGGTCAGCCGCGGCGGCGGGACGGTCGAGGGCTCGCCGACCACGACCAGCCGCCCCCAGTCCCGGCCGCGCGCGCCGACCGCGGTCACCAGCCAGCCGCTGCGCCGGTCATGGCCGGTGCGCCCGGTCGTCGCCACCCCGCGGGAGCGGCGCTCCCAGCCGTCCAGCAGCGCCTGCGGATCACCGCCCGCCGGGTCGAAGGCCAGCACCTGGTGGGTGAGGTTCTCCAGCACCACCGGCGCTCCCGCCAGCCGGGCCACCTCACGGACTATCTCGGCCGGTTCGGCGCCCTCGACGGACAGCTCGTTGAAGATCTGGTGCACCGCCTCCGAGGCGCGCAACTCGGTGAGCTGGGCGTTGACCACATGCTCGTGCACGGCCTCGGTGACCGCCACGAAGCGCACCTCGGTGCGCAGTTCGACCAGCGGCAGGGCTCGCCGCTCGGCGGCCCGCACCAGGGGGCGGGGCAGCTCGTCGGCGTACCGGCGGCCGAGTTCGACGACCAGCCCGGCGGCCCCGACGTCGGCGAGGTCGCCGATGTAGCGGGCCAGCGACTCCTTGTCGGTGGGCAGCATGACGCCGGTGGTCAGCACCAGCTCGCCGCCGTGCAGCATGCCCGCGATGTCGGCGAGTTCGCTGATGTGCACCCAGCGCACGGGTGCGTCCAGGCCGGACTCCCCGGCCACCACCCGGGGGTTGCCGCGGCGCAGCACTTCGAGGTCCAGGACCTGGGCGACGGTGGGGAACACGGCGACCTCCGGTCTGGTCGGGCGGGGTGCGAAATCCGCGGAGCCCGCCGTTCCGGCAGAGTGTAAAGCTGGGGCGGTCTCGCGGGACAACCTGCTGGTTGCCATGATCTGTCGGCGGGCGGCATCGTCCGTTGCGGGCAAGACGCCTTCGAGACAGATTCCGTCGCGTAACCAAAAGGCAACAACGGAATCACTTGTTGAGGCAAGGCTACTCTGCCAGGATCGGCCACCAATCCGGCCCAATGCTACGCCGCCGGGCGATACGAGGAGAACGTGATGGACCACAGGGACGGCAGCCGCGCAGCCGCGCTCGCCCTGGCGGAAGGTTTCGGCGGGCGGGCCCAGTACATCGCGGGCCGCCTGCGCTCCGGCTCCTGCGGCCAGTCGCACCCGGTGGTCGACCCGGCCACCGGCGAGACCGTGTGCAGCTACGAACTGGCGGGCGCCGCCGACGTGGACGCCGCCGTGACCGCCGCCGCCGAGGCGCTTCCCGGATGGGCCGGTGCCACCCCGGGCGAACGCTCCGACGCCCTGCACGGCTTCGCCGCCGCGCTGTCCGCCCGCGCCGCCGACCTGGCGCTGGCCGAGTCACTGCAGTGCGGCAAACCCATCAAGTTGTCCACCGAGTTCGACGTACCGGGCACGGTCGACAACACCGCGTTCTTCGCCGGAGCCGCCCGCCAACTGGAGGGCAGGGCGGCGGGGGAGTACTCCGGCGACCACACCTCCTACGTGCGGCGCGAGCCGGTCGGCGTGGTCGGCTCCATCGCACCGTGGAACTACCCGCTGCAGATGGCCGCCTGGAAGGTGCTGCCAGCCATCGCGGCGGGCAACACCATCGTGCTCAAGCCCGCCGAACTCACCCCGCTCACCTCGCTGATGTTCGCCCAGGCGGCGACCGACGCCGGGATCCCGGACGGCGTCGTCAACATCGTCACCGGCGCGGGCCAAGGCGCGGGCGAGCACCTCGTCGGCCACCCCGGGGTGGCGATGACCTCGTTCACCGGCTCCACCGCGGTCGGCCGACGGGTCGCCGAACTCGCCACCCGTACCGTCAAGCGGCTGCACCTCGAACTCGGCGGCAAGGCCCCGTTCGTGGTCTTCGACGACGCCGACCTTGAGGCCGCGGCGCACGGCGCGGTCGCGGGCGCGCTGATCAACACCGGCCAGGACTGCACGGCGGCGACCCGCGCCTATGTGCAACGGCCGCTGTACGACGCCTTCGTGGCCGCCGTCGCCGACCTGTTCGCCACCGTACGGCTCGGCGACCCCTTCGACCCGGCGACCGACCTCGGGCCGCTGACAAGCCACGCCCAACGGGACCGCGTCGCGGGCTTCGTGGAGCGCGCCCGCGGCTACGCCACCGTCGTCACCGGCGGCGCGGCGCCGGACCTCAAAGGCGCCTACTACCGGCCCACCCTGGTCACCGGCGCCCCGCAGGACAGCGAGATCGTCCAGGCCGAGATCTTCGGCCCGGTGCTGGTGGTGCTGCCCTTCGACGGCGACGACGAGGGGCTGCGGCTGGCCAACGACACCCCTTACGGACTGGCCGCGTCCGCCTGGACCCGTGATGTGTTCCGGGCCCACCGCGCCACCCGCGAGATCAAGGCGGGCTGCGTGTGGGTCAACGACCACATCCCCATCATCAGCGAGATGCCGCACGGCGGAGTGAAGTCCTCAGGCTTCGGCAAGGACATGTCCGCTTACTCCTTCGAGGAGTACACGCAGGTCAAGCACGTCATGTTCGACAATACGGCGGTGGCGAGAAAAGACTGGCACCGCACGATCTTCGGGGACAGGTGACGCGTGACGAACCCCAGCCCAACCGAGCTCGCCCAGTACGTCAACCGCACCCGAGCCCGATCCACCACCGCCCGGATCGGCCGCCGCACCCTGCTGCGCGCCGCCGCCACCGGTGGACTCGCCCTCACCGGCGCCGCGGCGCTCACCGCCTGCGGGGTGCAGGGCCATGTCGTACCGGCCGGTGCGCAGGAGAAGGGACAGTCCGGCAAGGACCACTCGGCGACCGAGAAGAAGCTCGTGTTCGCAACCTGGCCGTCCTACATCGACGTCGACCCCAAGAACGCCAACCGACGGCCCACGCTGGAGGCGTTCGAGAAGCAGACCGGCATCCAGGTCCAGTACCTGGAGGTGATCAACGACAACAACGACTGGTACACCAAGATCGACCCGTCCCTGGTCAGGGGGATCGACACCGGCTACGACCTGATGGTCGTCAGCGACTACATGGTGGGCAAGTACCGCGCCTACGACTACATCCAGGAACTGGACCTGGCGAACATCCCCAACCACTCCCGGCTGCTGCCCCGGGTGCTCAAGGACCCCACCGACCCCGGCCGCCGCTTCAGCATCCCGTGGGCGTACGGCTACACCACCTTCGCGTACAACACCGACCTGGTGAAGCGGCCGATCACCTCGCTAGCCGAGGTCTTCACCCGGCCCGACCTGCACGGCAGGGTCTCGCTGTTCAGCGAGATGGAGGACACCGTGGCGACCGCCCTGCTCGCGCTCGGCCACGACCCGGAACACTTCACCGACGCCCAGTTCAACCAGGCGCTGGACTTCGTGCGCCGGGCCAAGGACCGCGGGCAGATACGATCCTTCACCGGCAACGACTACCTGAGCGACTTCCAGCAGGGCAACACCGCGGTGACCATGGCCTACTCAGGCGACGTGGCCCAGTTGGGCAAGCCCAACCTGGTCACCCTCGACCTGCCGAAGGAAGGCATGCTCTCGTGGTCCGACAACTGCGTGATCCCCAACTTCGCGCGGCACAAGACCAATGCGGAGAAGCTGCTCAACTACTACCTGCAACCCCAGGTCGCCGCCGCGCTCGATGACTTCATCAACTACATCCCCTCAGTGAGCGGCGCCGAGGACGAACTGCGCAACCTCGACTCCACCGCCGCGGCGGTCCCGCTGATCGTGCCCACGAAGGCGATGCAGGACAGGGCACGCGGCTTCATGGCCCTGAGCATCGCCCAGCTGAACGACTACACCAACCGCTTCCAGCAGGTCACCGGCCAGTAGGCGGTACGTCGACCGCTGACAACGAGACCGTTCACGGATCGGAGAAGACCCCTGATGAGCTCCAACGACGTGCTCGGCCGCACCGAGGGCGGCGACCTGCGCCTGGCCGGGCTGACCAAGCGCTACGGCTCGTTCACCGCCGTGGACGACCTCAACCTGACGGTCCCGCAGGGATCGTTCTTCGCACTGCTCGGCGCCTCCGGCTGCGGCAAGACCACCACGCTGCGCATGGTCTCCGGGCTGGAGGAGCCCACCGTCGGCCAGATCTTCCTCGGCGACCAGGACGTGACGGACCGCAAGCCGTACCGGCGGCCGGTCAACACCGTCTTCCAGAACTACGCGCTCTTCCCGCACCTGGACATCTACGAGAACGTCGCCTTCGGCCTGCGCCGCCGCGGACGCAAGGACCTCAGGAAACCGGTCGAGGAGATGCTGGACCTGGTGGAGCTCGGCCATGTCGCCAAGCGCAAGCCCAACCAGCTCTCCGGCGGCCAGCAGCAGCGCATCGCACTGGCCCGCGCCCTGATCAACCAGCCGCAGGTGCTGCTGCTGGACGAGCCGCTGGGCGCCCTCGACCTCAAGCTGCGCCGCCAGATGCAGATCGAGCTCAAGCGGATCCAACTGGAGGTGGGCCTGACGTTCGTGCACGTCACCCACGACCAGGAGGAGGCCATGACGATGGCCGACACCATCGCGGTGATGAACGCGGGCCGCATCGAGCAGATGGGCTCGCCCGCGCAGCTGTACGAGAACCCGCGCACCACCTTCGTGGCCAACTTCCTCGGCCAGTCCAACCTGATACCCGGCACCGTCGAGGACGTCACCGGCGGCATCGCCAGCATCAGCGCGCACGGCCAGCGGCTCACCGTGGACGCGGCGCGCTGCCCGGTCAGCTCCGGGGCGGTGATCCTGGGGGTGCGGCCGGAGAAGGTGCAGATCGCCACCTCGGACGAGGAGGTCCCGGCAGGCCACAACACGCTGGCGGGCGGGGTCGTGCTGGACACCTCGTTCATCGGGGTGTCCACCCAGTACCTGGTCAAGCTGCCGTCCGGCGAGGAACTGTCGGTCTTCGAGCAGAACACCGGACGGCGGATCCAGCGCCCCGGCGCCGAGGTGACCGTCTTCTGGGACCCCAGCCAGGGCTTCGGCCTGGAAGGCGGCCAGGACATCGAGGCGGGCGCGGACGTGGAGGAGGA
>JBAGJY010000023.1:0-107606 GCA_037034305.1 Streptomyces sp. PLK1-5
AGGGTCTTGTGGCCCTGGGGGAACGGCTTTTTGCGTTGCCCCGTTACAGTGGTGCGATGCGGTATGAACTTGTCATCTTCGACAACGACGGAGTCCTGGTCGACAGCGAGCCGATCTCCAATCGGATTCTCGCCGACTACCTGACCGAACTCGGGCATCCCACGACTTACGAGGACTCGATCCGGGACTACATGGGCGCAGCCGTGCACCGCATCCACGACCTGGTGATGGAACGCTCCGGGCAGACGCTGCCCGCGGACTTCAACGACACGTTCCACACCAGGGTCTTCGACGCCTTCCGCCGTGACCTGCAACCGGTGACCGGGACCAGCACCGTACTGGACGGCCTGGTGGAGCGTGAGATTCCGTACTGTGTCGCCTCGTCGGGCAGCCATGAGCGGATCCGGGTGGCGTTGCGGACGACCGGGCTCTACTCGTACTTCGAGGAGGAACGCATCTTCAGCGCGCAGGACGTCGGCCGTGGCAAGCCCGAGCCGGACCTTTTCCTGTACGCGGCGAAGTCGATGGGCGTACCTCCGGAGCGCTGTGCCGTGGTCGAGGACAGCCCGCTGGGCGTCCAGGCCGCGGTGGCGGCCGGGATGGACGTGTACGGCTTCGCGGCGATGACGCCGCCCGCCAAACTCGCCGGAGCCAGTGCCCTGTTCACCGAGATGTCGGAGCTGTCGCGACTGCTGGGCTGAGGTCCGAGGCGGACCGGCGGAAGGCGTCGCGTCCAGGGGATACCCATCAGTAGTCGCGGGCCCTACGCTCCACCTCCATGGACGCACGCTTGCGGAACGGCCGGGCTTCGCTCGCCGTCAGCTTCTTCGTGCAGGGGGTGGTCTTCGCACTTCTGGTGACCAGGATCCCTGCTCTGCAGGATCGTTACGGCATCTCGAATGCCCTGTTGCCGGTCTTCCTCGCGGCGGTTCCGGTGCTGGCCGGTGTCGGCAGCGTGTGCACCGAGCAACTGGTCAAACGGCTGCGCCCGACCATGGTGCTGCGCTGCGTCCAGCCAGCGGTCTGCCTGGCGTTGGTGGGCGCGGGGTCGGGGAGCGCACTGTGGCAGTGCGCGGTCGCCCTCGCGCTGTTCGGGATCACCGTCGGTGCACTGGACGCGTCCATGAACATGCTGGGGGTCAGCCTTCAGCATGTCTACGGGCGGAGCATCATGCTCGGCTTCCATGCCGCGTACAGCCTGGGCGGGATAGCCGGGGCATCGCTCGCCTGGGTGGGGGCGCACTGGCATCTGTCGCTTGCCACGCTGTACGGACCGACGGTCGTCGTATTGATACCGGTGGCCGTCGCGGCCGGTAGGTGGTTCGTGGACCAGGAACCGCGCGGCGAGGGGAGCCCGGCTGGGGAGGGCGCGGGCGGCTCGATCGGGTTCCGGCTGCTGCTGCCGTTCTGCCTGGTGATGGCGTTCGCGTATATAGGGGACTCGACGGTCTCCAACTGGAGTGCCAAGTATCTCCAGGACACCCTGCACAGTTCCGAGCAACTGGCCACTGTTCCCTACAACGTATATATGGTGACGACCCTGCTCGGCAGGTCCGTTGGCGACCTGGGAGTAAGAAGGTTCGGCGCCGTGGCGGTCGTACGGTTCGGGGCGCTGGTCGCGGCGGGCGGGTTCGTGGTGGTCGCCACCGCACCGGGACCGTGGGTCGGGATGGCGGGCTTCACCGTTCTCGGTCTGGGGCTGTGTGTGATCGTGCCGCAGACGTTCGCCGCCGCCGGGCGGCATGCGTACGACCGGCGGGGGGCGAGTGTTTCCGATGCCGCCATCGCCAGACTCAATGTCTTCAACTACGTGGGTTTCCTGGTCGGTTCGCCGCTGGTGGGGGCGATCGGCGACGCCTGGAACTACCGCGGGGCGATGCTGGTGCCGATGGCGCTGGTTCTCGCGACACTGCTGTACGCCCGCTCGTTCGCGGTGAAACCGGACCGATACGGTGTGGGACATGAGCGGGCGCGGGCAGTTGATGTGGGATGACGCGGTAACCGGCTACAACTTCGGGCCTGGCCATCCCATGGACCCGGTGCGGCTCGCGTTGACCAGGTCGCTGGTGGAGGCGTTCGGGCTGACCAAGGGCATGCCGGTGGTCGCGGCCCCGGCGGCCGGTGAGTCGACGCTGCGGCTGGTGCACCGGCCGGACTACATCGAGGCGGTCCGCCGGGCCTCGGCCGACCCGCGCGGCGCTGAGGTCGAGTACGGGCTGGGTACCGTGGACGACCCGGCGTTCGCCGGGATGCACGAGGCGTCGGCGCTGATCGCGGGCCAGTCGGTGGGCGCGGCGGAGGCGGTCTGGCGGGGCACCGCCGACCACGCGGTGAACTTCGCGGGCGGGCTGCACCACGCGATGCCCGGCTCGGCGTCCGGGTTCTGCGTCTACAACGACGCGGCGCTGGCGGTGGCCCGGCTGCTGGAGTTGGGCGCCGAGCGGGTCGCGTACGTGGACGTGGACGTGCACCACGGGGACGGGGTGCAGGCGGCGTTCTGGGATGACCCGCGGGTGCTGACGGTCTCGCTGCACGAGCATCCGCGCACCCTCTTCCCGCAGACCGGCTTTCCTGAGGAGACCGGCGGCGAGGGGGCCGAGGGCAGCGCGGTGAACGTCGCGCTGCCGGCCGGGACCGGGGACGAGGGGTGGCTGCGGGCGTTCCACGCGGTGGTGCCGGAGCTGCTGGCGGCGTTCCGGCCGCAGGTGCTGGTCACGCAGCACGGCGCGGACACGCACTTCGAGGACCCGCTGGCGCATCTGGCGGTGAGCCTGGACGCGCAGCGGGTGGTGGCCGAGGCCTGTCACGAGCTGGCGCACCAGCACGCCGACGGGCGCTGGGTGGCGCTGGGCGGCGGGGGTTATGCCGTGGTCGAGGTGGTACCGCGGACGTGGACGCATCTGGTCGCGCTGGTGGCGGGGGCGCCGGTCCCGCCGGAGGCGCTCACCCCCGAGGACTGGCGGCACGAGGTCTACCGGCTGACCCGGCAGGGCGCCCCGATGCGGATGACGGACGGGCGGCGGCCGGTGTGGCGCGGGTTCGACGACGGTGGCTACGACCCCGCGGACCGGCTGGACCAGGCGGTGCTGGCGACCCGGCGGGCGGTGTTCCCGCTGCACGGGCTGCTGCCGTAGCGGCGTGGCGCGGGGCTCGGGCGTCCCGTATTACCGCATGTCACCCCATGTCGGGGGGATTTGGTGGCAGGTCGGTGTGGCGGGTGGGGCGAGGGGCCACCATCGAGGGCGTGTTGAGTGCCGAGGCGCTGCGTGCGCACCTGGTGGCGGCCGGGCTGGCCGGTACGGTGGCGACGCCGCGGGAGAAGAGTCTGCGCAGCTACCGGATGTTCGCGCAGCGCGATCCGAGGTTCCTCATCGGGCTTGATCCGGTGGGGAGTTGGACGCCGGACGAGTTGCTGCGGCTGATGGCGGACCGGTGCGGGGTCTCGCCGGATCCTGACCACAGGTCGGGGCGGGAGGTGATCGATCCGGACCGTACGCTCGCCGCGCTGGACGCCTTCGCGGACCGGCTCGCCAGGGCCGCCAGGGCACGGGCGGCGGTGCTGCTGGGAACCGGTCATCCACGTCAACTCCTCGGTTTCTACGCCGGGTTGGCGGCCGGTCTCTCGGCGGCGGGGTGTCCCGTGCTCACCCCCGCGTATGGTCGATGTATCGACATCTCGACCCGGTTTGGACTACGTACCCACACCCTCGACTACGTACACGGGGTCGCGGTGGTGCGTCCGGCGGGCAGGGATCACAGTGGGGGCGCGTCGGCCGCGCACTGCCACTCGCCGCTGCCGGTTCGGACCGCCCTGGCGGCCGCGGTGGCGGGGGACGGGCCGCTGCCCTCGCTCGTGGTCGGGGACCATGGCTGGGTCTGCGGGGCAGGTCAGCTGGGTATCGAGGCAGTGGGGCTGGCAGATGTGAATGATCCGGCGCTGTTCGTCGGGGAGCGCGAAGGGCGGGTGTCGGTCGTGGTTCCGGTTGATGACGCTGCGCGGTCTGGCTACTACCGGCCGCTAACTCGCTATGTACTCAATCGAGCCTGTCTGTCACAGTAGGCAACCGAACGGTACTCCTCTTCCCCACTTGCCTCACCCGCACCTAATCTGGTGGTGAGTGCACGTGCGTGTAGGAGTCGTCGGAGGGGAAGCCGACGGCCATCATGTGCGGAAGGTCCAGGTGTTGTCATGGCCGCTGACCAGAGGCCTTTGAACGAGGTCGTGTTCCTGACCGTGGCTGAGGTGGCTACGGTGATGCGCGTCTCCAAGATGACCGTGTACCGCTTGGTGCACAGCGGTCATCTGCCAGCGATCCGGGTGGGTAGGTCGTTCCGGGTCCCAGAACAGGCCGTCCACGACTACCTCAGGGAGTCTTTCGTAGGTGTGGAGTCGGCCTAGCCGACGCCACGGATCAACTTCGGCGCAACCCGGATTACGCCCGCCGCAATTTGGCGGGTAGTCTTGGCCGACGTAGGTCGTGTGGGCTCGGACGCCCCGCACCGAGTGATTCCAATCATGAGCGAGGGTAGTCGTGGGCTCTGTCATCAAGAAGCGCCGCAAGCGCATGGCCAAGAAGAAGCACCGCAAGCTGCTCAAGCGCACGCGAGTGCAGCGCCGTAACAAGAAGTAGGCGGGCCTCGCGTTCGCTTCGCTGCCCTTCGGCCGCCGCAAGTCCGGCGGCCGAAGGGCAGCGGCATATCCGGCGGCGGTGGCATATCCGAGTGGCACCTGTGCGGTTCCCGGCGAGACACGCCCCGGGGTTCGTGAACGGCCGTCACGTGACCGCCGGAGTTGGCTGGACTTCGACACCGAACGGTGTGGGCGCCGTCACTTCCCGCATTCTCCGGACATCACAGCGCAATATCGAACCGATACGGTGACCAGAACAGCCGGGTGAGAAGGGAAGGCTTCGATCTTGGGCAAGGTCGTGCTCGTCACGGGAGTGGCTCGTCGCCTCGGTGGTCGGTTCGTCCGGCGCGTACAGCGTGAACCGGGAATCGACCGGGTGATCGGGGTGGACGCGGTGCCACCCGAACATTCGCTGGGCGACGCGGACTTCGTACGGGCCGACATCCGGCACCCGATGATCGCCAAGGTGCTCGCGGAACACGACGTGGACACCGTGGTGCACATGGACGTCAACGGCACACCGCTCGGCCGTACGCGCGGCCGGGGCAGCCGATCGGCGGTCAAGGAAACCAACGTGATCGGCACGATGCAGTTGCTCGGCGCCTGCCAGAAGGCGCCTTCGGTGCGGCGCCTGGTCGTGAAGTCCACCACGAACGTCTACGGTTCCGCGCCGCGGGATCCCGCCGTTTTCACCGAGACCATGCCGGCCAAGTCGTTGCCCAGCGGCGGTTTCGCGAAGGACGCGGTCGAGGTCGAGGGGTATGTGCGGGGCTTTGCCCGGCGCCGTCCCGATGTGGCGGTCGCCGTGCTGCGCTTCGCCAATATCCTCGGGCCGGGCGCGGACTCGCCGCTCGCCGAGTATTTCTCGCTCCCCGTACTGCCGACGGTATTCGGCTATGACCCCCGGTTGCAGTTCGTGCACGAGGACGATGTCATCGGGGTGCTGCTGGTGGCGTCCCAGGAGGCCGGTCGTGGCACGCTGAACTCCGGAACGTTCAACATCGCCGGTGACGGTGTGCTGCTGCTGTCGCAGACCGCCCGTCGACTCGGCAGGCCGACCGTGCCGGTACTGCTGCCGACGGTGACCTGGGTGGGCTCCGCGCTGCGCAGTCTGGGGGTCAGCGACTTCTCGCCAGAGCAGATCCGGCTGCTTACCCACGGCCGGGTGGTGGACACCACGCAGATGCGTGAGACGCTCGGATTCACCCCGAAATTCACCACCGCGGGTACGTTTCACGATTTCGCGGCCAGCCGCGGCCCCGGGCTGCTGCCGCCGGAGCGGCTCGCCCGCGCGGTCGACCGGGCCGCAGCGGTGCTGCCCGCCGAGGCACATCGATGAACGGTCCCCGTCCGAGTGGCGGCCGCGACGCCAACACCCCTGAGCCCGACGAGCCTACGAGGAGGAGCGGATCCATGGCGGACGCCAAGGTCATCCCGTTCGACGAGGACACGCGTGCGCGTCGGGGGGCGCGGGCTTCCGACGCAGGGACACGGGGCGGCTCCGGCGAGGGCGGTGGTGGGCGACGGGCGGGCCGGAACCCCGCGTCGCGGCGCAAGGGCCAGCCGGGCCTGGCGGCGGTGCCGCCGGAGGGCGACGAGGTGCGGCGCGGGAAGCGGCCGGTGGCCGTCGAGGCGGCGGAGCACGAACCGGAAGACGTCCCGGTACGGCAGGACGCGGGCGCGCGCGGCGGTGCCGACGGTGTGCTGCCCGCGCCGCTCGAAGCGTTGACGGACGCGCTCGGCGGGGCCGCGGACCGGTTGCTCGGCGGCCGTTGGGACCGTCGGGTGGCGGGCGGCCTGGCGTTCCTGCGGCGCAGGATCACCGGGGACTACGAGGTCGACGAGTTCGGCTACGACGAGGAACTCACCGACCAGGTGCTGATGTCGTTGCTGCGGCCGTTGTTCGACTCGTACTTCCGGGTCGAGGTCAGGGGTGTGGAGAACATTCCGGCCGAAGGCGGGGCGTTGGTGGTGGCCAACCACTCCGGAACGCTGCCGCTGGACGCGTTGATGGCCCAGGTCGCGGTCCATGACCACCATCCGGCCGGACGGCACCTGCGGTTGCTCGCGGCGGACCTGGTGTTCGTGCTGCCCGTGGTCAACGAACTGGCGCGCAAGGCCGGGCACACGCTCGCCTGTGCGGAGGACGCGCAACTGCTGCTGGAGCGGGGCGAGGTCGTCGGGGTGATGCCGGAGGGCTTCAAGGGGTTGGGGAAGCCGTTCTCCGACCGGTACAAGCTGCAGCGGTTCGGCCGTGGCGGGTTCGTGTCGACGGCGCTGCGCACCGGGGTGCCGATCGTGCCGTGCTCGATCGTCGGGGCGGAGGAGATCTACCCGATGGTCGGCAACGCGAAGGTGCTGGCGCGGCTGTTGGGCTTCCCGTACTTCCCGCTGACGCCCACGTTTCCGTGGCTGGGGCCGTTGGGGATGGTGCCGTTGCCGACGAAGTGGACGATTCAGTTCGGAGAGCCGATTCCCACGGACGGGTATGCGCCGGAGGCGGCGGATGATCCGATGCTGGTTTTCAACTTGACGGATCAGGTGCGGGAAACGATTCAGCACACGTTGTACAAGTTGTTGGTGCAGCGCCGCTCGGTCTTCTTCTGACCTCGCGGCTCCTTCTCTTCTCCTTGGGGGCAAGCCCCCAAGCCCCCTGCGGCTCACCGCCGCGGTTGTATCCGGGGGCTCCGCCCCCCGGGCCCGGCCGGGGCTTCGCCCCTGGACCCCTGCCGGGGGGTTCGCCCCCGGGCCCCGGCCGGGGCTTCGCCCCTGGACCCCTGCCGGGGGGTTCGCCCCCGGGCCCCTGCCGGGGCTTCGCCCCTGGACCCCCGGCAGGGGCTTCGCCCCCGGGTGCCTGGCTGGGCCTGCGCCCCTGGGCTCCCTGCTGGGCTTCGTCCCGAGCCCCGGGCTCCTGGCCGGGCTTCGCTCGCGGGCCTCTGGCTGGGGTTCCGCCCTGGGCCTTGGGCTGGGCTTCGCCCCTGGCTCCCGGCCAGGGCTTCGCCCCCGGCCCCCTGCCGGGGCTCCGCCTCTGGGCTCCGGCAGGGGGTTTGCCTCCGGCCTTGGTGGGGGTGGAGGGGGTGGTCCGGGGTGGGGAAGGGCTCCGCCTCAGGCCTCTGGTGGAGGGGGAGGCGGAGCCGCGAGGTGGTGGGTCTACTTTGAGGGGTCGGTGCCGTTCAGGTTGAGGCCGGGGAGGCCTGGAAGGCCTGGGAGTAGCGGCTGGGGGCTCGTTTCTGGTGGGGACTTCTCCGAGCCTGGGGCGCCGCCGGTGGGTGAGGGCTGGCCCTGGGGCGGGTTGAGGAGGCCAGGGCCGCCCAACAGGCCCTGGCCGCCGGGGGAGTCGGAGGTGGATGGCGAGGTGTTGCCCCTGGTGCCGGTGTTGTCGCCGGACTGGGGGGCCGAGCCCGAAGCGGGCGTGGACTCCTGGCGGAGGGAGTCGTGGTGGACGCCCGGCGCGGACCTGCCGGTGTGCCGGTCCCTGGTGCCGCCGTTGGCCGCGGGCGGCAACAGATGCTGCAGCGGCGCGACTTCCTGGTCTATGGCGTCGAAGACCGAGCTGACCTGTGTACCGACCTGGTGCAGCTGCGGCGGAAGCTTGCCCCGCAGCTGACTCCACATCACCCGGTGTGCCTGGGAGAACGAGTTGAGCGTCTCGATGGGCGCGAGAGATCCGTCCCGCTGGTACGCGTTGCTGAGCAGGTCGTGCCCCTGGGACACCTCGTTGTGCATACCGGCGAGCGCGTTGCCGACCTCGCGCACCGACTCCGCGTCCAGCGGCCCGGAACGGCCCCGCTCCAGCAGGCGGCGGGCCTCCTGCAGCCGCGTCGACGCCATGTCCAGCAGCACCTTGCCGCGGGCCGCGTCGTCGCCGGTCATCCCGAGCCGCAGGTCCTCCATGCCGCGCTTGAGCCCGTACAGCGTGTCGCCGGGAAGTGCGTCGGTGCTCGCGGCGGCGATGCCGCTGAACGCCCCCGCCGCGACCCCCACGGTCAGCCCGCCCGCGGCGAGCCGTCGGGACCAGCGTGAACGGGGACGCAGCCGACGCAGGTTGACCGGCTGGCCGGAGCCCGTGCCGCCCGCCGCCCGCTGCTCGGGCACCCGGCCCGAGGTCTCCAGGGAGCCGTCGGCCAGGGCGGCCTCCATGGCCGCGATGAGCTGCGCTCGCTGGACCAGTTTGACCTCGGGGTCCAGCTCCGGTCTGGGTACGTCGGCGAGCGCCTCCGCCATGGCAAGTAGCCGACCCTGTTGCGGATCGGCGTGCCGGTCCGCGGCGTGGGCCGCGCGTTCCGGGGTCGCTCCACGGGTGTCCGCCGACTCCAGGGCCTGGGCGAAGGCGTTCGCCCGCCGGTGCGCCGTTGCTTGTCCGATCACGGGCGGCACCTCCTCTCGTCATCACCTTCGACTCCCCGAAGTGGCCGAAGGGTTGCGCAACTTGAGCGCATCCACCCGATCGAGTGATCGGGGAACGTTCGTGCGCGACCGTGGGGGGTCTGCATTCCTAGCAACGAGCGCCGCGCCAGCCGGGTTACGCGGCGCCGGTCGCCCGCGCCTGCGGGTCAGCCGACGGTATCGCGTCCGCGCCGGGCGGCAGTGGTCACCGTGCGTCGTCCGGCAGCAGCCGGGCGAGCGTGCGTACCGCACGGTACTGGAGGGTCTTGATGGCGCCCTCGTTCTTGCCCATGATCCGAGCGGTCTCGGCGACCGAGAGGCCCTGGAGGAAGCGGAGTGTGACGCACTCCTGCTGTTGCGGGTTGAGCTTGCGCACCGCCTGCAACAGGGCCTCGTTGGAGAGCGATTCGAGGACGGAGTCCTCGGGGCTGCGCTCCACCTCGTTGGCGTCGAGCATCTCCCCGGTGGTCACTTCCAGTCGGAAACGGCTCGACTTGAAGTGGTCGGCGACCAGATTGCGCGCGATGGTGACCAGCCAGGCGCCGAAGTCGCGACCCTGCCAGGTGAACGTGCCGATCCGGCGCAGCGCCCGCAGGAAGGTCTCGCTGGTGAGGTCCTCGGCGGTGGCCTTGCCGCCCACCCGGTAGTAGATGTACCGGTAAACGGTGTCCGAGTAGTGGTCGTACAGCCGCCCGAAGGCCTCGGTCTCGCCGGCCTGCGCGCGCTCCACCAGCTCCATCATGCGCAGGCTGTCGCTGTCGGCCGGGGGGCGCCGGGACGAGGCGCCGGTTCCCGTGCCAACGGCGCGGGTGCCGTTGCGCTGGGCCGGGTTTCCGGTGTGGCGGGGGGCTCGTCTTCCGGCCAGCGGGCCGGAGGCCACAGGGGTTCCGCCGACCGCCGTGGCGTAGACGGGTACGTGCGTGGGTACGGGGACGGCGTACGCGGGGACGGCGTACGCGGGGAGGACCAGGCGCAGGCGGTGGGCCACCTGTGCGCGCAGCGCGGCCAGGCCTGAGGCGTCAACCCCGACGAGTGGGTACACGGGACTCCCAGAGGCAGAACTTCCATCACGTGCAGTACGGGACCGTTCACCCGTCGTAGGGACGCGTGGGTACCGGTGTGCGTCTGAGGAGAATAACGCTTCGTGCAGACGACGCTACACCGAGTTGCTGAATTCGTCGGTTCCGCCCACTCTGTATTCAATTGACGACCGATCAAATATCGAACCTGGTAGGGAAGTTGACCGATTTCTTTCGCCGATTGTGCGGTTGGAGGGCGTGTTGTGGCCTGGTGTCAGTTGTGCGACTGACGGGAGCCTGGAGGGGGTAAGAAGGGGGGAATGCCTGCCCGTAGTTGGTTTACGGCGATCACGGCGACAGAGGCGACGGTCAGTGACGACCGCCGCCCGGTGGCAGGTCGGAGCACCCGGCGGCGTGCCGGGACGGGAGTTCAGCGACGGCGCCGGTGCGTGTTCAGCGACGGCGCCGGTGCATGGCGACCGCGGCCGCCGCGCCGCCCGCCACCGCGCCGATGCCCGCCGCCGCGGGCAGTCCGATCCTGGCCGCCTTGCGGCCGGTGCGGTAGTCGCGCAGCCGCCACTCGTGCTCACGGGCGTGCCTGCGCAGCGCGCTGTCCGGGTTGATCGCGTACGGGTGGCCGACCAGCGAGAGCATCGGGATGTCGTTGGACGAGTCGCTGTACGCCGCGCAGCGTTCGAGGTCCAGTCCGCGCGCCGCGGCCAGCGCCTTGACCGCCTCGGCCTTCGCCGGGCCGTGCAGCGGCTCGCCCACCAGGCGGCCGGTGTAGACGCCGTTCACCGACTCGGCGACGGTCCCCAGCGCCCCGGTCAGCCCGAGCCTGCGGGCGATGATGGTGGCCGTCTCGACCGGGGCGGCGGTCACCAGCCAGACCCGCTGGCCCGCGTCGAGGTGGGCCTGGGCGAGGGCGCGGGTGCCCGGCCAGATCTTCCCGGCCATGTACTCGTCGTAGATCTCCTCGCCGATGGCCATGAGTTCCTCGACCCGGTGGCCCTTGACGATGGACAGCGCGCTGTCGCGGGCGTCCTGCATGTGCGCCGGGTCCTCGGAACCGGCGAGCCGGAACCAGGTCTGCTGCCAGGCGAAGCGCAGCAGGTCGCGCTTGTGGAAGAACTTCCGCTTGTACAGGCCGCGGCCGAAGTGGAACAGCGCGGCGCCCTGCATCACGGTGTTGTCGAGGTCGAAGAAGGCCGCGGCCCTCGGGTCTCCCGCGACCGGGAACGCGGCTTCGGGTCGGGCTGGTTGCTCGGTGGCAGGCAGGGTTCCGTCCTTCTCGGGAGCCGCGAGCGCGGCCTCGGCGGCGGCCTCACCCGCCAGTACGCTGCGCGGGGTGGCCGAGCGCCTACGGGAAGGGAGCCATCCAAGCAGTGCCGCCATAGGGCGAGCATAGCCACTGTGTTCGGACCGAACTGGACTGGCTGGGTCCGGCCATATGAACTCTTCGGGTCCGGCGCGTAACAGGGGGCACAATGTCAGGAATGAGCCCGCTTATCGGCCGCAGTGCCAGCAAGAAGCCCCCGCATGAGCGCACCGTCACACTGATCGCCAAGCCCGGTTGCCACCTGTGCGACGACGCGCGCGCGGTGATCGAGAAGGTGGCCTCGGAGTTGGGTGCCTCCGTCGAGGAGCGCGACATCACCCAGGACGAGGAGCTGTACCGCAAGTACTGGGAGCAGATTCCCGTCGTCCTTGTCGACGGGGCGCAGCACGATTTCTGGCGGGTGAGCGAGGAGCGGCTGCGGCGCGCGCTGGGCGCGTAGCGCTTGGCGCTTGGCGATCTTCGCGGGTTGCGGTTGGTTCGGCACCGCCGGGCTCCGACGCGGGGGTTGCTCGCCGTTGCGGCGGGGTTATTGCTGGGGGCCAGCCCCCAGACCCCCGGTGGTAGCTCTTCGGGGGCCAGCCCCCGGGCCCCCGGTCGGGTCTCTTCGCTGGCGAGCCCCCGGACCCGGTGGGATCTCTTCGCTGGCGAGCACCCAGACTCGCTGGGATCTCTTCCGGGCCCAGCCCCCGGGCCCCGTCCAGCCCCCAGACCCCGTCCGGCCCCCATGCCCCCGCCAGCCCCAGGCCCCGGTGAGGCCTCGGGGGCTGGTTGAGGGTGGGCCGTTTGTGGATGGTTCCGTCAAGGTCGCGTATTCGATTACCATCTAGTGGTTTTTGGCCGTCGGGGGCGTACGTAGGAAGGTGGGCGCGTGCTCCCGAGGTTCCAGGGGGCGGCGGTTGCCCCTGGCAGTGGACCGGGGGGCTACGCCGTGGTCGACGTCGAGGCGACCGGCTCCAGTTCGCGTCGGCACCGGGTCATCGAGCTGGCTGTCGTGCAGTTGGGCCGTGACCTGCGGGTGCAGGGCGAGTTCAGCACCCTGGTGGACCCCCAGGGGCCGGTCGGACCCACCCACATCCACGGCATCGAGCAGGACGACCTGCGTGCGGCGCCGCGCTTCGCCGAGGTAGCCGCCCGGCTGCTCGGGCTGCTGCGCGGCCGGGTGCTGGTGGGCCACAACGTGGGCTGTGACCGGGCGTTCCTGGCCGCGGAGTACGCCCGGCTCGGTGTGGAACTGCCGCCGGTGCCGCAGGCGTGCACGATGCGTCTGGCGCAGCGGTACGGTCGGTCACCGCGCGGCCTGTCGCTGCGGGCCTGCGCCGAGGACGCCGGGCTGCCCGGCTGGTCGCAGCACACCGCGCTGGGCGACGCCCGCACCTGCGGGCGGCTGTTCGCGCGGTACGCGGCCGACACCGAGGCGGAGCTGGCCGAGGCGGCGGCGGTGGAGTGGCCGCGGCTGCCGCACATGACCGGGGCACAGGCGCCGTGGATCGGGCGCCAGGGCCGTCCCAGGGCCTTGGAAGAAAACGTTCCGGGGCGGCGAATGGTTTCGTTTGCCGGGAACGGAGGGGCGTGATGCCGGTCACTTCCCACGGACAAAGCGGACACCATCTTTGTGCACGCGTTCACAAAGACATAGCCTGGCGTATACGGGGCGGCCCCATGAACGGTGGTCGTCCGCAGCCCAGCTCTACCCGCAGGAGCATCGTGGCAACTGGCCGAACTCACCGACCGGCGACCCGGAGCCGAGGGATTCCCGAGGCCACCGTCGCCAGGCTTCCGCTGTACCTGCGGGCGCTCACCGCTCTGTCCGAGCGGTCCGTCCCCACGGTCTCGTCGGAGGAACTCGCCACCGCGGCGGGGGTGAACTCCGCGAAGCTGCGCAAGGACTTCAGCTACCTCGGCTCGTACGGCACGCGCGGTGTCGGCTACGACGTCGAGTACCTCGTGTACCAGATCTCCCGGGAGCTCGGCCTCACCCAGGACTGGCCCGTGGTGATCGTCGGTATCGGTAACCTCGGCGCCGCGCTCGCCAACTACGGCGGCTTCGCCTCCCGCGGCTTCCGGGTGGCCGCGCTGATAGACGCCGACCCCGCGCAGACCGGCAAGCTGGTGGCCGGGCTGCCGGTGCGGCACACCGACGAGCTGGAAGAGATCGTCGAGGACAACCAGGTGTCGATCGGTGTGATCGCCACCCCCGCGGGCGCCGCCCAGGAGGTCTGCGACCGGCTGGTCGCCGCGGGCGTCACCTCGATCCTCAACTTCGCGCCGACCGTACTGGCGGTGCCCGACGGCGTCGACGTGCGCAAGGTCGACCTGTCCATAGAACTGCAGATCCTCGCCTTCCACGAGCAGCGCAAGGCCGGTGAGGACCTGGGCGAGGCCGTGGCGGCGGCCCGCGCGACCCTGCCCAAGGCGGCCGAGGAGGCCGCCGACCGCCCGGGACCTGACGGGGACGTGCCCGCCGTGATGCCCGCATGAGCGAGCGAACCACGCAAAGGCGCGTCCCGGGCGCGGACCGGTCCGAGCGAAGCGAGGGCCGGGCATGAGTCTTCTCGTCGTGGGCCTGAGCCACCGCAGCGCGCCGGTCAGCGTGCTGGAGCGGGCGGCGCTGAGCGCGGACGCAAAGGCCAAGCTGTTGCAGGACATCCTCGCCGCCGAACCGGCCGCCGAGGCCGCGGTGCTGGGCACCTGCAACCGCATCGAGCTGTACGCGGACGTGGACAAGTTCCACGCCGGTGTCGCCGAACTGTCCACGCTGCTCGCGCTGCACACCGGTGTCGGCCTCGACGAGCTCACCGGGCACCTGTACGTGCACTACGAGGACCGGGCGGTGCACCACCTGTTCTCGGTCGCCTGCGGCCTGGACTCGATGGTGGTCGGCGAGGGCCAGATCCTCGGCCAGATCAAGGACGCGCTCGGCCTCGGCCAGGAGCTGCACACCGCGGGCCGCACCCTCAACGACCTGTTCCAGCAGGCGCTGCGGGTCGGCAAGCGGGCGCACAGCGAGACCGGCATCGACAAGGCGGGCCAGTCCCTGGTCACCTTCGGCCTCGACCAGCTCACCCGGGACATCGGTGAACTGCCCGGCAAGCGGGCCCTGGTGGTCGGCGCGGGCTCGATGTCCTCGCTGGCCGCCGCCACGCTGGCCCGCGCCGGGGTGGCCGAACTCGTCGTCGCCAACCGGACGTTGGACCGCGCCGAGCGGCTGGCCGCCTCCCTCGGCGGACGCGCCGTGCCGTTCACGGACGTCTCCCGCGAGCTGGCCGCGGCCGACGTGGTGGTCTCCTGTACCGGCGCCACCGGCCTGGTGCTCGACCGGGAGGCGGTGGCCGAAGCCCTGAAGCAGCGCACCACCGGCGGCCCGCTGGGGCTGCTCGACCTGGCCATGCCGCGCGACGTCGACGGCGCGGTGCACGATCTGGCCGGGGTGAGCCTGGTCGACATCGAGGACCTGGCCGCGGCGGCCGCCGACGCTCCGATGGCCGCCGACGTGGACGCGGTACGGCGGATCGTCTCCGCCGAGGTGGCCGCGTTCGGCGCCGCGCAGCGTGCCGAAAGGATCACTCCGACCGTGGTCGCGCTGCGCACCATGGCCGCCGACGTGGTCAGCTCCGAACTCGCCCGGCTGGACGGGCGTCTGCCAGACCTGGACGACAAGGAGCGCGCGGAGATCACCCAGACCGTGCGCCGGGTCGTCGACAAGCTCCTGCACGCGCCCACCGTGCGGGTCAAGCAGCTCGCGGGCGAACCCGGTGGCGCCGGGTACGCGGACGCGCTGCGGGAACTGTTCGACCTCGACCCGCAGGCGGTCGCCGCCGTCAGCCGGGCCGACACCGGCGACCCGAAACGAGACCGGGCATGAACGACAAGCACGAACCCCTGAGGCTGGGCACGCGGCGCAGCAAGCTCGCGATGGCCCAGTCCGGCCAGGTCGCCGACCGGGTCAGCCGGTTGACCGGCCGACCGGTGGAACTGGTCGAGATCACCACCTACGGCGACACCTCCCGGGAGGCGCTGGCGCAGATCGGCGGCACCGGTGTGTTCGTCTCCGCGCTGCGCGACGCGCTGCTCGCCGGTGAGGTGGACTTCGCGGTGCACTCGCTGAAGGACCTGCCCACCGCCGACCCCGAGGGTCTGGTGCTGGCCGCGGTCCCGTCCCGCGAGGACCCGCGGGACGTACTGGTGGCCCGCGACGGGCTGACCTTCGAGCAGCTGCCCGACGGGGCCCGGGTGGGCACCGGCTCGCCGCGCCGGATGTGTCAACTCAACGCCTGGGCACGTGAGTTGGGCCGCCGCGTCGAGACCGTGCCGATCCGCGGCAACATCGACACTCGCGTCGGATACGTCACCTCCGGCAAGCTCGACGCGGTGGTGCTGGCCGCGGCCGGGCTGAACCGTATCGGCCGGTCCGACGTGGTGACCCAGCACCTCGACACCGACGTGGTACTTCCCGCTCCCGGACAGGGAGCGTTGGCCATCGAGTGTTCCGCCGCGAACACCGAGCTGGCCGAGGCGCTCGCCGCGCTCGACGACCCGGTCACCCGGGCCGCCGTGACCGCCGAGCGATCCCTGCTCGCCGCCCTTGAGGCCGGTTGCTCCGCCCCGGTGGGCGCGCTGGCCGACGCGGGCGGGCACGAGCATGTAACCGAGCTGCGCCTGCGCGGTGTCGTCGGCACGACCGACGGCGCCGAGTTGGTGCAGATGTCCGCCACCGGCACCCTGCCCGCATCCCGCGAGGAGGCCATGGCCCTCGGCCGCGGCCTCGCCGCCGAGATGCTGGCCAAGGGCGCGGCCGGTCTGATGGGGGAGCGAGCACTTTGAGCCCCACCGCCACGCACAAGCCTGCCGCAGGGCACGTCACCTTCCTCGGTGCCGGGCCCGGAGATCCCGGGCTGCTGACGTTGCGCGCCGTAGAGGCGCTGTCCGAAGCGGATGTCCTGGTCGCGGACCCGCGGGTGCTCGACGTGGTGCGTCAGCACGCGCGGGCGGCCACGGAGGCACCCGAACTCACGGCGATCGACGGCGCGTTGGGCGCCGCCTCGCACGCTTCCAAGCTTGTCATGGCGTCCGCGAGCAACGGCAAGCGGGTGGTGCGAGCGGTCGCGGGCGACCCCGGACTCGACAGCGGCGCCGCCGAGGAGATGCTGGCCTGCGCCCAGGCGGGCATCCCGTTCGAGGTGGTGCCCGGTGTCGCGGCGGCGGTCGGCGTGCCCGCGTACGCGGGTGTGCCCATCGGCGGCGACGTGCGGTTCATCGAGGCGTCCAGCGCCGACGCCCGGTGCTGGAACGAGGCCGGGTCCAGCGACTCCACGCTGGTGGTCAGCACCACGCTGGAGGCCGTCGCGGGCAACGCGGCCGAGCTGATCGCCGCCGGGCGCAAGCCGGACACCCCGCTCAGCGTCACCGTCGCCGGGACCACCACCCGGCAGCGCACCTGGACCGCCACCTTGAGCACCATCGGCGCCGAGCTGAAGGCCAGCAAGGCGCTGCCGTCGCCGGAGCCGGGCCAGTCGGCGATAGCCGTGGTCGGCGAGCGTCCCGCGGGTGAGCGCGGCCAGTTGTCGTGGTTCGAGACCAAGCCGCTGTTCGGCTGGCGGGTGCTGGTGCCGCGCACCAAGGAGCAGGCCGCCTCGCTGTCGGAGCAGCTGCGCTCGTACGGTGCGGTGCCGCACGAGGTGCCGACGATCGCGGTGGAACCGCCGCGTACCCCGCAGCAGATGGAACGTGCCGTCAAGGGCCTGGTCACCGGCCGCTACGAGTGGATCGCGTTCACCTCGGTCAACGCGGTCAAGGCGGTGCGCGAGAAGTTCGAGGAGTACGGGCTCGACGCGCGGGCCTTCGCGGGCATCAAGGTGGCCGCGGTCGGCGAGCAGACCGCGAGGGCGCTGGTCGAGTTCGGCGTGAAGCCGGACCTGGTGCCCTCCGGTGAGCAGTCGGCCGCCGGGCTGCTGGAGGACTGGCCGCCGTACGACCCGGTCTTCGACCCGATCGACCGGGTGTTCCTGCCGCGCGCCGACATCGCCACCGAGACCCTGGTCGCCGGGCTGATCGAGCTGGGCTGGGAGGTCGACGACGTGACCGCGTACCGCACGGTGCGCGCCTCGCCGCCGCCCGCCGAGACCCGCGAGGCCATCAAGGGCGGCGGGTTCGACGCGGTGCTGTTCACCTCTTCGAGTACGGTTCGCAACCTGGTCGGCATCGCGGGCAAGCCGCACAACGTCACCGTGATCGCCTGTATCGGCCCGGCCACCGCGAAGACGGCGGAGGAGCACGGGCTGCGGGTCGACGTGATGGCGCCGGAACCGTCGGTGCACGCGCTCGCCGAGGCGCTGGCAGACTTCGGCCGGGCGCGCCGGGCGGCCGCCGTCGAGGCCGGGGACCCGGTCACCCGCCCGAGCGAGCGGCGCCCTGGATCACGCAGGAGGGCTCGTGGCTGAGCTTCCCGTCGAGCGGCCGCGTCGGCTGCGCACCACGCCCGCCATGCGGCGGATGGTCGCGGAGACCCGGCTGCATCCGGCCGACCTGATCCTTCCGGCGTTCGTCCGGGAGGGCATCAGCGAGCCCGCGCCGATCAACGCGATGCCGGGCGTGGTCCAGCACACCCGGGACACGCTGCGCAAGGCGGCGGCCGAGGCGGTCGCCGCGGGTGTCGGCGGGATCATGCTGTTCGGCCTGCCGCTGGTGAAGGACGCGGTCGGCAGCCAGGGCACCGATCCGGACGGCATCCTGCAGAGGGCCATCCGCGATGTGCGGGCGGAGGTCGGCGACGACCTGGTGGTCATGTCCGACCTGTGCCTGGACGAGTACACCGACCACGGCCACTGCGGGGTGCTGGACGCCGCCGGCCGGGTGGACAACGACGCGACGCTGGAGCGCTACGCCGAGATGGCGCGGGTGCAGGCGGACGCGGGTGTGCACGTGGTCGGCCCGAGCGGCATGATGGACGGTCAGGTGCGCGTGGTGCGCGAGGCGCTGGACGCGGCGGGTCACCAGGACGTGTCGATCCTGGCCTACACGGCCAAGTACGCCTCGGCGTTCTACGGTCCGTTCCGTGAGGCGGTCAACTCCTCGCTGAAGGGCGACCGCAAGACGTACCAGCAGGATCCGGCCAATGCGCGTGAGGCCATGCGGGAGTTGGCGCTGGACCTCGCCGAGGGCGCCGACATGGTGATGGTGAAGCCCGCCCTGCCGTATCTGGACATTCTGCGACAGGTCGCCGACGCGGTGGACGTGCCGGTGGCCGCGTACCAGATCTCCGGTGAGTACTCGATGGTGGAGGCCGCCGCGGCCAACGGGTGGATCGACCGGGACGCGGCGATCATGGAGACGCTGCTGGGCGTTCGGCGCGCCGGAGCCGGGATGATCCTGACGTACTGGGCGACCGAGGTCGCCGTACGGCTGCGGGGCGTCTGACGCCTGGTCTTCGAGGTGCTCGCGGTGGGCGGGTGCGGGAACGTTCTGGCTGAGGCCGGTTTTCCCCACCCGCCCACCTGTCTGTTCGCACCCGCCCACCCTGTTTTCGATTCGCCGCGCCCATAACTCAACCGGCCGTCCGGCTCGCTGAGGCCTATATCCGGCCACCCCGTTAACGACTACCGTCAACTCACCCTTACAGTACGGAAGTTGTAAGGACGTTCGACGGGTGAAGCGCGTGACTGACGTCGAGCGGACCCCGGCTGGAGGTGCGCACCCCGATGACGACGACGGCGAAGCCGCCCGCCCTGGCCTCCGAGGCACCATCGGTCGGCCGCCGGTGTGACCGGTGCGGTTGTCTGCTCAGTTCGTACAACACCGATGAGCTGTGCGGCGCCTGCACCCGTGCCGCGCTGCCGCCCGCCGATGACACCCCACGGGTGCCGGTGCGGGTCTGGGCCGACCCGGAGGTGCGTGAGGCGCTGGCCGCCTGGAACTTCGGGCAGGTCAGCCGACTGGTGCGGCAGCGCGGTTCGATCCGGCAGGAGGACGTGGCCCAACTGACCGGCCTCAGTCAGGGTTTCCTGTCCATGCTGGAGTCCGGTGCCCGTCGGCTGACCAGCATCGACCGCATCGTGGACTTCCTCGACGGACTGGCCGTCCCGGCCGATCTGGTCCGGGTGCCCAGGCGGCGGCCGGTGCCGCGCAGCGCCCCCGCCGCGTCGCTCGCGGTCGCGGTGCCCGCGCAGGTGCGCAGGCCGGAGCCGGAGGCGCCGTGGACCGCCGATCACGCTCTCGCCGCGCTCGCCGAGGCCACCGCCGCGCTCACCGCCGGCACCGGTGGCGGCACGGCCGCCACCCGGCTGCCGGACCTGTCGGCGTACGCCCAGGCCTGGGCCACCGCCCCGCCGTACGGGCTGGCCCGGCCGCACCGCACCGGCGCGCAGGTGCCCGCCGAACTGATCGACCAGCTCCAGGCCACCACCGACCTGCTGCGCCGGATGGACTGCGAGCACGGCGGCGGCTCGCTGGCGCAGGCCGGGGCCGCCCATCTCGCCGTGGTCGTCGGCCTGTTGCGCTCCGCCCGCTACGACGAGGAGACCGGTCGGCGGCTCGCCGCGCTCGCCGCCGACACGGCCGGGCAGGCCGCCTGGTACCAGTTGGACTCCGGGCGCCCGGCCGCCGCGGTGCAGCGGCTGCTGCTGGCCGGGCTGCGCACCGCGCACGCCTCCGGTGACGCCCGGATCGGCGCGTCGCTGCTGGTGCACCTGGCGGTCAGCGCCTACCGCGTGGACCGCCCGCAGGTGATGGTGGACGCGGTGCGCGCCGGTCAGGAGCGCACCCGGTCCCTTGACGCGCCCGCGCTGCAGGCGGTGCTGCTGGGCTGGGAGGCGCGCGGTCACGCCAAGCTGGGCCGCCGCCGGGAGGCGTTGCGCGCGCTGGGGCTCGCCGCCGAACTGTGCATCCGCGGCCGGGGCGGGGACGAGCCGCACTGGCTGCCGCGCATCGAGGAGGGCGACATCCACGCCCAGGCGGGCAGTTGCCACCTCGATCTGGGCGACCACCAGCAGGCGGTCGCCTCCTTCGACCTGGCCGCCGAGACGCTGCGCCCGGCACTGGTGCGCACCCGCGGCTTCGTGCTGGCCAGGACCGCCACCGCGCGGCTGCGGCTGGGCGATCCGAAGGGCGCGTTCGAGGCCGGTGAGCAGGCGGTCGAGGTGGCCGCCCGGATCCGGTCGGCCTGTCTGGACGAGCAGATCCGCGGCCTCACCGACGCGCTGCCGGGCCTTGGCCGCCGTACGTCGGTAAATCGGCCCGGCGCGTAGACTGGGCCGCCGGTTTGCACAGGACGGCGGATGGGAGGGCGACCGGTGGCCGCAGAAGGCGCGGGCTTCCATGAGCCGCCCAGCCGTCTGACCCCGGCTTCCCAGGAGATACCCGCCGATCCGCCAGCCGACGTTCTCCAGGAGGCCGCCGCCGCGTTCGGGCTGCTGGCCTCGCCCGCGCGGTTGCACATCGTCTGGGTGCTGGCGCAGGGCGAGTGCGATGTCAGCGGCCTGGCCGAGCGGGTCGGCGGCGCGCTGCCCGCGGTGAGCCAGCATCTGGCCAAGCTGAAGCTGGCCGGTCTGGTGCGCTCCCGGCGCGAGGGGCGGCGGCAGGTGTATCTGGTGGACGACCCGGACGTGGTGACCATCGTGCGCCTGATGGTGGGGCAGTTGGCCGACCGCGGTGCCGGGCGGCGTTCCGGTCGCCGGGATGGCCTTCGTGGCCTCGGCGCGTAGCGCCGCCGTCCCGGCGGGGGCCGAACGGACCCGTGACCGTGTGCTGACCGGGGTGGCCGGGGCCGGTCTCACCCCGCTTGAGGTGCTGCGGCGGCTGGACGCCGGGCCGCGCGGCCTGGTCGAGGACGAGGCCCAGCGGCGGCTCGACCGGTACGGGGAGAACGCGGTGCTGCCGCGGCGACCGGCCGCCTGGGCATGGCGGCTGCCGGGTACGTTGCGGGATCCGTTCACCGCCGTGCTGCTCGGGCTCGGGGTGATCTCGGCGATCGCCACCTCGTGGAGCACCGCCTGTGTGATAGCGGTGCTGGTGGCGGTCAGCTGTGTGCTGCGGGCCGCGGGGGAGTACCGCGCCGACCGGTCGGTGGCCGCGCTGCGGAAACTGGTCGCCACCACCGCGACCGTGCAGCGGCGGGCGGCCGAGGAGTCGGCGCCGCTGGTGCGGGAACTGCCGGTCGAGGAACTGGTGCCGGGCGATGTGCTGCGGCTCGGTCCGGGCGACATGGTCCCGGCCGATGTGCGGCTGCTGCGTGCCGACGGGCTGACCGTGCACCAGGCGGCGCTCACCGGGGAGTCGGCGCCGGTGGCCAAACGGGTCTCGGACCGCCCGGTGGACCTGGCGCGGTCGCTGTTCGACCAGCCGCACCTGTGCTTCGCGGGCAGCAGCGTGACCGCGGGCACGGCCACCGCCGTGGTGACGGCGACCGGTCCCGACACCCACTTCGCCGGTGCCCACCGGGGTTTGGCGGGGCGCCGCACCAGTGCGTTCGACCGGTCGGTGAACGGGATCTCCTGGACGCTGATCCGCTTCATGCTGCTGACCGCGCCGCTGGTGCTGCTGGCCAACGCGGTGCTGCGCGGGCGCGGCCTGGAGACGCTGCCGTTCGCGGTGGCGGTCGCGGTGGGGCTCACCCCCGAGATGCTGCCGGTCATCGTGACCACCGCACTGGCGCGCGGCGCGGCCGAGTTGGCGCGGCGGGTCGGCGTGATCGTCAAACGGCTGCCCGCGCTGCACGACATGGGCGCCGTCGACGTGCTGTGCGTGGACAAGACCGGCACCCTCACCCAGGACGCGCTCGCCGTCGACTGCTTCGTGGACACCGAGGGCCGCACCGACCCGGCGGTGCTGCACTGGGCGGCCGTCAACAGCCTGTGGACGATCCAACTGGCCGACGTACCGGCCCCCGACGCCCTGGACGAGGCGATCCTCGCGGCGGCCGAGACGGATGTCGAGTCGCTCAACGGCGTCGACGTCATCCCCTTCGACCCGGTCCGCCGACTGGTCACCGCCGTGGTGGCGCGGCCCGGGGTGCACACCCTGGTGGTCAAGGGCGCGGTCGAGGACGTGCTGGACCGCTGCGCGATCGACGAGGAGACCCGGGACCGGGTGCTGCGGCTGGCGCGGGAGCGGGCCGCGGACGGCCTGCGGCTGCTGGCCGTCGCGCTGGCCGACCGCCCGGCCCGCACCCGCCCCTACACCCCGGCCGACGAGCGCGGACTGACGCTGCTCGGCCTCGTCGGGCTGCGCGACGAACTGGCCGCCACCGCCGACGAGGCCCTGGCGGCGCTGGCCCGGCGCGGCGTGGCCGTCAAGGTGCTCACCGGCGACCATCCCGGCACCGCCGCCCGGATCTGCGCCGAACTGGGCCTGGCGGTCGGCGACATCGTCACCGGCGACCGGATCGACGCCCTGGACGACATGCGGCTGGCCCAACTGGCCGCCGACACCGCGGTGTTCGCCCGCTGCACCCCCGCGCACAAGGCGCGCGTGGTGCGCGCGCTGCGGCGCGGCGGCCACACCGTGGGATACCTCGGCGACGGCGTCAACGACGTGCCCGCGATGCACGCCGCCGATGTCGCGCTGTGCCCGAGCGACGCCGTGGACGTCACCCGCGAGGCCGCCGACGTGGTGCTGGCCGACAAGGACCTGACCGCGATCGACGCCGCGGTGGCCGCCGGACGGCGCAGCACCGGCAACATCGCCACGTATCTGCGGATCGCGGTCTCCTCCAACGTCGGCAACGTGATCTCCATGCTGGCCGCGGGTGTCCTGCTGCCGTACCTGCCGATGCTCCCGGCGCAGGTGCTGACGCAGAACCTGTGCTTCGACCTGTCCCAACTGGCCTTCGCCTACGACCGGCCCGACGCGGCGGACAGCCGCCGCCCCTCGGTGCTGCGGCCGTACGCCTTCGGCCGCTACATCACCCTGTTCGGGCTGGTCAACGCCGGTGCGGACCTGGCGACCTTCGGCGTGCTCGCGGTGTTCACCAGCGGCCAGAGCGCGTTCCACTCCGGCTGGTTCACCGAGAACCTGATCACCCAGGCGCTGGTGATGCTGCTGCTGCGCACGGCGCGCGGCCCGGTGCCTCGCGCGCTGCGCTGGGCGACCGGCTCACTGGCCGCGATCGGGCTCCTGCTGCCGCTGACGCCGCTGGGCGCCGCGCTGGGACTACGCGCGCTGCCACTGCCGTACTACGGCTGCCTGCTGGCGGTACTCGCGGCGTACGGGGCCGCCCTGGCGGCGTGCAGACGGTTCCGGCTCGCCGGTGGCGGTGCCTAGCGCTCCGCTGGGAGTGCGGTGGTGTGCCGTCGGTCATCTGCGGCACTGTTGTGGCTGGTCGCGCCCGCGCGGCGGAGCCGCACACTGTCACAGCCCCGTGCCCCTTCAGGGGCGCTGCCGTGGCGGCGGGGAGAAAGCCGTTCGCCCTGCCGGTCAGGCGGAGGTCGTCTCCGCTGACCGGCAGGGCGCGTCGCTCACCCGTAGGACAGGTTGGAGCACGGGTTGTCGTCCGCCGAGCGGGCCTGGCTGGCGTCCTGGGACGGCAGGCTGCTCGGGGTCGGGGAGGACCCGGCCGACGTGCCGGAGGCGGCGGTCGACGCGTAGTCCTGGCCCAGCACCAGATTGATGCCGGAAGTCGCCGTCTGCTCCAGCTTCGCGCCCGGGAACAGCTTGGCCAGCGTCTGCGCGCCCTGCAGGTGCGCGGCGCCGTACTCGATGATGGTCGTCGGGTGCTGCTGGGAGGTGGCGGTGGCGGTGCCGGTCACGGTGAAGTTGTCGTCCCGCAGCTTCTTCGCGGCCTTGGCGGCCAGCCCCTGGTCGGGGGTGCCGTTGTAGACGGCCACCACGATTCCGGTGCCGGTGACGTCGGAGACGGGGGTCGCGGACGGCGAGGCGGCGGACGCCGCGGGCTTCTTGCCGCCGCTGGCGTCCTGCCCGTCGATGGTCCGGTCCGCCTTCAACTCGGCCCACAGCGCGTCCACGTCCGGATGGACGAGGGCGACCCGCTCACCCTGGTAGCGCCAGGGCGCGGTGATGAACTTGATGTTGTGCAGGTCGATGCCCTTCATGGACATCGCGAACGACAGCAGCTTGTCGGCCGAGCCGAGACCCGGGTCCACGGTGAGCGACTTGGTCGCCGCGTCGGCCAGCGGCAGCAGCGTCGTCGGGCTGAACCCCTCGCCCTGCACCTTCTTCATCAGGGAGGACAAGAAGGCCTGCTGGCGCTTCATCCGGCCGATGTCGGAGCCGTCGCCGACGCCGTGCCGCAGCCGTACGTAGTTGAGCGCCTGCTGGCCCTGCACGGTCTGCAGGCCCTTGGGGAAGATCAGCTTGCCCTTGTAGCCCAGGTTGGGGTTGAGGTCGCCCTGGTAGACGTTGTTCGGCATGCACACCTGCACACCGCCGACCGCTGAGGTCATCGCGGAGAAGCCCTTGAAGTCGACCACCATGGTGTGGTCCACCCGTATCCCGGTCAGCTTCTCCACCGTGTTCTGGGTGCACGCCGGATTGCCGGAGGGCGAGTCGCCCATCGAGAAGGCCGAGTTGAACATCGCGCTGGGCTGGTCCGGCGACCACTTGCCACCGGGCAGAAGACACGGCGGGATGTCCACCAGCGAGTCACGGGGTATGGAGATGCCGACCGCGTGTTTGTGGTCGGCGTAGACGTGCAGCAGGATCGTGGTGTCCGAGTGGGCGACGTCCTGCCCGGCCGCCCCGCCCAGCGCGCTGTTGCCGCCCGCGCGGCTGTCGGAGCCGATCATCAGCACGTTCTGGCCCGCGGTGTCGTTCGGCCGGTCCTTGCTCAGGCCGTTGGCGTCGAACGTGGTGATGTTGCCGTCGAGCTTGAGGTACAGCGCGCCGATACCCGCCACCAGCAGCACCGCCACCGAGATGCTGACCACCGCGAACATCCGCTTCGGATTGCGCTTCCCCTTGCGACCGCGGCCGGTCGCCGCCGCACGCCCCCGGCCTCTGCTCTGCGCCGCGCGCCCAGCCCGTCCCCCGGTCCTTGCCCCACGGCTGCCTGTCATACTCACACCCTCGTCTGCACCTACGACGAAAAGAAGACGGTTGCACCGGGACAATGGTTGCCCAGTTGCGCAACGTAGCGACCAAACGGGCAAACCGGGCCCCGGAGTTACCGGAAGATATCCCCGAGGCCTGAGAAGTTCCTGAGGGCCCCGGGAAAGCGGTAACGAGAACCATAGGCCACGCACAGCACGCCTGACCTGGGAGGTGTCCGCGCCAACCGCCCTTGTCGGGCGTTCCTTACGTGATCAGGTACAGGGTCCGTACGTTTTCTTCACACGCGGGCGCGCGTTCCGCGCGCGGAACGCGCGGGTGATATGCGGGCGGCCCGGGTCAGTCGGCCGCCTGCCCGGCGGCGAAGGCGGCGAAGTCCGCCCAGGCGGCGGGGCTGAAGGTGAGGGTGGGACCCTCCGGATCCTTGGAGTCCCGAACGTGCACGGCGGCGGGGTGGGCGGCGATTTCGATGCAGTCGCCGCCTTTCTCGGTGCTGTAGCTGGACTTCCGCCAGGCGTAGGCGACTTCGATGCAGGCACCACCCTCGGTTCCGCTGTAGCTGGACTTGAACCACTCCAGTGCGGTGATCATTGCTCTCCTAGCAGCCGATCCAACAGGTGCTTGGATTCTTCGGGGTTGAGCGCCTGTGACCGCAGCATCGCATACTTGCGGGAGAGGATGCTCACCTCGTCTGCGTCGGAAATGAGTTGGCTGCCGCGGTGGGTTTCGAGGTAGGCGAGAAGCTGGTGTTCTGGAGTCTCCAGCAGGACGAACGGTCCGTCGAGTCCGGCGTGGGTCTCCCGGCCGAGCGGCATGATCTGGATGGTGAGCCCTGGTAGATCGGCACACTCGTGCAGGTGCCGCAACTGCTCCCTGTACACCTCGTCGCCGCCAAGTCGGTCCTTCAACACTGCTTCCGAGAAGATGAAACTGCACGTCGGCGGGATGTTGCGGCGCAGGATGTCCTGGCGTTCCATCCTCATGGCGACGCTGTGCTCCATCTCCTCCTCGCTGAACAAGGGGACCCTGTTACGGAAGACCGCTCGGGCGTACGCCTCGGTCTGAAGCAGGCCGGGGATGATTTGGTTCTCGTACCAGGAGATGGCAATCGCGTCCCGCTCATGGTCGATGAACGCCTCAGCCCACACCGGGTACTTCGCCCGCTCCGGCAGATTCCGTACTGCCACCTCCAACGCACCCTTGGTCTCCAACAGTTCGTCCAACTGCTCGGCGAGATCGAGCTTCAGCGGGCGGCGCCCCTGCTCGATGGAGGCGATGGTCTCCTCATGGACACCTAGCCGTTCGGCGAGTTCGCGTTGCGTCAACCTCGCCCACCTGCGGAACAAGGCCACCTGGGCGCCGACCAGCCGTTCCGGAGTGGCGTTCTTCATGGGCTTCATGCCCGACCAACTCCCCACCCCCACCCGTACGTCACCTCGAACAAACCCGTACGGAAGATCCGTACGGGCTGACGCACTGGTTCCGCTTCGCGGCTCGACGTAACCATCTGTCGCATGAGCGACAGCCCTCAACAGCCCTGCTTCAGCAGGCACTTCTACCCACGCACGCGCCGATCCGTACCCGCCGCACGGGAGTTCGCCCGCCGGGCCCTGCGGCGCTGGAGCATCGTGTCGCGCGCGGACGACATCCTGCTGTGCGTGAGCGAGTTGGCCACGAACGCCCTGCTGCACGGCGTCCCGCCGGGGCGCGGCTACCAGCTCTCGCTGGGGCTGTCGGGGAACGGCGTACTGCGCGTGGAGGTGCACGACAGCGGCGACGGCGAAGTACGCATCCCCGACACGGAAGCCGAGGACGAGTCCGGCCGGGGCCTACAGCTCGTGGCAGCCCTCGCCGACAAGTGGGGCGTGGCGGAGCGGGTGCCCGGAAAGATCGTGTGGTGTGAATTCGCGGACGCTACGCTCAGCGACTGAGTGGTGCTCAGCGTTAAGGTCTGCGGCACCTGCGCCCAGTAGAATTCGGGTATTCGGAAGGGAGGCCGTCATGACCCTCGCGAGCCCGGAACGCGGCATGAGCCCGCTCCGCAAAGCTGCCGAAGCCGCGGAGGAAGCGACCGGTCTGCGGGCCGAGATCATTCGAGGAGTCCTGATGATGTCTCCCACCCCGCGAGGCAAGCATGCGGGGATCATCAACCACCTCTACAACCAACTGTGGCCCGCACTGCCGGAGCGGCTGAGCCCCTTCCAGGTGGCCTCGGTGTCGATGCCGGGTGATCGGGACGACTACGCGACCCCGGACCTGCTGGTCTGCGACGCGGGATTCGGCGAGTCGGACGAGTGGCTGCTTGATCCGGGCGATGTCGAGCTGGTCGTGGAAGTCGTCTCCAAGGGCAACAGCGCCAAGGACACCCGCGACATGGTCAGCTGGTATGCCGATGCGGGCATTCCGGCCTACCTGCTGATCGATCCGCGCGACGCCACCTGGACGCTGTACACGCTGCCCCGGGACGGCGAGTTCCTGGGCATGCGGCGCGGTGCGTACGGAGAGGACGCCGAGATCCCAGGGCTCGGGGTGAAGATCACCACCGACGGGCTGGCGCGTTACGCCTGAGCGGTCCCGGCAACGAGTGCCAGGACCGCCGTGGCAGGCCGCTCGGGAGCGCTCAGAGGCGCTCGGGCGTCTGGATGCCCAGGAGTTCCATGCCCTGGCGCAGGGTGCGGGCCGTCAGGTCGCACAGGAACAGCCGGTTCTCCACCATCGCCTGGCCGCCCTCGGCCTTGAGCACCGGGCAGTGCTCGTAGAACGCGGTGTACGCGGACGACAGCCCGTACAGGTACGAGGCCAGCTTGTGCGGCTCGTAGGTCTCCCGCACCGACGCCAGCGTCTCGGCGAACTCGTCCAGCGCCAGGCCGAGTTGGCGCTCGGCGGGGGCCAGCGGCAGCTCCGGGTGCGCCTTCGGCGCGACCTCGCCCGCCTTGCGGATGATGGAGCGGATCCGCGCGTAGGCGTACTGGAGGTACACGCTGGTGTCGCCGTTGAGCGAGACCATCCGGTCCAGGTCGAAGGTGTAGTCGCGGGTGAGCGAGGTGGACAGGTCGGCGTACTTCACGGCGCCGATGCCGACCTGCGCCGCCCGCTCGCCGATCTCCTCGGGCGTCAGGTCCTTGCTCTTGTCCGCGATGACCGTGCGCGCCCGGTCCACCGCCTCGTCCAGCAGGTCGACCAGCCGGACCGTCTCGCCCTCACGGGTCTTGAACGGCTTGCCGTCCTTGCCCAGCACCGTGCCGAACGGCAGGTGCCTCGCGGTGACGTCGTCGGTCAGCCAGCCCGCCCGGCGGGCGGTCTCGAAGACCATCTTGAAGTGCAGCGCCTGCCGCGCGTCGACCACGTACAGCAGGGTGTCGGCATGCAGGTTGCCGGTGCGGTCGCGCACGGCGGACAGGTCGCTGGCCGCGTAGCCGTAACCGCCGTCGGCCTTGCGGACGATCAGCGGCACCGGCGTGCCGTCCTTGGCCTTGATGTCGTCGAAGAACACGCACAGCGCGCCGTTGGACTCGACCGCGACGCCGGACTCCTCCAGCAGCTTGCAGGTCTCGGCCAGCATGTCGTTGTACGCGCTCTCGCCGACGATGTCCTCGTCGCGCATCTCGACGGCCAGCTTGTCGTAGACCGAGTAGAAGTAGATCTTCGACTCGTCGACGATCCTGTGCCACAGCGCGAGCGTCTGCTCGTCGCCCGCCTGCAGGTCGACCACCCGGCGCCGGGAGCGGTCCTTGAACTCCTCGTCGGAGTCGAACAGCGCCCGGGACGCCTTGTACAGCCGGTTGAGCCGGGACATGGCGCCCTCGCCGCTGTCCCCGTCGGACGGGTGGTCCAGCTCGTGCGGGTGCTCGATCAGGTACTGGATGAGCATGCCGAACTGGGTGCCCCAGTCGCCGATGTGGTGGCGCCGGATCACCGTCTCACCGGAGAACTCCAGGATCCGCACGATCGCGTCGCCGATCACCGTGGAACGCAGATGGCCGACGTGCATCTCCTTGGCCACGTTGGGCTGGGAGTAGTCGATCACCGTGCGGCCGGGCCGCTCGGCGTGCGGCACGCCGAGCCGGTCGTCGGCGGCGCGGGCGGCGAGCGTGCTGACGATCGCCGCGTCGGTGACGGTGACGTTCAGGAAGCCGGGGCCCGACACCTCGATACCGGCCAGCACGTCGTCGGCGGGCAGGTGCTCGACGACCTGGGCGGCCAGCTCGCGCGGGTTGGCCTTGTTCCGCTTGGCCAGCCCCAGCACCCCGTTGGCCTGGAAGTCCGCCCGGTCGCTACGTCGCAGCAGCGGATCGGCGTCGGCGGCCGACGGCACCGCGGCGGCAAGGGCCGCGGAGACGCGCTGCTGGATCGTGGCGGAGAGGGAAGGGACCGAAGCCATGGGATGGATGCCGTTCCTTGTATAGGTGACACGGTTTGGATCGTGTCCTGAGTATCCCATGGCTCCCATGGCGAGGGGCGACTCCGCGGGGATGGGACAATCGACTGGGGACGTGCAGCCGCCAAGGTCCCGTCCCCGCGCAGGATGGTTGCCGATCAACCGGAAGGAAGCAGAGACAGTGGCTCAGAGCACCGAAGCCGACTGGGTCGCCCGCGCTGCGGACGACGTCATCGCGGAAGCCGAGCGGCGGGCTCCGGGTAAAAAGATCGTCTGCGCCTCCGGCATCAGCCCGTCGGGCCCGATCCACCTGGGCAACCTGCGCGAGATCATGGTCCCGCACCTGGTCGCCGACGAGATCAAGCGCCGCGGCATCGACTGCGAGCACATCCTGTCCTGGGACGACTACGACCGGCTGCGCAAGGTCCCGGCCGGGCAGCCGGAGTCCTTCGCCGAGCACATCGGCCGCCCGCTGACCTCCGTACCGGACCCGACCGGCGAACACGCCAGCTGGTCCGACCACTTCAAGGCGCCGTTCCGGGCCGCGCTGCGGGAACTGGGCGTCGAGGTCCGGGAGATCAGCCAGACCGAGATGTACAGCTCCGGCGCCTACCGCGAGCAGATCCTGCACGCCATGCGCGAGCGGCAGCGGATCGACGCGGTGCTCGGCCGCTACCGCACCAAGAAGGCCAAGACCGACGAGGGTTCGGAAGGCGCCGCCGAGGACGACGAGGGCGGCGCGGGCACCGCGTACTACCCGTACAAGCCGTACTGCGGCGCGTGCGGGCGCGACCTGACCCAGGTCACCGCGTACGACGACGAGACCACCGAGATCTCCTACACCTGCACCGCGTGCGGGCACGCCGAGTCGTTCCGGCTGGACAGCCACGACCAGGGCAAGCTGGTGTGGAAGGTCGACTGGCCGATGCGCTGGGCGTACGAGGGCGTGACCTTCGAGTCCGGTGGCGTCGACCACTCCTCGCCGGGCTCCTCGTTCACCGTGGGCGGCCAGCTGGTGCGCGAGGTGTTCGACGGGCTGCCGCCGGTGTACCTGCCGTACTCCTTCGTCGGCATCAGCGGCATGGCGAAGATGTCCAGCTCCAAGGGCGGGGTGCCGACCGCCGGTGACGCGCTGCGCATCATGGAGCCGCAGCTGCTGCGCTGGCTGTACGCCCGCCGCCAGCCCAAGCAGGCCTTCAACATCTCCTTCGACCAGGAGATCAGCCGCACCTACGACGAGTGGGACGCGCTGGAGCGCAAGATCGCCTCGGACACCGCCGCGCCGGTGGACATCGCGATCCACTCCCGGGCGGCCCGTACCGCCGCCGGTGAACTGCCCACCACCCCGCGGAAGTTGCCGTTCCGCACTCTTGCCTCGGTGGTCGACATCACCACCGCGGACGAGGAGCAGACCCTGCGCATCCTGCGCGACTTCACCATCGAGGACCCCATCTCCTCGCTGGACGAGACGCGTCCGCGACTGGACAGGGCGGAGACCTGGGTGTCCACGCACGTGGACGAGGACCAGCGCACCCGGGTGCGCACCGAGCCGGACCGCGAGACCCTCGCCACCCTCGGCGACGCGGACCGCGAGGCGCTCAAGCTGCTGGTGGACGGCCTGGACGAGCACTGGTCGCTGGACGGTCTGACCACGCTGGTCTACGCGGTGCCCAAGCTGCAGGCGGGCCTCGCGGCGGACGCCAAGCCGACGCCCGAACTGAAGACGGCGCAGCGGCAGTTCTTCGCCCTGCTGTACAAGCTGCTGGTCGGGCGGGACACGGGTCCGCGGCTGCCCACCCTGCTGCTCGCCGTGGGCGCGGACCGGGTCCGCGAACTGCTGGCGGCCAGTTAGCACCGGCCGTCGCGAGACGGTTCCTCTTCTTCGCCGGGGCGCGGCGGCCGTATGGCCGTCGGTCCCGGCGGAGTCGGTTCGCGGCCGGTTCGGCGCCGCCGGGCCGCTGCGGCCGTTCTCTGTTGGGGGCGAGCCCCCAAACCGAAGCGGCGGAGAACCTACGCGATGTGGTCTTCCATCAGCTCGCTGTTGAGTCGGGCCGTGAACCGGTCCATGTACTCGGTCAGTTCGCGGGAGTGGAGGCGCAGCCCGAACTCGGCTTCGAGGTCCGCGGCGAAGGCGCCGGGCGTCGGCATGCCCTCGCCCGCTATCGCGCGCCGGAACACCTGGTACAGGTCCTCCTCCGACGGCGCCGCGTCCTGCACTCCCTTGCCCAACGGCCGCGTGCCGCCCGCCCCGTTCGGCACCTGGAACCGCTGCTCCGGCGTCTGGGCCTGGGCTGGCTCCGGCTCGGGCTGCGGCGCGCGGGGCTCCGGCACCGGGAGCTGCTGCGGCTGCTCCTCGTACCAGGGCTGGTGCTCCGGCATGGGCCCGTAGGTGGGCGGCTCGTAGTTCGGGTCGAAGTCGCCCCGGTACTGGACGTTCTGGGACGCGGCGAACCACTGGTTCGGCGGCTCCTCGGCCTGGGCGGCCCTGGCCTCCAGCTTCGGTGCCGCGGGCTGTGCCGGCAGCAGTTGCGGCTCGATCCCGGCCGCCGCGAGTCCGGCCGGGGCGGTCTCCGCCAGCGGCACTCCGTACCGGGCGAGGCGCAGCGGCATCAGGGACTCCACCGGGGCCTTGCGCCGCCAGGCCCGCCCGAACCGCGAGCGCAGTCGCGCCTGGTACACGAGCCGTTCCTGCTCCAGCTTGATGACCTGGTCGTAGGAGCGCAGCTCCCACAGCTTCATCCGCCGCCACAGCAGGAACGTCGGGACGGGCGCCAGCAGCCAGCGTGTGAGGCGCACGCCTTCCATGTGCTTGTCGGCGGTGATGTCGGCGATGCGCCCGATGGCGTGGCGGGCGGCCTCGACGGTGACGACGAACAGCACCGGGATGACGGCGTGCATGCCCATGCCCAGCGGGTCGGAGGCCGCCGCGGCGTTGAAGGCCACGGTGGCGACGGTCAGCAGCCACGCCGTCTGCCGGAGCAGCGGGAAGGGCATGCGGATCCAGGTCAGCAGCAGATCCAGCGCCAACAGGACACAGATGCCCGCGTCGATACCGATGGGGAAGAAGTAGGAGAAACTGCCGAAACCCTTCTTGAGGGCCAGCGCACGCACGGCCGAGTAGGACCCGGCGAAGCCGATACCGGCGATGACCAGCGCACCAGCGACGACTACCCCTATGAGTATTCGGTGCGTGCGTGTGAGCTTCAATGGCGCGGCCACTCGCGAACCCTTCCCTGCTCGGTCTGCTGCGTGCGACAGCCTGACACAGGTGTGCGAGCGGGCGTAGGCCGGTACGGACGAGTCCGGCGCGCGTGCCGGAAGTTGTCGTCCTCGCGCCAGCAGTCGTCAACCCGCCGATGCCGCGGACCTCATGTGCTTGTTACGTCCGCGCCGAGGTGCGCGTGTGGGAGCTGGGCGGCGGTCGCGGGCCTCCCGCGCCCGCCAACTGGCGTGGCCGGGCCCGCCGTACGGGCCGGGCGCGGGAGGAACCAGCCGTTACTTCAGCGAGGCCAGGGCTTCCTTGGCCGCCTGCTGGGTGTCCTTGTCCATTTCGTCGGCCTTGGGCTTGTCGTCGCCCTGCATGCCCGCGCCGTTGAAGTCGATCACCAGCACGACGTTGGCGGACCGGGCCACCACGGTCGCGTTGTGGTAGGGGTCATCGCCCTTCTTGTCGTCCCAGGTGACCAGGGTGGCGCTGTCGCCGAGCCCGCTGAGCTGGCTGGTCTTGGGGCTGGACGCCTTGCCGGTGGTGGTCTGCACGGCCTGCCGGAACGCGGACTTGGCCTGGTCGTCGCCGGAGGCGTTCGGGATCGAGTCGAACCGCTGGAACGAGTCGTCCAGGTAGCGGAACTGGTAGCCGTCCAGGCCGTTCCACGAGCAGCCGCCGCGGTCCTTCAGGTCGTTGGAGCTGGCCGCCGTGCCGTTCGGGTTCTTCGCGCTCTGCACCAGGTGGTTGACGGTGTCCTGCGACATGGCCTTGCAGGGGTCGGGCAGCGTCTTGTACTTGGCCTGGGCGAGCGACGGTGAGGTGGCTGACGTGGAGGAACCGGAGGCCGTCGACCCGGCCTGCCCCTGCTGGCTCTTGTCGCTCGAGCCGGAGCCCGAGGAGCAGCCGGCGAGCAGCATCACCGGCACGGCGGCACACGCGAGCAGGCGGGCGAGGTGCGGAGCAGCTGGTCTGTGCATGGGTCCTTCTGTCGTTGTGGGGCGGTTGTTGCTTGACGCGCGACCGTCCCGGCCGCAGCCGTAAACCGACACAATACGTGCTCCGCGTGGCGCGCTGTCCTTCCACGCACCCAATGTGCTATTCGTCTCGCCGTGCACCGGAAGCGGCCTACTCCTCGATTTTCCTGGCCAGTTCCTGCGCCAGTCCGTGCGCGCCGAGTTGCAGTTCGACGCTCGGCGGGATCACCGACGCGTTGGTGGACCACTGCGAGAACTCGATGGTGACCAGCACGTTGGCGGTGCGGAACACCACCGTCACATCGCGGTGCACCCCGGAGTCCTGGGTCATCACCGCGTCGTTGAGGTACGCCTCGTCGCCGATGCCGCCGACCCGGCGGGGCGCGGTGTCGGACGCGTCGCTCGCGGAGGCGCTCGCCGACGACGGGGACGGAGAGGACGGCTGCGGTGCGGGGGACGCGCTGGCGCTGGCGGTCGGCGGCGGGCTCTGGGAGGGGGAGCCGCTGGGCGTGGGCGACTCGACGGGGATGTGGGCGGCGGCGGCCTTCTGCTCGTACTCCTGTGCCGCCTTGTCCTCGTCGCTGACGGTCGGGTCGTAGCTGACCACCCGCTCGAAGTCGATGTGCAGATAGCGGTTGCCGCCGTTGACCGAGCCGCTCCACCGGCAGCCGACCCGGCGGTCGGTGTCGAAGGTGGGGGTGGCCTGTCCGGCGTAGTCCTGTGAGCTGGGCAACAGCTGGTGCAGTGTGCCGGAGCTCACGGCGCCGCAGGGCTCCGGGAGGTTGCGGTACTTGCCGGGCGGTGCGGCGCTCGCGGAGTCGCTGCGACTGCTGAGGCCCGAGTTGTCGCTGGAGCCGCCGTTGCCGCCGGGGCCGGAGCAACCGGTGAGGGCGGCGAGTGCGGTGAGCGAGAGCACGCCCGCTATGGCACCGGTGCGGCGCGCCCTGGGTGTACTGCCGGTCAGTCCATCGCCCGGCACTCCCCTTGGCGTCACTGGCCTGCCCCCTTTCGAAAACGCGTTGCCGCTGCGGGGCGGCCCGTGGACACAATGTCTACCGCAGAGATCGCCAGCGCCGCCGGTCGCGGGTGTTGATTGGGTTGTTTCGCCCCCGAATCTTGCTTTGACTAAGAAGCGCTAAGTTTTGCCCGTTTTGTCGTTAATTTCAGTCGGTAAGTCCAACACTGGAAGCAGTGAGTCCAACCCAGGGGGAGAGATGACGTACACCGAGGTGCCCGGCGACCGGGTACCGATCCGCATGTGGGCCGATCCGGCCGGCGTCGAGGACGTGGCGATGCGGCAACTGCGCAACGTCACCACGCTGCCGTGGATCAAGGGCCTGGCCGTGATGCCGGACGTGCACTACGGCAAGGGTGCGACCGTCGGCTCGGTCATCGCCATGGAGGGCGCGGTCTGCCCGGCCGCGGTCGGTGTCGACATCGGCTGCGGGATGAGCGCGGTACGCACCTCACTGACCGCGGGCGACCTGCCCGGCGATCTCTCCCGGCTGCGCTCCAAGATCGAGCAGGCCATTCCGGTGGGGCGCGGCATGCACGACGAGCCGGTGAACCCGCTGCGGCTGCACGGGTTCCGCACGGCGGACTGGGACGGGTTCTGGTCCGGGTTCGGCCAGCTGGCGGAGGCGGTCCGGTTCCGCGAGGAGCGGGCCACCAAGCAGATGGGCACGCTCGGGTCCGGCAACCACTTCTGGGAGCTGTGCCTGGACGCCGACGACGCGGTGTGGATCATGCTGCACTCCGGTTCCCGGAACATCGGCAAGGAACTGGCCGAGTACCACATCGGCGAGGCCCAGAAGCTGCCGCACAACCAGGACCTGATCGACCGCGACCTCGCGGTGTTCATCGCCGACACCCCCCAGATGGCCGCCTACCGGCGCGACCTGTTCTGGGCCCAGGAGTACGCGAAGCGGAACCGCGCGATCATGATGGCGCTGTCGCAGGACGTGATCCGCCGGGAGTTCAAGAAGGCCAACGTGACCTTCGACGAGGTGATCTCCTGCCACCACAACTACGTCAGCGAGGAGCGCTACGAGGGCGTGGAACTGCTCGTCACCCGCAAGGGCGCGATCAAGGCGGCCGATGGGGACTACGGCATCATCCCCGGTTCCATGGGCACCGGTTCCTACATCGTGCGCGGCCTGGGCAACCAGGCGTCCTTCAACTCCGCCTCGCACGGCGCCGGTCGACGGATGAGCCGCAACGCGGCGAAGAAGCGGTTCTCCATGCGTGACCTGGCGGAGCAGACCCGCGGTGTGGAGTGCCGTAAGGACTCCGGTGTGATCGACGAGATCCCCGGCGCGTACAAGCCGATCGAGCAGGTCATCGACCAGCAGCGGGACCTGGTGGAGGTCGTGGCCAAGCTGAAGCAGGTCATCTGCGTCAAGGGCTAGGCGCTCGGCTGGGGATGCTGAGCGCTCGGCTAGGGGTGCTGAGCGCTCCGCTGGGAGTGCGGAGCGCTTGGCTGGAGGTGCGGCGATGTGATCGTCCGCGGCGCCGTTGTGGCTGGTCGCGCAGTTCCCCGCGCGCCTTCAGGGCGCTGCCGGGTGTCAGTTCTCCCGGTGCACCTTGTAGTTGGAGGCCTGCGCGCGTGGCCGGACGACCAGCAGGTCGACGTTGACGTGCGAGGGACGGGTGACCGCCCAGTCCACCGTGTCGGCGATGTCCTCGGCGGTGAGCGGCTCGGCGACCCCCGCGTAGACCGCCGCGGCCTTCGCCTCGTCGCCCGCGAAACGGTTCTTCGCGAACTCCTCGGTCCTGACCATGCCCGGGGCGATCTCGATCACCCGCACCGGCTCACCGCACAGTTCCAGGCGCAGCGTCTCCGCGATCACATGGGCGCCGTGCTTGGCGGCGACGTAGCCGCCGCCGCCCTCGTAGGTGGCCAGGCCCGCGGTGGAGGACAGCACCACGATCGTGCCGTCGCCACTGGCCCGCAGGGCGGGCAGCAGGGCCTGGGTCAGGTGCAGCACCCCGAGCACGTTGACCTCGTACATGCTGCGCCAGTCCGCGGGGTCCGCCGCCTCGACCCGGTCGGCGCCCAGCGCACCGCCCGCGTTGTTGACCAGTACGTCACAGCGGTCCAGGCCCGCCGCGAAGGCGTCGACGGCCGCCCGGTCGGTGACGTCGAGCACCTGCGCCAGCGCGTCCCAGCCCTCCTTGACCAGCTCGGCGGCGAGCTCCTCGACGCGGTCCGCGCGGCGCGCCGCGAGCACCACCCGGTAACCGGAGGCGGCCAGCCGACGGGCCGTGGCGGCGCCGATTCCGCTGCTGGCTCCGGTGACTACTGCGGTGCGGCGGCTCATCCTGCGCGTCTCCCTCATCCGGTTCGGACCTTCGTGCGGTCAGGGTAACGCCGTGCGCGATCTCCCCTGTGCCCGACCGGTTCGGCGGCTCGGCACCCGTGCGTGAGCGCCCCGCGGGGGGCGTGGATCGTCTGCGGCGCCGTTGTGGCTGGTCGCGCAGTTCCCCGCGGCCCTTCAACGCGCTGCCGAACCGGCCTTGCCGTGGCGTCAGTCGGTGAGGCAGAGAACGCAGACCAACTTGCCGTCCGCGTCCCGCCCGGCCCAGCAGTCCGCGCTGTCCGCGCAGACCGGGAAGGCCAGCACGTTGGATCCGGTCTCCGGGTTCACGGGTATCTCCACCCAGGGCACCGGCGCGGCGGCCAGTGCGGCCTCGGCATGCTTCAGGAAGGCGTCGAGATCGGGAAAGTCGGCCGACCGCGGCCCGCCGAACCGCAGCGAGCCCATGGCGGCATCGTCCCACAGCAGTCCGATGTCCTCACTGAGCGGCTGGTGGTCCTCGTAGGCGTCCTCGAACTCCGCCTCCGCGATGACTTCGGGCGCCGCCAGCAGCAACGCGGCCATGGTGACGTGTCCACTTTCCGCCACGCCCACGTACACCGGCCATCTGCCGTGCGGCACCCCGTCGCACGCCGACCACTCCGCCGGGTCGGGCTCACTGAAGATCACGCCCCCGGCGACGGCGAGATCGCCGGCGCGCAGGAACTCCTTGGGAGACAGGCCGGAGAACGGCTTGTACTCGTCGGCCAGTTGACGCAACAACGTGTTGATGTCCATGGCCGAGATGGTGGCAGACCCCACTGACAACCGCCCCCCGCCCGCCCGTACCGGGGCGGGCGCCGGGGGCTACGGCCACACCAGGCAGTACATCTGGTGCCCCGTCTCATGGCACCGCTGGGCGAAGTCCTGCCATTCGTGGAGCATTTGGTAGATCACGAAGGCATCGCGCGGACCGCGGCGGTCGGGGACGGTGGACCAGATGAAGGCGGCGGCGCCCAGTTGCTCCTCGCCTGCCTTGCGCAGTGGTTCGACGACATTGACGGGAAGTTTCACCACGGCGTAATCCGGGTGAAGCACGACGAGTTCCAGCGGCGGCACCTTGGCCAGGGGTATGCCCTCGATGCCCGTCAGCACCATCGCCGCCATCGTTTCCGGCTTGACCTTGGTGAACATGCCATTGCCGAGCTCGTCGCCGCCGAGTTCCTCGGGCCGCATGGAGATCGGCACCCGGGCCGCCGTGGCGCCGTCGGGCGCGCCGAAATACTTGTAGGTCACCCCCACTCGGCCACCCCTGTTTCCACCCTCCGCGGCTCGCTGGCGTCCCGTTCCGGTGGATCGGCGCCGTTTGCCGGTGGGGCGGGCGTGCTGGGGCTCACGGTCACCCGTCCCCTCGCCCAGTTCGCCACCTGGCTGCATTTCACTACCCGACCATTCGCAAGCCCAACCGCGCAACCCGATCATCGTCTCAGATACGAGTCCGAGACCTGATGATGAAACGCCCGCCCCGGCGAAACGGTTCAAGCCTCTGAGACCATGTGTATGTGAGCATTCCCTACGCGTACGAAGCACCAGTCTCGCAGACCCTCTTCGACCGGGCTGCCGCTGTGACGCCTGGTGGCGTGAACTCTCCGGTCCGCGCATTCCGGGCCGTGGGTGGTACGCCCCGTTTCATGGTGTCCGGTACCGGTCCGTACCTCACCGATGCCGATGGCCGGGAATACGTGGACCTGGTGTGCTCGTGGGGTCCGATGATCCTCGGGCACGCGCACCCGGTCGTGATCGAGGCGGTACAGGCCGCGGTGGCGCGCGGTACCTCCTTCGGCACACCTGGTCAGGGCGAGGTCGAGCTGGCCGAGGAGATCGTGGCCCGGGTGTCGCCGGTCGAGCAGGTGCGGCTGGTCTCCTCCGGAACCGAGGCGACGATGTCGGCGATCCGGCTGGCCCGCGGGTTCACCGGCCGGGCGAAGGTGATCAAGTTCGCTGGCTGCTACCACGGGCACGTCGACGCCCTGCTGGCGGCGGCGGGCTCGGGCGTGGCGACGTTCGGGCTGCCGGACACGCCGGGTGTGACCGGCGCCCAGGCGGGCGAGACGATCGTGCTGCCGTACAACGACCTGGACGCGGTCCGGGCGGCGTTCGCGGCGAACCCGGGCGAGATCGCCTGTGTGATCACCGAGGCCTCGCCGGGCAACATGGGCGTCGTTCCGCCGCTGCCCGGCTTCAACCAGGGTTTGGCCGATCTGTGCCGTGACAATGGCGCGTTGTACATCTCCGACGAGGTGATGACCGGCTTCCGGGTCTCCAAGGCCGGTTGGTACGGGATCGACGGGGTCGCCCCGGACCTGATGACCTTCGGCAAGGTGATGGGCGGCGGCTTCCCGGCGGCGGCGTTCGGCGGGCGGGCCGACGTGATGGCGCGTCTCGCCCCGGCCGGGCCGGTCTACCAGGCGGGCACGCTGTCCGGTAACCCGGTGGCGACCGCGGCGGGCCTGGCGCAGCTGCGGCTGCTGGACGACGCGGTGTACCAGCGGGTGGACGCGGTGGCGGGCCAGGTGGCCGGGCTGGTCGGCGAGGCGCTGGACAAGGAGGGCGTGCCGCACCGCGTGCAGATGGCGGGGAACATGTTCACGGTCTTCTTCACCGAGCGGCCGGTGACCAACTACGACGAGGCCAGGTCGCAGGAGGCGTTCCGGTTCACCGCGTTCTTCCACTCGATGCTGGCGCAGGGCGTCTATCTGCCGCCGTCGGCGTTCGAGTCGTGGTTCGTCTCCGCGTCGCACGACGACGCGGCGGTCGAGCGCATCGCGGCGGCGCTTCCGGCCGCCGCGAAGGCAGCGGCGGAGGCCACTCAGTGAGCGACAACCAGGACATCACGGTCGTCCATCTGATGCGGCACGGCGAGGTGCACAACCCGCAGGGTGTGCTGTACGGGCGGCTGCCCGGGTACCACCTGTCCGAACTCGGCCGGAAGATGGCCGACCGGGTCGCCGAGCACCTCGCGGACCGCGACATCCGGTACGTGGTGGCGTCGCCGCTGGAGCGGGCCCAGGAGACGGCGGCACCGATCGCCGCCGCCCACGAACTGGCCGTCGCCACTGACGAGCGGCTGATCGAGGCGGACAACGTCTTCCAGGGCAAGACCTTCGGCGTCGGCGACGGCGCCCTGAAGAAACCGGCGAACTGGAAACACCTGACAAACCCCTTCAAACCCAGCTGGGGTGAGCCGTACATCGAGCAGGTCGTACGGATGATGGCGGCGCTCGGCGCGGCACGGGACGCGGCCCGTGGGCACGAAGCGGTGTGCGTCAGCCACCAGTTGCCGATCTGGGTGGTGCGCAGCTTCGTCGAGCGGCGCCGGTTGTGGCACGACCCGCGTAAGCGGCAGTGCACGCTGGCGAGTCTCACCAGCTTCACCTACCGCGGTGACAAGATCGTGTCGGTGGGTTACAGCGAACCGGCCCGTGACCTGGTGCCCGCCCATCTGCTGGCGGGCGCCAAGGCGAAGGGCGGCAGCAAGGGGTTCGGGGCGTAGCGGTAGACGCGTCCTGAAGAACCTGTAGCGGCCGGGTGGAGGTTTCTCGCCACCCGGCCGAAGTGTGATTTTCCGCCAACCTGTCAGGAACCGCGTCCCGAAGGGTGCCGTCTTATCCCGTGTGCGTGGACAAAGCGCACCCACAGTGACGTGACAACGGCAGTAGAACCACGACCGCGGACGGCGGGAAACAGCATGCGTTCGATGACCCGAAGGGGCTTGCTCACTTTGACCGCGGGGGCCGCGATGGGAGCGGCCGTCGGTTGCTCCAGCAACAGCGGCTCGTCAAAACCCAACGCGGCCGGGCCGGCGGGCGGCGCCGCCGACCCGAGTCAGCCAGCGGGCACACCGATCGGTGACGGCTCGACCTCCGACACCGGACCGCAGCCGTTCCAGCCGACCGTCGAGCGGCTGGAACCCGGCCAGACGCCCCCGCAGTTCGTGATCTTCTCCTGGGACGGCGCGGGCGAACTCGACAACGGACTGTTCCAGCGCTTCCGCAAGCTGGCGCAGGACCACAACGCGAAGATGACCTTCTTCCTGTCCGGCCTCTACTGCCTGCCGGAGTCGAAGAAGCACCTGTACCGGCCGCCGAACAACCCGGTGGGCGCCTCGGCGATCGGGTACTTCAGCGACAAGCACATCAAGATGACCCTTGAGCAGGTGCGGGCGGCGTGGCTCGAGGGTCACGAGATAGGCACCCACTTCAACGGCCACTTCTGCGACGGCCACGGCTCGGTGGGGCACTGGACCCCCGCGCAGTGGGAGAGCGAGATCCAGCAGGCGGTCGACTTCGTCACCAAGTGGAAGACGAACACCGGCTTCACCGACGTGCAGTCGCTGCCGTTCGACTACCGCAAGGAGATGGTCGGCGGCCGGACGCCGTGTCTGCTGGGGCAGGACAACTGGCTGCCGACCGCGAAGAAGCTCGGCTTCCGCTACGACGCCAGTTCGCCGGGCGGGTTGCAGATATGGCCGACGAAGAAGCACGGCATCTGGGACCTGCCGTTGCAGGCAATACCCTTCCCCGGGCGGAAGTTCGAGGTCCTGTCGATGGACTTCAACATGCTGTACAACCAGTCGAAGAACGCGACGAAGAGCGACCCGCGCAACTACCCCGGCTGGCGCCAGCAGGCGACCGAGGCGTATGTGCAGGGGTTCCAGCGGGCCTACGAGACGAACCGCGCGCCGTTCTACGTCGGCAACCACTTCGAGCAGTGGAACGGCGGGATATACATGGACGCCGTCGAGGAGGCGCTCAAGCAGATCGCGGACGAGAAGCGGTCGGATGTGCGGTTGGTGTCGTTCAAGCAGTATGTGAACTGGCTTGACGCGCAGGATCCGAAGCTTCTGGCGAAGCTTCGGATGTTGAATGTCGGCGAGCAGCCGAAGGAAGGGTGGAAGGCCTACACCCAGTCCGTCTGACCCGGCGGGGGCGCTCTTTGGGGCTCCGCCCCCAGGTCCCGGCGGGGCTCCGCCCCTGCGCCCCGGTTGGGGGACTTTCGGGGCTAGGCGCCCCGCAGGGGGTGCGGCGATGTGCTGTTGCTTGTCTGCGGCATCGTTGTGGCTGGTCGCGCAGTTCCCCGCGCCCCTTCGGGGCGGTGTTGAACCGCGGCGGACTTCGTCCGGCCTGCTTGGCCCCGCCCGGGGTTTGGGGGCGGAGCCCCCGGGCAAGCCCTGCGGCCACCGCTCCCGGCGCCCCCGGGCGGAGCCCGGGGGCGCCCGTACCGTCTCGGACGCCGGTCGGGGGCGGAGCCCCCGGGCGGTCCGCCTCGCCAGGGGTGGGGCGTCCTCGCTGGTGGGGTGGGGGTTGAAGGGGAATGGTGGGGGGTGCTAAAGGGCGGGGGGAGCCGCATGCGAAACTTTTCACATGAGTCTGACGCGCCTCCCGCAATCGGGCCCCCGCCGCCGCGCCGCCGCGCTGGCCACGGGAGCCGCTCTTGTGCTGGCACTGGCTGGCTGCGGTTCGGTGTCCGGGGGATCGTCCTCGGGCTCGTCGGACACCAAGTTCGTCCAGGGCACCGGGCAGATCACCACGCTGTCCAAGGGTGACCGCCCCAGCGCCCCCGACATCTCCGGCAAGACGGTCGACGGCCAGCAGCTGTCGCTGTCCCAGTTCAAGGGCAAGGTCGTCGTCCTGAACGTCTGGGGATCGTGGTGCGACCCGTGCCGCGCCGAGGCGCCCAACCTCGCGCAGGTCGCCAAGGACACCGCCGCCAAGGGCGTGCAGTTCGTCGGCATCAACATCCGCGACTACAGCACCGCCCAGCCCAGGAGCTTCGAGCGCAGCTTCGGCATCACGTACCCGAGCTTCTACGACCCGGACGGCAACCTGCTGATGAAGTTCCCGCGCGGCAGCCTGCCCCCGCAGTCCATCCCCACCACCCTGATCATCGACCGCGACCAGAAGATCGCGGTCCGCGCGCTCACCGCGCTCACCACCGACCAACTGCGCAAGGCGCTCGACCCGATCGTCGCGGAGAAGTGACGTGACGTTCCTGGCCGCCGCCATCGACGCGCCCAACCAGACGGTGATGACCGGGGCGCTGCTGTTGGCCATCCCGGTGGCGCTCGTCGGCGGCCTGGTCTCGTTCTTCTCGCCGTGCGTGCTGCCGCTGGTGCCCGGCTACCTCTCCTATGTGACCGGCGTCTCCGGAGCCGACCTGGGCGACGCCAAGCGCGGCCGGATGGCGGCCGGAGCCTCGCTGTTCGTTCTGGGCTTCACCGCGGTCTTCGTCTCCGGCGGCACGCTGTTCGGCGGCTTCGGCTACACGCTGCAGGAGTACAAGGGCACCATCACCACGGTGCTCGGAGCGCTCACCATCCTGCTCGGCATCGCCTTCATGGGGGTGCTGCCGGGCCTGTTCCAGCGCGAGTTCCGGATCCACAAGCGCCCGTCCATCGGCCTGGCCGGGGCGCCGGTGCTCGGGGTGCTGTTCGGGCTCGGCTGGACGCCGTGCCTGGGACCGACGCTCGCGGCGGTCCAGGCGCTCTCCTTCAACCAGGCGAGCGCGGCCCGCGGTGCCCTGCTCACCGCCGTGTACTGCGTCGGCCTCGGGCTGCCGTTCATCGTCGCCGCGATAGCGTTCCGACGGGCGCTCGGCGCCTTCGCGTTCGTCAAGCGGCACTACGCGTGGGTGATGCGGATCGGCGGCGGCATGCTGGTGGTGGTCGGTGTGCTGCTGGTGACGGGGGCCTGGGACCGGATCGTCTCCCAGATGCAGACCTGGGCCACCGGCTTCAATGTGGGGATCTGATTGATGAGCACGACGGACACCAGCACCGGCTCCGGTGCGGACGGCGCCGCCGAGGCGCTGAGCACCGCGCCGCGGGAGGACGGCGACACCACCGGCGACGCTCCGAACCTGCCGAAGCTCGGCGTCATCGGCTGGCTGCGCTGGTTCTGGCGGCAGTTGACGTCGATGCGGGTCGCGCTGATCCTGCTGTTCCTGCTGTCGCTGGCGGCCATCCCCGGCTCGCTCGTCCCGCAGGAGGGCACCGACCCGGTCAAGGTCTCGGACTTCCTCAAGGCGCACACCACGCTCGGCCCGGTCTACACCAAGCTCGGGCTGTTCCACGTCTACAGCTCGGTGTGGTTCTCCGCGATCTACATCCTGCTGTTCGTCTCGCTGGCGGGCTGCATCATCCCGCGCAGCTGGCAGTTCGTCGGCCAGCTGCGCTCCCAGCCGCCGCGTGCCCCGCGCAGGCTGGACCGGATGCCCGCCTACGCGACCTGGCACACCGACGCCACGCCGCAGGACGTACTCGACGCGACCCGCGACACGCTGCGCGGACGGCGTTACCGGGTGGCGCCCGGCGACGACTCGGTCGCCGCCGAGAAGGGCTATCTGCGCGAGGCCGGGAACCTGGTGTTCCACATCGCCCTGTTCGGGCTGCTGATCGCGTTCGCCATCGGCACGCTGTACAAGTCGGACGGCAACAAGCTGGTCGTCACCGGCGGCGGCTTCACCAACAACCAGACGCAGTACGACGACCTGAAGCACGGCGCGTTCTTCGACCCGGACAACATGGCCCCGTTCGGCTTCACGCTGAACGCGTTCCACGCCACGTACGAGACGTCCGGACCGCAGAAGGGCACTCCGCGCAGCTACTCCGCCGACATCACGTACTTCGGCCCGGACGGCAAGAACCACAAGCGGGTCATCCACGTCAACGACCCGCTGAACGTGGCGGGCAACAAGGTCTATCTGACCTCGCACGGCTACTCGATGGTGGTCACGGTCCGCGACGGCCAGGGCAACGTCGCCTACAGCGGGCCGGTGCCGTTCCTGCCGCTGGACGGAAACGTCACCTCGCAGGGCGTCGTCAAGGTGCCGGACGCGGTGGGCAAGGACGGCAAGCGCGACCAGCTGGGTTTCGCCGGACTGTTCACCCCCACCACGGTGATCGACCCGGTGAACGGTCCGCACTCGGTCTTCCCGGCGCTGGAGCGCCCCGCGCTGTTCATCACCGGCTACCACGGTGACCTGGGCATGGACAGCGGTCTGGCGCAGAACGTCTACCAGCTCGACACCAGCAACAAGAACCTCCAGCAGTTCAAGGACGCCAAGGGCGACCCGATCCGCCAGCTGATGGTGCCCGGCGACACCTGGACGCTGCCGGGTGGCGCCGGGTCGATCACGTTCAACCGCATCGACAGTTGGGCCAACTTCGAGATCGTCCACCAGCCGGGCAACTCGCTCGCCCTCGGCAGCGCCGTGTGCATGCTGGTCGGGCTCGCCGGTTCGCTGTTCATCCAGCGCCGCCGGGTGTGGGTACGCGCCGGGCGTACGCAGGACGGCCGCACCCTCGTCGAGCTGGCCGGGCTCGGCCGCAGCGAGTCCCGCAAGGTCGCCGAGGAGCTGTCGGAGCTGGTGTCCGCCGTACACGCCAAGGCGCCCACCGCGGCCGAAGAACCGCAAGAATCCCAGCCGGACTCCCTGCCAGATGGGGACCACTCGGACAAGGAGCAGTCGTGACCATCGCCGCCGGGGTCAACGAGAGCTTGGCCAGTATCAGCAACTACCTGGTGTACTCGGCGATCACCGTCTACACCCTGGCCTTCCTCGCCCATATCGCCGAGTGGACCTTCGGCAGCCGCAGCCGGGTGGCGCGCACCGCCCGGGCGGTCACCGAGTCGGCCGCCGCCCCCGCCGCTCCGGCGGTACGGGTGGCACAGCGCGGCGGTGGTACGACCGTGCTGGACCGCCCGAAGGTGGTGACCCGCGACGGTTCCGAGGACCGCGGTGCCGTCGACGGTCCGGGCGCCGCGGGCAACAGTGAGCAGGGCGACCTGTACGGGCGGATCGCGATCTCGCTGACCGTGCTCGCCTGGCTGCTGCACCTCGGCGGGGTGGTGGCCCGCGCGCTGTCCGTGCAGCGGGCGCCGTGGGGCAACATGTACGAGTTCTCCACCACGTTGGGCCTGGTCGCGGTCGGGCTGTACCTGTTGCTGCTGGCGCTCGGCAAGAACGTCCGCTGGGTCGGGCTGTTCCTGACCACCACGGTGCTGCTGGACCTGGGCCTGGCGGTCACGGTGCTGTACGCGGACTCCGACCAGCTGGTGCCCGCGCTGCACTCGTACTGGCTGTGGATCCACGTCAGTTGCGCGATCATCTGCGGCGCCGCGTTCCACCTGGGCGCGCTGGCCACCTTCCTCTACCTGTTCCGTGACGGGTACGAGGTGCGGCTGGCGGAGGGCCGGGTCGGCAGGCTGGACTCCATGCTGGAGCGGCTGCCCGCCGCGGCGACGCTGGACAAGTTCGCGTACCGGATCAACGCGGCGATCTTCCCGCTGTGGACGTTCACCATCATCGCGGGATCGATCTGGGCCGAGTCGGCGTGGGGCCGGTACTGGGGCTGGGACCCCACGGAGACCTGGTCGTTCATCACCTGGGTCGCGTACGCGTGCTACCTGCACGCCCGCGCCACCGCGGGCTGGAAGGGCCGCAAGGCGGCCTACCTCTGCCTGATCGCCTTCGGCTGCTTCCTGTTCAACTACTACTGCGTCAACATCTTCATCGTCGGCAAGCACAGCTACGCCGGGCTGTGAGCCCGGCGTAGCACGGCTCGCCGTGGGGGGCCGGGGGCTTCGCCCCAGACCCCTTCTCCGGGGGCTTTGCCCCCAGGGCCCCCTTTTGGGGCTTTGCCCCCGGGGCTTGTTCGGGGCTTTGCCGTCAGGACCCGTTCGGGGCTTCGCCCCCAGGCCCCCGTTGGGGGCTTTGCCCCCGGGGCTTGTTCGGGGCTTCGCCCTCAGGAACCTTTCGGGGCTTCGCCCCGGCCCCCGTTCGGGGGCGGTCTGAAGGGGCGCGGGGAACTGCGCGACCAGCCGCGACGGTGCCGCGGATGATCGAGCCGCACCTCCAGCGGAGCGCTTAGGCGGAGCGCTCCGGGGGAGCGCCTAGCGGCGGTGGCGGTGGCCCGGTTCCTGGTGGGGTGGGGTCTGGCGGGAGCCCGGCAGGGTGGGCTTGGGCAGGTGCGCCACCTCCCATTGCGCCTCGGCGAGTTGCTCCGCGGTGTCCGTGGGCAGGCCCGGCGGCCGAGCGGCCGCCGAGTCCCAGCCGAAGGCGGACGTGAGGTCGCCGAACGTACGCCGCCGCCACTGGCTGATGTTGGGCTCGCTCACCCCGGTGAACCGTTCGAGGAACCGCAGCACCGAGGTGTGGTCGAACGCCTCACCGGCCGCCCAACCGCCCACCGTCCAGGGCGAGATGATGATGCACGGCACCCGGAAGCCCGCCCCGATCGGCAGCCCGTCGATGAACTCGTCCGGCGTCCCCTGCTTCGGCGTGGGCGGCGGAACGTGGTCGAACAGGCCGTCGTTCTCGTCGTAGTTGAGGATGAACGCGGTCTTCGCCCACACCTTCGGGTTGGCGGCCACCGCCTCGATCTTCGATGCGACGAAGTCCGCTCCGGCGGCGGGCAGGTAGTCCGGGTGCTCCGACTGGTAGCTGGTCGGGATGATCCAGGAGACCGCGGGCAACTGGTCGCTGCGGGCGTCCTCCTCGAACGCGCCCGCGGACCGGTACCGCATGCCGCGTTCGTAGAGCGGGTCACCGGGCCTGGCATCCTGGAAGCTCTGGAAGTTCTCCAGCATGTTGCAGCCGTAGTTGTCCAGCTCCTGGTACACCTGCCAGCTGATCCCGGCGTCCTCCAGCCGCTCCGCGTAGGTGGTCCAGCGGTACGGCGACGGCGCGTCGTTGGTGATGATGGGGCCGCCGTGGGTGCCGTTCGGGTCGTTGGTGCCCGTCATCCAGAACAGCCGGTTGGGCCAGGTCGGACCGAAGACCGAGCAGAAGTAGTTGTCGCAGATGGTGAACGCCTCCGCGAGGGCGAACTGGAACGGGATGTCCTCGCGGGTGTGGTAGCCCATCACATACGGGCCGTTGACGCCGTCCGCCGCCCGGTGCGCGGGCAGCCACCTGTCCATCCGGCCGTGGTTCCACGCCCGGTGCTGCACCTCCCAGGCGTGGCTGGTGGACGGGATCGACTGGGCGCTGGACTTGCGGGTGTCGAGGTGGAAGGGGAGCAGATATCCGTCGGGGTTCTCCGCGTCCGGCTGGTAGAACACCGAACGCCCGGTGCTGAGCCGCAGCGCGTCGGGGTCGGCGAAACCCCGTACGCCCTTGAGGGTGCCGAAGTAGTGGTCGAAGGACCGGTTCTCCTGCATCAGCAGGACCACGTGTTCGATGTCCGCCAGCGAGCCGTGCCGGGCCGGTCCGGCCGCGACCGCCCGCTGGACGCTCGGCGGCAGTAGGGACAGCGCCGCGGCGCCGCCGAGTGCGCCCGCCGCCGAGCCGAGGAGTCTGCGTCGGGTGATGTCGGGCATGGGTATCCCTCTCCCTCGAATCGCGTACGCCCTCTCCGGGCCTTCGCCGACTCTCCTGCGCCGATCGGATCGGAGGGAGGAGCAATTGCGTTAACTATGCAGCAATTGACCGTGTACGGATGAGGCTTTGGGGATGGTTCGGCGTGTCGTGGGCGCGCCGTACCCGCTGGTGGCGGTGCGGCCGTCAGCGGTCCTCGGGGTCAGGGCGCGGAGGGTGAGGTGCCGTCAGCTCCGGAGCCGCCGTCCTGCTTGCGGCGCAGCTCCTCCTCGCGGCGGCGCAGGTCCGCCTCCCACTCCTTGAGCGTGGCCTCGTCGCGCTGGTTGGCCAGGCTCAACGAGCGCAGGAACTCGGGGTTGTCGTCCGGCGCGACCCAGTGCGTCGGCTCGTCGGCAGCCGGGTACCACAAGCCCGCGCCGCCCATCTCGGGTCCGGCGCCGCGCAGTCCCGCGCGCGGGCGTCCCGCGGCCAGCCAGGCGATCGGCCCGATCAGCACCTCCCCGAACAGCAGGATGACGAGCACCCACACCACCTTGGGCAGGTTGCGCACCTGCTGCTCGGGCGTGTTCAGGCAGTCGATGAACGCGAAGATCCACAGCGCGAGCACCAGCAGGAAGGGCAGATACCTGATCATGCCGACGCGGTCCCCCTGAGTACGGCGAAGGGCCGCGGACGGCCCAGTGACGTGGTCAAGGGTAGACCGGGCGGGTCGCCGGACGCCTCGTCGGCGGCGCACCCACCGACAGGCGCGCTGAACACCGTGCCGTGCGCCCGGCGGCGAGCGGCGAGACCCGATGTCGGATACTGGAACGCATGGCTTACGACGATCTTCGCTCGTTCCTGAGGGCGCTGGAGCGGGACGGTGACCTCAAGCGCATCAAGGTCGAGGTCGACCCCTGTCTGGAGGTCGGCGAGATCGTCGATCGGGTGAACAAGGCGGGTGGCCCCGCCCTGCTGTTCGAGAACGTACGCGGCTGCGCCATGCCGCTGGCGATGAACGTCTTCGGCACCGACCGGCGCCTTCTCAAGGCGCTCGGGCTGAACTCCTACGACGACATCAGCGAGAAGATCGCGGGACTGCTCAAGCCCGAACTGCCGCACGGCTTCACCGGTGTGCGCGAGGCGTTCGGCAAGCTCGCCGGGATGACGCACGTACCGCCGAAGAAGGTCAAGCCGGGCGACGCGCCGGTACAGGAGGTCGTGCTCACCGGCGACCAGGTGGACCTGGAGAAGCTGCCCGCGCTGTTCACCTGGCCGCAGGACGGCGGCTCCTTCTTCAACCTCGGCCTGACGCACACCAAGGACCCGGAGACCGGGGTGCGCAACCTCGGCCTCTACCGGTTGCAGCGGCACGACGCGCGGACCATCGGCATGCACTGGCAGATCCACAAGGACAGCCGCAACCACTACCAGGTCGCCCAGCGGCGCGGTGAGCGGCTGCCGGTGGCCATCGCGTTCGGCTGTCCGCCCGCGGTGACCTACGCGGCCACCGCGCCGCTGCCCGGTGACATCGACGAGTACCTGTTCGCGGGGTTCGTCCAGGGCAGGCGGGTGGAGATGGTGGACTGCAAGACGGTGCCGCTCCAGGTCCCGGCCGCCGCCGAGGTGGTCCTGGAGGGCTGGCTGGAGCCCGGAAGGACGCTGCCGGAGGGGCCGTTCGGCGACCACACCGGCTTCTACACCCCGCAGGAGCCGTTCCCGGCGCTGACCATCGACTGTGTGACGACGCGTCGGCGGCCGCTGCTGCAGTCGATCGTGGTGGGCCGCCCGCCGACCGAGGACGGGCCGCTGGGCAAGGCCACCGAGCGCTTCTTCCTGCCGCTGTTGAAGGTCATCGTCCCGGACATCGTCGACTACGACCTGCCCGAGGCGGGCGGCTTCCACAACTGCGCGATCGTCTCGATCGACAAGAAGTACCCCAAGCACGCCCAGAAGGTGATGCACGCCATCTGGGGAGCGCACATGATGTCGCTCACCAAACTCATCATCGTGGTCGACTCGGACTGCGATGTGCACGACTACCACGAGGTCGCCTGGCGGGCGTTCGGCAACACCGACTACTCGCGCGACCTGACCGTGGTCGAAGGTCCCGTCGACCATCTTGACCACGCCTCCTACCAGCAGTTCTGGGGCGGCAAGGCAGGTATCGACGCGACCCGGAAACTGCCCGAGGAGGGCTACACCCGCGACGGCGGCTGGCCGGAGATGGTCGTCTCCGACCCGCAGACCGCGGCGCGGGTGACACGGCGATGGAAGGAGTACGGGCTGTGAGCGTTGAGTCGGCGGCCCCGGATCTGTTCGGACCGGAGCCCGCGCCGCCCGGAAGGATCAAGGCGTTCCTGCGGCTGGTGATGATCGAGCACTCGGTCTTCGCGCTGCCCTTCGCCTACATCGCCGCGCTCACCGCCATGCAGGAACGAACCGCCTCCGTCCACTGGTGGCAGCTGCTCCTGGTGACCGTGGCGATGGTGGGGATGCGGACCTTCGCGATGGCCTGCAACCGGATCATCGACCGGGAGATCGACGCCCGCAACCCGCGGACCGCGGGCCGCGAACTGGTCACCGGCGCGGTCTCGGTGCGCTCCGCGTGGACCGGCGCGCTGGTCGCCCTGGTGGTCTTCCTGGCCGCCGCCGCGTCGCTCAACACGCTGTGCCTGCTGCTCGCGCCGCTGGCCGTGGTGCCGATGGTGGTCTATCCGTACGGGAAGCGGTTCACCAACTTCCCGCACGCCATCCTCGGGCTGGCCCAGGCGATCGGCCCGATCGGCGCATGGCTCGCGGTGACCGGCAGCTGGTCGTGGGACGCGGTGATCCTCGGGCTCGCGGTGGGCGTGTGGATCGGCGGCTTCGACCTGATCTTCGGCTGCCAGGACGTGGCGGCCGACCGGGCGCACGGTGTGAAGTCGGTACCGGCCCGCTTCGGCATCGCCGCCGCGCTGCACGGCGCCCGGGCCTGCCATGTGGTGACCACCGCGCTGCTCGCCTGGTACGGGGTCGCCTCCGGTGCCGGTGCCTTCTGGTGGATCGGCCTGCTGGTCGTCGCCGTCGCGTTCTGCTACGAGCACTCGATCGTCAAGCCGCGCGACCTGTCCAGGCTGAACCGGGCGTTCTTCACGGTCAACGGGTTCATCGGCATCGCCCTGTTCGTCTGCGCGCTGCTCGACCTGCTGACCCGCGGCCTCGCCGCCTGACGCGGCGTCAGGTCAGGTGTGACGGGCTCAGGGTATGAGCTCGCCGGTGCGGCGCTCCCGGAACAGGAACGCCGCGAGCACACCCCCCACCAGGCCGAACAGATGCCCCTGCCAGGAGACCCCGGTCGCGTTCGGCAGTACGCCCCACAGGATCGAGCCGTAGACCACCGCCACCACCACGCCCAGCGCGATGTCCAGCGGGCGCCGGTCGACGAAACCGCGCACCACCAGATACGCGAACAACCCGAAGATCAGGCCGGAGGCCCCCGCCGTGTTGGTGCCGGACGGCGCCACCAGCCACACGCCGAGCCCGCTGACGACGATGATCAGCAGCGAGATGGCGAGGAACCGGCCTATGCCGCGCAGCGCGGCGAGGAAGCCGAGGACCAGCAGCGGCAGGCTGTTCGCCGCGACATGCCCGAAGCCGAAGTGCACGAACGCCGCCGGGACGATGTCCAGCAGCCCGCGGGCCTGCCGGGGCACTATCCCGAAGTGGTCCAGCGCGCCGTGCGACACCGCGTCCACGGCCTCCAGCACCCACAGCAGCGCCACCCAGCCCGCCATGAGCGCGCCCGCCGCGACCACGTTCGACAACCCGCCGCCGCTCGGGCGCACGGTCTTCGCATACGCCACCATCTCGCTGCCCCCTCGGTCCCCCTCGAACCCCGTCGGCCTCCTGCGCCCCGGCCCGCTCCCGCGCGCCCCCGGTCCGTGCCCTGGGCGGCCCGGTCCCCGGTCGTCAGAGGTGCTTCCACCGTAGACAACGGGTCTGACATCCGTCCCGGTTCCGTGCCCGCAGGCGGTTGTGCGGGCATCCGGCCGACCGGGGCCGGTCGGCCGGATAGGCTCGCGGTGTGGAGCCGCGACACACCTCATCCCCACCCGACGACCGGCGACGTCCCTGGGTGGTCGGCGTATCCGGGGCGTCCGGCACCCCGTTCGCGGCGGCCGTCGTCCGGGCACTGCTGCACGCCGGAGAGGCCGTCGACCTGGTGGTCAGCCGGGCCGCCCGGTTGACGGTGCTGGACGAGACCGGCGGCCCGTTCCGGGACGCCCACTGGCGCGAGGACCTCGCCCGGTGGCTGGCGCGCGGCGCGGACGGCACGCCCGACGCGTACGACGTCGACCTCGGCGCCGTGCGCTGCTGGCCCGCGGGCGACCTGGCGGCCGGGCCCTCCTCCGGCTCGTACCCGACGAAGGGCATGCTGATCGTTCCGGCGAGCACGGCGTGCGTGGCGGGGGTGGCGCTCGGGCTGTCGAAGGACCTGCTGCAGCGCGCGGCGAGCGTGACCCTCAAGGAGCGGCGGCCGCTGGTGGTCGTGGTGCGGGAGACTCCGCTGAGCGGTCCGACGCTCAGGCAACTCGTCGCCCTCGACGAGGCGGGCGCCGTGGTGCTGCCCGCCTCACCCGCCTTCTACGCCGGTGCCGTCAGCGCCCAGGACCTGGTGGACTTCGTGGCCGGGCGGACCCTTGACGCGGTCGGTGTGCCGCACAAGCTGTACCGCGCGTGGACCGGCGAGCTGGGCGGTGGCCGGGAGTGACGGCGGGGCCAGGCAGCTCCGTTGAGGACGACGGGCGGCAGTGACAGCGGTGTGAAGCGGCTCCGTCGAGGGCGGTGGCCGGTGAAGGGCGGGCGGACGCCGAGGGCGCAGGCCGGGTCCTGGCGTCGGGTTCCCCGCCCTGCGTGCCTTAGATTCAATCCGTAAGCGCGGGACCAAAGTAGGAATGGAAGGCTCCAGGTACATGGACGCGGTGGACAGGCAGCTCATCCAGGCCCTGCGTGAGAACGGCAGGGCGTCCTATGCCGAGCTGGGCAGGCTCGTGGGGCTGTCCGGCCCCAGCGTCACCGACCGCATCAACCGCCTTGAGCAGGCCGGGGTCATCACCGGCTACCGCGCCACCGTGGCCCCCGCCGCGCTGGGCCTGGGCGCCACCGCGCTGGTCGGGATCCAGCTCAGCGACGCCGCCGACCACGAGGACGTGGCGCGCCGGATGCAGGACCTGGACGAGATCGAGGACTGCTGGTTCATCGCGGGCGACGACTCGTTCATGCTCAAGGTCCGGGTGCCCGACGTGGACGGCCTCGAACACACCATCCGGCGGCTGTCCGGCATCCGCGGCGTGGCCCGTACCCGGACCACCGTGGTGCTCTCCACCAAGTGGGAGAACCGGGTCGGTGAACTGCCCGACGACGTCTGACCAGGCCCGCCCTGTCAGCACCGGCGGGGCAGGGGCGTAGTCTCGATCGGGTCTAGGTGAGAAGGAGGCGGCATGGACGCTGGGCTCAAGCGTGAGCTGGAGGAGAAGGTCTACGCGGGAGAGCGGCTGACCCGCGAGGACGGGATCGCCCTCTACGAGTCCGACGACCTCGCCTGGCTCGGCGGTCTCGCGCACCACGTGCGGACGCGGAAGAACGGCGACGTCGTCCACTTCAACGTCAACCGCCACCTGAACATGACGAACGTGTGCACCGCCTCCTGCGCGTACTGCTCGTTCCAGCGCAAGCCGGGCGAGAAGGACGCGTACACCATGCGCATCGAGGAGGCCGTCCGGCTCGCCAAGGCGATGGAGGGTGAGAACCTCACGGAGCTGCACATCGTCAACGGCCTGCACCCCACGCTCCCTTGGCGCTACTACCCGCGCTCGCTGCGGGCGCTGAAGGAGGCGCTGCCGCAGGTCGGCCTGAAGGCCTTCACCGCCACCGAGATCCACCACTTCGAGACGATCTCCGGAATGGACGCCTCGGAGATCCTCGACGAGCTGATCGACGCCGGTCTGGAATCGCTGACCGGCGGCGGCGCCGAGATCTTCGACTGGGAGGTCCGGCAGCACATCGTGGACCACCGCACCCACTGGGAGGACTGGTCCCGCATCCACCGGCTGGCGCACTCCAAGGGCCTGAAGACGCCGAGCACCATGCTCTACGGCCACATCGAGGAGCCGCGGCACCGCGTCGACCACGTGCTGCGGCTGCGTGAGCTGCAGGACGAGACCGGTGGCTTCCAGGTCTTCATCCCGCTGCGGTACCAGCACGACTTCGTGGACATGAAGGACGGCAAGGTCCGCAACCGCCTCCAGGCCCGCACCACGATGGCCTCCGGCGCCGAGGCGCTGAAGACCTTCGCGGTCTCCCGGCTGCTGTTCGACAACGTGCCGCACGTCAAGGTGTTCTGGGTGATGCACGGTCTGGCCACCGCCCAACTCGCCCTGAACCACGGCGCGGACGACATGGACGGCTCGGTGGTCGAGTACAAGATCACGCATGACGCGGACGACTTCGGCACCCCGAACAAGCTGACCCGAGAGGACCTGCTGGACCTGATCCGCGACGCGGGCTTCCGCCCGGTCGAGCGCAACACCCGGTACGAGATCATCCGCGAGTACCCGGGTCCGGACGCCGACCGCCGGGAGACCCCGCAGCCCATGCGGGTGTGAGGTCGCCCCCCGCGGTGATCGTCCGGAAGGCGTGTTTCACTGGTGGGGGTATGTACCGTACGGACGAGGAAAGAGTGGAAACGCCGTGAGCTGGAAGCCGAGCCCCATGCTCCGCTATACCGCGATGCGCCTTGGCCTGTTCGTGGCGAGCTTCGCCGTCATCTGGGGCCTCGTCTATCTGCGCGTCCTCCCGGCCGGGCTCGGCAGCTCCAACCTGCTGTGGGTGCTGCTGCTCGCGATGGTCATCTCCGGGGCGCTCAGCTACGCGCTGCTGCGCAACGTGCGCGACCAGGCGTCCGTGCAGATCTCGGACCGGGTCGACCGTACCCGTAGGGCCTTCGACGCCAAGGCCGGTGACGAGGACGCGGCCGACGACGCGGCCCGTAGCGCGCAGACCAGCTGAGCGGCGCCATGTGACGGCCGTCATGCGCTGTGCCGTGCGGCCGTAGGGTGTGGGCGTGATCGACCCCACCGCGGCGACGTGCGCCGCGTACGACGGCATCGCCGCGCGGTACGCGCGGCAGTGGAGTACACCCCCGGCGTGGCTGGACGCCGAGATGGAGCGGCTGGCCGGGCTGCTGCCCGCCGGGGCGCGGGTGGCGGACATCGGCTGCGGCCCCGGCCACCACACCCGGCTGCTGCGGGACCGCGGCTTCCAGGTCACCGGCTTCGACCTGTCGCGGGCGATGCTGTCCGCCGCCGGGGTGCCGGGGCTGGTGCGGGCCGACATGCGGGCGCTGCCGGTGGCGGCGGGGGCGCTGGACGCGGTGTGGTGCGTCGCCGCGCTGCTGCACGTGCCGCGGCCCGAAGTGCCCACTGTGCTACGGGAGTTCGGGCGGGTGCTGCGGGCAGGCGGCGAGCTGCTGCTCAGCGTCGCCGAGGGGGACGGCGAGGGATGGGACGAGCGGGCCTACGGGCCGTCGCACCCCCGCTGGTTCGTGCTGCACCGTTACGAGGCGCTGGCCGCGCTGCTGGACGCCGCGGGGTTCGACGTGGTGGACCACGCGCGGGAGTCAACTCACCGCGAATGGTTGCGGATTCACGCCCGGCGCCGCCGAACGTGACGGTGCCCCTGCCGTGGTCCGCGGCAGGGGCGCATCCGTCAGCGTGCGTCAGTCGGCGTGGTGGATGCGGGCGCGGTGGGTGACGGTGGAGTTCTGCGCGGTGGCGCTGGGCATCGCGCTGGGCGAGGCCTGCTGTGCCGGGGCGCCGGCCACGTTGCCCGGCAGGATGCTGGGGCTCTGGCTGGGCGTGGCCTGCGGGCGCCTGCCGGGCATCGGCAGGGACGGGTGGTGGCCGGGGCGCATGTGGGTGTGGCCCGGAAGGCTGGGCAGCGTGGTGATGTTGCGGCACCAGCGCGGGATGCGGCCCACGTTCTTCACGTAGCTGGCGCTGACCCACTCGCGCTGGCGGGTGTCCAGCTTGTACCAGATCGCGTTGCCACGGACCCGCTGGCCGCGGACCTTGCAGAGGATGCGGACGACCCGGCCGCTGTTCAGGTGGCCGACGGCCTTGAACCGGGTGCTCGGCCCGCTTCTGATCACCACGCTGCGCCGGGCGACCACACGGCCCTTGGCGTCGGGCATGAGCATCGTGTGGTGGCCGCGGCCGACCGGCATGCCGGTGTCGGCCTGGGCGGGAACGGCGGGTACACACAGGAGTCCGACGACTCCGATTGCTACGGCGAGGCGGCGCATAGGGACCTCTGTTCTCGTGCGTGAGCGTGCGCTCGTGTGCGAAGGGGTGCGCCCAGCATGCGCGGACCGGCCGTCGGAAACCCTGAGGCGGCAGGGCGAGACACGGCCAATCCCCCGGACGGTGGTACGGGTTCACGCTCTTGCGTCATACGCCAGTCGGGGCGTCGAGGGCTTCGGGGCGGCGAACCGTCGGCCTCGTCCTCCGGCCGGTTCCACCCCGAGCCCAGCGGGCACTTCCCGCCCTCGCCGAAGCCGCGCCGGGCGGGCGTCGCGCGGCCGGTCGAGGCGCCGCGCGCCAACCGTCACACTGGCGCGGCACCGTGGGCGCGGCGGGCGGCGAACTCCCGGAACCGGCGGCCCGCCGCGCTGCCGGTCCGGCCCTGGTGCCAGGCCAGACCGATGGTGCGGTACGCGTCCTGGTCGGCGATCGGCACCAGCCGGATCCCGGCGGGCGCGGGGCCGCCGTCGCCCGCCGGGACCACGGCGACGCCGAGCCCGGCGGCCACCAGGCCGTTGATGGTGGAGACCTCGGCGCACTCGGACACCACGTCGGGGGTCATCCCGGCCCGGTGGAACAGCTGGCAGGTGATCTGCCGCAGCCCCAGCGCCGGGCGCATGATGATGAACCGCTCGTCCGTCAGCTCGTCGAGCCGGACCAGGTCGCGGTCGGCGAGCCGGTGGTCGGCGGGCACCGCCAGGGCCAACCGCTCGTCGCGCAGCGGCAGCCAGCCCAGCTGCGGATCGGACGGCCGCGGGCTGGTGAGCGCGGCCTCGGCGGTGCCGTCCCGCAGCAGTTCCAGCACGGCCCCGGCCGAGTCCTGGTGCAGGGTGAACCGCGCGCCGGGGCAGTCCCGCGCGTACGCGCCGAGCAGCCGGGGCACCAGCCAGCCGCCGAGCGAGTGCACGAAGGCGAGGCTGAGCGTCTCTCGCGGCGGCGCGAGCAGGGTGGCGATGCGGTCCTGCGCGGCGTCCAGTTCGTCCAGTGCCCGCCGGGCGTGCCGCCGGAAGATCCGGCCGTGGTCGTTGAGCCGCAGCCGGTGCCGCTCGCGGTCGAACAGCGGGGCGCCGACCTGCCGTTCCAGCCGCAGCAGCGCACGCGACAGCGTCGGTTGGGCTATCCGCAGCCGCGCCGCCGCCTCGGTCACGTGCTCGGTCTCGGCGAGCGTGAGGAACCAGCGCAGTTCGTCGATGGTCACCCGGAGATTCTGCCTCTTCCCCGGGTTATGCACAGGATGCATGAACTGGCGCCAAATCCGGTATTTCCCTTTTGCTGGACCGGTGTTGATGCTGGATGCATGCTCACTTCTGAGGAGAAACTGGCACTGGCCACCGCGTTCCACACCGGCCTTGTCACCGCCGACTGGGAATTGATCCGTTCACTGCTCACCGACGACGCCACCTGGACGCTGCCCGGCGACAACCGGATTTCCGGTCGGGTGGTCGGCGCGGACGCGGTGGTGGAACACGTCCGGCTGATCGCCGGATACGGCGTGAATTTCGAGTTCCAGCGCGCCCTGGTCAGCCGCGACAACCTGGCGCTGTCACTGCACAACACGGCGGAACGCGACGGTGTGCGGCTGGACGAATACCTGGCCACCGTGTGTTTCCTGCGGGACGGAAAGATCGCGGCGATCGAGACGTATCTGTCGGATGTCGAGGGGATGAACGCTTTCTTCGGCCGAGCGGACTGAGTGGTACGGGAGTTCGGCGTTCGGTGCGCCGAACTCCCTTGCCTCCTTCAGCAGTTGCCCTGGGCGGCCCGCCCCGCGAAGCGCTGGGCCAGCCAGTCCATGGCCAGCGGTGAACCGGCGACCGCCCCCTCGACATGCCCCAGCAGCGGCAGCTCCCGCCACCACACCGTGGCGCCCGCGGCGCACCACTCGCGGCGCAGCCCGGCGGCCACCGAGTACGGGATCAGCTCGTCCGCGGTCGCCTGGTACAGGTAGACGGGCGCGTCGGGCGCGTGACCGCCGAGCCGGTCCGCGCGCAGCCGCCGCTGCCAGTCGGGCTGGTCCAGCGGATTGGTCACCGTGACCTCCGCGATCGTCCTGAACGCGCCCGCGACGGTGTCCTCGGCCACGCACCGCGTCTTGTCCAGGTTGACGTAGTAACGGCCCCTGGCGTTCAGGTACTTGGCCAGGTCGAGCTGGGGGTAGGCGGTGTCGTGGCCGACCCCGGCCATCAGGATCAGCCCCGCGCCGACGTTGCCGTCGTTGTGGTCGGCGACCTTCAGCAGGTCGGCGGGTACGCCGCCCGCGGCGGTGCCCTGGACGGCCAGGTCCGGGGCGTAGTCGCGGTGCAGCTCGGCGGCCCAGGCGGCGGCCTGGCCGCCCTGCGAGTAGCCCATGATGCCGACCGGGCTGTCGGCGTCCAGGCCGGTGCCGGGCAGCCGCTCGGCCGCGCGGGCGGCGTCCAGTACCGCCTGGCCCTCGGCGCTGCCCACCGCGTAGGTCTCCACGCCCGGGTCGCCGACCAGTTCGTAGTCGGTGACCGCGACGGCCCAGCCGCGCAGCAGCGCCTGGTTGATCAGGTTGCCCTCGACGGTGGTGCCGGTGGGGAACCCGGTCGAGGGGGCGCACTTCGCGGCCAGCCCCACCGTGCCGACGGCGTAGCTGACCAGCGGGCGCCGCCCGGTGCGGCCGTCGTCGGGGACCAGGACGGTGCCGGAGACGACGTTGGGCGCACCGGTGGCGCTGGTGGAGCGGTAGCGGATCGTCCAGGCCTTCGCGCTGGACGGGGTGAGCGGGTTCGGCAGGAATCTGGAGGGGCGGGCGCTGACGATGTCGCCGGGGCGGTCGCCGGTGGCGGCGGCGGCGGTCGCGGTGGACGGCGGCAGGACGGCGGTCAGCGCGAGTGCGGTGAGTGCGGCGAGGACGGCGCGCCGGGCGCGCGAGGTCGTGGGGGTCATGGCGGCGGCTCTCCCAACTGCCCTGGGTGAGGTACGGGTTCGCCCGCGCTCCCGGATTTTCCCGGTCGCCGCCCGAGACCGCCAGACGCGTGCGGGAGGAGACCCGCGCGCCCGGAAAAGGCAGGAGCCCCGCGCGGTGCGCGGGGCTCCTTGGGTACTGCGTATCGGGACGCGATTACGCCGGGGTGACGTTCTCGGCCTGCGGGCCCTTGGGGCCCTGCGTGACGTCGAAGGTCACGGTCTGGTTCTCCTCAAGGGAGCGGAAACCAGTGGCGTTGATCGCGGAGTAGTGAACGAAGACGTCGGGGCCACCGCCGTCCTGGGCGATGAAGCCGAAGCCCTTTTCAGCGTTGAACCACTTCACGGTTCCGGTAGCCATAAAGCCCTCCTTGGGCCAAGGGTCGCCCTGCTCCAGAACCTGCAAAGAAGTCTGAAAACTACAAAAGCCTGCGGCGTCACATGCTCCGCAGGCTCTGTACTGCAAGGGAAACCAAACTGCAACTTGCGTTGAGCGTAGCACGGGGCAACTGAACCCGGGAAGAGGTCGAAGATCTCCGCCTCCGGCGTGTCACGTCGCCCTGGCGCCGCCCAAAACCGCCCGAGCGCCCGCTTCCGTACCGCCCCCCGGCAAGATCGGCGGGGGCCACGGCTAGCCTCCTGATGTGGACAATTCTGCGTTTACGCCTGCACCGGCCGCATCCGCCACCGACCCCGAGCACCGCCGCCCCAACCGTCCCAGGGTGGGGCACATTCAGTTCCTGAACTGCCTTCCCCTCTACTGGGGGCTCGCCCGAACGGGGACGCTGCTCGACCTGGAGTTGACCAAGGACACGCCGGACGAGCTCAACGACATGCTGGTCCGCGGCGACCTCGACATCGGTCCGATCTCGCTGGTGGAGTTCCTGCGGCACGCCGACGACCTGGTCGTGCTGCCGGACATCGCGGTGGGCTGCGACGGCCCGGTGATGTCCTGCGTGATCGTCAGCCAGGTACCGCTCGACCAGCTGGACGGCGCCAAGGTGGCGCTCGGCTCCACCTCCCGCACCTCCGTGCGCCTGGCCCAGCTGCTGCTGGCGGAGCGGATCGGCGTCACCCCGGACTACTACACCTGCCCGCCCGACCTCGGGCTGATGATGCAGGAGGCGCAGGCCGCGGTGCTGATCGGGGACGCCGCGCTGCGCGCCACCCTGCACGACGCGCCGCGGCTCGGGCTGGAGGTGCATGACCTCGGGCTGATGTGGAAGGAGTGGACCGGGCTGCCGTTCGTCTTCGCGGTCTGGGCGGCCCGCCGCGACTACCTCGCCGCCCGCCCGCGCGCCGTGTTCGAGGTGCACAAGGCGTTCCTGGCCTCCCGCGACCTGTCCCTGGAGGAGGTGGAGAAGGCCGCCGAGCAGGCGGCGCGCTGGGAGGCGTTCGACGCGGAACTGCTGCGGCGGTACTTCACCACGCTCGACTTCTCGCTCGGCCGCGACCAGCTGACCGGCATCGCGGAGTTCGCCCGCCGGGTCGGCGACACCACCGGCTTCCCGCCGGACGTGCCGGTGGAGCTGTACCAGCCGGAGTCCCACACCGGGGCCCGGACGGCATGACGCCGGGCGTGCCGTGGGCCGCGGCGGTGGCACGGCCACCGGCCCGCGGCGGCGGCCTTGCCGGGCACGAGCGGACCTCCGGCCCGGCGGCGGGCAACCCGCACGGCCCAGCCGTCCCCGCGCTCGTCCGCTGACGGGTTGCCAGACTGCGTAGGTGGAACATACGCGGTAACCGACATGGCGAGGCGGGTGCGTGGCCGGTGAGCGAGAAGAAGCGTCCCTCCGCTGACGAACTGCTGGAGGCGCTGAACGTCAAGGCGATCCGGGCGCTGCGGCGCGCCGGTTTCGGCCTGCCCCGGCTGCGCGAGATGGCCAGGGGCGAGGACGGCGACGAACGGGTGCGCGCCATCGTCGCGGAGTTCACCACCGAGGGCACCGAGCGGATGGTGCGCGCCACCTGGCCGCCCGCCCGGCTGCCGCGGTCCGCCGACAGCGCGCCGCTGACCCGCAGGGTGGTCCGGCGCTGGGCCCTTGTGCTGCTGTTCGACCTGGCGGCCGGGGCGCTGTGCTGGCTGCTGACGCTGTCGGGCAACCGGGCGACCACGCTGGCGGCGGTGCTGGCGATGCTGATGTTGCACGGGGTGTGGGTGATGCGCCGCATGCCGGACGCGCCCGGCCGCAGGGCCGCCGCGATCCTCGCCTGGGCCGGGCTTCCGGTGCTGCTGCTGGGCGTGGTGTACGGCAGCCCGCGCGCCTACCTCGACATCTGGGGGCGGCAGACCACGGCCACCGCGTACAGCCTGACCTGGTCGCACACCAAGGGCGCCGCGACCTCGCCCACCTGCTACGTCCAGCTGCCCGACGGCCAGGTCAGGGAACTGGTCACCGACAACCGCACCTGCGCGGCCCTGGGCAGCGCCACCGCGCGGCCCGTCCCGGTGGTCTACGACCCCGCCGAGGGCGTCCTGCCGGTCTCCGGCACCAAAGCCGGTCTGAGCCTGGGTCGGGACATGGGCTTCGCCGCGGCCGGACTGCTGCTGGTGGTATTGGCCGCGGGCGCCGCGGTGGTACGCGCCGCACTGGCCGCGCGCGACTGACCCGACAGCGGCGGACGGGCGGTGGCGGGTGGGCGGCCGGGCGAGAAACACCGGACGATACCCTGACCGAAGCCACACCGCATCGCCTCCGGAGGAACCATGCAATCCGTACTGGACCGCGCCGCCGCCGGGGGACGGATCACCCCGCAGGAGGCCCTGGAGCTCTACCGGAACGCTCCGCTGCACGCGCTCGGCCAGGCCGCCGACGCCGCCCGCCGCCGCCGCTACGCCGACACCGCGCACATCGCGACGTACATCATCGAGCGGAACATCAACTACACGAACGTGTGCGTCACCGCGTGCAAGTTCTGCGCCTTCTACGCCCCGCCCAAGAGCGACAAGGGCTGGACCCGCGACCTCGACGACATCCTGCGGCGCTGCGCGGAGACCGTCGAACTGGGCGGTACGCAGATCATGTTCCAGGGCGGGCACCACCCCGACTTCGGCGTGGAGTACTACGAGAAGCACTTCTCGGCGATCAAGAAGGAGTTCCCGCAGCTGGTGATCCACTCCCTCGGCGCCTCCGAGGTGGAGCACATGGCGCGCATCTCCGGGGTGAGCGTCGAGGAGGCGATCCGCCGGATCCACGCCGCGGGCCTCGACTCCTTCGCGGGAGCGGGCGCCGAACTCCTGCCGGAGCGGCCGCGCAAGGCCATCGCACCGCTCAAGGAGTCCGGTGAGCGGTGGCTGGAGATCATGGAGACCGCGCACAACCTGGGCGTGGAGTCCACCTCCACCATGCTGATGGGCACCGGCGAGACCAACGCCGAACGCATCGAGCACCTGCGCATGATCCGTGACGTACAGGACCGCACCGGTGGCTTCCGGGCGTTCATCCCGTACACCTACCAGCCGGAGAACAACCACCTCAAGGGCCAGACGCAGGCGACGGTCTTCGAGTACCTGCGGACGATCGCGATCGCGCGGCTGTTCCTCGACAACGTCGCGCACATCCAGGGCTCCTGGCTCACCACCGGCAAGGAGGCGGGCCAACTCTCCCTGCACTACGGGGCGGACGACCTCGGCTCGGTGATGCTGGAGGAGAACGTGGTCTCCTCGGCCGGGGCCAAGCACCGCTCCAACCTCGCCGAGCTGATCCACCTGATCCGCACCGCGGGACGGGTCCCGGCGCAGCGTGCGACCACCTACGAGCACCTGGTCGTGCACGACGACCCGGCGAACGACCCGGTCAACGACCATGTGGTCTCGCACCTTTCGTCCACCGCGCTCGAAGGGGGCACCGCGCACCCCGAGTTGAAGCTGATCGACGCCTCCTAGGCCCGCGGATGCTGACGATCCACGTCGGTACCGCACTGCGGCGCACGGCGGACGGCGAGGCCGTGCCGGGGGACGCGGTCGCGGTACGGGACGACCGGGTGGCGGAGGTCGGGCCGCTGGAGGAACTGCGCGAGCGGTATCCGCAGGCCCGGGTGCGCAGTTGGCCCGGCACGCTCGGGCCCGCCCTGGTGTGCGGGGGTGCGCTTCCCGGGGCGCCCACGCCGCGCGAGCGGGTCCACGCGGTGCTGCGGTCGGGGGCCACGGCGGTGGTGGCGGACCGGGTCGCCGACCCGGACCTGCGGGCCGCGGCGCGGCGCAGCGGCCTGACGGTGCTGGCCGCCCTCGGGCGGCCCACGCGGTTGGCCCCGTCCGCCCGCGCGGACCTCGCGGTGTTCGACGAGGGGGGAGTGTGCGTGGCGACGGTGCTTGGGGGGCGGGTCGTTCACCGCCGAACGTAGCGCTCGCGCTGGCGGTTTGGGTTTGTGCGGGTTCGCTCGCGCTGGCGTTTGGGGGTTTGTGCCCTCCCGCCCGCCCGTTGCTGTCGGCTGTTTGCTTGCCGGGGCGCTCTGCGGTCTGTGGGTCGGGGGTGTGCCGGGGTGACTCCTCGCTCCGCGTGCGTGGTTGGGTGCGGGTGTTTCGTGGGGTCGCTGCGGGGACACCCCGGCACACCCCCTTGCGTGGTGGCCTGCGAACAGGGGCGGGTGGGTGGGGAAGGGACTCGCAGCGCACCGTTACCGCAAGGGCTGAACGGCAATCGGGTGGGTGGGCGGGAGGCTTCCACCCACAAACCCGCGGCGCGGCAACGCGCGTAAGGGGGCGGGCCGGGGTGTCCCCGCAGCGACCCCGCAACGCACCGCAACTGTGCGAACCGACGCGGAGCGAGGAGTCACCCCGGCACGCCCCCGACCCCGAAACAACGGAGCTCGACGGCGCCGGATCGGCCGACGGTAACGGGCGGGCGGGTGGGCACAAAGCCCCGCACAAAACCCCGTACCGTCAACACGGCGTAAATGCAAGCGTGTTCGACATCAGGGACGCGTCAAGGCGCAGCCTCCACCCGTAGCCCACCCGTCAGGGTGATCCCGTAACGGGGGAGGTGCGGCGCGGTGGCGAAGCCCATCACGACTGCTGGTAAGCGCGCCACCGAGGCGGCGGCCCAGGCGCGGGCGCGAACGCCGACGAAGGCGCAGACGCCGACGAAGGCGCGAACACAGGCGCCAACGAAGGCACAGCCGCAGCCGCAGGCGCGGACGGGCGCGAACGCCCCGGCGCCCGCCAGCCGCACAGCCGCCCCCGCCCGCCAGCCGGGCGCAGCCCGTAGCGTCCCCGCGACGCTGCGCGCCGCGTTGACGGCGGCACTCGCCCTGATCCTCGCGCTGGGCGCACTGTGCGCCGGCATCCCGTCCCACACCAACGGCAGTTGGACCAGCATCCAGCAACGGCTGGCCCCGCAGGTCCGGCACGCCTCCGGGCTGTACCTGGCGCTGACCGACATGGACGCCGAGACCGCGAACATCCTGGTCTTCGGCAACGCCTCCGACCTGGCCGGAAGCCGCGCGCAGGCGCAGAAGCTCTACGTCCAGGACCGTGACTCGGTCAGCACCGAACTCCAGGGCGCCACCCGTTCCGCCGGTGACGACGCCGCGGCGCAGAACGCGCTGGTGGGTGTCCTGAACGGGCTCGGCCAGTACGAGGAACTCGCCTCCCGGGCCACCTCGCTCAACGACGCGGCCGAAGCCCCCGCCGGGCACCCGGCACCGGCCGCCCTCACCGCGTACCGCCAGGCCAGCGACCTGATGCGGGACACACTGCTTCCGGCGGCGAACAAGCTGATCGACGCCAACAACGCGTCGTTCACGGCCACTTACGACGACGAGCGCGCACTGCTGTCCGACCTGTGGTGGGCGGCGCTCGGCCTGGGAGCGCTCACCCTCGGCGCGCTCGTCGCGCTGCAAGCGTTCATCACCCGGCGCTTCCGCCGAGTGGTCAACCCGGCGCTGGCCGCCGCGACCCTGCTGTGCGTGGCGGTCATGGGCACGGCCGTCACCATGTCCGGCGACGAACAGCGGCAACTGGGCATCGCCCGGCACGACGCGTTCGACTCGGTGGTGGCGCTGTCGGCCGCCCGCGCGGTCGGCTACGACGCCAACGCCGACGAGAGCCGCTATCTGCTCGACGCCGAGCGCGCCGGGCAGTACGCGGACGCCTTCTTCGAGAAGTCGCAGAAGATCGCCCGGATCGACGGCTCCAGCCTGGCCACCTACTCCCTCGACATCGCCGCCGCGCGGCGGACCTACCTCGCCGACCACGCCGACGTGCGGTTCGGCGGCTACCTGGGCACCGAGTTCCACAACATCACCTTCCCCGGCGAGGGTTCGGCCGCCGAGCGCGCGCTGTCCGCGTGGGTGGACTACCAGCACGTCGACCACACCACCCGGGACGACGTCGCCGCCGGACGGCTCGGCCAGGCGATCCGCCTCAACACCAGTTGGGCCGAGGGCGGTTCGAACCGCACCTTCCAGGAGTGGGACGACGCGATGAAGGACGACATCGCCCTCAACGACAAAGCGTTCTCCGCCGCGGTGACCAGTGGACGGTCGGAGCTGGACTCCTCGCTGGCACTGGTGATCGCCGGGACGGCCGTGGCGCTGGTGCTGGCCGCCGTGGGCGTACGGCTGCGGCTGCGCGAGTTCCGCTGACCTCACCCGTCCCGCGCGGCGCGGGCGGCGTCTATCGGGTGGGCGGGTGGGGCGGGCCCGCCGTCGCCGTGGACAATGGGCAGCGTGACCCGAGCCTCCCTGGACAAGCAGCCGTCGCAGGTCGCGTCGATGTTCGACGACGTGGCGGCCAAGTACGACCTGACCAACGACGTGCTGTCACTGGGGCAGGCCCGGCTGTGGCGCAAGGCGGTGGCCCGTGCCGTGGACGCCCGCCCCGGCGAGCGGGTGCTGGACCTGGCCGCCGGAACCGGCACCTCCTCGCTGCCGTTCCGCGAAGCGGGCGCGCGGGTCGTGCCGTGCGACTTCTCGCTGGGCATGCTGCGGGTGGGCAAGCGGCGCCATCCCGATCTGCCGCTGACGGCGGGCGACGCGACGAGGCTGCCGTTCGCGGACGACACCTTCGACGCGGTCACCATCTCCTTCGGGCTGCGCAACGTACAGGACCACGGCACGGCGCTGACCGAGATGCTGCGGGTGACCCGGCCCGGCGGCCGGGTGGTGATCTGCGAGTTCAGCCAGCCGACGTGGGGGCCGTTCCGCACCGTCTACACCGAGTACCTGATGCGTGCCCTGCCGCCGGTCGCCACCGCGGTCAGCAGCAACCCGGAGGCGTACGTCTACCTCGCCGAGTCCATCCGTGCCTGGCCGGACCAGCCGGGCCTGGCCGCCCGGCTGCGGGAAGCGGGTTGGTCGAGGGTCGCCTGGCGCAACCTGACCGGCGGCGTGGTGGCCCTGCACCGCGGTTTCAAGCCGTAACCCCCGCTGGCCGCCGAGCCCGGACCGGGGCCGCCGACCGCCCCCGAATAGACTTGCCGCACCTGTCCAGTGCCCGGCGTGCCCGGCACCCAGCAACCGAGCCATCGGGAGATCCGCCGTGAGCGAGACCACCGCCACGTCCGAGCGCACCGCCGATGTGATCGTGGTCGGTGCCGGTCCTGCCGGTTCGGCGACCGCTTACCACCTCGCCAAGTCCGGGCTCGACGTACTGCTGTTGGAGAAGACCGCCTTCCCGCGCGAGAAGGTGTGCGGCGACGGACTGACGCCCCGGGCGGTCAAGCAACTGGTCGGCATGGGCGTCGACATCTCCGAGGAAGCGGGCTGGCTGCGCAACAAGGGGCTGCGGATCATCGGCGGCGGCGTGCGCATGCAGCTCGACTGGCCGGAGCTGGCCTCGTACCCCGACTACGGTCTGGTGCGCAAGCGCGACGACTTCGACGAGCAGCTGGCCCGGCAGGCGCAGAAGGCGGGCGCCCGGCTGTACGAGCGCTGCAACGTGGGCGCGCCGCTGATCGACGACCGTACCGGCCGGATCACCGGCGTCGAGGCCAGGTTGGGCGAGGAGAAGGCGCCGGTCACCTTCCACGCGCCGCTGGTGGTCGCCGCCGACGGCAACTCCACCCGGCTGTCCCTCGCCATGGGGCTGCACCGCCGTGAGGACCGCCCGATGGGCGTCGCGGTGCGCACGTACTTCACCAGTCCGCGGCACGATGACGACTACCTGGAGTCGTGGTTGGAGCTGTGGGACCGGCGTGGCCCGCAGGACCGGCTGCTGCCCGGCTACGGCTGGATCTTCGGCATGGGCGACGGCACGAGCAACGTCGGGCTCGGGGTGCTCAACACCTCGGCGGCGTTCAAGGAGTTGGACTGGCGCGAGGTGCTCAAGGCGTGGTGCGCCTCGATGCCGGAGGACTGGGGGTACACCCCGGAGAACATGACCGGTCCGATCCGCGGCGCGGCGCTGCCCATGGCGTTCAACCGCCAGCCGCACTACACCCGAGGCCTGCTGCTGGTCGGTGACGCGGGTGGGCTGGTCAACCCGTTCAACGGTGAGGGCATCGCGTACGCGATGGAGTCCGGCCAGATCGCCGCGGACGTCATCGTGCAGGCCGCCGCGCGGGCCACAACCGCCCAGCGTGAGCTGGCGCTTCGGCACTACCCGAAGGTGCTCAAGGACACCTACGGCGGCTACTACACGCTGGGCCGTGCGTTCGTGAAGCTCATCGGCAACCCGAAGATCATGAAGCTGGCCACCGAGCGCGGGCTGACCCATCCGCTGCTGATGAAGTTCACGCTGAAGCTGCTGGCCAACCTCACCGACCCGACCGGCGGCGACGCGATGGACCGCATCATCAACGGCCTGAGCAAGGTGGCCCCGCGCGCCTGAGGGCGCCCGGAGATCCGCCCATCCAGTCGCTGGGCAACCTGGGCCTGACCCTGCAGGCGGCCACCGCGGGCGCGGAGCGGCTGCTGGAGGTCCTGGACGCCGAACCCGCCGTCGGCGATCCGCCGCACCCCGTCACCCCGGCAGGTGCACGGCACCGTCACGCTCACCGGCGTCGGCTTCCGCTACCCGGGCGCCGCGTGCGACGCGCTGGAGGGCATCGGCTTCGAGGCCCGGCCCGGTGAGCTGGTGCTGGTCACCGGACCCAGCGGGGCGGGCAAGTCCACCTTCGCCAAGCTGCTGTTGCGCTTCTACGACCCGGACTCCGGCACCGTGTGCCTGGACGGCGTACCGCTGGACGCGCTGCCGCTGGGCTTCCTGCGCCGCCACGTCGCCCTGCTGCCGCAGCGGACGCTGATCCTGCACGACACCATCGCCGGGAACATCGGCTGCGGACGGCCGGGTGCCAGCCCGGCGGAGATCGTCGAGGCGGCCCGCGACGCCGACGCCCATGACTTCGTCACCGCACTGCCGGACGGCTACGACACCCTGATCGACCCGCACACCGCACCACTGTCCGGCGGCCAGTTGCAGCGCATCGCCATCGCCCGCGCGATGCTGCGCGACGCCCGGGTCCTGGTGCTCGACGGCGGACGGGGGTGGAGCACGGCGACACGCGGAGTTGCTGGACCGCCGGAGCCTCTACGCGGATCTGCACCTCGCGCGGCGGCAGGCCGGGGCGTGACCGCTTCACCCACCCCTGGAGGGACCACGCGCCGCGCCGGGCGGCCCCCAACGACCGAAGGAGGCCCCCGAGTGCCCTGTGTCCTCGTGGTTGACGACGAACCGGCGATCCGCCACGCCCTGGAACTGATCCTGCGGCGGCGCGGCTACGAGGTGCTGCTGGCCACGGACGGCGAGCAGGCGCTGCGGGCGCTGGAGACGCACCGCCCGGACCTCGTGGTGCTGGACGTGCTGCTGCCGGGCACCGACGGCCTGACCGTCTGCCGTCGGCTGCGGGCGCGGGGCGATGAGGTGCCGGTGCTGATGCTCACCGCCCGGGGCACCGTCGGCGACTGCGTCACCGGTCTGGAGGCCGGGGCGGACGACTACCTGACCAAGCCGTTCGTGAACGAGGAACTGCTGGCCAGGATCGCGGTGCTGCTGCGCCGGGCCACCGCCGCCCGGCAGGAGTCCGTGCTGACCTACGGCGGACTGAGATCACCCGCCCGGGGGATCGGGTGCGGTGTCCCGAAGCTGATCGGCTTCCGCTACGGGCGCGTAACAGCTACTGACTTATCCCTTTTCGGGTGAGAGCGTCTTGGCAGCGGCATTGGGTAGGTGCCGTTCAGGGACACGGGCCGCCACTCGTCCGAAGGAGACATGATGCGTTCCACGACCGCCCGTCGGCGGATACCCGCCGTCGCGACCCAGGCCGCCGCCCTCGCCGCCGTCGGCGCGCTCGCGCTCACGGCGTGCTCGTCGGGGAACGGTTCGGCCAACGCCTCCATCGGCGCCGGAAGTGGTTCGGCCAGCAGCTCCAGCACCGGGTCGAACGCAACAGGCGCCGGTTCGGGTTCCTCCTCCAACACCTCCCCGGCACAGGGCACCCAGGCGTCCGCGCAGGGCTCCGGCGGTGTACGTGCCTGCACCACGGGCCAGCTGAAGGCGGACCAGGAGAACCCGGACGTCGGCGCCGGACAGTACTACTCCAAGCTGGTGTTCACCAACGTCTCCGGCACCACCTGCACGCTCTCCGGATTCCCGGGCGTCTCCTACGTGAAGCAGGGCGGCGTCCAGTCCGGCAACGCCGCCGTGCGCACCGGCGACCACGGCACCACGGTCACCCTGCGCGCGCACGGCGGCAGGGCGAGCGCCGTGCTGCACGACAGCAACGGCGTCGGCGGCTACGACCCCGGCCAGTGCCAGCTGTCCGCCGCCCAGGGCCTGCGGGTCTACCCCCCGAACCAGAAGGCGGCCCTGTTCGTTCCCTGGCAGCACGAGCACTGCGCGGGCCCGACCGTGCACTCCCTGACCATCGGCGCGGTCACCGCGGGCTAGCCGAGGACGCTTACGGCCGAGGGCCGCTGACCCCAGGAGGGGACAGCGGCCCTTGCCGTGTGCTGCTCCGGCTGGCCCGGTGGACGGATCAGGCGACGCGGACGGCGCCGGTGGGCTCCGAGTAGGACAGCGGGCGCTCGACGACACCGGTGCTCGGGTTCTGGGCGCCGATGAAGTTGCCGCCCCCGACGTAGACGGCGACGTGGTAGGCGCTGCCCGCGCTGCCCCAGTAGAGGATGTCGCCGGGCTGCAGGTTGCTGAGCGAGACCTGGGTGCCCGAGGTCGACTGGTCCTCGGAGACGCGCGGCAGGTCGACGCCGATGGTGCGGAAGGCGGCCTGGACCAGGCCGGAGCAGTCGTAGGCGCTGGGGCCGGTGGCACCCATCACGTACGCCTTGCCGAGCTGCGACTGAAGGAAGCTCAGGACGCTGGAGATGCTGCCGCTGGTGGAGGCCACCGAAGACGAGGAGGAACCGGACGAACTGCCCGAGTCGATGGAGAGCGACGCACGCTGCGCGTCACGGGAGGCGGCCTGCTGGGCGGCAGCGTGCTCGGCGGCGGCCTTGGCCTCGGCGGCCTTCTCGGCGGCGGCCTTGTGCTGCTTGGCGGCCTGGGAGGCGGCGGAGACGGCCTGGTCCTGGGCGGCCTGGAGCTGGTACGTGATGACGGCCTGAGCGGTGGCGTCGGCGGCACGCAGCTGGGAGAGGTCGAGGGTCTGGGTGACCTCGTTGGGTGTCTGGTCGCCAGGAGCGCTGGCCTGCGCGGGGGAAGCGGCGCCGGTGAGGGCGACGGCTCCGATCACACCACCGGCAACTCCAGCCCGTTTGACCCAGTTTGGCGGCGTATGTCGGGCATGCCGACGGCTGCGTATGTGGGGATCGGACTGCGGGGCGCGGGTCTGCGTTGGGGACATGGCCAATATGGCTATCAGGAATTCTTGGGCGCGTACAAAAAACGTAAGGTACGCCACAGTTTCGCGGCTCCCGGTCGCAATGCCGGACTTTCGATCTTGCGTTGGGCTTTCTGGAGCGTTCGACTCCGTTTCAGCCCGCTCGCGTTCACAATCGCGCGAACCCGAAGTACGACATGGTCAGCCCGGCGTGTCCCGGTTCACCCGGCAGCGCGCCCCGCTCAACGGCCTTGTGGCGCTATACCACGTGTGGGGCTTGGCTCCAACTTTGCGTTGACAGCGGTGGCTTGATAAAGCGACAGACCCACGTGACCTGCGGTTACCTCGTCTCGCGTCACCGTTGGTGATCATCCGGACGCTTCCCGTATGAAGATCGACCGCCCCCCGGGCGTGTGATCCGTTGTCAGGTGGTAGAGATCACAAAGACGTTGGCGTACGCCGTGTCGCAGATCACAGACCGGCGGGCATAGGATGCAGGCGGTTCGGGCTTGTGAACTGCCTCACATAGGAACGATCTGTCAGTCAACGTCGACTGGAAGGAGCGAGGGCGGTGAACACCTACGTCCCCATCCTCGTGCTCGGAGCCCTGGCGGCGGGGTTCGCGATCTTCTCCGTGGACATGGCCCGACGTACCGGGCCGAAGAGGTACAACCGGGCGAAGCTGGACGCCTATGAGTGCGGTGTCGAGCCGACGCCGCAACCGGCCGGAGGCGGGCGCTTCCCGATCAAGTACTACCTGACGGCGATGCTCTTCATCGTCTTCGACATCGAGATCGTCTTCCTCTACCCCTGGGCGGTCACCTTCGACGCCCTCGGGCTGTTCGGACTCGTCGAAATGCTGCTGTTCGTCCTCACCGTCTTCGTCGCCTACGCCTACGTGTGGCGGCGCGGGGGCCTGGAGTGGGACTGAGCGACCGAGTCACAATGGATGAACCCGGGCATTTAGGACAGGGGCAAACGCTATGGGTATCGAGGAGAAGCTGCCGAGCGGCTTTCTGCTCACGACCGTCGAGCAAGCCGCGGGCTGGGTGCGCAAGGCGTCGGTCTTTCCGGCGACGTTCGGTCTTGCCTGCTGCGCCATCGAGATGATGACCACCGGCGCCGGCCGCTATGACATGGCCCGGTTCGGTATGGAGGTCTTCCGCGGCTCGCCCCGGCAGGCGGACCTGATGATCGTCGCCGGGCGGGTCAGCCAGAAGATGGCCCCGGTGCTGCGCCAGGTCTACGACCAGATGCCGAACCCCAAGTGGGTCATCTCCATGGGCGTGTGCGCCTCCAGTGGCGGGATGTTCAACAACTACGCCATCGTCCAGGGCGTCGACCACGTCGTGCCCGTCGACATCTATCTGCCCGGCTGCCCACCGCGGCCCGAGATGCTGCTCGACGCGATCCTCAAGCTGCACCGCAAGATCCAGAACGAGAAGCTCGGCGTGAACCGCCAGGAGGACGAGCGCCTGGCGGAGGAAGCAGCGCTCAAGGCGGTCCCGACGATCGAAATGAAGGGACTGCTGCGGTGAGCGAACCGAATTCCCAGGGTGCCAACGGCGTGAACCCCGACAAGGACGTCAACGCCACCAACCTGCCCGGTCAGCGCGGCGACCAGGGCGAGGCGGTCCGCGTACAGCGCGGCATGTTCGGGGCCAACAACGGTGGGGATACGTCCGGTTACGGTGGGCTGGTACGGCCGGTGCGGATGCCCGGCGCGTCGGCCCGGCCCTACGGCGGATGGTTCGACGAGGTCGCCGACGAGCTGGAAGGCGCCCTGGAGGAACAGGGCCTGGTCCCGGAGAACGCGATCGAGAAGACGGTCGTGGACCGCGGCGAGATCACCTTCCACATCGCCCGCGAACACCTGCCGCGGGTGGCCCGGACACTGCGCGACGACCCGGCGCTGCGCTTCGAACTGTGCACCGGGGTGAGCGGAGTGCACTTCCCCGGCGACAAGGGCCGCGAACTGCACGCCGTCTACCACCTGCGGTCGATCACTCACAACTGGTTGATCAGGCTTGAGGTCAGCGCCCCCGACGCCGATCCGCACGTGCCGTCGATCGTCTCCGTCTATCCCACCAACGACTGGCACGAGCGCGAGACCTACGACTTCTTCGGCATCGTCTTCGACGGCCATCCGGCGCTCACCCGGATCATGATGCCCGACGACTGGCAGGGCCATCCGCAGCGCAAGGACTACCCGCTCGGCGGCATCCCCGTCGAGTACAAGGGCGCCCAGATCCCGGCTCCCGACCAGCGGAGGTCGTACTCGTGACCGCTTCGTATGAGCAACCGCACGCACCCCAGCAGGCCGAGGAACGCGTCACCACCGAGGGCCGGGTGTTCACCGTCACCGGCGGTGACTGGGACGAACTCACCGAAACCGTGGGCAGGGCGGACGACGAGCACATCGTCGTCAACATGGGCCCCCAGCACCCGTCCACCCACGGTGTGCTCCGGCTGATCCTGGAGATCGAGGGCGAGACGGTCACCGAGGCCCGCTGCGGCATCGGCTATCTGCACACCGGCATCGAGAAGAACATGGAGTACCGGACGTGGACCCAGGGGTCGACGTTCGTGACCCGCATGGACTACCTCACGCCGCTGTTCAACGAGGCCGCCTACGCGCTCGCGGTGGAGAAGCTGCTGGGCATCACCGACCAGATCCCGGAACGGGCAACCGTCATCCGCGTGCTGATGATGGAGCTCAACCGGATCTCCTCGCACCTGGTCGCCATCGCCACCGGCGGCATGGAGCTGGGCGCCACCACCATCATGATCTACGGCTTCCGGGACCGCGAACTCATCCTGGACGCCTTCGAGTTGATCACCGGCCTGCGGATGAACCACGCCTACATCCGCCCCGGCGGCCTGGCCCAGGACCTGCCGCCCGGCGCCGTCGACCACGTCCGCGAACTGGTCAAGAAGTTCCGCAAGAACCTCCCCGAGTACGACAAACTCGCCACCGGCAACCCGGTGTTCAAGGGCCGGATGCAGGACGTCGGCTACCTCGACCTGGCCGGGTGCATGGCACTGGGCGCCACCGGCCCGATCCTGCGCGCCGCCGGACTCCCGCACGACCTGCGCAAGGCGCAGCCGTACTGCGGCTACGAGGACTACGAGTTCGACGTGCCGACCGCCGACAGCTGCGACTCCTACGGGCGGTTCCTGGTCCGGCTGGAGGAGATGCGGCAGTCGCTGCGGATCGTCGAGCAGTGCCTGGACCGGCTGGAGCCGGGACCGGTGATGGTCGCCGACAAGAAGATCGCCTGGCCCGCGCAACTCGCCCTCGGCCCGGACGGGCTGGGCAACTCGCTGGACCACATCAAGAAGATCATGGGCACCTCGATGGAGGCCCTGATCCACCACTTCAAGCTGGTCACCGAGGGCTTCCGGGTGCCACCCGGCCAGGCCTACTCGGCCGTGGAGTCGGCCAAGGGCGAGCTGGGCGTGCACGTCGTCAGCGACGGCGGCACCCGGCCGCACCGGGTGCACTTCCGCGACCCGTCCTTCACCAACCTGCAAACCATGGCGGCGATGTGCGAGGGCGGCATGGTCGCCGATGTCATCGTCGCGGTGGCGTCCATCGACCCCGTCATGGGAGGCGTCGACCGGTGACAACCGAACCCCCGGTATCGCTCGGCATCCCCGAGATGCCGCCACCCGACTATCCGGCCGAGGTGCGCGCCCGGCTGGAGGCGGACGCGCGGGAGGTGATCGCCCGCTACCCGGACGCCCGCTCCGCGCTGCTGCCGCTGCTGCACCTGGTACAGGCCGAGGAGGGGTACGTCAGCCGCACCGGCGTCCGCTTCTGCGCGCGGCTGCTGGAACTGACCACCGCCGAGGTGACCGCGGTGTCCACCTTCTACTCCATGTACCGGCGCGGGCCGTCGGGTGAGTACCAGGTCGGGGTGTGCACCAACACGCTGTGCGCGGTGATGGGCGGCGACGCCATCTTCGAGGAGCTCCAGCGGCACCTCGGCATCGGCAACGACGAGACCACCGAGGACGGCAAGGTCACCCTGCAGCACATCGAGTGCAACGCGGCCTGCGACTACGCCCCGGTGGTGATGGTCAACTGGGAGTTCTTCGACAACCAGACCCCCGACTCGGCCAGGCGCCTGGTGGACGACCTGCGCGCCGGACGGCCGGTCCAGCCGACCCGGGGCGCACCGCTGTGCACCTTCCGGGAGACCGCGCGGATGCTCGCCGGTTTCCCCGACACCCGGGCGGGCGCGGTGGAGGCCACCGGCGGCGCCGGTCCCGCCACCCTGGTCGGGCTGCGGCTGGCCAAGGGCGAGACGGCCCCGGGGCGGATCGTCTCGCCACGCGAAGGCGGGATCTCGCCGTGCGAAGGCGGGGAGGGTGAGGAATGACCGTGGCAGCCGCCGTCAACGAGACCAGTCCGGACAAGGTGCTCTCCCCGGTCCTGTCCGCGTTCTGGGACGAGCCCGAGTCCTGGACCCTGGAGACCTACCACCGCCATGACGGCTACCAGGGCCTGCGCAAGGCGCTCGCCATGGCACCCGACGACGTGATCGCGCTCGTGAAGGACTCCGGCCTGCGCGGCCGGGGCGGCGCGGGCTTCCCCACCGGAATGAAGTGGCAGTTCATCCCGCAGGGCGACGGCAAACCGCACTACCTCGTGGTCAACGCCGACGAGTCGGAACCGGGCACCTGCAAGGACATCCCGCTGCTGTTCGCCAGTCCGCACGCCCTCATCGAGGGCATCGTGATCGCCTGCCACGCCATCCGCTCCCACCACGCCTTCGTCTACCTGCGCGGCGAGGCGGTCCCCGTACTGCGGCGGCTGCACCACGCGGTCGCCGAGGCGTACTCGGCCGGGTACCTCGGCAGCGACATCCAGGGCTCCGGCTTCGACCTGGAACTGACCGTGCACGCGGGCGCGGGCGCCTACATCTGCGGTGAGGAGACGGCGCTGCTGGACTCCCTCGAAGGGCGCCGCGGCCAGCCCCGGCTGCGTCCCCCCTTCCCCGCGGTCGCCGGTCTGTACGCGTGCCCCACCGTGGTGAACAACGTCGAATCCATCGCTTCGGTTCCCGCCATCCTCACCAGGGGAAAGGAATGGTTCCGGTCGATGGGCAGCGAGAAGTCCCCCGGCTTCACGCTGTACTCGCTCTCCGGCCATGTCGCCAACCCCGGCCAGTACGAGGGCCCGCTGGGCGTCACGCTGCGCCAACTCCTCGACATCAGCGGCGGGATGCGGCCCGGCCACCGGCTGAAGTTCTGGACCCCCGGCGGCTCCTCCACCCCGCTGCTCACCGACGAACACCTCGACGTGCCACTGGACTACGAGGGCGTGGGCGCCGCCGGATCGATGCTCGGCACCAAGGCGCTGCAGTGCTTCGACGAGACCACCTGCGTGGTGCGGGCGGTCACCCGGTGGACCGAGTTCTACGCCCATGAGTCCTGCGGCAAGTGCACACCGTGCCGCGAGGGGACGTACTGGATGGTTCAGCTGCTGCGGGACATCGAAAGGGGCGGCGGGCGCCTTTCGGACCTGGACAAGCTGCTGGACATCGCCGACAACGTCAACGGCAAGTCGTTCTGCGCCCTCGGCGACGGCGCGGCCAGCCCCATCTTCTCCTCGCTGAAGTACTTCCGCGACGAGTACGAGCGCCACATCACCGAGCGGGGCTGCCCCTTCGACCCCGCCCGCTCAACCGTGTGGGCCGACCAGCCGCATCTGGAGGTGAACGCGTGACACTCACAACCGGCGCCCCCTCCGGAGGCGGAAACCAGGCCGCGGTGCCGCCGGAGGATCTCGTGGCCGTCACCATCGACGGCATCGAGTTCTCGGTGCCCAAGGGCACCCTGGTGATCCGCGCCGCCGAGATGGTCGGCATCGAGATCCCCCGGTTCTGCGACCATCCGCTGCTCGACCCGGTCGGTGCCTGCCGCCAGTGCATCGTGGAGGTGGAGGGCCAGCGCAAGCCGATGGCGTCCTGCACCATCACCTGCACCGACGGCATGGTGGTCAGGACCCAGCTCACCTCGCCGGTCGCCGAGAAGGCGCAGCGCGGTGTGATGGAACTGCTGCTGATCAACCACCCGTTGGACTGCCCGGTCTGCGACAAGGGCGGCGAGTGCCCGCTGCAGAACCAGGCGATGTCCACCGGGCAGGCCGACACCCGCTTCGAGGGCAAGAAGCGCACCTACGCCAAGCCGATCCCGATCTCCCCGCAGATCCTGCTGGACCGGGAGCGCTGTGTGCTGTGCGCGCGGTGCACCCGGTTCTCCGAGCAGATCGCCGGGGACCCGATGATCGAGCTGCTGGAGCGCGGCGCGCTGGAGCAGGTGGGTATCGGCGAGGGCGAGCCGTTCGAGTCCTACTTCTCCGGCAACACCATCCAGATCTGCCCGGTGGGCGCGCTGACCTCGGTCGCGTACCGCTTCCGGTCCCGGCCGTTCGACCTGGTCTCCTCGCCGGGCGTGTGCGAGCACTGCGCGGGCGGCTGCGCCACCCGTACCGACCACCGGCGCGGCAGGACCATGCGGCGGCTGGCCGCCAACGACCCGGAGGTCAACGAGGAGTGGCTGTGCGACAAGGGCCGCTTCGCGTTCCGCTACGCCCAGCGCCCGGACCGGCTGACCCATCCGCTGGTCAGGGAGGACGGCGAGCTGCGCCCGGCGAGCTGGCCCGAGGCGCTGCAGACCGCCGCCCGCGGACTGCTCGCGGCGCGCGGCCGAACCGGTGTGCTGACCGGCGGCCGGCTGACCGTCGAGGACGCCTACGGGTACGCGAAGTTCGCCCGGGTCGTGCTGGACACCAACGACGTGGACTTCCGGGCCCGGGTGCACAGCGCCGAGGAGGCCGACTTCCTGGCAGCCCGGGTGGCCGGACGCGGCCGGGACCTGGACGGCGGCGGGGTCAGCTACGCCTCGCTGGAGCAGGCTCCGGCCGTACTGCTGGCCGGACTTGAGGCCGAGGAGGAGGCGCCCGGTGTCTTCCTGCGGCTGCGCAAGGCGCACCGCAGGCGCGGCCAGCGCACCTTCCAGATCGCCCCCTTCGCCACCCGGGGCCTGACGAAGACGGGCGGAACGCTCCTGCCGGCCGCCCCCGGAACCGAGCCGGAGTGGCTGGACGCGCTGGCCAGTGGGGTCGGCCTGGACCAGGACGGCGCGGCGGCGTCCGAGGCGCTACGGCAGGACGGCGCGGTGATCCTGGTCGGCGAGCGGCTGGCCGGGGTGCCGGGCGCGCTGACCTCGGCCGCCCGGCTGGCCACCGCGACCGGTGCCCGGCTGGCCTGGATCCCGCGGCGGGCCGGTGAGCGCGGCGCGCTGGAGGCCGGTGCGCTGCCCGGCCTGCTGCCCGGCGGGCGACCGCTGACCGATCCGCGGGCCCGCGAGGAGGTGGCCGCGCTGTGGGGGGTGGACGAACTGCCGCACCGCTTCGGCCGGGACGCGGACCAGATCGTGGCCGCGGCGGCGGGCGGTGAGCTGTCCGCGCTGCTGGTCGCCGGGGTCGAGGTGGCGGACCTGCCGGATCCGGCCCGGGCCAGGGAGGCGCTGGACCAGGTCGGGTTCCTGGTCAGTCTGGAACAGCGGCCGAGCGAGGTGACCCGGCGCGCCGACGTGGTCTTCCCCGTCGCGGCGGTGGAGGAGAAGGCCGGGACCTTCCTCGACTGGGAGGGCCGGGCCCGCCCGTTCGAGGCGGCGATCAAGCCCGATCAGGCGACCAGTCGGCACCGGCTCTCCGATGTGCGGGTGCTGCACATGATCGCCGACGCCATGTCCGGTGCCGAGCGGGCCGGTTGGCACCTCGGGCTGCCCGATGTGCGGGCCGCCCGGCGCGAACTGGCCGAGCTGGCCCCCTGGAACGGCGCGCGTCCCGCCGACCCGCTGGAGTCGTCGCGTCCGCTGCCCAGGCCGGGGGCGGGCGAGGCGGTGCTGGCCGGGCACCGGCTGCTGCTGGACCTGGGGCGGTTGCAGGAGGGCGACGACGCGCTGGCCGGTACCCGGCACGCGGCGGTCGCCCGGCTGTCGGCGGCCAGCGCCGAGGAGTTCGGAGTGAAGGACGGCGCCGAGCTGACGGTGACCGGCCCGGCCGGGAGCGTGACGCTGCCGTTGCGGATCACCGCTATGCCGGACCGGGTGGTGTGGCTGCCGCTCAACTCCACGGGCCGCGGCGTCCACGACGAACTCGGAGTGTCCCCGGGCCGGTTGGTGACGGTCGGCCCGGCCGTGCGGGAGGTGGCCAAGTGATCGCTCCAGCGGTATCGGGACTGTCCGCCGCGCAGAGTCTCGCGGCGCAGAACCTGGGTGTCTTCGGCCGCGACCCCTGGTGGCTGATCATCATCAAGGCGGTCTTCTGCTTCGCCTTCGCGATGCTGACGGTGCTGTTCTCCATCGTCTGGGAGCGCAAGGTCGTCGCCTGGATGCAGCTGCGCATCGGCCCCAACCGGCACGGCCCCTGGGGGATGCTGCAGTCCCTGGCCGACGGTGTGAAGCTGATGCTCAAGGAGGACGTCGTCGTCAAGGGCGCCGACAAGCTGGTGTACGTCCTGGCGCCGATCGTCGCGACCATCCCGGCCTTCATGGCCTTCGCGGTCATCCCGTTCGGGCCGGCGGGCAACGAGGTGTCGATCTTCGGCACCCGTACCCCGATGCAGCTCACCGACCTGCCGGTGGCCGTGCTGTACGTACTCGCCGTGGCCTCCGTGGGCATCTACGGCGTGGTGCTGGCGGGCTGGTCGTCGGGGTCGACGTATCCGCTGCTGGGCGGGCTGCGTTCGACGGCGCAGATGATCTCCTACGAGATCGCCATGGGCATCTCGTTCGCCGCGGTGTTCCTCTACTCGCACTCGATGTCGACCTCGCAGATCGTCGCCAGCCAGCACGACAAGTGGTACGTGCTGCTGCTGCCGGTCTCGTTCGTCGTCTACATCGTGGCGATGGTCGGCGAGACCAACCGGGCGCCGTTCGACCTGCCCGAGGCGGAGGGCGAACTGGTCGGCGGGTTCAACACCGAGTACTCCTCCATCAAGTTCGCGCTGTTCATGCTGGCCGAGTACGTCAACATGGTCACCGTCTCGGCCATCGCGACCACCTTGTTCCTCGGCGGCTGGCGGGCCCCCTGGCCGATCAGCGCGTTCTGGTCGGGCGCCAACCACGGCTGGTGGCCGCTGCTGTGGATCACCATCAAGATCCAGCTGCTGCTGTTCTTCTTCATCTGGCTGCGCGGCACGCTGCCGCGGATGCGCTACGACCAGTTCATGAAGCTGGGCTGGAAGGTGCTGATCCCGGTCTCCATGGTCTGGCTGCTGCTGGTCGCCACGGTGCGCGCGCTGCGCAACGAGAACTACGACTTCCAGCGGATCGTGCTGTACGTGGGCGGCGGGATCCTGGCGCTGCTGCTGCTCTCGCTGGTGGTCGACGTGCTGCGGGACCGCGGCCACAAGGCCGCCGTCGAGCCGGGCGCCCCCGGGGACCGGTTCGACCCGATGGCGGGCGGCTTCCCCGTACCGCCGCGGCCCGGGCAGAGCCTGCCGCCGGTACCGCGCCGAAGGCCGCGCGGGCAGCGGCAGTTGGTCAACGCCACGGACACCGCCGATACGCCGGACAAGGAGCAGGAGGGCGGCAATGCCTGACCGCGAACCCCAGGACGACGAGTCCCGTACCCGCTGGCTCAATCCGGTGGCCGGGTTCGGCGTGACCTTCAAGGCCATGTTCAAGAAGCGGCTGACCGAGCAGTACCCCGAGTACAAGAAGCCGGTCGCGCCCCGCTTCCACGGCCGCCACCAGCTCAACCGGCATCCGGACGGGCTGGAGAAGTGCATCGGCTGCGAGCTGTGCGCGTGGGCCTGTCCGGCCGACGCGATCTACGTCGAGGGCGCGGACAACACCGACGAGGAGCGCTACTCGCCCGGTGAGCGCTACGGCCGCGTCTACCAGATCAACTACGCCCGCTGCATCCTGTGCGGCCTGTGCGTCGAGGCCTGCCCGACCCGGGCGCTGACCATGACCAACGAGTACGAACTCGCCGACCGCACCCGGGAGTCGCTCATCTACACCAAGGAGGAGCTGCTCGCGGGTCTGGAGGAGGGGATGGTCGACTCCCCGCACGCGATCTTCCCCGGCATGACCGAAGAGGACTACTACCGTGGCCAGGTCACCGAGGCCGCGCCCGGCACGGTCCGGCAGGTCGCCGCCTCCAAGGGCGAGAAGCGGGCCGACGAGGTGGCGGCCGACGAGGCGCGCGACGCGGGACCTGAGTCCACCGCTCATCCGAGGGGGGCGACCCGATGACGACATCCACCGGCGAGGCCGTCCAGTTCTGGTTGCTCGGCATCGTGGCGGTGCTCGGCGCGCTCGGCACCGTGACGATGAGGAAGGCCGTGCACAGCGCGCTGTCGCTGGCGGGCACCATGATCATACTGGCCGTCTTCTACCTGGCGAACGGCGCGTACTTCCTGGGCGTCGTGCAGATCGTGGTCTACACCGGCGCGATCATGATGCTGTTCCTCTTCGTCGTCATGCTGGTCGGCATCACCGCCGCGGACTCCCTGCGGGAGACCATCAGGGGACAGCGCTGGCTGGCCGCGCTGGTCGGCGTCGGCTTCGGCATCCTGCTGATCGCCGGTCTCGGCAACGCCTCGGTACACAGCTTCACCGGCCTCGGGCAGGCCAACTCCGGCGGCAACGTGGAGGGGTTGGCGCGGCTGATCTTCACCACGTACGTGTGGGCCTTTGAAGTCACCGGCGCCCTGCTGATCACCGCGGCGGTCGGCGCGATGGTGCTCACCCACCGGGAACGCACCGAACGCGCGGCCACCCAGCGCGAGCTGGCCGAGCGGCGGGTGCGTGAGGGCGCCCAGGTGCCACCGCTGCCCGCCCCCGGCGTGTACGCCCGGCACAACGCGGTGGACATCCCCGGGCTGCTGCCCGACGGCACGCCCGCCGAGCTGTCCGTCAACGAGACACTGCGCGCCCGCGGCCAGATCCGGGACGTCAGCGGCGAGGCACTGGAGAGTCTCAGGGAGTTGGAGCAGCGCTCCGAGCGGCACGCCGAAGGTGAGGGCGAGTCGGGCGTGCAACCGGCGAACGGCGCCAACTCCGCGAACGGAGGCGTGCGGTGAACCCCATCAACTACCTCTACCTGTCCGCCCTGTTGTTCACCATCGGCGGCGCCGGTGTACTGATCCGGCGTAACGCGATCATCGTCTTCATGTGCGTCGAGCTGATGCTCAACGCCTGCAACCTGGCCTTCGTCACCTTCGCCCGGCTGCACGGCAACCTCGACGGCCAGATCTTCGCGTTCTTCACCATGGTCGTCGCGGCCGCCGAGGTGGTGGTCGGCCTGGCGATCATCGTGACGTTCTTCCGCTCCCGCCACTCGGCCTCGGTCGACGACGCCAGCCTGATGAAGCTGTAGATAGGGGCAGTTGACGTGGATCACCTCATCGGAGCCCTCATCGGGGCTCCACTTCTCGGCGCGGGCGTACTGCTCGCCGGAGGGCGCCGGCTCGACCGGGCAGGCCACTGGATCGGCTGCCTGCTGGCCGCGGTCTCCTTCGCGCTCGGCGCGGCGCTGTTCGTCGACATGCTGGGCAAGCCCACCGGCCAGCGCACCCTGACCTCGCACCTGTTCAGCTGGGTGCCGGTCGGCGGCTTCCGGGCGGACGTCGCGTTCCAGCTCGACCAGCTCTCCATGACGTTCGTGCTGCTGATCACCGGTGTGGGCACGCTGATCCACATCTACTCGGTCGGCTACATGGCGCACGACGAGAACCGCCGCCGCTTCTTCGGCTACCTCAACCTCTTCCTGGCGGCGATGCTGCTGCTGGTGCTCGCCGACAACTACCTGCTGCTGTACGTGGGTTGGGAGGGCGTGGGCCTCGCCTCGTACCTGCTGATCGGCTTCTGGCAGCACAAGCCGAGCGCGGCGACCGCGGCGAAGAAGGCGTTCATCGTCAACCGGGTCGGCGACATGGGCCTGTCGATCGCGATCATGGTGCTGTTCACCACGTTCGGCACCTTCTCCTTCGTCCCGGTCTTCGCCCACGCCACCGCCGCCAGCCAGGCCAGGCTGACCGTGGTCGGTCTGCTGCTGCTGCTCGGCGCGTGCGGCAAGTCGGCCCAGGTGCCGCTGCAGTCCTGGCTCGGGGACGCGATGGAGGGCCCGACCCCGGTCTCGGCGCTGATCCACGCGGCGACCATGGTCACCGCGGGGGTCTACCTGGTGACCCGCTCCGGGGTCATCTTCAACGCGGCGCCCACCGCGCAGCTCGCGGTGTGCGTGGTCGGCGCGGTCACGCTGATGTTCGGTGCGATCGTCGGTTGCGCCAAGGACGACATCAAGAAGGCGCTGGCCGGATCGACCATGTCGCAGATCGGCTACATGATGCTGGCCGCCGGACTCGGCCCGATCGGCTACGTCTTCGCCATCATGCACCTGGTCACCCACGGCTTCTTCAAGGCGGGCCTGTTCCTCGGCGCCGGTTCGGTGATGCACGGGATGAACGACGAGGTCGACATGCGCCGCTACGGCGGGCTGCGCGCGTACATGCCGATCACCTATGTCACCTTCGGCCTGGGCTACCTGGCGATCATCGGCTTCCCGGGACTGTCCGGCTTCTGGTCCAAGGACAAGATCATCGAGGCGGCGTTCGCCAAGGGCGGTACCGAGGGCTGGATCCTCGGCGCGGTGGCGCTGCTGGGCGCGGGCATCACCGCGTTCTACATGACGCGGGTCATGGTGATGACGTTCTTCGGCGAGAAGCGGTGGCAGCCCGCGCCCGACCCGGACAAGGCGCCGAGCGTCGAACCGGGCCTCGACGTGCACGCCGGGGAGCTGCCGCACCCGCACGAGGCGCCGAAGTCCATGACCATCCCCATGGTCGTCCTGGCCTTCGGCTCGGTGTTCGCCGGTGGGCTGTTCAGCATCAACTCGGCGTTCCTGAAGTGGCTTGAGCCGGTGACCGGGCACAGCGAGGGCCACTCGCCGGTCTCCGCCTGGGCGGTCACCGCGGCCACGCTGGTGGTGCTGGCCGTCGGCGTCGCGCTGGCCTGGGCGCAGTACGGGCGGGCGCCGGTGCCGGTCACCGCGCCGCGCGGTTCGCTGCTGACCCGGGCGGCGCGGCGCGACCTGCTCCAGGACGACTTCAACCACGTCGTGTTGGTCCGCGGCGGCGAACACCTCACCCGCGGCCTGGTCCGCCTGGACCACTCGCTGGTGGACGGCGCGGTCAACGGCACGGCCGCCTCCGTCGGCGGGCTGTCGGCCCGGCTGCGCCAGGTGCAGAACGGCTTCGTGCGGACGTACGCGGTCTCGATGCTCGGTGGTACGGCGGTCGTGGTTGCCGCGACCCTGCTGATGAGGGCGGTCTGATAGCCATGGCGTTTCCCCTGCTCACCGCGGTCGCCGCGGTCCCCGCGGTCGGCGCGATCGGCACCGCCGCGGTACCGGCCGGGCGGCGCACCGCCGCCAAGTGGCTGGCGCTCGGCTTCTCGCTGGCCACCCTGGTGCTGGCGGCGGTGGCCGCGGCCCGGTTCACCCCGGGCGGCCCCCGCTACCAGCTCACCGAATCGCACGCCTGGATCGCGGACTTCGGGGTCCGCTACGAACTCGGCGTGGACGGCATCGCCGTGGTGCTGGTGCTGCTGGCGGCGGTGCTGGTGCCGTTCGTGATGCTGGCGGGCTGGCACGACGCCGACGTCCTCGACGGGCACACCCCGAACCGCAACTGGCGTCCCACACAGGGCTTCTTCGCGCTGATCCTGCTGGTCGAGGCGATGGTGGTGATCTCGTTCGAGTCCACCGACGTCTTCCTCTTCTACATCTTCTTCGAAGCGATGCTGATCCCGATGTACTTCCTCATCGGCGGCTTCGGGGACCGGGCGGGCAGCAGGGGCGAGGACGAACAGGCCAGGCAGCGCTCCTACGCGGCGGTGAAGTTCCTGCTCTACAACCTGGTCGGCGGGCTGATCATGCTGGCCGCGGTGATCGGCCTGTACGCGGTCACCGCGCACCAACTCGGCGGCCACGGCACGTTCTCGCTGCCGCAGATCCTGCAGGCGCGGGCCAGCGGACGACTCCAACTCGCCACCACCACCGAGCGGTGGATCTTCCTCGGCTTCTTCTTCGCCTTCGCCGTCAAGGCGCCGCTGTGGCCGCTGCACACCTGGCTGCCCAACGCGATGGGCGAATCCACCGCTCCGGTCGCCGTGCTGCTGACCGCCGTGGTCGACAAGGTCGGCACCTTCGCGATGCTGCGCTACTGCCTCCAGTTGTTCCCGGAGGCGTCGAAGTGGGCGACACCGGTGATCCTGGTGCTGTCGGTGATCGGGATCATCTACGGCGCGCTGCTGGCGGTGGGCCAGCGGGACATCAAGCGGCTGATCGCCTACGCGTCCATCTCGCACTTCGGCTTCATCATCCTGGGCATCTTCGCGATGACCTCCCAGGGCCAGGGCGGCGCCACCCTCTACATGGTCAACCACGGCATCTCCACCGCCGCGCTGCTGCTGGTCGCGGGCTTCCTGATCACCCGGCGCGGTTCGCGGCTGATCGCCGACTTCGGCGGCGTGCAGAAGGTGGCCCCGCTGCTGGCGGGCACGTTCCTGGTGGGCGGCCTGGCCACCCTCTCGCTGCCCGGACTCGCCCCGTTCGTCAGCGAGTTCCTGGTGCTGGTGGGCACGTTCAGCCGCTATCCGGCGGCCGGGGTGATCGCCACGCTCGGCATCGTGCTGGCGGCGCTGTACGTGCTGGTGCTCTACCAGCGCACCATGACCGGCCCGGTCAGGGCGGGCGTCGAGGGCATGAAGGACCTCAAGGCGCGTGAACTGGCCGTGGTGGCACCGCTGATCGCCCTGCTGATCTTCCTCGGGGTCTATCCGAAACCGGTCACCGACCTGATCAACCCGGCGGTCAGGGACACCCTCTCCGACGTCCACCGGAGCGATCCCGCGCCGCAGACCAACGCGTCGCTCACCGCCGCAGCGAAGGAGACCGCGAAGTGACGGGAGTCATCCACAGCCTGTGGACAACGGCGGCCGATCCCGCGCTGCCGTTGGACCGGATCCCCACCCCGAAGATCGAGTACGCCCAGCTCTCACCGGTGCTGATCGTCTTCGGCGCGGCGGTCCTCGGCGTCCTGGTCGAGGCCCTGCTGCCCCGACGCGTCCGCTACGTCGCGCAGTTGGGCGTCTCGCTGGTGGGCCTCGCCGCCGCGTTCGCGGCGATCGTCGCCCTCGCCGCAGACGGCTACGCCAGCACCAAGTCACACATCGCGGCCATGGGGGCGGTCGCGGTGGACGGCCCCGCGCTGTTCCTGCAGGGCACCATCGTGCTGGTGGCACTGGTCGCCGCGTTCACCTTCGCGGAGCGCCGACTCGACCCGCTGGCGCACGGCCGACGGGTGGACTCGTTCGCCGCGCAGGGCTCCGCCGTACCCGGCAGCGAGCAGGAGAAGCGGGCGGTACGGGCCGGGTTCACCACCACCGAGGTCTTCCCGCTGCTGCTGTTCGCCGTGGGCGGCATGATGATCTTCCCCGCCGCCAACGACCTGCTGACGTTGTTCGTCTCGCTGGAGGTTTTCTCCCTGCCGCTGTACCTGCTGTGCGCGCTGGCTCGGCGGCACCGGCTGCTCTCCCAGGAGTCGGCGGTCAAGTACTTCCTGCTGGGCGCGTTCTCCTCGGCCATCCTGCTGTTCGGGATCGCGCTGCTGTACGGGTACGCGGGCACCATCTCCTACGGCGGGATCGCCGACGTGGTCAGCGGCACCGCCCGGATGACCCCGGCGCTCGCCAACACCACCGCGAACGACGCCCTGTTGCTGATCGGCGGTTCGATGGTGGTGGTGGGCCTGCTGTTCAAGGTGGCGGCGGTGCCGTTCCACATGTGGACGCCGGACGTCTACCAGGGCGCGCCGACCCCGGTGACCGGCTTCATGGCCGCCGCCACGAAGGTCGCCGCGTTCGGCGCGCTGCTGCGGCTGCTGTACGTGGTACTGCCGGGCCTGCGCTGGGACTGGCGGCCGGTGATGTGGGGGGTGGCCATCGCGACGATGGTCATCGGCGCGGTGGTCGCGGTGACCCAGACCGACGTGAAGCGGCTGCTGGCGTACTCGTCGATCGCCCACGCGGGCTTCATCCTCGCGGGCGTGATCGCGGTCTCACCGGACGGCGTCTCCTCGGTGCTGTTCTACCTGGCCGCGTACTCGTTCGTGACGCTGGGCGCCTTCGCGGTGGTGACGCTGGTACGGGACGCGGGCGGCGAGGCGACCCACCTGTCCCGCTGGGCCGGTCTGGGCCGCCGCTCCCCGCTGGTCGCAGCGGTCTTCGCGGTCTTCCTGCTGGCCTTCGCGGGCATCCCGCTGACGTCCGGCTTCGCCGGGAAGTTCGCGGTGTTCAAGGCGGCCGCGCAGGCGGGCGCGGTACCGCTGGTGATCATCGGTGTGATCTCCTCGGCGATCGCGGCGTTCTTCTACATCAGGGTCATCGTGCTGATGTTCTTCAGCGAACCCCAGCCCGGGGGCCCCTCGGTAGCGGTCCCAAGCCCCCTGACAGCAACGGCGATCACCGCTGGCGCGGTGGTGACGCTGGTGCTGGGCGTGGCCCCGCAGTACTTCCTGGACCTGGCGGGGAAGGCGAGCGTCTTCGTACGGTAGGGGTACGCGGCCCCTCGCACTGAAAAACCATCCCCCGCCCGGCCTTTGGGCCGGGCGGGGGATGGTTTGGCGGATCGTGGGCTAGGAGCTGCGGGCGGCCCCTTCGGGCCACACCACATCCACAGGGATGCCCTCTTCACGGGCCTCTTCAACGACATCCGCCGTCCCCCCGCCTTTGGGACCCGGTGGCTGTCCGTTCCACACCGCGACCAGCCGGTCCGCCCGCTCAAGCAGGGCGCGATTCGCCGTCTCGTACGCCGCGCGGTTCGCAGTCACGTGCGGCATGACGAGCACCTCACTCGCGGCTTCGATCAGTCGGTCGAAGAGGGGGGCATGGTCCGGCTTCACCTTGGCCTGCCGGTAGTCCTGCGAAGGAATGACAACGATCAGACGGCCACCTGCTGCGATCACCGTCTCAGCGAACAGGGAGTCGGCCCCCCGGGCGATGCACGAGACGCCGACGAGGCCAGCGAGACCGTCCCGTACACGGCCGGACTGGACGGCCGCGGCAGCGTCCACCGCCGCGTGCGCCTGCTCGCACGCGCTACGCAGATCGCCCACGAGGAAGTACACCTCCGTGAGTCCGATGCGGTCGAGTGCGTGGCTGCGCCCGGCTTCCGGCCGGCGGGTGGCAAGGGCCTGGTTCTACGACCGTCAGAGAACACCAACGCTCGGCGTCGACACGACGTGTCCTGGCCCCCGCCTCGCCTTCCGGGCCGGGCGGGGGCGCTTTCGTTGTTCAGAACACCAGCGGGGATCGGAATTGTGGCGGCTAGCATGCCGCCATGATCAGGGCGGCGGTGTTCGATGTCGGCGAGACCCTCATTGATGACACCCGCTACTGGGGGTCCTGGGCGGACTGGATAGGGGTGCCGCGGCACACGCTCTCGGCTCTGGTCGGCGCCGTCGTCGCACAAGGCCGTGACAACGCGGACGCCCTGCGCCTGTTGCGCCCAGGAATTGATCTGGAAGCCGAGTACGCCGCTCGCGAGGCAGCGGGCGTAGGAGAGGCCCTTGGCGAGGAGGATCTTTACGCTGATGTCCGCCCAGCTTTGACGAATCTACGGAAGGCCGGAGTCCGGGTGTACGTCGCTGGTAACCAAACGTCACAGCGACGCCCGCGTACACGCCGCCATGCCAGCACTCTCCGCAGCCATCGCGACATAAGGCGTGTACCTCGGCACCGCCTTCGGACCGTCATCTGTCCGCATCCACAAGATCAGCGTCGCCGTCAGTCTCGGTGGTGACGGGCTCGACATGGCGTTGGACGTCGCGCGCGAGTGGCAGCCTTCCGCCGACGATGTGCCAGCCGAACGCCGCTCCGGCTTCTATATCGAACTCGCGCGTGCACAACTCTGGGCAGGCCAACGCGATGATGCCTTCGAGTCGTTGAAGGCGGCCCGCCGAATCGCACCTCAACACACACGAGAGCACCCTTGGGCTCGTGAGGATGCCGCGACTCTACGTCGCTTGAAGCGAGCGGACAACGACTCACTGACGCACTTTGTTGAGTGGATCGGCGCCGTCTGACACTGCCGAGCGTTTCCAGCTGACACGAACTGTGTCAGTTACGGGCGTTGGCGCGGAGCGGTATCTGCCTGTGGGACCGATACGGCAGATAGGTGGAAGTATGACGGAATCCGCGCAGACCGCAATTGGCAGACGGCCTCCGGCGCACTGTTCCACAGACGCGGATACACCTGACGCCGCAGCGGCGGCTGTCGCTGTCAAGCGGGCGTTGCGTGAGGCCATCGCCATGACCGGCATCCACGCTCCGGCGTTGTTCCAGGTCCTCAGCGGCAGAGGGGCACGGATCGAGCTGGGCGGTCTCGACGCCGTGGCGGCGGCCGAGTTGGCGAAGTGGATCGAGGCGCGCGCCAAGTGTCAGTGCTGGGAGGGTGTCGGTGGCCAGTGATCGCCTGTACACGCTGATGCGCGACGGAGTGCCGGAAAGTCAGTTCGCCGCCGCGAGGGACGCCGTCATCGGCATGGCAAAAGCCATCAGGCAGCTGGACATGACGGCCGACGAGCGGCGCTCCTGGCGGGGCTGGTACACGTGGCACAACTACCGGGCGGCGGTGATCAGCCTCCATCGGGGACACGAGTTCGTGTTCACCGTCCGTGGCAACGGCAAGTGCGTGACGTTCCGGATCACGCCCCCTGTCGATCGGGGGCGGGCAGTGGGTTCTCGGTACTCCCAGTACCACTGTGACCGCTGCTATGCCCTGATGGGCCTCTCCGCCCTCAGCCGCAGGCAGCGGGTGCTGCGTGACCCGTTCGGTGATGCCGAACGGGTCACTGAGCTGGTGTGTGCTGACGAGTCAGCCTGCGGTGCGCGTAGGCACCAGAAGGTGCTCGAAGCGGCGAGTGGGAAGGCCCGTTGAGCGACCTGGACACAGCCCAAGCCGCCTCCCGACAAAGACCTACTGCTTCAGCTTGTCGATGGGCGGAAGGATGGGCTTGGTCGCCGTGCGGCTGAACTTGTCCGTGGTGGAACCCCAGTTGACGGAGAGGGCCTTGCCGTCCGAGTCGGGGGTCACCACGCCGTTGGCGTGATCGGTGCTGTGGTCCGCGCACTTGAGGTGCAGCAGCGTCTGTCCTCCTACCACCACCGCGGCGCCCGCGCACACCGTCTTGCCCGCGATGGCCGCCTTGTCGCCGACCACGGTGAGCGACTTCACGCCGTCCGCGTTGTCACCGGCCCATGTGCCGTCCAGCTTCACCACCGGCGCACTGGCGGACGGCGCGGCGCTCGCCGCGGACTGCGACGGCGCCGCCGAGTCATCCGGCTTCGCCTTGCCGCTGTTGCTACTGCTGCTGCACCCGCTCACCAGCACGGCGGCCACCATCGCCGCCCCCGTGATCCGCACTGCGTTGCGCACGTGTTGCTCCTCGGTTGTCGATCGAGACACGACAAGTTAGCAGCGCGCTAGGGTGTCGGTGCTCAGACAAGGGGGAGAGAGATGCGTCACCGCCGCCGACCGGCGACACTCGGCACCGCACTGCTCACACTGGCCATCCTGACCACCGCCGGTTGCGGTGGCACGGCAGGCAACAGCCGGTCGGAGAAGAGCGGCAGCACTCGGCCGTCCGCGTCGGGTGCCGCGTCGGCCGCGGCCTCCCAGCCGCCAGCCGCACCGGCGCTTGGGGACGCTCCGCCACTGAGCGGATCCGCGCTGCGCGGGTTGTTGTTGACGCAGACCGACCTCGGACCCGACTACAGCGCGCAGCCCGCCTCCTCAGGCGACAACAAGCACGACGACGTCGGCATGCAGGGCTGCCCGGCCCTGCAGAAGCTCGACGCGGCCAACCTTCAGTTCGCCACCAGCGCGGACGCGTCGTTCACGTACAACGGCGACGCCAACTCCGAGTTGGACGAGGAGTTGGCCAGCGACTCGCCCGCGAAGCTCGCCACGGACATCCGCGAGATCTCCCAGGCGTGGACCGCCTGCCCGTCGTTCACCATGACCTCGGGGCAGACACCGATCAGCGTCACGACGAGCCAGACCGCAGCGCCCAAGCTCGGCGACCAGCAGTTCGGTGTCGTGATGACGATGACCGGCGCGACCACGTCGGTCATGGAGGAGGTCGTCATCCGGAAGGGCAATGTGGCGCTCTTCCTGTCGGGCGCGCCGGGTCTGGTGGACAACCATCTGGCCCAGGCGGTGAACAAGCTCCAGCGCCAGTCCTGATCGCGCCCCCGTCCAGAGTGAGCACCGCGTCGGCCAGCGCGGTCAGTCGGGGATCGTGGGTGATCAGTACCGTCGTGCGGCCCGACATCAGGCGGCGCAGCGGGGTGATCACGCGGAGCGCCGCCGCGTGGTCGAGGCCCGCGGTGGGCTCGTCCAGTACCAGTACCGGTGTGGCCCGCAGGAAGGCGCGGGCGATGGTGATGCGGCGGGTCTGGCCGCCGGAGAGCTGGCGGCCGTGCTCGCCCAGCACGCAGCGGTAGCCGTCCGGCAGGGCGCTGATGAAGTCGTGCGCGTCGGCGTCCCTGGCGGCCTGGACGATCTCGTCGTCGGTGGCCTGCGGACGACCGTAGGCGATGTTGTCGCGGATGGACGCGGAGAACAGTTGGGAGGCCTGCGGCAGCAGCGTCACCGCCTGCCGTACGGAGGCCAGCGTTGCGTCCCGCAGGTCGACGCCGTCCAGGCGCACCGCGCCCGCGTCCGGATCCATGAACCGCACCAGCAGCTTGGCCAGCGTGGACTTGCCCGCCCCGCTCGGCCCCGTCACGGCCAGCACCTCACCGGGCGCCACCCGGAACGTCAGGTCCCGCAGCACCGGCGCGCCGTTCCCGGCGGGGTACGACGCCCACACCCCGGTACCGCTCAGCTCACCTCGTACCGCGCGCAACGGCGCCGCCCCGGGGCGGTCGGCCACGGGGGAGCGCAGTCGGGCCAGGTCGATGACCCGCTCCGCGCCCGCGCTCGCCGCGCCGAACACCGTGGCCAGCCCGGACAGTTGCCGCACAGGGCCGAACAACTGGGTGAGGAAGGCGGCGAAGGCGAGCAGCCCGCCCACGGTGAGCGCGCCCCGGCTGAGTTCGAAGGCGCCGAGCCCGACCACGGTCAGGCCGCCGAGTACTTCCAGCACGTCCAGCACCGCCGGGTACGCGGCGGCCACCCGGGCGGTGGCCAGTTCGGCCCGCAGCAGCGCCTCGCCCTCCCGGCGGATCCGGCCGACCTCGCGCCGCTGCTGGTTGTAGGCGTGCGCCACGGACGCGTTGGCCAGGCTCTCCTCCAGCACCGCGGTGACCTGCCCGTCGCGCCGCCTGGCCTCCCGGGACAGTCGCTGCACCCGGCCGCCGAAGTGCCGTGCGCTGAGCCAGAACACCGGGCTGACCAGGAACACCGCCAGCGCGAGCGGCCAGCTCAGGAAGAGTGCCGCGGCGGCGAAGAACACCAGGCTGATCAGCGCGGAGGCCACGTCGATCACCCCGGAGGCGACGAAGGACTCGATGCGCTCGACGTCGGAGGTCAGCCGGGCCAGTACGTCGCCGTGCCAGCGGGTGTGCAGTGTGTCGGGCGGCAGGGTGTGCAGATGGGCCGCGCACGCGGTGCGCAGCCGCAGGATGAAGCGTTCCGCGACGCGGGCGGCGGTGTAGTCGCCGAGAAAGGTCAGCAGCCCGGTCAGCGCGGCCGTGGCGGCCATCCATCCGGCCAGCGGCCAGAACGCGGCGAACCGCCGGGGCACCAGCACCTGGTCGATCAGGTCCTTGAACAGCCAGACGGTGACCACCTCGCCGCCCGCTCCGGCGGCCAGCAGTGCCGTACCGATCAGCAGCCAGCGGCGGTCCGCGCGCACCCAGGGCCAGAAGCGGCGGAAGACCTCGCGCGGTGAGACGGCCGGGGCCAGCGCCACCAGCGGGTCGTCGGCGGCCTGTTCGCCTGCGGTGTCCAACCCGGTCGCCTCCGTTCGTGGAGGGCACGGGGGTGGCCGTCGTGCCGCCACCCCCGTGCTGAGGAACCCCTTGAGGCGGGTCAGTAGTACCAGCCGCGGTGTCCGTGGTGCCGTCCGTGGTCGTGGCCGTGGCCGTGGCGGTACCCACGGTGGTCGTGCCCGTGGTGGTGGCCGTCGTCACCGTGCCGCCGCACGAACCATCCGAAGACGCTCATGATGACCTCCCTCCTGCGCTCGGCTGACCATTGGTTTACTCAGGCATACGAAAACGGGGCAAACTATGTTCAATCTCGCCATTCTGGAACTTGGCGAAATGATCTCTAAAGGCCTCGCAATATCCCCAAACCGGTTGCCGCGAGGGCGAGTTCACCAGTAGCGTCCTGACCGGCCGCCACGGTGGGGGAGCACCCCCTCACTCTGCGTGGCCAGGGGGGGATGAGTGGCGAGCATGCCGTTGTTCGCGCTGGACAGGTCTGTTCCGGGTCTCATCGTCAAAATCGGCAACTATCCACTACACCACGGCGGAGTCGGCGCCATCCGCAGCCTCGGCAGACTTGGCGTACCGATGTACGCCATAACCGAGGACCGGTTCACCCCGGCCGCGGCCTCGCGCTATCTCACCAGGGGCTTCGTCTGGCCGACCACCGGCCTGGAACACCCCGACCGGCTGGTCGAGGGGCTGCTGCGGATCGGACGGCGGATCGGCGGCCCCGCGGTGCTGCTGCCGACCGACGAGGAGGCGGCGGTACTGATCGCCGAGCACGCCGACGCGCTGGGCGAACAGTTCCTCTTCCCGCGTCCCGACCCGCGGCTGCCGCGTCGGCTCGCCAGCAAGCAGGGGCTGTACGAACTGTGCGTCACCCACGGGGTGTCGGCGCCGAAGTCCGCTTTCCCCGACTCGTACGCCGACGTCGAGGAGTTCGCCGCCACCGCGCGGTTCCCCGTGGTGGCCAAGAACCGGGAGGCCTTCGAGCGCCGCCGGACGCCCGCGGTGCCCGGCACCACCCGGATAGCCGGGCCGGGCGAACTGCTGTCGCTGGCCCGCGGCTGGGGGGAGCGGCCCGGGGTCGTCCTCCAGGAGTACCTGCCGAGGGAGGAGGCCGAGGACTGGATCGTGCACGCCTACATCGACGCGGACCACTCGGCGCGCACCCTGTTCACCGGGGTCAAGGTGCGCTCCTGGCCGCCGCACGCGGGCATGACGGCGTGCGCGTACGTGGTGCCCAACCGGGAACTGGCCACGCTGGCCGGTGAGTTCATCAAGCACATCGGCTTCTCGGGCATCGTCGACCTGGACTGGCGCTACGACCGCCGGGACGGGCGGTACAAGCTGCTGGACTTCAACCCCCGGATGGGCGCGCAGTTCCGGTTGTTCGAGAACACCGCCGGGATAGACGTCGTCCGCGCCCAGCACCTGGACCTGACCGGACGGCGGGTGCCGGACGGCGAGCAGCTCAACGGGCGGCGGTTCACGGTCGAGAACATCGACCTGCCCGCGATGCTGGCCTACCGGCGCAGCGGCTACACCACGCCGCACGCTCCCCGCCGGGCGCGCGGCACGGAGCTGGCCTGGCTGGCACCCGACGACATCAAGCCCTTCTTCACCATGCTCGCCCGCTTCGTGCGGCCGGGCGTGAAGCACCTGTTCCAGATGTGGCAGGGCCGCAGAACGACCGTCTCCGGGAGGGATGAGATATGAAGCCTGTGGTGGTGATCGGTGCCGGGCCGTACGGCTTGTCTACCGCCGCGCACCTGAAGGGGCGCGGCGTCACGGTACGGGTCTTCGGCACCCCGCTGTCCAACTGGACCGACACCATGCCGACGCGCATGGTGCTCAAGTCGACCCCGAGCGCGTCGAGCATCTCCGCGCCACACCCCGGCCACACCATCCAGGACTTCTGCGACGCGGTGGGGGAGCCGCGGCTGGTCACCGAGCGGGACCTGGTCACCCTGGACTTCTTCGTGCGCTACGGACGGTGGTTCCAGGAGCGGCTGGTGCCCGAGGTGGAACGGGTGCAGGTGGTCTCGGTGGACCGGGGCGCCGGGGACTTCCGGCTGAAGCTGGACTCCGGTGAGGAACTGGCGGCCGGTGCGGTGGTGGTGGCCAGCGGGCTGAGCGGGTTCGCGCACGTCCCGTCGCTGCTGCGCCAGGTGGCCCCCGACGGGCCGTCGCCGAGCGGACCGGTCTCGCACAGCTCGCAGCACACCGACTTCGCACGGTACGCCGACCGCGAGGTGCTGGTGGTCGGCGCCGGGCAGTCCGCGCTGGAGACCGCGGCGCTGCTGCACGAGGCGGGCGCGTCGGTACGGGTGGTGGCGCGGCGCGCCGGTGCGGTGGGGTTCGGCGCGCCGCCGCGGGACGGCCTGCAGTGGAAGCCGGACTCGCCGGTCGGCCGGGCCTGGTCGCTGTACGCGTTCAGCAATGTGCCGGGGCCCGCGGCGTTCCGGTACCTGCCGGAGCAGAGCAGGCTGTGGCTGGTGCGCAAGGTGCTGGGGCCGCGCGGCGCGTGGTGGCTGAAGGAACGGTTCGCGGGGCGCGTCCCGGTGCTGCAGGGCAGGGCGCTCACCGGGGTGAGGGTGGACGACGCCGGGCGCGTCGTGCTGTCGACCAGCGGGCCGCAGGGCCGCGCCGGTCAGCTCGCGGCCGACCATGTGGTGGCGGCCACCGGCTACCGCGTCGACCTCGGCGCGCTCGGGTTCCTCAGCCCCGAGCTGCGCGCCCGGCTGACCCGCAGCGGCGGCTCGCCCTGGCTGGACCGGGGTTTCCAGGCCTCCGTGCCGGGCCTGTACTTCACCGGTCTGCCCTCGGCGGCGACCTTCGGTCCGCTGATGCGGTTCGTGTGCGGTACCTCGTTCGCCTCGCCGCGGGTAGCGGAGGCGGTGCGCGGGACGGTGTAGGCGGCCCGCCGCCGGGGCGATCCCCCTGCCGCCGCCCGGCCGGCAGGGGGCCTCTTCCACGGGGCCTGCGCCCCGGCGGACCCGGCCCGGCGAACGGCGGGACCCCCTGCGGCGCGAGTCGCCCGGGGGAATGGCGTGAACTGTGCGGTGGACAAGCAGGTTCCGCATAGCGGACGGAAAAGCGGTGAAGGGACGGCGGAGGCGTCGCAGACGCAGGTCATCGGCCACGGCCACATGACGGCGAACCGGACCAGCCCATGGTGATCCACAGGCGACCGGATACGCTGCAACCAATGGCACTGAGGCCACGTGACCGAATCAGCGACAGGAGTTCCCCTCGTGACCGTCGTCGGGCCCTTCGGGCTGAGCGTGCGCGACCAGGTCCTCGACACCGACATCCGCGCGGGTCTTGCGGATGTCGAGGAGGGCCTGCTGGAAGCCACCAAGAGCGACGTACCCTTCATCACCGAGGCGGCCCAGCATCTGGTGCGGGCGGGCGGCAAGCGGTTCCGGCCGCTGCTGGTGCTGCTGGCGGCGCAGTTCGGGGACCCGCACGCGCCTGGTGTGGTCCCGTCCGCGGTGGTCGTGGAGCTGACCCATCTGGCCACCCTGTACCACGACGACGTGATGGACGAGGCGAATGTCCGCCGCGGCGTGCCGAGCGCCAACGCCCGGTGGGACAACTCCGTCGCGGTGCTCACGGGTGACTTCCTGTTCGCCCGTGCCTCGCACATCCTGGCCGACCTCGGCCCGGAGGCGGTGCGCATCCAGGCGGAGGCGTTCGAGCGCCTGGTCACCGGTCAGATCCTGGAGACCGCCGGCCCGCGCGACGGGCGGGACCCGATCGAGCACTACCTCGACGTCATCGGCGGGAAGACCGGTTCGCTGGTCGCCGTCTCCACCCGGTTCGGCGCGATGATGTCCGGCGCCCCCGAGGCGGTGGTGGACACCCTCACCCAGTACGGCGAGCGGATCGGCGTGGCGTTCCAGCTCGCCGACGACGTCCTGGACATCGCCAGTGACTCCCACGAGTCCGGCAAGACGCCGGGCACTGACCTGCGCGAGGGCATCCCGACGCTGCCGGTGCTGCATGTGCGCGACCAGGTGGCGCGGGCCGGTGCCGCGGCGTCGCCCGAGGACCGCCGACTGGTGGAGCTGCTGGACAGCGACCTCGGCGACGACGCGCGGCACGCCGAGGCGCTGCGGCTGCTGCGCGCCCACCCGGCGCTTGAACAGGCGCGCCGGGACACCGTGCGGTACGCCCAAGCGGCCCGTGCGGCACTGAGTCCGCTTCCGGAGGGCGCCGCGAAGCAGGCGCTGGTCGCGCTGTGCGACGCGGTGGTCTACCGGGCGGGTTGAGCAGGTGGCCGACGGGTCGGCACCGGCCCGTCGGACATTTCCTGCCCGCGGGTCTCAGGGTCCGTCATCCCCCGGGCGTACATCTGGTTGATCCCGTGGGCGGATGTGGCGGCACGCCTTGGTTTGGTGGGATTGACAGCACCATCCAAAGGGGCCCGGGTGACAATGGGCCCGAAGGGTGGACGAGTGCGAGAGCGGTCCGACGCGCCACGAGCCGGGCCGCCGCCAACAACGGAGGTAGCAGCCAATGGCACCGATCCAACCGCCGCGGCCCGAACGGGACTTCGGAGGGTACGCAGGGTTCGAGGGGGACGGCGACGACGGCTTCCCGCGCTCCCGCAAGCTGGTCCGGTACGGCGTGCCGGTCGCCATCGCGGGCGTCGCGGCGGCCACGATCGGCCTGGGCACCGCCCTGGCCAGCACCGGCGGCAGCCCCTCCCTGCCGAACATCACCGCTGAACAACTGCTGGACAAGATAGCCACGTCCAAGGTGCAGACGGTCTCCGGCTCGGTCCAGGTCACCACCGACCTCGGCCTGCCCCAGGGGCTGCTCGGCGGCGCCATGGGCGGCGCGAGCGGCGGCGCCGGTCCGCTCGGCCAGCACGGTGGCGGCAAGGGCGGCGGCTCGGCGGCCGACCCGCAGGCCAAGCTCACCGAACTGCTCTCCGGCACGCACACCCTGCGGGTGGCCGCCGACGGCCCGGACCGCCAGCGGGTGTCGATCGTCGACAGCACGTCGGAGTACACGGTCGTGCACAACGGCGACCAGATGTGGGCGTACGACAGCGCCAGCAACGCGGTGTACCACCAGAGGGCGGACAAGAACGCCAAGCACGCCCCGCGTTCGCACCGGGACGAGCAGCTGCCCGCCACGCCGCAGGACGCCGTCCGGCAGGCGCTGAAGAACGTCGGCCCGAGCACCTCGGTCACGGTGGACGGCACCGCGCGGGTCGCCGGACAGCAGGCCTACCAGTTGCTGATCAAGCCCAAGCAGGCGGACAGCACCATCGACTCGGTCCGGGTGGCGGTCGACGCCGCCAACGGCGTACCGCTGAAGTTCACCCTCACCCCGAAGGGCGGCGGCGGTGCGGCGGTGGAGATCGGCTACACCAAGGTGGACTTCGGCAGGCCCGCCGCCAGCACCTTCGACTTCTCGGTGCCCAAGGGCGCCAAGGTCACAGAGGGCAGGGACAACGGCGAGAACCGGGGCACCCAGGACCACGGCAACCTGTCCGGTCTGAACGTGACCGGCAAGGACTGGAACTCCGTCGCGGAGCTGAAGTCCGCGGGCGGCCAACTGCCCAGCGGTAAGGGCGGCAAGAGCGAGAGTGTGCAGGGCCTGCTGGGCTCCTTCGGCCACCAGGTCAAGGGCGGCTTCGGCACCGGCACGGTCGTCAACACCCGGCTGGTCAACGTCCTGATCACCGACAAGGGCGCGGTCTTCGCGGGCGCGGTCAACCAGGACGCGCTGGTCAAGGCAGCGGACTCGGCGGCCCGTTAGTGGAACAGCGGCGCGGGGCGCCCCCGAGGGCGATCGCGGCTCCCCGGGCGGGCAGCGCGCCCGCCCGGGACGCCGCGATCGCCACTCGCGGCCTGACCAAACGGTTCCGTGGCGGGCAACTGGCCGTGGACGGGCTGGAGTTGACCGTTCCGCGAGGCAGCGTGTTCGGCTTCCTCGGCCCCAACGGCTCGGGGAAGACGACCACGATCCGGATGCTGCTGGGGCTGGTCGAGCCCACCTCGGGCGGCGGCTATCTGCTCGGCGAGCCGATGCCGCGCTCCGGCCGCCGGGTGCTGCCCAAGGTCGGCGCGCTGATCGAGGGCCCCGCGCTGTATCCGTTCCTCACCGGCCGGCAGAACCTCGTACGGTTCGACGCCGCCGACCCGACGGCCGATCCGCGCACCCGCGGAGCGCGGGTGGACGCGGCGCTGGAGCGGGTCGGGCTGGCCGCCGCCGCGGGCAAGAAGGCGCGGGCGTACTCGCTCGGCATGAAGCAGCGCCTGGGGCTGGCCTGCGCGCTGCTCCAGCCGCGTGAGCTGCTGGTGCTGGACGAGCCCACCAACGGCCTTGACCCGCAGGGCATGCGCGAGATCCGCGGCCTGGTCAGGGAGTTGGCGGCGGACGGCACCACGGTGTTCCTCTCATCGCACCTGCTGGACGAGATCGAGCAGGTGTGCAGCCATGCCGCGGTGATGTCCCGGGGCCGCCTGATCGTCCAGGGCGCCGTCGCCGAGCTGTCCGCGGGGGTGCGCGGTCGGCTGACGGTCACCACCCCCGATACGGCCGAGGCGGTGCGGGTGCTCAAGGAGCACGGGCTGTCCGAGCTGACCGCGGACGGCGACGAGGTCAGCGGTGAACTGCCGGACGAGGCACCGGACCTGGCGGAGCTGAACGCGGCGCTGGTGACCGCCGGGGTCCGGGTGCGCGGCTTCGGCAGGCGGCGGGTCTCGTTGGAGGACGCGTTCGTGGCGCTGACCGGAGAGGGTTTCGATGTCGCTGGCTGAACCGCTGGTCCGCAATCCCAGCCCGCTGTGGACGCTCGGGCTGCTGCGCAGCGAACTGGGTACGGTCTTCCGCCGCTGGCGGACGCTGGTGCTGCTGGGAGTGCTGGCGGCGGTGCCGGTGCTGGTCGGCATCGCGGTCAAGGCGCAGACGCACGGTGACCACGGCGGGGGCGGTCCGGCGTTCATCGCCGAGGTCACCAACAACGGTCTGTTCCTCGTGTTCACCGCGCTCGCGGTGACACTGCCGTTCTTCCTGCCGATGGCGATCGGCGTGATCGCGGGTGACGCGATCGCCGGTGAGGCCAGCGCCGGGACGCTGCGCTATCTGCTGGTGGCGCCCGCCGGGCGGACCCGGCTGCTGTTGGTCAAGTACGCCTCGGTGATGGCCTTCTGCCTGGTCGCGACGCTGGTGGTGGCGGCCTCCGCGCTGCTGGTGGGAGCGGTGCTGTTTCCGCTCGGCGATGTCACGTTGATCTCCGGGGTCACCGTCTCGTTCTCCGACGGGCTGCTGAGAGCCGCGGTGATCGCGGCGGTGGTCGCGGTGTCGCTGGTCGGCATCGCGGCACTCGGGCTGTTCATCTCGACGTTGACGGACAGCGGCATCGCCGCCATGGCCACCACGGTCGGCGTGCTGATCACCGTCCAGATCATGGACGGTGTGCCCCAACTCCACGCGGTGCAGCCCTATCTGTTCTCGCACTACTGGCTGAGCTTCGCGGACCTGCTGCGCTCGCCGGTCGTCTTCGACGGCCTGGCGAGGAACCTGGAGGTCCAGGCCCTGTACGCGGCGGTTTTCGGCTCCGCCGCATGGGCGCGGTTCACCACGCGGGACATCACCGCGTAACCCTCGTACGGGTAAGGCCGGTTCGAGACCGCCGGAGCCCGTCATCATCGTGGTCGCGCGCCGCCGCGGCGGTGGTTTCTTCCTCCGCCGCGACGGCGCGCGACCGCGAACCCGTACCCCTTGACGCTGTTTACGGGGCGGGCTGACGCCCGGCCTCCAGCATCTGGACGGCCCGCTCCACGTCGAACGGGAGGACCGTGACCGCCACGTTCGGCAGTTCCTCGACCGCCTTGGCCATCGCGTCACCGGTGCCCCGGTGCAGGATCTTGCCGATCACCGGGGCGTAGGTGCGCCGCGGCAGCAGCAGAGTCAGCGCGGTCTCACCGTCACTGGTGGTGCGGGCGGCCAGCTCCACCACCGCGCGGCGCAGCCGCCGGTCCGGGCAGGCGACGACCTCCAGCGCCACCGTGGTGCCCGCGGTGTCCTCCCAGTTGTCCATCAGCTGCCGGGCGTGCTTGTCGTCGACCATGAAGTGCACCGCCCGTACCTCGTCGGGCCGTAGCCGGTGCGCGTACCGCAGCGCCTTGACGGTGGCCAGGTCGAGGCTGTCCACCAGGACGTAGACGATGTGCCGCCGCCAGGTCGGCCGGTCGGCGCCCGGCACCGGCATGGTCTCCATGGCCGTCGCCTCGGCGCGGTACTGCCGGTTGATGCGGATCAGCGCCCACACACCGATCGGGAAGATCACCACCACCAGCCAGGCGCCCTCGGTGAACTTGGTGATCGCGAAGATCAGCACGACCAGCGCGGAGGCGATGGCCGCCGCCATGTTGACCGCCAACTTCAGTGTGCGGCCGGTCTCCTGGCGCCTGAGGTGGTAGGCGAACAGCCCCGAAGCGGCCATGGTGAACCCGGTGAACACACCGATCGCGTACAGCGACACCAGCTTGTCGACATTGCCGCCGGTGACGATCAGCAGCGCCAGCGCCAGGGCGGTGAGCACCACGATGCCGTTGGAGAACGCCAGCCGGTGGCCGCGCCGCATGAACTGGCGCGGCAGGAAGCTGTCCTCGGCCACGAAGCTGGCCAGGAACGGAAAGCCGGTGTACGGGGTGTTGGCGCCGGTGTACAGGATCAGCGCGGTGGCCAACTGCACATAGATCAGGCCGACGGTACCGATCCAGCCGCTGCCGAACAGCAGGTGCGCTTCCTGGGCGATGACCGTCGGATTGCCGTCCTTGTACGGGATGGCGTGGGTGTAGTACGCCAGCGTGGAGACCCCGAAGACCATGATGGCCAGCGCGATGCTCATCGCCACCAGCGTCTTGCGCGCGTTGCGGCCCTGCGGCTCGCGGAACGCCGAGACGCCGTTGGAGATCGCCTCCAGACCGGTCAGCGACGAACCGCCGTTGGCGAACGCCCGCAGCACGATGAACAAGGTCGCGCCGTAGAACAGCCCGTTGCTCGACGAGCCCAGGTCCAGTGCGCCGGGGGCATGCAGATTGGCGTGCGGAAGATGCCCGTAGGTCATGAACCGGACGACGCCCACAACGAGCATCATGGCGACGGCGAACATGAACATGTAGGCGGGCGCGGCGAACGTCCGGCCCGCCTCCCTGATGCCGCGCAGGTTGCCGTACATCAGGATCAGCACCACCACCACGTTGATGGGCGTCTTGTAGTTGTCAAGTCCGGTGTAGCCGTGGCCTACCAGGTGGGCCAGCGAGATGATCGCGTCGGATCCGGCCGCGGTCTGCACGGCGACGGTGACGATGTAGTCGATCAGCAGGGCGACGGCCGCGATCTGCGCGACGTTAGGACCGAAGTTCTCCCGGGCGACGACGTAGGAGCCGCCCGCCCGGGTGTAGACGGTCACCACGTCGCGGTAGGAGAGGGTCAGCAGCAGCAGGACGAAGATGATGACGCCGGTGAGCGGCATCAGCATGGAGAACGCGGCGACTCCGATCACCGGGACCAGGATCCGCAACATCTCCTCGGAGCCGTACGCGGTGGAGGACATGCAGTCGGAGGCGAGCACGCCGAGCGCGATCGGATTGGAGAGTTTCTCCTCCGACAACTGCTCGGTGATCAGCGGCGGTCCGAGCAGCCATCGCTTGAAGCGGTAGCTGACCTTGTCACGGGGCGTGGAGGTCTCGGTAGTGGTGGCCATAGACATACACATACGGGTGCCCGGTCGCCGTGTCTTGTAGACGCGGCGGCCGGGCACCCGTGCGATACGTCATACCGGTGTTCAGCCGGTGACGGTCCAGGTGTCGTTGCCGGTGAGCAGAGCGGTGAGGTCGCCCTTGCCCTTCTGCTCGACGGCGGTGTCGAGTTGGTCGGCCATGGCGTTGTCGTAGACCGGGCGCTGGACGCTGCGCAGCACGCCGATGGGCGTGTGGTGCAGGGTCTGCGGGTCGGCGAGCCGGGACAGGGCGAAGGCGGTGGTGGGGCTGGCGGCGTGTGCGTCGTGGACCAGGACGTCGGCCTCGTTGGCCTCGGTGACCTCGACGATGCGCAGGTCGCCGGTGGCCTGGTCGCGGACCACGCCCTTGGCGCCTTCGGCCCCGAAGCGGATGGGCTGGCCGTGTTCGAGGCGGATGACGGATTCGGGGGCGGTGCTGTTGTCCTTGAGGTCCTCGAACGCGCCGTCGTTGAAGATGTTGCAGTTCTGGTAGATCTCGACCAGGGCGGTGCCGGGGTGGGCGGCGGCCTGGCGCAGCACCTCGGTGAGGTGTTTGCGGTCGGAGTCGATGGTGCGGGCGACGAAGGAGGCCTCGGCGCCCAGCGCGAGGGAGACCGGGTTGAACGGGGCGTCCAGCGAGCCCATCGGCGTGGACTTGGTGATCTTCCCGACCTCTGAGGTGGGGGAGTACTGGCCCTTGGTCAGCCCGTAGATGCGGTTGTTGAACAGCAGGATCTTGAGGTTGACGTTGCGGCGCAGCGCGTGGATGAGGTGGTTGCCGCCGATGGACAGCGCGTCGCCGTCACCGGTGACCACCCAGACGGACAGGTCGCGCCGGGTGGTGGCCAGCCCGGTGGCGATGGCGGGGGCGCGGCCGTGGATGGAGTGCATCCCGTAGGTGTTGACGTAGTACGGGAAGCGGGAGGAGCAGCCGATGCCGGAGATGAAGACGATGTTCTCGCGGGCCAGGCCGAGTTCGGGCAGGAAGCCCTGCACGGCGGCGAGGATGGCGTAGTCACCACAGCCGGGACACCAGCGCACTTCCTGGTCGGACTTGAAGTCCTTCATGGACTGCCTGGCGTCGGCCTTGGGGATCAGCGACAGCGCGTCAGCGGACATCGGCGGCCTCCTTCGTAAGGCCCTGTGCCACGGCCTGTTGGAGGCGGGCGGCGAGTTGTTCGGCCTTGAACGGAAGGCCGGTGACCTGGGTGTGGGAGGCGGCGTCGACCAGGTACCTCGCGCGCAGCAGGTGCGCGAGCTGGCCGAGGTTCATCTCCGGGACGACGACGTTGCGGTAGCGGGCCAGTACCTCGCCGAGGTTGGCGGGGAACGGGTTGAGGTGGCGCAGGTGGGCCTGGGCGATCTCGCCGCCGGCCCGCCGGGTGCGGCGCACCGCCGCGGTGATCGGGCCGTAGGTGGAGCCCCAGCCGATGACCAGGGTGCGGGCGGTGCCGGTCGGGTCGTCCACGGTGATGTCGGGCACCTCGATGCCGTCCACCTTCGCCTGCCGGGTGCGCACCATCAGGTCGTGGTTGGCCGGGTCGTAGGAGATGTTGCCGCTGCCGTCCTGCTTCTCGATGCCGCCGATGCGGTGCTCAAGGCCGGGCGTGCCGGGCAGCGCCCAGGGCCGGGCCAGGGTGTGCGGGTCGCGCAGGTAGGGCCAGAAGTGCTGGTTGCCGTCGGCGTCGGTGTGGTTCGGGCCGGTGGCGAACTGGACGCGCAGGTCGGGCAGTTCGCTGACGTCGGGGATGCGCCACGGCTCGGAGCCGTTGGCCAGGTAGCCGTCGGAGAGCAGGAAGACCGGGGTGCGGTAGGTCAGTGCGATCCGCGCCGCGTCCAGGGCGGCGTCGAAGCAGTCGCCGGGGGTGGCGGGCGCGACGATCGGCACCGGTGCCTCGCCGTTGCGGCCGTACATCGCCTGCAGCAGGTCGGCCTGCTCGGTCTTGGTGGGCAGACCGGTGGACGGGCCGCCGCGCTGGATGTCGACGATCAGCAGCGGCAGCTCCAGGGAGACGGCAAGGCCGATGGTCTCGCTCTTGAGCGCCACGCCCGGGCCCGAGGTGGTGGTGACCGCCAGCGAGCCGCCGAAGGCCGCCCCCAGCGCGGCGCCGATGCCCGCGATCTCGTCCTCGGCCTGGAAGGTGCGCACGCCGAAGTTCTTGTGCTTGGACAGCTCGTGCAGGATGTCGCTGGCCGGGGTGATCGGGTACGAGCCGAGGAACAGCGGCAGGTCGGCCTGGGTGGAGGCGGCGACCAGGCCGTAGGCCAGCGCCAGGTTCCCGGAGATGTTGCGGTACACCCCCGGCGGGAACGCGGCCTGGGCGGGCGCCACCTCGTAGGTGACCGCGAAGTCCTCGGTGGTCTCGCCGAAGTTCCAGCCCGCGCGGAACGCGGTGATGTTCGCCTCGGCCAGCTGGGGCTTCTTGGCGAATTTCGTGCGCAGGAACGTCTCGGTTCCGGCCGTCGGACGGTGGTACATCCACGACAGCAGCCCGAGCGCGAACATGTTCTTGCTCCGCTCGGCCTCCTTGCGGGACAGCCCGAAGTCCTTCAGCGCCTCCACCGTCATCGTGGTCAGCGGCACCGGGTGCACGTTGTACGCCTGGAGCGCGCCGTCCTCCAGCGGCGAGGTGGCGTAGCCCACCTTGGCCATCGCGCGCTTGGTGAACTCGTCGGTGTTGACGATGATCTCCGCGCCGCGCGGCAGGTCGGCCACGTTGGCCTTCAGCGCCGCGGGGTTCATGGCGACCAGCACGTCGGGGCGGTCGCCCGGGGTGAGGATGTCGTGGTCGGCGAAGTGCACCTGGAACGAGGAGACACCCGGCAGCGTCCCGGCGGGTGCCCTGATCTCCGCCGGGAAGTTGGGCAGCGTCGACAGGTCGTTGCCGAACGAGGCCGTCTCCGAGGTGAAGCGGTCCCCGGTGAGCTGCATACCGTCCCCGGAGTCACCCGCGAACCGGACGATCACCCGGTCCAGGCGCCTGATCTCCTTGCCTGGCTTGCGCTGCTCGCCGAGCGCGGGCGGCTCGCCCGGGCCACTGACCTGGCTCGTCACTGAACTGGACCTCCCTCGAGGCGGCGGCTCACGGAAGAAGGATCACTGCCCCACCGCCGGTACCGCGGCCCATGTTACGTCGGTAAGGGTGACCTTCCTGGCGCATTCCGCATCCTGGCCGCCATGTCAGTACAACGCTGTCACGACGTCCGTTAGTCCTGCTTCCGGTACCGCACCGGACGGAAATCCGGCCATTTCGCGGGGCCGCCGACCGTGCGGTCGGCGGTCCGGATGACACCGTGTCAGACCCTCAGGAGTTCAGGTAAGTGAGAACGGCCAGAACCCGACGGTGATCCCCGTCACTGGGCGCCAGTCCCAGCTTCAGGAAGATGTTGCTCACATGCTTCTCCACGGCACCGTCGGAGACCACCAGCTGCTTGGCGATCGCCGAGTTCGTCCGCCCCTCGGCCATCAGCCCCAGCACCTCCCGCTCGCGCGGGGTCAGCCCGGCCAGCACGTCCTGTTTGCGGCTGCGGCCCAGCAACTGGGCGACCACCTCGGGGTCGAGCGCGGTGCCGCCACCGGCCACACGTACCACCGCGTCCACGAACTCGCGGACCTCGGCCACCCGGTCCTTGAGCAGATACCCCACCCCGCGGCTCGACCCGGCCAGCAGTTCGGTGGCGTACTGCTCCTCCACGTACTGCGACAGCACCAGCACGCCCACCGACGGGTGGTCGCGGCGCAGCCGCACCGCCGCCCTGACCCCCTCGTCGGTGTGGGTGGGCGGCATCCGCACGTCGGCCACCACCACGTCCGGCAGCGCGCCCTCGTCGGCCAGTTCGCCGACCACCTTCAGCAGCGCCTGCGCGTCGCCGACGCCCGCGACGACCTCGTGCCCCCGATCGGTCAGCAGCCGGGTCAGGCCCTCTCGAAGCAGAACCGAATCCTCGGCGATGACCACCCGTACCCTGTCCACCACTGCTCGCATCCCCCATGTCGCTGGTCGGCTTTCGCCGACCAGCATCCCAGGATCCGGGGGAAGGCGCTGTCTTCGGCTCACGCCCGCCAGGGCAGTTCGGCGGTGATCCTCGTCGGGCCGCCGGACGGGGAGTCGACCACCAGCAGGCCGTCGACCGCGTCCAGGCGTTCGGCCAGGCCCGCCAGCCCGCTGCCCGCGTCGGCGGCGGCGCCGCCGCGGCCGTTGTCGGCCACCTGCAGCAGCATCCGGTCCTCGGCCCGCCAGACGTCGACCGTGGCCCGGTTC
>JBAGJY010000024.1:0-105718 GCA_037034305.1 Streptomyces sp. PLK1-5
CCTTAATCGCGCGAGCACGTGGCGCACTTCACACATGAAAGCAGAGAGTTTGGGCAGCAGATGGCTAGCTTTTCCATCGTCGCAGGTCAGGGAGGGGTCATGGCGGCAACTCAGCTCACGGAGCGGATCGGTCGGCAAGATGCGGATGCGGGCGTGGATGCCGCAGTGCCGGAGGCCGACCCGGGGCTGGTGGAGCAGATGTCCTCGGTGCGGGACGTGCGGGCTGTCTCGCAGGCGATGTTCGAGCGGTTGAACACGCTGGAAGAAGGCACCGTCGACTACCAGTACGTCCGCAACACGCTCATCGAGCTGAACATGACCCTGGTCCGCTACGCCGCCAAGCGATTCAGCAACCGGGCCGACCAGATGGAGGACATCCTCCAGGTCGGCACCATCGGCCTGATCAAGGCCGTCGACCGCTTCGATCCCGACTACGGCGTCGAGTTCGTCACCTTCGCCATGCCCACCATCATCGGCGAGATGAAGCGGTTCTTCCGCGACACCAGCTGGTCGGTCCGCGTACCGCGCCGACTCCAGGAACTGCGCGTCGACCTAGCCAAGGCCACCGACGCACTCGCCGCGGAACTCGGGCGCGCTCCCACGGTCCCCGAACTGGCCACCCGGCTGCAGATCACCGAAGACGACGTCATCGAGGCCCAAGTGGCGGCGAACGGCTACACCGCCTCCTCCCTCGACGCGCAGGTCAACGACGGTGAAGAAGCTGACGGCACCGCCTGGGCCGAGCGGCTGGGCCTGGAGGACCCGGCCCTGGAAGGCATCGAGAACCTCACGGCTCTCAAGCCGTTGATCGCCGCCCTCCCAGACCGGGAACGCACCATCTTGGCCATGCGCTTCGGCGCCGACATGACCCAGTCCGCCATCGGCGCCGAACTCGGCATCTCCCAGATGCACATCTCCCGCATCCTCTCCCGCACCCTCAAGCGCCTCCGCGAACAACTCCTCATCGACAAGTAACGAACCACCGCAGGCGGTGACGGCGAAGGATTGGCGGGATCGGTTCGCGAGGCGATGCGCGGCGTCGACGTCGCGTACTACTTGGTGCACGCGCTGGGTTCGGCAAGGGCTTCGAGGAGACCGACCGTAAAGGCGCCAGGATCTTCGGCGAGCAGGCTCGGGCCGCGGGCGTAAGGCGCATCGTCTACCTGGGCGGGCTCACCCCCGCGAACGTGCCCGAGCGGCAGTTGTCCGCGCACCTCAGGTCGCGTACGGAGGTCGGTCGCATACTGCTTTACTGCCCCCCGGCTGTCCAGTTACTGGGTCGGGCTCGTCATGCCCGTGCCGCAGTCGATCGCGCGCCCGCTCACCGAGTCGCTGCGCCATGAGGTCGTCTGCCGCGAGCGCGACATCGCCCGCTACGTTCCCGATCCACCCGGACACCCGCTCGACTTCGACACCGCTGTCGGTCTGGCGCTCCAACGCGTCAGGGAGGCCCAGGTCGCCACTCGATGGTCCTCCGCGTCGTTGCCCGGCGCGCCCAGCGATCCGCTGCCCACCGATCCCGACTGGGCCGGTGGCAGCCTCTACACCGACCAGCGCGAGCTGGTGGTCGACGCGCCGTCCGCCACGGTGTGGCCCCTCATCGAAGGGATCGGCGGCGACAACGGCTGGTACTCCTTCCCGCTGGCCTGGGCCGCACGCGGGTGGCTTGAAAAGCTGGTGGGCGGGGTGGGGCTGCGGCGCGGCCGTCGGGACGCGGCCCGGCTGCGGGCTGGCGACTCCCTCGACTTCTGGCGTGTGGAGGAGATCGAGCCCGGCTGTCTGCTGAGGTTGCGCGCGAAGATGCGGCTGCCCGGTCTGGCCTGGCTGGAGATGGGCGTCCAGGTCGGGGAGGACGGACGGACCAGGTATCGGCAACGCGCCCTCCATCCGCACGGGCTGCTCGGGCACGCGAAGCGGAGGCCGACGCAGTGCACGTGGCGGCTGGGAGCAGCGGTTACGCGCAACGGCGCGAGGGCCGGCTGCGGCGGGCGCTGGAGGTGGCGGCCACCGGCTGCACGTCCATGAGGCGGTGGCCACCGCCGTGGCCCCCCGGTGCGGTCACCCCCGCCGCCTCCGACCACCTCGCCGTCTTCACACCCTACTTCCGGCGCTGGTCCCAGCAGCGCCTGCGCGACGTGTTGGCGGCGCCCCGCGCGGTGCCGGTTCCCGACCACGTCGGCTCTGAGGAGCTACCCTCGCGAGCGGGCCTGCCCGGGGTGTCGGCGGGGCTGGCCGCAGGTGGCGAGAGGGAGGGCAGGAAACAGCTGACGGCATGGCTGCGTGAGGGCTGCACGCGTACCACGACCGGCGTGACGACCTCGCCGGTGACGCCACCTCGCGCCTCTCGCCGCACCTCCACTTCGGCACCCTCTCTCCCGTCGAGGTCGTGCATCGGGCGCGCCGGCAGGGCGGTCCGGGCGCCGAAGCGTTCGTACGGCAGCTCGCCTGGCGGGAGTTCCACCAACAGGTCCTCGCCGCGCGGCCGGACGCGGCCCGTTGCGCTTACCGCACACGGCACGACTGTTGAGGCGGCGGAGGAGATCGCCGCCTGGAAGGCGGGACGTACCGGATACCCGGTGGTCGACGCCGCGATGAGGCAACTGCGGTACGAGGGCTGGATGCACAACCGCGGTCGGCTGCTGGCCGCGAGCTTCCTGACCAAGACGCTGTACATGGACTGGCGCGTGGGCGCCCGCCACTTCCTCGACCTGCTGGTGGACGGCGACATCGCCAACAACCAGCTCAACTGGCAGTGGGTGGCCGGGACCGGCACCGACACACGCCCCAACCGCGTCCCCAACCCCGTCACCCAGGCCAAACGGTACGACCCGGGCGGGGAGTACGTACGGCGTTGGGTGCCGGAGCTGGCTGGTCTCAACGCCCCGATGATGCACGAGCCGTGGCGCCTGCGGGGGCCGCGGCGAGCGGCCTGTGACTATCCGGGGCCCTTGGTCGACCTGTCCGAGGGGCTCGCGCGCTTCAAGCGCTCCCGCGGCCGGGTCTGAGGGGCCAGATCCGACTCGCCGAACCCCAAGCCCGCGCGGCGCCCCCTTGCCTCCTCGACCCCACAACACCCCATGTACCACAGCTGCGCCGGAGGTTGCCCCGCCGCCTAGCGGAACCAACGATTCACAGTACGCTGGTTGCCGCCAACAATTGCTCTGCGACAACGAAACTGACGACAGTCGAGCTGGCTGTCACCGGGTGGGGACTACATGGGTGAGTCGAGGGTCCAGGAAGCGCCGCCCGCGGCGCACAGACAGGCGGAGGGCGCCGCGGTGGTGGAGCAGGCGATCGGCGAACCCGAACTGCGGCGGTTGCTCGCCGGGCTGACCGCCGTACGGGACGGGGATTTCAGCACCCGCCTACCGGAAGACGCCGAGGGGCTGTTCGGAGAGATCGCGACGGTCTTCAACGGGATGGCGGACCAACTCTCCTTGTTCACCTCCGAGGTGACCCGGGTGGCCCGCGAGGTGGGCAGTGAGGGCCGCCTCGGCGGCCAGGCGCAGGTGCCGGGAGTCGGCGGGGTGTGGCGGGAGCTGACCGACTCGGTGAACTTCATGGCGGGCAACCTCACCGCGCAGGTACGCAACATCGCGCAGGTCACCACCGCGGTGGCGAAGGGCGACCTCTCCCAGAAGATCGACGTGGACGCGCGCGGGGAGATCCTGGCGCTGAAGAACACCGTCAACACGATGGTCGACCAGCTCTCGTCGTTCGCGGACGAGGTGACCCGGGTGGCCCGGGAGGTCGGCACCGAGGGCCGCCTCGGCGGCCAGGCCGACGTCAAGGGGGTGTCGGGCACCTGGCGGGACCTGACCGACTCGGTGAACTTCATGGCGGGCAACCTCACCGCGCAGGTGCGGTCCATCGCCCAGGTGGCGACGGCGGTCGCGAAGGGCGACCTGTCGCAGAAGATCACGGTGGACGCCCGCGGGGAGATCCTGGCGCTGAAGGAGACCATCAACACGATGGTCGACCAGCTCTCCTCGTTCGCGGACGAGGTGACCCGCGTGGCCCGGGAGGTCGGCACCGAGGGCCGCCTCGGCGGCCAGGCCGACGTCAAGGGCATCTCGGGGACGTGGAAGAGCCTCACCGAGTCGGTCAACGTGATGGCGGACAACCTCACCGCGCAGGTGCGGTCCATCGCCCAGGTCACCACCGCGGTCGCGAAGGGCGACCTGTCGCAGAAGATCACGGTGGACGCCCGCGGGGAGATCCTGGCGCTGAAGGAGACCATCAACACGATGGTCGACCAGCTCTCCTCGTTCGCGGACGAGGTGACCCGCGTGGCCCGCCAGGTCGGCACCGAAGGGAACCTCGGCGGCCAGGCGACCGTCCGCGGGGTGTCCGGGACGTGGAAGGACCTCACCGACAACGTCAACGTGATGGCCTCCAACCTCACCAGTCAGGTGCGCTCCATCGCGCAGGTGGCGCAGGCGGTGGCCCGAGGCGACCTGTCGCAGAAGATCACGGTGGAGGCGAAGGGCGAGGTCGCCGCGCTCGCCGACGTGATCAACCGGATGGTCGACACCCTCTCCGCGTTCGCCGACGAGGTGACGCGGGTGGCCCGCGAAGTGGGCACCGAGGGCATCCTCGGCGGCCAGGCCCGGGTGCCCAACGTGGCCGGGACGTGGAAGGACCTCACCGACAACGTCAACTCGATGGCGAACAACCTCACCGGGCAGGTCCGCAACATCGCCCAGGTGACCACCGCCGTCGCCAACGGCGACCTGACCCGCAAGATCGACGTGGACGCGCGCGGGGAGATCCTTGAGCTGAAGACGACGATCAACACGATGGTCGACCAGCTCTCCTCGTTCGCCGCGGAGGTCACCCGCGTCGCCCGCGAGGTCGGCAGCGAGGGAAGGCTCGGCGGCCAGGCGGAGGTCGAGGGTGTATCGGGCACCTGGAAGAGGCTGACCGAGAACGTCAACGAACTCGCCGGGAACCTCACCCGGCAGGTACGCGCCATCGCCGAGGTCACCAGCGCCGTGGCCGAGGGCGACCTGACCCGCTCCATCACGGTGGAGGCGTCCGGCGAGGTCGCCGACCTGAAGGACAACATCAACGCGATGGTCGGCTCGCTGCGCGAGACCACCCGGGCCAACCAGGAACAGGACTGGCTGAAGTCCAACCTCGCCAGGATCTCCGGGATGATGCAGGGTCACCGCGACCTCGCCCTGGTGGCCCGGCTGATCATGGCGGAACTGGCCCCGCTCGTCGGTGCCCAGTATGGCGGGTTCTACCTCGCCGACGAGACCGCCGAAGGCCAGCAGTTGCGGATGATCGGCTCGTATGGGCGCCCGGAGCCGCGTAAGGAGGACGCGCCGCAGTTCGCCTTCGGTCAGGCGCTCGTCGGTCAGGCGGCAGCTGACCGCCAGACCATCGCGGTGGACGGCCTGCCCCCGGGGTCGGTCACCGTGCCCGCCGGATTCGGGCGGATCGAACCGCTGCACCTGGTCGTACTGCCGATCGTGGTCGAGGAACAGGTGCTGGGAGTCATCGAACTGGCGTCAGTGCACCACTACACGGCGGTGCAGCGGGACTTCCTGGAACAGCTACGGGAAACCATCGGCGTCAACGTCAACACCATCATCGCCAACGCCCGCACCGACGAGTTGCTGGAGGAGTCTCAGCGGCTGACCGTCGAACTCCAGGCCCGCTCTGGGGAACTCCAGGCCCGCCAGGAGGAACTGCAGCGATCCAACGCCGAGTTGGAGGAGAAGGCAGCGCTGCTGGCGAGCCAGAACCGCGACATCGAGACCAAGAACCTCGAAATCGAGCACGCCCGCCAGGAACTCGAGACCCGGGCGCAGGAACTCGCGCTGGCCTCCAAGTACAAGTCGGAGTTCCTGGCCAACATGAGCCACGAACTGCGCACCCCGCTCAACAGCCTGCTCATTCTGGCCCAGTTGCTGGCGCAGAATCCGACCCGCAACCTCACCGCGAAACAGGTCGAGTACGCGGAGATCATCCACTCGGCCGGCTCCGACCTGCTTCAGCTCATCAACGACATCCTGGACCTGTCGAAGATCGAGGCTGGCAAGATGGACATCTCACCGGAGTGGGTACCGCTGCGCCGACTACTCGACTACGTGGAGGCGACCTTCCGGCCCATGACGAGCCAGAAGGGCCTCGGATTCGACATCATCACCGCGCCCGGTGTGCCGGTCGAACTGCTCACCGACGACTCCCGGCTGCGGCAGGTGCTGCGCAACCTGCTGTCGAACGCGGTGAAGTTCACCGAGACCGGCCGGGTCGAGCTGCGCATCGAGAGCGCCGCGGGCGTCGAGTTGCCCGCGGCGGTCCGCCGCCACGGCTCGGCTATCGCGCTGCGGGTCGGCGACACCGGCATCGGCATCGCCGAAGACCAACTTGAGGCCATCTTCGGTGCGTTCCAGCAGGCGGACGGCACCACCAGCCGCAAGTACGGCGGTACCGGCCTCGGCCTGTCGATCAGCCGCGAGATCGCCTACCTGCTGGGTGGCTCGATCGCCGTGCAGAGCACCCCGGGTGAGGGAAGCACGTTCAGCCTCTACCTGCCGGTGGCCCGCCCCGACTACCAGGAACTCGCGGCGAACGTCCCCGGCGGCGGTTCTGGCGATGAGACGGCCGGTGAGTCGGGTACCGGCGGCGAACGGACCACGGCATCGGGCGGCCAGCCAAAGCCCCGACGGCAGCGACGGCTCCTGGTGATCGAGCAACAGGCGCGCGGGCTGCTGACCATGGTCGCCGAGAGCGTACGCGCCGACCTGGTGAACGGTGCGGACGCGACGGTCACGTCCGACAACGTCGACATCGTCGCCACCGTCGGGGCTCAGGAGGCGGCGACGGCGCTGGCGGCACAGGCCTGCCACTGCGTCGTGCTGGACCTGGGCATGCCGGACGAGGAACTGCTGCGGTTCGTCAAGGCGATGGAGGCTGACCCCGCGCTGCACAAGGTGCCGGTGCTGGCCCACAACAGCAGGCGCATCGACGGTGCGCGCGAGCGCGAGCTTCAACAGCGGGTCGGCTCCCGTCCGCTGGAGCTGCTGGCCAGCCTCGACGAACTGCGCGAGCGGATCACGCTGCACCTGTCGGCCGACTTCCCCGGCGGCGCCCTGCCCCTGGTACGCACCGACCGGGAGGCGCGTCCGCAAGCCCAACCCGAGGGCATCGACCCCCTGCTGACCGGACGCACCGCACTGGTCGTGGACGACGACGCACGCAACCTCTACGCACTCACCGGCATCCTGGAACTGCACGGCATGACGGTGCTGCACGCCGAGAACGGCCGCGCCGGGATCGAGGCGCTGACCGTACACCCCGAAATCGACGTCGTGCTGATGGACGTGATGATGCCTGAGATGGACGGATACGCGGCCACGGCCGCCATCCGCGCCATGCCGCAGTACGCCAACCTGCCGATCATCGCGGTGACCGCCAAAGCGATGCCCGGCGACCAGGAGAAGAGCATGGCGTCCGGGGCGAGCGACTACGTCACCAAGCCTGTCGACGCCGAGGACCTGATCGCTCGCATCCATCGCACGCTGGTGCCGTGACCGCCGCGGCCTCCCTCACCGGACACCTTCCAGGATCCGCACCGCCACCGAGGAGCAGCGTAGTGAACAACCACCGGCACAACGCCGGCTCAACGCCCGCGCCCGCCTCCCTCGAACCGTCGGCCGACGCCTGCCCCGCGGGCGACGGACCGGGCTGGCACGGGGCGGCGGCGGACGGTGAGGACACTGCGGCGCCCGGCTCGTCCGCCGACGTCCGCGCGTCCCCGGCCGTTGTGGGGCGGCTCGCCGCCACCGTCGTTCGACTGCGCGAACAGGCACGCCAGGCACAGGCGGACGCGGACGGCCGGGCGCTGCTGGAGATGGCCAAGGGCGTCCTGGTGGAGCGGCTGCGGCTGAGCCCGGCGCAAGCGGCACGACAACTGGTCGAGCTGGCGCAGGCCGCCGGGGTCTCCCAGCTCCAGCTCTCCGCTGACATCGTCAGCCAGGCCGCCCGGGACCAGCTCACCGACGCGGCCCGAGACTTCCTCGACCGAGTCGCCAACGAGGAGGGCCAGGCGGCCGACGCGGAGGCCGGGGAATCCCTCGCGGTGCAGTTGCGTACGGCCGAAAGCGGCGTGCTCGCCGCCAGCGACGTGCAGGCCGTGGCCTGCGCGTTGTTGGAGCACGCCCTGATCCCACTGGGCGCCACGGCCGTGGCGGTCTGGACCAGCGACCGCAGCGGGGCACTGCGCCTGGCCGGGTATGCAGGCTTCCCGGAGCAGGAGGCCGTGCGGTGGCACTACGTGCCGCCGGGGGTGCCCACGCCCGCCCGCAGAGCGCTCGCCGCTCGAGAGGCGGTGTGGTTCGAGGAACTGGCCGCGACTGGCCTGCCCTCCGTGGCACATCGGCTGATGCCGCGAGGAGGCCGGGTCGCGGTGCCCGCAGAGGCGCAGGGACGCATCCACGGTGTGCTGGAGATCTGCTGGCCGGGTGCACCGATCCCCCGACAGCCCGCGGTGCGGCGGCAGATCGAGTCCCTCGCCGAACTGGCGGCCCACACCCTCGAGACCCTGCCCACCGCGGCGGGGACGGACGATGAGACCGCAGCGGCCCGGGGCGGGACGCAGCTGGCCGAGCTCGCCGACAGCCTGCTTGACGCGGCGCTCGTGCTGCGCGCCGAACTCGACACGGAGGGGCGGCTAATCGACTTCCGGATCCGCCACACCAACCCACGATTCACCGACCCGGCCGGGAGGCCCCCCAGCGCGGTGACAGGCGACCTCCTGCTGGAGGCGTACCCCCTCGCGGCCGAAGAGCCCGGACTGTTCGACAAAGTGGCCCACGTCTACGCCACCGGAGAGCCGTTCAGCGCCGAAGGAATGGCCTTCACCGCCGTCGTCGACCAGGTTCAGGTGCCGACCACGATCGACGTCAGCATCATTCGCCAAGGTCAGGAGGTGCTGCTCATCTGGCGCTTCGCCGACGAGGCGGCCCGTCTGGCCCATCTGCTCCAGCACGCGCAGCGGCTGGTGCGGATCGGCGGCTTCGAAGAGGACCTCACCACCGGCCGAATCATCTGGAGCGATCAGCTCTACGCCCTCTACGGCCTGCTGCGGACCGCACCGGCCGTTCCGCTGGAGCAGCTCGCGGACCTGGCACATCCCGACGACACCCCCGCCATCGGCCGGTTCCTGCGCACCGTACTCCACCACCGAAGGCCCGGTGCGGTCGCGCTTCGCCTCCAGCGGCCCGACGGCATCGTCCGGCACATCCGCGTTGTCGCCGAACCCGTCCTGGACGCCGACCACCGCCTGGTCGCTGTGCGCGGGGCCTACCAGGACATATCCGCACAACACTGGACCGAGGTGGCGCTGGCCGTCACCCGCGACCAACTGGCGTACAGCGAACAACAGACCGCCGAGCGCAACCGGTTGGCCAAACAGCTCCAACGGGCGATCATGCCGCCAGCGCACGGCCCGATCGACGCTCCGGACCTGGACGTCGCCGTTCGCTACCGCCCGGCGGAGGACGACAGCCTGGTAGGCGGGGACTGGTACGACGCGACCATGCTGCCGAGCAAGCATCTGCTGCTGTCGATCGGAGACGTCGCCGGGCATGGCATCGAGGCCGCGACGGGCATGGTCGCCCTGCGCAACGCGCTGCGCGGCCTGGCCACCACCGGCGCCGGTCCCGGGCAGTTGCTGACCTGGCTCAACCTCGTCTCCCACCACCTCACCAACCAGGTCACCGCCACGGCGATCTGCGCGTTGTACGACCCGGAAACCCGGGTGCTGAAGTGGGCGCGGGCGGGCCATATGCCGCCCGTGCTGATCCGTGGAGGGCAGGCCACGACCGTACCTTTGGTGCAGGGGCTGTTGCTCGGCGCGGTCAGCGAGGCGACGTACGAGGAGGGCGAAATCCAACTCGAACACGACGACGTGCTGCTGCTGTACACCGACGGCCTGATCGAACGCCGGGACCGCTCCCTCCAGGAAAGCCTGGACCAGCTTCTGGCGACCGCCGCCCACCGGGCGGCCGACCTCGACCAGCGCCTCGACCACCTCCTCACCCACAGCAGCTCCGACACCGACGACGACACCTGCGTCATCGGCGTCCGAGTGTGCTCGCTCAGCTCCCCGTCGCCTGCCTGACGCCACTGTCGCGTAGCTACTCCCGGCTCGGCGGACAGCCGCGCCGCTGTTGCGGTCTGTGCCGGAGCAGCGCCTTGCGGGCGACTCAACCGCTGGGTTCGGGGCCCGGGGTGCGCCGGGCGGGAGGTTGCGCGGTCCCAGCGCAGGCCAGGCGCGCCCCGGGTTGTGCGGCGCCTACCCCGCAGGGCCGGTGATGACCCGTGATGCGTCGGCTCCTGCCGACAGACCGAAGTGGGCCCAGCCGCTGCTGGCGGCTGGGCCCACCTCACTGACGGGTGCTCATTCACCATCGATACCAGCGGCTTCGAGCTCCTGCGGAATCCGTGGAGCGGACCAGGAATCCGAGGAGCCAGATGACCAGAACCGCGACCGCGACCCACCAAAGGACCTTGATGGCGAAGCCCACTCCAAAGAGAATCAGCGCCAGAAGCAGTACCAGAAGCAAGGGACCCATAGTTATCAACCTCCTGACCCGCGTATGCCCTGGGCTGGCAACTCCATTCCGTTCAGTCCGGTTGTTTGCGTCGCCGGTATCCGGGCAACAGCAGCACGATTGCCGCGGAAGTTTCTCGGAAGTAGGGGGATTTCCGATGGGTGCGGGCGCAAATGCGAAGTGCAGCACCCAGCAGGCGAAGGGCACTTCCAAGGAAGCGGTCAGCGACATCGGTGACATGGTGGGAAACGCTCACATGTCGGTCGGCGATTCCCCCAAGGGAAGAGACCAAGGGCGCCTTCCAGGACGGCTTCAGAGTCTGATCTTCGACGATGCCGGTGTTCACCGCAGGGGCCACCGGCGCGTCGAGTATCTTGTGTCGGTTTCGCCGCCCACGCGTGAAGAGACGAGTTTCAGAAAATAGACCGCGGTGCTGTCGTGGCGTGTGAGAAGGTCCTGACCACCGAGACAGGTCACCCTCTGACGCGTCGGAAGACCGTTACCGGCACGATGTGCTCGGTTCGCTGGGCCGCGAGCACGGGGCTTCGTCTTCGGCTGACGCTCGGGCCGGGAAGCGCTACGGCTCACGGGAGAGGCCAAGTGCCGTCACGGCCAGTCCATTCGGTGGTTCGTCCACGGTCTGACGGGCATCTTCTGGACAGGGCGGGCGGTAGACGGCTTCCTCCGGTCGACGCGTCGAAGACGACTCGTTCCTGCTGCTGCTCAACGCCCACTACGAGCCGCTCACCTCCTTCCCCGGTTCGGTGGTCGGGCCTCACGCGCGGATATCCGACGCGGGCAGCGTCGACGCGCTGACCCCCGCGAACGTCGCGCCGCCCCTCACGTGATCACCGATCAAGGCCCTTGTACGACCGACAACTTCGCTGTCGTGAGCCGATTGCTTCCTAGAGCAGAATGAGCCCACCGCCTGGCAGGTGCGCGGGCGAGCAAGGCTCTGACTGCCTGACCCCGCGTCCCTGCAGTGGGCCCAGCACCCCGCGCGGCGGCACATGCGACGGAAGGGCCTGACCCGCCACTGCCTTACGTTCCGCCGCTCGGCTCGGTTGCGGCGTGCTAGGGCGCCCGCTCGACCGCGGCGACGAGCCCAATCCCTGAGCCCCTCAGGGGGGACACCCTCCTGCTCTACACCGACGGCCTCACCGAAGCCCGCACCGGCGAAGACTCCACCAGCCTGTACGGGGACGAGGGCCTCCTGGCCTTCGCCGCCAGCCACGCCGGCGAGTCCCCACACGCGGTCATCCAAGCCCTGACCAGCCTGCTGGCCAGCTTCCACGAGGGCCTCAACGACGACACCGCCCTCCTCGCAATCGGCAGCCCAGCCACGATCCCTCAACCCAGAAACAGACGATGAGCCCGCTGAAGATCACCACCCGAGACGCCGCGACCGGTCCCGTATTGGAGATCTTCGGCGAACTCGACTACGCCAACGCCGCCGACCTGCGTGACCTGGTCTCCACGCTCACCCTGCGGCCCGGCCAGCGTCTCGTCCTGGACATGAAGGGCGTGGAATTCTGCGACTCGAGTGGCATCACCGCCCTGATTGCCGCTCGCGGCCACGCCCACGCCGCCCAGGCGGACATCCTCCTTGTCGCCGTACCCGCCCATACTCTGCGCACCCTGCACATCGTCGGCCTCGATCAGATCTTCGCCATCCACACCGACGGCGGAACCGCCACCCTTTCTTGACTCACGGCGCCGCGCTCACGACGGCGAGGGGGACAGCTTGCCTCCGTGCCGCTGAACCAGGCGGTGGCAGCCGAACCATGGGGCCGCCCCGGCGCGTGTGTCGCAAGATGCCGCCGCTCAGTCCAGTGCCAGGTGCATGCGCACGATCAGAGCGGAAGGCAGCGACCGGATCTCCACCAGATCGCAGAGCTGGTGCATCATCCACACCCCCCGGCCGCCGGCCGTGGACAGGGGATCGGGGCGGCGCCGACCGACCAGCGGATCCGTGAGCCGCCCGCGGTCCTGTGTCTCGGCGACCACGGTGTGGGCCGTACGCCACAGTCGCAGGGTGCCCTGCCCTCCGCCGTGGCGCACCGAGTTGCCGGTGGCCTCGTTGACGGCGAGCAGCCAGTCGGTGCGGCGGCTCAGTGGCAGGCCCGCCTCCTCGGCCCAGTCCCCGGCCGCGTCGCGTACGTCGGCGAGGTCCCGCTCCGCGAAGTGCAGGACGACCGGGCTCGCGGGTTCGGGCAGTGGTGCGTCGCAGTCGCGGCACACCGCGTGCGGGTGCGCGTAGTCCGGGCTGTGCCGGTAGCCACCGGGATCGCCGACGACCGGATGCGTCCGGTGCGCCTGCGCCAGTACCTGCTCGGGCAGGGCGGTGTCATAGGGGCACAGGATGGTGGCGTGCCGACCGGCGAACGCCAAGTTGATCAGCGCCTCATGACGGGTGGCCTCGCATGCCTCCGCGGGAGTGCGCCCCACCCAGATCGGCTCACCCACGATGAAGGGGCGCCGGTCCGCGTGCCGATCGGCGAAATCATGCAGCATCGACAGGATCCGCCCCGGGTTACGTCCGGCCTGCCGCATGTCCACCCAGGTGATGTCCTTGTGGTGCGCGCCTATGGTCTCCCGCAGGAGGCTCAGGCGGGAGTTGGGCACCGCGACCAGCCCAGGGCGACTGCGGGCCGCTTCCGCGCGGACGAAGTCCCCGACGCCCTTCAGGTATTCCCCTTCCGAGGTGTAGAAGAGGGCCGGATGGTGGAATGCCGCGTCGTGTTCGTCCGGGGAGGTCGGCGGCCGCGTGTATGTGGTCACTGACCGGTCACCTCCAAGTCGGCGCCCAACTCGGGGAAGAGCTCCAGCATGCGGTGGAGCGCGGGCGGAGCCCCCAGGAGCCGCACGGGTGTCTCGAAGGGCCGCTGATGCGCCGCCTGGGCGATGTAGGCCAGCGCGGCGATGTCGAGGTGGTCGAGGGCCGACAGGTCAAGGGTGATGTCGTCCACGGGGGACGCGGCGAGAGCGGCCGCCGCCGACGCTGTGAGAGTGCGGCTCTCGTGGCCAGCTGATCCGGACAGCCGGAATCCGGGCGAGCCGACCAGGGGAGCAACCGACAGCCCCGGCCTGCCGCCGGAGCGGGCAGCCGTGCACGACCGCGTCAGGTGTGCCTCCCCCAGCGCCTCCAGGTCATCGTGCGGCAGCAGGCGCTGGTCGTAGAAGCACCAGGCCGTCAAGGGCAACCGCGCCAAGACCTCGTGATGGATGCGCAGTTCGTACTCAAGGAGGCGCTCGGCGCCGGCGATGGGCCGGGTGCCCCAGGACATCTCACCGATCACCCGCAGGCCCCGATACCCCCGGGCGGCGGCCGCTTCGACGGCCTCCTGCCACAGACCGATCATCTCGGCCGGGTCGAATCGGGAGCCGGCCAGATACGTTTCATCAGCGGTAGCCACCACGAGCTGCCCATGGCCCACGGCGGAAGCGGCGTCGATGCCCCGTTTGGTGAGCGTACACGTCACCAGGCCGGGGTCGGTGGCGTCCGCGAAGTACCGCACCTGCTCGCCGCCGTCGAGTCCTGCTCGGACGACCGCTACGAGGTGTTCGGCCCATTCTGCGTCGCTGGAGTACTCAACAGCGACATGCCGATCCGCCACAGCTGCGCCGCTCACGGGCGAGGACATACCGAGCATCGAGCCCCCTTTTCCCTCCCGTGCGTCAGGACCCCTACTCCACTGCGCAGGCGCCAGCGTACCGCCAGTGGCGGGCAGTGGCGTCGGACAGCGCTTTCAGGGGTCTCCCCCGACGGTGTGGGGCGAAGCCTGCGCGTCCCGGTCCTTCGACGCGTCGGCGACGGGCGTAGCCGCGCGGCAGCTGGGGCAGGCCGGTCACGGTGAGCGTACGGCGATGCGATGGGAACGTCTGCGACGCGGAGCAAGCCGCCTTCTCGTCGGGGACGGAAGTCTCGCTGCCGCTTGTCGGGATGCGGGCCGGAGCGTGCTGTTCTTGCGCGAGTCCTTGCCGTCCCTCGGTCGCCGCGGGCCTTTCGGCCTGAGACCGCAGCCGTTTCTTGTCGGGTTTGCCGACACCGGTCAGCGGCATCGCTGCACGGAGCCCGGAGCCTGGTAGCTGCCCCGCCGGATCACGGCGCCCGGCGGGACCAGCAATCTATGGCGGCATTAAAGGGGCGTCAGGAAGGGTGCCCGACAGGCGGAGGTCATCAGGCGGCGGACATCGACCTGATTCCGCTGTTGAAGGTGGCGGTCACCGCGGCGACGACGACCAGCAGAGGGAAGACCAGCATCACCGTCCCGGTGGGGAAGCGTGCCAGGAGGAGGCCCGCCAGGCCGGGAGCGAGGGCGGCGGCCGAGGTGGCCGACAGGAGTACCACGCTGACCACCCGCCCCTGAAGGTGGTCCGGGGTGATGGCCGCCTGGTGCCCGAAGAGGGCGGCGTTGGTGGTGGGACCGAGGAAGAGCGCCGCGGCCAGCGGCGCGGCGGCGAGCAGGCTGGTGGGCACCAGGGCGCTGACCGCCATCAGTGCGGCGGTGGCCCAGCACAGCACCACGATGAGCTTCGACAGGCCCAGCCAGCGCTGGATGACCGGGGCGGCGCAGGCGCCCAGGAAGCCGCCCAGGCCGAAGATCGTGCTGGCCAGGCCGACGAGGAGCGACGGGGCCCCCGAGCGCTGCAGGGAGACGATGATCGCGAACAGCATGCCGGTGAAGGCCATGTTGAGCGGGGCGGCGATCGCCAGCAGGGCGCGCAGGAACGGATTGCCGAGTACGAACCGCAGCCCCTCCACCCCGGCCGCCCCACTGTTCCGCGGCGGCTCGCTCCTGGGCTGCTGCATGGGCTCGCGGATGCGTGCGACGGCTGTCAGGGACAGCAGGAAGGTCAGCGCGTCCGTGAGGAACGGCAGCGACCTTCCCAGCCCGAACAGCAGGCCGCCCAGCGGTGGACCGACCAGCGAACTCCCGTAGGACCGGGCTTCGTTGCGGGCCACGGCGATGGGTAGCTGCTCCGGGCGGACCAGGTTGCGCAGTGCGGCGTGCTCGACGGTGCTGAACACCGTGTCGGCGGCGGCGCTGCCGATCACCACCGCCACAATCATCGCCATGCCGGCCCGGTTCGCCAACACCGCACAGCCGAGCAGGGTGTAAGCGGCGATCCGGAGCACGTCGCAGACCACCATCAGGCGGCGCCGGTCGACACGGTCGGCGAGGACGCCAGCCGGCAGGCGGCAAGCCGTGGCGACCAGCAAGCCTGCCGTGCCGACCAGACCCGCCCGAGCCGGGGACCGGGTCAGGCCGAGCACGAGTAACGGCATGGCCAGATTGGCCATGGCGCTGCCCACGTCAGACAGACACTGCCCGGTCCAGAGCAAGTTGAAGGCACGGTTGCGCCACAGGCTCAGGGGGCGTTCGCCGTCCGCCGTGGCAACGGCAGCCCCGGTGCTCTGCTCCATCATCCTCCTTCAGCGCGAGCGGGGTGCCGCCGACAGGGCACGGTGTCAGGTGAGGTCGGTGGTGGAGACCACCAGCAGCTTCGTCACCGAACCGTCGTCGCCGACGACGTCCCGCACGTGCCGGAAACCGAGTCGGCGGCACATCCTGAGGCTGGCGGTGTTGTCGGCGCCGACCATGCCGTACGCCTCCTTCAGCCCGAGGGCGTCGGCGGCGTGGCGCAGCAGACCACGGACCACCTCGCCGCCCAGCCCCTTGCCCCAGTGCTCCGGGGCGAGCGCGGCGACGAGTTCGTGGCCGTCCACGCTGCCGGTCTTCTTCAACTCGGCATGCCCGACGTACTCGTCCTGGCACCACACCCCCCAGACGTCGAACCGGCGATTGGGATAGATCTCGGTCAAGATGGCTCGGAACAGGGCGCGGATCTCCGGCGCGGGTACCTGTGCCTGTCCCATCCAGCGGCAGACCTCCTCCTCGCGCAGCAGCGCCACGAAGGCGTCCTCGTCCTGCGGTCTGTACGGGACGAATCTCAGTCGTTCGGTTCTCAGGACGGGCGTCATGGCAGGCTCCTCGGCGGTGTGCGTGGACGGTGGCGGCGCCCCGGACGCCGGGGGCGGCCTCGCCGCCACCGGCGTCCGGCACGGGTGAGGCGGTGTCAGGCCCCGGCGTTCTCCATCCGCTCGCGCAGGCTGCGCGGACGCATGTCGGTCCACACCTCATCGACATACGCGGAGCACTCGGATTCCGTGCCCTCCTTGCCGACGGGGTGCCATCCCTCGGGCACCTCGACGTCGACCGGCCACAGCGAGTACTGCTCCTCGTCGTTGCGCAGCACCTGGTAGCGGGTGTTCTCGTCCATGTCGCTCTCCTGTCGTAGGTCCGATTGGTTCGTCTCGCCCCGGCGGTCAGCTCGGGCGGCACGGGCAGGCCTGCCCGCCCTACGAGGCGAGCAGGCGCGGGGAGGTTCGCACGGCGGGCACGGGGCTCGCGGCGACCGCGAAGTGCGTCGGCGACGCACCGGCGGCAGACCCCCAGGGCGATGGCTCGTCACCGGCTGGCCCGGGCGTGCCGGGCGATGTGGCGCAGCGCCTCGGCGAACTCCTCGGCGGCGCGCCGTACGGTCGCCGTGTCGTGGATGGCGGGACGGTGGTGCCAGGTGAAGGCGAGACGTCCGTTTTGGACCGCGCCCACCACCTCCAGGAGATGGGATCCGCTGTCCCGGGGGTCGTGGTCCTGACCGAGGGAGCCGTGCTCGGCACGCACCAGGCCGTCGCCTGTGGTCTGCGGGCGGGCGTCCCACTGGCCCAGGTAGTTGAACACCACCTCACCGTGGGCAGCCCCACCGAGCCGCTCGCGGACCTCGGTGGACCCGTAGGTGCGCAGGGCGCCGAAGCCCAGTCCGTTCCCCGGCACCGCGCGCAACTGGCGGCGCACGGACTTCACCAGCGCACGCCAATCCCGGTCGGGCCCGAGGTCATCCGGCCGGTCCACTTGGAGGGCCACCGGGTGGACGGTGGTGAACCAGCCCACCGTGCGGGAGAGGTCCACGCCGTCCAACAGGTCCTCGCGACCGTGTCCTTCGAGGTCGAGGCGAATCCGCTCGCTTCCCCGCCAGCGGGCCAGCGCGAGGGCCAGCGCGGCCAGCAGGACGTCGTTGACCCTGGTGCGGTAGGCGCTCGGTGCGGCACGCAGCAACGCGGTGGTGTCCACCTCGTCCAGTTCCACCGTCAGCGCGCGGGCCTCTCCCGCCTCCGGTCCGACCAGCGGGTCGGCTGGTCCCGGCGCGGCGGCCAACGCCTCCTGCCAGTAGGGGAGTTCATGGTCCAGGCCGCCGTCCGCGACGTGGGCGGCCAGCCTCAGGGCCCAGTCGCGAAAGGGGGTGGTGCGCTCCCCCAGCATGACCGGATCTCCGCGCAGGGCCTGCCCGTAGGCGGTTTCCAGGTCATCGCGCAGGATGCGCCAGGACACGGCGTCCACGACCAGGTGGTGCGCGACCAGGAAGAGGAAGGCGCCCCCACGGGTGTGCCCGGTGAACAGCCCCGCTCTCAGCAGCGGGCCAACAGCGAGGTCGAAACTCGTGTGCAGTTCGTCGGCGGCTTTCTCCATGGCCGCGTCAGCCTGCGCGCTGGACAGCCCGGTCAGGTCGTGGTGGACGAGGACGCCCTCGCTGCCGCCCGGCGGCGGGTTGAACTGGCGCCACCCCCGGGCGTCTTGGGTGAACCGCATGCGCAGGGCGTCGTGGTGCTCCAGCAGGGCGTCCAGTGCCGCACGCAGGGCCGCCGGGTCGGGCGCGGTGTGCAGTTCCAGCAGCACCGACTGGTTGAAGTGATGGTGGCTGGCGCGCGGGGTGCTCACAAACCACTTCTGGATGGGGGTGAGCGGCACCTCGCCGGTCACCGGGCCATCGGCGAGGCCCTGCGAGGCGGTGCGGACGACGGTGGCCAGTTCTGCGACGGTCTGGTGGGTGAACAGGTCACGGGTAGCCAGGTGCAGACCGTCCCTTCGCAGCCGCGAGATCACCTGCATGCTCAAGATGGAGTCGCCGCCGAGGTGGAAGAAGTTGTCGTGTGCGCCGACCTTCGGCACGCCGAGGACGTCAGCCCAGATACGCGCGATGCGGCGTTCGGTCTCGGTGCGCGGCGCGGTGTGCGGCCCGCTGGCCAGGTGAGCGGGGTCGGGCTCCGGTAGGGCCCGCCGGTCGGTCTTGCCGTTGGAGGTGAGCGGCAGCCGGTCCATCGGTACGAACACCGACGGCACCATGTGCGGCGGCAGTTGCCGCGCCAGATGCTCCCTCAGTTCCACAGGGGCGAGGCGATCCACAGTGGCTTCGGCGGGCACGACGTACGCCACCAGCCGTCCGGGCCCGGCCGCCGCCTCGCCGCCCGGGGCGTTGGCGCGTACCACCACCACCGCGTCGCGCACCAGGGGGCTGCGGCGCAGCGCGCCCTCGATCTCCCCGGGCTCGATCCGCAAGCCGCGCAGTTTGAGCTGCTCGTCGGCGCGTCCGACGAAGCGCAACTGCCCGTCGGACCTCCAACTGACCAGATCGCCTGTGCGGTACATCCGCTCCCCCGGCGCACCGAAGGGGTCGGCGACGAACCGCCGCGCGGTCAGTCCCGGGCCGTTCAGGTAGCCGCGGGCGAGCCCAGGGCCGGCCACGTAGAGCTCACCGGTCACCCCGGGTGGCACCGGCCGCAGAGCCTCGTCGAGGACGTGCACACGACCGGCTCCGGCCGGGCGGCCGATCGGCGGTGCGCCCTCCCCTGGTGACAGGGGGCCGGACCACGTGGCGACCACCGTGGCCTCGGTCGGCCCGTAGGAGTTGATCATCCGACGGCCGGGGGCCCACCGCTCCACCAGGTCGGCCGGGCACGCCTCGGCACCGACGATCAGGGTACGCAGACCCGGCAGGGTGGCGGAGGTCTCGGCCGGTACGGTGGCCAGGGCAGCCGGAGGGATCAGCGCGTGGCTGATCCGCCGGTCGGCGAGTACCCGCGCCAGCCTCTCCCCCACGAGCGGCCCCTCCTCGCCGGTGACCAGGGTGGCACCGGTGAGCAAGGAGACGCACAGTTCCAGTACGGAGGCGTCGAAGCTGGGCGACGCGAACTGCAGCACCCTGTCGCCCGGTCCCGCCGCGTACTGCTCGGCTGCGGCCGCGGCGAAGCTCGCAAGACCGCGGTGCGTCACCATCACGCCTTTGGGGGTTCCCGTGGACCCCGAGGTGTAGATCAGGTAGGCGGGGTGGTCGGCGGTGAGGGTCGCGCCCGTCGGGGCGGTGTCCGGTTCGTCCGCATCCCATACCTGCGCCGGATCGTCCAGGACGAGTTGGGCGCTCGCGTCGCGCAGCATGAACTCCCGCCGCCGCTCGGGATAGTTCGGGTCCACGGGCAGGAACGCCCCGCCGGCCTTGGCGACGGCCAGCTGCGCCACCACCGTCTCCGCGCCGCGCGGAAGGGCCAGCGCGACGACGGTCTCCGGGCCGACACCGCGCCGCAGGAGCTGGTGCGCCAGCCGGTTGGCCGCCCGGTCGACCTGCGCGTAGGTCAGCTCGCGCGCGCCGTCCTCCAGCGCCGTCGCGTCGGGTGTGTTCGCCGCCTGACGCTCGAACAACTCCGCCAAGGTGGCCGCCGGCACCGGCTGGAAGGTGCCCCGGCCCTGTTCCCGCAGGGCCTTGAGGTCCTCGTCCGAGGCGAGCGGCAGCGTGCCCAGGGGTCGGTCGGGGTCCTCCGCGACGGCGGCCAGCAGCGTGCCGAGCTGGTCGGCCATCCGCTCCACGGTGGCCGCGTCGAACAGGTCGGTGCTGTAGGTGAGCAGGCCGTGCAGGGCACCGGACTCGGTCTCGGCGAACTCCAGGGTCAGGTCGAACGCGGCGTGCCGCAGGTCGGATTCGAGGTCGCGGACGTCGAGGCCCGGCAGGTCGAGCTGCGCGGCCGGGGTGTTCTGCAGGACCACCATGACCTGGAAGAGCGGGGTGCGGCTGGTGTCCCGCACCGGCTGGACCTCGTCCACCACCCGCTCGAACGGCACGTCCTGGGAGGCGAAGGCGTCCAGCACCGTCTGCCGTACCTCGGCGAGGAACTCGGGGAAGTGCCGCTGCGGCTCCACCCGCGACCGCAGGACCAGCGTGTTGACGAAGAACCCGACCAGGTTCTGGATCTCGGCCCGGTCACGGCCGGATGTGACGGTACCCACCGCGATGTCCCGTCCGCCCGACAACCGCGCCAGGAAGGTCTGCACAGCGGCGACGAGAGTGGTGAAGAGGGTCGCCCCGTGGTCACGCCCAACCCGGGCCAGACGGCGGGCCGTTCGGGGCGGCAGGACCAGCGGGGTGGACGCGCCGTCGCCGGTGCGCACCGCCGGACGCGGCCGGTCCGTGGGCAGCTCCAGCGGTTCGATGCCGGCCAGCTGCTTCTTCCAGTAGGCCAGTTGCTCGTCCGTGCCGGTGCCGACGGCGGCGCGCTGCCAGTGCGCGTAGTCGGCGTACTGCACCGGAAGCGGCGGCAACTGTTCGCTGGCGAAGCCGAGTTCGGCCCGGTAGAGGTGGGCCAGGTCGCCGGTGAGCACGGAGGTGGACCAGCCGTCGGTGACGATGTGGTGCAGGGTGAGGGTCAGCACGTGGTCGTCGTCGGCCAGTCGCACCAGGCCGGCGCGCAGCAGCGGACCGCGACGCAGGTCGAACGGCTGGGTGCGCTCGGTCGCCAGCAGTTGCTCCAGCCGCTGCGCACGCTCCGCCGTCGGCAGCCCGCACAGGTCGTGCAGGGGCAGCGGGACGTCCCGCGGCGGGTGGACGAGTTGCACGCCATGGCCGTCCACCGTGTCGAAGGTGGTCCGCAGCGACTCGTGCCGGGCCACCAGGGCCCGCAGAGCCGCGCCGAGGGCACCGGTGTCGAGCTCGCCGCGCAGACGCAACGCGAGCGCGGTGACGTACTCGGCGCTGTCGGGCGCGAACTCCGCCAGGAACCACAGCCGTTGCTGGGCGTAGGACATGGGTGACCTCGTGCCGCGCGGGACCGGAACCAGGGCGGGCCCGCTCGCGTCGCCCGTCCGGCGTTCCTCCAGCAGAGCGGCGAGCGCGGCCGGGGTCGGGTGGGTGAACACCGCGCGGGGCGACAGGTCGGTCCCGAACGCCTCGGCCAGGCGGGAGGCGAGGCGGATGCTGAGGATGGAGTCGCCGCCCAGCTGGAAGAAGTCCTCTTCCACCCCGGGCCGCTCGACGCCCAGGACCTCGGCGAACACCTCCGCCGCGCGGCGTTCGGCCTCGGTGCGGGCCTCAACCCTCACAGCTCGCGTCCGCGGCGCGGGGAGCGCCGCGCGGTCGACCTTTCCGTTGCCGCTCAGCGGGAGAGCCGCGAGCGCGACGAACGCGGACGGGACGAGGTAGTCGGGCAGCGTGCGACCGGCGAACGCCCGCAGTTCTTCGGTGTCCTGCCCGGCCGGGCCCACCACGTAGGCGACCAGTCGCCGCGTGCCGGCCCGGTCCTCGCGGGCCACCACCGCCACGTCTGCCACGTCGGGGTGGGCCGCCAGCGCTGCCTCCACCTCACCGGGTTCGACCCGGAATCCGCGGATCTTCACCTGGTCATCCACCCGGCCGAGGAAGTCGACCGTGCCGTCCGACCGGCGCCGGGCCAGGTCTCCGGTGCGGTACATGCGCGCGCCGGACGACCCGAAGGGGTCCGCGATGAACCGGGCCGCGCTGTCCCCGGGACGGTCCAGGTAGCCGCGCGCCACGCCTTCCCCGGCCACGAACAGTTCGCCCGCGCAGCCCGGGGGGACCGGCCGCATGCGGCTGTCGAGGACGTGGATCCGCACATCGTCCAGCGGGTGGCCGATGGGCAGGGTGTCGGGCACTGCCGCGGCGTCTGTGAGGGCGTGGGAGGTGGCGAAGGTCGTGGTCTCGGTCGGTCCGTAGCCGTCGACCACCGTCAGACCAGGGCAGGCGGCCAGTACCCGACGTACGGCCGTCGCGGGGACCACGTCACCGCCGGTCCACACCTGGCGCAGTCCCGCGAAGCAGTCGGGCGCGTCCTGGGCGAGCAGCCGGAACAGACCGGCCGTCAGCCACACCGCGGTCAGCCCGCCCTCGTGGGCCAGACTCCGCAGCAGCGACGCGTCCACCGGCCGGTCCGGTGCCACGACCACGCACCCGCCGTTCAGCAGGGGCGCCCACACCTCGAAGGTGGCCGCGTCGAACGCCACCGGCGAGTGGAGCAGCACCCGTGCGCATCCGCCGCCGGTGAAGCGGCTGTCGGTGGCCAGTGAGGCCACGTCCCGGTGACGCACCGCGACGGCCTTCGGCACACCGGTGGAGCCCGAGGTGAACATGACGTAGGCGAGCTGGTCGGGGTCCGGGGCCGGGCGGGGCGTTCCCCCGACTCCGCCGGTGCGGGCGGCGTGGACCTGGTCGGCGGTAAGCCGGATCGCGGCGCCCGCCTGGGCGAGCAGTGCGGCCCGCCGCTCCCGCGGGGCACGGGTGTCGACGGGCAGGTAGGCGCCGCCCGCCTTGAGCACCGCGAGCTGCGCGACGACGAGTTCGGCGCAGCGGTCCATGAGTAGTGCCACCCGGTCCTCCGCTGCCACACCTTCGTCCAGCAGCCGGGAAGCGACGCGGTCGGACCACTCGGCGAGCTGTCGGTAGGTCACCTGCCGGTCGCCGTCGGCCACCGCGATCGCGTCCGGAGTGCGGCGGGCCTGGTCGGCGAACAGCGCCACCGGGCTGCGGGGCTCCGCGCGGCGCGCGGTGGTGTTCCACCGCCGGAGCACCTTGCGGTCCTCGGCGGTGATCAGCTCCAGATCGTCCACGTCGCCGTCCATGCCGTCGGCAAGAGCGGTGAGCACGGCGGCCAGGCGGGCCGCCGCCGGCTCCACCGTGGCACGGTCGAACAGCGCGGCGTCGTAGGCGATGTCGAAGCCCAGCCGGTCGGCCAGGTGGGCCCGTAGGCACAGGGGGAAGGTGGTGGCGTCGTCGGCCCGTACCTCTTCGACGCGCACTCCCGTCCTCGCCGTGGCCGTCTCGTCGACGGGATAGTTCTCGAACACCACCATGCTGTCGAACAGCGCCTCGCCCGCCGGGATGTCGCTGACGGCCTGGACGCGGGGCAGCGAGAGGAAGTCGAAGCGCCGGGCGTCGCTCTGCCTCTCCTGCAGGTCACGCAGCCAGCTCAGGACGCCCGTAGCGGGGACGCGGACCCGGGTCGGCACGGTGTTGATGAACATGCCGATCATCGCCTCCACCCCGGGCAGCTCGGCTGGGCGGCCGGAGACAGTGGTGCCGAACACCACGTCCCGACGGCCGCTGTAACGGGCCAGCAGAAGCGCCCAGGCACCCTCGACCAGGGTGTTGACCGTGAGACCGGCGCGGGCGGCCCGCTCTCGCAACCGCGCGGAGGTGTCCGCGTCCAGTTCGTGGTGGACGGCCGCGGCGGAGCGGGCCTGGTGCGCCTGGGTCGGCGTGCGGTCGAAGGGCAGCGGGGTGCGCGCGGTGAACCCGGCGAGGGCGTCGGCCCAGTACCGCTCGGCCGCCTCCTCGTCCTGGTCCCCCAGCCACCGCAGGAAGTCCGCGAACGGGCGCCGCACGGGCAAGGCGGCGTCCCGGCCGCCGGTGAGCGCGGCATAGCGCTCACACACCTCGGTGAGCAGGTGCGCGGTGCTCCAGCCGTCCAGGATCAGATGGTGGGTGGACCACAGCAGCAGCACCTCCTCGCCGGGCAGGGCTGCCAGGGTGATACGGGTGAGCGGTGCGCTGGTCAGGTCCATGGCCGCCGCGCGGTCCTCGGCGAGCAGCCGCTCGCTCTCGGCGGCGCGCTGGTCGGCGGTCAGACGCCGCCAGTCCCGGTGGGTGACGGGCAGCCGCACCCCGTGGTGGACCACCTGCACCGGATGCGGCAGGCCCAGCCAGTGGACACTGGTGCGCAGCGCGGGGGTGCGGTCGGTGACCTGCTGCCAGGCCGCCGCGAACGCCTGCGGGTCGGCCACCCCCGACAGCCGCACCGCCGTACGGTCGAAGTAGGCGCCCGCCGTGTCGACGAGGCCGTGGAAGAGCATGCCGGACTGCAGTGGCGTGAGCGGCAGCACGTCGTCGATGTCCCGCCCGTCGCCCACCAGCTGGTCCAACTGGTCCTGAGTGAGCCCGGCGAGCGGGAAGTCGGAAGGGGTACGGCCGCCGACGCCCGGTTCGGCGCAGTGCGCCACGATCTCGCGCAGGCCCGCGCACATGTCGTCGGCCAGGCGGCGCACCGTGGACTGGTCGTAGACCGCGGTCGGGTAGGTCCAGCCGAGTTGGAGCCGGCCGTCCTGCACCACACCGGTGATGTCCAGCAGGTAGGGGCGGGATTCGTCCGGGTCGGTGTCACGCCCGGCCGGTGGCAGCGTGGCGCGGTAGAGTCCGTCGGCCCGCGTGGGGCTGGCCCCGGCGTCCCACTGGCCGTGGTAGTTGAAGCCCACCCGCGGCGCCGGTGCGTCCGCCAGCGGGGTTTCGGGCAGCAGGTGGCGCAGCGCGCCGTAGCTCAGGCCACGCGTCGGCACCGCCCGCAGCTGTTCCTTGACGGACCGAAGGGTGTCGCGCCAGTCGGCCTCGGGGGCGACGGTGAGCGCGAGGGGAAACTCCGCGGTGAACCAGCCGACGGTCCGCGACAGGTCGACGTCGTCGAAGACGTCCTCGCGGCCGTGCCCCTCCATCGCGAGCAGGACGGTGTCGCGTCCGCACCAGCGGGCCAGGGTGCGCCCAAGAGCGCTCAGCAGCACGTCGTTGACCTGCGTGCGGTACACATCCGGGACGTGGCGCAGCAGGGCCTCGGTCTCCTGCGGGTCCAGCGTCACGGTGACGGTGGCGGCGGTGCCGTGGGTGTTGGGCCCCGGCCTGCCCGCCGGAAGGTCGGCCGGGGCGCCGTGGGTGCGCGTCCAGTAGTCAAGGTCGGCGTCCAGCGCACCACAGCGGGTGTGCTGCTCCAGCCGGGCGGCCCAGTGGCCGTGGGCGGTGCCCACCGCGGGCAGGGCGACGGGTCCTCCGGCCGCGGCGGCCCGGTGGGCGGTCTCCAGGTCGGCCAGCAGGATGCGCCAGGAGACCCCGTCCACCACCAGGTGGTGGACGGTGATGAGCAGCTGCGCGGGCCGGTCCGGGCCGCGGTCGAAGTGCAGTACCCGCGCGACCCGGCCCTCGCCGGGGTCGAGCGACGCCTGTGCCTCCTGCGCCGCGCGCTGCACCCACGCCTCGAGCGCGGGGGCGTCCAGACCCGTCGCATCGTGCCGGGTGTACACGCCGTCCGGCGCCTCGGGCAGCGCTTCCTGGAGCCAGCCGGTGTCGGTGTGCCGGAACCGGGTGCGCAGGGCCGCGTGGTGGCGCACCAGGACGTCGACCGCCTGCCGCAGGGCGCGCGGGTCCGTGCCCGCGGCGAGTTCCAGCCGCTGCGTCATGGTGAACCGCAGCGGTTCGCCGGGGCGGCGGCCGTCGAGGTACCAGCGCTGTATCGGGGTGAGCGGTGCCTCGGCGGGCGCGGCGGAGTCCGCCGGGGTGGCGCGCTTGCCCGACTCGGTGGCGCGCAGGGCCAGTTCGGCGACGGTCTGGTGGCGGAAGACGTCCTTGGTGGTGAGCGCGAGCCCGGCCTGGCGGGCCCGGGCCACGATCTGGATGCTGAGGATCGAGTCGCCGCCGAGAGCGAAGAAGTTGTCGCGCGCCCCCACCCGCTCGACGCCCAGGACCTCGGCCCAGATGGCGGCCAGGCGCTCCTCGGTGCCGGACCGGGGCAGCACGTACCCCGCCCCGCCGTCGGGGCGTTGTGCCGGGGCGGGCAGGGCGCGCCGATCGGTCTTGCCGCTGGTGGTGCGCGGTATCCGCGCCAGGGGGACGAACGCCGCGGGCACCATGTGGTCGGGCAGTGTCCGGCGCAGCCGGACCCGCAGTTCGTCGGCTGGCGGGACGTGGTCCCCGGCGGGTACCAGGTAGGCGACGAGCATGAGGCGTCCGGCGTGTTCGCGGGCGGTCACCACGGCCTCGGTGATGTCCGGGTGACCGAGGATGGCGGCCTCCACCTCACCCGGTTCGATGCGAAAACCCCGGATCTTGATCTGCTCGTCGACTCGTCCCAGGAACTCCAGCGCGCCGCGGTTGTCCCAGCGGGCGCGGTCGCCGGTGCGGTACATCCGCTCGCCCGGGGCGCCGAAGGGGTCGGCCAGGAAGCGGGACGCGGTCAGGCCGGGCCGGTTCAGGTAGCCGCGCGCCACCTGGGCTCCGGCCAGGTACAGCTCGCCAGGCGTACCGGGCGGTACCGGACGCAGCGCGCCGTCCAGGACGTAGGCGCACAGGTTGCGGCCGGGCCGTCCGAGGACGGGCCGTTCGGGTCGTTGGGCACAGCGGCCGTAGACGGCGTCGACCGTGCACTCGGTGGGCCCGTACATGTTGTACGCGGTGACGCCGAGGCCCTCGGCCGCGCACAGTTGCCGCCATTCGGCGGGTCCGACCCCCTCGCCGCCAACCAGCAGCAGGCGCGGATGGTGGCGGCCTGGCGCGAGGAGCCCGGCGGCGGTCAGTTCGCGCAGGAAGGACGGGGTGACGTTCACCAGGTCCAGGCGCCGCTCGGCTACCTGGGCGCAGAAGGCCTCCGGATCCAGGCGGACGTCCTCGTCGACGAGGTGAACCTGCTGGCCAAGGGCGAGCAGCAGCGGTCCTTCCCAGGAGGTGTCGAACGAGAAGGAGGCGCTGAGCGCGGCGCGCAGGGGGCGCCCGTCCGTGGTGTGCGGGGCGACGAGTCCCAACTGGTGGTCGTGGCAGAGGTTGACCAGGTGCCGGTGTTCCACGGCGACGCCCTTGGGCCGTCCGGTGGAGCCTGAGGTGTAGACGACGTAGGCGGTGTTCTCGGGGCGCAGCGGCGCGAGCCGGTCGGTGTCGGTCGGGTCGTGGGCGGGCAGCCGGTCCCATGGCACGTCGCGCAACGTCTCGGCCGTCACGACGGTGTGGGGCGCGGCGTCCGTGAGGAGGAAGGCGACGCGCTCCTCGGGCAGCTCCGGGTCCAGGCACAGCAGGGTGCCGCCTGCCTTGAGCACCGCGAACAGGGTCACCATCAGGTCGCTGGTGCGCGGCAGGCGGACGGCGACGACCCGTTCCGGGCCGGCTCCGAGTGCGACGAGGTGGTGGGCCAGCCGGTTGGCGCGCTCGTTGAGCGTGGCGAAGTCGAGGACGCCGTCCCTGGACACCAAAGCGGTGGCGTGCGGCGAGCGGGCTGCCTGCGTCTCGAACAGGGCGGTGAACGTGGTGTTGGGCACCGGCAGCCGTTCCCCCTGCCACTCCCCCAGCGCACGACGCGTCTCGGCGGGGGTCATCAACGGCAGGGCTCCGACGGCCCGCTCCGGATCGTCGGCGGCGGCCTCCAGCAGCAGGCGCAGCCGGGCGGCCAGGCCTTCGGCGGTTTCCGCGTCGAACAGGCCGCTGTTGTATTCGAGGTATCCGGTGACGCCCTCGTCGCCCTCCACGAAGTCGAAGGCGAGGTCGAACGTGGCGTGCCGGACCGGCGGCGTCACCGCAGTGACCTCCACGCCGGGCAGGCGGGGCGCCTCGGTGCCCAGGTTGTGCAGCGCCACCATGACCTGGAACAGCGGGGTGCGGCTGGTGTCCCGCTCGGGTTGGAGCGCGTCCACCAGCCGTTCGAAGGGCACCTCCTGGTGGGCGAACGCCGTCAGGACTGTGGTGCGCGCCTTCGCGAGCAGTTCCCGGAAGGACATGCCGGGGCGCACTCGACCGCGCAGCACCAGTGTGTTGACGAACATGCCGACGACATCGTGGAGTTCGGGGCGCTCACGGCCCGCGGTCACCGTGCCGACGGCGACGTCCTGCTGGCCCGCCCAGCGCGCCAGCAGGACCTGGCAAGCCGCCAGAAGTGTCATGTACAGGGTGGCGTCGGCGCCACGCCCCACCTCGCGCAGCCGGTCGATCAGCGCCGCGGGCAGGACGAACGTGACGAGTGCCCCCTCCCGGGTGCGCACGGCGGGCCGGGGCCGGTCGGTGGGCAGCTCCAGCGGGGTCAGGCCGTCCAGCGTCCGGCACCAGTGGGCGAGGTCCTCCTCGGCCCGGTCGGTGCGGGCACGTTGCCATGCGGCGAAGTCGGTGTAGCGCACGGTCAGTTCGGGCAGCTCGGCGGCCCTGGCCTCGTGCGCCGCCGAGTACAGCTCACCCAGGTCCCGGCCCAGGACGCCCAGCGACCAGCCGTCGGTGACGATGTGGTGGAGGGCCAGGACCAACACGTGCTCGTCAGGCGCCAGGCGCGCGAGCCGGGGGCGCAGCAGCGGCCCGGCCGCCAGGTCGAACGCGGTGTCCGCTTCACGTTCGAGCAGCTCGTCCAGGGCCGCCGAGACGTCCGCGGCACCGGTGAGGTCGTCCAGCGGGAGGTCGACCGGGTGCGGCGGGTGCACCACCTGCCGGGCGCGGCCGTCCTGCTCGGCGAAGGTGGTGCGCAGGGCCTCGTGCCGGTCGACCAGACCGTTGAGGGCGGTGCGCAGCGCCGCCTCGTCGAGCCGGCCGCGCAGCCGCAGCACGGACAGGGTCGTGTACTCGGTGCTCCCCGGCTCGAAACGGTCGAGGAACCACAGGCGCTGCTGGGCGTACGTCAGCGGCGGCGGGGTCTTCGGGTCCGCGGGCCGAACGCCGTCGGCCGGAGTGGCCGGCGCCGCGGGCGGGTCGCCGAGGGCGGCGGCCAGTGCGGCGACCGTCGGGTGGGTGAACAGCAGCCGGGGCGAGACGTCCGCACCGAAGGCGGTGCGCAGCCGCGAGGTGACGCGGACGGCGAGGATCGAGTCACCGCCGAGGGCGAAGAAGTCGTCTCCAGCGCCCACCTCCGCGGCGTCCAGGACGTCCGCCCAGGCGGCGGCGACCAGGCGTTCGGCGCGGGTGCGCGGCGGGGTGCGGTCCGCGCCCGCCGCGAAGCCGTCCGGGCCGGGCACCGGCAGGGCGTGCCGGTCAAGCTTGCCGTTGACGGTGAGCGGCAGTGCCGACAGCGGCACGTAGGCGGCCGGCACCATGTGCGCGGGCAGCACACGCTCCAGATGGGCGCGCAGTTCGGCGGCGGCCGGCGGGTCGGCGGCCTCCTCGCCGCGGACCCCGACCACGTGCGCGACCAGCCGTCGGGTGCCCGAGGCATCCTCGTACGCGCCCACCGTGGCGGCTGCGACGCGCGGGTGGCTGCGCAGGGCCGCCTCGATCTCGCCGGGCTCGATGCGGTAACCGCGGATCTTCACCTGCTGGTCGGCGCGGCCCAGGTACTCCAGGGTGCCGTCGGTGCGCCATCGGGCCCGGTCGCCGGTGCGGTACATCCGGCTGCCGGGGCGCCCGAACGGGTCAGCGACGAAACGGGTCGCGGTCAGGCCGGGGCGGCCCAGGTAGCCGCGGGCCACACCCTCGCCCGCCACGTACATCTCGCCGACGGCGCCGGGCGGTACGGGCGCCAGGGCGCCGTCGAGCAGGTAGGTGCGCAGGTCGGGGATTCCCTTGCCGATCGGGCTCGCGGCCCCCGCGGCAGCCGTCGCCCGGTCGAGGGGGGCGTAGGTGACGTGGACGGTGGTTTCGGTGATGCCGTACATGTTGACCAGGCGTGGGGCGTTGTCGCGGTGGCGCGTGTACCAGTCCGCCAGCCGCGCGACGTCCAGTGCCTCACCGCCGAAGACCACCGTGCGCAGCGCCAACCGCGCGCTCACCTGTGGGTGTTCCGCGTCCGCCCGCGCCAGCGGGTAGAAGGCGGACGGGGTCTGGTTGAGGACCGTGACCCCTTCGTCGGCCAGCAGGCGCAGGAAGTCCTCCGGGGAGCGCGCGACGTCCTCGGGGACGACGACGAGTCGGCCGCCGTGCAGCAACGCGCCCCACAGCTCCCACACGGAGAAGTCGAAGGCGTAGGAGTGGAACAGCGTCCACACGTCGTGCTGGTCGAAGCCGAACCAGTGGTGGGTGCGGGTGAACAGCCGCACCACGTTGGCGTGCGGAACCACGACCCCTTTGGGGCGGCCGGTGGAGCCGGAGGTGTAGATGGCGTATGCCGGGCTTTCCGGCGCCGGGCGCCGGCAGTGGAGCGGGCCGTTACCCGGGCGCGTCGCGAGGTCGGCGCGTACCGCCGGGTCGTCCAGGAGCAGGACGGGCACGCGGGTGCCCACGGCCGGTGCGGCGCAGTCGCCGGTGGTCACCAGCACCACGGGGGTGGCGTCAAGCAGCAGGTGGGCGACGCGTTCGGCGGGCAGCCGCGGGTCGATCGGCAGATAGGCCGCCCCTGTCTTCAGGACGGCGAGGACCGCCACGACCAGGTCGGTGGAGCGGGGCAGCGCCAGGGCCACGTACCGCTCGGGCTCTGCGCCGTACTCCGCCAGGCGGTGGGCGAGCCGGGTGGCCCGGGCGTCGAGCGCGGCGTAGTCGAGGCGGTCTGCGCCGCAGGTCACAGCGATCGCGTCGGGGAAGCGTGCGGCCTGGGCCTCGAACAGGTCCACCAGGGTCTCGGCAGGTCGCCCCCGCTCGGTGCCGTTCCACTCCACGAGCATCCGGCGTCGCTCCTCGGCGGTGGTCCACGCCAGGGCGCTCAGCGGCCGTCCGGGGTCGGCAGCGATCTGCGAGAGCAGCAGGCCGAGCCGGTCGAGGAGGGTCCTGGCGGTGGCGCCGTCGAACGACTCCGGGTCGTAGGCGAGGTCGAAGCCGAGCCGTTCGCCCTGGTAGGCACGTAGCACGAGGGGGTAGTTGGTGGCGTCCCGGGAGGTGACGTCCGCCAGGCGCACCCCGGAGGTGGCCGTGCGGGCCTCGTCGAAGGGGTAGTTCTCGAAGGCGACGATGCTGTGGAACAGCGCGGCGCCGGACGGTACGTCGCTCAGGGAGGTCAGCTCGGCGAGGGAGACCGCCGCGAAGCGGCGTGCGTCGGCCTGGGCCTCCTGGAGTTCACGCAGCCACGCGGTGGCCGTGCGGTGGCCGTCGACGCGGACCCGGGTGGGCAGGGTGTTGATGAACATGCCCACCATCGACTCCACACCGGGCAGGTCGTCGGGGCGTCCGGAGACGGTGGTGCCGAAGACCACGTCCGGCTCCCCGCTGTAGCGGGCCAGCAGCAGCGCCCAGGCGCCCTGCACCACCGTGCCCAGGGTGAGCCCGGCCTCGCGGGCGGTGCGCGCCAGTCGTTCGGAGACCGTCTCGGGCAGCGCGGCGCTGTGGACGCCCGCGGACCGGGCCCGGTGCACCTCGCGCAGCGGCCGGTCGACGGGCAGCGGGGTCGGGGTGGCGAAGCCGCCGAGGACGCCGCGCCAGTGTGCCCGCGCCGCGGCGGTGTCCTGATCCGCCAGCCATCGCACGTAGTCGCCGAACGGCCGCCGCACAGGCGGTCGTGCCTCGCTGCCAGCGACCAGCGCCGCGTACTGCTCGCACACCTCGGTGAGCACCTGGGCCAGGCTCCAGCCGTCCAGGACCAGGTGGTGGGAGGTCCACAGCAGCCGCAGTCGCGCGTGGGGCAGCTGGATGAGGGTGAGCCGCATCAGCGGCGCCGTGCCGAGGTCCAGGCCGCGCGCGAGGTCGTCGCGGCGGAGTCGGGCGAACCGCTCGGTGCGCTCGTCCTCGCCGCACTCCCGCCAGTCCAGCCGGGTCACCGGCACCCGCACGTTCCGGTGGACGACCTGGAGCGGTACGGGGACCCCCTCCCACACCACCCGGGTCCTCAGCGCGGGCGTGCGGTCGGTCACCCGCTGCCAGGCCAGGGCGAAGGCACGCGGGTCCGCCACTCCTTCCAGGAGCAGTGCCGCCTGGTCCACGTAGACGTCGTCCGGGCCGCCGACCAGCCGGTGGAAGAGCATGCCCTCCTGCAACGGGGTCAGCGGAAGGATGTCCTCCACATCCCGGCCGTCGCCAGCGAGCCGGTCCACGCCTGCCTGGTCGAGTCGGGCCAGGGGGAAGTCGCAGGGGGTGCGGCCGCCGGCGTCCGGCCGGGCGCAGTGTTCGGTGATCGAGGCCAGCGCCCGGAGCATGCCGTCCGCGAGTTCCTGGACGGTCCCGGCGTGGTGCACCTGGTCGCTGTAGTGCCAGGTGATCTCCAGTTGGCCGTTGGCGACCACGGCCGAGACGTCCAGCAGGTGGTCCAGCCGTTCACCGGCCGCCATGTCCCGACCGGGTACCTCGGCCGTTGGAGCGAAGTCCCGTCCGGCGGGCGCCTCCCACTGGCCGTGGTAGGTGAAGCACACCTGCGGCAGCGGCACGCCGCGCAGGGCGCGGGCGGCGGGGTCCGGTGAGCCCAGACGGGCCAGTGCCTCGTAGCTCAGCCCCCGTCGCGGCACCGCCCGCAGCCGCTCCTTGACCGCCTTGAGCGTGGCACCCCAGTCCGGCGCGCCGGGCGGCCCGGCCGGGGCGATGGTGACGGGGTACTGGGTGGTGAACCACCCCACCGTCCGCGACACGTCGATCGCCTCGCCGCCGAGGTCCTCCCGGCCGTGCCCCTCCAGGGCGACGGTCACCCGCTCGACGCCCGCCCAGTCGGCGAGCACCCGACCCAGCGCGCTGAGCAGCACGTCGTTGACCTGCGTGCGGTAGACGGCGGGTACCTGGCGCAGCAACGCCGCGGTGGTGGCGCGGTCCAGCCGTGTGCGTACGGTGCGCACCGATCCGGCGAGGGGGGCTTCCGTGCGGTCGACGGGCAGCGGGGCACGCGCGGTGGCGGTCTCCTGTGTCCAGTACGGCAGGTCCTCGTCCAGATCACCGGCCCGCACCCGCCGGGCGAGGTGGGAGGTCCAGTCGGTGAACGGCGTGGTGGCCGGTTCCAGCTGGACCGGCTCGGCCGAGGACGCCTGCCGGTACGCCCGCTCCAGGTCGGCCAGCAGGATGCGCCAGGAGACGCTGTCCACCACCAGGTGATGAGCGGCCAGGAACAGCTGGGGGCGCCCACCTTGCGGGGGCAGCAGCAACGCCGCGCGCAGCACGACGCCGGTGGCGGGGTCCAGCGCCGCGCGGGCGCGGTCGGCCGCCTCGGCGCGGGCGGCGGTCAGGTCTTCGGCAGCGAGACCTGAAAGGTCGTGGCGGGTGAGCAGCCCGGTGGGCGCGGTGGCGTCCGCTCGCTGCTCCCAGGTGTCGCCGGTGGGCGTGAACCGGGTGCGCAGCGCCGGGTGGTGGGCGACCAGAGCCGCCAAGGCCCGTTCCAGTGCCCGCTCGTCGAGTTCGTACGGCAGGTCGAGGAGCATCGACATGCTGAAGTGCCGCAGCGGGCCGTGGGTGTCGAAAAACCACTCCTGGACGGGGCTCAGCGGCGCCGGTCCATCGTGGTGGGGGCACCGGGGCGCGGTGACCTCCGCGGTCCGGCGGGCCGCGGCGGCGGCCAGGTCGGCCACGGTCTGGTGGCGGAAGACGTCCCGCGAGGTGAGGTGCAGACCGGCGGCGCGGGCCCGGGAGACGGCCTGGATGCTGAGGATGGAGTCGCCGCCCAGTTCGAAGAAGTTGTCGGTGACACCGACGCTCGCTACGCCCAGCACCTGCGACCAGATACCGGCGAGCGTCTCCTCGTCGGGCGTGCGCGGGGCGACGAACTCCCGTTCCCGCCGGGCGGCGTCGAGGTCGGGGGCGGGCAGGGCCCGGCGGTCCAGTTTGCCGCTGGTGGTCAGCGGCAGGGCATCGAGCACGGTGAAGGAGGACGGCACCATGTGGTCGGGCAGCACACGTCGGCAGGCCGCCCGAAGCTCGGAGGCGGCGGGCGGCGCGGCGCCCGCGGCGGCCACCAGGTAGGCGGCGAGCCGCAGATGGCCGTGGGCGTCTGGCACCACCACGACCGCCGCGGCGGCGACGCCGGGCAGGTCCAGCAGGGCCGCCTCGACCTCGCCCGGCTCGATGCGGTGGCCGCGCACCTTGACCTGGTCGTCGGTCCGGCCGAGGTATTCCAGCCGCCCCTCCGCGGTCCAGCGGGCCAGGTCGCCGGTGCGGTACATGCGTCCGCCGGGCAGCCCGTACGGGTCGGCCACGAACCGCGCGGCGGTCAGCCCGGGGCGGCCCGCGTAGCCACGGGCGACCTGCTCGCCCGCCAGGTACAGCTCGCCGCCGACCCCCGGCGGCACGGGCTGGCGCCGGGCGTCAAGGACGTAGGCCCGCACGTTGGGCAGCGGCCGCCCCACCAACGGGCGGCCGTCGCCCTCGATGCGGCAGGCCAGCGCGTCGACCGTGCACTCGGTGGGGCCGTAGAAGTTGTACGCGGCCACGTCCCGGTGCCGGGCCAGCTCGCGCCACAGGCCGGGACCCACCGCCTCACCGCCGAGCATCAGCACCCTGGGGTGGTGACGCGGATCGGTGAGCAGACCGGCGGGCAGCAGCTGCCGCAGGTAGGAGGGGGTCAGGTCGAGGAAGTCGATGCGGTGCTCGACGACGTATTCCACCAGTGCGGCCGCGTCCAGCCGGGTCGTCTCATCAACCAGGTGCAGCCGGTGGCCGTCGGCCATCAGCAGCACGCCCTCCAGCGAGGTGTCGAAGGAGAAGGAGGCGGTCAGCGCCACTCGCAGCGGGCCGCCACCCGCCTCGGCGACGAATCCCGCGCGGTGTCCCGCGAGCAGGTTCGTCAGGCAGTGGTGCGGGACGGCGACGCCCTTGGGCCGGCCGGTGGAGCCGGAGGTGTAGATGACGTACGCGGTGTTGTGCGGATCGAGCGGAGCGAGCCGGTCGGCGTCACACGGGTCGGTGTCCGGACCGGTGCCTGGCGCCGAGCGCAACATGGCCTCGTCGAGCACCAGCGCGGGCCGTGCGTCGTCCAGCAGGAACCGGACGCGGTCCTCCGGCAGCGCCGGGTCGAGCGGCAGATACCCGGCGCCGGTCTTCCACACGGCGAGCATCGCCACGATCATGTCGGCGCCGCGCGGCAGCCTCAGCGCGACCAGTTGTTCGGGGCCCGCGCCGAGGGCGATCAGATGGTGGGCGAGCCGGTTGGCGCGGGCGTTGAGCGTGGCGTAGTCCAGGCGCTCGTCACCGGCCACCAGAGCGGTGGCGTGCGGGGTGCGCGCCACCTGCCGTGCGAACATTTCCGGATACGTCGTGCCGGGGTGCGGACGCGCGGTGTCGTTCCACTCCTCGGTCACCTTCCGTACGTCCCGCGCGGAGAGCAGGGGAAGCGTGTCCAGCGGCCGGTCCGGTTCGGCGGCCACCCCCGCCAGGGTCCGCAGCAGTTGGTCCGCCATCCGGCTCACGGTGGCCGCGTCGAACAGGTCGGTGCGGTACTCCAGCAGTGCGGTCAGCCCGTCGCCGTCCGGTACGAACTCCACGCTCAGGTCGAAGGTGGCCGCCTGCCGCGGCACGGTGACCGGGGTGGCCTCCAGGCCGCGCGGGGCGGGTGCCGCGGGCGGCGCCGGGTGCAGCAGGACCATCACGTCGAACAGCGGGTTGCGGCCCGCCTCCCGGGGTGCGCCGACGGCCTCCACCAACCGCTCGAACGGCGTGTCGCCGTGCGCGAAGGCGTCGTTGACGGTCTCGGCGGCAGCCGCCAGCAGGTCCCGGAAGGTACCCGCGGTCTCGACCGCGGTACGCAGCACCACGGTGTTGGCGAAGAAGCCGACGGCTCGTTCCAGGTCGGTGCGGGAGCGCCCGGGGGTGAGGGAGCCGACGGTGATGTCGTCCTGCCCGGACCAGCGGGCCAGCAGTCCCTGGCAGGCGGCGACCAGGGCCGTGAACAAGGTGGTGTGCTGCTCGGCGGCGAGTCGGCGCAGCAGGGCGGTGGTGTTCGCGGGGACGGCGAAGGTGTGGACCGCGCCCTCCCCGGACTCCTCCCCGCGACGCGGGCGGTCCAAGGGCAGCCGCGGAGGCACCGCGCCGGACAACTTCTGCGACCAGTGGGCGAGTTGCCGCTCCAGCGGTGGACCCGACAGCCGATCGCGTTGCCACACGGCGAAGTCCGGGTACTGCGTCGCCACCGTCGCGAGCCGCGGCTGCTCGCCGCGGGCCATGGCGTCGTAGGCGGTGCACAGTTCCTCCAGCACGACGCCCATCGACCAGCCGTCGGTGACGATGTGATGGGCGGTCAGCAACAGGACGTGTGAGGAGGGGTGCTCCCGTAGCAGGAGGGCGCGCAGCAGCGGGCCGCTGCGCAGGTCGAAGGGGCGCGAGTACTCCTCGAGCAGCGCCGCCTCCAGCGCGTCCGGCCGCGGCGGGCGTTGGCCCGGCGCGCCCAGTTCCCGGACCGGCAGTGGTACCGGTCCGGCCGGGCGCACGGTCTGCACCGGGCGCCCCTCGCTCTCGTCGAACGTGGTGCGCAGCGCCTCGTGGCGCTCCACCACGAGGCCGACGGCCCGGCAGAGGGCCGCGCGGTCCAGTGGCCCGCTCAGTCTCAGCGCGACAGCGCTGTTGTAGCGGGCGTCGCCGGGGCGCAGCTGGTCCAGGAACCACAGCCGCTGCTGGGCGAAAGACAACGGCAGCGGCCGGGTCCGGTCCGCGCGCGGTATGCCCTGGGGCGCGGCGTTGCCCGGCGTGCCGGCACGTCCGGCGAGTCGGCGGCGCAGTTCCTCGCGCAGGTCCGCGGGCAGTGCCTCGGCGCGGTTTCGCTTCGAAGACGTCATGGTCGTCCGGTCCTCACCGTTCGTCGTGGTCGCTGTCGCCGCGCGCGGCGTCCTCAAGGTCACTGAGCACCCGCTCCTCCACCAGCTCCGCCAGGGCGGCGACGGTGCGGCTGACCAGCACGTCGCGGGGCGTGAGCGACACGCCGAAGGCGTCGTTGGCCCGGGAGGCGATGAGCAGGGCGCGCAGGGAGTCGCCGCCCAGGCAGAAGAAGTCGTCCTCGGCGCCCACGGCCGTGTCCAGGGCCTCCTCCCACAAGGCGGCCAGGGCCTGCTCCGTGGGCGTGCGCGGGGCGACGTGGCACGCCGGCTCCTGCTCGGCCGGTGTTGGCGCGGGCAGGGCGGCCCGGTCGGTCTTGCCGTTCTCGGTGAGGGGGAAGCGGTCCATCACCGCGAACGCCGAGGGAACCATGTGACCGGGCAAGGTACGCGCGGCCAGCGTCCGCAGCTCCGCGGCGGTGGGCGGCTCGGCGCCGGGCTGGGCCAGCACGTGGGCCACCAGGCGCGGCAGCCCCGGCTGGTCCTCCCGTACGGTCACCACCGCGTCCAGCACGCTCGGGTGGCGCGCCAAGGTGGCCTCGACCTCGCCGGCCTCGATCCGGTGGCCTCGCAACTTCAGCTGATGGTCGGTGCGGCCCAGGTAGTGCAGTTCGCCGCGGGCGTCGCGCCTGACCAGGTCGCCGGTGCGGTACATGCGGCCGCCCGGCGGGCCGAACGGGTCGGCGGTGAAGCGGGTCGCGGTCAGGCCGGGGCGGTGCAGATAGCCGCGCGCCAGGGCCGGGCCGCTCAGCCACAGCTCACCCGGCACGCCGTCGGCGACCGGCCGCAGGCGCGCGTCGAGGACGTAGGCGCCGGTGGCGGGCAGCGGGCGGCCGATGGGCGGCGCCGCCCCGTCCGGCTCCAGCCGGGCGGACCAGGTGGCCACCACGGTGGCCTCGGTGGGCCCGTAGGAGTTGACCATGCGGTGGTGCGGGGCCCAGCGGGCGACCAGTTCCGCGCCGCACGCGTCGGCGCCGACCACGAGGGTCTTGAGATCAGGGAGGGTGCCGGGGGTGTCCGGCGGCAGGGTGGCGAGCGCGGCCGGTGGCAGCAGGGTGTGGGTGATGCGCTCACGGCGCAGCACCTCGGCCAGTTCGGCGCCGAGCAGCGGGCCGGGCGGCGGCACGACCAGACGGGCACCGTGCGGCAGCGACATGCACAGTTCCAGCACCGAGGCGTCGAAGCTGGGGGAGGCGAACGCCAGTACCCGGTCTCCGCAGGCCACGAGGTAGTGCTCGGCCTCGGCGGCGGCGAAGGGCGCCAGGCCCCGGTGGGTGACCACGACTCCCTTGGGGGTGCCGGTGGAGCCCGAGGTGTAGATGACGTAGGCCGGGTCGTCCAGGTCCAGCGGCCGGACCCGGTCTGCGTCGGTGGGCCGCTTGTGTGGCGTGCCCCCGGTCGGTGCCGCGAGCATGTCGGCGACCTCGGGGGCGCCGAGAGTCACGGCGGGGACCGCGTCACGCAGCATCGCCGCGACCCGCTCGGACGGATAGCCGGGGTCCACCGGCAGGAACGCCGCGCCCGCCTTGGCGACCGCCAGTTGGGCGAGGACCATGTCGGCCGAGCGCGGCAGCAGCAGGGCGACGATGTCGCCGGGGCCGACGCCGCGGGCGATGAGCCGGTGCGCCATGTGGTTCGCCCGCGCTTCCACCTCGGCGAACGACAGCAGCAGACCCGGTGCGCTCAGCGCCGGCGCCGTTGGCAGAAGGTCCACCGCGGCCTCGACCAGCGTGGGCAGGGTGGCCGCGGACACCGGCGGTGACGTGGGACGGGCCGGGCCCCGTACCAGGCGCGCCCGTTCCTCGGGGGGCAGCGGGTCCACCGCGTCCAGGCGGGTGGTGTCCGGCGAGGCGGCCAGGACGTCCAGGGTACGCAGCAGTTGGGCGGCCAGAGTGCGGGCGGTGGCCTGCTCGAAGTACCGGGCGTCGTAGCCCAGTTCGACGCTCAGCCGGTCGCCCGGCGATATCACCACGGTGAGCGGGTAGTTGGTGGCTTCCCGCGCGTCCAGGTCCCGCACCCGTACGCCGTTGGCGTCGGCCGTCGCGTCGCCCACCGGGTAGTTCTCGAAGACCAGCAGACTGTCGAACATCGAGGTGCCGCCGGGGAGTTGGGCGAAGTCGTGCAGCTCGGTCAGCGGCAGGTGGTCGAAGCGGCGGTCCTCCGCCCGCGCCTCCTGTACCTCGCGCAGCCAGGTGTCGCACCGCGCGCCGCCGTCCACGGTGATCCGGGCGGGCAGGGTGGTGATGAACAGGCCGGTGATGGTGTCGGCACCCGACAGGTCGGCGGGGCGCCCGGAGACGGTGGTGCCGAAGCACACCTCCCGCTCGCCGCTCCAGCGCGACAGCAGCAGCGCCCAGGCGCCCTGTACCACGGTGCCCAGGGTGAGGCGGTGGCGGCGCGCGTACTGGGTCAGCCGGGCCGTCTGCGCGGCGTCGAGCCGTTGCGACAGCCAGGTACCGGAGCGGGCCACGGCGCCCTGGGCGGGCCTGTGGTCGTACGGCAGCGGCGTGGGCGCGGTCATACCGGCGAGGGTCTGCTTCCAGTGCTCCACGGCCCGGTCGGTGTCCCGGCCTGCGAGCCAGGCGACGTAGTCGGCGAACGGCCGACGTTCCGGCAGGCGCGGCTCGACGCCCCGGGCGAGCGCGGCATGGCCGGCCATGACGTCCGACAGCACGTGGAAGACGCTCCACCCGTCCAGCAGCACATGGTGGAAGGTCCACACCACCCGTACCTCGTCCGGACCCAGCCGGACCAGGGTGACGCGCAGCAGCGGCGCGCTGTCCAGGGCCAGGCCCCGCGCCCGGTCGGCGGCGAGCAGCCGCTCCAGTTCCGTCTCGCGCTCCCGCGGCGGCAGGCCGCTCCAGTCGTGTTCGGTGACGGGCACGGTGGCGGTACGGTGCACGACCTGCAGGGGCACCGGAGCGCCGTTCAGGATCACGGCGGTACGCAGCACGGGCGTGCGATCGACCACGTGCTGCCAGGCGGCGGCCAGCAGACGAGTGTCACGCACCCCGTCCACCACGAACGTGATCTGCTCGACGTACAGCCGCTGGCCGGGCTCGTCCATGCCGTGGACGACCATTCCGGTCTGCGTGGGGGTGAGCGGATAGACGTCCACCACGTCTCGGCCGGTACCCACCAACCGGTCGACGGCGGCCTGGTCCAGCGGGGCCAGCGGGAAGTCCGACGGGGTGCGGCCGCCTGCCCCGGGGGCCGCGCAGTGCCGCACGATCTCCCGCAGTTCGTCGGCCATCTCGGCCGCCAGCCGGGCCACGGTCTCGCGCCGGTGCACCTCGCGCGAGTACGACCAGGTGAACTCCAACCGCTTGCCGCGCACCTGACCCAGGACATCGATGAGGTGCGGCCGCTCGCCCGCTCGGTCCATGCCGCCCGCCAACGTGCCGTACTGGGTGTGCAGCAGGCCGCCGGGCGCCGCGCTCCAGTCCTGCTGGCCCAGGTAGTTGAAGGCGATCCGCGGCGGCTCCGGCAGCCGCGCCCCGGCCGTTGGGTGCAGGTGGCGCAGGGCGCCGTACCCCACTCCGCCCCGCGGCACGGCGCGCAGGCTCTCCTTGACGGACTTCAAAACGGCCCCCGTGTCCGCCTCCGGCGGGATCGTGAGGGCGACAGGGAACATGGTGGTGAACCAGCCGACGGTACGGGAAAGGTCGACGTCGTCGAAGAGCTCCTCCCGGCCGTGGCCCTCCAGCACCACCGCCACCCGGTCCTGTCCTGTCCAGCGCGCCAGGACCCGGCCCAGGGCGCACAGCAGGACGTCGTTGACCCGGGTGCGGTAGACCTCCGGCACGTCGTGGAGCAGTCGGCGCGTCAGTTCCTCGTCCAGACCGGCCGTCAGTGTCTCCTCGTGCTGGGCGGTGTTGCCTCCGGTGAGGTCGGTCGGCAGTTCGGCGCATCCGTTCAGGCCCTGCCAGTGGGCGAGTTCGTCGTCGAAGCCACCGGCGGCGGTGTGCCCGGCGAGCCGTGTGGCCCAGGCACGGAAGGAGGTCGTCTTCGGCCCGAGGTCCACCGCGCTGCCGGCCCGCAGGGCCTGGTAGGCGGCGTCCAGGTCCTCCAGGATCACTCGCCAGGACACCGCGTCCACCACCAGGTGGTGCGCGGCCAGCAGGAGGACTGGGCGCCGGTCGCCGCCGGGGCGGCACACGGCGGCCCTGAGCAGCGGTCCGGTGGCGAGGTCGAAGCCGCTGGCCAGCCGGTCTGCCAGCTCGCGCAGTCGGCTGTCGAGTTCCCGCGCGCTCCCCTCGGGCAGCTCGTGCGTCTCCAGATGCGGTGCGCCACCGGGCGCGGCACCCCGCTGGCGCCATCGGCCGTCGCCGAGGGGCGTGAACCGCAGGCGCAGCGCGTCGTGCTGTTCCAGGACCGCGGCCAGCGCGGCGCGCAGCAGCGACTCGTCGGGGTCGGCGGCCAGGTGGAAGCAGACCGCTTGGGTGAAGGCCGACGGATCGCCGGTGAGTGTGTCGAACAACCAGTGCTGCACGGGGGTCAGTGGCGTCTCCCCCACGACCGCGCCCTGTTCCGCGGTGACGGCCTGGACCGGCAGGTCCTCGGCCGCGGCGGCCAGTTCGGCGACCGTCTGGTGCTCGAACAGGTGCCGGGGGGTGAGCGCGAGGCCGGCTCGGCGGGCGGCTGAGACGATCTGGATGCCGAGGATCGAGTCGCCGCCGAGCGCGAAGTAGTTGTCCTGCGCCCCGACGTCCGGCACACCCAGCACCTCGGACCAGATCGCCGCGAGCGTCCTCTCGGTGTCGGTACGCGGCGGCATCCCCCCGCCGGTGGCTGGCGCGGTCCACACCGGTTCGGGCAGCGCACGCCGGTCCAGCTTGCCGGTGGCGCCGAGCGGCAGCCGCTTCAGGGGCACCACAAGCGACGGCACCAGATGGTCGGGGAGGGTGCGCGCCAGGAAGGAGCGCAGCGCGGCGGGCTCCAGCGCCTCGCGCCCCTGGGGCACCGCGTAGGCCACCAGTCGCCGGTGCCCGCCGCTTTCCACCACGCGGGCCGCGGCCGCCGCCACCCGCGGGTGGTGGGCCAGTGCGGCCTCCACCTCGCCCAGTTCGATGCGGAAGCCGCGCACCTTCACCTGGTCGTCGGTGCGGCCGAGGTAGACCAGGTCGCCCTCGGGCGTCCAGCGCACCACGTCCCCGGTGCGGTACATGCGACTTCCGGCGGGCCCGAACGGGTCGGCGAGGAACCGGGAGGCGGTCAGGCCGGGCCTTCCCAGGTAGCCGCGGGCCACCCCAGTCCCGGCGAGGTACAGCTCTCCCGGCGCTCCCACCGGCAGCGGGCGCAGCCGGTGGTCCAGGACGTAGGCCCGGGCTCCGCCGACCGGCCGGCCGATCGGCGGATCCCGGTCGGGGTCCGCCGGGTCGCAGGTCCAGGCGGTGGCGTAGACGGTGGCCTCGGTGGGGCCGTAGATGTTCATCACCCGGCACCCGGGGATCGCGGCACGTACCTGGCGGACGGTCCGCGCGGGCAGCCCCTCGCCGGCCAGCACCACGGTGTCGGCGGCGGCGCGGACCGTGTCCTCGGCCAGCAGCCGACCGAGGGCGGACGGCACCGCGCTGAGCAGACCGGCACGCCACGGGCCAGGTCGCTCGGCCAGGGCCAGCAGGTCGGGCACGAGTTCCACGCGCCCGCCGCAGAGCAGTGGGGAGAGGATCTCGAACACCGAGACATCGAAGTTGAGCGAGGTGGAGGCCACGACATGACCGAGCCCCCTGTCCCCCAACTCGACGGCGGCCCAGTCGGTCAGCGCCACCACGGACTGGTGTGCGACCACGACGCCCTTGGGGCGCCCCGTCGAGCCGGAGGTGTGGATGACGTAGGCCGGGTGGGCGGGCAGCAGCGCGCCGTGCCGCTCGTCGTCCCGTGGATCGGCCGAGGACACCGCGGCCAGCCGCGCGGAGCACGCCGGATCGTCCAGCACGATCCGCTCGAACGGCCCGTCCGGCAGCCGACCGCCGATCTCCGTGCTCGTCACCACGGCGTCGGGCCGGACGTCGTCGAAGAGGAAGGCGATGCGTTCGGCGGGGTAGCCGGGGTCCACCGGCAGGTAGGCGGCGCCGCTCTTGAGTACCGCCAGCAGCGCCACGACCAGGTCGGCGGTGCGGGGCAGGGCCAGAGCGACGAACCGCTCGGGACCGGTGCCCGCCTCGACGAGCGTGCGGGCCAGCCGGTTGGCGCGCTCGTTGAGCTGCCGGTAGGTCAGGCGCTCCGCACCGGCCAGCACTGCCGGTGCGTCGGGGGTGCGCGCGGCCTGCTCCTGGAAGACATCGGGCAGCGTCCGGTGCGGCGCCCGGGTCGCCGGCCCGCCGAACCGCTCAAGGACGTGGCGGCCCTGCTCCGGGTCCACCAACGGCAGGTCGGCCAGGCGTCGGTCCGGGTCGGTGGCGATCTGCGTCAGCAGCGTCCGCAGACTCGCGGCGAGGCCCTCGACGGTCTGCGGCTCGAAGGCCGCCGGGTCGTAGTCGAGCCCGATCGACAGGCTGTCCCCGGGGGCCACCACCACGCTGAGCGGGTAGTTGGTCGGCTCCAGGTCGCGTTCCTGCTCCAGGGACAGCCCGTGCCGGGCAAGGGCGTCGCCGTCGAACGGGTAGTTCTCGAAGACCACGATGCTGTCGAAGAGGTTCGTGCCGCCCGGGACCTCACTCCAGGTCTGCAACTGGGCCAGGGAGACGAAGTCGTGGCGCCGCGACTCCGACTGGGCGGCCTGGAGTTCGCGCAGCCACTCCAACACCTCACGCCCCGCGTCGATCCGCGCCCGGGTCGGCAGGGTGTTGATGAACACGCCGACCATGGAGGTGACCCCCGGCAGATCGGCCGGGCGTCCGGAGACGGTGGTGCCGAACACCACGTCGTCGCCCCCGCCGTAGCGGGACAGCAGCAACGCCCAGGCGCCCTGGACCACGGTGTTGACGGTCAGGCCGGCCCGCTGCGCCGTCTCCCGCAGCCGCGCCGAGAGTGCGCTGTCCAGCGTCACCCGTACCGACCCGGACGAGGAGGCGCGGTGCGCCCCGGCGTGCCGCCGGTCGCACGGCAGCCGGGTGGGGACGCAGAACCCGGCCAGCGCCTCGCGCCAGTGGCGCTCCGCGCGCGCGGTGTCCTGCCGGGACAGCCAGCGCAGGTAGTCGGCGAAGGGCGCACGGTCCGGCACGTCCGGTGGGCATCCGCGGGTCAGGGCCGCGTACCGCTGACAGGCCTCGTCGAAGACCTGGGCGGCGCTCCACCCGTCGAGCAGGACGTGGTGAAAGGTCCACACCATCCGCACCCGCTCGGGTGCCAACCGGATCAGCGTGAGCCGCATCAGCGGAGCCGCGGCCAGGACGATTCCGGCTCTGCGGTCTTCGGCGAGCAGTGCGGCGAGCTCCCGTTCGCACCGCTCGGCGGACCATCCGGACCAGTCGTGGTGGGTGACGGGCACGGTGGCCCGGTGCTGGACGACCTGGAGCGGTTCGGCGGTCTCCTCCCACACCAGCCGGGTGCGCAGTATCGGGTTGGCGTCCGCCGTGCGCTGCCACGCCTCGGCCAGGGCGTACGGGTCGCTCACCCCGGACAGCACCAGCTGCACCTGGTTGACGTAGGTCCGCCCGTCGGGGTCCATGAGGCTGTGGAAGAGCATGCCCGCCTGCATCGGCGTCACCGGGTACAGGTCGGCGACCGCGCGCCCATCCCCTACCACCCGGTCCACGGCCGCCTGGTCCAGCCGTGCCAGGGGGAAGTCGGACGGCGTCCGGCCGCCCACGTCCGGCCGGGAGCAGTGGGTGACGATCTCCTCCAGCGTCCGCAGCATGCCCTCGGCGAGCCCGGCGACCGTCTCCTCGCGATGCCGCCCGGCGCTGTAGTACCAGCTGATCTCCAGCTGGTCGTCCTCGACGCGGGCCACCACGTCCAGCAGATGCGGGCGCTGCGACTCGGGGGCCTCCGCCCCGCCCAGGCCTCCGGGCACCGCGGACACCAGTTGCCCACGGTCGGCTGACCACTGGAAGCGGCCCAGGTAGTTGAAGCTGATGCCCGGCGTCGGCGCACCGGTGAGCCGGTCGTCCGCGGCCAGGTAGCGCAGGGCCCCGTAGCCCACGCCGCGGTCCGGTACGGCCCTCAGCTGCTCCTTGACGGATTTCAGGGTCGTGCCCCAGTCCCCCTCGGGCACCTTGAGGGCGACCGGGAACAAGGTGGTGAACCAGCCGACCGTGCGGGACAGGTCGACGTCGTCGAACAGTTGGTCCTCGCGACCGTGCCCCTCCAGCCCCACGGCGACGGTGTCGCGCCCGGTCCATGCGCGGAGCACCCGGCCAAGGGCGGCCAGCAGCACGTCGTCGATGCGGGTCCGGTACGCGCCCGGCACCTTGCGCAGCAAGTCGTTGGTGCGTCGCGGGTCCAGACGCACGGTCAACGCCCGTACGTCGGCCATGGTGTTGCCGCCGTCGCGGTCAACCGGCAGGGGGGTCGCGCACTGCTGCGCCACCGCCTCCCAGTGCTCGCCCTGTGCCGCGAAGCCGCCGTCCCCGGTGTGGGCGCGCAGCCGCCGCGCCCACTCCTGGACGGAGGTGGTGCGCTCGGGCAGCCGCACCGGCTCCCCGGCGCGTGCCTGACGGTAGGCGGTCTCCAGATCCTCCAGCAGGATCCGCCAGGAGACGCCGTCGACCACCAGGTGGTGTGCGACCAGCAGCAGCCGTGCGGGCCGAGTGCCGGTGGCCGTGAACAGCCGTGCGGTGACCAGGGGGCCGGTGTCGAGCCGGAACGCGCAGTGGGCCTCCTGCACGGCGCGGGCCTCGGCCGCCTCGGCCGCCGCCTCGTCCAGCCCGGTCAGGTCATGGACCGTCAGCAGCTCCGGGGGCGTGGCGTCGGGCGCCGAGCAGTACTGGCGCCAGGCCCCGTCCTCCCGCAGGACGAAACGCGAACGCAGCGCGTCGTGGTGGGCCCACAGGGCCGCGAGCGCGCGGCCCAGGGCGCCCTGGTCGGGCCCGTCGGCCGTCTCGACGACGACGGCCTGGTCGAAGAACTCCGGGCGCCGCGGCCCCGGGTCGAGGAACCAGCGCTGGATGGGGGTGAGCGCGACCTCCCCGGTCACCGGTGCGCTACCGGCGACGGGCGCGCTGGTACCGGTGGCCGCGGCCAGGGCGGCGACCGTGGGATGCCGGAACAGGTCCCGGGGGGTCAGCGTCAGGCCAGCGGCACGGGCGCGGGAGACCACCTGGATGCTGAGGATCGAGTCGCCACCCAGCATGAAGAAGTTGTCGTCCGCGCCGACCCGCTCGACGCCGAGCAGGTCCGCCCAGATCCCGGCCAGGACGCGCTCGGCGTCGGTGCGCGGCGCGCGGTAGGTGGTGTCGGCCGCCGACGACCAGTCGGGGACGGGCAGTCGGCGCCGGTCCACCTTCCCGTGGCCGGTCAGCGGCAGTTCCGTCACCGTCACGAACGCGGCCGGCAGCATGTAGTCGGGCAGGTCGGCCGACAGATGTGCGCGCAGCTCGGCCGCGGGCGGCAGCGCGCCGTTTTGGGCCGGGACGAGGTGCGCGGCCAGGCGTTTGCGTCCGGAGTGCTCGTACACCGATACGACCGCCTCGGCGACGGCCGGGTGCGCGGTGAGCCGGGCCTCGATCTCGGCCGGTTCGATGCGGAAGCCGCGGATCTTGACCTGGTCGTCGGCGCGGCCCACGAAGTGCAGTTCGCCCTGCGCGCTCCATCGGACGATGTCGCCGGTCCGGTACATGCGCCCACCGGGCGGACCGAACGGGTCGGCGAGGTAGCGCGCGGCCGTCGCTCCGGGCCGACCGGCGTAGCCGCGCGCCACCCCGGCACCGGCGATGTACAACTCACCTGGCATGCCCGGGGGTTGGGGCTGGAGCGCGTCGTCCAGGACGTAGACCCTGGTGTTGTCCAGCGGGCGTCCGATGGGCAGCACCGCGGGTAGCGGATCGCCGGCGCGCAGGACTCGCCGGGTGGCGAAGGTGGTGGTCTCGGTGGGGCCGTAGCCGTCGACGACAGTGAGGCCGGGGCAGGCGTCCAGGACGCGGCGCACCACCGCGCCGGGCACGGCCTCGCCTCCGGTCCACACCTCCCGGGCCCCGCGCAGACAGCCGGGGTCCTCCTGGGCGAGCAGGCGGAACAGGCCCGCGGTCAGCCACAGGAACCGCACGCCCTGTTCGGCGATGGCGTGGCGCACCGTGGCGACGTCGAGTTCCGGCGGCTGTGCCAGCACGGCGGTGCCGCCTCGCAGCAGGGGGACCCACAGTTCGTAGGTGGCCGCGTCGAAGGCGTGCGGGGAGTGCACGAGCACCCGGTCGTGGCGGGCGAAGGCACGGTCGAGGGCGAGCGCCGCGACATCCCGCTGGCGCACGGCGACGCCCTTGGGCGTGCCGGTGGAGCCGGAGGTGAACATCAGGTACTGCACGTTGTCCGGATGCACCGCGTCGACGGCGGCACGTTGCGGGGTGGACGCGGGCTCTTCGCCGTCCGCCCGCAGGACGCGGCCGCCGGGGAGCGCGTCCCGTGCCGTCTGCTCCCAGGCGGCGTCCGCGAGCAGCAGGTCGGCGCCCGCCTCGGCGAGCATCCGCCGCAGCCGTTCCATGGGCGCCCTGCCGTCGAGGGGGACGTACACCCCGCCGGTCCGGGCGAGCGCGAGTTGGGCGACGACCAGCATCACGGAGCGGTCCATCAGTACGCCCACCGGGCGTTCCGCCGCCACGCCGAGCGCCGCCAGCCGGGCGGCCAGCGCCTCGGCACGGGCGTCCAGTTCCCGGTAGGTGAGGCGCTCGCTCCCGGCCTCCAGGGCGACGGCCCCGGGCGTGCGCGAGACCTGGGCCGCGAAGAGTTCGGCCACCGTGGCGTCGGGCGTGTCCGTGGCCGTGTCGTTCCACTCGCGCACCACCTGCTCGCGGCGGTCGGCCGTCAGCAGCGGCAACCGGGCGGGCGGCCGCTGCGCGTCGGCGGCCATACCCTCCAGCAGCACGGTGAGGTACTCGCCCAGCCGGGCGACGGTGGCGGCCTCGAACAGCCCGGGGTCGTAGCCGAGCCGCAGGGTCAACTCCTCACCGGGGTAGGCGACGAGGCTCAGGGGGTAGTTGGTGGTCTCGATGCCGTCCAGTGCGCTCAGGCGCAGTCCGTGGGCCGCGGCGAGCCTGTCGTCGACCGGGTAGTTCTCGAAGACGACGATGCTGTCGAAGAGGGCGACCCGCTCGGGCAGGTCGGTGAACGTCCTCATCCTGGGAAGCGGCAGGTGGTCGAAGCGCCGGTCCTCACTCTGGTCCTGCTGAAGCTGCCGCAGCCAGTCGATCAGGGTTCCGCCGCGCGGCACGGTGACCCGGGTGGGCAGGGTCGTGATGAAGACACCGGTCATGGCCTCGGCGCCGGGCAGTTCGGGAGGCCGACCGGAGACGGTGGTGCCGAAGACCACCTCGTCGCGGCCCGCCTGCCGGCTCAGCAGCAGCGCCCACGCGCCCTGGACGAGCGTGTTCAGGGTCAGTCCCGCCGTCCTGGCCTGGTGGTCCAGGGCGCGCGTGGTGTCGGCGGCGACGGTGACCCTGACCGCCTCGGTGGACTGCGCGCGGTGGCTCTCGCGCGGCTCGCTGTCGTACGGCAGCGGGGTGGACTCGGTCAGGCCGCGCAGGCGTGTCCGCCAGTGCCGGTCGGCCTCGGCGGAATCTCGGTCGCGCAGCCAGGCCACGTAGTCACGGAACGGGCGCCGGTCGGGCAGGGCGTCCTGCTCCGGGGCGCCCTGCCGGGCAGGGTGGCCGACGAGTGACGCGTGGGAGGCGAAGACGTCGGACAGGAACTGGAACAGGCTCCAGCCGTCCATGACCAGGTGGTGGAACGACCACACCACCTGCACCCCGCCATCGTCGAGCCGGGCGAGCACCAGGCGCTGGAGGGGCGCCTTCGCCAGGTCGATGCCCTGGTCACGGTCGTCCCGGAGCAGCTCCCGCAGCCGCCTGTCCCGTGCGGCCTCCGGTAGGTCGCGCCAGTCGACCTGGGTCACCGGCACGGTTGCGTCGCGCTGCACCACGAAAAGGGGTTCGGGTACGTTCTGCCAGACGACACGCCCGCGCAGCACCGGTGTGCGGTCCGTGACCCGCTGCCATGCCTCTGCCAGTGCGGCGGGGTCGGATACGCCGTTCAGGACAAAGGTCAGCTGCTGGAAGTACACGCCGCGGTCGTCCGGGGACAGGCCGTGGAAGAGCATGCCCGCCTGGGTGGGGGTGAGCGGATGGATGTCTTCCACCGCCCCCGGGTCCTCCCCGACGATCCGGTCCACCGCCGCCTGGTCGAGCGGGGCCAATGGGAAGTCGGAGGGTGTGCGGCCGGCGGTGCCCGGGCGCGCGGCGTACCGGGCGAGGTCGGCCAGCGCCTCGGCGAACCGGTCGGCGAGGTCGGCGACGGTGGTGTCCTGGTGCACCTGCGCCGAGTAGAACCAGGTGAACTCCAGCACGTCGCCGTCCAGGCGTCCCACGACCTCCAGGGCGTGTGGCCGCGCGGCCAGCGGATCTGCGTCCAACTCCAGCGGGCGGAAGGGGCCGTGGTAGAGGCCGCCCGGCTCGTCCGGCAGCGTGAACCGTCCCAGGTAGTTGAAGCTGATCTGTGCTGTCGGCTCAGGCGGCAGTGTCCCGGCAGGCGCCAGGTACCGCAGGACGTCATGGCCCAGGCCGTGCCGGGGCACCGCGCGCAACCGCTCCTTGACCCGCTTGAGGACGGCGTCCCAGTCAGCTTCTGGCGGGACGGCCAGGGCAACGGGGTGGCGGGTGGTGAACCAGCCGACGGTGCGGCTGGTCTCGACGTTCGCGAACAACTCCTCGCGGCCGTGCCCCTCGACGTCCACCACCACGCGGTCGTGTGCGGTCCACGCGCACAGCACCCGCCCCAGGGCGCTCAGCAGCACGTCGTTGATCTGGGTGCGGTACGTCTGCGGCAGGGTCCGCAGCAGGACGGAGGTGTCCTGGGAGCTGAGGCGGACGGTCACCGAGCGGGTGGAGGCGTAGGAGTTGGTGCCGGTGTGGTCGGTCGGCAGCGCCGCCTGAGCGCCCGCGACCGACCGCGTCCAGTACTCCCGCTCGTCGTCGAAGCCGCCCTCGGCGGCGTACGTGGTCAGGCGCTGGGTCCAGTGCCGCAGTGCCGACGACTTCGAGGGCAGCGCGGCCAACCCGTCACGGCCGTCGCGGCGGGCGCGGTAGGCCCGGTCCAGGTCCTCCAGCAGGATGCGCCAGGACACGCCGTCCACGACGAGGTGGTGGACGGCCAGGTGCAGCAGCGGCGGCCGGTGTGGGCCCCGGTCGTGCAGGACGGCACGCAGCAGCGGGCCGTGGCGCAGGTCGAAGGAGCCCAGGTGCGGTGTGTCGGTGTCCGGGCCGCTGTGACGTGCCAACCGCACCCGGGGGGCGCTGTCGTCGATGTGCCACCTGACGCCCGCGTCGCCGTCCTCGGTCAGGAAGCGGGAGCGCAGCGCGTCGTGGTGGGCGTGTACGTCGTTGAGCGCGTCCTCCAGCGCGGCCGGGTCGAGCGCCTCGGTCAGTTCGACGGAGAGCGTCTGGGCGTAGTGGCCAGCCCGTTCGGCGCCGCTGTCGAACAGCCAGCGCTGAATGGGCGTCAGCGGGCTCGGCCCGGTGGCCGCTGCCGCGGCCGGGGCCGCGGACCGCCGGGTGTCCGCGGCGTCCGCACACCGGGCCAGGGCGGCGACGGTCTGGTGCCGGTAGACGTCGCGGGAGGTCAGCGTGAGGCCCGCCTGCCGGGCCTCGGCCACGACCTGGATGCTGAGGATCGAGTCGCCGCCCAGCGCGAAGAAGTTGTCGTCCGCCCCCACGCGCTCCAGCCGTAGGACCTCCGACCAGATCGCGGCCAGCGTCCGCTCCGTGGGGGTACGCGGCGCGACATGGCGGCTGCCCGTCGCCGCGGGTCCGGGGTCGGGGAGCCTGCCGCGGTCCAGCTTCCCGTTGGGGTTCAACGGCAGGGCGGACAGGACCACGACGGTCGAGGGGACCATGTAGTCGGGCAGCGTGCGGCCGAGCGTGCGGCGCACCGTCTCCTGTTCCACCCGGGCGCCGGAAACCGGCACCACGTAGCCGACCAGACGACGGTGGCCGTCGCTCTCGCGGGTGGTCGCGGCGGCCTCGGCGACGCCCTCGCAGCGCCGCAGCGCCTCCTCCACCTCGCCCAGTTCGATGCGGAAGCCGCGTACCTTCACCTGCTGGTCGGTCCGGCCCAGGTACTCCAGTTCTCCGTCCGCGGTCCAGCGCACCAGGTCGCCGGTGCGGTACATGCGGTCTCCGGGGACGCCGAAAGGGTCGGCGACGAACCGGGCGGCGGTCAGGCCCGGGCGGCGCAGATAGCCGCGCGCCAGGCCGCCGCCCCCGAGGTACAGCTCCCCCGTCACCCCCGGGGGCTGCGGGCGCAGCAGCCGGTCCAGGACGTACGCCCGGGTGCGGGCCACGGGTTTGCCGATCGGCGGTGCCTGGTCCGGCACGGTGTCGCCGACGAACCAGGCGGTGGCGTAGACGGTGGCCTCGGTGGGCCCGTAGATGTTGGCCACCGCGCACGAGGGCATGGCCTGCCTCAGGTCCCGGACGGTCCGGGCGGGCAGCGCCTCACCGGCCAGCACGACCGTGTCCGGCCGCACGGCGGCGCCCTCGGTGAGCGTCCGGGAGACCACCGACGGCACCCCGCTGACCAGTCCGGCGCGCTGCCGCTTCGGCGCGTCGGCGAGCGCCGGGAGGTCGGCCACCACCTCGACGGTGCCACCGGCCAGTAAGGGGCAGAGCATCTCGAACACCGAGACGTCGAAGTTGAGCGAGGTGGAGGCCACCACATGGGCCAGCCGTTCGGGGCCGAACCGCTCGGCCGCCCAGTCGGCCAGCGCGGTCACGCTGCGGTGGGTGACCACGACGCCCTTGGGGCGTCCCGTCGAGCCGGAGGTGTAGATGACGTACGCGGGATGGTCGGGGTCCAGCGGACGCAGGCGTTCCGCGTCGGTCGGGTTTGCGTCGGCCAGCCCCTCCGCGACGGTGGTCGCAAGGCGGTCCTGCGTCCCGGCCGTCCCGTCGTGGCCCGCGCAGTCCTCCAGGATCAGCGGGTCGCACCCCTCCGGCAGCGCGCCCGCGGTCTGGCGGGCGGCGACGACGAGGGCGGGAGCCGCGTCGGCGAGCATGAAGCGGATACGGTCGGCCGGATAGCCCGGGTCGACCGGGAGGTATCCGGCACCGCACTTCAGTACCGCCCACAGGACGGCTATCAGGTCGGCCGAGCGCGGGAGACAGAGCGCCACGAGGGTCTCCGGGCCCGCGCCGCGAGCCGTCAGCAGCCGGGCGAGCCGGTTGGCGCGCCGGTTCACCTCGGCGTAGTCCAACCGGACCGGGCCGCAGACCACGGCGGCTCGGTCGGGAGTGCGGGCCGTCTGCGCCTCGAACAGTGCGGGCAACGTGCTGCCCGCGCCGCCCTGTTCGGTACGAAGGGGCGGGTTCCAGGACTCCAGCAGGGTGCGCCGGTCCTCCTCCGACAGCAGCGGCAGCTCCGCCAGCGTCCGGTGCGGGCCGTCCGCCATGCCCTCCAGGAGTCGGTGCAGATGACGGCTCATCCGGTCCACGGTGCGGGCCTCGAACAGATCCGTGTTGTATTCGACGGTCAGTTCGCATCCGCCGTCCGCGCGCGGCGTGAACTCCAGCACGAGGTCGAAGCGGGCCGCCGGGCGGGGCAACGGGTGTTCCTCGATCCGCAACCCGCCGGCCCGCAGCGGGAGGGCCGAGGGCGCCTGCTGGACCACCAGGACCTGCACCAGCGGCGTGCGGCTGGGGTCGCGGGGCGGGGCCAGTTCCTCGACCAGGCGGTCGAACGGCACGCCGTCGTGGGCGAAGGCGTCCAGCACGGTCGCCCGCATGGTCTCGACGAACCGGTCGACCGTGGCGGCGTCGTCCACCTGACCGCGAAGCACCACCGTGTTGGCGAAGAAGCCGGTCACCTCCTCCAGGTCCCGGCGGCCCCGCCCGTTGGTGATGGTGCCGAAGGCCACGTCGCGCTGCCCCGAGTAGCGGGAGAACAGCAGGGCCGCCGCCCCGGCGAAGAGGGTGAAGACGGTCGTGCTCCGACCCGCCGCCAGGTTCCGCAGCCGTGCGACCAGGTCCGCCGGAAGGTGGTTGCGGTGCGCCGCTCCCGTGGTGGTGCGCACCGCGGGTCGGGGACGGTCGGTGGGAAGTTCGAGCTGCTGCATACCGGTCAGGTGCCGCTTCCAGTACGCCAGGTCCTCCGGGTCACCGTCCGCGCTCGGCCGCCGCCTCTCCCACACGGCGAAGTCCGGGTACTGCACGCCCGGCGCGGGCAGGGTGTCCGGCTCGCCGGACGCCTCCGCGTGGTAGAGCGCGGCCAGTTCCCGGGTGAGTACGCCGACCGACCAGCCGTCGGTGATGATGTGGTGCTGCGCGAGCAGCAGCAGATGCTCATCGGGGGCACAGCGGATGAGCAGGGCGCGGGCCAGCGGGCCCGTCGCCAGGTCAAAGGGGTGGCTCAGCTCCTCGGTCAGCAGGCTTTCGCCTGCCTCGGCCCGCCGTTCGGCGGGCAGCGCGCCGAGGTCCGCGGTGCGCAACGGGATCGAGGCGCCGGGGCTGATGCGCTGCATGCCCTGGCCGTCGACGGTGGTGAAGGTGGTGCGCAAGGAGGCGTGACGGGCCGTCAGCCGGTCCAGGGCGCGGCGCAGCGCGCCGGGGTCCAGTGGTCCGCGCAACCGCAGCGCCACTCCGGTGTTGTACTCGGTCCCGCCCGCGGTGAGGTCGTCGAGGAACCACAGCCGTCGCTGGGCGTTGGACAACGGCAACGGCTGATCACGCGGAGCGGGCGGGATCGTCCGCGGTGGCACGGGCGCTGACGGCTCGTCGAGCAGTGGCGCGAGAGCGGCGACCGTCCGGGCGGTGAAGACGTCCCGGACCGCCAGCCGCACGCCCAGTTCGTCGCTTATCCGGGCCAGCACGCGGGCCGCCAGTATCGAGTCGCCGCCCAGATCGAAGAAGTCGTCCTGCGCGCCGATGCCTTCGGCTCCCAGCACGTCCGACCAGATGGCGGCCAGTTTCCGCTCGTTGGGGGTGCGCGGTGGGACGTGCTCCGCAGCGGACGTCAGGCCGGGCGCGGGCAGGGCACGGTGGTCGACCTTGTGCTGCGTGGTGAGCGGAAGTCTGTCCAGGACGACGACGGCGGAGGGCACCATGTGCGCCGGCAGGGCCGCGGCGACCGCCGCGCGCAACCGCGCGGGATCCGGGACCCGTTGCTGGTCTGCGGGCGTGACGTAGCCGACCAGCCGCTGCCTGCCCGGCTCGTCCTCACGCACCACGACCACGGCCTCGCGGACCTCGGTGTGGCGGAGCAAGGCCGCCTCGATCTCGCCCGGTTCGACGCGGAAGCCCCGCACCTTCACCTGGCGGTCGAGCCTGCCGAGGAACTCCAGTTCTCCGTCCGCGGTCCAGCGCGCCCTGTCTCCGGTGCGGTAGAGCCGGGCGCCGGGCGGCCCGAAGGGACTGGCGACGAAACGCGTCGCGGTCAGGCCCGGTCGGCCGAGATAGCCACGGGCCAGCCCGTCCCCGCCCACGTACAGCTCACCGTCGGTGCCGGCCGGTACCACCCGCATCGCCTCGTCGAGCACATGCGCCTGCGTGCCGGGCAGCGGGCTGCCGATGGTGGGGGTGCCCTCGCCTGCGGCGAGTGGTCGGGTCCAAGTGGCCACGATGGTGGCCTCGGTCGGCCCATACGAGTTGATCATGCGTCGCCGGGGCGCCCAACGGTCGACCAGTGCGGCCGGGCACGCCTCGGCCCCCACGACCAACGTGCGCAGATGCGGCGCGCCGCCGCCCCGGTCCGGATCGGGCAGGGTGGCGAGGGCGGCTGGCGGGATGAGGGCGTGGGTGATGCGGTGCTCGTCCAGGACACCGGCGAGTTCCTCCCCCAACCAGGGGCCGTCCGGCGGCACGACCAGGGTGGCGCCGGACAGGACGGAAATGCACAGTTCCAGGACGGAGGCGTCGAAGCTGGGGGACGCGAACTGCAGCACCCGGTCGCCTGGGCCTACGGCGTAGCGTTCGGCGGCGGCCTGCGCGAAACCGCCGATGCCGCGGTGGGTGACGGTGACGCCCTTGGGCACCCCGGTGGAACCGGAGGTGTAGATGACGTAGGCCGCGTGGTCCGTGTGCACCGCCGCGCACCGGTTCGTCGGCCGTCGCCCGGTGCCGTCACCCATGAGGCGACGCACGTCGGTCAGGTCGTCGAGGACCACGGCGGGTGCGGCGTCGGCCAGCATCAGGGCACGGCGCGCGGCGGGATAGTCGGGGTCCACGGGCAGGAAGGCGGCGCCCGCCCAGGTCACGGCCAGCTCCGCCGCGACCAGTTCCATGGAGCGCGGCAGCACGAGGGCCACCGTCCGGTCCGGTCCGGCTCCTCGCCGCACAAGGTCGTCGGCCAGATGCTCGGCCCGCGCCGCGAGTTCCTCGTAGGACCAGGTTCGCCGGCCGTCGGTCACCGCGGGCGCGTTCGGCGTCCGGGCGACCCACGCGGTGAACAGCTCACCGAGCGGTGTGTGCGGCGCCGGACCGGCCGCGGCGCTTCCCGGGACTGCGGCGGCGTGGTCGGCTCGCGGCTGGGGGGCCGCGGGCGTGTCGTGCAGGTCCGTCATGGGAGAAGTCCTTCGGGGCGGGGACGATGCGGGGCGCGGAGGGGAGCGCGCCGGGAAACGCGGACCGGCCCGGGTGCGGCGGAGCGGTGCCGCGGGCGTCCGCGCGTGCGGAGCGGGATGAGCTGAGCCGGACCGCCGTTCAGGCGGTCGTGGTACGGCGGGCTGATCGTCCGGAGATCTGCACCCGGTCGATGGCACCGGTGGCCGGGTCGCGGTGGAAGCGCCCGCCGGGCTCTCGCCGTCCGGTGGACGGGTCGACGAGATCGCACGTCAGGTCCGGGTAGCAGACCAGGGGCAGCGGGCGGTCGCCGTCAACGGACAGCGCGGGCGCGCCGCCCGCGTCGAGCGATATCCGGTACTCGGTGCGGCCGTTGCGGTACGTGCCGACGCACTCGGGGAGTTCGACGGGACGGCCGCGGTGCACGGGGGCCGGAGCGGTCGGCACCCGCACGCCGGTGATCCGGGTGAGGTCCTCGGCGAGATCGTGCCACAGGGCGGTGGCTCCGCTGGAGTTGCCGGTGAACGCGACCACCACCTCGCTGTCCGGCTCCGCCCTCAGATGGCACGAGGTGCCCTGCGAGTTGCCGTCATGGCCGCACCACCACCGGCCGTCCCGCTGGAACAGCGCCAGGCCCAGCCCCCAGGCGTCCGCCAACGTGCCCGGGTCCGCCTCCGGTTGCGGGCTGCGCATCGCCGCGGCGACGGCCTCGGGCAGCACGTCCTCGGACCTGCCCACCAGGGCCCTGCCCAGGGCCGCCAGGTCCAGGGCACTGGCCAGCAGGGCACCGGCGGGCGCCTCTACGGGGGCGAGGTTCTGCTGCGCCGTACGTACCCGGCCGGAAGCCGTGTTGCGGGCGTGACCGGCGGCGGTCGGGCGGGCGGGGGCGGTGTCGTCGAGGAAGGCGGGCACGGTGCCGAGGGGTTCCAGGAGCATCGCACGAACGGCTTCCTGCCACGTCATACCCGTCACCTCCGACACCAGTCGTCCGGCGGCGACGTAGCCGGCGTTGGAGTAGGAGAAGCCCTCTCCCGGAGGGAACAGGATGTCGCCGGGGGCGCAGACCTCCGCCAGGTAACGGGAGACGGTGGCAGCGGCGGCCGTGTCCGAGTCGGGGCCGGTGGGCAGGCCACCGGTGTGACCGAGAAGGTGACGAACGGTCAGCCCAGGTAGTGCCCGCAGTTCCGGAAGGAACAGGGCGGCTGGATCGTCGAGGCTGAGGTCGCCGTCGTCAGCGAGGAGCAGCACGGCGGCGGCGGTGTAGGCCTTGGTGACCGATCCCAGCGGAACGGCGGTCTCCACGGTGAAGGGGGCGCCGGTGTCAGCGTCGGCCGTGCCTGTGGACACGCTCAGGATGTGCGTGCCGGTGTCCACGGCCAGTTGGGCTCCGGGTACCCGGTGGGTGAGGGCCAGGGACTCCAGGCGCTCCTGTAACGCCCGATGCGGGGACGACGGTCGCCGGTCGGCGACGGGAGCGGTGGTGGTGTAAGGCATGAGTAGGGGACTCCAGGTGGCTGGGACTCATGGCAGCGGTCTGCGGTCCCGCGAGAGCGGCGCGGGGCCCGGCGTTCGGCATCGGCGCGTGACTACGGCCCGGTGACGTCGATGGGCAGATGGCGTACGCCGACGATGACGGCCGGGTTCTGGAACGTGATGTCGTCCTGGGAGGGGACGACGACCGTGCGGAAACGTTTAAGCAATAGTTCCAACGCGATCCGCGCTTCCAGCCGGGCCAGCGGCGCGCCGAAACAGAAGTGGATGCCGTGGCCGAAGGTCAGATGGGGATTCGGACTGCGGGTCACGTCGAAGTCATCGGGCGCGGCGAAGCGGGCCGGATCACGGTTGGCGGCGCCCAGGTGAACCATGAGCAGACTGTCAGGTGGGATCTCGTGGCCGCCGAGCACCACGGGCCGGGTCGTGCGGCGTCCCAGCTCGGGGAAGGGCGGCAGCCAGCGCAGCACCTCCTCCACGGCGTCGGGCAGCTTTCCGGGATCGTCACGCAGGGCGCCGAGTGTGCCGGGGTGCCGGTCGAAGGTGACGATGGCGTTGCCCAGCAGTGCCGTGGTGGTGATGTGCCCGGCGACCAGCAGCAGGGCCACGAACCCGACCATCTCCTGGTCCTCCAGCCGGACGCCGTCCACCTCCGCGGCGATCAGCTTGCTGGTGAGGTCGTCCCCGGGGTGAGCGCGGCGGTGGCGGATGTGGTCCAGAAAGTAGTCGTTCATCTCGCGCACGGTCGGCGCGATGGCCTCCAATGCCCGCTCCAGGTCGGCCATGTCGGGCGCCTCGCCGAGCTGGTCCCCGCTGAAGAGGCTGCTCGCCCACTCCTTGAACAGCTCGTGGTCGTCGACGGGCACGCCGAGCAGTTCGGCGATGACGATGATGGGGAGCGGGTAGGCCAGTGCGTCGACCACGTCGAAGCGGTCGCGGCCCGCGACGGCGTCCAGCAGTCGCGCACACACCGCCTCGATACGCGGCGCAAGTCCCTGCACCACGCGCGGGGTGAACGCCTGGCTCACCAGGGTGCGCAGCTTGCGGTGCTCCGGAGGGTCCATACCAACGAAGTTGCCCTGGCGAAACGCTTCGAAGTCCTGCTGGGTGGGGGCGATCGGCGAGAGATCAGAGGAGTACGTCACCGGGTCCGCGAGTACGGCGGCGGCATCCGCGTGACCGACCACCTGCCATGTGCCCTGCGCCTCGTCGTACCGGACGGGCCCGGCCTCGCGTAAGGACCGCCAGCGTCCCGATAACCCCTCCAGGAACGAGGGCGTCCGCGTCATCTGTTCATTGGCCACCTTTTCTCCTTGTATCGCGGCGCGCACTCGCGGCGGGCGCGCACATGAGAGATTCCGCACCAACGGGTGCGGACGCGCTGCACAAAGGGAATTGTGCAACCGCAGCCGCAGTACCCGGCCTGGGGAAACCGCATGGCGGCAGCGTGCTCCCCGGCCCGCCAGCCCAAGGCGAACCGTACCGTCTTCTGCTAGCTCAACCGCCCGGAGCGCGGTGTGCCCCGTACAGGGGGGTAAAGTCGCAGTCTCATGTGCGGACGGCCGTCACCGGTCCCTGACCGAGGTGCTTCGAGCCCGGTCACACCGCGGATCCGCACTCCTGCGTTTCCCACGCCGACGGAGGACGTAGACCCCGTCGTCGCCGACGAACATCGCACCCCCAAAGACCCTTTCAACGCAATCGCCGCGCAGGACTTCGGTCGAGCCCATCCCGGCTCCAGGCGATCCCACCAAGCGCCGAACGCAACAGGCATGATGAGAGACTACGCGCATCTGAAAAGCGCTGTCCGACAATTGGCACAATGCGCACTCCACGCCTTCGTCTCCGTCGAACCCGGGCACAGTCTTCACGGCAAGTGACCCGTTAGGCAACCCCCGAGGTTGAACACAAATGCCTTTTTGTCGAGTGCTTGCCGTAACCGCCGAGTAGCCTCCGCGGGACGTCACCTGGCACAGCCATCCTGCCGGAGCGCCACCTCACGGCTGCCCCGCCGACACATCCTCAAACAGCGGTTGCCGAAACATACACCCCCTACCTGTCAGGCGACTCCCGCTTCGGCAACTTCTCCCATCGCCCCTGGTCAGCGCGCCGCTCCGCGCTCCACTCCCCTGGCGTTCTCAACCCATCCGGGGCCGCGGACCCAGCGATTCAACACAACCGTGCCACTGGGGCCACAACCAGCGAATCAAGGCAGCGACCGCGTAGCCCGGCCAGACAGAACCAGAAGCGCGCCGGGGCGCACAAGTAACAGGGCGTGCGCAGTGCATGCTTCTACAGAAGGCGTCTTTGCGCGTGTTGCACCTGCCCCAAGGGTTGACAACACGTCCGAACGTATGCCCGGCTCACTCCAGGACACGGTGACATCAACTACCGTGCCTGCACCTTGAGTTCCTCGTTGTGGTTTGTCCCGTGGGGCAGTGACGGGGGGGAGAGTAGGTCGCTTGTGAGAGCGTGAGGCGAGGCGATCTGCGGGACGAGGAAGGGGGCGGCAGAAGCGCACCTGCTCAGGTTGGTGGGACGAGCCGGGCGGGCGTCGGAGATTCCACCGCCGAATGACCAACGGGACTCCGTTCCGCCTGCGGACCGGCACCCCATGGTCTGCCCCGCGGTACGACGAGTGGCAGACGGTACGTGAGTCACCGACGCCGGTCGGCGAACGGCACCTGGGAACGCGGTGCTACACGGGTGCCCCTTCACTGATCCGCGTCGTCGTGCCGCCATCGTCGACCAGGCTCACCTTTGGCGGCGACCTCAACCAAACAGGCACCGAATGCTCCCGGCTGACGGGGCATGCCCCTCCCGGTCGGCGACGACCTCTTCGCTCATTACGCGGTGACTGACTCCGCGTTGATGCTCATCTTTCCGCCCCTCCCGCGAACCCCGCGCCGCCCACCTCTGCGCATCACAGCGCCTTCTCGGAATTTCATGCCCGACACACCGTCTGACACCGGGGGGAGGTCGGGCCGCAGCCGCTCACGAACCGGTCAGAGTCCGGGTTGTATCAGATGGCCGTTGACAGTGGTCAACCTACTGTGAGCGCGGGGCACTCGGGTCATCGTTTCCCTGGCCTTGTCAGCGGCGTCCGTTCTTCCCAGCCAGCGCGCGCTGCCAACTCCCCAGCCTTGGTGTGTCGGGCGGCAATGCGAGGGCAGCAGTGCTCCCAACGGCGGTAGTCGCTCACAATTGCAGGGAGAGGTAGATGGGTCGATCGGATGGCTACTGGCTGAATCGCCGTAGGCTGCTCACCGGGGCTGGCGCGGTGGCAGTGGGTGGCGTTGCCGCAGGGATGACAGGCCAGCTGGCGTTCGCCCCGGCGGCGGCCGCGGCGGCCGGGCCGGAGCCTATGGCGTTCGGGCCGGTGATCGTCCGGCCCGGCGACCGGCGGTACGCCAGTTTGTTGCTCGGCGACAACTTCCGGTTTGTGGGGCGACCGGAGGAGATCCGGGTGGTCGGCTCGACGGAGCAGGTGGTGCGGGCGGTGTCGGACGCGGTGCGCTCCGGGCGGCGGATCGCGGCCCGAAGCGGCGGACACTGCTTCGAAAACTTCACCGCCGACCCCGCAGTGCGGATGCTGTTGGACCTGTCGCCGATGGACGCGGTCGGATACGACGCCCAGCGGCGCGCGTTCACCGTGCAGCCGGGGGCCACACTCGGCCATGTGTACCGGACGTTGTTCAAGGGCTGGGGCGTGACAGTCCCGGCGGGCGGCTGCCCGGAGGTGGGCGCCGGTGGGCACTTCGCCGGCGGCGGATACGGGCCGCTGTCACGGCAGTACGGCTCGGTGGTGGACCACCTGTACGGCGTGGAGGTGGTGGTTGTCGACCGGGACGGCACCGCCCGTGCGGTGGTGGCCACCCGGGAGCCGGACGACCCGAACCGTGACCTGTGGTGGGCGCACACCGGCGGAGGCGGTGGGAACTTCGGCGTGGTCACCCGGTACTGGCTGCGTTCGCCGGGAGCCACCGGTAGCGACCCGTCGCGGCTGCTGCCACCAGCGCCACGCAACGTGCTGGAGTGCGTGGTGGTCTGGAAGTGGGACGAGCGGATGACCGAGCGGGCGTTCAGCACCCTGCTTCGCAACTTCGGTGAGTGGCACAAGAACAACAGCGCACCCGGTTCTCGCTACACGGGTCTGTACGCCGTCTTGATGCCCATGCACCGTGTGTCCGGAAGTATGGAGATGACCGTGCAGATCGACGCGGACATTGCGAACGCGGACGGTCTGGTGAGCGAGTTCCTTTCCGCGGTCACCGCAGGGACTGGTCTGCGCCCGATGGTCAATCAACGGCAGTCCGTGCCATGGCTACACCCGACCACCTGGCCAGGCACGGGAGAAGCTGGTGATGTGACCACGCGCCGCTACAAACTCAAGGCAGGCTACCTGCGCCGTTCGTTCACTGACAGGCAACTCGCCACGATATACAGGCATATGACTGACTCATCTACCAATCCGAACAGGGGTATGCTGCTCATCGGGTACGGCGGCCGGGTCGGTGCGGTGCCTGAATCGGCCACCGCGGTCGCCCAGCGCGATGTGGTCATGAAGGCCGTGTACCAGACGATCTGGGCCGACCAGGCCGACGACGCGGCCAACCTGGCCTGGATCCGCGACTTCTACCGCGAGGTGTACGCCGATACCGGCGGGGTTCCGGTACCCAACGACGTCAGCGACGGCTCGTACATCAACTACCCGGACGTCGACCTAGCGGACCCCGCGTGGAACACCTCGGGCGTGCCCTGGCACACGCTCTACTACAAGGACAACTACCCACGCCTGCAACAGGCGAAGGCCCGCTGGGATCCACGAAACGTCTTCCACCATGCCCTGGCGATCCAACCGGCCAAGTAGCGCTGCAGCGCAGACCAGTCCGACCGATGGGTTCCGCACCCATCCGCCGGACTGCTGGCAGGCGGACCCGGCGGGCCGGCGGCTGCCGAACGCGGCATGGCGGGCCTTTGTTCACCCCCCAAGCCGCTCCAGCAGCTGCGGGATTGCATCCGTGGTTGCCCGACTGCGTCGGCGGCAGGCGCTGCTGGTGCTGGCGCACCTGCGTCTGGGCACACCTACCTATGCACAGCTCGCGGGCGGGTTCGGGGTGGGTGTGAGCAGGTGCAGCGGTACATCACGAAAGCCGTCGGTCTGCTCGCGGTGCGGGCACCCGACCTCGCCACGACGATAACGGCCGCCACGGCAAAGGCGGTTCGCGGTCCTGGACGCGACGCTGCCACCGATCGGCCGTATCGCCGCCGACCGGCCCTTCTGCCTCGGCAAACACAAGAAGCACGGCATGAACGTGCAGGTCATCGCCGATCCACACGGGAAGGTGTTGTGGGCCTCGCCCACCCTGCTCGGCGCCGTGCACGATATCAAGGCCGCCCAAACCCACGGGCATTATCACTTCAGCCCGTCGTCGCGCCCACGCCCGTCGGCAGCCGCGTCCGGATGACGTTCGGGCTGCAGCGCGGCGGCGCGCCCCGTTGGTCGGCTCCAAGAGCTCGTTCGCGATGCTCCCCGGAACGTGTTGTGCTGCTCCGGCTCCTGATCGCCATGGGGACCGTGATCGAAACGTTCCGCAGTCAGCAACCGCATCCACTCCCGTGCGGCCGCCAGCGTCGGTCACCCCACCGCCCTGTGTGTATCTCGCGCCCCCACGGCTACCGGAGCCCTTCCGACCACCGTCGGGCGAACAGGCCCGAGTAGTGGCTCCTGACCGACTCCTCACGCTTTCCCACCGCCTATCGCTCCCCCTACCGGACTTACCTGCACAACTGATCCAAACCAGCGCCATCAGCGAGCGACAACCTCAAGCTCACCCGGCAAGGTGAAACGGCGAGTAGTGGTGGCAGCGGCGGGAATACGCACGGCGAAAGGAGGTGAACCTTCATGGATCCGAAGGTTCGCAGGCTCACTTTCTACGCCGGAGCCCTCGGCGGCCTATTGGGCGCGCTGATCGGAGTCGTTTCCAGGGGTACTTCCTACAGCGACACAATCGGCGCGGCGCTCGGTGTGGTGGCTGGTTTCGCCGCCGCGCTCTACTGGAGTGAACATGGTGGTGCACGCCGACGCTTGCCCCGCCGGACCAACCGCCCCCAGCGGGTGCCGCACCCGCGACACGGGCAATTTGTCAGCGGGCGCTCCACAAACCGCGATCTGTGACCCCACCGCACACCGAATGCTGCTCTCTGTTGCTGACGGCGCACGTCAGCAACAGAGAGCAGAGCGTCGCCCACACTTCGCTTGCTGGGGCGCTTGCTCAGCCGTGGGAAGACCGGAGTATCGGGCGTCACGCAGGCCCCGCCACCGATGGAGGTCCACAAGCCACGCAGCGTACTGCTTGGCCCCCTCCAGTTGGGGGCAGGCGAAGCCTGGTGGACCCACGCGATTCCGTTCGGCTCCGGCAGTCCCACCGTACTCTCCCAGGAGACCCACCTGGTCTTCGGTCACACTGCGCTGGGTGGCGTGATGTTCGTCTTCCTCCAAGTCGCGACAGCCTTGATCCTCTACACCGGTGCCAACACTTCGTTCAACGGGTTCCGTGCCTGGCGAGCTTCGTGGGAGCAGTAGTCAAGACCTATGGACTGGGTTGTGATCACGGTTCTCGGCGGCCTGGGTTGGGCTTGATGCCGTAGTCGTCGAGCCAGGAGATTAGGTCGGCTCGGGTCGCTTGGCTGAGTCGTCCACCGGTGAAGCGCGGGTCGTCGGTCACCTCGGCGACGATGTCCGAAGGCGGCTCGAAGGCGTACATCTCGTCGTCTGTGGCGAATTCGGCTTCGGCCAGGACCAGGCCGTGCAGGGGCGCGTCAAAGACGTCGACGCCCAGTGGCGGGATGCTCAGACGAGTCTTGGTCAGCGCTTTGGCGGGCAGCACGGCGAACACGTTGTATTCGGCCTCGGAGAGGTAGATGTTCGTGATCGTCCCCTGCACGGGGCCAGGTTGGTCGGCGGCACCTTCTGGGTCAGCTTGAACTCCGACTGCGCCGGGCCCGGCCCGTCCACTCGGCGCAGACGCATCCGGGTCCCGGTCAGGTAGCGGTCGGTGATGCGTCGTTCTTCCTGCAGATTCGCCATTGCCGGGGCAGCTGCCAACAGGAATCGGCGTTCCCGCTCCACCAGAGCGTACTTGCCGGCGCGGTCTGCGGGCGAGGACCCTGTCACGCTGCCACCGCCTGGTCGCGCTCGACCAACTGGCCGTTCTCGAAGCGCGCGCCCGCCCGGACGAGCGGCACCAGGTGGGCTCCGGTGCTCGCGTGCCATCGCGCCTTAGCGGATTCGACGAGCTTGAAGACCATCGCCAGGGCAGCGGCGGGGCTGCCGGCACCGCGGGCGACCTTGGTGCGGAGGTTGACGGTGGAGAACGTCGACTCGATCGGGTTCGTGGTCCGCAGGTGGACCCAGTACTCCGCCGGGAAGTCGTAGAACGCCAGCAACTCGTCCTCGTCGTCGGTGGTCTTCCTGACGGCCTTGGGGAACTTGGCGCCGTAGGTCTTCGCGAACGGCTCGATCGCCTTCTCCGGGTGAGCCCGACTCTCGGCGTTGTAGATCTCCTGCATCGCCTTGGTCGCGCCTGGCTGTGCGGACTTCGGTAAACAGTTCGTGACGTTCCGGGCCTTGAGGACCCAGCATCTCTGGTGCCTTGCGGCGGGGAAGACCTCAACCAGCGCCTTCCACAGACCCATGGCGCCGTCACCGACGACCAGCTCGGGGTCGCGCATACCGCGGCGGCGGCAGTCGCGCAGCAGGTCGGCCCGCGACTCGGTGGACTCTCGCAGGCCTTCGGCCAGGGCGATCAGCTCCTTCGTGCCGTCCAGGCGGACGCCGAGCAGGACCAGGACGCACGAGTGGGCCTGCCCGAGCCGGACCTTAGGATGCACTCCGTCGGCCCAGACGTAGACGAAGTCGCGGTCGGACAGGTCCCCGGCCTGGAAGGCCGAGTGATCGTCGCTCCACTGCTTCGTCAGCCGGGTCACCGTGGCCCGGCGACAGGCCGGCCGTGCCGCCACGCCCTGGATCCCGCCCGGTTTGCATGGGTGTGACGGACACGGCACTCCTTGAGCCGAAACCGATCACGAAGCAGTCGTGGGCCGCGTCGCGCTGACAGCGGCAGCGGGCGAGTGCCAACGGGCACGCGTTCCGTGGGCGTGCAGCATCCTGGTCACGCCTGCCTGGAGTGCTGCAAAGCCAGGAGGGCTCGGGCTTCGACCTCCACCTCGGTACCGGATTTGATCAACGACCGGTATTCCACATAGGGGATGGCCGTGTCCACGGCCACGCTCCACCAATCCCCCAGCCCGAGGGGTACCGTGAAGCTGAGCGGCTCGTAGTGGGCGTTGAACAGCAGGAGGAACGAGTCATCCTGGATGCGCCGACCACGCGGATCCGGCTCGGAGATGGCCTGACCGTTGAGGAAGACCGTCAACGACTTGGCGAACCCGGCGTCCCAGTCCTCATCGGTCATCTCACGACCCGCCGGGGTGAACCACGCGATGTCCGACAGGCCGTCTCCACCACCACGCACCGCGACGCCCTGGAAGAACCGACGTCGGCGGAAGACCGGGTGCCTACGGCGCAACTCGATGATTTCACGGGTGAAGTCAAGCATCGCACTGCCCTCGGCCACCGCCGACCAGTCCACCCAGGACAGCTCGTTGTCCTGGCAGTAAGCGTTGTTGTTGCCCCGCTGGGACCTGCCGAGCTCGTCCCCGTGGCACAGCATCGGCACCCCTTGGGAGAACATCAGCGTCGCCAGGAAGTTGCGTTGCTGGCGGGCGCGCAGGGCGAGCACTTCACGGTCATCGGTCGGCCCTTCCACCCCACAGTTCCACGAGCGGTTGTGGCTCTCCCCGTCGCCGTTGCCCTCACCGTTGGCCTCGTTGTGCTTGTCGTTGTGGGAGACCAGGTCGCGGAGGGTGAACCCGTCATGGGCGGTGACGAAGTTGACGGATGCGTACGGTCGGCGTCCATCGCTCTGGTAGAGGTCCGAGGAGCCGGTCAGCCGGGAGGCGAACTCCCCCAGGGTGCCGCCTTCGCCGCGCCAGAAGTCACGCACGCAGTCGCGGTACTTTCCGTTCCACTCGGTCCACAGCGACGGGAAGTTCCCCACCTGGTAGCCGCCTTCGCCCACGTCCCAGGGTTCGGCGATGAGCTTGACCCGGGAGATGACGGGGTCCTGTTGGACCAGGTCGAAGAAGGAGGACAGCCTGTCGACCGCGTGGAACTGGCGGGCCAGGGTGGCTGCCAGGTCGAAGCGGAAGCCGTCGACGTGCATCTCGTTCACCCAGTACCGCAACGAGTCCATGATCATTTGCAGGGTGAACGGGTGGTCCATGCGCAGGCTGTTGCCGGTTCCTGTGGTGTCCCAGTAGTAGCGGGGGTCGTCGGAGAGCCGATAGTAGGCGGCGTTGTCCAGTCCGCGGAACGCCAGCATGGGTCCCAGGTGGTTGCCCTCGGCCGTGTGGTTGTAGACCACGTCCAAGATGACCTCGATGCCCACTTCGTGCAGGCTCTTGACCAGGTACCGGAACTCCTGCACCTGTTCGCCCCGCTGCCCAGAGGAGCAATAGGCGTTGTGTGGGGCGAAGAAGCCGATCGTGTTGTAGCCCCAGTAGTTGGACAGGCCCCGCTGCCTCAGGTGGTGGTCCTGGACGAACTGGTGGACCGGCATCAACTCAATCGCGGTGATGCCCAGTTCGGTGAAGTAGTCCAACATCACCGGATGCGCCATGGCGGCGTAGGTGCCGCGAATGCCCTCTGGAATGGCCGGGTGGGTGCGCGTCAGGCCCCTGACATGGGCCTCGTAGACCACCGTTTCGTGGTAGGGGATCTGTAGCCGGTGGTCATGCCCCCAGTCGAAATACGGGTTCGTCACCACCGACTTCATCACGTAGGGGGCGGAGTCGGCGTTGTTCCGTCGATGCGGCGCACCAAGACGGTAGGGGAAGACCGCTTCGTTCCACTCGACCTCCCCCTCGATCGCCTTCGCATAGGGATCCAGCAGCAGCTTGTTGGGATTGCACCGGTGTCCCCGCCCTGGCTGGTACGGGCCGTGGACACGAAACCCGTACCGCTGACCTGGACCCACGTCGGGCAGGTAGACGTGGTGGACGAAGCCGTCCGCTTCCCTGAGTTCGACGCGTTCCTCGCCGTCCCGCTCGTCGAACAGGCACAGTTCGACCTTCTCGGCTGCCTCGGAGAAGACCGCGAAGTTCGTGCCGCTCCCGTCGTATGTTGCCCCGAGCGGAAAGGGGCTGCCCGGCCACCGATTCGATTCCACGGGATTCTGCCAAATCTGCATGCGCGCAAACCTTTCGGTTGGGCGGATCACAGCGCGCCAGCCTGCGGCATCGCTGCCCGTGATGGCGCTGGTGATCGAGTTTCTCCTGCGACCAGCAACCGCCGACACCACGACATAGTGACGCCTCCTCAACCTACCCTCACGCGCAGCCGGTCGAAGAGCAAGATGAGGGCCTTGACGTTGAACCGACCGCAGGGCGATCGAGAACAGCGCCGAGCGAAGGCTCGGCTCCCCCGGGTCCGACACGCCTGGGACAGTGTGCGGGACGAAGCCGGTCGATCGAACAACCGTGTTGCCAGCCCCGTGAGGTCAGCGGGCCAACGCCGCACGTCGGCCCCTACACCGCACGGCTTGTGCAAACCACCCATCGACGTGCGTCACAGCCATCACAGCAGTGGGTTGGGCACTGCTCAGCCTGGTTGCTATTACTGCGGTGTCGGGAGGCTGGTGCCCACCCACCACCGCGACCGCCTTATCTCAGCGCAGGTTCCTGGGGCAGACGTGGCACGCTGACGCCCCACTCGGCGACTGGGCAGGCGATCGAGTGCCCTACGAGCCACAGAAGGTCCGCATCTGTCGTTCCTTCGGGAAGGGTACGCTGGGCGACGTACCTGCTCAGCGGCGGGGTCGGGTTGCCAACGAGGCGGTGTCGCCAATGGCAGGGCCGGCCATACCGGCTGCCGACTTACCTGAGCGCGGTGTCAACCCAGGAAATCACCGCCCTCCACCAGTCCGGCGCGGGAGGCAAACCCTACGACACTACTAAGCATTTCAGTTCGGGGTGAGGGTGATCTGCATGGTAGGTATCCCGGTGGCATGCGGTATCCCGACGTGCGGACGGTCGGGGTGAATTCCTGCCGCGGCCACAACAGCAGCGGTGGCCGTGGCTGCCGGACCCTACCGGTGGGTGGTGTGTCCGAACATCGGAACTGCCAACTCCACGACCAGCCATGCGCAAAACAGTGTGGCGATTGCCACGAGCACGGCGGTTGTCAGCGTGACGGGATGGCGGATGACGCGCCTTCTCACGACTTACTCCGTCCTTCGTTCGGACCTGTGTTCCGTGTCGACCTTGTGACTCAATCCTCCCCGCGAGACCGCGACTCATCCTTTTCCCGCCGAAGTTCCGGGCAACCGCCGGAAACGCCGGACCATGCCGATGGCCACACCCGTACAGACCAACGACGGGGTCCCGGAACTCGATCCCCCTGACCGGCGACAACGAGCAGAGCAGCACGCGCGGTTCGGTTTGGGTGTACGGAAGCGGGTAGGCGCACAGGAGGCGGAAATGGCTTTGGATCGACGGGAGGGCCACCATGTCGGGTCAGCTCGCGGAGAGGGTCACTCCACAGACGGCAGACGCTGAGAAAGCCCCTGAACGGCTCATCAGCCTGCTGGCCGAAGGCAAGGCGAATCCCACGGAGTTGAGTGAAGTCTCGCGGGTGATGTTCGCCCGACTGGACGTGTTGGAGGAAGGCGCCGAGGAGTACCAGTACGTGCGCAACTCCCTCATCGAGCTGAACATGGCGTTGGTCCGGTTCGCCGCCAAGCGCTTTCCCAATCGGGTCGACCAGATGGAGGACATCCTGCAGGTCGGCACGATCGGGCTGATCAAAGCCGTCGACCGGTTCACCCCTGGCTACGGGGTCGAATTCACTACTTTCGCCATGCCCACCATCAACGGCGAGATCAAGCACTTCTTCCGCGACACCAGCTGGTTGCTGCGGGTCCCTCACCGACTCCAAGAACTGCGCATCGATATGCCCCAAGGCCAGCGACGCCTTGGCGGTCGAACTGGGCCGCACCCCCACCGCTGCCGAACTGGCGGAAAGCCTTCGAATCACCGAGGAGAGCTGCGCTTAGGCGCCGACATGCCCCAGGCGGCGACAGGTGCCGAACTCGGCCTATCCCAGATGCACATATGTCGTCTTCTGGCATGACCCCCCAAGGTGCTGCGAACCCACCTCATGGCGGACTCCTGACCGTTGACGAGTGCGGGCACACAAGACACGCGCCAACCGCGACCGCCATGCGAGATCGTCCTTAATGGTACGGTCCGCCGGTCAACCTGCCCCATGCGTAGGCCGATGCGGCCGTGGTTGTGCGACGAAGGCGTACCAATCCCTCCACAACCAGGACACCTTGATGACGTATGAGCGCGCCCGAAGTGAACTGACCGTAAACGGGCGTTCCTCCGCTGCCTCTCGCGGCCGAAGGTCTCGGAACACGTTCGCCGCCCCTTCCCGCCCGCCGGGTGCGCGCCTGGGTCGCTCCGTCGGTACGGCCAGGTCGTGGTTCGGTGTGGGCTTCAGCCTCACGCTCGGTGGTGTGTTGGCATATTCCCTGGCGCAGGAGGTCCTCCGCATCAGCGAGCTGCTGGTGACGCTGCTCCTGTCGCTGTTCGTCGCAATCAGTCTCGATCCCATCGTGCGCTGGCTGGTGCGGCACCGGCTGCGCAGGGGATGGGCAGTCGCATTGGTGGTAGTTGCCTTCGCGGCCGTACTGACGGGCTTCGTGGCGCTGGTGGTTCCTCCTGTCGCGGACGAGGTCACCGCTTTCGTTCACGCCGTGCCGGGCTGGCTCCAGCAACTCCACGACCATCACTCCACATTGGGGCGTCTGGAGGACCGCTATCACCTCGTCAACAAGGCGAAGCAACAGCTGTCCAGCGGAGGCTCCAACATCCTCGATGGCTTGCTCGGCGCCAGTCAGATGGTGCTCAGCACCTTGACGGAAACCGTCGTGGTCGTGGTGGTCTCGCTGTACTTCATGGTGGGACTTCCCCGGATCAAGGACTTCTGCTACCGGTTCGTCCCCGGCAGCCATCGTGACCGCGTCACCGCTCTCACCGAGGAGATCATCGTCCGCACCGGGCGATACATGCTGGGCAACCTGGCCACCTCCGGAATCGCCGGACTGGCCACGTTCGCCTGGTGTGCCGCGACAGGCATCCCCTACCCGGCGGCCCTCGGTGTCTTCGTCGCCCTGATGGACCTGGTACCGATGGTGGGATCCACCATCGGCGGAATCGCCGTCAGCCTGGTGGCGCTCTCGCTCTCGCTACCCATCGCCATCGCCACCGCCGTGTTCTACGTACTCTTCCGGCTGGCCGAGGACTACCTGATCGTACCGCGGGTAATGCGGTTCGCCGTCGACGTCCACCCCATCGTCACCGTCGTCGCTGTCCTCATCGGTGGGGCCCTGCTCGGCATCATCGGCGCCCTGGTCGCCATCCCCGCTGCCATGGCCCTGGGCCTGTTCCTCGACGAGTTCGTCTTCCCCAAGATCAAATCCGTCTGACCGGGCATCCACCGTGCCATCCGGGCCAGCTGACCGGTGGGGTCCCAACTGCCGGGCTGGCTGAGGACAGCGGCACTGGTACCGGCCAGCACTCGCGGCGTTGCGCCATCATGTCGAATACCCCACGATCAGGACCGACGACGACTCGCCGCTCGGGCGGCGGCTCGACGGGGTGCGCCACGACTGGACCGAGGACTGGACGGTTGCCGACACAAGGGCCCGGGAAGGTTAGCGATCCGTCTGCGCGTTCCCCCACCACGAGGACGGCCTCGCACCAGGCCGGACGTGGTCCTGGCCGACAAGGCCTTTTCCGCCCGCGCGATCCGCGAACACCTGCGCAAGCGCGGCATCCAAGCGGTGATCCCGTCCCCGCGGACCAGCAACGTCACCGGCTACGACGAGGGAGCCGAGGCGGCAGACCACCGGCCTTCGACCGGCAGATCCACAAGCAGCGCAACACCGTCGAACGGTGCATCAGCCGCCTCAAGCAGTGGCGAGGCATCGCCACCCGCTACGTGAAGACCGCGTCCATCTACCTGGCCGGGCTCCACATCGCAGGCATCTTCCTGTGGTCCGCCCGCTGATCCAAACGAAACAGCCTAGCCAGCGGCGCTTCGCGGGGCGAGGCCGCTCGTTGCCGTCAACGGGGTGGCGATGTCCTCCAGAGAGCGGCGTTCGGCGGGCACGGCGAGGAAGGCGGAGACGACACCGGCGGCCGTCATGAGCGCGGCACCGATCTGGAAGGCCAGCACGGTGTCGGACACGACCCCCGTGCTGGTCAACTGGGAGAACAGCAGCGGGCCGGTGATACCTCCAGCGGCGGTGCCGATCGCGTAGAAGAAGGCGATCGCCATGGCCCGGGTCTCCATAGGGAAGATCTCGCTGACGGTCAGGTACGCGCTGCTCGCGCCCGCGGAGGCGAAGAAGAGGACCACGCACCAGCACGCGGTGAGCGTGACCGCGGTCAACGAGCCCTGGCCGAACAGCCAGGCGGTGGCGAACAACAGCAGTCCGCTGAGCACATACGTCCCGGCGATCATCGGGCGACGGCCCACGGTGTCGAAGAGGTGGCCGAGCAGCAGCGGCCCGAGGAAGTTGCCGACCGCGATGACCACGAAGTAGTAGCCGGTACTGCCCGATGGCACCCGGTAGAAGGTGGTCAGGATGGCGCCGAAGCCGAAGGTGATGGCGTTGTAGAGGAAGGCCTGGCCGATGAAGAGGGAGAGCCCCAGCACCGCCCGGCGCGGATAGCGGCGGAAGACTGTTCCGGCGATCTTGCCGAACCCGATGCTCTTGCGTTGGTGGATGGTGATCTCGCGGTCGACGGGTTCGAGGTCGTGGCCGACCTGGGCGGCGACCTCGGCCTCGATCGAGGCGACCAGTTCCTCGGCCTCCGCCTTGCGGCCGTGGATGAACAGCCAGCGCGGCGACTCGGGGACGTTGCGCCGGACCAACAAGATGACCAGGCCCAGCACCACTCCGAGGGCGAAGGTCAACCGCCAGCCGAGGTCGGTCGGGAACAGAGCCTTGTTCAGCATGAGGATCGACAACAGTGAGCCGCCGACCGCCCCGACCCAGAAGCTGCCGTTGATGATCAGGTCGACCCGACCGCGGTAGGTCGCCGGGATCAGCTCGTCGATGGCCGAATTGATCGCCGCGTACTCGCCGCCGATGCCGCAGCCGGTCAGGAAGCGGAAGAGGAAGAACCACCAGGCGTGGAAGGAGATTCCGGTCAGCGCGGTGGCTCCGAGGTAGAGCGCGAGAGTGACGAGGAAGAGCCGCTTGCGTCCGTAGCGGTCGGTGAGCCAGCCGAAGAACAGCGCGCCCACGCAGGCGCCCGCCACATACAGCGCCGCGGCCACACCGGTGACCTGGGCACTGGTGATGGCCAGTCCACTGCCCTTCTCCGACAGCCGGGAGGCGATGTTGCCCACCACCGTCACTTCGAGGCCGTCGAGGATCCACACGGTGCCCAGTCCGACCACGACCATCCAGTGCCATCGCGACCACGGCAGCCGGTCGAGCCGCGCGGGCACGGAGGTGGTGATCGTCGCCGTTCCCTCGGGACGTGGGTGCGCACTCGCCATGACAAGACCTCCATGACGCGCCCCGAGGACCCCACGGCCGGGTGCGCGTGTTGTACGCCTTCCCACCGGCGCCGACGACATGCTCCGCCCAGCGGGCGAGGCGTGGCGCGCCAGCCACTCAAGGGGGGTTCTCAGCGGCAAGCCTCGCCGACGGACCGCCCGCCGGTACGGTGGCGGCGCCGTCAGCGCAGCGAGAGGTGCGGGGACAGGGCGCGCAGGAAGTCCGGGGCATCGAAGACCGCGCCCGCGGAGGCGACGCCGGTGGTCCTGGTGCGGCCGGTGAGGATACGGTCGACGGCCTCCACCGCGAGCGGCGCGCTGATGGCGTAGATGTCCTGACCGGCGGCGACCACGCGGCGTTCCGTGTGGCCCGAGCGGACGAGGACGTCGACGAGGAAGGTCTGCGCGGAGCGGCCACGCTCGTCGACGGCGGTCGGTGCCGAGGCGTCAGGAGCGGACAGGTCCGCGGCCGCCTTGGCGGTCATGTAGGTGCGCACCTCCGGAACCGCGAGGTGGCTGGGAACGGTGACGACGTCGGCCATGGTGAACTCTGCGATGACGTTCTGGGGGCCGAGCGGAGGCGGGAAGGTCCACTCCAGGGTCGGCAGAGCCCCGTCGTGGTGTTCCAGCCGTCCGCCGGTGTAGCGGACACGGCGGCCACCCCGTCGCTGCCGCGAGACCACGCCCGCGGCGAGGGTTCCCGCGGTGGGGTGCCAGCTGCTCAGGCCGTAGGCGATGTGCGCCTCGTCCGCCGCTGTCCAGTCGCCCATCGCGGTGGTGACCAACAGGTCGCCGAGACCGCCGAAGAAGGCCATCGCCGGGACCACGACGGTGCCTGCGGCGCGGGCGCGCTCCGCGAAGTGCGCGAACGTGTCAAGGTTCGCCTCGATTTCGGCCGCGACGTCGACATACGGAACGCCAGCGCGCAGCGCCGCCTCGACCAGCGGGGCGGCGGTCGTGGCGAACGGCCCGGCGCAGTTGACCACAGCGGCCGCGCCGCTCAGCGCGCGGTCGAGCGAGGCCGGATCGTCGACCGACGCCTGCCGCGCCTCAAGCCCGGGTCGTGCCTTCGCCAGCGTCAGCAGCTTGTCCTGGTCACGACCGAGGAGCAGCGGGACGTACCCGCGTTCGCGCAGCTCCGCGACCACGAACCGCCCGGTGTGCCCATAGGCGCCGAACACCGCCACGTTCCGTCCCGTTCCCATACCCGCTCCCACGTGCCCGAAGTAATCCACTGCGGAATCCCACTGCGTGATCCACTTCGGCAATCCTGTCCTCCTTGGCCCATCGGCGCCCAGTGTCCGAAACGACAAGACCCGTACAGTTACCGACATGAGCTCTGTTCCGCGCTCCGTCGCGATCGCCGCCACTGACGGGATGCTGCACTTCGAGCTGGCCCTGGCCTACGAGGTCTTCGGCAACGCCCCGGCCGCCCTGCCAGGCCCCTGGTACGAGGTCAGGGTGTGCGGCACGCACGCCGTCCGGGTCGGCCGGTTCCTGCTGGAACCGGACTGCGGGCTCGACCGGCTGACGCACTCCGACACCGTGATCGTCCCCGCCTTGGCTGACGTGGAGAAGGACCCGCCAGCCGACCTGGTCGAGGCGGTGCGTGCGGCGCACGAGTCGGGTGCGCGGGTGGTCTCCCTGTGCACCGGCGTGTTCGTGCTGGCCGCCGCCGGGCTATTGGACGGGCTGAGCGCGACCGCGCACTGGGCCCACGCGGAGGAGCTTGCCGCGCGCTATCCCCGGGTGAAGGTCGACCCGGACGTGCTCTACGTCGACAACGGCAGCGTGCTCACGTCTGCGGGCAAGGCCGCTGCGATGGACCTGTGCCTGCATCTGGTCCGCCGCGACCACGGCTCGGCGATCGCCAACGTGGTCGCCCGCCACCTGGTCGTGCCGCCCCACCGGGCCGGTGGTCAGGCCCAGTTCGTCACCACGCCGGTGCCCGCCCAGGACGGCCATCCCCTGGCCGAACTGCTCCCCTGGGTGATGCGGCGGCTGGACCAGCCGCTCACCGTGGAGGACCTGGCCCGCCAGGCGAACATGAGCTCGCGACACCTGAGTCGCCACTTCCGCTCGGTAACCGGCACCACCCCGCTGCAGTGGCTGCTGACGCAGCGTATCCGCCGCGCGCAGGAACTGCTGGAGACCACGAACGACAGCGTCGAGACCATCGCGTCGGCGGCGGGCATGGGCACGGCGGCGACACTGCGCCGCCACTTCCACCGCACGCTCGGCGTACCGCCGGACGCCTACCGGCGCACGTTCCGGGCGTGAGGCCACGGTCCTCGCCTTGCCAGCTCCCGAAAGGACTGTCCTCCTGGTCGTCCCGCTCCTGGTGAAATACGCGATCAGATCGGGCACCCGGCCAACGGGCGGAACGTGGCCGTGCCTGGCGGAAGCGGCTCCGGTGTTGGGACCCTGCTCGGTCTCCCGCCGGGTCCCCTCTGACCGATGGCGCCCATCCGACCGCTGTGGCAATCGCGGTCGGAGCTGCCCGAGTTGACTGCCGTCTGGTATCCGCGGTCCCCAGCCGTCCCGAAACCGTGAATGCGGCAGCCAGCCGCGCCTTGGAGTTCGGAACACGATCTTGTGACTCGATACTGGTGGGATGTGGGCTGCGTCAAGGTTCACCAGTCGGCGGACCTACCATGCCGGCATGGCCCTCGACCTCTTCGCAGGCATCCCAGTCAACGACTTCACGAAGGCGCTCGCCTGGTACGAGCGGCTGCTTGGCTCCCCGCCAACGTTCTACCCACACGACACGGAAGCCGTATGGGAACTCGCGGAACATCGGTACGTGTACGTCGTGCAGCGGCCCGAGCAGGCCGGTAACGGCATGCACACCGTCATCATCGACGACCTCGACACGCGCGTCGCCCAGATCGCTGGTCGGGGACTGGAGCCCACGAAGCGCGGGACCTACCCAAACGGCGTGCACAAGATCACTTACCACGATCCGGACGGTAACGAGTTCGCTTTCGGCGGCGTTCCGCTCTGACGCCGACCAGCCGCTGTGGTGACCGACCATCACCGGTCCAGGTGTGGCATGGGCTCATTGAGGGCACTTCATCCTCAAGTCGCCGGTGAAAGGGCTGGCTTCGGGCCGAGGTAGACGCACTCGCGCCGGTTGGGGGACGGGCACGGACGTGGCGGCGACGCTGAAGCCGCCGCTGTATCAATCGGACGAGAGGTCTCGAACGCTCGACACCGCCCACTACCAGCCTGTCGAGGGCCGCGTGACCTACTGAGAGGTGTCCGTGCTGGCCCGGCAGGTCTCGGAGGCGCGGAAGGTCGCGGAGAAACGGCTGCACGCCACGGTCGCGGGCACCGCGCGGCGGGCGGACCCGGCACTGCCCAAGGACCTGGTGGGGATGCCGAAGGCGCCGGAGTGCTCCCGGTTCTCGGAGCTGGAGCGGCTGCGCCAGCCGCCGACGCGGACGACGGGCACCGCGTTCGCCCGCGCGCTGGAGCGGGTGGACGAGATCTCCGGCGCCCTTCGGCCGCTTCGCGACCCGGATGCCCCAGAACTGGACGAAGACGACGGCGGGCAGGAGTGAGTATCAGGAGCCGATCGGATCAATCCGTGACGGGCAGGCACTCGGCGAGCAGGGCGACGATGTCACGCCAGGCTCGCTGTGCGTGCCGTGGGTGGTAGCCGACGCCGGAGGGCGCGGTGTGGTCGACCGGTGGGTGGTGGAAGGCGTGAAGGGCTCCTCCGTAGACCACGAGGCGCCAGTCGACGCCCGCGGCCTGCATCTCTGCGGTGAACGCCTCCCGTTGCGCGGGCGGCATGATCGGGTCTTCCGACCCGATCCCGGCCCATACCGGGCAGCGAATGCGTGCCGCCTCGCCCGGTCGGCCCGTGGTCAGTGCGTTGACTGTCCCAATCGCGCGCAGGTCGACGCCATCGCGACCGAGTTCCAGTGCGACTGCGCCCCCGGTGCCGTAGCCGACGGCGGCGGTCCGGTCGGGGTCGGCCCGTGGTTCGGCACGCAACACGTTGAGCGCGGCGTGACCGATTCCTCGCATGCGGTCGGGATCGGCGAGCAGCGGCATGCAACGGGCCAACATTTCCTCTGGGTCTTCCAGATAGCGTCCGCCGTGGAGGTCGAAGGCCAGCGCCACATACCCCAGCTCGGCCAGAGCCTCGGCCCGCCGGCGCTCGACATCGCTGAGCCCCATGCCCTCGGGTCCGATCAGGACTGCGGGCCGGCGCCCGGCACCGGCCGGGAGCGCGAGGTATCCGATCATCGTCAGGTTGTCGGCCGGGTATTCGACCGTACGGGTTGTGACCGTCGTCATGCGACGGGACGGTAATGACCATTGCGCCCGCGCGGGGTGGTGTTCACCGATGGCAGACAGCAGTCTGTCCCGACCACATCACCCGGACGCGTCGGCCGCCTGTCGTCAAACGATCGAGTGACGACGGGTCCGACCGGCGTCCAATGAACCCAGTGGTTCCGAGGCCTGACGGCGACTCGGATCCAATGAGGTCCGATGACGGCTGACGACAGGGTTGGATGTCACCCTCGACATGCCCGGCAAGGTCGCCGACTTCCTCCGCGCAACCGAGCTGGAGCCCGCCGAGCAGGCCGCCCTCGACCAGGGGGTGACCGTACGGCGCGGCCAGGGCTACACCCTGCGCGTCAGCGCCGTCCCCGCCGTGCACCGCCAGATCCTCGCCCCCTGCCAGCCGCTCGACGGCGGCCAGGGCGTCCCGGCGGTCCCAGCCCAGCGCAAGGCCCGCCGCGAGTACGAGAACCGGGTCAGCAGCCTCACGCCTTGACCGTGATCGTTCTCAGCGCCAACCGCTGTACCGATGTTCCCCGAGGCCGTAGACGCTCTTGAGTAGAGAAGGTTGAGGGTTCTTCAGCGGGAACTCGGGCTGCTACCGCTTGTGATGCGGGGGTGCGCCTTGGGTTCTGCCGGGTGGTGAGCGCGATGATGAGGGGCCGCTCGTGTTGTCAGGGAAGGACCGGTTCTGAACGCGTCGTTTGCGGAGGCTCTCTCCATCGCGCTGCTTGTGGCAGTGCTGACATGCGCGGTCGTACGCCCGTGGGGCTGGCCGGAGGCGGCCGTCGCCGTCCCCGCCGCCGGTGTGGTCGTCGCGACCGCGGCGATCTCGCTGGACCATGTGCGGGCGGAGGCCGAGCGGCTGGGGCCGGTGATCGGGTTCCTGGCCGCGGTTCTGGTCCTGGCTCAGATGTGCGATGACGAGGGCCTTTTCCACGCCTGCGGCACCTGGATGGCACGCACGGCTGCGGGCAGCCCGCGCCGCCTGCTGGACCAGGTGTTCACGGTCGCCTCGCTGATCACTGCGGTGCTCAGCCTGGACGCCACGGTGGTCCTACTGACCCCCGTGGTGTTCGCCACCGTCGCCCGACTCGGTGCCCGTGCCAAGCCCCACGTGTACGCCTGCACCCACCTGTCGAACACCGCTTCGCTGCTGCTGCCGGTCTCCAACCTCACCAACCTGCTCGCGTTCTCCACCAGCGGGCTGAGCTTCACCCGCTTCGCTGCTCTGATGGCCCTGCCCTGGCTGGCCGCTATCGGCGCCGAGTACGTGGTCATCCGCCAGTTCTTCGCCACTGACCTGGATGCCGGGGCGCAGGCCCCGCCCACGTCCCAGCCCCGCGAGGTGCCGGTGTTCGCGCTGGTCACGGTGGCCTGCACGCTGGCCGGGTTCGTGGTGACCTCCGCGTTTGGGATCAACCCGGCGTGGGCGGCAGCGGCGGGTGCGGCCGTGCTGGCCGGCCGGGCCCTGGGCCAGCGTCGCACCACCCCCACCGCGATCGTCCGGGCCGCCGCACTGCCGTTCTGCGCGTTCGTCTTGGCCTTGGGCGTCTTGGTCCGTGCGGTCGTCGACAATGGTCTCGCCAGCGCGCTGGGCCACGTGATGCCCGACGGCACCGGGCTTATGGCGCTGATGGGTATCGCGGTGCTGGCCGCTGTGCTGGCCAACGTCATCAACAACCTGCCTGCCGTGCTGGTGCTGCTGCCGCTGACTGCTCCCAGCGGTCCCGGCGCTGTCCTGGCGGTGCTGCTCGGGGTGAACATCGGCCCCAACCTCACCTTTGCCGGGTCCTTGGCGACTCTGCTGTGGCGGCGCATCGTGCGCGAACACGACACCGACGTGGAGCTGGGCGAGTTCACCCGGCTCGGGGCTCTCGCCGTGCCCGCCGCCCTCCTGCTCGCGGTAGTGGCACTGTGGGCCTCGCTCCATGTGATCGGAGGCTGAAACCGTGACCGTCATCGCCTGGATCGTCGAAGGCACCTGGCCCGCCTGCATCGACGCCGCCCGCACCCACGCGCCCGAGGACGCCGAGATCGTGCTGCTGCATGTCACCGGGCCCGAAGTGCCCGGCGCCGCGCACGGCGCCTACGCCGGACTCCTCGGCCGCGCACGCCCCGAGCGTGACCCCGGCACCGCACTGGAACACCTCGCCGCCGCTGTCGGCGAACGCCTCCTGGCCGACGCGGCCGAGCGGCTGGGACGCCCGTGCACCCGCCAAGAACGTTCGGGCCGCGTCGAACGGGAAGTCGTCGCTACCGCGGAAGGCGCCGATCTGCTCGTTCTGGCCCGCGACGGCGACCGCACTCGTCTCGGGCCGCGCAGCCTGGGACCCGCCAGCCGCTTCGTCGTCGATCACGCCCCCTGCCCCGTCCTGTTGGTCTGGCCCGAGCCCGCGCCGGGCATGGGAACCCTGCCGCCGGTGCCGCCCCATCCGCCCCGCCACCGATAGGCGACGGGACGCGGGGTCCTCACCGGCGGGGGCCTCGCCCAGCACCCGGTCGGCGCGGATGCGGTCGAGGCTGACCCCGTGGAGGGTGAGCTGGCGCTTGAGGAAGTAGTTGCCCGCACGCTGACTGTGCGCCAATTCGGCTGAGACCTCGCGCGCCCACTGTGTTCGAAGAACCGCCGCCCGCACGCACACCATCACGTGGGCCGGGTCCTCGCCACCGGCGATTGCGTACAGCCGACCCTCACACCACAAGAAGGACACAAAACCCCGCCGCACCGAATGCATGACAGCTCAGGCCGAACACGGAAGGGCCGATCACGCCGTACGACCGAAGTTGCGGGGTGGCTCCGGTGCCCGCAGTGTGTATCTGGCCACCGGCCATATCGGTGACTGGCGCCGCTGTTGGCGGACGGCTGAGCGAGTTCAAAGGTCCGGCAGACGGGTGCCTTTCGCGCACTGCCGGTCGCGCCTACGACACCAGGCCACGGCCAACGGTTTCCCCAACCCGCCGTCAGCGAAAGGAAGCCACAGAACATGGGCGGAAGAAGCAGGACACTCACCGTACTCACCGCCACCGCGTTGGCGGCCGGACTCACCCAACCGGTCTACGCAACGGCCGCAACCACCCTCACCCGTACGGCCGTCAGTCGCACGGCCGCCTCGAAGTCAGGCAGGTCAGTGGTGGAGTGGAACCGTGACCTCATCTCGATCCTGAGCGATCCAAAGGCCCAACCGGCCACTGTCCACCCCACGCGCAGCTTCGCGATCCTCCAGGCCGCCGAGTACGACGCGGTGGTCTCGATCACCCGGACGGCCCCCTCCTATCTCTTCTCGGTGACCGCACCCCGCGAGGCCCGCGCGGACGCCGCAGCGGACCAGGCCGCCCATGACGTACTGGCCGCCCTCTACCCGGCCCACCGGGCCAGCGTGGACCAGCGTCTCGCCACCCAGTTGGCCGCCATTCCCGACGGCCGCGGGAAGCGCAACGGGGTCCGCGTCGGCAACGCGGTCGCCCGCCGACTGATCGCGCTGCGCTCCCGCGACGGCTCGTCGGCCATCCCTGCCCGCTTCGCCCCCGGCATCGGCCCTGGCGCGTACCGGCCAACGCCTGGCTCCCCGGCGCCGGTATACACCAACTGGGGTTCGGTCAAGCCGTTCGTGCTGGCCAGCGCAGGCCAGTTCCGACCCGCGGCACCACCTCCCGTGACCAGTGCCGCATACGCAACGGCACTCAACCAGGTCAAAAGCCTGGGCCAGGACACCAGTACCACCCGCACCCCCGACCAGACCGCCTCCGGAAAGTTCTGGGCAGCAGCCCCCATCTGGAATCTGTGGAACCAGGCCACCCAGCAACTGGTGACCGCTCAGAAAACGGACCTCGACACGACCGTCAAGGCCTTCGCGGAACTCAACCTGTCCCTCGCCGACACCGTGATCGCGCTGTACGACGCGAAATACCACTACCGCGTCTGGCGCCCGGTCACCGCCATCCGCCTCGCCACCACGCACTACAACCCACGCGTGACCGGCAATCCGCACTGGACCCCCCTGCTGCCGACCGCACCCGACCCGTCCTACCCCGGGGCCCACGCAGCGCTCAGCCAGGCGGCGCAGTCCGTACTCACCGCCTTCTTCGGCGCACAACACCACCTCACACTGACCGCGAAGGGCAGCACCCGCACCTTCGACAGCATCCCAGCCGCCGCCGACGACGCCACACTCAGCCGCTTGTGGGCTGGACAGCACACCGACATCGACAACCGCGCAGGCCTGCAACTCGGTTCCCAAGTGGCCGGAGCCGTCAGTCAACTCCTGTGAACCAACTCGCAGCAGCCAGCCCGACCGACAGCGCGGGGCGCGTGCACACCGCACACGCCTCGCCTGTCTTGGTCACGCTCTACGCGCAAGGGGGCTGGCTCAACGCCGCACGGCGACAAGGGCGCGAACGAATCCGGTGAGACACCCCCCAACCACGCCCTCGGCACGAGAGGACGACACGAGGGGCGCAATCGTTGACGCCTGGCCAGTCACCGCGCCCACGCCAGGCGACGGCACCGCGCAGGCCCACCGGCACCGCACGGGCGCACCGGGGTTCGACGAGTTTAGTTATATCGAATACAATAGTTTACATGGGTATAACTAATTCGAGCACTCCCCTCGGTCAGCCCTCCGCGGCAGGCGGCCGGGTGCTGCTGATCGGCGCTTCTCGCGGTCTGGGCCTCGCGCTCGCCCAGGAGTGGGCCAACAGCGGCCGACGTGTCGTGGCCACCGTGCGCGGTTCGGGTCGGACCGCGCTGCACGACCTCGCCGACACCTACGCCGGGCAGATCGAGATCGAGAACGTCGACGTGACCGAGCCCGCGCAGATCGCGGCTCTGCGCGATCGTCTGGCGGACCGCAAGTTCGACCTGCTGTTCGTGAACGCCGGTGTCACCAACCAGCCCGAGGGCACCGTGGCGCAGACCTCGACCGAGGAGTTCGTCCGGGTGATGGTCACCAACGCGCTCAGCCCCCTGCGGGTCATCGAGGCCCTCCAGGACCTGGTCGAGCCCGCCGGCACCATCGGGGTGATGTCCTCGGGCCAGGGCAGTGTGGCGAACAACGAACGCGGGGGCCACGAGGTTTACCGCGGCAGCAAGGCCGCGCTCAACACTTTCATGCGCAGCTACGCGGCACGGCACGACGGGGAGAGCCGGACGCTGGTGCTGATGGCCCCGGGCTGGGTGCGTACCGACATGGGCGGGCCGGACGCGCGGCTCGGCATCGAGGAGAGCGTCCCGGGCGTCGTCAAGACCCTCGACGCCCTGAAGGGCAGCCCGGGGTTGCACTACGTGGACTACCTCGGCCGAACGGTGGCGTGGTGACCGCGGCACGTCAGCAGCCGGGCACACGACACGGCGGCCCGGGGCGCCGCGGCGTCGACGACGGCGGGTGAAGCGGCCGATGACAGACCCCACGACACGATCAGCTGATCCCCGCCAGCAGGCGTGGGCCCTGTTGCAGCGGTTCGTCGAGGCCCAGAACCGCCGAGCCGAACTCGCCGAGGTGCTCGGGTTCCGCCTCGGCGGTGGCCGGGGGAAGGTCCTCTTCCAGCTCCGCGAGGGACCCGCGACCCTTGGCCAACTCGCCCAGGCCAACGGCCTGGACGCCCCCTATGCCACTTTGATCGTCGACAAGCTGGAGGACCAGGGCCTCGTCGAACGGCGCCCACACCCCGACGACAGGCGTCGCAAGCTGGTTGCCCTCACCGCCACCGGGCGCGAGACCATCGCGACCGCCGACGCCGTACTGCTGCGCCCGCCCGCGGCGATCAGCAGCCTGCCGCCCGACGACCTCGCCCGGCTCACCGAACTCCTCACCCGACTGCTCGATGCGCACACCGCAGAAGCCGAAGCGCCAGCGGCACCGGCTCCCGCTCGACCGGCTCGCGGATCAGGCAGGAGCCGGTCGCGGTGAGCAGCAGGCCGTGATCCCGACCTCGTCGCCGCCTCGCTCGAGTAGCGCGGTGAGGCGGCGGCCCGGGGGTCAGGGCGTGAGGATGACCTTGCCGCGGGCGCGGCGGGCCTCGATGTCCGCGTGAGCCTGGGCGGCCTCGGCGAGCGGGTAGACGCTCCCGATGGGGACGTCGAGCTCGCCGACGGCGATGAGGTCAGCCAGTTGCGGCAGCGCCTGCCAGAACCGGTCGGCCGGGTCGGTGCCGGTGAAACGTACGCCGTGCCGCGCGGCGGCCATGTCGGCGATGGTGATCACCCGGGCCGCGTCGCCGACCAGGGCGATCGAGTCCGGCAGTACGCCCGCGCCGGAGGCGTCGAAGACGTGGTCCACCCCCTGCGGGGCGGCGGCCCGTACCCTGCGCACCCAGCCCTCGCCGTAGGGGACCGCGGTGGCGCCGAGCGCGGTGACGCGCTCGATGTCGCGGTCGCCGGCGGTGCCGACAACGGTGATGCCCCGGGAGACGGCGAGTTGGACGGCGATCGTCCCGACGCTGCCGCCCGCGCCGTGCACCAGCAGGGTGTCGCCCTTCTTGGCACCGAGGTGGTGCAGGCCGCGGTAGGCGGTCTCCCCCACGGTGATCACGGCGGCGGCGGTGTCGAAGGAGACCTCCTTCGGCTTGGCGACCGGCTGGTCCAGCAGCGCGTACTCGCTGTAGCCGCCGACGGAGGCGGCGCCGAAGACCTCGTCGCCGACCGAGGCGGTGGCGGCCTCGCCGACCTTGTCGACGACGCCAGCCACGTCCCAGCCCGGCACCACCGGGAACTCGACGGGGAAGATGCCGTCCATCATCCCCGAGCGGATCTTCAGGTCGATCGGGTTGACGGCGGCCGCCCGGACCTTGACACGGACCTGGCCCGGACCCGGCTCGGGGGTGTCGACCTCGGCCGGGGTGAGCACGTCCGGCCCACCGTAGCGGGAGTAGGTGATCGCGGTGGACATCGAGAACTCCAGAAGGGGAAGGCAGAAGGCACACGCTGAATCATTCAGGCTGTGTGATTACCTCTCCGGTGTATCACACGCAGTGTGTGAAACGTGGAGGCGAAGCAGGGTAAGCTTCATCACACGCTGTGTATGATTTCTGGATAGCATGGGCTCATGCCGTCCAAGCCGCCCGTCCACCGGCGTCCGCCGGATCCGAGCAACCCCCGCGTCCAGCGCACCCGCGCCCGCATCCTGGTCGTGGCCCGCGAACTGCTGCCCGAGGTCGGGCTGACCGGGTTGACCACCGCTCTCCTGGCCGAACGTGCCGGAGTCACCCGGCAGACCCTGTACCGGCACTGGCCCAACCGCGCGGCGCTGCTCACCGACCTCACTCTGGAGGGTCCCGACGTCGGCTACCCCGAACCCGGCACCGACGTACGCGCCGTCGCCACCGCCTGGCTGGTCAGCCTGCGCGCCGGCATCACCGTCCCCGCCACCCGCACCGCCGCACTGGCCATCGCCGCCGAAGCCGACCACGATCCGGACAGCGCCCAGGCCATGGCCCGGCTCATAGAGGACCGCCTCGCCGCCTTGAACAAGCTGCTGGAGCCCTCCGGCCTGCAGATCACCGGCGAGCAGTACAGCCTGCTGTACGGCCCGCTGCTCGTCCGCCTCTTCTTCGACCGCGCCGAGGCCACCGACGAGTTCATCGACACCGTCGTCAACCAGTGGCTCACCACCGTCGGACACCCGGGCGAGCACCAGCGGTACGCGAACTCGCCCACCGACCGACCGGCGTCCCCGCGGGACTGACCGCCCCGCGCAGGTCTCCGGTTCCGTCGTGTGGTCAGCGCCCGGGCGGTCTCAGCGCGGGCGGCGCATCAGCGCGGGCGGCGACGAGCAGGCGCTGGGCATGCGCACTGTGGAGGTGTTGAGCGACGAAGCCACGGCGGTGGCCCGGGCTTCGGTACGGGCCTGGAGCGGGCCTGGGCGGCAGCGGGACCTGGCCGTCCAGTCACTCAAGGCGGCGGGCGCCGCGGTGGCCGCGTGGCTGATCGCGGGGACCTGGCTGCGGGACCCCGCGGCGCTGATGGCTCCCTGGGTCGCGGTGGTCCTGGTGCAGACGACGGTGTACCGGTCGGTGCGCAACGGGATCCAGCAGTTGGTCGCGATCGCGGTGGGCACGCTGCTGGCCGCCGGGGCGCACACGGCCACCGGTAGCGTGACCGTCTCGATGGCGCTGGTGCTGCCGTTGATGATGCTGCTGAGCAACTGGCCGCACTTCGGCGACCAGGGCATCTACGGTCCGACGACGGCGCTGTTCACGCTGGCCTCGCCGCCGGTGTCGGCGCTGACCGTCACGCACCGGCTGCTGGAGGCGGGGCTCGGCGCGGTCGTCGGGATCGGTGTCAACGCGCTCGTCCTGCCGCCCGTTCACCTCAGGGACGTGCGTCGGCACATCCGCGGGCTCGGGGAGGGCTCAGCCGACGTCCTCGACGCCGTGGCCGAGGGGCTGACCGGCGGGCAGTGGGACGCCGAGGCCGCGGCTGGCTGGGAGCGTCGCGCCGACGCGCTCCACGACCGCCTCACCGCGCTGCGCCATGCCCGGCAGTGGGCGAACGAGAGCTCGCGGATGAATCCGCGCCTACGGCGTCTCGGTCGGCCCCACGCCCCGGCCCCGCCCGCCGCGGAGGACAACCGCTGGGCGGCGGTCGTCGAGGCGGTCACGGCGATCACCCGTACGCTCGCCCGCACGTCGAGCGCGGAGCGGCTGCAGGGCTATCCGGACGCGGCCACGCTGTGCGGCTACGCCCGGTTGCTCGCGGGGCTCGCCGCGCTGTCGCGGGCGCGCGCCGCGCTGCTGGCAGCGGCCGGGGACGGTGAGGCGGGCGGTGGTGACGCCGACGTGTTCGGCGAGGCGCTGGAGTCCTGCCGACGCGAACTGGCCCTGCTACAGCAGGAGTTGCCGCGGCAGGCGAACGGCGGCCCGCCGCAGATCGCCGGATTCGGGACGTTGCTGGTCCACGCGGCCGACGTCCTGGTGGACCTCACGCCCTGGGAGGAGGCGGTCAGCGACCGGTACGGACGCGCTGGTCCAGGCGGCACGCCGCACGCTCGTCAGGGGCGGTGAGCCGCTCGTGCGCCGGGGCCGTGCACTCGGCCGCGGGACGTCGTGCCGCCGTCCGGCCGTCTGCGGCGTCGCAGCGCCGCAGGGGCCGCGAAGTCCTGCGGTGGCCCGTCGCACCCCCTCTCGTCGCTCAGGGGTCACGGGCCGCGGGAAGGACGTGCTGGGCGTGTCCCACGGTCGTCGCAGGGCGCGCTGGCGGGCCTGGTTTGCCTCGCGCGGACGGCGGGGTACCCGTGACCCGCTGGAAGGCGCCCGTCGTGGTGGGACCACGACGGGATCGAAGCCTCCGCGGCCGTGGAAGGGACGGGTGCTATGGCCGACCGGATCACTGATGTGTGGGGTGAGCGCACGCCGTTCGCTGCCGGGGAACGGTGGCCGCAGCGCGTCGATCAGTTCCTCACCGTCCCCGCGGAGCGTGTGGAGCGGTGGGTGCCGTCGGCCTGCGTGTTGTGTTCCAACGGCTGCGGGATGGACGTCGCCGTGGCCGACGGGCGCATCGTGGGGGTGCGGGGCCGTGCCGCGGACCGCGTCAACCACGGTCGGCTGGGGCCCAAGGGTCTGTTCGGCTGGCAGGCGAACAACTCCCGCGAGCGGCTCACCGAGCCCCTGGTACGCGTCGGCGCGCAACTGCGGCCGACGAACTGGGAGACCGCCATGGACGTGATCGTCGCCCGGTCGAAGGAGGTGCTGGCCGAGCACGGGCCGCTGGCGACGGCGTTCTACACCAGCGGCCAGCTGTTCGCCGAGGAGTACTACGCCCAGACGCTGATCGCCCGCGGCGGCATCGGTACCCCGCACCTGGACGGCAACACCCGGCTGTGCACGGCGACGGCCGAGTGGGCGCTGGTCGAGAGCTTCGGCAGCGACGGCGACCCCGGCTCGTACACCGACATCGACCTGTGCGACACGCTCTTCCTCGTCGGGCACAACGTGGCCGAGACCCAGACGGTCCTGTGGTCACGCATGCTGGACCGGCTACGCGGCCCGGACCGCCCCCGGGTGGTCGTCATCGACCCCCGTCAGACCCCGACGGCCCGCGAGGCCGACGTGCACCTGGCCATCCGGCCCGGCACCAACGTGGCCGTCCTCAACGCCATCCTTGGCGAGCTGATCGCCCACGACTGGATCGACCGCGCCTTCGTGGACGCCCACACCACCGGCTTCGCGGAGTTGGCACAGGTGGTGGCGCACTACCCGCCGCAGCGGGCGGCTGAGGTCTGCGGGGTCCCCGCCGAGGCGATCCGGGAGGCCGCCCGCGTCATCGGCACCGGCACGCGCCTGGTCTCCACCGTGCTGCAGGGCGTCTACCAGTCCCACCAGGCGACCGCGGCCGCCGTGCAAGTCAACAACGTCAACCTGCTGCGCGGCATGATCGGCCGCCCCGGGTGCACGGTGTTCCAGATGAACGGTCAGCCCACTGCCGAGAACACCCGCGAGACCGGTGCCAACGGCGCCCTGCCGGGTTTCCGCAACTGGCAGAACGACGCTCACGTCCGCGAACTGGCCGACGCCTGGAACATCGATGCGTTGCGGATCCCGCACTGGGCGCCGCCCACTCACGCGATGGAGATCTTCCGGCACTGCGAGGACGGTTCGATCCGCTTCCTGTGGGTGACCGGCACCAACCCGGCCGTCTCCCTGCCCGAGTTGCACCGCATTCGCGCCATCTACGGGCAGGACCGGCTCTTCCTGGTGGTCAGCGACGCCTTTCCCACCGAGACCACCGCACTGGCCGACGTGGTCCTGCCCGCCGCCCTGTGGGGTGAGAAGACCGGCTGTTACACCAACGCCGACCGCACCGTGCACCTGTCCGAGCAGGCCGTCGACCCGCCCGGCCAGGCCAGGAGCGACTTCGAGATCCTGCTGGAGTACGCCCGTCGCATGGAGTTCACGGACAACGACGGTCAGCCGCTGGTGAACTGGACGTGCCCCGAGGACGCCTGGCGGGACTTCACCGAGCTGACCCGCGGCCGTCCCTGCGACCAGAGCGCCCTGACCTACGACAAGCTGCGCGACAGCGGCGGCGTGCAGTGGCCCTGCACCGAGCAGGCCCCCGACGGAACCGAGCGGCTCTACACCGACCACGACTTCTTCACCGCCCCCGACATCTGCGAGGACTACGGGCACGACCTGGTCACCGGTGCGCAGAACGAAGCAGACGAGTACCGGGCGCACGACCCGGGCGGGCGTGCGGTCATCAAAGCGGCCCACTATCTGCCGCCGCACGAGCCGGTGGACGAGGAGTACCCGCTACAGCTCACCACCGGCCGCAAGGTCTACCACTGGCACACCCGCACCAAGACAGCACGAGCACCGCAACTACAGGCCGCCGCCCCGGACGCATGGGCGGAACTCCACCCCGATGACGCCGCCCAACTCGGCATCGCCGACGGCGACTTGGTACGGGTCCGCTCCCGCCGCGGCGCGATCGAGGCCCCCGCCGTCCTGCGGGGACACCGGCCCGGGGTGGTGTTCGTCCCGTTCCACTACGGCTACTTCGACCAGGCCGACCCCGACCGGCACAACCGAGCGGCCAACGAACTCACCCGCACCGAGTGGGACCCGGTCTCCAAGCAGCCGATCTACAAGGTGACCGCCGTGCGCGTACAGAAGATCGCCGACGCGGCAGTCGGCGGCCGACCCGTCGTGATCAGCGAGCCGGGCCTGTCAGCCACCCGCGACGACGGCCCGGCGGGCGGCGCGGCGAGGGGCGCGTCATGAACAAGATCGGCAAGCTGCTGGAGGAACTCCACGACGCCGAGACCGACCTGGCCGAGGAGTACCGCGCGGTCGCCGAGCGGCAGGCCACCGACCACGGCACCCGCTACCCCTGTCACACTCTGGCCACCCAGTGCGACCAGCACGCCGAGCGGATCCGTGGTTGGGCCCAACGCTTCGACAAGGACATCTCGGCCCCCAAACGGTCCGACACTCTCGCCTCGGCCGCGGGGGCGCTGCGGCACAAGACCTCGGAGGCCTTCGCGCGCCGCCCGGAATCCGGGCTGCTGCTCCTGCGCGACCTGCGGCGGCTCTACCTGAAGGCCGAAGCGGTCAACATTCACTGGATCATGCTCGGCCAGGTGGCCCAGGCAGTGCGCGACGAGGAGTTGCTGGAGGACGTCTCCGGGCTCCACCAGCAGACACTGACCCAGCTCAAGTGGCTCAAGACCCGCGTCAAGGACGCCTCGCCGCAGATCCTGACGGTTGCCGACTGACGAGATCGGCCGGGCGTCAGCCGGCGCCGATCGGGTCGGCTTGCAGGCGCTGGAGGAGCGCGGCGCGGTGCAGGTCGGTGAGGGGGGCGAGCAGATCCGGGTGGCGCAGCAGCGCCGCCGCCCGCAGGTCCGCGTCGTCGGGGTCGGTGAGCCTGCGGAAGTCGCAGGGCAGTCCGGCCAGGTGCTCGCACCCGGTGACGGCCGAGACCGCGTCGGCCGCCAGTGCGGGCGTGGTGAGCATGCAGGCGGCCCAGCTGGCCACGACCTCGTCGACCCAGCTGCGCCAGGCGTACTCCGCCTCCTCGGTCGTGGCCGCGTCGGCTCCGGTGAGCCAGTCCAGTCGCGCGGACCCGCCGGGGCCGACGAGCGCGACCAGCGCGGCGTCGGCCACGGTCGGGTAGCGCAGCCAAGCGGCGACGGTGGCGGCCTGCCGAGCCTGCACCTGGGCGAGGGCGGCGTCCAGAGCACCGCCGGTCACCGGATAGGAGCGGACCAGCCACTGCGCCGTGGCGGCTATGACCGGGGAAAGGTCGGCGGACACAGCGTGGCCTCCTATTCTCTGGCACGAGGTGCTGGCTGGCCCTGTCGGGACCCGACGGACGGCTGCCCACCGTACACTTCGCCCCGAGTAGGGATAAATGACCTGGGTCACGGCGTCTATCCGGCTTTCGGGGTTCCGTCCTCTTGCTCCCCCTCGCTCAGACCGCTGTTTCCCCCGCTGGCGGCGGGTACGCGGGCGGCATCGGGAGATGTACCGGCCGACGGTGCCGACGTGGGCCGTCGGCTACAGCAAGGAAGCGGGATCACCATGGATGCACACAGCGAACACCATGACGACAAGGAATCCTCCCGGCGCAAGGCGCCCGAACGCGGCCCCGGTGCCCACTCCAGGCGCGAGCAGCCAGCCCAGGACAGAATCGTGCCCGGGACAGCGAGTGCGGCCGAGGGCTACTCACGCGGCGGTACGGCGGAAGGCGAGGCGCTCAAGGGTGTCGAGGCCGAAGGCAGGAAGCCCAAGGCCGCCGAAGAGGACTGACCCTCTCCCGCCGCCGCGAGCTGAGATCGCCAAGCCGCTGATCCCATCGGCCGCGGGGTGACGGAACGCTGTCGCCGCCGAACCGAGGACCGTCCACGCGCGACGCCCGGCTGGGATACCCAGCCGGGCGCCCGCATGACTGCTCGGGGCCTGACGACCACCATCAGGTGGTGTGACGATCCCTGGGAAGCGGCAGGTGCTAGGGGCTTTCCGGCGGGCGGCGCATCGGTCCCCAGCGGCCTTCCTGGCGCGCCACTTCCTCTTCCGCTTCGGCGATGACCCGGTCGTCGATCCATGCGATGGGCCGGGCGTCGCACACCAGGGGTTCGTTGTCCGGGCCGCGCCCGACCTCCTCGCCGCGCAGGACCCACGGCCGCACCCCAGGCCCCTGCTCGCGCGGCAGGTGGCTGTAGTCGTAGAGCCGTCGGGCCACCCACAGCCGTACCGGGTGGCCAGCCCACCACGGTTCCAGGTCCAAGGCGTTCACCGACAGGCCCGGCAGCCGCACGCCGCTGAGGCTGTCGAGACTCTCCTCCTGCGCCACGTCGGCGCGCGGGTCGCGGGACCACCGTACGTACAGGCCCTGGCCTTGCTGGACCAGGGCCGCCACGTCGTCAAGCGACATGAGCGTCCCCAACGGCTCGCCGCGGGCAGAACTCATCACGCACCTGCCGACTTCGCGTGCGGCCCGGCTCCTGCGTCGACGGGATGCCTACCAGGTCGTCTGTTCGGGTTCAGGACTTGCCGCGACCGGTGACGAAGTCGCGGACCCGGTCGACCAGCCCGGCGCCCGGTGCGAGCAGCTTGTTCGCGAGGGCCGTGTCCGGCGTCGCCGGGTGCGGACGGGTGGGGGCCATCTTCTTGGCGGTGCGGATCTTGTCGCCGAGGTGGTTGAGCGCCTCTTGCGAGCAGGCCGCCATCAGCTTGGGGAAGAGGTTGCCCTCCTCGTCCTGGACGTGGGAGGTCACCTCGGTCTTCAGGGTCAGGAACAGCGGGTCGAACTGCGGGTCGTCGGCATCACGGCCCTCCAGCCTCTTCAGGGTCTCCTCGACCCTGGCGTGGTCGGCGATCTCCTTGTCGGCCAGCGCGTCGCCCCCGCTGACGTGCTCGCGCACCGCGGGATACAGGTACTCCTCCTCCGCCACCGAGTGCCGCACCAACTCGATCGTCACCTGCTCCATCAGGCTCTTGCGGTCGGGATGACCGCTTGGCAGAGCATCGAGCCGCCCGAAAAACTCCTCCACCTCGCGGTGGTCCGAGGTGAGTTCCATGACGATATCGCCGCCGTGTGCCATGTCCGACTCCCCTATCGCTTCCTTGAGACAACGGCGCTCACTGCGCCGAAGGCCTCTTCACGCGTTCCCACGCGGAGCGCTTCATAACGGCCGGTCCCCTAAGCGTCGCTCACCTGCACCAAGCGGGCGGCCCGCGCCGCTGCGGGCTGGGCACTCCGGCCGCGCTGATCACCCGCCGGAGTCGTCGTCCATGAGCCGTACGGCTTCCTCCTCGGCTGAAAGGCCGTCGGTCGAGCCTTCCTGGGAGTAGACGTCCTGGTCTCGGGGCCGGTCAGGGTCCGGCTCGTCGTACAGCAGCCCGGCCGGTGCGTCTGCGTCCGCGGCAGTGGTGGAGCCCCAGTCCGCTTCGGCGTCCTGCGGGGCCGGTCGCTCCTGCGGGCGTCCCAGCTGGCGCCCCTCACGTCCCTCTCGGTATCGGGTAACCGCTGCGACGACCCGTACGCGTACTCAGACGGCCCACGAACCCCGCCAACAGCCCTCCGCGCCAGGCAGTCAGGACGCCGGCGAACGGCACGCGTCAGGTGCCGCGCTGGACGCGTCCCCGATCCTTGGGCCGGTTCCGGCAACGGGCCACCGGCTCCCGCGGCAGGCACGGGGCCAGGCACTTGTTCACCACCCACACCCTGGCGAAGACATGTGAACTGGTCGAACTCTGCGGCTACTTGCGGCCCGGTGGCCTGCGAAGGCCGCACCGACCACGGACGCGTCGCTGGCGCGTCAGCTCACCGCTGGTCCGGCATCCCCGGTGCCCGAGAGTTCCTTCAGGAACCTGTGGCACTCGGCGGCTCGCTTGGAGTCCTCGTCCATCACCGACCGGAAGAAGTCGGCGATCTCGTTCTTGCCCGCGTTCTCAGCGTCTCGGACGTACTGTCCGTAGTCGTGTCCGGCTTTGAGAGCGTGGTACTGGACCGAGATCAGGTCGTAGACCACATCGCTGAACCCCGTTTCACCCGTGGCCATGGTGTTGTCCTCTCTTACGGCGTGTCCCCCGGGCCTCCGTCAGCCGGGTACCCGCGGTCCTCGGTCGCATGCCGCACCGTGGGTGACGGCTTTCGAACGTGCTGTGGACGACGGCGGCGTGGCCGGGCCGCCACCTGCCCCGCCTGCGGAAGTCGGTCGGCTCCGGGCCGAGGTCGGCCGAATGCCGTGCTGTGGGCAGAGGTGTGCGTGTCGGAGAAGGCTTCGGGTAACCGTGCTGCGACGGTGAACTGGTCCGGCCACCCTCGGCCGGAGGAATCGGGAGAGGAAACCGGTATGGGACATGGTGGGAATGTCATCGCGGAGCTGACGGCGGACCACCGGAGGGTCGACCGCCTGTTCGCCGAGATCGAGACCCAGCCGGTCGGCGACTCCCGGCGCAGGGAACTGGCGGATGAACTGACGGTCGAGCTGGTGCGCCACTCGGTCGCCGAAGAGCAGTACCTGTACCCGGCCGTCCGCAGGTATGTGGACGGCGGAGACGACCTGGCGGACAAGGAGATCGAGGACCACGCGGGCGTCGAGCGGCTGCTGAAGGACTTGGAGGGCCGTGGCGCCGAGGACGATCAGTTCGACCACCTGGTCGCCAAGCTGAGGCTTGAGGTGACTGAGCACGTTCGCGACGAGGAGGGCCGTCTGTTCCCGCTCCTGGCGGATTCCTGTGCCCCGAAGGTGCTGGACGAGCTCGGGGAGAAGATCCGCAAGGCCAAACATACCGCTCCCACCCGCCCGCACCCGTCCGCGCCCGACACCCCTCCCGCCAACAAGATCCTCGCCCCCGGCGCAGGCATGGTGGACCGGGTCCGCGACCTGCTCGCCGGCCGCCACCACTGACAACCCCGTTCGTTGAAAGGCGCACATGATGACAGGGCAGCAGCCGGACGAGGGTTCGCCGACTGGTTCCGGGGCCGCAGCGGGCGGGCTCTCCGACGCCGCGGGGCGGCTGTCGCAGGACGTGGCGTCGTTGGTCCGGGATGAGTTGGACCGGGCCAAGGGCGAGTTGCTGGCCACCGTTCGTGGAGCGGGCTTGGGCTCGGCGGCCATGGCCGGGGCCGGGACCTGCGGCGTGTTCAGCGTCGTGACGGCGCACCAAACCGTGCTGCGCACACTGGAACGCCGCTGGCCCGCGCACCGGGCCGCCGCCACCTTGACGTGTGCCTACGCCGCTTGTGCCGCGACGCTGGCCTGGTACGGCTACGACAAGCTCCAGCAGGCCCGCGCCGCGTCACAGCACGCCTTGGACCAGGTGGGCCGCGAAACCGCAGAGACCTGACGCGGCCGGAGTGCGGCCGGGACACGACACAAAGCGCCAGCGGGGCGAGCGGCGCGGGCATCCGGGTACGGTCCACGTCGTTTGAGGGCACGTGCCCGCCGCTTCGCGTCTGGCGGCATCGAATCCTCAACGACGCCTCGCTGACCGCGGTTTGAGGGTGATTCCGGCGTTTGCCCCCCGGTGCGGGCCGATGCTCAGCTCAGGCGGGCGCGCAGGAGGCAGAATTCGTTGCCTTCGGGGTCGGCCAGGACGTGCCAGGACTCCTCGCCGGTCTGGCCGATGTCGGCCGGGCGCGCCCCGAGCTTGAGGAGGCGTTCGAGTTCGCCGTCCTGATCCCGGTCGGTGGCGTTGACGTCGAAGTGCAGCCGCAGCCTGCCCGCCCTGGGCTCGGCGGTGGGGACGAAGACCAAGGTCGGCTGCAGTCCGCCGAACCCTTCCCGTGGTCCGATCTCCACCGCACCGTCCTCCGTGCCGAGCACGACGAAACCCAGTACCTCGCACCAGAACGCCGCCAGCCGTTGTGGATCCCGGCACCCGATCACCAGCTCGGAAATGCGACATGCCATGACCGGCACCCTACAGAGCATCACCGCACGCAGCTACCCACTGAACGGCCCGGGACAGCGACGCGGTGGGAGCCCGGAAGCGGAGGGCGACCGGTCAGCGCCTGGGCTGCCCTGCCGCCCGAACCTTGGTCGGTTCACCGGGGAAGGGAACAGGACACGGCGCCTTTCTGCCATGTCCCGGCCGTCGCCCATCCTCGCAGTGACTTCGTCTCCCATGAACACGCGGGCAGCCCCCGACCGAATGGCTCCCAAACCGGTGGCGCAACGCCGCCGTTCGAAGTGAACGAAGTCAGCAGGTTCAACGGCCTTGCGCTGGCGGTTCGTTCCCGATGCCCGTGTGACGTTTCACCCAACCCGTCGGCCTGTCGCGGCACCCCATCACCGCCCCATACTCCAGCACTCCGACGTGTCGACGAGTGAAGGAGTGCACGGTGAGCGCAGCGGCGGCAGCGGGGACCTGGAAGCTCGGGGACCTGGAGGTGAACCGCGTCGGCTACGGCGCGATGCGGCTGACCGGCAACGGCATGATGGGGAACTCCGACGGCACACCGATAGACCGCCACGACGCAGTTCGCCTGCTGCACAGCGCCTTCGAGCAGGGCGTCAACCACATCGACACGGCCGCTTTCTACTTCTCGCCGCTGCGCTCCGCGAACGAGCTGATCAACCGCGCCCTGTCGTCCTGGCACGACGACGTGGTCGTTGTGACCAAGGTCGGCTCGGCTCGCGCCCCCTCCGGCGAGTGGCTCGCCATGGCCCGCCCCGACGAGCTCCGTGGCCAGGTCGAGGAGAACGCGCGTCAACTCGGCCGGGACCACCTGGACGTGGTGAACCTGCGACGCAACGGCCGCCTGGAGTCGATCTGCGAGTACTTCGGCGCCCTCGCCGAGCTACGCGAGGCAGGTCTGATACGGCACCTCGGGCTCTCCAACGTCCGCCCAGAGCACGTGGCGCAAGCCCGGACGATCGCACCCGTGGTCTGCGTGCAGAACTCCTACGGCCTTCACTGGCGGCACGCCGACGACAGCGGCCTGGTGGACCTGTGCCGAGAGCAGGGCATCGCCTTCGTCCCCTACTTCGCGATCTCCGGCGTGCGGCGCGAGGCAGCCGCAGGCCAGGAGCAAGACACGCGCGTCCACTCCATCGCCCGCGCCCACGATGCGACGCCAGCCCAGGTACGGCTCGCCTGGACCCTGCACCGCGGTCCGCACGTCCTGGCCATTCCCGGCACCACGAACCCGGCGCACCTCACCGAGAACATCGCCGCGGGCGGCCTTCGCCTGACGGAGGCGGAGTTGGCCGTCCTCGACAAGCCGGGCAAGGCCATCGCTCGTGCCCCTGGCGCCGAGCCCCGGTGAAAGTCCCAAGGTGTACGAGGAGTTGGAGGCCAGCGGAGCGGCTGGCGGGCCGCTCCGCCGCGGAGGTCAGTTCTGGGTGAAACCGGCGAAGTCCGCCTCGCCGTTGGTGCCTTCACTGTGGGAACTGGTGAACACGCCGACATCCTGAGTGGCGGTCACCCCGGGCAGACTGACGGAGGCGACCTGGGTCCAGTCAGTGCCGTTGGTCGAGTAGTAGCCGGTGTACGTGGATCCGGAGCGGACCAGTTTGAGCCAGCTGGGGTAGGCGGCGGCGCCGCTGCCCTCGTTCGGTGGGGCGCTGTTGGAGTCCAGGCGCCCGTCGCCGTTGCTGTCCCACTGCAGGACGTAGCCCTTGCCGGGGGCTTCGGCCAGGATCAGGTATCCGGGGGAACTGGCGGGCTTGGTGATGTCATCTCGCACCATGATCCCGGCCTTCGCCCACTCGTTGGTGTCGTTCTGGGCGGTCACCTTGACGAGAGTGGTGGAGCCGTCGTGCTCCGCACCCGGCTGGTAGATCGCGCTGTACTGGTCGGTGTCGCCCCACAGGTCCGCGCCCGCGCCGTCGATGGCGAGCCTGCTGTCCTGGGCACCGAAGACGGCCGTGTTGTCGGAGAAGGTCCTGAACGGCGCGCGGACCGGCGCGGACAGTTCCACGGGGTAAGGCGCGGTGACCGTCTGGCTGCCGCCCGGCCCGTGGACGGACGCGGTTGCGGTGACGGTGGTACGGGTGATCGGCGAGGGCAGGGCGGCGGGGGCGGTCACCCGGAACCTGGCGACGGCCTGGCCGCCACTGGGCACCCGGGCGAAACGGGTGCGGGTGAGCGGTGTGGCGGTCCAGCCGATCGGGGCGTTGACCCCGAGGCGGACATCGGTGGCGGCCCGCGCACCGTTGTCGGTAGCGGTCGACGTCACCGTGGCGGAGCCGCCCGCCGACCAGCCGGAACCTGTGGTGTTCACAACTACGTTGGGCGCGTAACCGTCCGGTCTGCGGTTGGGCGCGACCCGGTACATCACGGTGCCGTGTCCGGGCACGTAGGCGCTGATGGTTCTGGCCGTCTCGGTGGTGCGGTGCGCCCACAGGTCCCGCATGGTGTAGCTCTTGGCGGCGCCCAGCCCGATCGCGGAACCCGTGGTGGAGATGACGGCGGGCGTGGTGTTCTCGTTGAACAGGGTCACCGCGACGCTGCCGTCGGCGAGCGGCTTGGCCAGTACGTCCAGTCCACCCGCCATACTGACCGGCTTTCCCTGCCTGCCGAGCTTGTCCTGGTCGACGGCGATGACTTCTTTGTTGCCGTAGGTCGCGAGTGTGTCGGCGCTTGCGCTGCGTAGATCGGTTCCGGAGATCAGGGGTGCGGCCATCTCGGCCCAGAGCGAGAACTCGGTCCGGTCCTCGGTCGGCGTCATACCGTTGCCGACTTCCAGCATGTCCGGGTCGTTCCAGGCGCCGGGTCCGGCCGCGGCGGCGAGGGTGACGTTCTGGTGGAAGATGGCGAGCATCCGGCCGTAGGAGGCGTCGATGTCGCCGGTGGTACGCCAGAGGTTGCCGACCGAGCCGCCCCAACTCGACACGTCCTCCTCACCCCAGTCGCAGAGGCTGTAGACAATTGGGCGGCCGGTCTTGGCCAGCGCGTCTCCCATGGCCTGGTAGCGCTGCCGGGCGGGTATGCCCATGTTGTTGCAGTTGTCGTACTTCAGGTAGTCAACTCCCCAGGCGGCGAAGGTGTTCGCGTCCTGTTGCTCATGGCCGAGGCTGCCGGGGTAGCGGGCGCAGGTCATCGTGCCTGCGCTTTCGTAGATGCCGAGCTTGAGGCCCTTGGCGTGCACGTAGTCGGCAACGCCTTTGATTCCGTGCGGGAACTTGGTCGAGTCGGGGACGAGATTGCCGCCGCGGTCACGGGACTTGCCCATCCAGCAGTCGTCGATGTTGACGTACCTGTAGCCAGCGGCCCGAAGGCCGCTGGAGACGATCTTGTCTGCGGTCTGCTCGACGAGTTGCTCGCTGACGTTGCAGCCGAAGGCGTTCCAGTCGTTCCAGCCCATCGGCGGGGTGAGGGCCAGGCCGTTGCCCAAAGCCGCGGCCGGGCTGGCGACTACGGGGACGACCGCGAGAGGTACCGCGGTCAGCGTGGCCGCTACGAGGGCAGCCCACGTCTTGCGCATCGGTTCTCCTGAGTCCGAAGGGGTAACGGACGGTCGCGGATCTGATGCCTGCGCAGGGCACGCCAAGCGAACCAAAGTCAACAGAACCAGTCAATAGAAAACACAAAGCTGCGCGACGCTCGACCCTGTTCACACATGATTCCAACCGGGCCGCCGATGTCGCCAGTTGACGGGCCGTCTCCCGCAGCATGACTCCTTGCTGTGCCTCACGCACCGGCGCCCGACGCCCGACGGCCGCATGGCCGACATGGGTGGCCGCCGCCTGTGCCGGTCCCCCGGGTGGCCAACACACGCCAACGACCGTATAGCGATGAGACAACGCTCGCGGCCTTGGCCCGAATCGTCATCATGGAGCCATGACCAACGTGAACCTCACCACCGGCTGTGTCTGGCGGCTCCACCATGCAGGCCAGGAGATCGCCCGGCTCACCGTGACCGGCACCGACATGCCGTGGACCTACGCGGATCTCGAGAGCCTGCCCGGCTTCGACGCGTTCCGCGCCGTCTTCGCGGAACAAGAGCAGGCCGTCGACGAAGAGGACTGGGAGCGAGCCGACACCTGTTACGCCCGAATCCGCAGCGCGCTCACCATGACGTTCCCCGACGGCACCCCGGTCGCCGAGTTCATGCTGCACATCCACGACGACGCAACCGCCGGGTGGCGCTGGCACGACAAGCCCTTCGACGAAGACGAGCGGTGCCCCGCCGAACGCACCGCATAGGAAGGACAAGGAAGCCAATCGGCTCTGTGGACCTGGGCAGTGTGCTGGGCCGTACAGCCGTGGCCGTGGGCGAGGTCAGCCTGCCTGAGAGTGGGCGGCGAACTGATCCAGCAGCCCCCGCGGGGCGTCAGCGCCGAAGCACGTTCGGAGGTTGGCGGCGGACATCGCGGCGGCGGTCTGGCTGCGGGGGAAGAGTTCCTGTTCGTAGGCGGCGAGGGCGGCTTCGGTGTCGCCGGGGTGGGCGGCGATGGCCCGGCCGAGTTCGGCGCCGTCGAGCATGGCGAGGTTGGCGCCCTCGCCAGCGAAGGGGGACATCAGGTGGGCGGCGTCGCCGAGCAGCGTGACGCCGGGGACCCGGTCCCAGCGGTGGTCGACCGGCAGCGCGTGGATCGCTCGCGGCACCAGCGGGCCGTCGGCGTCGGCGACCAGCGCCCGCAGTTTCGGGTCCCAGCCGTTGAAGTGGGCCAGCACGGCCTTCTTGGCGGCGGCGGTGTCGGTGACTTCGATGCCGTTGGTCCACTCCCGGGGGACGGTCAGTGCGGTGTAGAGGTGCAGGCTGCCGTCCGTTTCGCGGTGGGCGAGGAAGCCCTTGCCGTCGCCGAGCGCGAAGAGCATCCCACCGCCGACGACGGCCGCGCTCGCGGGGTGGCGGGCGTCGGCGTCCAGCAGATCCGACTCGACGAAGGACACGCCGGTGTACGCCGGGGTCGCGTCAGAGAGCAGCGGGCGGATCCGGGACCAGGCGCCGTCCGCGCCGACCAGCAGATCGGTGGTGAAAGCGGTGCCGTCGGCGAGCGTCACCTCGTGGCGTCCACCGCCGAGCGGACGCGCGCCGGTCACCTTCACTCCCCAGCGGACGGTGCCCGACGGCAGGGAACCCAGCAGCAGGTTGCGCAGATGACCCCGGTCGACCTCGGGGCGGCCACCGCTGCCGTCGTCCGCCTCAGCCAGGTGGACGGTGGCGTGCCGGTCGAGGATCCGCATCGCCTCACCGCCGGGGTGGACGAGGGCCCGGAACTCCTCGTACAGGCCAGCGGTGCGCAGGGCAGCCTGGCCGGAGTCCTCGTGGATGTCGAGCATGCCGCCCTGGGTTCGGGCAGCCGGTGAGGCGTCGAGGTCGACCACAGCGCTCTCGATGCCGTTGACGTGCAGGACGCGGGCGAGGGTGAGGCCGCCGAGACCGGCGCCCACGATCAGGATCGGGTGATGGGCCGTCATGCTGGTGCTCCTTGCGAATCGGTGCGGACCGCTCGGTCAGGCGTCCGGAGTGGGGGTGTGTGTGATGCCGTTGAGCAGCACTTGGAAGCCCCAGGACAGCCGGTGCTCCGGGGCCCCGGCGAGCAGCCGCGGGCCGAGCGCGGCGATCTGCGGATGGGTGTCCGGGGACGCGTCGCGAAGCGCCCGGGTGAGGGCGCCCCAGTCGGCCTCCGCGCAGGCCGACTGGTCCCGGGTAGCCTGCTCGGCGGCGGTCGCGGTGGCGTACTGCAGCAGTACGTCCACCCCCCAGGCCGCCTGCGCGGACGGGACGCCGCCCTCGGCCAGCAGCGCCAGCACCGTCTCGACCAGGCGCAGGTAGTGCTCGCCGCTCGGGCGGGCCACCAGTGCGGCACGCGCCAGGGCAGGGTGTTCGAAGAGCATCACGGTGTACGCGGTGAGCAACGCCTCCAGCCGCTCGCGCCAGGTGCCCTTGGCGGGCGCGGGCCCGACCGTGCCGAGCAGCTCGTCCAAGATGGCCGCGTGCAGTTCGTCGGTGTTGGCGACGTACACATAGAGCGAGGCCGGGCCGGTGTCCAGCTCTTGCGCAAGGCGGCGCATGGTGACCTTCTGCAAGCCCTCGACCCGCATGATCTCCACGGCGGCCGCAACGATTCCCTCCCGGGTCAGCGGGGGCTTGGCGGGGCGCTCCCGGCGGCTTTTGGGTACAGCGGACCGATCTTTCATGCGTGCAGCATAGCGAACATGTTCGTAGCGAACAAGTTTGTTACGAACATGTTCGCCGCGGGTGTAGGACGGCGGAACCTCACCACGGGTTCCGGCGCGACCTGTTTCCTGGCCGCACCCCTCGTCGCGGGGGCTCGTGCCTACCACCGCCGAGACCAGGGAGCGGCTGCTGGCGGCGGGTTTCGCCGTGGGCGGGCTTGCGGCATGGCTGGCCGAGGGCGCCGGGCACGGCCTTGTCACCTGCCACGGGTTCCTTGTGGGTGCCGCTGTCCTGCCGATCGCCCGCCAACTGCCGCAGCGGCGGCAGCGGCTCATGCCGACGGAGGTCGCGCTCCGAAGACCTTCAGGTCATCCAAGCCCCTTGGGAAGCACGACTCCCGTGTGGGCGTGCAGGCGTGCGAGGTCCCATCGGTCCTTCTCGGTGGGCTCGTAGCCGAGGTGGCACCGCACCTGTGTTGCGGCGTCGACGCACCGGACCTCATGGCCGCCGATTCTCCCGGTGGTCGGCGCCGGGTAGTGGAACCGTTCGCCGCCGGGGAGGAGTTGGTATCCGCCGTCACGGGACGTCCCGGCGATGGGATGCAGGTCGATCTCCCGGCCTGCACCGTCGGCTACCGCCAGCGCGGTGGGGAGCCAGTCTCGCAAGACGGCCGTGAACCCGGCGTTGACCAGGGTGGTTCGCACGACGTCGAGTTCGTGTGACAGGACGATCAGGTCGAGGTCAGAATGCGGTCGGGTGGTCTCGCCGACCAGGGCGTCCACCCCCCAACCGCCATCCACCCATGCTGTCACTCCGGCGCCCGCCAGCAGGCGCAGTACTTCGAGCACATCACGTTCACTCAGCACAGGGGAACTCTGGCAACAGCGGCTGCCCGGCCGCCACTGAGATACGCGCGGTCGGCCGCCACCTCAAGGGCCAGCCCACCAAGTGAGCTGCGCAACCACGGCAGTTGTGAGCCGAAGCATGATAGTTGTCACCATCAGGCTCCACCGAACTGCGGTTTCCGTGTAGCGAAGCACGGTGGTTGTCACCCGTTCGGCGCTCTGCCTGTCACCAGCAGCGCACGAGGCATGGTTGGTGCCGCAGGCTCCCATGCTCCGCCAGCCGCTTGAGCTGCACCGCGACCTCACCTGACAGCAAACCCAGTCGCTGTGCCGCTCAACTCAGTCGACGCCATCGGGGGTTGAGAAGGTTCACCTGCGAGGGCGGAGCTGTCGGCGGTGCTGTTCCGAGGTGCCTGGGTCGATGTGGACTTCACGAGGTGGGCGGCGCTCTACCGCCTCAGCTCCCGCGAAGGCCTTTGCAAGAGGCCACTTGAAGAGGGAAAACGCAACTTCGACAGAGTCTGTGGAGGTGGCTATCGTCACCTGTCATTCGGCGGCCCCCGCAGTCGCAGAGGAGTTCCATCAGGCTGAGTCGATCACGCCCACAACTCCCCACCCGGCGGGCAAGCCGTCGAATCGAGTCCACGCCCAGCCAGCGACCGTCAGGAACTTCCCCACCAGGCCCACTCAGCCAGGGAGAAACGCATGCCCCATCTTGCTCTGTACACATTCGGCGTCCTGAAGTCACCTCTCGCCGATCCCACACCTCTCACGCGCGAGTTCTACGACATTGGTGAGGCCGTCTACCGGCAGATCGGCCAGCACCCGGGATACCTCGATCATGCTGAAGCGGCAGACGGTGACCGGGGCTCGCTCTTCGAGGCGGACTGGGGTGAATGGGGAGAGTTCGCCGTACCGGCCTGGTACGGCAAAGGCCGCAGTGTGGAAACCACCGCCCTGGCAGCGACCCTCTCACTCTGGAGCGACCTGCGATCCGCCTTCGATGCCGTCTACACCGGCCTGCACCGCGTGGCGCTCAACAGGCGTTACGACTGGTTCGAGCGGACAGGGCACCCGAGCCACGTGTTCTGGTGGGTCGCCGACGGCGCGATACCTACCTGGCAGGACGGTGTTTCCAAACTGGAGCACCTCCACGAACACGGCTCCGCGCCGCACGCCTTCACCTTCCACCGCTCGTTTGACCCAGGCGGAACACCGACCAGACTCGAAGGCGTCGGACCGAAGAGCGAGGCTCACTGACTGAGGACCCTTAACGACTGGGTTCGGCGTAAAGCGCCTCGATTGGATGGCGGCGGACAGCGTCAGTCGGCCTGCCAAGCCCGTTCCGGGGTCTTGGTGACAACAAGCCTGCCTATGTGACAACTATCGTGCTTCGGCTCAACGGCATTTGATGTCCGCCGTTCTGGCCGCCGCTTGTCAGGACGCGACGTCGATGTAGTCAATGTCGTGGAACGCGACTTCGGGGTGACGGTGGCTCTGTTCGTCAGTAGCGACAGCAGTGTTCGCGACTGCGGGAGGCACCGTCGCCGAGCCGTGTTCGACGTTCATGAGAAGGGCAGCACCACGGTGAGGAGTCCTGAGGTCGACGCCGGTGCGCGTGCCGCGCGGGAGCTTGGCCCGCGCGGCACGGATCGGGTCAGATACCGAACGCAGCGGCGTAGTGGACGGTCCCGCTGGGGAGCGGATGGTCAGCGTCGAGGGTGAGTGCCATCAACGCGTCGTCCGGGACATCGATGGTCAGTCCGATGCCGTGGTCCGAGGCACGGGTGAACCCGAACCGGGGGTAGTAGGCCGGATGCCCGAGGACGACCACGTGGCGCTCGCCCAGGGATCGTGCTGCGGCCAGGGCGGCACGGATCGCCGCGGTACCCGCGCCGGTCCGCTGCCGCTCCGGTCGAACGGCGCACGGGGCCAGGCACAGGGCCGGCGTGCTGTCGATGTGGCAGCGGGTCAGCAGCGCGTAGCCCACCGGGCAACCGGTCTCGTCCGCTGCGACGAGGGAGAGGCCCTCGATCCAGGCGGTCGGATCGGCGCGCAGGCTGTCGACGAGGTCAGCCTCGGCAGGGGTTGGGAAAGCGGCGAGGTTGATGTCGCGGATGGCGGGGATGTCGGCGCTGGTTTCGGCGCGCGAGAGCCAATTGTTGCCCATGGCGATGGAAGATCCGTTTCAGGAGACGTTCGTGTGGTGGCCCCGCGAGCTCACGCGCTCAGCGAGGGCGGGACGGGAGTCAGGCCACGGCCCGGGACGTGAGGGAGACCCGGACACCACGCACGGTGGCCATGAGCACGGTCATCAACCTCACCCCCATCCTCAGCTCCTGAACGGATACGAACACAGCAACCATACACGGGCCCGAGCGTCCGCTCACTGTCCTGCCGACCATTGCTGCCGTCGAAACTCGTGCACGTCTACGTCCGGTACTCGAACCCAGTTGCCTTCCATGGTGGGGTCGAAGCGCTGGCGATTCTCGTCGTCAGAGCCAGCGGGGCATCCTTCGACCCAGAAGTACATCTCCTGGATCCCGGGCCCGCCTGCGACGGCCGTCCGGGTCCGCGTGGCGGGCGCGATCCGGGACCGGTCCCACACCACCGCGGATCCCCTTGTGACGGTAACCACATTCCGCTCATGTCACAGTCGCCGCTCGGGCGGTGTCCCCACGGTGTGGGTTCGAACTGGTCGGAGGTGGCGGTGCTGGCGCACGCGGTGGTCGGCGCGGTCGCGCTGCGCACCGGACCGCGCGTCACACGAGTTCGCCCGGACGGCGAGCAGGCCGACGCCGACTGGCTGCCCAGCGAACGAATTCTGGAAGCGAAGGGAGCAACACCATGAAGTCCGTCATCGTTTGCGCGTCCGTGTCCCATGGCAACACCAGGAGGATCGCCGAAGTCATGGGAGAGGTCCTGGCGGCCCCTGTTGTCGCCCCCGGGGAGGTCGACATGGCCGAGCTGTCCGCCTGCGACCTCGTGGGGTTCGGCTCGGGAGTCTTCTACGGCAATCTCCATCCGCAGCTGCGCCAGTTCGTCAGGTCGCTGCCGAAGGGTGACCGGCGCAGGGCGTTCGTCTTCGCCACCAGCGGGCTGCCCGAACCGGGGTTCCGGCCCTTCGCCCGCCCTGTCGTGTCGCTGCTCGAAGACAGGGGCTTCGAGGTGGGCGACACCTTCTCGTGTCGCGGATTCGACACCTGGCTTCCCTTCAGGCTCCTCGGCGGTATCAACAAGGGGCGGCCCAACTCCACTGACCTGCAGGCTGCACGCGCCTTCGCCGAAGGGCTGCGGGCTCGAATCGGCGCGGTGTCCTGACCGTGCGTCCGCGCCCCGCGGTCAGCCTCCTCCGGCAGGGCCCGGCTACCGGCGATGCGCGGCGGCCGGGTGCTGTCCCGTGGACCGTCTGGTGGGTTCGGTCCTCATCCGCTTGACCAACCGACCGGAGGAGGGCGACCGCCGCGCGCCGAACACAGACGACGCGAGCAGGGGCGTGGGCACCACTGCGCCGATGTCCCGTTGGGACGCTCGCGCTGGGCGTGCCCGGATCCGGTTCGGCCGGGTCGACGGCGAGCGAGGCCAGCGGGCGAGGCGTTCGGCGGTCGGAGTGCCGGGCTCTGCGCGGTACGTGACCAGGATCTGGTGCGGCAGGCGTGGGAAGACTGCCGAGTGGTCTCCGCAGCCGAACGACGGACATGACCGACCGCCCGGGGCGCGCGCCACGACCCGGGCGGCAACCAATGCCGGTCAGTTTCAAAGGCGATCCGGTCAGCAATCGAAGAGGTACTGACACTGGTACTGCCACCAGTTCACACTTCCCGACACATTGTGAATCCCTCGTGGATGACCGGTCGAGGGATTGATACGACTACTGCCCTGACGCGAGGCATCGGTCATGTGTGCCGCGCACTCTCATTCGAGTCCTAACGATCAAGGGTGGTGATCGTCATCCGCGGGACGCTTCGCTGGTACCACGCCGCGGGCCGGTCTTCGGCCTCATCTGAGGCGGCTGACCGGACATGACACTGCTCGAAAGGCGCTACGTGGACTTCGCGGGCTCCAGCGATACGGTGCACCGCTCCACCACCTCGGCGAAGATCGTGGTGGCCGGTGGCTTCGGCGTCGGCAAGACCACGTTCGTCAGTACCGTCTCCGAGATCAGTCCGATGCGCACCGAGGCCG
>JBAGJY010000025.1:0-97913 GCA_037034305.1 Streptomyces sp. PLK1-5
CCGCATCCGCGGAACAACTCGAAGCGCTACGCCCGTTCGCGGAGGAGATCGTGACCGCCGCGCGCCGCCACGACCTCATCGGCTACCTGGAGTACGACCGCCAGTTCCACCTGCGGCTGCTGGCGCTCTCCGGCAACGACCGCCTCGTCGAGACCGTCGGCGACCTGCGCAAGCGCTCACGGCTGTACGGGCTCACCGCCCTGAACCAAAGCGGCCGGCTGCTGCCTTCGGCCGAGGAACACCTGGAACTGCTGGAGCTGATGCTGGCTGGCGACGCCAAGGAGGCCGAGAAGTGCATGACGCGCCACCTCGGCCACGTCCGCTCCCTGTGGGCCGAAGGCAAGGTCAACGGGAGCCGACCCCAGCGCCGCGCCCCATGAGCAGCTGAACGCCAGCCCGGCCGCGCCGGGCTTCCCACTTGGCAGGCCTCGGGCCTCACCCACGGCAGCGCACCTCTTCGCCGGGCGCCGGACAGCTGCCAACGCGGCCCGTGTCTCGAGCAGTGCCGCGTTCTCACAGTTCACAGGCGTTGGGCGGGGGGTTTGCAGCGCTCGTTGCGAGCACCGACATACTGAGCCCATGCGCATCGACTTCGACCCCGCCGAGCTGGACCGCAACACCTTCTACCGGCTGCTGACCGCCACCGTCGTGCCCAGGCCGATCGCCTGGGTGTCCACCGTCTCCGGCGACGGAGTCGCGAACCTCGCCCCGCACTCGTTCTACACGATCGCCAGCGTGCAGCCGCCCATCGTGCAGTTCACCTCGGTGGGGCGGAAGGACTCGCTGCGCAACGTCGAGGAGACGGGGGAGTTCGTGGTGAACTTCGCCCCCGAGCAGATGTTTGAGCAGATCAATGCGACGGCGACGGACTTTCCTCGTGGGATGAGTGAGTTCGACGAGGTTGGTGTGGCGCGTGAGCCCAGTGTGCGGGTCAAGGCGCCGCGGGTTGCCGCGTCGCCGGTGGCGTTGGAGTGTGAGCTGCACAGCACGCTGCGGTTCGGTGACTCCACCGTGGTGTTCGGGCGGGTGGTGCACGCCGCGGTGTCGCAGGCAGTGCTCCGCGACGGGCACCCCGAGATGCGGGAGATGCGGCCGCTGACGCGGCTCGGCAAGGACGAGTGGGGGACGCTCGGCGACGTGCTGGAGATCTCGCGGATCCGCTACGCGGACTGGCCGGGCCGCGTCGGCGGCTGAGCGAGGGCGTCGCCGGACCGGTGACAATGGTGTGATGGACGAGGACGAGCGGGCCCCGGTGTACCGGGAGGTGGACTTCGGCGTCGCCCGGCTGCTGCCGGACGTGGACCGGCCACGGGCGTGGCTGCTCACGGTGGACGGCGCGCCGCAGTCGTACGTCGACCTGGACGATCCGGAGTACCTGGAGTTCGAGTACGTCCGGCGGCTCGGTCACGCGCTGGACGCGGCCGGGGCGCCGGGGCGTGCGCTGGATGTGGTGCATCTGGGCGGCGGCGCGTTGACGCTGCCCCGGTATGTGGCCGCGACCCGGCCAGGGTCCCGGCAACAGGTCGTGGAGGCCGACCGCGGTCTCGTGCAACTCGTCGCGGACGTACTGCCGTTGGCGGCGGACTCCGGTATCGAGGTGCACACCCTCGACGCCCGCGGCTGGCTGGAGCGGGCTCCCGGTGGGTCGGTGGATGTGCTGGTGGCCGATGTGTTCGGCGGCTCGCGGGTGCCGGCGCACCTGACGTCGGTGGAGTACGTACGGGTCGCCGCGCGGGTGCTGCGGCCGGACGGGCTGTATCTGGCCAACCTCGCCGACGGCGCGCCGTTCGCCTTCCTGCGGTCGCAGATCGCCACCGCGGCGGCGGTCTTCCCACACATGTGCCTGGTGGCCGAACCCTCCGTGCTGCGCGGGCGGCGGTTCGGCAACGCCGTGCTGGTGGCGGGCGGGCGGGAGCTGCCGATCCCGTACCTGGCGCGGCGGGCGGCCGCCGACGTCTTCCCGGCCAGGGTCGAACACGGCGCGGCGCTACGCGAGTTGGCGGGCGACGCGCGTGCGGTGGGCGACTTCGACGCCGTGCCGTCGCCGCGCCCACCGGACGGCGCGTTCAGCCTGGGGTGAACGCCCGGATCACGGGATCTGCCGGATGCTGTCCTCGATCTTCGTGATGGTCTGCGACGGAATCTCCGTGGGCACACCGGTGTTGGTGTACAGCACGAAGACCGTGAGCTGACTGTTGTGGCCGACCCAGGCGACGGCGTGGGCCGCGCCGTCCGTGGCGCACTGGTTGGTCCTGGGCACGTTGGTCTCCGTCGCGGAGGCCGAGTAGCCCTTGATGCCGTGCGAGTTGGAGAACGGTGCGGCGGGCGTGTACTTCAGCGTGCCCTTCTGCTTGCTCTTCATGTCGTTGAAGCCGTAGTACGCCCAGGCCTGGGCCTGGTTCTCGGCGGCGTCCTGGACGCTCTTGGCGCCCTCGGCCCCCTTGGTGCCCGCGGCGGCGGCGTTGGTGTTGCCGCCGCAGTAGTTCTCCTTGTAGATGGCGGGGGCGCCCATGCCGACCGCCGGATTGCCCTTCTCGTCCTCGAAGCCGATGATCTCGTCCTGCTGCTTGATCGTCCAGCCCTGCGGTACGTCGAAGGCGACCTTGCGGTCGGCGCGCACCACGACCTGCCAACCCGCTACCACCGGCTGGACGTCGGAGCCGTCGCCGCGCGGCCCGGCCTCGGGCGGCGCGCTGGGCGCCGCGCTCGCGGGCGAGGCGCTGACCGTGGCGGACGGCGTGGGCGAGGGCGCGCTCGTCGTCGTGCCGCCACCGCCGTCGTTCAGTCCCATGGCGACGCCCACGCCCGCGGCGATCAGCACGACCGCGGCGGCGATGGCCACGCCGATCGTGGTGCGTCGCCGGTTCGGTGGCTGGGGCGGCACGGCCGGCGGCCCGGGCTGCTGCCACTGTGTCGGCGCCTGGCCGAAGCCCGGCTGCTGCTGCTCGTACCCGAAGCCCTGCGGCGGACCGTACGGAGGCTGGCCGGGGGGCTGGGGCTGGCCCGGGGCGGCGGGTTGGCCGAACGCCGGGGGCTGGCCGAAGCCCTCGCCGGGCGGCGGACCGAAGCCACCCGCGGGCCCGAAGGCGGCGGGCTCCCCGAAACCGGGGTGCTGGCCGCCGGGCCGGGCGTCGGCGGGTGCTCCCTGCGGATCCGGCTGTCCGCCGGGCTGCTGTTCTCCAGGCCACATGGCCAGCAACGATACGGGGCGGGTCCGGTACGGACCATGCCAGGCCCGGTTTCGCACCACCGTGCGCCGGGGAGCGCGGCACGGGGGCGCTCGGACGCTGTGGCGCGGGGCACGGCCCAGCTGGGCTACTGGCTGGTAACATCCGGGCATGTCTGAGACCCTGCCGCAGATCGGCGAGATGCTGAGCGCCACCGTTCCCATGGTTCGCACCCTGAACCTGGAGTTCCTGGAGGCCACCCCGGAGCGTGCCGTGCTCCGGCTTCCTGACCAGCCGGACTACCACAACCACGTTGGCGGCCCGCACGCGGGCGCCATGTTCACGTTGGCCGAGTCCGCCAGCGGTGCCATCGTCCTCGCCGCCTTCGGCGACCAGCTCTCGCGCGCCGTTCCGCTGGCGGTACGGGCCGAGATCGGCTACAAGAAGCTCGCCATGGGACCGGTGACCGCCACGGCCACGCTGGGGCGCCCGATCGCCGACGTCATCGCCGAACTCGACGCGGGCCAGCGCCCGGAGTTCCCGGTGAGCATCACCATCCAGCGCGAGGACGAGGCGGTCACGGGCGAGATGACCGTGGTGTGGACGCTCCGTCCCAACAGCTGAGTTGAGGGCCCCCGGCCACCGGGGCCGCGGGGCTTCCCGGGTTGCGGCCGGAGACGGTGTGGGGGTGTCCGGGTGCCGGACGCTCCCACACCGCTGTGCCGGTGCGCGGCGTCCCGGGTGCACGGCCTGAACAGGTCGGGTGAAGTCCGCTGCGGTTCGAAGGCGCCCTGAAGGCGCGGGGGACTGCGCGAAGACCAGCCGCGATGGCGCCGCGGGCGATGGACGGTACATCGCCGCACTTCCAGCGGAGCGCTCAGTGGCCGTGGACGCCTTCGGGGAGGCGGTACGCGGCCAGGGCGGCGGTGTCGTCGTCGAGGCCCGCGTCGCTGTAGGCGAGCAGGTCCTGGTGCAGGTGGTCGAGGAGCTCGCGAGGGGGGAGGCCGGCCCATGACCGAATGCGCTCGGTGAGGGGGTAGAAGGCTCCGGTGCGGTCCCGGGTCTCGGTCACCCCGTCGGTGTAGAGCAGCAGTTGGTCGCCGGGATGGAAGGGCTCCACGTCGATGTGGTAGTCGTCGCCGAGCAGATCGCCGAGATTGATGAGCGGTGAGGGATCGGTCGGATTCAACTCGGTGACACCGCCGCTGCCGATGAGCAGGGGCGGAGGGTGGCCGCAGTTGACGATCCGGACAACGGGTTCGCCGTCGGGGATCTCGGCGAACACCGCCGTGACGAAGCGTTCCTCGCTGCCTGGAAGCTGCGCGGCCCTGCGGTGCATGCTCCGCTCGATGCGGCGCGCCACCCCGGCCAGATCGGGCTCGTCGTGGGCGGCCTCGCGGAAGACACCGAGCATCGTCGCGGCCGTCTCCACCGCGAGCAGTCCCTTGCCGCGGACGTCCCCGATGAGCAGGCGAACGCCGTGCGCGGTGGGCACAGCCTCGAACAGGTCCCCGCCGATGCGCGCCTCCGCGGCGGCGGACAGGTAGAGCGTCTCCACGATGACCGGTCCGAGATGGTGGGGCACCGGGCGCAGCAGTACGCGCTGCGCGGTCTCGGCAACGGACCGCACGGTGGCCAGGGTGTGCTCCCGGCGCTCGCGGTGCGCGGCCAGGATCGTGCCGAGGACGCCGACCAGGGCGGTCGAGACGTACACGGCCACGTAGTGGCGTTCCCACAAATATCCCACGGAGCGGCCCGCACAGCAGGGCGTACCGGCCAGGATGGCCTCGAACGCGACGGCGAAGACCGTGACACCGGCGACGACCGTGGGGCCGTGGGCGAAGGCGGCGACCACGGGCAGGGCGATGAGCAGGAAACTCACCGGCCACTGGACGGGAGTGATCGGTTCGATCACCAGGACCGCCACGACGTACAGGGCCGGCAGCCACCGCATCCATCCCGGCGGAGCAGGCAGCCGCCCTGTCCCGCGGCTCTCGGCTCCGCGGCGGCCGGGCAGTCTCACGATCCGCTCCGGCGCGGGCGGGCCGACGGCGGCGCGGGCCGTGGATCAGCGGACCGGCGCCCGACGGCCCAGGCCGACGCCTGACGGATGGCTCCCGTGGATCCCATCACGCGGCCCGCGCCCGAGCGCTCCCGGCAGGACTCGACCAAGGCAACCAGCCTGCTGCGGTTCGACAACACAACCCGACCATTGCTCTATTAAGGGCATATCAGAACTTTTGTGGCAATCCTACGGTGTGAGGATCCCTCCATGGCAACACCGCACCTCGGGTGCCAGCGGGCGAGAGGTCCGCTGCGGGACGTCTCGTCAGCGGTCACGACGGGGTGCCGTGTCCGCGAGCACGGACGGGGCCGTCGCCGGCACGCTGATCAACGCCCGGTAGGTGGTGGTGTCCTCCGGTTCGCCCACGGGGCGGCCCTCGGCCTCAACCCAGGCGTGCGCGGCGAAGGGCGATGTCCGCACCCCTGAGCACCATGTGGGCCAGTTGCCCGCCAGTCGGCACAGCAGGGCGGTGGCCAGCGAACGCTGTAGGCAGTAGCGCCCGGCGCACAGGGTGCTGATGGCGGTCACGTCCTGCCGTGCCCGCAGCGTGCCGTCGTAGTCGGCCGGTTTGGCGCCGCGGCGGACAACGAGCAGCACCGTGCGGATGCGGCGCGGCGGCAACCGGGCGATCAGCCGCGCGGCGCCAACGGCCGTGCGGGCGGCGAGGCTTCTCAGCCGTGGCGGCCTGGTCCCGCTGGTGTCCAGGACCTGGCTCACGAGGGGCTCACCAGCTTCGCCTGGCTGAGTTGGTCCACCAGCGCGGCGACATCGGCGGCCGCGCGCTGTGGGCTCACCGGCCGCGTTCGGGCGAGCTGATCGGCCACCTGCTGGGGGGTGGCGCCGTCCAGCAGGGCCTGGACGACGAGGGCGCCGGTGCCGTTGAGCTGCCAGTAGCGTCCCCGGCGTTCGTCCAGCAGAACCATGCCGTCTTCGGTCGGGCACGCGGTGACATCGGCGTGTAGTCGGCTCACCGTTGTACTCCTTTACGTGTGTGCTCGTGTTCTGACGGAACAGAGCGGACCGGTCCACCCCGGTCGGCATCGGGCCCGGGCGGCCCGGGGTGGGCCAGATGGCCCGGCACCGGATGCGCCTCAAGGTCCCGCAGCCATGCCTCGGCGCCCAGCGTGGCCTCCAACTCGGCCGATCCGCCGCGCAGTAGGCCGGGGGAGAGCAGGGCGCGGCGCAGGAGTTCCGGGTCGGCGACGCCCGCTGCCGCCAGCCGGGACTCCTCAGCCCATGCGGCGAGCGCGGGCCGGTGCGCCCGCAGGCCGTGCTGCCACTCCACGCCGCAGTGGTCCTTCGTGGTCCGGCGCAGGACGCGGGTCGGCACCAGGCCGTGCATCGCGGCGGCGAGCAGCGGCTTGTACGCCCACGGGGTCGCCGCCTCGTGGGGCAGGGCCGCCAGGCAGGCGTTGATCACGGCGTCGTCGCAGAACGGGCTGTGCACGACCAGTCCGGTGGCCGCCGTCCCGTGCGCGAGGTGCCCGGCGATCCTCCCCGCTTCCTGCGCCTGGTGGATCCAGGCGTGCCGACCGCGCTCGGCGGCCAGCGGCTCGGCGTCGCGGGCGGCGCTGCGCAGCAGTTCGCCGAGCAGGCCGACGGCGTGGTCGCTCGCCCAGGGCGGCAGCTGGGGCTGCAGGCCCCAGCCGTGCGGCGCCCGTACCACGCGGCGTGCCGGGGCGGCCCGCAGTTGCTGGCCGGTGGTCCCGGCCAGCCAGGCCCGGTAGGAACGCCCGTCGAGCAGCATGCGGGCACCGGCGGCCAGTTGCCAGCGGCGGCGGGCCCGCAACCCGGCCGCGTGCCGCAGCCCCAGCAGCGGTGAGCGCCGCAGCAGTGCGTGCACATAGCCGTCCGGCGGCTGGACCACGTGGTCCCCGCCGTGCCCCGACAGGCGCAAGACGGCCCCGCGCGCTCGCATGGCCGTGCCCAGCTGGTGCTGTGCGGCCCGGTCGCGCAGGGCGGCCGACGGCTCGTCACCGGGGTCGAGGCGCTCGTCGAGCCCGGTGAAGTGGGCGGGCAGCTCGGCGGAGGGGAACACCAAGTGCTCGACGTCGGGGAGGTGTTCGGCCGCGTGCCGGGCGTAGACGTGATCCTCGTTGCCGGGCGCCGTCCAGCGCAGCGTGGCGGTGACGAGTCGGGCCCCCGCCTCGGCGGCCAGGAAGCACAGGGAAGTGGAGTCCATGCCTCCGGACAGGTCGGCGCCCACCACCTCACCCGGCCGCACCCGCAGCGCCACCGCATCGCGCAGCGCCTGACGCAGGGCGGGAGCCGCCTGCGACAGCGGTAGCTCGCCCTCGGGCGGCTGCCACCAGCGCGCCGTACGCCACTGGCCACCGGCGTCCAGACGCAGCGCCTCACCCGGCAGGACCGCGTGGACGCCACGCCACAGGCCGCCACCGGCCAGGGGGTGCGGCGCGGTGAATCCCGTGAGCCGCACGGCGAGTTGCGCGGCATCCAGTTCGGCGCTGGTCAGCCACGCCAGGGTGCGGGCGCGGTCGGCGCATACGATGCCGCCCTCGACGGCCGCCAGATACACCCGCCGCTCCCCGGACAGCGTCCCGCGCACGTAGGTGTGGCCGCCGACCGATGCGATGACGTGGAAGCTGCCGTGGGCCGTGCCCAGCGCACTCTCGACGGTGGTGAGATCGCGCACCCGGCTGGCCCTTGACGTCAGCTCCTCGGCGGTGAGCGAGCACGTCCCGGCGACGGCCAGCCGAACCTCCCCGGCGGCGGCGACCGTCAGCTGGTCAGGGGACCAGGCGCCGAGCAGCCATGGACGCCCGGAGGGGTGCGGGACGACCTGGCAGGCACGCTGCCGCAGTCGCCGCGTGACATCGGGATGGATCTGGCGGTCCGGAAGAACGACGAACCAGGTGGAGGCGGAGCCCATGGGCCTGTCCTGAGCGGTGAGACGGGCACGAGTAGAAGCGAAGGAGGCGACCTGGCGACAAGCCGCGCGGCTCGCGCCGGGTGCCAGCCCCCCGCTCGCGCGGAACGGAGCCGGCACCCGGCGCGATAACTCAGACCCCGACCCAGTGGGCATGCCAGCCTTCCGGCGTAATGCCCTCCACTCCCTGGGTGAGCTCTGCGTACTCGCCCGCTTCGGCCAGCAGCGGGGGCTCGTAGACGTCGGTGGTCTCGATGGTCTGTGCCTCGTTCATGGTGCTCACATCCCTTCGGATACCGGAAGCAGAAGTTCCGCTTCCTCCGGGATCAATGAGACCCGCGCGGGTCAAGCCGCGCCACAGGCCTTCGCGCGTATCCGCGCAAACGGCCGACACTTATCGCCAGATAGCAGGGAAAGCACTCCAATAGGTTTATCGGCGCGCGATTCTGGGAATCTCAGCCGCTTTGGCTGGGGGCCGGTGCACGGGGTGCCGGGGGTGCCGGGCGCGGCAAAGGCCGGGGGCGGCCCTTGGGGCCTGGAGGCGGTGTGGCCGCCGCTCCCCGGCAGGCAGCCCACGGCCTGGCACATGAACGTGTTCCTGACAGGGATACGATCATGGCGCCGGTGCGTCCTTATGGGCGTACCCGCGCCGTTTCAAGATTTCCGAGGAGCAACGTGTACCGCCTGAAGACCGCGCTGTCCGTCACCGTGCTGGCCGCCACGGCCCTGCTGGCCACCGGATGCGGTACCCACCACCAAACGGTCGTCCACCACACGGTGGTGCACCAACCGGTCGTTCACCACACCGTCGTCCACCACACCGTGGTGCACCACACCACCGTGGTGCGCCACCACTGAACCTGACGGTGGATACCGGCGAGGCCCCGCGCACCCAACCTGGCGCGGGGCCTCGCCGTACTCTTTGTGTTCTCGGTCACTCGGCCCCTAACGGGCCGTCATCGGGGTGGAGCGTGGCCGTGGCGGCCGTTCGTCAGGAGGCGGGACCGTAGTAGTTGCCCGGGCCGGACACGCCGTTGCCCAGCTCGGCGCCGCCCTTGCTGTAGGCGTCGGCGACGCGCGCGTCGTCGACGTAGTCGCCCCCCTTGTTCCAGTACGCGGCGGCGTCGTGCAGGAAGTGCCCGTTTGCCCAGGCGTGGTGGTGGTCTTGGTCGTGCTGGTTGTGCGCGCTGGCGAGCCCGGCGGCGCCCAGTACGAGCATGGCGGCGGCGCCGACGGTGGCGGCCAGACGGGGCAGGGTTCGGGACACGAATGCCTCCAGAGCTGTGGAATTCCGCCACCTGCCGGTGGCGGTGCGTGTCGTACGCCCGTCTCTGTGACCACTAAGGAGAAGGCATATGCCGGGATTCGTGAGCATTCATCCTGATGGCGGTCTTCGATTGGCCCGGTCGGGGTGCCGAACGTAGGGTGCCCCTCCTCTAGGCTGTTGCCCGCCAGGGGACGGGTGAGCGAGGGGACGGTGGATCCGTGGCTACGGCGGGGGAGACTGGTGGTGACCTCACCGGCGAGCTGCTGGGCGGCCGCTACCGGGTGACCGGCGAGATCGGCCGGGGCGGCATGGGCGTCGTGTGCCGCGCCAGGGACGAGGTGCTGGGCCGGGACGTCGCGGTGAAGGTGCTGCGGGCCTACACCGACGCCTCCGCCCCGGAGTTGGCCGATCTGCGGGTCCGGATGCAGCGCGAGGCACGCGCCGCCGCCCGCGTCCGGCACTCCGCGGTGGTCACCGTGCACGACGTGATCGAGCACGACGGCCGCCCGGTCATCGTGATGGAGCTGGTCGACGGCCCGTCACTCGACGATGTGCTGGGCCGGGGCGGGCCGATGGAACCGCGGCAGGCGGCCGACATCGGCGCCAAGGTGCTGGACGCGCTGGACGCGGCGCACCAGGCCGGGGTGCTGCACCGGGACGTCAAGCCCGGCAACGTACTGCTGGAGCGCGGCGGCCGGGTGGTGCTCACCGACTTCGGCATCGCCAGCATGGAGGCGCCGGGCGACGAGGCGGCCACCAAGCTGACCCGCGGCGGCGAGTTGGTCGGCTCGCTGGACTTCATGGCCCCGGAGCGGGCCCAGGGGCAGCAACCGGGTCCGGCCTCGGACATCTGGTCGCTCGGCATGACGTTGTACGCGGCCGTGGAGGGCTCGTCGCCGTTCCGCCGCTCCTCGGTGTACTCGACGCTCACCGCCATCGTCACCGAGGAACTGCCAGAGCCGCGCCGTGCCGGTCCGTTGACCCCCGTGCTGCGGGCGCTGATGCACAAGGACCCGGCGGCCCGGCCCGACGCCGCCCGGGCCAGGGAGATGCTCCAGGCCGTGGCGGCAGGAACCGAACCCCCGGTGACCCAGGTGCAACCGGTGCTGACGCGGTCCGAACAACTGGTGAGCCCCGAGGGCGGCCAGCCCCCGCGGCGGCGCGGACGGGCGCTGCTCGCTGCGGCAGCGGCCGTCGTCGTACTGGCCGCGGGCGGTGTCGCCTACGCCCTCACCTCCGGAGACAGCGGCGACACGGCCGCCGCGCCCCAACCCGGCGCCGTCGCACCCTCGTTGGACACCCCCACCGACGGCACCGCCCAGCCTGGCAAGGGCGGGCACCGGGGCCGGGATCCAGAGTCACCCGGCTCGTCCCGCAAGCCGGGCCACGGCAAGCACGACGGTGGCCGTCCGGCGGGCGGCACCGGCTCGGCCACACCGCCGGGTTCGTACAAGGGCGACGGCCCGCCGCCCCCGCCGTGTACGTCCACCGGCGGCAGGTACGAGTGCACGACCTGGCACAGCGCCGCGTCGTACAACCAGGGCGGGGCACGGGTGGGCACACTGCACGCGGGCCGGAACTACTTCTACTGCCAGGCCGATCTGGGCCGCCGGGAGACCAGCGGCCGGTGGACGAACACCTGGTGGGCGAGGACCGACGACGACAGCGGCAACACCAACGTGTACGTGAGCGACGTCTACCTCAAGGGTGGCGCCAACGACCAGCCGGTCCCCGGACTGCCCACCTGCTGACGGCGCTAGGCGCGGCGGCCCGGTGCCGTCACCGCCGCCGTGACCGCGGCCAGCACGAACCCGGTGGCCGCCAGCAGCGCCGACAGGTGGATCCCCGGGATCAGGCGCGCCGCCGACAGGCTGCCGAAGAGGGCCACGCCAAGCGCGCTGCCGAGTTGCCGGGCGGCGTTGAGCAGCGCCGCGGCCGTACCGCCGCGCTCCCTGGGCGCCGACTCCATCACGGCGGTGGTGGCGGCGGGCATCGCGAAGGAGGTGCCCAGCCCCGCCAGCGCCATCGGCGCCACCAGCACCGGGTACGGGGTGTGCGGCGCGGCCAGCAGCCAGCCGGCCAGCCCGAGCGCGCCCGCCAGCAGACCCGCCACCATGGGCGCCCGCGGTCCGGTGCGGGCGGCCAGCCGTCCGGAGGCGAACGACGACACCGTCATCACCACGAACATCGGCAGCAGCGCCAGCCCGGCGGCCAACGGCCCGTAGCCGCGCTGCCGTTGGAAGTAGAGGGTGGCGAGGAACAGCAGTCCGTAGAAGCCGAGGTTCAGCAGCAGTCCCACGGCCGCGCCACCGGCCAGCCCCCGGCGCTGTGCCCGGCCGAGCGGGTCGGGGGAAGACCGTCGCGGCTCGGCAGCGCCCCGAAGGGGCGCGGGGAACCACCCGGCCAGCCACGACGGCGCCGCGGATGACCGACGGCAGATCGCCGCACGCCCAGCGCAGCGCTGAGGCCCTGTCCCGCCGGTCGCCGGGCGGCGCAGCAGCACGGCGCAGGCCGCGCCCGCGGCGAGGCAACCGCCGAGGCAGCCCAGGACCAGCGGATCGGCCCAGCCCCGGGTGCCGCCCTCGTTGAGCGCCGTGGTCAGCGCGGCCAGCGCGGCGACGCCCAGCAGTTGCACCGGCAGCCGCAGTCGCGTGCCCGGTCGCGGTCGCGGCGCCGGGACGCAGCGCCTGGTGAGCGCTGTCGCCAGCAGCCCGAAGGGAAGGTTCACCAGGAAGACCGCCCGCCAGCTGACCCCCCACACGGCCAGTCCGCCGATCACCGGGCCGGCTGCCGCGCCGAGGCCGGACACCGCTGCCCACACCCCGAACGCCCTTGCCCGGGCGGCCTGTTCGGGATAGGCCGCGCGCAGCAGCGCCAGCGACGCCGGGACCATCAGCGCCGCGCCGCCGCCCTGCACCAGGCGCGCCGCGATCAGCTGCCCGCCGGTGGCCGCCGCGCCGCACCCGGCGGAGGCCACGGTGAACACCGCGAGCCCGGTGAGGAAGGCGCGACGGTGGCCGAACCGGTCGCCGAGCGCGCCGCACAGCAGCATCAGGCAGGCGAACACCAGGGTGTAGCCGTCCACCACCCACTGCAGCGCCGAGGCGCTGGTGTGCAGCGTGCCGCCCAGCACCGGGGCGGCCACGGTGACCACGGTGACGTCGAGGATGACCATGAAGAAGCCGAGTGACACCGCGAGCAGCGGAAGCCAGGACCGTTCTGGTCCGACGCGCGCGGTGCGGGCCGACTGACCTGTGGACGTGGTGAGTTGATCGGTTGGGGCCATGCCTCCACCCTTGCGGCGAAACCCTTCGGCGGCTGGCGAAGCATCGACGTCGCGTTCGGCCACGCTTCGATGGGCGGCGAAACGTGCGCCGCCTACGCTGAGGGCATGCGGACGAACACCGTCACCCAAGAACATGAGGCTGATGTGGCCAGTGCGGCAGCCGTGTTCGGTGATGCCTCACGGGTGCGGGTGCTGCTGGCGCTCGGTGACGGGCGCCGACTGCCCGCGAGCGTGCTGGCCGCCGAGGCCGGTATCAGTCCCTCGACCGCGAGCGCCCATCTGGCCAGGCTGCTGGAGGCCCGACTGGTCACCGTCGAGTCACACGGCCGCCACCGCTACTACCGGCTCGGCGGCCCCGAGGTCTCCGACGTTCTGGAGGCGCTCGCCCGGGTGGCGCCGCCCAAGGCGGTGCGTTCGCTGCGCGAGGGCACCCGCGCCGCGCAGCTGCGGCGCTGCCGCACCTGCTACGACCACCTCGCCGGGCGGCTCGGGGTGGCACTGATGGACGCCCTGCTGGCGGGCGGTGTCCTCACCGGCGGCGACGGAAGGTACCGGGAGGAGACAGCGAGGCGCGACCGGCCCTCGGCGTACGGGCGCGACGTGGCGTACCAGCTCACCGACCGCGGGCGGCGGATCCTCACCGAGTTCGGGGTGGACCCGGACCAGCTGCCGCGCCGCAGGCCCGCGATCCGCTACTGCGTGGACTGGAGCGAGCAGCGCCACCACCTGTCGGGCGCGCTCGGCGCGGCGCTGACCGGGCGGCTGTTCGCGCTGGGCTGGATCCGCAGGGGTGACGCCCGGCGTGTCGTGCGGATCACCGACGAGGGGCGGACGGGCATGGCGCGTACCTTCGGCGTCCCGCAGGACTGGGACGCGCCCGGGGCCTGAACGTGTGGGTTTGGTATGGACGCGGTTTCCCCGCCGTAGCGGCGTTCGCCTAGCCTGGGCAAGGCGGGCGAAGTCGGTTGCGGTTCGGCAGCGCCCTGAAGGGGCGCGGGCGAGCCAAGCACAACGGTGCCGCGGGTGATCGGCGGCGCATCGCCGCGCTCCCAGCGGTGCACTTAGGCTTGACCGTCAAGGTCTCGGCCCGGCAGGCGGCCACGGGGGTCAACGGAGGGAAGCGGCGTTGCACGTATCGGAATGGCTTCAGCACGTCCCGCCCATCGCGGTCTACCTGATGGTCGCCGCGGTGATCGGGGTGGAGAGCCTGGGCGTTCCGCTGCCCGGTGAGGTGGTGCTCGTCAGCGCCGCGCTGCTGGCCTCGCACGGCACTGTCGATCCGCTGCTGGTCGGGGTCTTCGCGGTCGCCGGCGCGGTCGTCGGCGACTCCATCGGCTACGCGATCGGGCGCAAGGGCGGACGGGCGCTGTTCGAGCGGCTGGGACGGAAGTTCCCCAAGCACTTCGGTCCGGAGCATCTGGCCACCGCGGAACGATCGTTCCAGCGCTGGGGCATGTGGGCGGTGTTCTTCGGCCGGTTCGTCGCGCTGCTGCGCATCTTCGCCGGTCCGATCGCGGGCATGCTGCACATGCGGTACTGGAAGTTCCTCACCGCCAACCTGCTGGGCGGCATCGCCTGGGCGGGCGGCACCACGGCGGCGGTCTACTACGTCGGGGTGGTCGCCGAGGCATGGCTGAAGAAGTTCTCGTACTTCGGGCTCGCGGCGGCGGTGCTGATCGGCGTCGGGTCGTTCGTGGTGCTGCGGCGCCGGGCCAAGTCGCACGCGGCGCGCCAGGAACCGGACACGGAGCCGGTGTCCACCGCGGTCGGGGAGTGACCCGCGCGGCTCACCGGACGTCGAACGCCTTGCGGTGTTCGGCCGCCAGCCGTACGTAGTGCTCCGCGTTGGCGCGTACCAACTCCCGCTCCTCGTCGGTCAGCTGGCGCTTGACGCGGGCGGGCACACCGGCCACCAGGGAGTTGGGCGGTACCCGCAGGCCCTGCGGTACCAGGGCGGCGGCCGCGACCAGCGAACCGGCGCCGATGTGGGCCCCGTTGAGGACGGTGGCGCCCATGCCCACCAGCACGTCGTCCTCGACCACGCAGCCGTGCAGCACCGCGTTGTGCCCGACCGACACCCGGGCGCCGACGACCGCGGGGAAGCCCGGATCGGCGTGCACGGTGCAGTTGTCCTGGATGTTGCTGTCCGTGCCGACAGTGATCCGCTCGCAGTCGCCGCGCATCACCGTGTGGTACCAGACGCTTGAGCCCGCGGCCAGCCGAACCTCGCCCACGACCACGGCCGTTGGCGCGACGAACGCTTCGGCGGCCACCTCCGGCTCGCGTCCCGCCACGGCGGTGACCAGCGCTCGCTGCTCCATGCGGACTCCTTTGTCACGTCCCCGGGTACGGCGATGATCGCATGCGGTCGCTACTGTGTGCGAGTGCCGAAGAACAGCAACGTGTTCTCATCCCTGCCGCCGCTGGCGGCTCTGACCGCCTGGCGCCGCCGCGTCGCCTCCGGCCTGATACACCGTGGTGCGCGCTGGGTACGGGAGACCGCCGCTGTCACCGCGGAGCGCCCCGGCCCGTTCCGCTTCGGCCGGATCGGCCCCGGCACGCGGCTGGCGTATCCGCAGGGGACGATCTTCGGCGAGCGGTGGATCGAGTTGGGCGACTACTGCATCATCGGCGAGCAGGTCACGCTGACCGTGGGCATGGTGCCGGGCATGGAGTTCGGTCCGGATCCGGTGCTGCGGCTCGGCGACGGGGTCGTGCTGGGGCGCGGCAGCCATGTGGTGGCCTCCCAGCCGGTGGTCTTCGGGCGCGAGGTGTACTGCGGCCCGTATGTCTACGTGACCAGCGACAACCACTCGTACGACGATCCCGAGCAGCCGATCGGCAAGCAGTGGCCGCGCACCGCGCCGGTCGAGATCGGTGCCGGAAGCTGGCTGGGCGCGGGCGCGGTGGTCCTGCCGGGCGCCCGGCTCGGCCGCAACGTGGTGGTCGCGGCGGGCTCGGTGGTACGCGGCGAGGTGCCCGACCACTCGGTGGTGGCCGGGGCCCCGGCGCGGATCGTACGGCGCTGGGACGCCGAGCAGGGCTGGCAGCCGCCGCTGCGCAGCCCCGCGCCGGTGCCGCTGCCGCCGGGGCTCACCCCTGAACAGGTGCTGGCGTTGGCGCGACTGGATCCGCAGGCGGGGTAGCGTCTCCCACCGCCGCTATCCGGCCGCCAGCAGCACCGACCCGGCGAGGGCCAGCCCGGCGCCCGCCGCCTGCACCATGCGCAGCCGCTCCTTGAGCACGAACCGGGCGGCGAGTGCCGTGACCACCGGGTACAGCGAGGCGAGCACCGCGGCGACGGTCACCGCGCCATGCCGTGCCGCCAGCGCGTAGGAGCCGTTGGCGGCCACATCGGCGAGCCCGACGAAGACCAGCGCGGGCAGGCTGCGCCACACCAGCGCCCGGCCCCCCTCCGGCAGGGCCGGGACGCCCCGGCGCAGCGAGGCCGCCAGCGCCGTGCCGCCGACCGCGACGTTGCACAGCCGCTGGACGAACAGCGCGAGGAAGAGCCCTGTGACATTGACGGAGGCCGCTGCTATCAGTGCCATCACCGCGCCGAAACCCATCGCGGCGACCAGGGTCAGGAGGATCGCCTGCCGTCGCACCGCCGCACCGCGGAACTCCGGGCCTCCGGCGAGCATCACCCCGGCGACGGCCACCACGATTCCCGCGTACCGCAGCAGTCCCGGTCGCTCGCCCAGCGCCAGCCCGACGCCCACCGGTACCACCACGCCGACGGTGGCCAGCGGTGAGACCACGCCCATCGGGCCGAGTGCCAGCGCCCGGTAGAAGCACAGCATCGCGGCCGGACCGACGACTCCCGCGGCCACCGCGAACCACAGCCGCGGTCCCGCCTCGCTCCACCCGCCGGTGCCGACCACGATGCCACCCAGCACCAGGGCGGCGGCGGTCTGCGACACCACGACCACGGTCAGGGCGGGGAAGCGTCGGGTCAGCAGCCCCCCGCCGAAGTCGGCGAGCCCCCAGAGCAGACTGGTGGCCAGAGCGAAAACCGCCGTCACGGCACTACCTCGCAGTACAGTGGATTGAACGTTGTGGTGCAGTCCAGCGTAGTGCACTGCATTGCATTGCGTCATCCAAAATATTTGACGGTGTGGTCGCTCGTGATGCCGCGCCGGGGAAATGCCAGCCAAGGGGGCGGTAGGTCGGTGCCGGATCTCGAAGACGTCGCGCAGTCGCTGGCGCGCAATCTCAAGCGCCTGCGCCAGGAGCGCGGCTACTCGCTGGACGCGCTGGCCGCCCGCTCCGGGGTCAGCCGCGGCATGATCATCCAGATTGAGCAGGCGCGTACCAACCCCAGCATCGGCACCGTGGTCCGCCTCGGCGACGCGCTCGGGGTGAGCATCGCCGGACTGGTCGACCAGGCGGAGGGGCCCGCGGTCCGCATGGTCCCGCCCGAGCAGGCGGTCCGGCTCTGGGAGACTCCGGCGGGCAGCCACGGCACGCTGCTGGTGGGCACCGAGGCGCCCGGGCCGCTGGAGCTGTGGGCCTGGCGGCTGATGCCGGGGGAGAGCCATGACTCCGACCCGCACCCGGTCGGCACCGCCGAGTTGATCAGGGTCGACAAGGGTCGGCTGACGCTCGTGCTGGACGGCGAGGAGTTCCACGTGTCAGCGGGCACGACCGCCAGCTTCGAGGCGGGCGCGCCGCACGGCTACCACAACACCGGTCCGGAACCGGTGGAGATGACGCTGGCGATCTGCGTACCACCGCCCCGCTGAGCGCTCCGCTGGGGGGTGCGGCGCTGTGCCCTCGATCATCCGCGGGACCGTTGCGGCTGGTCGCGCGGTTCCCCGCTCCCTTCGGGGAAGGGCGCGGCCGGGCCGGTTCAGCCGTTGGGGCGCGAGAGGTCCAGGGAGAGCGCGGTGCAGTGCTCGGCGAAGCCGAAGTCGCGGTACATCCCCTCGGCGTCCGCGGTGGCGTGCAGATCGACCCGGGTCACCCCTCGCTCGGCGAACCAGCCGAGCAGCGCCTCGGTCGTCGCCCGCGCATAGCCGCGTCGGCGGTGCGCCGGGTCGGTGCACACGTTGAAGACGAAGCCGAACCGGCCGGTGGGGTGGCCGGGAGCGGGCAGCCGCTGCTCGACCGTGCCCACGGCGCACGCGGCGAGCCCGCCGTGCGGCGCGTCCACCACGAACGCGCCGAGCGTGCCGCCGGGGTCGGCCAACTGTCGTCGTATGAGCCTGCGTGCCGTCTCCTCCCAACTGCCTGGTTGGTCATGGCCGTTCATCGAACGGAACATCAGACGGCGCAGCCGCACCAGTTCGGCGGCGTCCTCGGGACCGGCGGCTCGTACGGTGATCACGCCAGGACGCTAGCGCAACCGATGGGGCTTCGTTGAACCATCCACGGAATTGGATCGTCCGCTTGCTGCCGGGGAAGCTGTGGGCTTCCTTTCCCGGCGCTGTCAGCGCAGCCTCGGCAACTCGATCGCCGGGCAGCGGTCCATCACCATCTCCAGCCCCGCCGCACGCACCCGGTGGTAGGCCTCCTCGTCCACCACACCGAGCTGGAACCACACCGCCTTGGCGCCGATCGACACCGCCTCGTCCGCCACCGGCCCCGCCAGCTCCGAGTTGACGAAGACGTCGACCACGTCAACCGGGAACGGAATGTCGCGGAGCGAGGCGTACCCCTTCTCCCCGTGCACCGTCTCGTCCTTCGGATGCACGGGCACGATCCGCTTGCCGTACCGCTGGAGCACCTCCGCGACGCCGTACGCGGCCCGCTGCTCGTTGGTGGACAGCCCCACCACCGCCCAGGTATCACCAAGCCCAGTCAGGATCCTGCGGATCGATTCCGGGTCGCCGTACACGCCTGCCTCCTGCGGGTCGCTAAATGCGTTCGGCCTCGTAACGACCGCCGTGGGCTGGGGATTCCCGGCAGCGGAGGTTTCCTCCGCGGTCCGGATCGGTGAGACTGTGCGCTGTGACAGGAGAACACATACGCCGGTTGGTCGGCGGTGTCTTCGGGCTCGTCTTCGTCGAGGTGAACGCGGGGGCCCTGCCGTCGCCGGTGGGCGGGCTGCTGCGGGCGCTCACCGGTGCCGTGTTCCTCGGCCTGGTTGTCACGCTGCGGCGCGGCGGCCGTCCCACCGGGTCCGGCGGTGCGCGCTTCGGGCGGGGGTACTGGCTGGTGGTGGCCCTTGAGGCGGTGGCCGCGGTGGCCGGGATCGTGGTCATCAACGGCGTACTGCACGCACGACAGGCGGTCGTGGGCTGGATCGCGTTCGTGGTCGGTGTGCACTTCTTCGGGCTCGCGGCCGTCTGGCGGCGGCCCCAACTGCACCGGCTCGCCGCGGCGATGACGGCCTGCGGCGCCGCGGGCCTCGCACTGGCCGGTTGCGGTGCCCCGGCGCAGGCCGTCGCGACGACCGCCGGGGTCGCGCCCGGCGCGCTGCTGCTCGGCTCGGTGTTCGCCGGGCTCCGGCGGGAGGGCGAAGCCGCGGGCCGGGCGGAGACCGCCGGGTGAGGCGTGCGGAACTGCTCGATCGGCTGGCGCGGTTGAAGACCGCGCCGGTCGGCGGTCGGCGGGCGCCGCACAAACCACTGTTGCTGCTGTGGCTGTTCGGGCGGTACGCGGACACCGGAAGTACCCTCGTCAGGTACGCCGACGCGGAGGAGCCCGTCAGCCGGTTGATCAACGACTTCGGGCCGTCCGTCGTCCGCGCCACAGACCAACGGCAGCGCGCCGCCATGCCGTTCGTACACCTGGAGCGCACCCTGTGGGAACTGCTCGACGACAGCGAGCACCCCATCGGCCCCAAGGCTCCGGAGCGCGGCAACTGGCTGCGCTCGCACGGCGCGGTAGGCCGACTGCGGCCGGAGGTGGAGCTGTTGCTCGCCGATCCGGGCAACCTGGCCGCCGCCGTACGGGTGCTGCTCGACCGGCACTTCACACCGGCGCTGGAACCACTCGTCTGCGACGGCGCCGGGCTGGACCTGACCAGCCTTGAGGAGGCGGCCCTTTCGCTGACCGCGAGGACACCGGCGCGGCGCCCCCGCCGCTCGGGCTTCGCCGAAGAGGCGCTGCGCGCCTACGCGTTCGCCTGCGCCATGTGCGGCTACGACGGTGCGCTCGGCCGCAACCCGGTCGGACTGCAGGCGGCGCACGTACGGTGGCACAGCCAGGACGGCCCCGACGAGGTGCGCAACGCACTCGCCCTGTGCGCGCTGCACCACGCCCTGCTCGACCTCGGTGTGCTCGGGCTGACCCTCGACATGCGGATCCGGGTCTCCGGGCTGTACGTGGCCCGCAACGAGGCGGGCCGGGCGGTGGACGCCCTGGCGGGCCGTCTCCTGGCCGCGCCGCGACCGGGGAACCCGTCGGTCGACCCGGCCTTCATCACGTGGCATGACCAGCAGGTGTTCAAGCACCCCGCTGCCGCCTGACGCCGGTTTTCCGCCGGGTGCGGCCCCGGTACGGGCCGCGGTCCCCGCCGTTGCCGTTGTCCGCTCATGCCACGGGACCTCCTCGCCACCGCGGATCGAGCCGCGGTCGGCGGCCCGGCCCCGCTACCGCCGGCTGCGGCGCGCCCTGAACGCCCGCACGGTCAGTACCGCGAGCACCGTGAGTTCCGCCGCCGCCATGGCGGGAAACGCGTCAACAGCCCAGTGCACGACCGCCGTTGACAGGCCCTTGCCGTGCCTGCCGCTACCGCCGGACGCCACTTCGGCGGCCACCGTGACGGCCGCGACCACCAGCGGAGGGGCGGGCAGCACCCACCAGGCCCCCGCGCGGGTGCAGCGCGCGGCGGACACCGCCGCGGCGAGCACCGCGCTGACCACCAGGCCCCAGCCCAGCGCCGAGTCGACCAACTCGTCGGCGGCGGCCCCGGCCACCGGCAGACACCACGCGGGCAACGCCCCGCGGCGAGTCGCCCGCCGGGCGGGCGCCGCCGGGTCCCGTACCGTGCGCTCCGCGCGTTGAACCGTCATTCACATTCCTCCGGTGGCCGAGAGCCGTATGCTCCCGATCACAGGACGTCTCACACCCGCCCCGGGTTGCCCTGGCCTCCCGCGCCGAACGCGGACCTTCCGCCGACGGCCGCCAGGGCCGCGCATACGCTGGACGGATGCAGGAGCAGTACCGGACGGTCGCCCGCGCGGGCGCGCACGAGACCGAGATCAACAAGTCCCGCTTCATCTGCTCGCTCGCGCCCGCCGCGACCGAGCAGGAGGCCCAGGACTTCATCCGCCGCGTCCGCGCCGAACACCCGTCCGCCAGCCACAACTGCTTCGCGTACGTCATCGGCGCCGACGCGGCGCTGCAGAAGGCGAGCGATGACGGCGAGCCCGGCGGCACCGCGGGCGTGCCGATGCTGCAGATGCTGATGCGGCGCGACGTGCGCTACGCCGTGGCCGTGGTCACCCGCTACTTCGGCGGGGTCAAGCTGGGCGCGGGCGGGCTGATCCGGGCGTACGGCGGAGCCGTCGGCGAGGCGCTGGACGCCCTGGGCACGGTGGTCCGCCGCCGGTACCGGCTGGCCACCATCACCGTCGACCACCAGCGGGCCGGGAAGCTGGAGAACGACCTACGGGTCACCGGCCGCGCGGTCCGCGAGGTGCGGTACGGGGTGGCGGTGAGCATCGAGATCGGACTGCCGGAGGCCGAACTGGACGCCTTCCGCGGCTGGCTGGCCGACGCCAGCGCGGGCAGCGCGGTGCTGGAACTCGGCGGAGAGACGTACGGCACACCCTGACCCGGGACGGCGGCCGGGGGCTGCCGTGAACACCGCCATGCGGCCCGGCCCGATGGGCGGGTGGCGCGTCAAGTGCCGGACAGCGCAGGCCGGTTGGCGATGCCGCCGACGTCTGGGGCCGACGGTCACGTCTTCCGCGGCACGGCGCTGGACGGGTCCTGCTTGGCGCGGTCGGCGTGCGCGCGGATCTCGGCGGCGTAGCCAGCCCAGTCGTCGCGCGTGAGCAGGTGGCCGACATCGGGCATGGTGAGCAGGCGGGCGCCGGGGATGGCCGCGGCAACGTCGCGTGCGGCCGTCAGACGCAGCAGGGGGTCGCGCTCGCCGTGCAGCACAAGGGTGGGCGCGGTGATGCGGGCGAGCGGGCCGCCGTGCCACTTCGCGCCGATCTGACGGCTTTGCGCCTGCTGGTCGCGGAAGCTGGCGACCTGGTGCGCCGCTTCCTTGTCCACGAACTCGCGCACGTCCTGCTCGCTGACGCGCTTGCCGGGCGCGGCGAGGATGCGCGAAATGGCCAGGGCCAGGGCCAGGTTGCCCTCCGGGGTGTCGGGGTGGCGCAGGCCCATGAAGCGGAAGACGGTCGCCAGGCGCACGTAGCGCAGGACGCTCAGGCCCTTGGCGTCGCTGGGAACGGCCGACGACGTGGTGAGGCTCAGTACGCGGTGGGGATGGCGTATCGCGGTGCGCTGGGCCAGCAGTCCGCCCATCGAGTGGCCGAAGAGGTGGGCCTGCTCCCAGCCGAGAAGGTCGAGCACGGCGGCCGCGTCGTCGGTCAGGTCCTCGGCGCTGTAGGCCGGGGCGGTGCGGCGCAGCAGAGCCTTCAGCGGTGGACCGACTCGCTGGTTCGGCAGGTGGGTTGACTGGCCCGCGTCACGCTGGTCGTAGGCGACGACATGGAAGCCGCGCCGCAGCAGTTCACCGACCAGGCCGTCCGGCCACCAAAAGCGTGACGCTCCCAGTCCCATGACCAGGAGCAACGGGTCGCCGCCCGCCCCACCAAGCTCCTCGACGGCGATCCGGACCCCACCGTTTTCGGCGTAGCGCGTCATCACAGCCCCCGTTCGCATACAGCGTTTGCGAACAACGTATGCGAAACGAGGGGTCAGGGCAACAAGGGGTGTCAGCCGAAACGCCCACCACTGTGACGGATGGGCACCGGAGATCACCCACCACGCAGAAGACGAGCGGCCTGGCTGGACCAGACTGACAGCGCTGATCGAGGAGAAGATGCGCTCGGACAGCATCGACATCCCGTAACAGACTCACATTCCCCGGCATGTCGGCCCTGAACTTGCGCCAGTTGGAGACCAAGGACAGCTCGCACGATGAAACCCGCCAGAGACTGACTGGCCGTATTCCCTGAGAGACCAGCGGGCACCGAGAACCGTTGCGGCCCGCGGGGTGAGCATGAGGACCGCGAGGTGCGCCTCGGCTTCCGGATGCGGGGCGTGCGCGGCGACGTAGTCGAGCACGGTGCGGGCGTGCACGGCTTGGTTCCGCGTCAGCAAGCCGCAGCGTGCGGCGTCGCCGTGGCATGGCCTTGGCCCGCGGTCGGCGCATCTGTCCTTCCACGGCCCGCGAGGTCATCTCCAGTTCGCGCCGAACTCCCTGTTGTTGGTGGCCGGTTCCAGGATCAGGGCGCAGATCGCCTGTGGAAACGTCCGAAGGCCGATTGAGGGTGTTGGGTCTGTACCGTCCTGTGGTTATGAGAAACGGAGTCCCGGAGTCACAGACTCCGGGACTCCGTTGTGCGGCGCCCTCCCGGTTACGGTTCGAGCGTCGATCAGCTCTGCGTGTTGGTGTGCACCGCTGTGGCCGCTGCCCAGGCGGCGGCCGACAGCGTGAAGGCGTCCTTCGCCGCGCTGAGGTTCCCCGTGATCAGCAGGACCGTGCCGCCGACGAACGCGACGGTCCCGGCGAAGGCGAGTCCCATCTGGATCGTCTTGCCGATGAAGCGGGTCGCGCGCGTGCCGGGACTCAGTTCGCGGCGGCGCTGGCGCCGGGCGCGGCGGCGCAGGGCGCGCACCTCGCGTCGGCGGCGGAGGAGTTCGTGCTCGGCCTGGGCGAGGAAGTCGTCGAAGGAACTGTCCAGGAGCGGCAGTCGGGGAAGGGGCTGCCCCTGGTCATCGCCGCGGTGCATGGTGGTCATGGGCGTTCCTGTGGGAGTGCCTGCCCGCTGCCTGGGTTGCGAGCCTGGAGGCGGCGGGCCCCGCGCGTTCGGTGCGTCGGTACGTAAAAGCAGTGGGGCCGGGTTCCCTGTGTGAGAGGGAACCCGGCCCGACGTTACGGGGTTGGGGCTTTATTCACTGGCCAGTGGCACCTCCCTGTGCCCGATGCCGCTTCGGACGGTGCGCCCCGGGTGGGTCGGCCGGGCGGGCAGGAGCAGAAGGAGCGACTCGAAGACGCGCTGTCCCCAGGCGATCACGGCCAGGACGATCGTGATCACCGCTAGCGGGATGCGGCGCCGGAGCGGGTGGGTTGTGTCCAAGGTAGTTCCCCTTTTTTCACTGGGCTCGAAGATGTCTGGACATTGCTTTCTGTGATCTTGATCTTTCGGTTGGTTCCTCTTCGTCGGTTGGTTCCTCTTCGTCGATTCGTCCTCCCCTGCACAGCCACCCGTCCCGCCGTTCCCCGTGGGGCGGGCTGAGCAGCTGCCACTCGGAATCGCGGGCCACGCCGTCGTCGTTGCGGAGCGGCCCGTGGCTCCTGGAGGCAGCTACTTCCCCGCGAGGACGCCGAGCCGGATCCCGACGCGTTCGGAGCGCAACTTGCGCCGGGCGTGGCGCAGGGCGTCGCGGACGGAGGCGTTCGTGGCGGTTCCGCCGAGCAGGCTCGCGATTCTCGGAGCCTGCAGGCCGTACGCCTCCGAGAGCACGAACGCCTTCAACTGCAGATCGCTGAACTCGTCGCGCAGCACCTTCATCGCCTGGGCGAGCTCGACCGTGCCCGCGAGGTTGACGCTGATGTGCGCCTCGGGGTCCTCCAGCCGAGACGTGTCGTCACCGACGAAGTCCTCCGCCCGGCGGGCGAGTTCGGCAAGATGGCCGTGCGCCTCCCGCCGGGTGATCGTCGCCAGGTACGGCGCGACGGCGCCTGCCAACGGTCCTGACCTCAGACGTGCGTAGAGCGCGAGCGACACCTTGGCCTCGATGTCGTCCAAGTGCGCCCGCTGCGCTCCCGTGATCCAGTAGGCAAGCCTCCGCAGGGAGGGCCTCTTCTTGAGGAAGTAATCCCACTGCTGCTGCGCCTTCGGGCACAGCTCGGTGGCCAGGACGCGCTGGCGTGGGATCTTCCTCCTCTTGTAGCTACCGCTCATACCGGGCCCTCTCGTGCGTCGTCGGATCGAAATCCGATGTCGGTGATCTGCTCGCGGGCGCGCGCGGCGTCCACAGGTGCATCAGTCCCGGAACGCCGAAGGTGTGAGAGGGAAACCGAGAAAAATCTTCGGACCGGTATGCGGTGCCAGCCGGCCTGCCGAGGTAACAGGTCGCGGCGGCTCACGCTCCGGCAGGAGATCCGGGCGGAGTAGGGGCCTTGGAAGAGGCACGGTGCGGATTACCGGCGGGCAGCGGGTCCCGGCATCGTGCAGCGCGATGCGGGAGCACCGTGGCGGGGCTCCGTTCGCGAGATGTGGCCCGCTCCGGCCACGCCTCCGTCCGCTCGCTGGAGCGGTACGCCCGCCCCGGCATGAACGCAGTCGTCCGGCACGTCGCCGAGGCCACCCCGCCCGCCGCCGGACCGCTGTCGCTGTCCTACACGCAGCGACCACACGCGGTGCAGGACATCGAGGCGCTGGCGGCGTTGCACCGGGCGGAGGAGTACCTGTCCGCCGAGGTCGCGCGGGCACGTGGTCTCTACACCTACATGGGCGTGTATCCCGGCACCGGACTGGGGGCGCAGTTGCTGCTGGAGACCTCCGCGCAGATCGCGATGCGCGGCGGGGCGGCGCGGCTGATCGTCAAGACCGCCGCGCAGGGGCATCGCATGCCGACCGTCGCCGAGAACGTGGCCGCCCTGGAACGCGTCGCCCGGGTGAGGCGGCAGGCGCCGGGCGACGCGTGCCCGCTGCCCTGGGCGCGGCAGGTCGACTACGAGTCGATCTACGCGGAGGCGTCGGCGCTGATCGAGGCGGTGCTGGCGCTGGACGCCGACCTTGGCGCCGCGCTGCGCACAGCGTTCTCCCGGGGCCTGCTGGACGTCCCGTTCCGCAATGCCGTATATGGCAGAATTTTCTTACAGCTCGCCGAAATGGCCCGTATGTGCTGTTAGTGTGCGGCGCCCGGCCGAGCCCCAAGGTCGAGTGAGAGGCAATGGAGAAGATCCGCGCTGGACCGCTTGGACTCCGGGGTGCCGCCGTCACCCTGCTGCTCCTCGGGGGCGCGGCGGCCGACCTCTTCGGACTCCAGCCGTACATGGGGCTGCCCCTGCTGGCCGCGGCTCCGCTGGTCGCGGGTGCCCTGCTGCCGTTTCGCGTCACCGTGTCGTTCGCGATAACGGCATGCGCGGTATCGGTCGTGGTCGATCTGCAGGTCCAGCGCCCCGCCATGGCGCTCATCGTCGACCTGGCCGTCGTCATCGTCACCAGCGCTCTGGCGCTGTCGATCAACAGCATGGTGGGTCGGCAGGGCCGCGACCTCGCGCTGGCCCGCGACGTGGCCGAGGCGGCGCAGCGCGCGGTACTGCCGGACCCGCCGCGCCGCGCGGGACCGGTCGCGGTGGCCGCCCGGTACGAGACGGCCGAGGTCGAGGCGCGGATCGGGGGAGACCTGTATGCCGTGCAGTGCACCCCGTTCGGAGTTCGAGCGATCATCGCCGACGTCCGGGGCAAGGGGCTGCAGGCGGTCTCGTCCGTCTCCGTGATCGTCGGCGCGTTTCGCCAGGAAGCCGAGCACGCCGCCACGTTGGCCGAACTCGCGGATCAGTTGGACGGGGCGCTGTCCCGGGAGAACGACCGTCGGAACACCGTTGCCGTCGCCGAGGACTTCACCACCGCCGTACTGGTCCAGATCCCTCCGGACGGCAGCTCGGTCCAGCTGATCAACCGAGGCCATCCGGCGCCGTTCCTGGTCGACGGCGGAACGATGATCCGGCTGGAGCCGTCCGATCACGAGCTGCCGCTGGGGCTGAGACTGCCGGAGGCGAGGTCCGGCCAACCGCCGGACGGGGACGTCTTCCCGCTGCGGCCCGGCGCCTCGCTGCTGCTGGTCACCGACGGTGTGACGGAAGCACGCAACGGGGAAGGGGTGTTCTACGACCCCTGCGCCCAACTCGCCCCCGGCACGTACACCGACCCGGGCCAGCTGGTGGACGCTCTCGTGCAGGACGTCTCCCGCTGGGCGGGCCACCGGCCCCAGGACGACATGGCGGTCCTGGCCCTGGCCCGGACAGCGGTCTCCGCCTGACGTGCCGCGGGCCCGGGCAGGTGGTGGGGCTGGGTCACCCGGCCGACGGCGGGCTCCACTCAGGGGGCGACCGGCAGCTGTCGCTTGTGTTCGGTGAGCCGGTAGCGCCGCACGATGGCCGCGGAGGCGGCCTGCTCGACCGGCTTGCCCTCCAGGAAGTCGTCGATGTCGTCGTAGGTGACGCCGAGCGCCTCCTCGTCGGGCCGGCCCGGGTTCAGGGTCTCCAGGTCCGCGGTCGGGGTCTTCCACACCAGCTCGGACGGCGCACCCAGGCACTCCGCGACGGCCCGTACGCGCCGCTTGGTGAGGCCGGTGAGCGGGACCACGTCGGCCGCGCCGTCGCCGAACTTGGTGAAGAAGCCGGAAACCGCCTCGGCCGCGTGGTCGGTACCGACGACCAGGCCATCGTGCGCACCCGCCACCGCGTACTGGGCGATCATGCGCTGCCGGGCCTTGATGTTGCCGTGCACGAAGTCCTGGTGGTGCGCGTCGCGGAAGACCGTGCCGCTGGCCAGCAGCGTCTCCAGGGCCGCGTCACTGGCGGGCCGCACGTCGACGGTCAGGACCCGGTCGGGCCGAATGAACTCCAGCGCCAGCCGCGCGTCCTTCTCGTCGGCCTGGGCGCCGTACGGCAGCCGCATCGCGTAGAAGGTCGCATCCCGCCCGTCGGCTCGGACCCGCTCGACCGCGAGCTGGCACAGTCGGCCCGCGGTCGTGGAGTCCACTCCGCCGCTGATGCCCAGCACCAGCGAGCGCAGGCCCGCCGAGGTCAGCTGCTCGGCGAGGAAGGACACCCGGCGCTCGATCTCCTGCTGTGCGTCGAAGGACGCGCTCACCTGGAGATCACGGGCGATCTCCTGCCGCAGGGATGTGGACGCCAGGTCGGTCACGGTCGCTCCTCGGGTGGATCGGTACGCGGGTTCGGCACCGCGACGCCGGGCGGGGCCCGGACGCGGGCAGGGACGGAAGCACTCTAAAGGAGGGCTGTGAAGTACTGCTCAGGACGTATGACTTGGCACGCGCCGCCACCATCGGGCGCGGGGACCGCTGGTCGTCCACTGCCGGGTGCGGGGGGAAATCCGAGGTCCGTGGTGGATCAGGTGACCAAAGACGTTAACGTGGTCAGTGCTGGCCGCGAGCCCGTGATGGTCTGGTTCGTGCTGGTTTCTTTGGGTCGAAGTGGGGGGAACGTGCGGGTCGGAGCGGTTTCTTGAGATTGCTGCACACATCCGACTGGCACTTGGGACGGTCGTTCCACCGGGTCAGCCTGCTGTCCGCCCAGGAGGCCTTCGTCGACCACCTGGTGGAGACGGTGCGGGCCGAGCGGGTCGACGCGGTCCTGGTCGCGGGCGACATATACGACCGTGCGGTGCCGCCGCTGCCCGCCGTCGAACTGTTCGACTCCGCGCTGCACCGGCTCGGCGAGCTCGGGGTGCCCACGGTGATGATCTCCGGCAACCACGACTCGGCGCGCCGCCTCGGCGTCGGCGCCCGGCTGATGTCCCGCGCCGGTATTCATCTGCGCACCGCGCCGCGTGAGTGCGGCACCCCCGTACTGCTGAGCGACCGGCACGGCGCGGTGGCGCTGTACGGGCTGCCGTACCTCGAACCCACCCTGGTGCGCGCCGAGTTCGCCGCGGAACGGGCCGACCACACCACCGTGCTCGGCGCCGCCATGGACCGGGTCCGCGCCGACCTGGCCGCCCGCCCGGCCGGTACCCGCTCGGTGGTGCTCGCCCATGCCTTCGTCGCGGGCGGCGTCGGCTGCCGAAGCGAACGCGACATCACCGCGGGCGGGGTGGCCGCGGTGCCCGCCGAGGTGTTCGACGGCGTCGACTACGTGGCCCTGGGCCATCTGCACGGCGCGCAGACCATCACCGACCGCGTCCGCTACTCCGGCTCCCCGCTGGCGTACTCCTTCTCCGAGCACCAGCACCGCAAGAGCATGTGGCTGGTGGATCTGGGCCCGGATGGCGAGGTCTCGGCGGAGCGGGTGGACTGCCCGGTACCGCGCCGACTGGCCAGGATCAGGGGAACGCTGGAGGAACTGCTGTCCGACCCGGCGCTGGAGGCCCACGAGGACGCCTGGGTGGAGGCCACGCTGACCGACGCCCAGCGCCCGTACGAGCCGATGGCCCGGCTGGCCCGGCGCTTCCCGCATGTGCTCGCCCTCGACTTCGACCCGCAGGGCGCCGCCGTGGACCCGCTGGTCTCGTACGCGAAGCGGCTGCGTGACCGCACCGACCAGCAGATCGCCGAGGACTTCGTCGCCCATGTGCGCGGCCACGGCCCGGACCCGCGGGAGAGCGCGGTGCTGCGCCGCGCACTCGACGCGGCACGGGTCCGCGCGACGGTCGAAGAGGCGGTCTGATGCGGCTGCACCGCTTGAAGGTGACCGCCTTCGGGCCCTACCGCCGCTGCGAGGAGATCGACTTCGACGAACTGTCCTCCGGCGGGATATTCCTGCTGCACGGCGCCACGGGCGCGGGCAAGACCTCGGTGCTCGACGCGGTGTGCTTCGCGCTGTACGGGGAGGTGCCCGGCGTTCGGCCGCGCAACCGGCTGCGCAGCGACCACGCGGCCCCGGACCAGTTGACCGAGGTGGTGCTCGAACTCACCGTCGCCGGGCGCCGGTTGGAGCTGACCCGGCGGCCTGAACAGGAGCGTCCCAAGCGGCGCGGGACCGGAACCACGGTGGACAAGCCGTTCTGCGCGCTGCGTGAGCTGTCACCCAGCAGCGGCGAGTGGACCGCGCTCAGCCGTTCGAGCCAGGAGATCGGCGAGGAGATCAGGCAACTGCTCGGCATGAGCAGGGAGCAGTTCTGCCAGGTCGTGCTGCTGCCACAGGGCCAGTTCGCCACGTTCCTGCGGGCTGACGCCACCGAGCGCGGCAAGCTGCTGGGCAGGCTGTTCGGCACGGACCGGTTCGTCGGCGCGGAGCGCTGGCTGTTCGAACGGCGCGGGGCCGTGGAGGACCGGGTACGGGCCCAGGACCAGCGGCTGATCGCGCTGGCCCACCAGATGCGGCAGGCCGCGGGCACCGCCGCCGAGGAACAGCCGCCGCCAGAGACCGCGTTGGGCGAGCCGGAGCTGGCCGAGCGGGTGCTGGGCTGGGCCGCCTTCGCGCGTACCGCCGCACGGGAGCACGCCGACATCGCCGAACTGGCCCTGAACGCCGCTCAGTCGGCGCTGAAGGACGCCGAAGCCACCCTGGAGGCGGCCCGCGAGACCGCCGGCCTGCAACAGCGGTACGCCGACGCGCGCGACCGCTCGGCGCGGCTGACCGCCGAGCGCGAGCGGCACCAGGCGGACACCGAGCGCTGGGAGCGCGCCAGCGCCGCCCAACAGGTCACCCCCGCACTCGACGCGCGCGACACCGCGCGAGAAGACCACCACACGGCCGAGGCGGCCCGGCGGCGCACCGCCGCCGCGCTTCCCGACGGCCCCGCCGACGCCGACCAACTCGCCCAACGGGCGGGCCGACTGCGCGAGGACCTCGGCCGGATGGACGCGGCCCGCCGCGCCGAGGCCCGGATCGGCGAACTGGTCGCGGCCCGCGACCGGCTCGACCGCGAGGCCGCCGCCGACGAGCAGGCCGAACGCGACACCGAGGCCTGGCTGGCCGACTGGGACCGGGCACGCGCCGCCCACCAACGACGTGTCGACGCCGCGCACGAGGCCGCCCAAAGCGCCGCACACCTCACCGGCCAACTCGACACCGCCCGGGCCGAACTGGAGGCCGCCCGCCGTCGCGACGAGCTCATCGACCAAGAACGCGCCGCTGACGAGCGGCTGTTGCGGGCCCGCGAGGCGGCAGCCGCCGCGCGTGAGCGGTGGCTGGAGCTGAAGGAACGGCGGCTGCGCGGCATAGCCGCCGAACTCGCCGGTGAGCTGGCTGACGGCGAGCCGTGCCCGGTCTGCGGTTCGGCCGACCATCCCGCACCGGCCGAGCCCGGCACCGGGCATGTGGACCGTACCACCGAGGAGCGGGCCCAGGCCGACTGCCTGCTGGCCGACGAGGCCCGCGGCGCGGCCGAGATCGAGCTGCACACCGTACGGGAGCGCCTGGCCGCCACCCGCGAGACCGCGGCCGACAAGCCGGTCGCCGAACTGGCCGCGCGATGCGCCGGGTTGGCCACGGCACACGAGGGCGCGGCCCGAGCGGCGGCCGATGTGCGCCCGGCCCGTGAGGCCTGGCAACTCGCCGAGCAGGAACACCAGCGGCGTATCGACGCCCAGCAGCGGGCCCGGGCCCGCGCCGCCGACCTGCTCGCCCGGCGCGAGTCCCTGGACGCCGAACTCGCCGCGTTGCGTGAGCAGTTGGCCGGACTGCTGGACGGTGAGGGCAGCGTCGCCGAACGCGCCTCGCGCCTGGAGCGGCTCGCGGCGGCGTACACCGCCGCCGCGGACGCCGCCAAGGCCGCCGCCGGTACGGCACAGCGCCTGGCGCAGGCCGAGACGCGGCTCGCCGAAGCCGTTCGCGGCGCCGGGTTCGACACCGCGGCACAGGCCGCCGAGGCCCGCCTGGAGGCGACCGAACTGCGCGCGCTGCGGGAGCGGATCGAGGAGTACCAGGCACGGCAGGCCGCCGTCGCCCGGGAACTGGCGGACCCCGAGGTGCTGGCCGCGGCGGCACTGCCAGCCGCCGACCCGCGACGGCGGCGCGCCGACTTCGACGCCGCCGGTGACCGGCTGCGCGACGCGTTCGCCGCACGGCAGGCGGCACGGTCCCGGTGCGCGGAACTCGACCGCCTCTCGGCCCAGGCGCAACGGCAGACCGCCGAACTCGCCCCGCTGCGCGAGGAGTACACCCGGCTCAGGCGGCTCGCGGAACTGGTCTCCGGCAGCTCGACGGAGAACCAGTACCGGATGCGGCTGGAGTCGTACGTCCTCGCGGCCCGCCTGGAGCAGGTCGCGGGCGCGGCCAGTGTGCGGCTGCGCCGGATGTCCTCCGGCCGCTACACCCTGGTGCACACCGACGCACGGATCTCCGGCCGGGGCCGCTGGGGCCTGGGGCTACGGGTGGTGGACGCCTGGACCGGGACCGAGCGGGACACCACGACGCTGTCCGGCGGAGAGACCTTCTTCGCCTCGCTGGCCCTCGCGCTCGGCCTCGCCGACGTGGTGACCGAAGAGGCCGGAGGAGTGCGGCTGGACACCCTGTTCATCGACGAGGGCTTCGGCAGCCTGGACGAGCAGACGCTGGACGAGGTCCTCGACGTACTGGACGGTTTGCGGGAGCGTGACCGTGCGGTGGGCATCGTCAGCCATGTCGCCGATCTGCGCCAGCGCATCCCGGCCCAACTGGAGGTCGTCAAGGGCCGGTACGGCTCGGTGGTGCGGCAGCGGTCACGCCCCGGGCTCGAGGTCGGCGGGTGAGGCGGCGGGTACCGGCCGGTCAGCGAGGGGGCCCGGCCCGGTCAGCTCGTACGCCCACAGGCCCTCGCGGTCCTCGACCCGGCGGAATCCCACGCGGTCCAGCACGCGTTGGGACGGCCCGTTGTCCGGCTCGGTGGTGGCCAGCACGGTGTGCACCCCGGGCTGTCGCAGCGTCCAGTCGGTGAGCAGCCGTAGCGCGTCGGTGGCCCAGCCCGCGCCCCGGCCGGACACCGACAGGTCGTAGCCGACCTCCACCACGCCGTCCACCGGCGGGCCGTGGAAGCCCATGCCGCCGACGGCCGTCGCGTCCTCGGTGCGCAGGATCGCGAAAAGGCCCCAGTGCGGGTGGTGTTCACCGGCGACGGCGGCCTTCGCCACCATTTCGGCCGCCACCACGGTGCCCTCGCCGGGGGCGCCGTCGATCCACTGCAGCGCGTCGAGTTCGCCGTCGGCGATCCGCGCCGCCTCTTCGGGCGTGACCTCGCGCAGCGCGACCCGCCCGTCGCGCAACTCCAGGCGCGCGCCGTCGAAGGAAGGATCCAGCGCCATCTGCAACTCCCAACGGTGACTTGGCGGCGGCCGGGCCCGTCGACCCGGCCGCCGCCGTCGGTTCGGGCGGTCTCAGAGCTGGGACAGCTCGTCCACCAGGTCGTCCAGGCCCAGCGAACCCTGGGAGAGGGCCGCCATGTGCCAGGCCTTGGCGTCGAAGTCGGCGCCGTGCGTGCGGCGGGCCGCCTCGCGGCCGGTCAACCAGGCGCGTTCGCCCAGCTTGTAGCCGATCGCCTGGCCCGGCATACCCAGGTACCGTACGAGTTCGCTGTCCAGGAACTTCTCCGGTCGGCCGCTGTGCAGGCCGAAGAAGTCCCGGGCCAGCGCGGGCGTCCAGCGCTGGCCGTCGCCGTGCGACCAGCCGATCCGGCGGGCCGAGTCAGCGGGGACCGGCAGCTCCAGGTGCATGCCGATGTCGATGATCACCCGGACCGCGCGCATCATCTGGGCGTCCAGGTAGCCCAGTCGGCGGCCCGGATCGGTGAGGAAGCCCAACTCGTCCATCAGGCGCTCCGCGTACAGCGCCCAGCCCTCGACGTTGGCGCTCACCAGGCCCACCGAGGCCTGGTAGCGGGACAGGCGCGGGGCCACGTGCACCCACTGGGCCAGTTGCAGATGGTGGCCCGGCACGCCCTCGTGGTACCAGGTGCTGACCAGGTCGTAGACCGGGAAGCGCTTGCGGCCCAGCGTCGGCAGCCAGGTGCGGCCCGGTCGGGAGAAGTCCAGCGCGGGGCTGGTGTAGTACGGTGCGGCGGCGCTGCCCGTCGGGGCGATCATCGCCTCGACCTTTCGGACCGGCTCCGCGAGGTCGAAGTGCGTGCCGTCGAGCGCGGCGATCGCCTCGTCCATCAGCCCCTGGAGCCATTCGCGCACCGCGTCGACGCCCTCGATGGCCTCCCCCGCCGTCTCCAGATGGGCCAGCGCCTCGCGCGGCGTCGAACCCGGCAGCACCTTCTGCGCCTCGGCGCGCATCTCGTCGTGGATGCGGTGGAACTCCTGCCAGCCCCAGGCGTACGCCTCGTCCAGGTCGAGGTCGGCGCCGGTCCACTCGCGAACCCACAGGGCGTAGCGGTCGCGGCCCACCGGGTCCGCGGTGCCCTGGACCGCGGGGGCGTAGCTGTCGCGCAGCCAGTCCCGCAGCTCGGTGACGGCGGCGGTGGCCTTGGCCGCCGACGCGTCGAGTTCGCCGCGCAGGGCCTGCGGGCCACTGGCTACGAACTCGGCGAACCAGCTGCGCTCGTCACCGGTCCACTCGGTCAACTGCTCGATGACGGTCTCCACTTGCCGCGGCCCGCCGGGCAGGCCCTGTGCCAGCCCCGCCTCCAGCGAGGCGCGGTATCCGCTGAGCGCCTCGGGCACGTTGCGCAGCCGTCCGGCGACCGCGGTCCAGTCCGCGTCGGTGCTGGTCGGCATGAGCGTGAACGCCTCCCGCACCGAGTGCACGGGGGAGCTGAGGTTGCTGATCCACCGCAGCCGCTCTCCGGCGTCGTGCACCGCGAGTCCGGCGGTGAGCCGTTCGCGCAGCAGCCGCGCGCAGCGGCGTTCGGCCTCGTCCCGGGACCCGCCCGCCGCCTCGGCGGCGTCCAGTTCGGCGAGGGTGCGCCGGGACAGGTCGGCGAGGGCCTCGAAACCCTCCGGGGAGAAATCGGGTAGCCGGTCGTCCCCCGGGTTCAGACCGAGGTAGAGGCCGGTCAGCGGGTCGAGTTCGGCCAGCGCGTCAACGTAGGCGTCGGCGATCGACCGCGGGAGCCGCTGGTCCTGTCGGCTCTTGGCAGCGTCAGGTGTATCGGACATGCGGCCATCCTGGTACGCGAGCCGGTCCCGCGTCGATCACTTTGTGCTTGTGCTCCACGGGAAGCCCGGCCGCGCCCCGCCTCCCGCCGCCCGCGGCCGGACCCGGCCCGGCCTGGTCGCGGGCGGCTCGGCGGCGTGCGGCCGGGTCACACCTCCCGTGCGCCCCCGCGCCGTTGCGGCTGCGGGTGGACCCGGGGTGCGCGCTCGGCGGCGCCGCCCAGGGTGGCGGTGATGACCAGGGTGGCGTCCTCCACCAGATAGTCCAACGGCAGCCCGAGACCGCGCATGGCCGTCACCATGGGGGTGTTCGCGGACTTGGTGACCGCGTACACCGCGCCGCAGCCCGACTCCTCGGCGAGTGCTACCAGCCGCCGCAGCAGTTCCGCGCCGACGCCGCGGCCCTGCCACTCGTCCTCCACCAGCAGCGCGACCTCGGTCTCGTCGCCGTCCCAGAGCAGATGGCCGAGGGCGACCAGCCTGCCGGACGCGGTCTCGACCGCGAGGGTGCGGCCGTGGCGCGGGCTGAGCAGATGGCGCAGGTAGCGGGCGGCGTCGCCGGTCGGGCCGTGGTAGCGGCGGCTCAGCGTGGTGGGCGAGCAGCGCTCGTGCATCGCCTGGGCGGCCGGAAGGTCGGCGGGACCGGCGCGGCGCACGGTTATCTCGTTGCCCTCCGGCAGGGTCAGCACATCGCGGCGGTGCGGCACCCGGGTGCCCAGCTGCGCGTCCAGCTCCACCAGCGCCCGGGCCCTGGCGAACTCCGTCGGGGTGAACGGCAGATAGGGCCGCTCGATGACGAGCGCGCCGCCGGAGGGGTCCCGCAGCCGCAGCGTGAAGTCCTCCAGCACCCCGTCCGCGGGGGGCAGTTCGCCGCTCCCCGCGGGCAGTGACCGTATCCGGCAGCGGCCGAGCAACTGCCGCAGCGCGAGCGGGAGTTCGGCGGTGTCCAGGGCCGTGCGGGTGGCCAGGGTCAGCACCCGGGTGGGGGTGTCCACCAGGTCGTGGGGGTCGGCCCGCTCCAGCCAGGTGTCCCGGCCGCCCGCCGTGGCCACCGTGCGCATCAGTTCCGCTGACTCCACGGTTGCCGGCGCGCGGACCAGGAACTCGTCCACGGTGCCGTGGGAAAGCGGATGCGTCTGCAGAGTGAGGATGTCCACACCGTTGGCGGCGAGCGCACCGCACAGCGCGGCGAGGCTGCCCGGTGTGTCGCGCACGGTGGTGCGCAGCCTCCACAACACGGTCTCACCGGCCACCGCCGCCGTGCCGGTATCCGGCCCCGGCGGTCCTGGCGGCGAGTGACCGTGGCGGCGTGACCACCATGTGTGCAGGACGGTGACCGCCAGCAGTAGCACCGCCGAACCGGTGAGCAGCGCGGGGCCACCGGGGCCGTGCGCCATCAGGTTCGCGGCCAGGTCGGCCGCGGCCACCGCTACGAAGACCGCGGCGAGTTCCACCGCCTCTCGGCGCCAGTGGTGGCGGCCGCGGTGAGGTGCGGTTGGTGAATGTGATGATCGATGCATGGGACCCACCCTGCCGAACGCTTGTTGCGTGATCACGAACGCTTCGTGACGGATGGGTAAAGGAGGCCTGGTGTGAGGTTAGTTACCCCCTTTACTACCATCCGCCCGGTATTCCGGGGAGGTCATGGCGCGGCCGGTGCGCGTCACCGGTCACGGCGGCTCGGGTCAAACGGCGCAGCGTCACCGCGCACCAGCGTGCGTAGACGCGTTGCAGCGCCCGCCCCAGCGGCCCCGCGGCGCGCAGGTACCAACTCGCCGCACGACTGAACGCGGTGACGTCCAGCCAGACAGCCCCGTCGGTCTCCCGCTCGACGACGAACGACTCCTCGCCGCACTCGGGGTGACCGGGGAGCGTGCCGTAGGCGAAGCCGAACCGGTGCGGCTCGCGCACCGTCCACACCACCTCGCACGGCGCGTGTATCCGCCAACGCCCGACGCCGAGCCCCACCACGACCCGCACCCCCGGCGCGGCCCGTTCGGCGGTGGCGTCCATCCGCACTCCCATCGCCCGGTGCATGCGCCAGCCGAGCACCGCCTCACCGGCGGCGGCCAGCACCGACGGCCCGTCACCGATCCGGGTACGGACCCGGAAGAAGTGGTACCCGGGCGGCGGCAGTTCATCGATCCGCCGTGTCGCCCCCACCTCGTCGTATGTGAACGTGTCCACCACTCCACCCCCTTGGCCTCGTGGTTCCCACACTAGACCGGGGCACTGACAACCGGGCGGGGCGCGGAGGGCGGCCCGGGGGAGCGCAGGGTCAGCGGCTGCCGTCCAGGATCACCCGGGTGACCAGCCGCGGGTCGTCGTTCATCGGCACATGGCCGCATCCCGGCAGCCGGACCAGTCGGGCGTGCGGCACCACCTGCTTGGCCCGTAGCCCCTGGCGTCGCACCAGCACGTGGTCGCGGGTGCCCCAGCCGATGGTCACCGGGATGTCCCAGGAGATGCCGCCCTCGAACAGCGCGCCCCTGCGACCCGCCGACAAGGTGGCCTCGAAGCCGGGAGCCTCGCGCAGCGCCCTGGTCTCGGCGGCGACGGCCTGCGGCGACCGCCGCCCGGGACGGTTGTAGATGCTGCCGGTCAGCGCCGCCCGCCCGGCGGCGCTGCGGGCCAGCCTCTCGACGGTGGTGGGCGGCAGCAGACGGGCGCCGCGCCGCATGGTGCTGAGCACCGTGAACGCGTAGATCCGCTCGGGTTCGGTCCAGAACCCCGCCGGGGACAGCGCGGTCACGCTGCGCACGTGACCGGCGCGCGCGAGGTGCAGGGCGATCAGCCCGCCCAGGGAGTTGCCGACGACGTGCGGGCGCTCGACGCCCAGCGCGCGGAACATGGCGGCGAACACCTCCACCGCGGAGTCCAGCGAGTACGGGATGGACGGCGGCTGGGCGGGCGACTCGCCGAACCCGGGCAGGTCGATGGCGATGACCTCGCGGTGCGCGGCCAGCGCGTCGGCGACCGGGTCCCACGCCTGGCGGTGGTGCCCGATGCCGTGCAGCAGGACGAGCGGTTCACCGCTGCCGTGCCGCTCGTACGCCGCCGTCACCGTGGGCCGCCCGACCGGGGCGACATGGACGAACGAGGTCGTAGCCGTGGTGGTGGTCATGCGTCGCTCCGGTCCCTACTCAGTGGTAACCCTTGGGTAACACTGTCCGGCCGTCAGGTGGTCACGGCAAGGGTCTTGGCAGTCACAAAAGTGTTGAGGCCAACCAGCCCTCCACTTCTCCCTGTTGCGGCCCATCGTGCCGTCGCCCCGACCCTGACCCGTCCGGCACGCCGGGTGCCGCGAAGTGCCGTCGCCGCGGCGGCGCGCAGCGCCATTGTGGGCCGCACCGAGTGCCCGCGCCCGGGCGACCACACCGAACGGTGGTACGCAGGGCCCCGCGGACCAGGGCAGGAGCGGGCGCGCTCGTCGCGGAACGCGATCGGCCATCCGGGTTACGGCGGCTACAGGCCGCCCGCCACCCGCAGGACGGCGCCGGTGGTGTAGGAGGCGTCCGCCGACAGCAGCCACTCGACGGCCCCCGCGATCTCGTCCGGCTCGCCGGGGCGGCCCATCGGCACCCGCTCCGGGTTGCGCCAGGGCCGCTGCGGATCGCCCATCGCCGCGTGGATGTCGGTGAGCGTCATGCCCGGCTGGACGGAGTTGACGCGCACCCCGTCAGGGGCGAGTTCCTTGGCGAGGCCGACGGTGAGCGTGTCGACCGCCGCCTTGCTCGCCGCGTAGTGCACGTACTCGCCCGGGCTGCCGAGCGTCGCGCCGCCCGAGGAGATGTTCACGATGGCGCCGCCGTCGCCGCCGTACCGGGTGGACATCTCCAGCGCGGCGCGCCGCGCGCACATCATCGCGCCCAGCACGTTGACGTCCACGACGCGGCGCATCACCTCGACCGGGGTCTCGGTGAACCGGCCCAACGGCCCGGTGATCCCGGCGTTGTTGACCAGTCCGGTGATCGGCCCGAGGCGCTCCTTGACCGTGTCGAACAGCGCGCCGACCCGCTCCTCGACGGTGGTGTCGACCTGGACCACGACGCATTCGCCGCCCATGTCGCGCACGCGTTCCGCGACCTCCAGCGCGGCGTTGGCGGCGCGCTCGTATCCGATGCCCACGCGGTGCCCCTGCTTGGCCAGGCGCAGCACGACGGCCGCTCCGATCCCCCTGCTGCCGCCGGTGACCACGGTGACTGGACTCATCCGCTTCGCTCCCACTCCGCGCCTTCGCGCGGCGTCGTTCTCTCTTGATCGGAAACGCTAGCGCACCAGCGTGATCCCGCCAGGTGCCCCTATTCCTCCCGAAAGATGAGCAGGGAACGGCTGGTGCGAACTTGGCGTGAACGCCGCGCGTAGTGCCGTGCGCACAGCGGGTAGGGGAGCGAGGATTGGTCTTGACCAAGGGGTGTGCCCGTCCTATGGTCGCGGTGAGAGTACTGAAACAACCCTTAATAAATAAGGGTGAGAAACCCCGGGGCGGTCAACATCCGGGGCGCGCAGGCCCGTAGGGCACATGGCGACACACGCCGGATGCGGAGGACAGGGTGGGGACCACGCAGCTAGAGGCGCCGCAGGAGCCGAAGTACTGGCATCTGAAGACCGTTCTGGGTGACGCGCTCGACTCCGAGTTCGCGGTGGGCGAAGTGCTGCCCAACGAGCGGGAGTTGGCGGCGCGCTTCGGGGTCGCCCGGGCCACCCTCCGTCAGGCCCTGGAGCAGTTGGAGCTCGAAGGGCGGCTGCAACGGCGCCGTGGCGTCGGGACCACGGTCGCGCCGCCGCGCATCGGAGTCAGTGTCGGCCCCGCGCAGGGCAGTTGGCCGGGCGAGGGCAACGACGCCTGGCGGGCCATGAACTGCGCCGAGACCCCCGCACCGGCCAACGTGGCGCGGCTGCTCGGGGAGGCGGCGCAGGGGGACCGTCCGGTGCACACCATCCGCCGGGTACGGATGACGCACGCTCAGCCGGTCGCCACCGAGTTGCTGTACATACCCCCGGCTTCCGTCCCGGGGCTGCCGGAACTGCTCACTCCGGGGGCGCACGCGCATGCCGTGCTGCGCGAACTGCACCGGCTTGAGCTGGAGGGCGAGGACCGCGCCGTGGAACTCGGCTCGGCCCGCGCGGAGGACGCCAAGCAGTTGGAGCGGCTGCCCGGAGCCCCGGTGCTGCTCGTCACCACCCGCTACTTCGCCGCCGGGCGGGTCGCCGCGGCCTCCGTCGCGACATACCGGGCCGACACCTGCCGACTGACCTTCGGTGACGCCGGAACCATGCAGATCACCCACCACGGCGCGGACAGCAACGCCGGGCGCAGGCAGGCTTCCTGACGGGACGTCGCGAGCGGGATCACCGGCGCGCCGGGGCGGCCTGGTCCACCGCGAACAGCTGCTCCTCGACGTGGTCGAGCGCCAGCCGCAGCGCACCGGTGGCCACCGCCTCCTCGCCCAGTGAAGACAACGCCACCTTCGGCGGGCGCAGGCAGTAGCGGGCCAACTCCTCGCGCAGCGGCTCCAGTACGCCGTCGAGACCGGCCGCCCAGCCGCCCAGAACGACGAGTTCCGGGTCCAGCGCGAGGACCAGCGCCGCCACGTCGTGCACCAGCCGCCGCAGGAAGCGGTCCACCGCCTCGCGGGCCAGTGGGTCGCCGTCCCGGGCGAGCGTGAACACCCGGGTCACCGCGGGCTCGTCCAACGGGTCCAGCGGTGTGCCCGTGGTGGACAGCAACCGCTCCGGGGTCGCCTCCCGGCCCAGCAGGTGCAGGGCGCCGATCTCACCGGCCGCGCCGCCGAAGCCGCGGTGCAGCCGCCCGCCGATCAGCGAACCGGCGCCCGGACTCAGCCCGGCCATCACGAAGACGATGTCGTCGCTGCCTTGCGCGGCGCCCGCCCAGTGCTCCGCGACGGCGGCGGCGTTGGCGTCGTTCTCCACCAGCACCGGGCAGCGGAACGAGCGGCGCAACCGGTCGCCCAGCGGCAGCCCGGTCCATCCGGGCATCGCCGTACCCAGCCGTACGGTGCCGTCCGACTCCACGATGCCCGGACTGCCCACTCCCACCGCCCACAGGGTGCTGCGCGCCACCCCGGAGGCCCGCAGCGAATCTGCTACGGCACCGCGTACCCGCTCCAGCCGCTCGTCGGCGGAGCTCAGCTCGTCGAGGGCGTTGGCCAGCCGGTTCAGCACCCGGCCGCTGAGGTCGGCGAGCACCACCCGGACCTGGTGCACCCCGATCTCGACGCCCAGCAGATGGCCCGCCTCGGCATGGAACCGGAACCGGCGCGCCGGACGTCCCTGCTTGCGGGGGTCACCGGGGTCGGCGGGCGCCTCCACGACCAGACCGGCCTGAGTCAGCCCCTCGACCACACCCTCCACGGTCGGCCTGGACAGACCGGTGGCGTGGACGAGTTCGGTGAGCGTGCGGGGCCGCTCACCACGCAGTGTGTGGAGGACCACTGCTGAATTGATTCTGCGCAGCAGGGACGGGTCCCCGCCGGTCAACCGCCCCAACGTCCGCCTCCCTGACTGTACGCATGGCCCCACCGCGAGCGTGGCCGCGTCGCGGTCCCGCCCGGTCGGATGTCCGCCGGGCCGGACCCTTGGTGGGCGTGCGCGTTTTGCGGGATCGTACCCGGCTTGGCCCAATGCGGCGAACGGCGCCAACTTGGTCCGTACCAGTACTGATCCGGCCACGACCGGCACGCGTTCGCCGGATGGCCGCGCGGCTGTCAGCGCTCGTCCGCCGCCGCCCGCAGCCGTGCGAACTCCTCGGCCATCGTGCGCGGTGTCCAGTGGGCGTTCAGGCCGCTGGGGTTGGGCAGCGCCCAGATCCGGGTGTCGCCTATGACACGTTCCTGCGGGCCGATCCTGGCCGTACGCTCCCCGAAGGCCGTGCGGTACGCGGTGATGCCCGCCACGGCCAGCCAGCGCGGCCGGTGACGGCGCACCTTGGCGATGAGCGCCAGGCCGCCCTCGCGCAGTTCCTCGTCGCTCAACTCGTCGGCCCTGGCCGTCGCGCGAGGCGCCACGTTCGTGATGCCCAGGCCGTAGTCGAGCAGCCTGTCCTGCTCGGCGGGCAGGAGTTGGCGCGGCGTGAAACCGGAGACGTGCAGCGCGGGCCAGAACCGGTTGCCCGGGCGGGCGAAGTGATGGCCGGTGTGAGCCGTCAGCAACCCGGGGTTGATCCCGCAGAAAAGTACGCGCAGGCCGTCCGCGACCACGTCCGGCACGGTGCGGTCGCGGGCGGCCGCCAGCTCCTCGGGGGTCAGAGGATCGCCCCGGGGGTGTACGAGGCGGCCTGCGGGTGGCGCTCGGCGACCTCCTCGACGCGCCGTACCACCTCGGCGACCTGGTCGGCAGCGGCGCCGGTGAAGGACAACCGGTCGGCCATCAGCGCCTCAAGTCCGGCCCGGTCCAGCGGAATTCGCTCATCAGCGGCCAGCCGGTCGAGCAGCTCGTTGCGCTCCGCGCCCTTCTCGCGCATCGCCAGGGCGGTCGCCACCGCGTGCTCCTTGATCGCCTCATGGGCGACCTCGCGCCCCACCCCGGCGCGTACCGCGGCCATCAGCACCTTGGTGGTGGCCAGGAACGGCAGATAGCGGTCCAGCTCCCGGGCGATGACCGCGGGGAAGGCGCCGAACTCGTCCAGCACCGTCAAGAACGTCTCCAGCAGCCCGTCGAAGGCGAAGAACGCGTCCGGCAGCGCCACCCGGCGCACCACGGAACAGGACACATCGCCCTCGTTCCACTGGTCGCCCGCCAGCTCCGAGGTCATCGAGGCGTAGCCGCGCAGGATCACCGCGAGGCCGTTGACGCGCTCGCAGGAGCGGGTGTTCATCTTGTGCGGCATCGCCGAGGAGCCGACCTGGCCGGGCTTGAAGCCCTCGGTCACCAGCTCGTGCCCGGCCATCAGCCGGATCGTCCTGGCCAGCGAGGACGGCGCCGCGGCGAGCTGCACCAGCGCGGAGACCACCTCGTAGTCCAGCGAGCGCGGATAGACCTGGCCCACCGAGGTGAAGGCCCGCGAGAAGCCCAGGTGCCCGGCGATCCGGGTCTCCAACTCGGCGAGCTTGGCGGTGTCCCCGCCCAGCAGGTCGAGCATGTCCTGAGCCGTGCCGACCGGGCCCTTGATGCCGCGCAGCGGGTAGCGGTCCAGCAGCTCCTCGACCCGCCCGAAGGCGACCAGCAGTTCATCGGCGGCGGTCGCGAAGCGCTTGCCGAGCGTGGTTGTCTGCGCCGCCACGTTGTGCGAACGGCCCGCCATCACCAACTCGGCGTGGTCGGCGGCCAGCCTGCCCAGCCGGACGAGCACCGCGACGGTGCGGTCGCGCACCAGCTCCAGCGACAGCCGGATCTGCAACTGCTCGACGTTCTCGGTCAGATCACGCGAGGTCATGCCCTTGTGCACATGCTCGTGCCCGGCGAGGGCGTTGAACTCCTCGATGCGGGCCTTCACATCGTGCCGGGTGACCTTCTCCCGCTCGGCGATGGAGTCCAGGTCGACCTGCTCCAGCACCCGCTCGTAGTCCGCCAGCGCCTGCTCCGGCACCTCGATCCCGAGGTCGCGCTGAGCGCGCAGCACGGCGAGCCACAGTCGGCGCTCAAGGATCACCTTCTGCTGCGGGGACCACAAAGTGGCCAGATCAGCCGAGGCGTAGCGGCTGGCCAGGACGTTCGGGATGCGCGGCTTATCGGTCACGTGACCAGATTCTACTGGCGGTTCACGCAGGCCAGCGCGGTGGTCCCGTTTGTAGGTTGCTACCACTGCGCGGTCGGGAGGTGCTGCGGCGGCGCCTCCCGGTGCGCCCTTGGAGCGTCAGCCCTCGAACGGCAGCAGTTCGGGCCGCTTGGCCGGGCGGCCGTCGCCCGAGGAACGGTTGGTCAGCCGCCTGCCGATCCACGGGAGCAGATGCTCACGGGCGAACCGGACGTCCGCCGTGCGGCGCGCCAGCCACCCTGGCGGCAGATACGCGGGCAGCGGCGCGTTCCAGTCGGACTCCGCCTCATGGCCCAGCGCCTGCCACACCGCCTCGGCCACCCGCCGATGGCCTTCGGCGTTCAGATGCAGCCGGTCATCCGCCCACATCCGGGGGTCGCCCAGCGCCTGCGAGGAGAACAGGTCCACCACCAGCGCGTGATGCCGAACCGCCAAATCGTCGATGAAGTCGAAGAGCTGCTCCATACGCGGCCGCATCCGCTCCATCACCGGGCCTCGCCGGGCCGGACTGCGCATCAGCACCAGTCGCCGACAGGTCGGGGAGAGACTGACCACCGCTTCTTCGAGGTGTGCGCAGACCGCTTGGACGTCGCACTTGGGCCGCAGCACATCATTGAGTCCGCCGACCAGCGTCACCAGGTCCGCGCCCATCGCCGCCGCGGGCCCGGTCTGCTCCGCCACTATCTGCCCGATGAGCTTTCCGCGCACCGCCAGGTTCGCGTAGCGGAAGCCGGGTGAGCGGGCGGCCAGCCGGGCCGCCAGCAGATCCGCCCAGCCGCGGTAGGTGCCGTCCGGAAGGCCGTCGGACATGCCTTCCGTGAAAGAGTCACCCACGGCGGCGAAACTGGTGTATTGGGCATCGATCTCCATGGCGTCGGCGATCCTATCCGGTCGCCGCCGTGAGCCGGTGGGCGCTACCAGGCGCCGGGTATGAGCCTGCGGGTACGGGCCGCGTACGACCGGTACTCCTCGCCGAGCACGTCGAGCAGCATCCGCTCCTCGACGTGTATGCGGTAGCCCAGGGCGGCCAGGCAGCAGACGGTGAAGACCAGCCAGGACGCCGCGTTGCCCGTCAGCAGGGCGAGGTCCAGCGCCGCCAGCAGCATGCCGCTGTACGCCGGGTGCCGAACGAAGCGGTACGGGCCTGTGGTGACGACGCGGTGGTCCTGCTGTATGTGCACCGTGCCGCGGAAGAAGCGTCCGAGGGCGACGATCGCCCACAGCCTGATCGCTATTCCGACCCACGCCACCACCAGGACCGCTGTCCGAACAGTCAGCGCGTGCGGGAAGTACGACAGTGCCGGTACGGCGTGCCGGATCGGCCCCGCCAGCGCCACGCCGCCACCGACCAGCACCGGAAAGAGCAGTAGGCTCAGCCGCTCCGTGCGCTCGGTGGCCTCGCTGCGGCGTCGTTGCCGAATCTGGAGCACCGCCTCCGCCGCCACCCACACCCAGATGGTGGCGGTCAGCGCGACGTTCACCGCGTGATGCATGAGGGCACCTCCGACCGTTGCGGGACCCCGCCCCCGCGACGGGATCCCCGATTCACGATCGCACCGGGACCGGGTGGAGCGGCTCCACCCACGGGTGGACTCGTGGGTGGAGATCCACCGCTTCCGCGCTCCCGACCCGCCCGGCGGCTATGCCTCCGGCGCGGCCCGCAGTTCCTGCGGCGCCCGCCCGACCAGTTCCCGCAGCACGTCCTCCATGGTCACCAGGCCGACGGTGCGCCCGGCGTCGTCCACCACCGCCGCCAGGTGCGCCCGGCGGCCCCGCATCGCGGTCAGCGCGTCGTCCAGCGGCGTGCTGGCCCGGACCCGTGTGATTGGGCGCAGCGCGGACACCGGGAACGGGGCGTTGCGCGGCTCGGCGTCCAGCGCGTCCTTGACGTGCAGATAGCCGAGCACCCGGCCGGAGGCGTCCACGACCGGGAAGCGGGAGAAGCCGGTCGAGGCGGCGAGGCGCTCCAGGCCCTCCGCGGTGGTGCCCAGCGGTGCGCGGACCACCCGGTCCGCCGGAAGGACCACCTCGCCCACCGGCCGACGTCCCAGTTCCAGGGCGTCCTGGAGCCGCTCGGCCGCGCGCCGGTCCAGCAGCCCGGCCTGACCGGCGTCGGTGACCATGCTGGCCAGCTCCGCGTCGGAGAACGCCGCCGCCACCTCGTTCCTGGGCTCCACCCGCAGCAGCCGCAGACCGGCGTTGGCCAGGGCGTTGACGCCGAGGACCACCGGGCGCAGCGCACGGGTGAGGGCGACCAACGGGGGGCCCAGGGCGAGTGCCGCGCGGACCGGGTCAGCGAGCGCGACGTTCTTCGGCACCATCTCGCCGATGAGCATGTGCAGATACGTCGCGGCGGCCAGCGCGATCACGAACGAGGTGGGGTGCACCAGGCTCGTCGACACGTTCGCCGCGTGGAAGGCGGGCTCCAGCAAATGGGCGAAGGCCGGTTCGGCGACCGCGCCCAGCACCAGCGTGCACACGGTGATGCCGAGTTGGGCCGTCGCCATCAGCGCGGAGAGGTGCTCCAGGCCCCACAGCACGCCGCGCGCACGGCGGTCGCCGCTCTCGACGAGCGGGTCGATCTGGCTGCGGCGCACCGAGACCAGCGAGAACTCGCCGCCCACGAAGAACGCGTTCGCCAGCAACGTCAGCGCGCCGAGCAGCAGTTGGAGCGCGATCACCGCCTGGCCTCCCCGTGCTCCCCGGTGCCCTCGTCGGTGTCCGCCGGGGGCGCTGTCAGCCGCAGCCGGGCGGCGCGGTGTCCGGCCGCCTCGGTGACCTCGAGCAGCCAGCCCGACTCCTCGACGGTGTCGCCCGCACGCGGGATCCGGCCGAGCCGCTGGGCGACCAGGCCCGCCAGGGTCTCGTACGGGCCCTCCGGCACGTGCAGCCCGATCTGCTGCAACTGGTCGGTGCGGGTGGCGCCGTCGGCGTCGTACAGCGGGTGTGCCGAGGCGTTCTGACCGACCAGTACCAGATCGGGGGTCTCGTGCGGATCGTGTTCGTCGCGGACCTCGCCCACCACCTCCTCGATGATGTCCTCCAAGGTCGCCACGCCCGCGGTGCCGCCGTACTCGTCGATGACCACGGCCATGGTGCGCTCGCCGGAGAGCCGGTCCAGCAGCCGGTCGACCGGCAGCGACTCGGGGACCAGCAGGGGTTCCCTCATCAGCTCGGTCACCGGGCGCCGGTGGCGCTCTTCGGCCGGTACGGCCAGCGCGTCCTTGATGTGCGCCACGCCCACCACGGAGTCCAGGCTGTCCCGGTAGACCGGGAAGCGGGACAGCCCGGTGGCGCGGGTGGCGTTGGCGACGTCCGCGGCGCTGGCGCGGGCGTCGAGCGCGGTCACCTGCACCCGGGGGGTCATGACGTTCTCCGCGGTCAGGTCCGGCAGCCCGAGTGTGCGGACGAACAGTTCGGCGGTGTCCGCCTCCAGGGCGCCCTGTTCGGCGGAGTGCTTGGCGAGGGCCTGCAGTTCCTGGCGGCTGCGGGTGGAGACCAGCGCTTCCGCCGGTTCGATGCCGAAGGCCCGCAGTACGTGGTTGGCCGTACTGTTCAGATGCCTGATCAGCGGCCGGAACGTGGCGCTGAAGGCGCGCTGCGGGGTGGCCACCGCCTTGGCCACCGGAAGCGGACGGGAGATCGCCCAGTTCTTGGGGATCAGCTCGCCCACCACCATCAGGACGACGGTGGACAGCGCGGTGCCCAGCACGACGGCCACGCTGTCGGCCGCGGAGCCGAGCCCCACCGCCCTCAGCGGGCCGGACAGCAGCCTGCCGATGGACGGCTTGGCGATCATGCCGATGACCAGCCCGGTGACCGTGATGCCGAGCTGCGCCCCGGAGAGCTGGAAGGTCAACGCGCGGGCGGCCTTGCGGGCGCTGTCGGCGCCGCGTTCTCCCCGTGCCGCCGCCCGCTCCAGCTCCGCGCGCTCGACCGTGGTGAGCGAGAACTCGGCGGCCACGAAGACACCGCAGGCCAGCACCAGCGCCAGGGCCAGGACCAGCAGGAGCACTTCGGTCATCGCGACACCTCCGTTCCATGATCGGCCCGTACCGCGCGCGGCGCGCGGCGTTGGCCGTGCGGGTGAAGTTCGATGCCACGGCGGCGAGGCTCGCCCATGGGGGCGCTCACACCTTTCGGTCGGGCCGCCGGCTGGCTCAAACGCGCCAGCGGCGGCGGAGCTCCATGGTAAAGCGCAGGCAAAGCACGGTTACGGCGTGAGCGGCTTCGTCCAGCGGCTCCACTGGGGCTCAGGCGCGTATCCCGCGGCCCGCCAGGCCTGGTGCGCCCGCTCGTTGCGGTCCAGCACCATGGCGTCGCCGCGTCGCCCGCCGAGCGCGGTGAAGCGGCGCTCCGCCGCGGCGAGCAGCGCCCCGGCGATGCCCTGGCGCCGGGCGTCCGGGTGCACGGCGAGCCGGTACAGATGGCACCGCCAGCCATCGAATCCGGCGATCACCGTGCCGACCAGTGCCCCGTCGCGTTCCGCGAGCAGCACCGCGTCCGCGTCGCGCTCGATGAGCCGGGCGACCCCGGCCGGGTCGTCGCTGATGCTCGTGCCCTCCGCCGCGAGCCGCCAGAAGGCGAGCAGCCCGTCGAGGTCGCCGGGCACCGCGGTGCGTATCCGCACACCGCTGTGCACACCATGCGGTCGAAGATCGGTCATGCCCCCAGCCAAGCAGCGCCGTGGTGGACGGGCCAGTGGATTACCTCCGCCACGGCGTCAACTCGCCGTCGTACGGCCGTTGTCGGTGCCCCACGGTACACATGTAGGGCAGTGCGGCGCGACGAGAGGGGGAGCCATGGACATGGCGGTGCCGCGGGAGGCGCGTGCGGCCTTGGGGGTGCGGTTCGGGCCGGGGGTCGAAGCCTGGTGCGACGGGTTGCCCGCGCGGGTGGCGGCGCTGGCGGAACGCTGGCGGCTCAGGCCCGCCGGGCAGTTGGGCGGCGGCACCTCGCGCGTGATCGTCTGTGCCCGGCCGGACGGCGGCCGGGCGTACCTCAAGCTGACACCGGATCCGACGGTCGCCGCGCAGGAGGCGGAGGCGCTGCGGCTGTGGCGGGACGGCGGCCGCACACCGCGGCTGCTCGCCGCGGCCCCGCGGGAGGGGGCCTTGCTGCTCGCGGCGGTCGAGGGTCCCGACGGTCGCCCGGCGCCCCCGCTCCGAGAGGCGACGGAGCGCCGACTGGCCGACGTGGCGGGGCTGTTGACCGCGATCCGCGGTCATCCTCCCGGTCGGGGTGGCGGTCTGCCGTCGCTCGCCGAGCGGGTCGAGTTCCTCTTCGACCTCACCCTCAGGCGGCTGGCCGCCGCACCGCCGGGAAGCGCCCTCGGACGGCCGGTGGTCGAGCGGTGCCGTCGCGCCGCCCTCCGGCTGGCGGACGCCGGAGCGAACACCGTCGTGCACGGCGACCTGCATCCGGGCAATGTCCTGGACGCCGGTCCGGCGCGCGGCCTGGTGGCGATCGACCCGCGTCCGGCGGTCGGCGATCCCGACTTCGACGCCATCGACTGGGCGCTGTCCGGTGCCAGCACGCGAGCCGTGGTCGAGGAGCGCGCACGGCGGCTCGCCGAGCTGGTGCCGGGGCTCGCCGCGGAGCGGGTGCGGCGCTGGTGTGAGGTGACCGCCGTGCTCATGGCGGTGCCGCGGGTGATACGCGGCCGCGACGACCCGTACACCCGGCTCCTGGTCGACATGGCGGGACTTGCCGGTGCTAGCGGGTGAGCGCTAGCTTTGGGGTATGGCCAAGACACAGCTGAACGTGCGGGTCGACGAGAGCACCGCGGAGACCGCCAAGAACCGCGCCTCGCAGCGCGGCATCAGCGTCAACCGCTACATCGAGGAACTGGTCCGCGCCGACCAGGGCGAGAACGGCCGGACGTTCGTGGAGGCCGCCGCCGACTTCATGAAGCAGTACGAAGCGGTGTTCGCCGAGGAGTTCGGACGAGAACGCGAAGGCACGCGGGCCAACGCCCTGCCCGTCGACGACGAGTTGAACGGCGGCTCCGGCTCGGGGCGTACGCTGGCGTGACCCTGCGCATCGACCTCGCCTGGCTGTTGATGGTCGCCGAGCGCAACACTCCAGGTGATCCTCAGGTCACCGACTGGGGAGCGCTACTCGCCGCGGTCGCCCGCCACCAGGCGGAGATATTCGGCACGCCCGTCTACCCCGACCCGCGGCAACGCGCCGCCGCGCTGCTGCAGTTGCTGGTGCACGTTCCCGCCCTGGAGCGCTCCAACGTGATGTTCGCCTGTGCGGTGGCCTACGCGTACCTGGTCGCCTGTGGCATGAAGGTGGTCACCTCACCGGAGCAGGTACGGGATCTGGCCCGGCTGGTGAAGGACGGCACGGCCGACCTGGAACGCATCACCGACGAACTGCGCGGCTGGACCGGGGGATCGGAGCACTGAGCGTCTGCCGGGAGTGCGGTGCGGCGATGTGCGTCGATCATCCGCGGCGCCGCTGTGGCTGGTCGTGCGGTTCCCCGCGCCCCCTCAGGGCGCCGCTGAAGCGCAGCGGGCCTGGCCCGGCCTGCTCAGGCGGTGTCCCCCTGAGTTCGGCGTGCGACACACAGCACATGTGGCGTGCTGGGGAAGGGGATCGGCCCGTCGGGCACCTTCAGGCGGCGCACCGTGCAGGGCTGGAACCCTGCGGCGGTCACCTGGGCCAGCGTGTCGCGCCCCGTGTGGCAGCCGCCGAACAGCAGGGGCCAGAACGTGTGGTCCACCGCCCACTGCGTGGCCGCCATGCCCCGGTCCGTGGACCGCACATGCTCGAACAGCCGCAGCTCGCCGCCCGGTCTCACCACCCGTCTCAACTCCGCCAGCGCACGGCGCTGATCACGCACCGAGCACAGCACCAGGCAGGCCACCGCGGCGTCGAACGCCTCGCTCTTGACCGGCAGCGCCTCCGCCGCGGCGGGGACGACGTCCACCGGCACCTCCACCCGCGAGGCGGCGTCGGCCGCCGCGCGCCGAAGCAGCCGCTCGGGCTCGATCGCCACCACCTCGCTGACCGCCGTCGGATAGTGCCGGAAGTTCAGCCCCGACCCGGCGCCGATCTCGATGACCCGGCCGGACAGTCCGGCCAGCAGCTCCTGGCGGTGCCGTGCCAACTCCAGCCGCTCCTCGGCGATCACCGCCCAACGGGCGTAGAACCGGGCGAAGAACGGATGGTGTACCGCCTCCCGCGGAGCCCGCGTCAGTGCGCTCATGGCGTTGCCCTCCTCGCGCGCCGGGCCGACGCCATCCAGTTTGCAGCCGGTCAGCCCCCCACGCGAGCGCTGAACGCCTTCGCGTCCCAGTGCCCACCGAGTGCGGGCGCCAGCCAACCGGCCGCCGCCCGGCGGAAGTCGGCGGGCGGCAGGGCGCCCGCACCGTGCGGCACCGCGCCCAGCAGCGGCGCGCCCGCCACCTCAGGGAGGTCGGCGAGGTTGCACCGTGCCGCCAGGTCCGGCTCCCGGGGCCAACTGCCCACCACCACACCGAGGCAGCCCAGCCGCCGGTGGCGCAGCTCCCGCGCGGTCAGCTCGGTCATGTTCAGGGTGCCGAGACCGGCCGCCGCGACCAACAGCACCTGGGCGTCCAGCAGCTGCGCGGCGTCCGCCAGCGTCGTGCCCCGCTCGTCGAAGCGGACCAGCAGCCCGCCCGCGCCCTCCACCAGCACCAGATCGTGGTCGATGGCCAGCTTCCGCGCGGCGTCCGCCACCTCCTCGGGATCCAGCGTGGGCAGTCCGGCCCGCCGGGCCGCGGTGCCCGGCGCCAACGGCTCGGGATAGCGGGCGAGTTCGGCGGTCGTCACCTCTCCGGCCAGCCGGGCCACCTCGGCCGCGTCCCCGGCCTCGTCCGCCGCCACACCGGTCTGTGCCGGTTTCAGCACGGCGACGGTGCGGCCCAGCGACACGGCGGTGGCGGCCACAGCCGCCGTCACCACCGTCTTGCCGATCTCCGTGCCCGTCCCCGTGACGACGATCACCGTACCCATGCCGCTTCCTCAACCCTCCCGCGCCGCGGCCAGCACCGCCGCGCAGATCCGTGCCACGTCCTCGTCCCCGGTGACGTACGGCGGCATCGTGTACAGCAGGTCGCGGAACGGCCGCAGCCACACGCCGTTGCCGACCGCGGCCCGGGTGGCCGCCGCCACGTCCACCTCGTGGTCGAGCTGCACCACACCGATCGCGCCGAGCACGCGTACGTCCCGTACTCCGGCGATCGCCGTGGCGTCCGCCAGGCCCCGGCGAAGCCCCGCCTCGATCCGCTTGACCTCCAGTGCCCAGTCCTGGCCGAGCAGCAGGTCGATGGAGGCGCCCGCGACGGCCGCCGCCAGCGGGTTGCCCATGAACGTGGGACCGTGCGCGAGCACCGGCACCTCGCCCCGCGAGATCCCCTCGGCGACCCGCGTGCTGCACAGCGTCGCCGCCATCGTCAGATAGCCGCCGGTCAGCGCCTTGCCCAGGCACATCACATCGGGTGAGATCCCCGCGTGGTCGGCCGCGAACAGCGCGCCGGTGCGCCCGAAGCCGGTGGCGATCTCGTCCAGCACCAGCAGCACGTCGTGCTCGTCGCACAACTCGCGCAGCACCCGCAGGTACTCGGGGGAGTGGAAGCGCATCCCACCGGCCCCCTGCACCACGGGTTCGACGATCACCGCGGCCAGTTCGTCCGCGTGCCGCGCGACCAGTTCCCGCAGGTGCGCCGCGTACCGCGGGTCCGCCGGGTCGTCGAAGCCGCCGGGCGGTGGGTCGGCGAAGACCTGCTGGGACAGCACACCGGACCACAGGTGGTGCATGCCGCCGTCCGGATCGCACACCGACATCGGCTGCCAGGTGTCGCCGTGGTACCCGCCGCGCCAGGTCAACAGCCGCCGCTTGCCCGGCCGTCCGCGTGACCGCCAGTACTGAAGGCACATCTTGACCGCGACCTCTACCGACACCGAGCCGGAGTCGGCGAGGAAGACATGGCGCAGCGGCTCCGGGGTGATCTCCACCAGCCGGGCGGCGAGCCGGACGGCGGGCTCATGGGTGAGGCCGCCGAACATCACATGGCTCATCCGGTCCAGCTGCCCGCGCACCGCCTCGTTGAGCACCGGGTGGTTGTAGCCGTGGATGGCCGACCACCACGAGGACATCCCGTCCACCAACTCGGCGGCCCCGCCCACCGGATCGACGACCCGCAGCCGTACCCCGCTGGCCGACTCGACCAGGAGCGGCTGCGCACGTCCGGGCATCGGGCCGTACGGGTGCCAGACGTGCTCCCGGTCGAGGTCCAGCAGTTCGCGCGTGGCGAGCGGCTCAGGCATTGGGTGGCAGGTCCGTGCCCGCGCCCCGGCGGCGCACCGCGACCAGACCGCTACGGGCGGCCCCGGCGGCCTCCACCACCGGTTCCGGTTCCGCACCGCACGGGCCGCAGGCGCTCTCGTGCGAACCGCATCCGTCGTGCGAGCCGCAGACCGAGGCGTCGCGCCGGTGCTCGGGCAGCGTGGTGGTGTCGGTGCCCTCCACCTCGAAGCCCGCGTCCGCGATCATCTCCAGGTCGGCCTGGCCCGCCTGGCCCTCGCTGGTCAGGTAGTCGCCCAGGAAGATGGAGTTGACCAGGTGCAGCGCCAGCGGCTGGAGCGTGCGCAGATGGATCTCCCGGCCGCCCGCCAGCCGTACCTCCACGTCCGGGCAGAGGAAGCGGACCATCGCCAGGATGCGCAGACAGCGCTGCGGGGTCAGCGACCACTTCTGCGCCAGCGGAGTGCCCTCGAACGGGATGAGGAAGTTCACCGGAACGGAGTCCGGGTCCATTTCGCGCAGCGCGAAGACCACGTCCACCAGATCGGTGTCCGATTCGCCCATTCCGGCGATGAGTCCGGAGCACGCCGACAGGCCCGCCGCCTGCGCCTGCCGGACCGTGTCCACCCGGTCGGAGAACTCGTGCGTGGTGCAGATGTCGCCGTAGGTGGCCTCGGAGGTGTTGAGGTTGTGGTTATAGGCGTCCGCTCCGGCCGCGCGCAGCCGCTCGGCCTGCCCCTGCGACAGCAGCCCGAGGCAGGCGCACACCTCCACGTCCTGGTGCTCGCCCTTGATGGCCTCGATGGTCCTGGAGACCCGCTCCACGTCCCGGTCGGTCGGCCCGCGCCCGCTGGCCACCAGGCAGACCCGCTTGGCGCCTCCCGCGATCCCGGCGCCCGCCGCGTCCGCGGCCTCGTCCGGCTTGAGCCAGGTGTACTTCAGGATCTCGGCCTTGGAACCCAGGCGCTGGGAGCAGTACGAGCAGTCCTCGGGACACAGCCCCGACTTGAGGTTGACCAGGTAGTTGAGCTTCACCCGGCGTCCGAACCAGTGGCGGCGGACCTTTCCGGCCGCGGCCACCACGTCGAGCAGTTGATCGTCGGAGGTGGCCAGTACGGCCAGCGCCTCCTCGCGGGTCGGCAGTTCTCGCCGCAGCCCCTTGTCCACCAGCGTGTTCAGCAGGTCCATGGCGATGATCCTCGCCCAGCGAGCCACCAAGGGCCAATGGCAAACCACACAACACCGGCCCGACAACATGTGTGTATCGCCACACCACGACGCGCGCCACGGTCCCGCTAGGTTGCAGGCGAACCCGTTGCGACCCCGTACGCCCCGCCCGAACACTTGGACGACTGGACGAACATGACCCGAGACCCGTTCGACTGGATCGACGCCCGCGCCGAGGTGCGCCGCCGCGCCGGGCTGGTCCGCACGCTGCGCCCCCGGCCCGCCGACTCGCCACTGCTCGACCTGGCCAGCAACGACTACCTGGGGCTGGCCCGGCACCCCGAGGTCACCGACGCCGCGGCGCGGGCCGCGGTGCGGTGGGGCGCGGGCTCCACCGGGTCGCGGCTGGTCACCGGAAGCACCGAGCTGCACGCCGAACTGGAGGCGGAACTCGCCGCGTTCTGCGGCTTCGAGGCGGCCCTGGTCTTCGCCACCGGCTACGCCGCCAACCTCGCCGCGGTCACCGCGCTCACCCCGCCGGGGTCGCTGATCGTCTCCGACGCCGCCAACCACGCCTCGCTGATCGACGGCTGCCGTCTGGCGCGCGCCGAGACCGTCGTCGTACCGCACCGCGAACCGGAGGGGTTCCGCAAGGCGCTCGACGGGCACGGCGATTGCGCGCTGGCCGTCACCGACTCGGTCTTCTCGGTCGACGGCGACGCCGCCTTGCTGCCCGAACTGGCCGCGGTGTGCGCCGAGTCGGGCTCGGCGCTGCTGGTCGACGACGCGCACGGGCTCGGAGTGCTGGGCGACGGAGGCCGGGGCGCGACGGCCGGGGCGGGGTTGTCCGGCGCGCCCGCGGTGGTGTGCACGGTCACCCTGTCCAAGTCGCTGGGCAGCCAGGGCGGCGCGGTGCTCGGTCCGGCGCGGGTCATCGAACACCTGGTCAACTCCGCGCGGACGTTCATCTTCGACACCGGGCTCGCCCCGGCCGCCGCGGCCGGGGCGCTCGCCGCACTGCGTCTGCTGCGCGGTGAGCCGGGCCGGGCGGCGCGCGCCCGTGCCGTCGCCCGGGAACTGCACCGGCGGTTGACCTCGGCCGGGCTCGACTCGGCGGCGCCGGACGCCTGTGTGCTGTCGGTACGGGCGCCGGGTCCGGACGCCGCGGTGCGCTGGGCGGCCAACTGCCGGGCGGCGGGGGTCGCGGTCGGTTGCTTCCGTCCGCCGTCCGTGCCGGACGGGATCTCGCGGCTACGGCTGTCCGCACGCGCCGACATGACGGGCAGTGACATCGCGAAGGCCTGCGAGGTGATCGTCCAAACCGCTCCGGACGGCGCGCGCTGAGTGTGCCCGTGACCCTCTACTGCGCTGTTACCCAGCAGAGTTCACTGCTTTGAGGGACAGAGCAAAGCAGTGCCTGGCGGATCACCCGGGTCGGCGGCAGCATGGATCGCACTCTGAGAAAGCAACTGTCCGTAGTCGTGCCACTGACATATCCACGGCTGGCACCGACCCGGACGGTCCGCGATCGGAGCCCGAGCCGGCGGAAGAGGGACAGCGTCGCCATGGCAGATCAACAGGAAGCATCCGTCACCCTGCCGAGCGATCCAGCCTCGGTGACGGTGGCGCGCAGATACGTCACCGGGGTCCTTGGCGAGTGGGGGTTGCCGCACACCGCGCCCGCGGCCGAAACGGTGCGGCTGATCGTCTCGGAGCTGGCGACCAACGCCGTACAGCACACCCTCGGCCAGTCGCCGACGTTCACCGTCGACCTGCTGCTCGACCGTGACGAGCGGTTGCGGATCGGCGTCAGCGACAGCCATCCGCGCTGGCCGCAACGGCTTCCCGCGGCCGTGCAGCAGGACAACGGACGGGGCATGTCCATCATCCGCTACCTCACCGCGGAGTCCGGCGGCCGACTGTCCGTGGCCCCGCGGCCGGAGGGCGGCAAGACCGTGTGGATCGCGCTGCCGTGGCCGGTACTGTCCGGCGACCGGGGCGAGTTACGGGATCGGCAGTGCGAACCCCTCCCGTAACGGGGAGGGTTGGAGGTCCGCGGTCGGCTGGGGCCTTGACCGCGTGGCCGGTTGAGAGCCTGGAAGGCGACCGGTGGCCCGGGGACCGCTACGGTCCCCGGGCCACCGGGTCAGCGCACCCGTCCGTACCAGACGTGGCGGGACCAGATCCTTTCCAGGCGCACTCTGGCGCCGGTCCTGGGGGCGTGCCAGATCCTGTTGTGCCCCGCGTAGAAGCCGACGTGGTAGACGTAACCTCCGTAGTGGAAGAAGACCAGGTCGCCCGGGCGGCGGGCGCTGGCGGGGATGTGGCGGGTCCGGTAGTACTGGGCCGCCGCGGTCCTCGGCAGTCTGCGCCCCGCCTTGCGGAAGGCGTAGGAGGTCAGACCCGAGCAGTCGAAGCTGTACGGGCCCGTGGCACCCCACCGGTAGGGGGCGCCCTGCTTGGAGGCGGCGATCTTCATGGCCCGGATGGACACGGGGTTGGCGCTCGCCTGTTGCGAGAGTCCCGGGGCCACGAGGGTTGCGGCCAGTGCGGCGGTGGTCAGTGCCACGGTCGCGGCGGCGCGGGAGAACAGAACGGACGGAACTATCGGCGCACTCATGGGGCACCCCTTCGTCGTCCGCCTACGAAGGATGGCCTGTCGGGTTCGGGCTGGCGAAGTTGCCCGGCCGCCGTGGCGGCTTCACCCCTAGGGGCCGTCACCTTCCGGAACGACCCCGCACTGCTTGGGTCCTCCGCTCCTGCCGTTGTGGTGTCGACTCGGCATCCAGGCGGCGGCAGGACTCGGCGTCCGCCTGGACCGCCCCGTCGCTGTGGCGGGGGCTTGTCGTCGCAGGGATCATTACCCATGAACAACACCAAATCCGACCGGAAGATGCTCCGTTCGGGCTTTCGGAAGTCCGGAAGCGGCTGAAACAGGCCGTTGTCGGCGCTTTGCGGACGACGGTCGGGAGTAGCCCGTCAGAGTGGTGCGGCGGGGATCGCCGGTAGCCGGGAGCGCCGCTCGCCGTCCAGTACCCGCAGCGCCCGCAGCAGGGTCGCGCTGTGCACTTCGCGCTCACCGCGCTCGTGCATCAGCTCCAGCGCCTCGCGCAGCGCGTTCGCGGTGCCCACCAGGGCCTGGGCGGCGCGCAGGGCGCGGTACGTGTCCGTGCAGCGGGCCGGGTTGATCCGGCCCAGCAGGTCGACCGTCTCAAGGTAGCGGTCCACCAGCACGCCCTCCGCCTGGGTGAGTGCGGGCAGCCGTGGAAGTTCGGGGAGCACCGGGCGCTCAGCGCTCCCTGAACGGCAGGGCCGTCTTGCGGCTGTGGGTGAGGTGGTCCACCAGGCCGTACGCCACGGTGGCGGGGCCGTCCAGGACGGTGGCGCGTTCCAGGTCGAGATGTACCCGTTCCAGCGGCTGGCCGGTGTGCTTGGCCAGCCATCGCTCCGTCAACTCCCGTTGCCGCCGCACCTCGTCGGCCTGGATCTCCAGGTCCGACGGCTGGCCGCGGACCGGCTCCGGGATGCCCGGCTGCTCCAGCACCACCCGCGCGCCCGGCAGCGCCATCCGCTTGCCCGGGGTGCCCGCGGCCAGCAGCACGGCCGCGGCGGAACCCGCCTGGCCCAGGCACACCGTCTGGATGTCGCAGGAGATGAACCGCAGGGTGTCGTAGACCGCCGACATCGCGGTGAACGATCCACCGGGCGAGTTGACGTAGAGCTGGATGTCCTGTTCCGGAGCGCTGTGTTCAAGGTGCAGCAACTGCACCATCACATCGTTCGCCGAGGTGTCGTCGATGGGTGCGCCGAGGAAGACCACCCGTTCGGAGAGCAGCTTGGAGTACGGGTCCATGGTGCGCAGGCCCTGGGTGGTGCGTTCGGTGAACTCCGGAAGGACATGTCGGGCGGCCGGCCGGATCATGCTCCATACCTCCATGGCGTAAGGCGCCGCTGACCACCCCGCCACGCGCAGGGGTGGTTCATCTGTAAAAAATGTACAGGACGTACATCCAGTTATGATGGGGAGCATGGCGCACGAAGTACCGGTGACACAAGCCCGGGCCGAACTCGCGGAACTGGTCAACCGGGTGGTCTACGGCGGTGAACGGGTTGTCCTGACCCGGCACGGCAAGCCCCTCGTCGCCCTGGTGTCCGCCGCTGACCTGCGACGTCTCGAAGAGGACGAGCAGCAGGGCCAGGAGCGGGTGATCAGTACCGTCTCCACCCAGGTGCCCGGCGCGTCCGCCACCGGCGAACGCCGCCGCTTCGGCATCGCCGCCCAGCACGTTGACCCGACCGCACCATGCCAGGACGCCACCTGACCGCCCGCGAGAGCGGCGCACAGCGTCCTTAACGCGGCGGAAACAGCGCCGAACCCACGGCGTAACCACCCTGCAAAATCCTGGGAACCGGCAGGTCAAGCGCGACTTCGCCGGGAGTACAGTGCGGGCGGCGCCGCTCCCCGCCAGGGGCGTCCGCGCCCTGTGCTCCGGCCGGTCACCAGGTGAACTATGAGGTGTGCGCGTGCAACTGACTCCACATGAGCAGGAGCGGCTGCTGATCCATGTCGCTGCCGACGTGGCCCACAAGCGGCGGGCACGCGGGCTGAAGCTCAACCACCCCGAGGCCGTCGCGCTGATCACCTCGCACGTCCTGGAAGGCGCCAGGGACGGTGACACGGTCGCCGAACTGATGGCGTCCGGCCGCAAGGTGCTCACCCGGGACGAGGTGATGGACGGCGTCCCGGAGATGCTGCACTCGGTGCAGGTCGAGGCCACCTTCCCGGACGGCACCAAACTGGTCACCGTCCACCACCCGATCGTCTGAACCGGCTGACGGGACAGTCCACTTCATGATCCCAGGAGAGTTGCTCCTCGCCGACGAGCCGGTGATCCTCAACGAGGGCAGACCGCTCACCCGGCTCACCGTGCTCAACACCGGCGACCGGCCCGTGCAGGTCGGCTCGCACTACCACTTCGCCGAGGCCAATCCCGCACTGCGCTTCGACCGCGTCGCCGCACACGGGCTGCGCCTGGGCATCGCCGCGGGCACCGCCGTACGCTTCGAGCCCGGCATTCCGGTCGAGGTCGCGCTGGTGCCGATCGCGGGTGCCCGGATCGTCGCGGGGCTGCGCGGACAGACCGCGGGGGCGCTGGATGACTGACTTCGTCCACCGGACGGTACGGCTCGACCGCGCCGGATACGCCGACCTCTTCGGTCCCACCACCGGTGACCGCATCCGGCTCGCCGACACCGACCTGCTGATCGAGATCGAGCGCGACCTGTCCGGCGGCCCCGGCAACTGCGGTGACGAGGCGGTCTTCGGCGGCGGCAAGGTGATCCGCGAGTCGATGGGGCAGTCCAGGGTCACCCGGGCACAGGGCGCGCCGGACACCGTGATCACCGGTGCGGTGATCCTGGACCACTGGGGGATCGTCAAGGCCGACATCGGCATCCGTGACGGACGTGTGTCCGCCATCGGCAAGGCCGGTAACCCCGAGACCATGGACGGTGTCCATCCCCGACTGGTCATCGGACCGGAGACCGAGATCATCGCCGGCAACGGCAGGATCATCACCGCGGGCGCCATCGACGCGCATGTCCACTTCATCTGCCCGCAGTTGGTCGACGAGGCGCTCTCTTCCGGAGTGACCACCCTGGTCGGCGGCGGCACCGGCCCGGCCGAGGGCAGCAAGGCCACCACCATCACCCCGGGCGCCTGGCATCTTGAGCGGATGTTCCAGGCGCTGGACTCCTCGCCGGTCAACATCGGCCTGCTGGGCAAGGGCAACACGGTCAGCGCCGAGTCGATGCACGACCAGCTGCGCGCCGGAGTCATCGGCTTCAAGGTGCACGAGGACTGGGGCGCCACCCCCGCCGCCATCGACGCCTGCCTCACGGTCTGCGAGGCGAGCGGCGCCCAACTCGCCATCCACACCGACACCTTGAACGAGGCCGGGTTCGTGGAGGACACCCTGGCCGCCATCGCCGGACGGGGCATCCACGCCTACCACACCGAAGGCGCTGGCGGCGGACACGCACCGGACATCATCACGGTGGTCTCCCGGCCGAACGTCCTGCCGTCCTCGACCAATCCGACCCGCCCGCACACCGTCAACACCGTTGAGGAACACCTCGACATGCTGATGGTCTGCCACCACCTCAACCCGGCGGTGCCCGAGGACCTCGCCTTCGCCGAGTCCCGCATCCGGCCGTCCACCATCGCCGCCGAGGACGTACTGCACGACCTCGGCGCGATCTCCATCATCTCCTCGGACTCACAGGCGATGGGGCGGATCGGCGAGGTCGTGCTGCGCACCTGGCAGACCGCCCACGTGATGAAGGAGCGCCGCGGCGCCCTGCCGGGCGACGGCCGGGCGGACAACCACCGGGCTCGTCGCTATGTCGCCAAGTACACCATCAACCCCGCCGTCGCCCAGGGCCTCGACGGTGAGATCGGCTCGATCGAGGAGGGCAAGCTCGCCGACCTCGTGCTGTGGGAGCCCGCGTTCTTCGGCGTCAAGCCGCAACTGGTCGTCAAGGGCGGGCAGATCGCGTACGCGCAGATGGGCGACGCCAACGCCTCCATCCCGACCCCGCAACCGCTGCTGCCGCGGCCGATGTTCGGTGCGACGGGCCGCGCGCCGGGCGGCAACTCGGTCAACTTCGTGTCCCCCTCGGCGCTCGACGCCGGGCTCGCCGACCGGCTGCACCTCGGCAAGCGGTTCGCCGCCATCACCAGCACCCGGTCTGTCACCAAGGCCGACATGCGGGAGAACGACGCGATGCCGCGGGTGGAGGTCGACCCGGACTCCTTCACGGTGCGCATCGACGGGGAGGCCATCGACCCGGCACCGGCCGCCCAACTGCCGATGGCCCAGCGCTACTTCCTGTTCTGAGGGGCGAGGACACGGCATGACGACCACCACGACCACCCCCGCGGCCCGCGCCGCGCTGCTGGTCCTCGCCGACGGCCGCTTCCCGGCGGGCGGACACGCCCACTCCGCGGGCGCCGAGGCAGCGGTGGCGGCCGGACGGGTGCACGACGCGGCGTCCCTGGAGGCGTTCTGCCGGGGACGGCTGGTCACCGCCGGGCTGGTGGCCGCCGCACTGGCCGCCGCCGCGGCGGCGGGCGCGGACCCGCTGCTGCTGGACGAGGCGGCCGACGCCCGTACTCCCTCGCCCGCGCTGCGGCGCACCGCCCGCAAGCTCGGCCGCCAGATGATGCGGGCGGCGCGCGCCTGCTGGCCGTCGCCCGCGCTCGACGCGCTGGCGGCGGCCCGACCGCGCGGCGCCCACCAGCCGGTGGTCCTCGGACTGGCCGCCGCCGCGGCCGGACTCGGGCCGCTGGACGCGGCCCACGCGGCGGCGTACGAGTCGGTGAGCGGACCGGCGACGGCGGCCGTGCGGCTGCTCAGCCTCGATCCGTTCGACGCCACCGCCGTGCTCGCCCGACTCGCACCCGAACTCGACCGCACGGCCCAACACGCCCTGCGGGCCGCCGAGTCGGCGCTCGACGGCGATACCGACGCGCTACCGGCCTCCTGCGCGCCCCTGCTGGAGATCGCCGCGGAACAGCACGCCGCCTGGCCGGTGCGCCTCTTCGCCTCCTAGCCCGTCCCCGTACCCGACCGCCCGGAGCCGACCATGCACCTGGAACACCCGCAGACCTACCCGCAGCGCCACAGCCACAGCAGCCCGGCCACCCGACCCGACGGCACCCGCAGGGCGCTGCGGATCGGCCTGGGCGGGCCGGTGGGTTCCGGGAAGACCGCGACGGTCGCCGCGATCTGCCGCCGGCTGCGCGAGGAGGTGTCCATCGCCGTGGTCACCAACGACATCTACACCCGCGAGGACGCCGAGTTCCTGCTGCGCAACGCCGTTCTCCCGCCCGAGCGGATCACCGCGGTGGAGACCGGCGCCTGCCCGCACACCGCCATCCGGGACGACATCTCCGCCAACCTCGAAGCCGTGGAGGACCTGGAGGAGAGCGTCGGCCCGCTGGACCTGGTGCTCGTCGAGTCCGGGGGCGACAACCTCACGGCCACCTTCTCCAAGGGGCTGGTGGACGCCCAGATCTTCGTGATCGACGTGGCGGGCGGCGACAAGGTCCCGCGCAAGGGCGGCCCGGGGGTCCGCACCGCCGATCTCCTCGTGGTCAACAAGACCGACCTGGCGCCGCTGGTCGGTGCCGACCTGGACGTGATGGCACGGGACGCCAAGGACCAGCGGGGCGAACTTCCGGTCGCCTTCACGGCGTTGACCGAACCGGACGGGATCGCCCCGGTGATCGGCTGGGTCCGCGAGCGGCTCGCCGGGTGGACCGCGGCGGCGGCGTGACCACCGTCGCGCCGCCGTCCGCCGCTGACCGCGGGGTGCGCGCCGCCGCACGGATCGTCGCCGAGCCGGACGGCCGCGGCGGCACGGCGCTGCCGGTGCTCGACGGTTCGGGGCCGCTGGCGCTGCGCCGCACCCGGTCGGCCCGACCGGACGCCGCCCAGGTCACGGTGGTGGGGGCGATGAGCGCGCCGCTGGGCGGCGACCACCTCTCGCTTCAGGCCCTGGTGCGGCCCGGGGCCCGGCTGGCGGTCGGCTCGGCGGCGGCAACGGTCTCACTGCCGGGGCGGGACGGGGCGCGCGCCGGGTACGACGTGCGGCTGACGGTGGAAGCGGGCGGAGAACTGCGCTGGCTGCCGGAGCCGTTGATCGCGGCGGCCGGAAGCGATCTGGCGATGACCACCCGGGTGGAGCTGGCGCCGGAGGCCCGGCTGGTGCTGCGTGAGGAGCTGGTGCTGGGCCGGGCGGGGGAGCGGCCGGGGCGGCTGGCGAGCAGGCTGACCGTACGCCGGGGCGGTCGGACGCTGCTGGACCAGGAGGTCGTCCTTGGGCCCGGGGTGCCCGGCTGGTCGGGGCCCGCGGTGCTCGACCGGTACCGGGCGATGGGCCAACTCCTCGTCGTGGACCCGGCGTTCGAGGCGCACGCACCGGCCGCCGCCGCACTGCCGTCGGACCCCGCCGAGGGGGCGGCGGTGCTCACTCCGCTCGCCGGGCCCGCCGTGCTGGTCACCGCGCTGGCCCAGGACGCGCTGACCGCACGCCAGCTGCTGGACGCGGGCCACGCGGCGGCGCGCCCGGCGGGGTAGCCGGAGCCACTGACCGGGCTACGCCTGGCGGCGGCGCTCAGATGGCGGAGGGCCAACCCACAGGCCAGTCTTACGAAATGGTAAAGAAACCTAGGGAACACCTGTGCCGCTCCTGTGACCGAAAGCCAGGATCCTCTCGGGACTGCTTGATCGATGCCGCTGTCAGCGGCACTCCAGCAGAGAGGGGAAGTTCCTTGAAACGCGTTGCTGTGCTCGGCGCCACCGGCGCCCTGCTCGCGGGCACCTTGGCGGCGGCTCCCGCGGCCACCGCCGGGGACCGTGCGCCGGGCGGTGCCGCCCATGGAGTGAGTGCCGAGGCGCGCGGGGTGGGCGTCGCGGCCGAACGCGCCGCGAAGGCCGGTGTCCACTGGACCGGCTGCCCGAGCGCATGGGGGCTCAAGTCCCCCGTCCAGTGCGGGTATGTGACGGTTCCCATCGACTACGCGAAGCCGGACGGGCCGTCCATCAGGCTCGCGGTCGACCGGGTCCGCAGCACCGGCACCCCGGCGCGACGGCAGGGCTCGCTGGTGTACAACCCGGGCGGACCAGGTGGCTCCGGGATGAAGTTCCCGACCCGGGTCACCACCGGGAACCCGCTGTGGACCAAGATGGCCGAGGCGTACGACTTTGTAGGCTTCGACCCGCGCGGTGTCGGCCACTCCGCCCCGATCAGCTGCGAGGACCCGCGCGAGTTCGCCAAGGCGCCCAAGGCCGACCCGGTACCGACGGACGCGGCGGACAAACTGGCGCAGCGCAAGCTCGCCAAGGAGTACGCGGACGGCTGCGCACGGCGCGGCGGCGCGCTGCTGCGTCACATGGCGACGCCCGACACCGCCCGCGACCTGGACGTCATCCGGGCCGCGCTGGGCGACAGGAAGCTCAACTACCTCGGTGTCTCGTACGGCACCTACCTGGGCGCGGTCTACGCGACGCTGTTCCCGACCCATGTGCGCCGCCTGCTGGTCGACAGCGTCGTCAATCCCGACCCGAAGGACATCTGGTACCAGGACAACCTGAACCAGGACGTGGCCTTCGAGGGCCGGTGGAAGGACTTCGAGAACTGGGTCGCCCGCTACGACTCCGTGTACCACCTCGGCGGCACCCGCGCCACGGTCCAGCGGCAGTGGCTGAAGCTGCGGGCCGGCGCCAAGCGCCAGCCGATCGGCGGTGTGGTCGGCCCGGCCGAGCTGATCGCCTTCTTCCAGAACGCCCCCTACTTCGACCAGTACTGGCCGATCGTCGCCGACGCATGGAGCAAGTACGTCGCCGGTGACGCCAAGCCGCTGGTGAAGGCGGCGGGCCCGGACAACGCCAACGCGGTGGCGGCGGAGAACGAGAACGCCGTCTACACCGCCGTGGAGTGCAACGACGCGCACTGGCCCACCAGTTGGAACCGGTGGGACCGGGACAACACCGCGCTCAACGCCAGGTACCCGTTCATGACGTGGCCCAACGCGTGGATGAACCTGCCGTGCGCCACCTGGAGTCAGCCGCAGCACGACCCGGTCGACGTCCGCTCGCGCCAGGGGCTGCCGGGCGTGCTGATCGTGCAGAGCACGCGTGACGCGGCGACCCCGTACTCCGGCGGGGTGGAGCTGCACCGAAGGCTGGCCGGGTCGGAGATGATCACTGAGCGGGGCGCGGGCTCGCACGGTGTGACGGGCTTGGTGAACCCGTGCGTCAACGACCGGGTGACCGCTTACTTCGTGTCCGGGCGACTCGACGGCCACGACGTGGTCTGCGACCCGCACGCCGCACCGGTGCCCACCGCCAAGTGACGCCTGCCCGGCGACGGTTGGGGATGCCGCCGCGCTCCTGAACGGGAGCGCGGCGGTGTCGTCTTCCGGGGAGCGCCCGGTGCGTGACGCGGTGTTGCCAGCGGCAGCTATCGCGATATAGCGTGAGTCTCGTCGTAGTCCGCGCACGCCGTGGAAGAGGATCACCTGATGTCCGCACCGGCTCCCGTACCTGCCCCGGAACCCGCCCGACCGGCCAAGCTGCCCGGCGCCGCACGCGATCTGCGCGCCTCCGACGATGAGCGCGACCGGGTGGCCGCCGTCCTCGCGGACGCGCTGGCCACCGGGCGGTTGGCGCCCGAGGAGCACGCCGAGCGGCTGGAGGCGGTGTACGCCTCCCGTACCGTCGGCGAACTCGCCCCGCTCACCCGGGATCTGCCGGAGCCCGCCAGCGAACCGGCGCCCGCGGCCCACCTCGACGCCGCGCCGGTCACGGCGGTGTTCAGCAAGATCCGCCGGGGCGGACAGTGGCCGGTGGCGCCGCACACCGAGGTCCGCTCCACCTTCGGCGCCGCCGTCATCGACCTTCGGCACGCCGTCTTCACCCGGCGCGAGGTGGTCATCGAGGCGAACTCGTTCGGCGGCAAGATCGAGATCCTGGTGCCGGACAACGCGCGGGTCTACGACACCGGCACCGCCCTGTTCGGCAAGCGCTCACTGCCCGGCGGCAAGGGACCGCAGGACGAGGACGGCCCCGTCGTCCGGATCACCGGGCGCTCGGTGTTCGGCCATGTACGGGTGATGCGCGGCGGATTCAAATGGCCCTGGCGCGGCCTCGAACGGCTCCTGGGCGACTTCGGCTGACCGGGCGGGGGCGCAGGACGCGACCAGGCGCACCTTCCGCCCCGTCGCCCCGATCGCGAACACGCCTCCAGTCGTGGCGGGGACGGCATGCGGCAACCGCCGTTCGCGGTGGGCGATCCGGTGGCCCTACGCGGGCCTGCGCAGGTGGTGCGTGGAACCGCTGTGCTCCAACTCGGCCTTGACATCGGGCGCGTAGCGGTCGACGTACTCCTGACCGGACAGGTCCATGATCGCGTACATGATCTCGTCGACGATCGAGCGCAGCACGTACCGGTCGTGCTCCAGCCCTTCGAAGCGGGAGAAGTCCAGCGGCCTGCCGAACCGTATCGTCACCCGGCGGATCCTCGGCAGCAGCCGTCCCGGCGGCTGCACCTCGAAGGTGCCGATCATCGCGCACGGCACCACCGGCGCATGCGCCTGGAGCGCCATCACCGCCACCCCGGTGCGGCCCTTGTAGAGCCGTCCGTCGTGCGAGCGGGTGCCCTCGGGGTAGACGCCCATCAGCTCACCGCGGTCCAGTACCGCGAGCGCCTCCTCGACGGCCGGGTGCGCCGCCTTGCCGCCGGTGCGGTCCACCGGGATCTGGCCCGCGCTGCGGAAGAACGAGGCGATCAGCGCGCCCTTCAGGCCCGGGCCGGTGAAGTACTCCTGTTTGGCGAGAAAGGTGATCCGGCGCGGCAGCACCGCGGGCATCAGGAAGTGGTCGGAGAAGGACAGGTGATTGCCCGCGACGATCGCCGGGCCCTCGTCGGGAATGTTCTCCAACCCCTCGATCCGCGGCCGGAACAGCAGCTTCAGCAGCGGCCCGAGCACCACGTACTTCAAAACGTAGTAGAACACTGCGGACGCCTCCTCAGGTCCGCCGGGTCAGCGCGGCGCCCGCGGTCAGCAGCCCCAGCACCACCCAGCCGAACCACAGCCACCCGTTGCTGCCCAGCGCCACGGTGTACGCGGTGACCAGCACCAGCACCACCAACGTGCACACCGTCATCGCCTTCGCGGAACCCGGCATCGCCCCAGCCACCTCCACAAACCATCGTCGCCCCGCAGCGGTCCCTACCGCTACGGGGCGACGACGACGTGAAACGCGCGCGCTCAGCGACCACGTCCCTGGAGCGAGGCCAGATAGGCGTTGTACGCCACCAGTTCCTGGTCGCCGTCCCGGTCGGCCGCCCGGTCCTTGCGCCGGGACTGCCGCTGCTCGGAGAGGTACCACTGCATGACCAGCGCGATCAGCACCAGCACCGAGGGGATCTCGCTGAACGCCCAGGCGATCGCACCGCCCGCGTGCATGTCGGAGAGCGGGTCCACACCGAGCGAGGCGGGCGGATGCTCGAACGTCTTGATCATCGGCTGGCTGGCCATCATCAGCGCGATGCCGAAGAACGCGTGGAACGGCATCCCCATGAACAGTTCCAGGATGCGCATCACGTACCCCGGCCGGTGCGGCCCCGGGTCCACGCCCATGATCGGCCAGAAGAACACCAGACCCACCGCCAGGAAGTGCACCATCATCGCGATGTGCCCGACCTTGCTGCCCATCAGGAAGTCGAACAGCGGGGTGAAGTACAGCGCGTACAGGCTCGCGATGAACAGCGGGATGGTGAACGCGGGGTGCGTGATGACCCGCATGTAGCGGCTGTGCAGCAGCGCCACCAGCAGTTCCCGCGGCCCCTTGCGGCCCCGCCCCGCGGTGGGCAGGGCCCGCAGCGTCAGCGTCACCGGCGCGCCGAGCAGCAGCAGGATGGGGGAGAGCATGCTGACGATCATGTGCTGCACCATGTGCACGCTGAACATGACCATGCCGTAGTCGTTCAGCTTGGTGCACATCGTCACGCCCACGGTCAGCACGCCCGCCGTGAACGCCACCGTGCGCGTCACCGGCCACTCGTCGCCGCGTCTGCGCAGCCGCACCACGCCCCAGCCGTACGAGGCGAGCACCAGCAGACAGCCGAACAGGAAGAACGGGTCCCCGCCGAACTGCAGGCCCCGGGCCAGCGTGAACGGCGGCATATGCATGTCCATGTGCATGCCGTGCATGCCCGACATGCCGTGCCCGCTGTGATCCATCCGCAACTCTCCTGTCGCACCTCGCGCAGGGCGCCCCTTTGCAACCGATTCGACCGGTGCGCCCGCACCAGACTAGAGCCGCCCCCTCCCGAGGCTTCGGGCGGGGGCGGCTCGTTGAAGGCTCATCCGAATCGTGCCGTCACAGCACGCACTCGGCCTCGGTGTACCGCTCGGCGGGCACGGTCTTGAGATGGTCGACCGCCTCGGCCAGCGGAACCAGCACGATGTCGGTGCCGCGCAGCGCCGTCATCATCCCGAAGTCGCCGTTGTGCGCCGCCTCCACCGCGTGCCAGCCGAACCGGGTGGCCAGCACCCGGTCGTAGGCGGTGGGCGTACCGCCGCGCTGCACATGGCCGAGGATCACCGGACGCGCCTCCTTGCCGAGCCGCTGCTCCAACTCGACCGACAACTGCCGCGCCACTCCGGCGAACCGCTCGTGCCCGTAGATGTCGGTGCCGCCGGTCTCGAAGGGCATCGAGCCCTCGCGCGGCTTGGCGCCCTCGGAGACCACCACGATCGCGAACTTCTTGCCCGCCGCGAACCGCTTGCCGACCAGTTCGGTCAGCTCCTCGATGTCGAACGGCCGCTCCGGGACCACGATCGCGTGCGCACCGGCCGCCATGCCCGAGTGCAGCGCGATCCAGCCGGTGTGGCGGCCCATCACCTCGACGATCAGCACCCGTTGGTGGGACTCGGCGGTGGTCTTCAGCCGGTCCAGCGCCTCGGTCGCCACCATCACCGCGGTGTCGAAGCCGAAGGTGACGTCGGTCGAGGCGATGTCGTTGTCGATGGTCTTCGGAACGCCCACGATGGGCAGCCCCGCGTCCGACAGCAGCCGGGCCGCCTTCAAGGTGCCCTCACCGCCGATCGGGATGATCGCGTCCAGACCGAGGTCCCTGACATGGCCCCTGGCCCGCTCGACACCGTCACGCAGGTGCGCGGGCTGCACCCGGGACGAGCCGAGGATGGTGCCACCGCGAGCGAGGATGCCACCGACCGCGTCCAGATCCAGCTTGCGGTAGTCGCACTCCAAAAGACCCTTCCACCCGTCGTGGAAGCCGATGACCTCGTCACCGTGGTCGGCCACGGCGCGGTGCACCACGGACCGGATGACGGCGTTCAGTCCGGGGCAGTCGCCGCCGCTGGTCAGCACACCAATACGCATTGCTCTCGCTACTCCTGCACCTGCAAGTCAACCGGCGACCGGACCCCGTCGTCCGGAAGGACCCCGCCAGCCTATCCGGACGGGGGGAACATCGGTCCGTCGCGCCGGTTTCGTCCGAATGACGGAACCCCGCGCTCCGTGTGGCGGCTCAGGCCGACGCCTGCGTCGCGGCGGCGATCCGCTCCGCGCGCAGCGCCTCGTACCACTGCTCGTCGACCGGCGGCAGCGCGTGCACGTCCAGCGCCAACTTCAGCAGCATGTCGGCGATCTGCGGGTTGCGGGCCATCACCGGGCCGTGCGCGTAGGTGCCGAAGACCGTGTCGCACCAGGCGCCCTCGGTGCCGTCGCCGATGCCGTTGCCGCTTCCGAAGCGCAGCCGGGCGAACGGACGCGCGCTGGGGCCGACGACGGTGTTGCCCTGGTGGTTCTCGAAGCCGGTCAGCGGCGGCAGGCCGAGCCGCTCGTCGATGTCGCCCATGATGTCGCCGACGTGCCGGGCGCCCTCGTTGCGCACGCTGCGCACATCGAGGATGCCCAGGCCCGGCTCGGGGCGGCCGAGGTCGTTGATGAACTCGGTGCCCAGGATCTGGTAGCCCGCGCAGACCGAGAAGACGATGGCGCCGTTGCCCACCGCACGGTTCAGCCCGCCGTCCCGGCGCAGCCGCTCGGCGGCCAGCCGCTGCGGACGGTCCTCACCGCCGCCGATCAGGTAGATGTCGCCCGAGGTGGGGATGGGCTGGTCGGAGCGTACGTCGATACGGGTGACGGGGATGTGCCGCTGCTGGGCGCGGCGCTCCACCACCAGGACGTTGCCCTGGTCACCGTAGGTGCTCAGCAGGTCGGGGTAGACCCATACCAGGCGCAGGCTGGTGTCGCTCATGCTCGCAATCCTTCTGTCTCAGTCCTGGCAGGCAGGTCAGTTGCCCACCGCGCGGCGCAGATCCTGGAACGCCGTGTAGTTGGCGATGACCTCGATCTTGCCGGGGGGCGCCGAGCGCACCGCCTCGTCCACGTCGGCGCAGACCCGGAACTGCAGCCCGGCCACTTCGAGGCGGACCGCGAGGTCCAGCTTGCGGTCGCCGACCACGAAGATCGGGTGCCCGGCCAGCCGGGTGTAGTCGACGTCCCACAGCCACGAGGTGTCGGTGCCGTCCGCGCTGCGCGCGTTCACCGACAGCAGCACCGGGGCGGGCGGGCCGTCGATCAGCGAGAAGGTCTCCAACCACCCCGCCGGGTTCTTCGCCAGCAGCAGCCGCAGGTCACGGCCGAGGTACGAGACCACGTCGTACCGTCCGGCGACCGCCTGCACGGCGTACATCCGCTCCAGCGCGATCTTGGGGGCCACGCCGAAGACCGCGGCGACGGCGGCCGAGGTGGCCGCGTTCGCCTTGTTGGCCCGGCCGGGCAGCTGCAACTGGATCGGCCAGGCCACCCCGTCCGGGGCGAGCACGTAGTCGCCGGACAGCGCCCAGGTGGCCTGCGGGCGGCGGAATCCGCACTCGCCGCAGAACCAGTCCTCGGTGTGGCGCTGGAGCACACCGCCGCAGGACGGGCAGGACCAGGCGTCGTCCTTCCACTCCTGGCCCGCGGCGACCCACACCACGGTCGGGCAGGAGGACGCGGCCCAGGCCACCAGCGGGTCGTCGGCGTTGGCGATCACGATCGCCTCGATACCCGCCAGGCCCTCGCGCCACTTCTCGGCGAGCATCCGGGTCTCGCCCGCGCGGTCGAGCTGGTCACGGGAGAGGTTCAGCAGCGCGATGGCCTTCGGCGACACATCGCGGGCCACGCCCGCCAGGTACTTCTCGTCGACCTCGATCACGCCGTACCGAGCCTCCGAGCCGCCCGCCAGGGCGGAGGTGATACCGGCGGGCATGTTGGCGCCGAGTGCGTTGGACACGACGGGACCGGCCGCCCGCAGCGCCTCGGCGATCAGGCGGGTGGTGGTGGTCTTGCCGTTGGTGGCCGACACCAGGACCACGTCCAGGTGCCCGGCGAGCCGACCCAGCAGCTCGGGGTCGAGCTTGAGGGCCACCCGGCCGCCGATCACCGATCCGCTGCCGCGGCCCGCGGCGCGCGACACCGCCGCCGCGGCCTTGCCCGCCGTCACGGCCAGCTTCGCCCGCGGCGACAGCGGCTCCGAGTTGCCTGCCATCGTCTTTCGATCCTCCTCGCGTTCGACACCGGGCCTCCGGGTGCGTCGCCCACCACCGCCTGGATGGGGGTGGCGCGGCGCGTCCACCGGTGCCGCACCGCGGCCGGGATGCCCGCGCGGGCCGCGCCGGTCCGCCGGGGCGGGAGGCTTCGGTCGCGGATCAGCCTATCGACTCCTCGGCGCCGCCCCGCACCGCGCCATGGGCCCGCCGACCGGGGACGGGATCCGCCGGGGGGCGCTGTCGGGGTTTCGGGCCGCCCACCAGCCGGTGAAATGCCCTGGTTCGGGGCGGCGGTTGGGGTTCTGAGCCGTTGGGGGTGGGTTGCGGCCGGTTGGCTCGCGCGGAGCCCGTGCCCGCCGTCGCAACGGAGGCCTTCCGGCGGCCCGGCCTGGGCTCGCGTGGCCGGATCCCTGGATTCCGGCGCCCGCCCCGAACGGCTGCGACGGGTGTGCGGCAACGTAGCCTTGCCGCCATGAGACCCCGCGCGATCCCCGGCAGCTCAGGAACCGTGCGGCCGATGAGGCTGCTCGGTGACCAGGTGCTGCGCTCGGCTGCGGCCGAGGTCACCGACTTCGGCGCGGAACTGGCGCGGCTGGTCGAGGACATGTTCGCCACGATGTACGCCGCCGACGGAGTGGGGCTGGCCGCGCCGCAAATCGGCGTTGCGGCGCGGGTGTTCGTCTACGACTGCCCCGACGACGAGGAGCGCCGCCACCTCGGCGCGGTGGTCAATCCGCGGCTTACGGAGGCGGACGGCGTGGTGGTCGCCGGAACCGAGGGCTGTCTGTCGCTGCCCGGTGTCACCGCGACCACCCCGCGCTTCGACCACGCCGTGGTGGAGGGCTTCGACCCGCGCGGTGAGCCGGTGCGGGTGGTGGGCACCGGGTTCTTCGCCCGCTGCCTGCAACACGAATGCGACCATCTCGGCGGCGAGTTGTTCATCGACCGGCTCACCGGTCTGCGCCGCCGCCGTGCCCTGCGCGCCGCCCGCCGCGCGCCCTGGGCGCGTTAGGGCCGGTGCCGGGCACCGCGGAGGCCGCCCTTCGGGCAGACGACGAGACTTCCGGCACAGGCGCCAGCGGTCAGCGGGCTTCCCGGGCGAGTCGCGCCGCGCCGGTGAGCGGGCGCCACGGTGTGGTCCGGCGGCCGGGGGACCGGCCGCACCCTGGTACCGGGGCTCTGGGGTCAGAACCCGGGGCCCCCGGGTACGTCGGCCGCCGCCGCGAGGCGGCCCCACAGCAGGTCGGCCAGATGAGCCACCAACTGGCCGCGCTCACAGGGGCGTTCGGCGAGCCACCAGTCACCGGCCCCGTGCATCATGCCGACTATGCCATGCCCCCACACCCGGGCCAGTTCCTCGCCGTTGGGGCCGAGGTCGAGCCGGTCGGCGATGATCTTCGCCAACTCCTCGCCGAGGCGGCGCAGTAGCGGCGCGGAGTAGCGCCTGGTGTCGAAGTCCTTCTCGGCGTCCGCGTCCTCGGTGGGATGCATCAGGAAGCGGTACACCTGAGGGCGTGCCTCGATTGCCGCCAGGTACGCGTCCAAGGTGGCCTCGACCCGGTCGCGGCGGGCGGTGCGGGAGTCCAGCGCCGCCCGCAGGGTGTCCAGCAGCGCGTCGGTGTGGCGCTTGGCGAGCGCGCGGTACAGGCCGCTCTTGTCGCCGAAGTGCCGGTACAGGATGGGCTTGGTGATCCCCGCCTCGGCGGCGATGGCGTTCATGGACGCCTCGGGCCCGTCGCGCAGCACGACCCGGTCCGCGGCTTCGAGCAGCTCCCGGCGCCTGTTCTCTGTCGCCTGCTGCTGGTCCAGTCGCTGGCTGGTCTGCATCGAGCCTCCCCGCCCGTTCGATTCTCGCGCTGTGCGCAACGTACTGCATTTTCCGGTGAACGCCGCAACGCCCGGCGGCCGGGCCACCGGCGGACCCGGGCGCGGAGCTGGGCGGGAGGGCGGTTGACATCCTTACCGGCTGGTAACACACTTCGCGTTACCGCAAGTAACAAGCAGGTGGAGGGGAAACGATGGGCGACTTCGCGCTGGAGCTCAACGACGACCAGAAGGGCGTCCGTGACTGGGTGCACGGCTTCGCCGCCGATGTGATGCGCCCGGCCGCCGCCGAGTGGGACGAGCGCGAGGAGACCCCCTGGCCGGTGATCCAGGAGGCCGCCAAGATCGGCCTGTACTCCATGGACTTCTACGCCCAGGCGTTCTTCGACCCCACCGGGCTCGGTATCCCGGTCGCCATGGAGGAGCTGTTCTGGGGTGACGCGGGGATCGGGCTGTCCATCGTCGGCACCACGCTGGCCGCGGTCGGCGTGCTCGCCAACGGCACCGAGGAGCAGATCGGCACCTGGGTGCCGCAGATGTTCGGCACCGCCGACGACGTGAAGGTCGCCGCCTTCTGCTCCTCCGAGCCCGACGCCGGATCGGACGTCTCCGCCATGCGGACCCGCGCGGTCTACGACGAGGCCAGGGACGAGTGGGTGCTGAACGGCACCAAGACCTGGGCCACCAACGGCGGCATCGCCAACGTCCATGTGGTCGTCGCCGTGGTCGATCCCGAACTCGGCGCCCGCGGCCAGGCGTCGTTCATCGTCCCGCCCGGCACCCCCGGACTCTCCCAGGGACAGAAGTTCAAGAAGCACGGCATCCGCGCCTCGCACACCGCCGAGGTCGTGCTGGACGGGGTACGCGTCCCCGGCTCCTGCCTGCTCGGCGGCAAGGAGAAGCTCGACGAACGACTGGCCCGCGCCAGGGAGAACCAGCGCACCGGAGGCGACCGGATCAAGAACGCGGCCATGGCCACCTTCGAGGCCTCCCGCCCCGCGGTCGGCGCCCAGGCGGTCGGCATCGCCCGCGCCGCGTACGAGGTCGCCCTCGACTACGCCAAGACCCGGGTCCAGTTCGGCCGCCCCATCATCGACAACCAGGGCGTGGCCTTCACCCTCGCCGACATGCGCACCCGGATCGACGCCGCCCGCCTGCTGGTCTGGCGCGCCTCCTGGATGGCCGTCGCGGGCAGGCCGTTCACCGCCGCCGAGGGCTCGATGTCCAAGCTCCACGCGGGCGAGACCGCGAAGTGGGTGACCGCCCAGGCCATGCAGATCCTCGGCGGCAACGGCTTCACGCGTGAGTACCCGGTGGAGCGCATGCACCGTGACGCCGCCATCTACACGATCTTCGAGGGCACCAGCGAGATCCAGCGCCTGGTGATCGCCCGGACGATCTCGGGGATGCCGATCCGGTGAGCGGCGAGCGGCTGCGCCAACGCCGTTCGAACGGGAGTAGATGTATCGGGCATCGGTCCGCTATGCTTCTGGTGTCGGGCGCCGCTTCCCCCGTGCGGCGCCCGAACCTCCTCTTCCCGCACGGCAGTTGAGGGCAGGCGCACCGCGTCTGCCGGAGCCTTTGGTGCTTGGGGGCCTTCAGGAGCGCCCCGCCGCCAGCGGCTCCGGCTGGTTCGCCGATGGCCGGTCCGCGAGGGACCGCACTCGCGGAGCGAGTGCTGCCAGGTCACGCCCGGATCAAAGAGACGATCGAGGTGTGACGGATATCCGCCCTCCGCATGCGAACCGCGTTCACCGGCCGGATCTCCGGCCGGAAAGATGCGCACCGCATCAATTCGCGCGAGGGGCGCGGACTTTCTGGTTCAATGGGGCCATGGCCAGCTTGAACGAGACCGCGACGGGGCGCAGTGACCTTGAGCCGTTCTGGCCGTCTCGGCAGGCGCACCACTTCGACCGCCTGTGTTGCCGCGCGACCCGCGCGCGGGCCCGCGTCCACGGCTGACCGCAACGGCCATCGCCGTCGGTACGGCCCGGCCCCGCGCACGACGTCCCCCACGTCCCTTCGCGCGAAAGAGCCGACACACCATGCCGAACGTCTCCCAGACCCTGCCCGCTCCCGTCCCGGCCCGCCAGCGGCTGCGCGCGGTACGGCCCGACGAGGTCATCCCGGCGCCGGACTTCCTGCCACCGGGCGCCACCTGGATGCCCGCCCCCGGGCACTCCCTGCCCGCCGTCCCCGGACAGCCGCCGATGGTCGGCTACCTGGTCCTGGTCCCCGCCGACCAGGCCGCGCCGGTGGTGGCGGCCGAGCCCACCGGATCCGACGACCCGATCCGCATCGACCACGAGCGCCGGACGGCGAGCATAGACGGCCGCCAGCTGGACCTGACGTACCTGGAGTTCGAGCTGCTGGCGCACCTGGTGGCCCATCCGCACCGGGTGCACACCCGCGACCAGCTGGTCAACACCGTCTGGGGCTACGGCCACGTCGGTGACGGGCGCACGGTGGACGTACACATCGCCCGGCTGCGCCGCAAGCTCGGATCCGAGCACCGGGCGGGCATCGTGACCGTCCGGCGGGTCGGGTACAAGTACGCGCCGGTCACCGCGGACTGACCGCGCGCCGTGCCCCGGCGCCCGTTCCGGCGGGCGCCGGGGCACGGCCGTGACCACGGCGGCCCTCGCGGCGTTGTTGGTGCCGGGGCGCCCGAGCGGGGAACCATAGCCGTGGGGTGGGCGTCCTGATGTCCATCACCCGCTCCGACCGGTTTGAGGATGCGCCAGCGATGAACGCGAGCCAGGACGCCGACCGCTCCGCCCCTGACACCGATCCGTCCCCCGAGACTCCGCGGGAGCGCCAGCCGCGCCTGCGGCAGCAACGGGTGGACGTGCGGCGCCGGTTGATGGCCCTGCGCCGCTGGTAGGCGCCCGCGGCGCGCACATCCTCACCCGCATGGCGCCGAACCGCCGCGCACCGCGGCCGACCGCACCCGGACGGCCGAGACCCAGCCGGTGGAGCGCCGTGAGACGCCCGACCCCCGCACCCCCGTCGCGGCCCGCCAGGCCGTAGCCTTACCTCCGCGTTCACCCGCGACGTGGAAGGCGAGGCACCACAGATGCCCGAAGTCAGCCCGCTGGATGCGGCCGAAAGCGGCCCGTTCGGCCCGCACAATCTCCCGTACGGGGTCTTCACCACCGCCGATGCCCCCGGCTCCGCGCGGATCGGCGTGCGGATCGGCGACCATGTGCTCGACGCGGGCGCCGCCGCCCGCGCGCTCGGCTCGCAGGACGCGCAACTCCTCTCCCAGCCCGTGCTCAACCCGCTGATGGCCGCCGGCCGACCGGTGTGGCGTCGGGTGCGTGGCGCGCTGACCGCCTGGCTGACCGAGCCCGCGCACCGCAGCACCGTCGAACCGCTGCTGCACCCGCTCGACTCGGTCGTACTCCGGCTGCCGTTCGAGGTCGCCGACTATGTCGACTTCTACGCCAGTGAGCACCACGCCACCACCGTCGGCCGGATCTTCCGCCCGGACGGCGACGCCCTCACACCGAACTGGAAGCACCTGCCCATCGGTTACCACGGGCGGGCCGGAACGGTGGTCGTCTCGGGCACCGACGTGGTCCGACCCACCGGCCAGCGCAGGACACCGAACGATCCGCAGCCGGTCTTCGGCCCGTCGGCGCGGCTGGACTACGAGGCCGAGGTCGGCTTCGTGGTCGGCACACCGTCCCGGCAGGGGGAGCGGGTGGCACTGGACGCACTCGCGGACCACGTCTTCGGCGTCTGCCTGGTCAACGACTGGTCGGCGCGCGACATCCAGGCCTGGGAGTACGTGCCGCTGGGCCCGTTCCTCGGCAAGTCCTTCGCCACCTCGGTGTCGCCGTGGATCGTGCCGCTGGACGCGCTGGAGGCCGCCCGGGTGGCGCCCCCGGCCAGGGACACCCCGCTGCTGCCCTACCTGGACGACGCCAAGTCCGAGGGATGGGGCCTGGACCTGCGGCTGGAGGTGGCGCTGAACGGGGAGACGGTGTCCCGCCCGCCGTTCGCCGCCATGTACTGGACGGCGGCGCAGCAACTGGCCCACATGACCGTCAACGGCGCCTCGCTGCGCACCGGTGACCTGTTCGCGTCCGGCACGGTCAGCGGCCCGGGCGACGACGAGCGCGGCTGCCTGCTGGAGCAGACCTGGAACGGCCGCGATCCGCTACGGCTGGCCGGCGGCGCCTCTCGGACCTTCCTGGAGGACGGCGACGAGGTCGCCGTCACCGCCTGGGCACCGGGTCCGGACGGCAGGCGGGTGGGCTTCGGCGAGGTCACCGGCCGGGTGTCGCCCGCCGTATGACCGACCGGGCGCCCGGACCGACCGCGGTCCGGGCGCCCCTGGTGCTTCCACGCTAACGCGGGTCGCCCGTCAGTAGCGGATGACGCTCGGCCGTTTGGCGGGCGCGTGCGGGGTACGGGCGAGTCCGCCGCTTTGCGTCATGGAGAACGAGCCGCCGGACAGCGGGCCCGGAGCGTAGCCGCCGCTGGTGAACGACTGCGGGTTCGTCGAGTCGAACGACTGGCCGTCCACCGTCACACCGGAGAAGTCCAGTTCGCTGAAGGACGGATAGCTCTGGGTGGGGGATTCGATGACCGCCTCGGCGCTGACGTTCTCCGCGGCGAGGTTCTGGTCGACGTGTTCGGTCCAGCCCTTGGTGTTGTCGGTGAGCGTCAGGGTGTAGTTCCCGCCGCCGTTGGAGACCACCGAGGCGGTGATGCTGTCTCCTTCGGAGACCGGGTCGTTCCAGTACACCGGGGCGGCGGGGTACATCTCGTACCAGGCGGACAGTACCGGCGAGCCGCTGGAGCAGTCGGTCTGCACACCGGTCTGCTCCACGGTCTGCGAGCCGTAACCGTCCAGGCCGACCCAGGGGGCGAACAGGTCGCTGCTGCTGTTGCAGGTGACGTGCGGTTCGGTCCACGAGCCGCTGACGGAGCTGAAGCTTCCGGTGGCGACGTAGCCGCCCCAGTTGCTGTCCTGGAAGCGGCCCGCGTGCGGGCCGAAGCCCGTGGAGGCGGCGGCCGCTGACGTTCCGGCACCGGCCGGGACGAGAGCGGCGGCGGCGAGCAGCAGACCCGCGGCTGCCGCTCTGCCGGTGAAACGGTTGCGTCTGGTTCCTGCATTCGTGCCCATGTACCGGTCTCCTGTGGGGGATGGAGTCGATGTTCGGGGGCCTGTCTGACCGGGGTTCATCGTGGGCGTGGCCTGCGTGAACCCTCAAGAGTCAGGCGCCAACCGGAACCCGCCATGGCGAGAACATGACACAATAGCGGGCGGTGGCGGGTACCGCTCGTCGAGCTTCACCCGCCCGGAACCGAAGGGCGGTCAGGGTGTTCCCAGCCGGTTTCCACACGGTGTCAGGCGGAACCCACTGGTCGGCGCCCATGCGCGCGGCCTCGGGCGGTCTGCTCGAAGGCCTTGGCATTCCCGAAGCGGAACAGAACACCTATCTACGTGTCCTCGCCTCTCCGCACTGTACGGCAGCCGGTCTCGCGGTGGAGTTGGGCATCACGACCGACCGTGCCGAGCGACTGCTGACCGCGCTCGTCCAGCACGGCCTGGTCACCCGGCACGACGGCGCTCCGGCCCGCTGGTCGGCGGCGGCGCCCGACGTCGCCGTCGAGGCGCTGCTGCTACGCCGGGAGGAGGAACTGCTGCGCACCCGCGGCCGGGTGGGCGAACTGATGCGGGCCTACCGGCGGGCCCAGCAACCCCAGGCCCCGGACCTGGTCGAGGTGGTCACCGGCCAGGCCGCCATCGCCGAACGCTGGCGGCAGATGCAGGTCGGCGCGCGGCGGCATCTGCTGTTGTTCGACAAACCCCCGCACATCTCGCCCACCGACACCGAACTCGAGCGCGCCCTGCTGGCCCGGGGGGTGCGCATCCGCACGGTGTACGAGGCGGGCTCGGTGAGCGCCCCCGGCCGACTGGCTGAGATCCGCGAGGTGGTCGCGGCGGGGGAGGAGGCCCGGATGCTGCCGGAACTCCCCTGCAAACTGGCCATGGTGGACGACCGCTGGGCGATGCTTCCGGTGGCCACCGGCTCCGAGGCGCAGGCCGCCGTACTGGTCCGCGCCTCGTCCCTGCTGGACGCGCTGGGCGGGATGTTCGAGGCCTACTGGCACCGTGCGGTGCGGGTGCCGGACGCGGGCGGTCCGCCACTCGGCGCGGGAGACCGCAAGGGTGAACTTCTGACGCTTCTGTCGGCCGGGTTCACCGACGACAGCATCGCCCGCCAGTTGGGGGTCTCACCGCGCACCGTCCAGCGCTGGGTGCGCGAGGTGATGGATGCCCTCGGCGCGCGGACCCGGTTCCAGGCCGGTATCCAGGCGGCCCGCGCCGGACTTCTGTAGCTACTGGCGGTCTGTGATGCTCTGCCGCCAATCCCCCGTTCGGGGTGAATGTCGGTTTGGCGGAGCGTAGGCGAAATTATTTCTTGAGGAATCCTGCGTAATTCCCCGGCGGAGTCGGCGGGCACCCCGCCGCAGGTGTCGGGGCGTCAGATGCGGCCCGGTGGGTGAGTCGTTGCCAGCCCTTGGGGAGCGCATTACCGCAGGTAGTCGCAGTTGGGGCGAGGGCTCGCGGGTGGCGCGCCGTTGCCCGCCGCTGCCCCGGGCGAACCATTACGGATCTCGAACACCCCTTCCGTGAAGGGCTCGTGGCCTGGTTACATGGGTGTTTCGCGGGCCTCGTGGGGCCATTGCGGCCTTGTCGTGGGGCTGGTCGGTCGGCTAGCTTCCTGGAAACAGACACCACTCGGCGGGGTGGCAGTTTTCTCGCATGTCATGGGCATGCCTGTCTCTGCCGTCCATGTGCTACCCCCACCCCTGTCGTGCCCCCATCGCGTCAGGGAGCGGCACACGCGAGTGGCGATTCCCGGGACCGCGTCCGGTTCGGTCCACCCGCCTGGGTGGCCTCCGCGTTGTCCCCATCCCCCCAGGGAGGGCCGTTCATTGCCTATATCGTCTCCCTCCGCGCACAGGCGTAAGCGCGGATTCCGCAAGGGTGCCATCGCCGCGGCGTCACTGGGCGCGCTGGTCGCCGGTACGTACGCGATCGTCGCTCCGGCGGGCGCGGCGTCCACGACGTCGACCGCCGCCAGCCAGCCGCACGTCAAGCGGATGTGTTCACAGCCGAGCCAGCCCGGAATGATGGCCTGCCTCGCGTTGGTGCGCACCGACATCGTCAAGCACAACGTGGCGGGCGCCAACGACACCCCGCAGGGCTTCGGCCCCGGTGACCTCCGCAAGGCCTACAACCTCACCGGGGACGGCGCGGGCCAGACGGTGGCCATCGTCGACGCCCAGGACGACCCCAACGCCGCGCAGGACCTGGCCGCCTACCGCAAGCAGTACGGCCTGCCGGACTGCGGCAACGGCTGCTTCAAGAAGATCGACCAGAACGGCGGCACCAACTACCCGACCGCGGACGCCGGTTGGGCCGGCGAGATCTCGCTCGACCTGGACATGGTCTCGGCCATCGCGCCCAAGGCCAACATCCTGCTGGTCGAGGCGAACTCGGCGAACATGAGCGACCTCGGCGCGGCGGTCAACCAGGCCGTCAAGTCCGGCGCCAAGTTCGTCTCCAACAGCTACGGAGGTGGCGAGGACGCCACCGACGCCCAGGCGGACAGCCAGTACTTCAACCACCCGGGTGTGGTCATCACCGCCTCCGCGGGTGACTCCGGCTTCGGTGTGGAGTACCCGGCGGCCTCCCCGAACGTCACCGCGGTCGGCGGCACCTCGCTGACCAAGGACTCCAGCCAGCGCGGCTGGAGCGAGAAGGTGTGGGGCACCAGCGCGGGCGGCGAGGGCACCGGTTCCGGCTGCTCGACCGTCGAGACCAAGCCCAGCTGGCAGAAGGACAACGGCTGCGCCAAGCGCACGGTGGCCGACGTCTCCGCGGTCGCCGACCCGGCGACCGGTGTCGCGGTCTACGACACCTACCAGTCCAACGGCTGGCAGGTCGTCGGCGGCACCAGCGCCTCCTCGCCGATCATCGCCAGCGTGTACGCGCTGGCCGGTGCGCCGTCCTCGGGCAGCAACCCGGCGTCGTTCCCCTACAAGAACGCGTCGGCGCTGAACAACGTGACCTCGGGCTCCAACGGCTCGTGCAACCCGTCGTACCTGTGCAACGGCGGCCAGGGCTACAACGGCCCGACCGGCCTCGGCACCCCGAACGGCCTCAAGGCGTTCACCGGCTGACGCCCCTCGTGTGACACCGGGCCCCGACCGCGAGCCAGCGGTCGGGGTTTCGGCGTCTCGTCGATGTGGCTGATCCCGCGCGCACGCTCGGACAGGTGTACGTGGCGTGCCGCCGCCCACGGCGGAGCCAGGCCACGGCGGCGGCGTGCCGCGGCGCACCGGGCGGCGCTCAGGTGGCCCTCGCCGCCTGGGAGTTGGGGCTACCCGGCGAAGGCTATCCGGACGGCCAGCGGCGCTCCGGTGGCCACGCCGCGCGTGCCGCCGAAGAGGTGACGCCCCGTCGGTTCGGGGGCCCGGGCCGTCGTGCCGGGCGACACGCCGGCCCGATTGCCGATCACGCCCACCCGGGTAGTTGCGGGATGGCGGGAGGGGCGGAGAGCCGCCCCGGAGTCTTTACAAGCACCCGGACAGGGGGTGGCAGTTGGCGGGGCCGAATGTCCCGCTTCGTAGGTGAATTCCAGTCAAGGTCTGGTCACTGGACGGCAAAGAATCACGCAGGGAGGTAAAGCATTTGATAGTAAAAACAAAACACTCTTGTCCAGGCCATGACCTGCCAGGTGGGATCGCCGCAGTCGTCTGAGTACGACTTCCCTCCATACAAGGAGAGTTCATGCGAAGAGTTCGTCCCCGGCCGCGCGCCGTGGCCGCAGCCGCCGGGGTGGCCGCCCTGGTCGCCGCTGCGGCGTCTTCCCCGCTGAGCGGGACGGCGGTCGCCGCGCCGCAGGTCAAGCCGGTCCCGGCGATCGCCGGTCACAACCTGATCAAGGGCGTCGGCAGTCCGCTGACCACGGAACAGTGCCAGGCGAAGTGGAAGCTCGCCTGCTACACGCCGTTGCAGTACCGTCAGGCGTACGACCTGAACCCGCTGTACAAGAAGGGCGTCACCGGTAAGGGACGCACGATCGTGATAGTCGACTCGTTCGGTTCGCCGACGGTCCAGCACGATCTCGACGTGTACAGCAAGCAGTTCGGCCTGCCCCACACCAAGGTCGAGGTCAAGAAGTGGGGCAACGTCCCGCCCTGGGACCCCAAGAACGCCGACATGACCGGCTGGGCCGGTGAGACCACCCTTGACGTCGAGATGGCGCACGCCATCGCGCCGGACGCGAAGATCGTGCTGATCGAGACCGCGGTGGCCGAGACCGAGGGCGTCACCGGTCTGCCGGAGATGATGAGCGCCGAGAAGTGGGCGATCGACCACAACATCGGCGATGTCATCACCCAGAGCTTCGGGGCCACCGAGAACACCTTCCCGGGCTTCGACAAGGGTGACTTCTCCAGCATCAACAACCTGCGCTACGCGTTCAAGGACGCGGCCAAGCACAAGGTGACGGTGCTGGCGTCCTCCGGTGACGGCGGCGCGACCGACAACACCGCGGACGGCAAGGGCTACTACAAGTACCGGGTGAACTCCTGGCCGTCCTCGGACCCGCTGGTGACCTCGGTCGGTGGTACGCAGCTGCACCTGAACGACAAGGGTGACCGCACCAAGCCCGACAGCGTGTACAACGACCACGGCGCCGGTGGCGGCGGCCAGTCGCACGTCTTCACCCGTCCGGCCTTCCAGGACAGCGTGAAGAACGTGGTCGGCGCCCGCCGCGGCACCCCGGACATCTCGATGGCCGCCGCGGTCGACGGTGGCGCCTGGGTCTACTCCAGCTACGACCCGACCTCGGTCGGCTGGGACGTCTCCGGCGGCACCAGCGAGGCCAGCCCGCTGTTCTCGGGCATCGTCGCGCTCGCCGACCAGGTGGCCGGCCACCGGGTGGGCGACATCCACAAGGCGCTGTACAAGCTGAACAGCCTGTCGGCGCACAACCCGTACACCGGGATCGTGGACGTCAAGGACGGCACCAACAACAGCTACCAGGGCGTCACCGGCTACACCGCGGTGAAGGGCTACGACATGGCGACCGGCGTCGGCACCGTCGACGCGGCCCGCTTCGTCCCGGCTCTCGCGCGCCTGAGCTGACCTTCTTCCCGGGGCCCTGAGCACCGCGAAGCGCAAGGCCCGGATCCGTGGTTCCACGGATCCGGGCCTTGCGGCGTTTCGCACGCCGTGCGCGGTGCGTTCACCGGTGCCAGGACCCGCCCGCCCGCACCTGTCGTACGTACCGTTCGATGAGCCTGCGCAGCACCCGCACGGTGGCGTCGATGTCCCGCTCGTCGATGTCGTGCAGCGCCTCGCGCAGGCTCTCGCGGTTCGAGCGGCGCAGCCGCACCAGGACCGAGGCGCCCTTTGGCGTGATCGTGATGTTGCGCGCCCGGCGGTCGGTCGAGTCGGGAGTGCGCTCCACCAGCCCCTGGAGCTGGAGTTGGGCCGCCTGGCGGGTCACATGGGACGGCTCCACCAGCAGCTTCGCGGCCAGGTCGCCGACCCGGCAGGTACCGCCGTGGTTCTCCAACGCCATCAGCAGATGCACATCCGACCTGCCGATCTCGACGTCCGCCCGGCTCACCGAGCGGTCATGCGCCTGTGGGCGGGTGAGCAGGTAGGACAAGGTGAGCAGAACCGGTTCGAGTGCCGCGGTGGCGTCGTCGGCATCTGGGGCGTCGGCGGCGGCGTCGGACATGGCGGAACTCTAGTCCCGCCGGGTACCCCGGACGCCAGATCATCTGGAATCGGCCAACCTCTGTCCGGCGCCGCCGACCCCTTGTTTCCCTGCCAGGCAGGCGAGTTAACGTGGCCACGGCATTAATTGCCTTTGTTAGGTATCTAGTTGCCCAGGCATACGGGTCGACCCCTATGGAGGACAGCGCCCATGCGAGTCAGTGTCGACACCCACCGCTGTTGTGGCTCCGGCCAGTGCGTGCTGGCCGTCCCCGAGGTCTTCGACCAGCGCGAGGAGGACGGCATCGTCCGTCTCCTCGACGATCGACCGCCCGCCGAACTCCACGCCGAGATCCGTACCGCCGCCACCGTCTGTCCGTCCGGAGCCATCGAAGTGCACGAGGCGTGAGCGCGCGGGCGCATCCACCCAGGGGCCGCACCGCACGCGTTCCGCACCTGACCGTGAAGGAGAGATCCGCGATGACGACCGCGCACCCCGTAGCACCCACGAGCTTCCCCGCGCCCCGCGGCGCCTGCCCCTTCGCCCCGCCGCCCGCCTACGAGCAGGCGCGCCGGGAGCGGCCCGTCAGCCGGGTCACCCTCTGGGACGGTTCGCAGTGCTGGATGGTCACCCGGCACGCCGATGTCCGCAGCGTACTGCGTGACCAGCGGTTCAGCTCCGACGCCCGGCATCCCGGCTTCCCGTTCGTCACGGACGGCCGACGGGCGCTGGCCGACGAGAACATCAGCTTCATCCGCCTTGACGACCCGGAGCACGCCCGGCTGCGCCGCATGCTCACCGCCGACTTCATGATCAAGAAGACCGAGGTGCTCCGGCCGCGCGTCCAGGGCATCGTGGACGACTTCCTCGACCGGATGGTGGCACACGGCGCGCCCGCCGACCTGGTCGCCGAATACGCCCTGCCCATACCGTCGTTGGTGATCTGCCTACTGCTCGGAGTCGACTACGCCGACCACGGTTACTTCCAGGACCGCAGCCGGATCCTGCTGCGCAACCAGTCAACCGCCGACGAGGTCCGGCAGGCCCGCGACGAACTGACCGAATACCTCGTCCGGTTGGCCGGACGCAAGCGGCACGAGCCCGATGACGGCATCATCAGCCGACTGGTGGCGCGCGGCGAGTTGACCGACGAGGAGGTGGCCGCCAACGGCCTGCTGCTGCTCGTCGCGGGCCATGAGACCACCGCCAACATGACCTCGCTGTCCACCCTGGCGCTGCTGCGCGACCCGGTCCAACTGGCCAGGCTGCGGGCCGAACCCGAGCTGATCAAGACCGCGGTCGAGGAACTCCTGCGGTTCCTCAGCATCGTGCACTCCGGGCTGGCCCGGGTCGCCACCGAGGACGTGGAGGTGGGCGGCGAGACCATCCGCGCGGGCGAGGGCGTGCTGTGCATGATCTCCGCCGCCAACCGGGACGAGGAGGTGTTCGAGGCGGCCGACCGGCTCGACATCGGCCGCGAGTCCCGTCGCCATGTCGCCTTCGGCTTCGGCGTCCACCAGTGCCTCGGCCAGCCGCTGGCGCGGGTGGAACTGCAGATCGCGGTGGAGACGCTCTTTCGGCGGCTGCCCAGACTGCGGCTGGCGATCCCGTACGAGGACGTCCGGTTCCGTACCGACATGGCGATCTACGGTGTCCATGAACTGCCGGTGACCTGGTGACGGCGACGTCCCGGTGACCGGCGGCCCGAGAGGGCCGATGGCCTGGACCGCTCCCGACCGCTCCGGGACGGTCCAGGCCCATCCGCGTGCGGCGGGCGTCGCGTTGGGCCGCGCTGCGCCGGACACGCCGTGCGGGGAGGGTCAGTTGTGCGCGGACCCGCCGGAGGAACCGGCGGCGACGGGAGCGCTGGGCTTGGTGTTGGGGGCGCTCGGCGCGTTGGGCCTCGCGGGCGCGGTCGCCGCGCCGGACGCCGCCGGGGCGACGGTGGCGGTGCTCGGCAGGCCGGAGGTCTGGCCCAGGCCCGGCACGCTCGCCGAAGGCAGACCACTGGCGGTCAGGACGGCCGAGACGACGTTGACCGTGGACAGCAGGGCGGCGTTCACCGCGTCCAGGATCTTCGTCGGGTCGTTCGCGTCCACGGCCTTGACCACGGAGTTCAGCTCCGCCTCAAGCTGGTTGACCGCCTTGGCGATCAGGGCGTCGGTGGCGTCGGCCGCCGCACCGGCGGCGCTGGGCGTCGGGTCCACGGCCTTTCCGGAGGCGGTGTGCCGCACCCCCTTGCGCGACTTCGCGATCCGGCCGGATCTGGTGCTCCTCGCCGTCGCGGCGATGTCGTTGAGCTGCCGCTTCGCCTGGTTCACCAGACGGGTGACCCTGGCCGGATCCTGCTTGTCGGTCATGGCAGCCCGGAGCGACTCGACGACCTTGCCGACCGCGCCGAGGTTCGACAACTGGTTGAGCACCACGGCCGGGTCGGGAGCCGGTGCCTGGGCGGCCGGCCGGGCGGGTGGGTCGGCGGTGACGGCGGCCGCGGCACCGACGGTGCCGAACGCCATCGCGGTGACGGTGACGGAAGAGATGAGGATGCCGGTCTTCCGGGATATACGCATGGGGGCCAGTCCCTTCACACACGTGGTGGGTGCGGACTCGACCACCGTGCGAGAGGCCACCACACAGCGCAACTCGTGGTCAGCCATACGTGACGAGGGAGGCGGGTCCGCGGCGTACACCGCTCGGACCCGCCCACCGCCCGCGGACGCCGTCAGGCGGCCGGTTGACCGCCGCCCGCGGGCGGATCGCCGAGCACCGCGTGGACGTACAGCGCGAGGGTGTCCTTGGTGAAGTACGAGCTGTAGGAGATGTCGGGAGTGTCACCGCCGGTGTGGTACCCGCCGATGACGCCGATCAGCGCGTAGCCGGACGGGTCCCGCACCAGGAACGGCCCGCCGGAGGTGCCGTCGATGTACGCCGCACAGGCGATCTCCAGGAAGTCACCGGGCGCGCCCGGGTCGGTGCTGGTGTACTTGTGCGTGGAGGACCAGCAGTCCAGCGGCTTGGGATGGCTGGCGTCGCTGAACCCCGGATATCCGATCAGCCGCACACGGGAGTGCGCGTAGCCCGGGTAGACCGCCAGGTCGAAGCCGCCAGCCACATCCTGCACCTCGCGTCCGTCCTGCCGCGGCGCCAGCCGCTCCACCGAGTAGTCCCAGCGGGCGCCCTTGCCCGAACCCAGCGCGTAGTACCGCGGGTCGATGTATATCGCGGCGACCGGGAAGACACCGAACGGCTTCAGCCCGTCGTGGTACCGCGGAACGAACGACAGATGCCTCTTGGGGTCCGGGTGGCTCAGGCAGTGCCCGGCGCTGACCACCAGATCGCGCCGCGGGCTGCGCACGACGGTGCCCCCGCAGAAGCGGCCGATGTTCTTCCCGTCGGTCCAGAAGAACGTGCCCACCTGCGGTATCCCGTTGAACGGGTGGCTCGGCGGCACAGCCGCGTCGGACCGTACGGACGCCTTGCCCGGCTTGCCGTCCGGGACCGGCTGCGCCGCCTCCATGCGCCGCGCCGTCCAGTACGAGTCGTCGCCGCCCGCGGAGGTCGGCGCCGACGCGGCGGGCGCGGGAGGCGGCGGCGCGGCCGCGTACGAGGTGGGGCCGCCGTAGCCGACGGCCAAGGTGGCCAGGAGCAGTGCGGTCAGGGCGCGAACAGCGGTCGATCTGCACATGGGCGGTTCCTCCACGGGAAACGAGGTGCGGGACCGGCGGCACGAGCGGCACAACGCTGCCATCGTCGTACGAACGGAGGGTGAGTGACGAGTGGTCAGAACGCGAATACCCGAGGGAAACGGGAATCCAGGGGTCTGCGGGCCGTCCTCGGCAACCGTTGGGGAGACGGCCCCTGCCAACTCCCCGTGGACCTGACGGACTCGACACCACGCACGCAGGCGTCCGACGACGCACCGCGGGCGGCTGTCGCCGTAACGATCCGGCCGCACGCGGGAGGAATATTTCCGCCATGGGCATGGAAGTGTTGTCCCCCCATCGTCCAGAAGACGGGAACACCGTGGTCAGAGCAGGTCTGGAGAAGGATCCGGCGGAGGTCTCCGCCATGTTCGACGAGGTCGCGCGGGGCTACGACCGCACTCGTGCCCGGCTGTGGCTCGGCCGCATGAACAGTTGGGGCCGCCAGATGGCCGAAACCGTCTCCGCCGGGCCCGGCCGCCGGATCCTGGACGTCGCGGCGGGCACCGGCACCTCCGGCATGGCGCTGACCGCCCGGGGCGCGCGGGTCGTCGCCTGTGACTTCTCGGCGAGCATGCTGGCCGTCGGCCGCCGTCGGCACCCGTCGATGGACTGCGTCGTCGCGGACGGGCACCAACTGCCGTTCGCCGACGGCAGCTTCGACGCGGTGGCCATATCCTTCGGGCTGCGCAACGTCGCCGATCCCTCGCGGGTGCTGGCCGAGATGCTGCGGGTCACCCGGCCCGGCGGACTGCTGGCGGTGTGCGAGTTCAGCCTGCCGGTGACACCGGTGCGGCGCGTCCTGTTCAGGACGTACCTGCGGCATCTCGTTCCGCTGATAGCCCGCGGCGTGAGCAGCAATCCGGAGGCGTACGCCTACCTGGGTGAGTCCATAGAGGACTGGCCGGATCCGGCGGCCCTCGGCGCGCGCGTCGCGGCCGCGGGATGGGGCCGGGTGCGCTGGCGCCCGTTGGACGGCGGGGTGGTCCATCTGCACAGCGGGACCGCCCCGCTGCGCTGACCGGGGTGTTCGGGGGCGGTGCGAGATCGCGCCGCCCCCGACACGTGCTGTCGCAGTGCCCCGCGCGGGCGACGGCGGGGGAAGAATCGGCAGCATGTCTGAGAAAGAGATCCTGCGTCGACACGAAGAGGCGATCGACTTCTTCACCACCACGGTGCACGCGGTACGCGACGACCAGTGGAACGCCCCCACGCCCTGTACCGCCTGGTCCGTGCGGGACCTGGTCAACCACCTGACCGTGGAACAGCTGTGGGTGCCCGACCTGGTGCTCGACGGGGCCGCCATCGCGGACGTGGGCGACAGGTACGACGGGGACCAACTCGGCGACGACCCGGTCAGCGCCTGGGACCGCGCGTCGGCGGCCTCCTACGAGGCGTTCCGCATCCCGGGCGCGCTCAAGCGCACGGTCCACCTGTCCTACGGGGACAGCCCGGCGAGCGCCTACTGCGCCCAGATGACCACGGACGCCGCTGTCCACTCCTGGGACCTGGCCCGGGCGGTCGGAGCCGACGAAAAGATGCCCGAAGGGCTGGCCACCGCCTGCCTGCACGAGGTCGAGCCCTATGCCAAGAGCCTGTCCAAGAGCGGCCTGTTCGCCCACGCGATCGAGCCGCCGGCGGGAGCGGACGACCAGACCAAGCTCCTGTGCCTGCTGGGGCGGCGCCCGTAGGGACACCCCTTAGACGCGGCCCGACTCCGGCCGTCGGGCATACACCTCGATCTCGATCCTCATCCGCGGATCCGCCAGGCCGCACACCATCATCGTCGCGGCCGGGCGGATCTGCCCGAAGCGGCGGCGCAGCGTCGGCCAGCACGGCTCGAAGTCCTCACGCGCGGGCAGCAGATAGCGCACCCGGACGACGTCGTCGAGCGAACAGCCCGCCTCGGCCAGTGCCGACTCGATGTTGCGCAGACACTGCTCGGCCTGCTCGACCACGTCGTCGGAGATCGTCATGGTCGCGTAGTCGAAACCGGTCGTACCGGACACGTGTACCCAGTCCCCGTCGACCACCGCTCTGGCGTAGCCGATCTGCTCCTCGAAGGCCGAACCGCTCAGGATCACTTGTCGCTGCGTCATACCGCGAACCGTAGGCAAACGCGGACCGATGCGTCCATCCGGGGCGGCTTCCGCTCGGCATGCGACGGTCCCCGGCGCCTGCCGGGGACCGTCGAGGTCAGGCCGCTGGGCGCGCCGGGTCAGTGGCGGTCGAAGAGGCCCCCGTGGTCGCGCCAGCCCCAGGGGTCGGCCCAGCCGTCGTTCCAGACGCTGTGATGGTGGTGGTGATGGTGGCGGCAGTGGTGCTCGTGGTGTTTCCAGGCGGGTGTCATGGCCTGTGCCACGCCGGACAGCGGCAGGACGATGGCGGCGGACATGAACGCGACGGCGGCGCCTCGTGTGAGGGACTTCTTCACGGTCAACTCCTTGGAGCGAGCAAAGCGAACGGGACGAAAGCGACGCTATGCGGGACCTGACGGTTTGTCGCGGGGAGACCGCGCCCGGCTGCTCCATCGGGGCGGTGGACCGGCCCAGGGCGACGTCGGGCCCGCCTCGTGGACGGCCTTGGGGGCGGCGTGGCGGCGGACTCGCCGATGGACGTCACCGTTGCGCCGACTGCGGCACGGGGATTCACCTGTTCGAGGGGCATTGCGCTACAAATGGGGCATCTGCGCGTTGGTCAGTGTCCCTGCCGCTGTCGGCGGGGAGCGTGATCCGCTGATCTTCATGCATGAAAGGAATTGACCATGTCGCGTATCGCCAAGGCGCTCGTGGTGACCGCCGTGAGTGGGGCCGCTGTCACTGGCAGCGCCGGACTGGCCGCGGCTGACGCCGGTGCCGGGGCCGTCGCGGTCGGCTCTCCGGGTGTCATCTCGGGCAACGCCATCCAGATCCCGGTCTCGGTGCCGATCAACCTCTGCGGCAACACGATCGACATCATCGGCATCCTGAACCCGGCCTTCGGGAACACCTGCCTCAGCAGGTGAGCCGCCGCGGGGGCATATCCCGCTCCGGCCTCACCGAAGGCGCTCGCGCTCGGCGCCCACCCGTGGTTCCTCCGGGTGGGCGCCGTTCGTGTGTCCGGGGCCCCCGCTGCGACGAACACGCCACTTGAACCGGCCAGTTGGCGAAGTCGTTCATCAACCGATCGGTGGATGACTGTCAACCACCTGGTGGGCACGCGGCGTCCACCACACCGATCTGCCCGTCCAACCGGTCGGGCGACGCGCGGGGGCGGGTCCGTGCGGGACGCTTTCAGTGCCCTGAGAACGGCGGACGAGGAGCTGGTCGGCATGGCGGTCATCGAGGTCACGGGCCTCACCAAGAGGTACGGCGAACACACCGCGCTGGACGGTGTCTCCTTCACCGTCGAGGCCGGAGAGATCTTCGGGCTGCTCGGTCCGAGCGGAGCCGGGAAGACCACGGCGGTGGAGTGCGTCGAGGGCCTGCGGCGCGCCGACTCCGGCTCGGTACGCGTCCTCGGCCTGGACCCGACACGGCAAGGCCGCGAACTGCGCGGCCAGATAGGGGTACAGCTGCAGGAGGCCCATCTGCCCGACACCCTGCGGGTCCATGAGGCGCTCGACCTGTACGCGGCCTTCTACCCGTGCCCTCGGGACCCCGGTGAGCTGCTCGCCCAGTGGGGCCTGGAGGAGCAACGGGAAGCGAGGTTCGGCAAGTTGTCGGACGGGCACAGGCAGCGGCTGTTCATGGCACTCGCGTTGGTCGGCAACCCGCGCGTGGTGTTCCTCGACGAACTCACCACCGGCCTGGCCGCGCAGGACCGCCGCGACACCTGGGAGTTGGTCCGAGGGTTGCGGGACGGCGGAGTGACGGTCGTCCTGGTTACGCACTCCATGGACGAGGTGGCCGCCCTGTGCGACCGCGCCGCCGTTCTCGACAAAGGGCGCATAGTGGCCGAGGGCACCCCGGGTGAGCTGGTGCACACCGCCGGTGCGCCAACCGCGGTCAGCTTCCGGCCCACCCAGGAGGTCGACCTTGCGGCGCTGTCCGCGCTGCCCAGCGTCACCCGGGTCGAGCGGTGCGCGGACACGTTGACGGTCAGCGGCGCGGGCTCGGTGATCGACGAGGTCACCGCGCTGCTCGCCCGCAACCGGATCCTCGTCGCCAACCTGCGCATCCATGAGAGCAACCTGGACGACGCCTATGCCGCCATCACCGGATGCCGCACATGAGCGCTGCGGCCACCATCACCCGCCGCGACGCCGAGAGGAGGGAGACCGTGCACGCCCTGCGCAAACTCACCATCACCGAGGGGCGGTTGTTCCTACGGGACCCGGCCGCCGTCTTCTTCACCCTGGCCTTTCCAGCACTCCTGCTCGCGGCTCTCGGCGCCGACCCCGCGTTGCGCAGGGCGGTGCCCAGACTGCACGGCCTGTCGACCATAGAGGTCTACGCACCTGTCATGGTCGTCTTCACGCTCGTCATGCTGGCCCTGAACGGCATGGCGCCGGTCCTGACCGCGTACCGGGAGAAGGGTGTGCTGCGCCGCGTGGCGGCCAGCCCGGTGCCCGCGGCGCTGGTACCGGGCGCACTTCTCGTCCTCTACGCGGTTATCTCCGCGGCTTCCCTGCTTCTGGTCGTGCTGCTGGGGCGGCTCGCCTTCCAAATCGAGCTGCCGCAGGCGCCGTTGGCCTTCGCGGTCGCCTTCCTACTGGCCGCCGCCTCGCTGTTCGCCGCCGGTATGCTGCTCGCGGCGCTGGCGCCGTCCGCCAAGGCGGGCAACGCCATCGGCATCGCGTGCTTCTTCCCGCTGATGTTCTTCTCCGGACTGTGGATACCGCGCGAACTGATGCCCGGGTTGGTGCGCCGCATAGGGGACTTCATACCGAGCGGCGCGGCCACCGAGGCGGTGCTCGACGCCTGGCAGGGCCATTGGCCGCACACCGGTGATATGGCGACAATGGCGGTGTTCGCGCTGGTCGCCGGGGGCGCGGCGGCCAGGCTGTTCCGCTGGGAGTGAGTCCGGCGGACCGGCAGGGACGGGCAGTGGGAAAGGACCGGGCACACCATGGTCGGCGGGGGAAGGGAAAGGCCGCTCACGGACGAGGACACCCGCCTGGAACTGTGGGAGAAGCGGCTACAGTCCATGCTGGTCTATCTGCCGTACGCTGCGCTGCTGGTCTCCGTCCTGCTGGCGGTCACGGTTCCGGTGCCTACGGCGAAGCCGCTCCCGTACTGCTTCGCGCTGTCGGCGGCGGCGCTGGGCTGGCTGTTGCTGCGCGCGGCGCTGGACCGCTATGACCACCACGACCGGTTCGGCGACGACCAGGGCCGACTGTGGCTGACGGTGCTGCACTTCAGCGGGCTGATCATGCTGATCTTCCTGATGACCCTGGCCAGTCCGGTCTTCGGGTACTTCGGCTTCGCGGGATATCTGCACGCGATGCGCTATCTGCGCGGACACTGGCGGATCGTAGGGGGGTTGGTGACGGCCATGCCGGTCTCGGTGTCGCAGACGGGCGGGATGCTGCCGACGACCAGCGCGGCCTACGTCAACCTGGCGGTGGCGTTCTTGTTCAACGTGGTCTCGGTCGGCGCGGTGCTCGCCCTGGACGGGATCACCCAGCGGCAGAGCACTCGCAGGAAGGCGTCCAACGCCGCCCTGAGCACGGCGAACGTACGGCTGGCGGCGATGCTCGCGGAGAACCGCGGACTGCACGCCCAACTGATCAGTCAGGCCCGGGAAGCGGGCGTGCTGGACGAACGCCAGCGCATGGCGCGGGAGATCCACGACACCTTGGCGCAGGCGCTCGCCGGAATCGTCACCCAACTCCACGCGGCCGACCAGGCACGGGAGCGCGGCGGCCCGGAGGCCGACCGCAGGCATCTGGTCAACGCCGCACGGCTTGCCAGGGAGGGCCTGGCCGACGCCCGACGGGCGGTGCGGGCGCTGCGCCCGGACTCGCTGGAGCAGGCCGGGCTGCCCGCCGCCCTCGCCGAGGCGGTGGGCCAGTGGCGGGAACTGCACGGCACCGAGGCGAGGTTGACGGTCACCGGCACCGCCCGGCCGCTCCACCCGGAGGTGGAGATAACGCTTCTGCGGGCGGCGCAGGAGGCGCTGGCCAACGTGGCCAAGCACGCGGGGGCTTCCCGCGTCGGTCTGACCCTGTCGTACATGGAGGATGTGGTGACGCTGGACGTGCGTGACGACGGTAGGGGCTTCGACCCGCTGACGATTCCGGAGCCGGGCTGCGCGGGAGCGCAGGACGGCGGCTTCGGGCTGACCGTGATGCGCCAGCGGGTCCGGCGGCTCAGCGGGCGGCTGGAGGTCGAGTCGGAGTGCGGCGGCGGTACGGCGGTGTCCGCCACGCTTCCGGCGATCGCCCGGGGCCGCCTCGATGGTTGAGACGACGGCGTGTGACGCTCCCGTTCGGCTGCTGATCGCCGATGACCACCCGGTGGTACGGGACGGGCTGCGCGGGATGTTCGCCGGTGACCCGGGTTTCGAGGTGGTGGCCGAGGCGGGGGACGGCGCCGAGGCGGTGGCGCTCGCCGAGCGGCTGGGTCCCGACGTGGTGCTGATGGACCTGCGGATGCCGCGACTGGACGGTGTCTGCGCGATCCGCGCCATGGCCGAACGGGGGCTGCCCGCAAAGGTGTTGGTGCTCACCACCTACGACACCGACAGTGATGTGCTGCCCGCGGTCAAGGCGGGCGCCACCGGCTACCTGCTCAAGGACACCGGACGCGACGAACTGGTCCGTGCGGTCCGGGCGGCGGCCCGGGGCGAGTCGGTGCTGTCTCCCGCGGTGGCCAGCCGGTTGCTCGGCCAGGTCCGCACACCCGAGCGGGAACCGCTCAGTCCACGGGAGATCGAGGTGCTGGGCCTGGTCGCCGCCGGCTCCACCAACCGGGAGACCGCCGCCCGGCTGTTCATCAGCGAGGCCACGGTCAAGACCCACCTGCTGCACATCTACGCCAAGCTCGGCGTGAAGGACCGGGCCGCGGCGGTCGCCGTCGCCTATGAGAAGGGACTGTTGCGGGCGCCCGGAATCTGACGGCGCTGATTGTTAGGAGTATTGACAGTCGCTTGGTCTAGTCCAATCATGTTTGCCGCACCGAGGCCCCCACATCGCCTCACCCTGCTGGGAGCAAACATGAGACGAACACGATCGATTCGCGCTGCCCTGACGGCCGTTGCGACGGCCGTCGCATCCATGGGACTCGCCGTGACCGGCGGCGGCACGGCGCACGCCGCGACCCCGCTTCCCGCGCATGTCTTCGCCCCCTACTTCGAGGCGTACAACGGTGACAGCCCGGCCGCGCTGTCGGCGCAGTCCGGGGCCAAGTACCTGACCATGGCGTTCATCCAGGCGGCGTCGAAAGGCTCGTGCACCCCGTACTGGAACGGCGACACCGGAAAACCGATCTCCGCCTCGTCGTTCGGCTCGGACATCGCCACCATCCAGTCCGGCGGCGGCGACGTCATACCCTCGTTCGGCGGTTACACCGCGGACAACACCGGCACCGAGATCGCGGACAGTTGCACCGATGTCTCCGCCATCGCCGCCGCGTACGAGAGCGTGATCACCACCTACGATGTCACCCGCGTCGACCTCGACACCGAGGACAACTCGCTGACCGACAGCGCCGGTATCGACCGGCGCAACAAGGCGATCAAGCAGGTCGAGGACTGGGCGGCGGCCAACGGACGTACCGTGCAGTTCTCCTACACCCTGCCGACCACCACCAGCGGCCTGGCCGACAGCGGCCTCGCCGTGCTGCGGAACGCGGTGTCCAACGGCGCGCGCATCGACATCGTCAACATCATGACGTTCGACTACTACGACGGCGCCACCCATGAGATGGCGACGGACACCGAGAACGCGGCCTCCGGCCTGTACGGCCAACTCGCCAGCCTCTACCCCTCGAAGACCCCGGCGCAGCTGTGGGCGACGATCGGCGTCACCGAGATGCCCGGCATCGACGACTACGGTGCCGCCGAGACGTTCACCACCGACGACGCCACCACCGTCTACGACTGGGCGGTCCAAAAGGGGATCAGCAGCCTCTCGTTCTGGGCGCTGCAGCGGGACAACGGCGGCTGCCCGGGCACCGGCGGCTCCGACACCTGCTCCGGCGTCGCACAGAGCCAGTGGTACTTCAGCCACATCTTCGAACCCTTCACCGGTGGCAGTGGTTCGGTGGGCAGCGACTTCTCCGTCGCCGTCTCGCCGCCGTCCGGCTCGGTGGCGCCCGGCGGTACGGCGAGCGCCACCGTGAGCACGGCGGTGACCTCCGGCGCCGCGCAGCACGTCGCCCTCACCGCGAGCGGTGCGCCCCCGGGGGTGACGGTGACGCTCGACCCGCAGTCGGTGAGCGCGGGCGGCACCGCGAAGCTGACGGCGTCGGTCTCCGCGTCCGCGGCGCCCGGCAGTTACTCGATCACTGTCACCGGATCGGGTGCCTCCGGCAGCCACACGGCGACATACGCCCTCACCGTGACCGGCCCCGGCGGGGGCTCGGGCGGCGTCGTCAACGGCGGCTTCGAAAGCGGCAGTACGAGCCCGTGGAGCTGCCAGCCGGGCGGCACGGTGGTCGGTGCCCCGGTCCACTCCGGCGGACACGCCCTCCAGGTGACGCCGACGGCGAGCCAGACCGGGGAGTGCGACCAGTCCCTCACCCTCGCCCCGAACACCGCTTACACGCTGACCGGTTGGGTCCAGGGTGACTACGCGTACATCGGGGTCAGCGGTGCAGCGACGGCCAACACCTGGGCCTCGTCCAGCGGTTGGACCAAGCTGGCGGTGCCGTTCACCACCGGGCCGTCGGGTCAGGTCACGGTCTACGTACACGGCTGGTACGGCCAGGGCGACGTGTACGCGGATGACTTCGCGCTCGGCTGAGCGGGTGGGCGAAGTCCGCTGCGGTTCGACAGTGCCCTGAAGGGGCGCGTGAACCGGGTGGCCGTCCACAACGGCGCCCCCGGTGGTCGACGGCACAGCGCCGCATTCGCAGCGGAGCTTGGCGGCCGTTCAGGTGCTGTGGAGGAGGCCCACGGGAGACATCCCGTGGGCCTCCTCACGCGCGCCGCGCGGAGTGTAGGGCGGCGACCGTCGCCGTCGCGAGGGCGTCGAGGTCGGCCGCGGGCACCGGCGAGCGGAACACCGCGAGGCGCCAGTAGAGGGGGCCCGCGAGCAGGTCCAGTGCCAGCTCGGGGTCGATGTCGGCGGGAAGCTCACCGCGTTCGACCGCGCCGCCGACCACGGCCTGGGCGATGCCCTGCTGGATGCCGCGCAGGGCGGCCCGCAGCGCCTGGGCGATCTCCGGGTTGCGAGCCGCCTCGGCCAGCAGGTCCGGGATGATCTGCGAGGCCATGGGATGGCCCAGCGCCCGGGCGGTGACCTCCAGGAGTGCCCGCACGTCGCCGAGCAGGCTGCCGGTGGCGGGAACCGGCATGCCCTGGACGGCGACCTCGGAGACCACGTCGAGGACGAGCGGCAGTTTGGAGCGCCACCGCCGGTAGACCGCCGCCTTGCCGACACCGGCCCGGCGGGCGATGCCCTCGATGGTCATCCGTGCGTAGCCGACCGCGGCCAGCTCCTCGAAGACCGCGGTGCGGATGGCGGCGGTCACGTCCTCCCGGAGCACGGCGGCTCCGGCGGGAGTGCGGCGGGACGGCGGGGACTGCGGCATGCGGTCGAGCCTACGCGACGTAGCGACGGAACGGTTGCGTTCCGTTGGCTTCCCGGATAGCGTCCACTCAAGCGACGAGACGGTCTCGTTCCGACGTATCCGTCGCCGTGCCGTGCCCCGCCTTCGGACGAAAGCGCCCGCCACATGACCGTTGACCTAGCGCCGCCGCCGGCGGCCGTCGCCGCCCCGCGACAGGAGCCCGACCCGGCGCGGCTGGCCGCCGCGTACGGCCTGAGCGTGAGCGGTGCCCGGCCGCCGCTGCCGGACTACGCCCGGCAGTTGTGGGCGCGTCGCGACTTCGTCGTCGCCTACGCGACCTCGCGGCTGGCCGCCATGTACGCGACGGCCAGGCTCGGCCAGGCATGGCAGGTGATGACGCCGCTGCTCAACGCGGGCGTGTACTACCTCGTGTTCGGGCTGCTGTTGGGTACCAGGCACGGCATCGCGAACTACGTGCCCTATCTGTGCACCGGCGTCTTCGTCTTCAACTTCACCCAGGCCGCGGCGCTTTCCGGTACGCGGGCGATCTGCGACAACCTCGGCCTGATCAGGGCGCTCCAGTTCCCGCGGGCCTGCCTGCCGATCGCCGTCACCCTCGTCCAGCTCCAGCAACTGCTGTTCTCCATGGGCGTGCTCGCTGTGATCGTGCTCGCCTGCGGGGTGCCGTTCACCGCGCACTGGCTGCTCGCCGTCCCCGCGCTGCTGCTCCAGTCGGTGTTCAACGCCGGATTGGCGCTGGCCCTGGCCCGGATCGGCGCGAAGGTCACCGATGTCGCCCAACTCCTGCCGTTCCTGCTGCGCACCTGGATGTACTTCTGCGGGCTCTTCTACAACCTGAGGATGTTCACGGCGCACGCCCCGCACTGGGTCGCCGCGCTGCTGGAGGCCGACCCTGGCCTGATCTACCTGACGTTGACGCGGTACGCCCTCATCGACACCGTGACCGCGCGGAGCCTGCCGCCGCATGTGTGGCCGCTGGCGCTGGGCTGGGCGGTGGCCATGGGGGTCGGGGGCTTCGTGTTCTTCTGGAAGGCTGAGGAGCAGTACGGTCGTGGCTGAGCGGCGGACAGGTGGGACCGAGCGGGTCCCCACGGTGATCGTGGACGATCTGCACATCGTGTACCGGGTGCACGGTGCGGGCG
>JBAGJY010000026.1:0-95834 GCA_037034305.1 Streptomyces sp. PLK1-5
GAGTGCTGCGCTCGGAGTGCGGCGACGTGCCGCCGGGCGTTGGCGGCACCAGCGCGACCGGTCGCGCGGTTCCCCCCGTGCCTTCGGCTCCGGTGTGTCCTGCGTCTGCTCCTGTCACCGGTACTGCGACCCCTGGTGGGCAAGCCGTCACCCCGCGCTGGCGAGCGCGGCCGACACCAGGGACTCAGCCTCCTCCTGGACCTGGGTGAGGTGGTCGGGGCCGAGGAAGGACTCGGCGTAGATCTTGTACACGTCCTCGGTGCCCGAAGGGCGGGCCGCGAACCAGGCGTTGGGCGTGCACACCTTGATGCCGCCGATCGGGGCCGCGTTGCCGGGCGCCTGGGTGAGGACGGAGCTGATGCGCTCTCCGGCGAGCGTGTCGGTGGTGACCTGCTCCGGCGAGAGCCTGGCGAGGACCGCCTTGTCGGCCTTGCTGGCGGGCGCGTCGGTGCGCGCGTAAGCCGGTTCGCCGAAGCGGTCGGTGAGGGCGTGGTAGTGCCAGGACGGGGACCTGCCGGTCACGGCGATGATCTCGCAGGCGAGCAGCGCGAGGACGATGCCGTCCTTGTCGGTGGTCCACACGGATCCGTCACGCCGCAAGAAGGACGCCCCGGCCGACTCCTCACCGCCGAAGCCGAGTGTTCCGGCCAGCAGCCCGTCCACGAACCACTTGAAGCCGACGGGCACTTCGACCAGTTGCCGCCCCAACTCGGCCGCCACCCGGTCGATCAAGCCGGACGACACCAGCGTCTTGCCGACTCCGGCGGTGCGCGGCCACTGCTCGCGGTGCGTGAACAGATAGGAGACGGCCACCGCGAGGTAGTGGTTGGGGTTCATCAGGCCGCCGTCGGGAGTGACGATGCCGTGCCGGTCGGCGTCGGCGTCGTTCCCGGTGGCCACCTGGTACTTGTCGCGCTGGGCGATCAACGAGGCCATCGCGTACGGCGAGGAGCAGTCCATGCGGATCCGGCCGTCCCAGTCCAGCGTCATGAAGCGCCAGGTGGGATCGGTCAGCGGATTGACCACCGTCAGGTCGAGCCGGTGCTGTTCGGCGATCCGCTCCCAGTAGGCGACCGACGCGCCGCCCATCGGATCCGCGCCGATGCGCAGTCCCCGCGAGCGCACCGCGTCCAGGTCGACCACGCTGGGCAGATCCTCGGCGTAGCGTCCCAGGAAGTCGTACCGCCCGGTGGTCGGCGCCGCCAGCGCGCGGGCGTACGGCAGCCGCCGTACGTCCTTGAGGCCGTGGGCGATGAGTTCGTTGGCGCGTTCCTGGATCCACGAGGTGGCCGCCGAGTCCGCGGGGCCGCCGTTGGGCGGGTTGTACTTGAAGCCGCCGTCGGAGGGCGGGTTGTGCGACGGGGTGACCACCACGCCGTCCGAAAGACCGCTGGCCCGGCCCCGGTTGTGGGTGAGGACGGCGTGTGAGACGGCGGGCGTCGGGGTGTACCCGTCGGCGCTGTCGACGAGCACGGTGACGTCGTTGGCGGCGAAGACCTCGAGGGCGGTCACCCGCGCTGGCTCGGACAGCGCGTGGGTGTCGGCACCGAGGAACAGCGGGCCGTCGGTGCCCTGTCTGGCCCGGAAGTCGCAGATCGCCTGGCTGGTGGCCGAGATGTGGTCCTCGTTGAACGCCGTGGCCAGCGACGAGCCCCGGTGCCCGGAGGTGCCGAAGGCCACGCGCTGGGCCGGGTCGGCGGGATCGGGACGCAGTGCGTAGTACGCGGTGACCAGCCGGGCGACATCGACCAGGTCGGATGGCTGTGCGGGCCGTCCCGCTCGTTCGTGCGGCATCCAGCGCTCCTCCAGATCCGGTCCGGACATGTCATTTTTCCGGACGTCTGACTTCAGGGTCCGCTTCGACACGGGGCGCTGGCGAGAGCGGGTTTCAGGCCTGTCCCGGACGCGGCCGCCCGCCCCGGATCGGCCCCCGCGGGCGCACCTCACACCCGGGCGGCCGCCCTGAGATCACGGTCGAAGGCGCGGATGTCGTCCTCGGTGAGCGACGTACGGGTGTCGGCGATGGCCCGCAGGTAGTCGCCGGTGAGTTGGCTCGGCGTCGGTGCCTGCCGTGGGTCCTCGGCCAGGTGCCGCTCGAAGGCGGTCTGCGCGGCGGTGCGCGCGGCGTACTCGATGTCGGCGGGGGTGAAGCGGTCACTGGCCTCGACCAGCGCGTCCAGGTCGACGTCGGCCGCCCGGTCCGGCCCGATGTAGCGGATCCAGATGGCCCGGCGGGCCTCGGCGTCCGGTGGCCCCACCGGGATCAGGTAGTCGAAGCGTCCGGGCCGCAGGAAGGCCGGGTCCAGCGAACGCACCGCGTTGGTCGCGCAGATCAGCAGTCTGCGTTCGCCGCGTCTGAACTGCGGGATGAGCTTGAGGAGTTCGTTGGTCACCCGGTGCGCGAGGGTAGTGGGATCGTGCCGCTGTGAGGCGATCTCCTCCGCCTCGTCGAAGAACAGCACCAGCTGCCGCAAGTGCTCCACGCGCGAGAAGAGTTGCCGCAGCCCGTCGGCCACCCCGTGGGCGTCCTCGGCGAGTTGGTAGGGAAGCACCTCGATGAACGGCCAGCGCAGCCGCGAGGCCACCGCCCGCGCGAAGGTGGTCTTGCCGGTGCCGGGCGGCCCGAACAGCACCACGGCCCGCGGCGGCACCAGGCGGTACTGCCGCGCTACGTCCGGATGCTCCAGCGGCAGCACCAGCCGCCGCTCGATCAGCGCCTTCTCCGCGGACATCCCCGCGATGCCGTCCCACAGCCCGTCCCGCGGCACCGCGCCACCGAGCTGGTCGAGGATGGTGGCCTCCGCCGATTCCGCGGCCAGCAGCTTCTCGAAGTACGTCAGATCGGGGCGACCGGTGTAGCCGGAGCGGACGAAGGCATGCTCGCCGACCTCACCTGGCGGCAGCAGCGCCCCGATGCGGCGCACCCCCGACTGCGCCAGCGGGTCCTCAAGGGCGGCCAGCAGCGCCGACCCGATGCCGTGCCGCCGCCATTCACGGGCCACCGCCAGCCGCAGCACCCAGCCCCGCTCCTGCGCCGTGGCGCAGACCGCGGCCCCGACGACGCGGTCGCCCACCACGGCCGCCACGGCGGGTGCGCCCATCCGCAGCGCGCTCACCACCTCGGCGAGGCTCACCGCGGGGTCAGCGGTGGTTTCGCGCGACTCCTCCCAGATGCGCACCACCTGGTCCAGGTCGCCTTCCTCCAGGCTCCGAAGCCGCCAGGGCGTCATTCGCGCTCACCTCCCGGCCATTTTCCTCCACGTCACGTCCGCTGGCCTGCTGTGCGCCGGTGCCGGTCGGCGCCGGAAAATGCCGCGCGGTCGTGGAAGCCGCTGCACTAGCCTCCGGCCATGGCCGAACTCGCCGATGACAGGCCTGCGTCGGGCCAACCCCGTCCCCTGTGGCGCGACCGTGACTTCAGCGTCTTCTGGGCCGCTCAGACACTCTCGGTCGTCGGCGACTCCTTCGCGCTGATCGCCCTGCCGCTGCTGGTGTTGCGGGCGACGGGATCGGTGGCGCAGATGGGGCTGCTGACGGCTGTGGCCGGTGCGGCGTCCGTTGCCGCCGGAGTCTTCGCCGGGGTCGTGGTGGACCGGCTGGACCGCAGGATGTTGCTGGTCGCCTGCGACCTCGCCCGTCTGGTGCTCTACGGGCTGGTGCCGCTGGCCTGGGCGTTCGGCCCGCGTGTCTGGCTGCTGTACGTGGTGCTGCCGCTGGGCGAGGCGGTCGGGATGCTGTTCTCCGTCACCTATGTCACGGCGGTACGGGCGCTCGTCCCCGGACCCCGCATCACACAGGCCAACGGCAGGCTGAACGCCACCGCGGCGGCGGCCGGAGTCGTCGGCCCGGTGTTCGCGGGCGTGGTCGCCGCGCGCTTCGGCCCGGCCGCGGCGGTCGGCGTGGACGCGGCGAGCTTCGGGGTGTCGGCGGCCTGCGTGAGCTTCGTACGGTTCCGCGGCCGGACCGGGCCGGACGAGCGGACCGGCGGCGGATCGCCGTGGCGGGAGCTGCTGGCCGGAGCGGCGTTCCTGCGGCGGCACCCGGTGCTGCGCACCCTGACCGTGCTGCTGTCGGTGTTCTGCTTCCTCACGCTCGGCCTGAACGATCTGATCGTCTACCACCTCAAGCACGATCTCGGCCAGGGCGATGGCGCCGTGGGCACCGTCTTCGCGCTCGGCGCGGTGGGCACGGTCACTGGTGCGCTGCTCGTGGCCCCGATCCGCCGCGGGCTGGGCTTCGGGATGACGTGGATCGGCGGTGTGGCGGTGTGCGGGCTGGCGCTGGCGGGCATCGGCGCGGCGGCCAGCGTGCCGGTGATCGGGGCGCTGGCCGCCGGGTTCCTGGGGTGTCTCAGTGTGGCCGGGACGTGCTCCATGTCCCTGCGGCAGGAAGTGACCCCGGACCATCTGCTGGGCCGGGTCACCTCGGCGTTCTGGACCATCCACTTCTCGGCGGCCCCGGTGGGCGCAGCCGCCCTCACCTGGGCCGCGCAGCGCTGGGGTACGGCGGCGGTGTGCCTGGTCGCCGGGGTGTGCTGTCTGGTCACCGCGGTGCTGGCGCTGTTCACCCCGGTCCGCGCGCCGCGTCCGGAGCGTTCGGGCGACCCGGCCTGACCGGTTGCCGCCAGGGCGTCACGCTTCCATCACGGTTGGGGGCGGTGACGGTGGTGGGAGGGTCATGGGGTGGTCAAAAATCGCTCCCCAAAACCGGGCGAACAGTTGCTTTTGGGTTGGGCGATGGCAGGAAACCGCCGCCCGGCTGGTGTGCAGCCAAGGTTTACCTAAGTAAGGTACGCCTTGCTTTGTTGGTCGGGTGTGTGCCGGGCGGGCGGGGAAGTCCGTGAAAGCGGTTCGGGCCGCGGCACAGGCCCAGGCGGTGCGTCAGCGGACGGATCGCTTGTGTCTCACTTCGGAGGGTCCATGCCTGTCGTTGTTCCACGGCCCGCGCGCCGGACCATGGCGCTACTGGTGACGGTCGCGGCGTCGGCGCTGGTGCTGACGGCGTGCGGCGGTTCGACGACGTCGGGCGGCTCCTCGTCCGCGTCGGGCGGCTCGCTCAAGGGCCAGTCGATCACCCTGTACAGCGGCCAGCACCAGCAGACCGTGGACGCGCTGGTGAAGGACTTCGAGTCGCGCACCGGTGTGAAGGTCAACGTCCGCTCCGGCGACGAGGCCGAGTTGGCCAACCAGATCCTCCAGGAGGGCCCCGCCTCACCGGCCGACGTGTTCTTCGCGGAGAACCCGCCCGCGCTGACCACGCTGGAGGAGAAGGGCCTGCTGGGCAAGGTCGACTCCAGCACCCTGGCCGCCGTGCCGTCCGGTGACAGCTCGGCCAGGGGAGACTGGGTCGGCGTCTCCGCCCGCGAGGCGGTGTTCGCCTTCAACACCGGCAAGTTGTCCGCCGCACAGGCCCCCGCCTCGGTGAAGGACCTTTCCTCGGCGGCCTGGAAGGGCAAGCTGGGCGTGGCGCCCAGCGAGACCGACTTCTCCCCGATCGTCACCAGGATGATCAAGGCCGATGGCGAGGCCGCCACCAAGTCCTGGCTGGAAGGCCTCAAGGCCAACGCCAAGGTCTACGACAGCAACGAGGACCTGGTCGCCGCCATCAACCGCGGTGAGATCGAGGGCGGCGTCCTCGACCACTACTACTGGTACCGGCTGCGGGACGAACAGGGCACGTCGGGCATGCACAGCGCGCTCGGCTACTTCAAGCAGGGCGATCCCGGCTCGATGGTGGACGTCTCCGGCGCCGGGATCCTGGCCCACGGCAAACACCAGGCCGCGGCCCAGGCGTTCCTGGCCTACCTGACCAGCAGGCCCGCGCAAACGATCATCGCCACCTCGCACAGCTACGAGTACCCGCTGGCCGCCGGAGTGCAGAACACCAAGGTCAGCCGTCCGCTCAAGGACGCCGGAGCGGTGGTACCGGCCAGCGACCTCGGTGACGGCAAGCAGGCACTGCAACTGCTGCAGAGCGTGGGCCTGTTGTCGTGACCACCCAGCGTTCCCTGACGCGACCGAACCTGCCACCGGTGTTCCGCTGGCAGGCGGGCCGTGCGCTACCGGCGGTGGCCGGGCTGGTCGCGCTGCTGGTGGCCTGCCCCCTGGGGTTCCTCGCCCTGCAGGCCGGGCAGTCCGGCTGGGCCACGGCGGCCCGCCTGCTGCGACGCCCGCTGATCGGCACTCTGTTGTGGCACACCGTCTCGCTGACGGTACTGGTCACCGCCGCCACACTCGTCCTGGGCTTCGGCGCCGCCTACCTGGTGGAGCGCACCGACCTGCCCGGCCGCCGGGCCTGGACCGTGGCCCTGGCGATGCCGCTGGCCGTGCCGGAGTTCGTGCACGGCTACTGCTGGGTCTCGCTGTTCCCGTCCGTACAGGGCTACTGGGGCGCGGCGCTGGTGATGAGCTCCTCGCTGTACCCCCTGGTGTTCCTGCCGGTGGCCGCCACCTTGCGGCGCAGCGACGCCGCAGCCGAGGAGGTGGCGCGCAGCCTGGGACACGGCCGGATGGCGACCCTGTGGCGGGTGACACTGCCGCAGACCAGGCCCGCGCTGGCGGGTGGCGCGCTGCTGGTGTCGCTGTATCTGCTGGGCGAGTACGGGGCGTTCGCGATGCTCCGGTTCACCACCTTCGCCACCGCCATCTACACCGAGTACGAGACGGCGTTCGACACCGAGTCCGCGAGCGTACTGACCCTGGTGCTGGTCGCCCTGGCACTGCTGGTGGTCACCCTCGACGCGCGCGCCGCGCGCCGTGGCCGCGTGGTGCGCGAGGGCGGCACCGCACGCCCCTGCGCCCCGCAGCCGCTCGGCCGCTGGAAGGCGTCCGCGACGGCGGCACTGGCCGCGGTCATCACGGTGACGCTCGGCGTGCCGGTGTACGCGCTGGTCTACTGGACGGTGCGCGGCAACTCCTCCACGCTTCCGTCCACTTCGATCCTGTCGGCCACCGCCGCGACACTGGGCTACGCCCTGGCCGCGGCCACCGCGGCCACCGCCGCCGCGGTGCCGGTGGCGCTGTACGCCTGGCGCCGGGCGACCAGGCTGGCCCGCGCCGTGGAACGTGCCGTCTACCTGACCAGGGCGCTGCCCGGCATCGCGGTGGCGCTGGCCGTGGTCTTCTTCGCCATCCGCTACGTACCGGCCGTCTACCAGCAGCCGCCGATGCTGGTCGCCGGATACGCGGTGCTGTTCTTCCCGCTGGCGCTGACCGCGGTACGGGCCTCGCTCGCCCAGGTGCCGCACGGCGTCGAGGACGCCGCACGCTCCCTGGGGGTGCGCCCGCTGGCGGTACTCGCCCGGGTGACGCTGCCGCTGATCCTGCCCGGCCTCGGCGCCGCCTTCGCCATGGTGGCGCTCACCGCCAGCACCGAACTGACCGCCACGCTGCTGCTGCGGCCGACCGGAACCGAGACGCTGGCCACCCAGTTCTGGGCCTACACCACCGATCTGTCCTGGGGCGCCGCCGCCCCGTACGCCGCCGTGATGACCGCCCTGTCCATCCCGGCCGTCGTACTGCTCACCCGCCGCACCCTCGGCACCCCGCGAACCCGAAAGGCGTGAGATGAGCGGCCTGTCGATCAGCGACCTGCACGCGGCACACGGCCGCACCACCGTGCTGCGCGACCTCGAACTGACCGTGCCCAACGGCGCGTTGGCCTGCGTACTGGGACCCTCCGGCTGCGGCAAGAGCACCCTGCTGCGGATCATCGCGGGCTTCCATCAGCCCGCCAGCGGCACGGTCACCGTGGGCGAGCGCACCCTCAACGACGACCGCACCCGTATCCCCGCCGAACGCCGCCGCATCGGCTACGTGCCACAGGACGGCGCCCTCTTCCCACACCTGACCGTCGCCGCCAACATCGGCTTCGGGCTGCCCCGCGCCGAACGCCGGGAGCGGGTGGCCGAGATGCTCGACCTCGTCGGCCTCAACGGCCTCGCCGACCGGCACCCGCACCAGCTCTCCGGCGGCCAGCAGCAACGCATCGCGCTCGCGCGCGCGCTCGCCCCCCGGCCCGAACTGCTGTTGCTGGACGAGCCGTTCGCCGCCCTGGACGCCGCGCTGCGCACCGAACTGCGCAGTGAGGTCGCCAGCACGCTGCGCCGCGCGGGCGCCACCGCGGTCCTGGTCACCCACGACGTCGACGAAGCCCTTGCCTTCGCCGACGTCATCGCCGTGATGCGGGACGGCCGCATCATCCAGGCGGACGCCCCGCACACCCTCTACCACCGACCCGCCGACACCGGGGTGGCCCGCACCCTCGGCGAAGCCAACCTGATCCCGGCCAAACTCTGCGCCGACCACGCCATCACCGCGTTCGGCGAACTCCCGCTGACCGGCGGCGACTTCGACGCCACACAGGACGCCGTCGTACTGCTGCGCCCTCAGCAGCTCCGGCTGTCCACCGCCTCCGGCCCGCACACCATCGAGGCCCGGGTCATCGACCGCGGCTTCCGCGGCCACGACTACCGCCTGGAACTGGCGCCGGCCGCCGGTCACGAACTGCCCACCCCCCTCATCGCCTACACGACCGCCGACACCCCGCCACCCGCCGACCAGACGCTGTACATCACGGCACACGGCACGGCGCATCCCCTCGCTTGTGAACCCGAGGCCGTCACGGCCACCGTGTAGGCGTACACCGCACGGGCGTCGCGGTACGCCGCGGCCCCGGCTCGTCACCCTCGGGGCGGCGGGCCGGGACGCGGCGCGTGCCGAATCAGCTGACCTGCGATGTTCCCCCGAGCGGGACGCCGTCCGGGGCTGCGGCCGCTATCGTCTGGGGCTGGCGAGGCGGGTGCCCGACCAGTCCTTGCCGACACTGACGGACGTCGTCTGGGACAGGCCCGCGGTCCGGGCGCCGTCGCTGACGTCGCTGGGCTCGACGTATCCGTCGCGACCCGTCTTCGGAGTGAGCAGCCAGATGACGCCACCCTCTTCGAGCAGGCCGATGGAGTCCACCAGGGCGTCGGTGAGGTCACCGTCCCCTTCGCGGAACCACAACAGCACGACATCGGCGACGTCGTCGTAGTCCTCGTCGACCAGGTCCCGGCCGATGAGGGCCTCGATCCCCTCACGCAGATCATGGTCGACGTCCTCGTCGTACCCGATCTCCTGGACGACCTGCCCCGGCTCGAAACCCAACCGGGCCGCGGGATTGGCCCGCCCGTCCGCTGATTCCGTCATCGCAGTCCCTTCGCGCGGGACGCGCCCGCGCCCCTTCCTGACATCCCATCAGGCCTGCCCCGATCCCGCGGCCCCCGGGAACGCGGACGGTGCTCCCGCCACCAGCGCCCTGCCGTGACCATGCTCACCGCCGCCCCGACGCCCCAACGCCCCGTCCACACAACGGCGTTCACCCGCAACCCCTCAGCTCGTGACAACTGCTGGGGGATCCTGCCAGGCCCGCTGGTAGCCGGAACGTCTCTCCAAACGCGATTCCCTCCAAGGGATGACCACCGGACGCGGCGCAACGGGGCCGGGCGATCCCGGCCGCCCGGAGCACGGCGCGCCCGGCCGCCGCGGCGACCACCGTGCCGCGGTGACCGGTTCGCTCGACGGTGCCAGCGGCCGAAGCCCCGCCTACTGAAGGTCGTCCAAGTCGTCCTGGTCGACGTAGGTGGCGTCGTCGTCCACCTGCCGGGAGCGCTCCTGCTCCTGGCGCTGGCGCTGCTGGCGCTCCTGCTCCTGGGACGCGAGCGTCTCTTCGGTCATGTCCTCTATGAAGTCCGCGTCGCCGTACGGGTCGCGATCCCTGTTGGCCATCTCGGTCTCACCCCTCGGTGAGGTTACGTGTGGGAAGCGTCTCCACCCGAGATCAGCGTGGCACGCGTCCTTACGGCACGCACCTGGTGTCGCAACCACGCGGCTGGGCCGCGGACCAGGCCCAAGCCGCGGGTTAAGGATGTGGCTGGTGCGACACCAGAGCCAGGCGGTGCGAGGCGGCCACGGCGCGCCGACGGGCCGGTCGACCGCCTGGCAACGCCGGTCTACGAAGCCTTCGGCGCCACGCGGCTGAGGACCGCCTGGCGCAGCACGGCGATGTCGACTTCGAGTCCGCCCAGCACCTCGATGGCTCGTCCTCCTCCCTCAGCCAGGAGCCCGAGGAGTACGTGCTCGGTGCCGATGTGCTCCTGGCCGAGCGCCCGCGCCTCGCGCACCGAGAGTTCCAGTGCCTTCTTGGCGCGCGGTGTGTAGGCAGGCCGTGGGTACTGGAAGGCGCCGGGGCCGAAGGTGCTGTCCGCCTGCCGCCGGATCTCCTCGACGTCGATGCCGATCGAGGAGAGCGCCTCCTTCGCGGCCTGTCCGCCGGTTGCGGCGACCCCCGCCTCGTCCCACAGCCGCACGGTTTCGTCCCGCGCCCGTGACACGTCGACGGCGTGTTCCATGAGCACCTCGTGCGCCGTGCTCTCGTCGGTGCCCGCCAGGCCGAGCAGCATGTGCTCGGTGCCGATGAAGTCATGCCGGAAGGCAAGCGCCTCGTCCTGTGACGCGACCACGGCCCGCTTGGCGCGGTCGGTGAAATACTCGAACACCTCAGTCCTCCTTGCCTGTGGCCTTGCGCCTGCTCGCATGCTTCTCGTGCACCGTCTGCCGACTGACCTGTAGTGCCGTCGCGATGCTCTGCCACGTCCAACCCTGGTCACGGGCGTTGTCGACGTGCAGACGTTCCAGTTCCTCCAGCAGACGGCGCAGCGCTACCACTGCCTGTAGTCCCACGGCGGGGTCCTTGTTGGTGACTTTCCCGGCCAGCGCGGCCGGTGTGTCCTCATCAGCCATGCTGTCAGGTTAGCCTGACAAAGCCATGTGTCAAGGTTCCCTGACAATCGGCGCTGTGGGCGGACGGACTCGCGTACGCGGCACGGACGCGAACCCGTCACCTGTCCGGGAACCCCCACACACCGCCGAGGCCTGGTTGCCGGTGACGGCGTACTGATTCACGCTGACAACGAGACGACGCGAGGTGCACAGGTCCGACGAGAGCCTCGACTACCCCGGTCGGCTCGCGGGAGCGGCCCGCCCAGGGGGAGGGCGCGGTGTACGGGGTGGGCGCGGCCGTCGGCGAGGAGGCAAGGGAGACCTGCTTGTGAACACCAACCGGCTGCAGCGCGACGAGTTGAGATCGCTGTTCGCCCCGTCGGCCGCCCCTTCGGAGAGGATCGGACTGGAGATCGAAAGCGGCATCGTGGATCCGGACACCGGACTCGCCGCGCCCTACCCGGGCAGGAACGGCGTCAAGGCCGTCCTTGAGGCACTGATCGCCGAATGGGGCGGGGAGGCCCAGCGGGACGCCGGAGAGCTGATCGGCGTGAAGCTGTCGGACGGTGCCCTGATCGGCCTCGAACACGGCGGGCAGGTGGAGTACTCGTCCGCCCCGGCCGCGGATCTGGCCACGGTGGTGGACGACACGCGGGCCGCCCTTGAGCGGCTGGCCGAGCTCGTCAAGCGCTTCGGCTGGGCCCTGCTGCCGGGAGCCTACCTGCCGTTCGACCGGATCGACAGCATCCACTGGGTGCCCATGAGCCGCGGCAGGGTCATGCGTGACTTCTTCACCCGCATCGGCGACGCGGGTCGTGACGCCCCGAAGATCCTGTCGATGTCGCTGTGCACACAGGTGCATCTGGACTTCCTGTCCGACGAGGACTTCACGCGAAAGCTCCGCATGCAGGCGGCCGCCTCCTGCGTGGTCGCCGCGCTCTTCGTCAACTCTCCCTTACAGAACGGCCACCTGACGGGGCTGCTCTCGCACCGGTCCCACGACTGGCTGCGGACGGACCCGCAGCGCTGCGGTGTCATGGGGGCGGCGCTGCGCGGCGATGTGAGCGCCGACCACATCATCGACTGGGCGCTGCGGCTCCCCATGATCTACCGGCCGGGCCCGAACGGCCGGTATCTGCCCGCCCCCGACCGGCCGTTCGCGACGATCCTGGAGCGGGGCTTCGAGGACGGCTCCATGCCGACCTTCGCGGACTGGGTCTCCCACATGACGCAGACATGGACGCACGTCAGGGCCCGCCGCACCCTGGAACTGCGCGCGGCGGACGGTCCCGCGTACCAGCACATCCACACCGTCCCCGCGCTGTGGGTGGGGCTCAGCTACCACCCGCCGTCCCGCGAGGCGGCATGGGAACTGCTGCGCCACCACGGCGCGGAGCAGCAACGTGCGGCGATGCGCAGCGTGCCGTCCGAAGGGCTGCACACCATGCTGGGCGGGGACCGGATGGACGAACTCGCCCGTGAACTGGTGCGGTTGGCCCGGCTGGGGCTGCGGGCGCGGGTGGACGCGGGACTCGAACGTCCCAAGGTGCTGGACTACCTCGATCCGCTCGACGAGGTGCTGCACACGGGACAGACGTTCGCCGAGCAGTGCGCGCGACGCTGGGAAACGGACCTGGCACGCGACCCGCGCCGCTACATCGCGGCCTTCCGCGTCTGAACCGCCGACTGTCCTGACAGCCCACCCAACGGCGCCCTCCACCGGGAGCTGGGGACCAGCGGCGCCCGACCGTACGATCTTCCTTGTCGTTGACTGTCGTTGAGGGGGATTCATGGACCGTGACGTCCGCTCGGTGGAGGATCTACTCGCGCTACTGGACGGCCTGTTCGTACCGCAAACCGACCGTTGGAGCGGCGCCGCGGCCACCTGGTGGGACGACTTCTACACCGACCGTTCCAGGCCGGTGCCGTTCTTCGTGGCGAAGCCGGACGAAAGCCTGGTCTCATACCTGGACCGAGGCCTGGTCACCCCGGGCCGCGCGCTCGATCTGGGCTGCGGCCCCGGTCGCAACGCCGTCCACCTGGCCGCCCGGGGCTTCCAGGTGGACGCCGTCGATCTGTCCCCCACAGCCCTCGGCTGGGCCGCGGACCGCGCCCGCGAAGCCGGGGTCGACGTCCGCCTCCACCGCGGCGACGCCTTCGCGCTGACCAGCGAGCTGGCCGGGCCGTACGACCTGATCGTCGACTCGGGCTGCTTCCACCACCTGCCGCCGCATCGACGCATCAGCTACCGCGCCCTGCTGGATCGCGCCCTGGCACCTGGTGGCCATCTCGCCCTCACATGCTTCGCGGCCGGGGCGATGGGGTGCGAACTGGCCGACGCCGACCTCTACCGCGAGTTGTCCCTCCACGGCGGAATCGGCTACTCGCCGGAGGCCTTGCGCTGGATCTTCGCCGAGCTGACGGAGATCGAGCTTCGCCGGATGCGCGACGAGCCTGCCGAGTCCGAGTACTTCGGAGAGCCCTTCCTGTACGCGGCCCTGTTCCAACGCGCTGGCGCACGGATTTGACCGGCCGGTCCATGGGCTCGTTGCCGGGGCCGGGCCTGCGCTGCGTACGGTGGCGGCCGGGTGAGTGCGCGGCGGGGGAGTGGCGGCCGGGTCAGGGGAGGCGCAAAGTGATCCAGGGGATGGCTTCCCCGGGCAGCAGGTAACGCTCGACCTCGACGAACCCATGCTTCCGCGCGAAACGCAGTCCATCCACATTGGAGGAAGGGATCACGGTCTCGACCACCTCCGCACCAAGCTCCCGCGCTCGTCGCAGCCCCCGCGCATACAGTTCCGCGCCGAAGCCGCGACCACGGTGTTCAGCGAGCACGCGGGCTATCACCGTCGCGGTCGACGGTTCGCCCGTCGGCGGGCGAACCGTGCTGCACCCCACCAACTCCTGCCCGAGATAGGCCACTTCGAGGTCGTTGCGCTGGGCCCGCTCCCGTACGTCGTCCAGAGACAGAGCGTGGGAGGGTATGACCACGTTGTGGACGTACCGCCAGTCTTCGAACCCGGCGTCGCCGCTCGGCTGCTCGATGCGGAGATCAGACACCGAAGCAGGAAACCCGAACGAGCCTCACGCGTCAACTGCCGCCGCACAGCGGCATGCCAGGTAGGCGGCGGCGACGGTGTCGTACGACTCCCGGACAGCCGCGAGGTGGAAGGGCTCGGTCACTCACGCGACTCTAGGGGAGACCGCGGCGCGTTCAGCCGTGGGGCCGGATCCGGCGGGACCGGTCCAGACGAGGCGGTGATCCGCTGGCCTGGGCTCCTCGACGGCCCGGGGGATCGGACGGCCCCGTGTTGGGGAGGGCGGCCACCCGGCGTACGGGGGAAACCGCCGGGTGGCCTATGACGCTCCTGCCCGGCGGGCACGCTGATATGCCACTGGCTTCTTGAGCGTCCGGGCGGGCTCGGTGCGACGGACGCGTTCGACTATGGATACCGTGCCGAACGGCACGCGCCGCACGGAAGGTGTTCGTGGTTCCTTCCCTGGAATCGGATCGAAGAGATGTCCCGAGAACGTCCGTACTATTGACTATCTGGTTGATTTTTTCTCAACCGTCGCTTCGGTTGCCATTGTTTGACTCCCCGTGCGAATCGAGTTGGCTCGCGTTCGAGTGGCGGGGTGACGGAGGGTAGTTCCCATGCTTTCGGTGGGTGAAGGAAAAGGGGGAGGCCCCGCCCCGAGGGGCCGTCTTCTGATCGGGCGCGGTGTCACCGAATGTGACGGAAGATGGGGTTCCGGCCTGTGAATTCGCGCTGAATGGCTGACGGATCGGACGAACACTTTTCGAACAGAAGGCGAGATGAGAGTGTCGCCAAGCGCCGATGATGGTTCTGCCAAGACTCCTCAAGCGGCATTGACAGTGTCCTGCGGAAATTCTTAACGTCCCTAACGGATCCTCTTTGACCCACTGGGGCCGATCCGCACCGGCCCGCCGTGCCGGTGGATGGGTGTGCCGAAACTGACTGGACTTTCGTGCTGTTTCAGGAGCCGAAGTGAGGTGTTCGTCGTGGACTTATGCACGCCCGTCGGCGAATGGGAGGCGTTTTTCGCCGAGTTGCGCTCGGGGCGGGTGGGAGTCCACGAACCGGATGGTGTGAATCCTCCGGGAAGTCATTCCCTCTTCTCACCCGGGCAGCGGCGGCGATGCCCGCGGTCACGGACCGCCGAGTTCAGTTCCGGTGCCGCCCGGCGAAAGCTTTCCGTGCGCCGGACGGTCAGGACCCCGATGCGGCGAACGCCCCGGCCGGACGCCGACGCAGATGTGAGTGCCAACGAACCGGCACGCACACCACAGGAGCCCACGTGGTAAGAGAACCCTCGGACGTCTCGGCCGACGCCGGGCCGTCGACTCCACAGGACGGCCGCGCGGATCCGGCGAGAGCCGTCGAGGAGATCTACGCCGAGGTGCTGGCCGACATCCTGAACGCTGAACGGCTCGGCGTCGAAAGCCACTTCTTCGACGACCTGGGCGCGGACTCCATGGTGATGGCACGATTCTGCGCACGCGTCAGGAAACGCGGCGACGTGCCGTCGGTGTCGATGAAGGACATCTACTGGCACACGACGCTGCGCAGCCTGGCCACCGCACTCGCCGTCAGCACGCCCGCCCCGGCGGCACCGGCCGCCACACCGGCCCCAGAATCCGTCGTACCGGGCAGCACGCCGCGGTATCTCCTCTGCGGAACGCTCCAGTTCGCCGCCTTCCTCGCGTACTCCTACCTCACCGCGCTCGCCACGACACGGGGCTACGGCTGGGTGGCGGGCGGGAGGGGGCCGCTGGTCGTCTACGGCCGCGCGGTCGCCTTCGGCGGTGCCTACTTCCTCGGGCTGTGCTTCTTCCCGGTCGTGGCCAAATGGATTCTGATAGGCCGGTGGAAGTCCCGTGAGTTCCCGGTCTGGAGCCTGACGTATCTGCGTTTCTGGATCGTCAAGTCCCTGGTGCACGCGAACCCGATGGTCCTCTTCGTCGGCACTCCGCTGTACGTGCTGTACCTGCGGGCACTCGGTGCGCGGATCGGTCCACAGGTCACCTTGCTCTCGCGCACCGTGCCGGTCTGCACCGACCTGCTGACGGTCGGCCCGGGCACGGTCATCCGCAAGGACTCGTTGCTGCTGTGCTACCGGGCGCACGCCGGACGCATCCAGACCGGCCCGGTCACACTCGGTCGGGACGTCCTCATCGGCGAGCGGACCGTGCTCGACATCAACACATCGATGGGCGACGGCGCACAACTGGGGCACACCTCCACGCTGCACAGCGGCCAGGCGGTACCGGCCGGTCAACGCTGGCACGGGTCGCCTGCGCGGCGCACCGAGGTGGACTACCTGCGGGTGGCGCCCGCCAGGTGCGGCGGACTGCGGCGGACGGCGTTCGGGCTGATCGCCCTGCTCAAGGCGCTCCTCGTGACGGCGCCGCTGACCGTCGTGGCCGTTTACCTGCTGCTGAACCAACTGCCGCTGCTGCTCGGCCAGTCGGACGCGGGCGCGCAGTCGGTCACCTCGTCCGCGTTCTACCTGGACACGCTGCTACTGTCCGCGGTGCTGTTCTTCGGCTTCGTCGTCGCGGGACTCGGGCTGCTGTTCACCGTTCCGCGCCTGATGCGCCTGGTGATCGAACCGGGCCGGACCTACCCGCTGTACGGCTTCCAGTACGGGATGCACCGGGCGGTCGCGCGGATGACCAACCTCAAGTTCTTCATATGGCTGTTCGGGGACAGCTCCTACATCGTCCACTACCTCAAGTGCCTCGGATACGACCTGTCCCGAATCGAGCAGACGGGGTCGAACTTCGGCAGCGGGGTGCAGCACGAGAGCCCCTACCTGAGTGTCGTCGGCAGCGGGACGATGGTCGCCGACGGGCTGTCGATGATGAACGCGGACTACTCCAGCACGTCGTTCCGGGTGTCCCGGACGTCGATCGGATCGCGCAACTTCCTCGGCAACTTCATCGCCTACCCTCCGCAAGGCAGGACGGGGGACAATGTTCTCCTGGCGACGAAGGTGATGGTTCCGCTCGACGGCGAGATCCGTGCGGGCGTGGGCCTGCTGGGCTCGCCGTGCTTCGAGATTCCCCGGACGGTGGAGCGCGACACCCGGTTCGACCACCTGCGAGCCGGTGATGAGTTCCGCCGCCGTCTCGCGGCGAAGAACCGCTACAACCTGCGCACCATGGCCATCGCCCTGTTCCTGCGGTGGCTGGACTTCCTGGTGCTCACCGCTCTCGGCCTCGCCACCATCGAACGGTACGACGCGATCGGGCAGTTGCTGGACACGGTGCTGCTGGTGGTCGGCATCAGTTTCACGGCCGGGTACTTCGCGCTGGTGGAGCGGTACCTGACGCGCTTTCGCCCACTTCGGCCACGGGTGTGCTCCATCTACGATCCGTACTTCTGGCGGCACGAGCGCCTGTGGAAGGTGCCCGACACGCACTTCGCCGTCTTCAACGGCACGCCGTTCAAGAACGTGCTCTGGCGACTGCTGGGCGTGCGGCTCGGCAAGCGGGTCTTCGACGACGGCTGCTACCTGACGGAGCGCACCCTCACCGCCATCGGGGACGACTGCGTGCTCAACGCGGGAAGCAAGATCCAGTGCCACTCGCAGGAGGACGGCACGTTCAAGTCCGACCGCGTCACGCTGGGTGCCAACTGCACCATCGGTGTCGGCGCGCTCGTCCACTACGGAGTGTCGATGGGCGACGGCGCGGTGCTCGCCGCCGACTCCTTCCTCATGAAGGGCGAGGAAGTCCCCGCGCATGCCCAGTGGGGCGGAAACCCCGCCACCGCGATGCCCGCGCCCGTCAGCGTCAAGCCCGCCGAAGCCCACGTCCCCGAGAGGTCGAGGGCGCGGCGGTGGCGCGGTGGGCGCGGCAACGCCCCATCCAGCCCGCGCGCAGCCGACCACAGCGTCGAGAGGGTGAAGGCTCCATGAACAAGTCAGCCGATCCGGCCCGGGAGTTCTGGCGCGACATGCTGGCCGCGGGCGGACGCACCGCCGTCCCCCGGTGGACAGGCACTCCCGCCCCGGGAGTCGCGCAGTACGAGGAAGCCATCGCCGACGATCTCGTGGCGGCACTGCACCGGTTGACGGAAGGCTGCGCGATACCGCTGGACGCGGTACTGCTCGCCGCCCACGCCAAGGTGCTGGCGGCGCTGACCGGCGAGCAGGACGTCACGACCGGCTACGTCCTGGCGCCGGACGGGCCCGTGCTGCCGTGCCGACTGACGACCAGCCCCGAGTCGTGGCGAGCGCTGCTGCTGGACGCGCATCGCGTGGCCTGCGGACTGCGGTCGTACCAGGCCTTCCCGATCGACGCCATGCTGAGCGAACTGGGCCTGGACCAGCCGTTGTTCGACTCCACCTTCAGCCCATCCGGCGCAGGCGAACCCACCGAAGGCACGCTGCTTTCGGTGGGGTTCACCCGTCGGGACGGGTGCCTGGCGGTGCGGTTGCGGTACCGGACGCAGGCCGTCGACGCGGACTACGCCGCGCGGATCGCGGGCTACCACCAGACGGCGCTTGCGCTGATGGCGGCTGACGTGGACGCGTCGCACGGGCAGCAGAGCCTGCTGTCGGCCGATGAGCTCCGGTTCCAACTGGAGCAGCTGGCCGGGCCGGTACGCGCGCTGCCGGACCGACGGTTCCACGAGCTGTTCGAGGAGCGGGTCCGGGCACACCCCGACACCGTCGCCGTCGTGCGGGGCGAACGGCGGTGGACCTACCGGCGACTCAACCAGCGGGCCAACGTACTGGCCAGGGCACTGCTGGCGCGAGGGCTCGGCCACGAAGGCGTCGTGGCGGTGGCCACCGAACGCACCCTGGAATGGGCGGCTGCCACCCTCGCGGTACTCAAGGCGGGCGGTGTCTACCTGCCGATCGAGCCGCACTTTCCGGGCGAGCGGATCGCCGCCATGCTCTCGCGCGCGCAGTGCGAACTGGTGGTCACCGAGCCCGGCAGCACCACCACCTTGGACGAGGCGCTGAAGTCGCTGCCGCGGGTGCGCACTCTCCTCGTCGACGCGGCACTGCAGGAGGGACACCCCGACACGGACCTCGGCGTCCACGTGGCGGCGGACCAGCTTGCCTACATCTTCTTCACCTCCGGCTCGACCGGTGAACCCAAGGGCGCGATGTGCGAACACGCGGGCATGCTCAACCACCTCTACGCGAAGATCGCCGACCTCGGGGTCTGTCAGGGGCAGGTCGTGGCGCAGACAGCGCCGCAGTGCTTCGACATATCGCTGTGGCAACTCACCGCGGCCCTCCTGGTCGGAGGGCAGACCCTGCTGGTCGAGCAGGAGGCGATCCTGGACGTCGACCGGTTCGTCGACACGATCGCCGAGGGGCGCGTGGGCGTGCTCCAGGTGGTCCCCTCGTATCTGGAGGCCGTCCTCTGCCATCTGGAGCGGCATCAGCGCGAACTGCCCGCGCTGCGCTGCGTGTCGGTCACCGGTGAGGCGCTGAAGATGGAACTGGTGCACCGCTGGTTCGCCAACCAGCCGACGGTCAGGCTCGTCAACGCCTACGGCCTGACCGAGACCTCGGACGACACCAACCACGAAGTCATGGACCATGCCCCGGACGGCGACCGGGTCCCGCTCGGCCGCTGCGTCCCCAACGTGCGGGTCTACGTCGTCGACGACAACCTCTCGCCGGTGCCGCTGGGCGCGCCCGGAGCGATCGTGTTCTGCGGAGTCTGCGTCGGCCGCGGCTACGTCAACGACCCGGAGCGCACCCGTCAGGCTTTCACCACCGACCCGCACCGCGACGGCGAACGGCTCTACCGCGGCGGTGACTTCGGCCGCTGGCTGCCCGGCGGCAAGCTGGAGTTCCTCGGCCGCCGGGACTACCAGGTCAAGATCCGCGGCTTCCGGATCGAGATCGGCGACATCGAGAACGCACTGCTGCGGATGCCCGGCGTCCGTGACTGCGCGGTGGTGGTCACCGAACGAGCCGACCACAGCAAGCACCTCGTCGCCTTCTACCACGCACCCCGACCGCTGGAGAGCGAGGCCCTGCGCGAGCAACTCGCGGCGACACTCCCCGCCTACATGGTGCCCGCCGCCCTCCACTGGCGGGAACAACTGCCCCTGACCGCCAACGGCAAGATCGACACAAAGGCACTCACCGCCCTCGCAGCGGAACTCGACACCGGCGACGGGGCCTACGACGCCCCGCGCACACCCGCGGAGAAGCGGATCGCCGCGGCCTGGGCGAAGGTGCTCGGCGTGCCCGGGAACCGGATCAGCAGGCAGGACCACTTCTTCGACCGGGGCGGCACATCGCTGTCGGCGGTGAAACTGGCGATCGCCCTGGACCGTGCGGTGTCACTGAAGGACATCACGCGACACCCGGTCCTCGCCGACCTGGCCGACCTGGTCGACGGACGCGGTGAGCGGCAATCCCGACTGCTGCGCACACTGTCCGCGCCGGACGGGCCACCGACCGGCAACCTGGTGTGCTTCCCCCACGAGGGCGGCAACGCGGCCGACTTCCAGGCGATGGCCGCGGCGCTACACGGCACCGGGCTGGCGGTCCACGCCGTCGAACCACCGGGCCACGACCCGGCCGCCGAGCACGAGCGGTTCGCCCCCCTGGAGCGGCTCGCCGAGCAGACCGCCGACGAGATCACGCGACGGGGGCTGACCGGGATCCTGCTGTGGGGCCAGTCAGCGGGCACCGCACTCGCCGTGGAGACAGCCCGCCTCCTCCAGGCGTCCGGGGTGCACGTCCAACGGCTCTTCCTGGCCGCCCAGTTGCTCGGCGACGTCGCCGGTCGGCGCGCCGCCATTGTCCGGCTGACCGGGATGAGCGACGCCGAGATCGCCAACGAACTGCGGGAGTACGGGAGTTACCGCGCACCGGGCGATCTCCACCCGCCGCACCCCGAGCACACCTGTGCCGCCTACCGCCACGACTGTCTGTCCGCCAACCGCTACTTCGCCGACGCACTGGCCGCCCCTCCCACGGTGAAACTCACCGCACCGGTCACCGTGGTCGCCACCGCCGACGACCCGAGCACCGCGAAGTTCGCGCACCGGCACCGCGACTGGCAACTCCTGGCACACCACGTCGACCTGTACGAACTCCCCGACGGCGGCCACCACTTCCCGCGTACCCGGCCAGCAGCGGCCGCCCGGGCCGTAGTGCGCGCGTTCGACCTGTCCGTTCGAGCCACGCGGTGACCCGAGCGGCCTGGAGGGCGACAAGTCATCCGCAACGAGAAGGGCGACACATGTCATCACCGTCCCCAACGCCCCTACTCCATCTGGAAACCAGCCCCGGCAGACCGCCCCTGCTGCGGGCCGATGCCCACGGCGCCGCGCGGGAGTGGGCGGCAGAGCACCGCAGGGCGCTGCGTGCCGTGGTCGCCGAGCACGGCTCGGTACTGGTACGCGGCCTCGGACTGCGGGAGGCGGCGGGAGCTGGCGCCGTCCTCCGCGAGATCGGCAGCGGGCTGCTGCCCGAGACCGAACCGTTCGCGCCCCGGCTGCCGTACGCCGACGGCGTGTACTCCTCGACGAAGTGGCCGCAGAACCAGCAGATGTGCATGCACCACGAGCTGAGCTACCGGCAGGAGTTCCCGGGCCTGATGCTGTTCGCCTGCCTGACCGCGCCCGCCGAGGGCGGGGCGACCACGGTGGCCGACGCGCCGTCGGTGCTGGAGGCGCTGCCAGCCGAGCTAGTCGAGCGGTTCGAACGGGACGGCTGGCTGCTCACCCGCACCTACAACGACGAGATAGGCGCCCGCGTGGCGCAGGCCTTCGGCACCGAGGACCGGTCAGCGGTCGAGGCCTACTGCCGGGCGAACGCCATCGGGTTCGATTGGCAGCCCGACGGCACCCTGCGCACCCGCCAGCGGCGCAGCGCCGTGGTCCGGCATCCGGTGAGCGGTCGGCGCTGTTGGTTCAACCAGGTCGCCTTCCTCAACGAGTGGACCATCGCCGAGGAAGTACGTGAGTACCTGCTCGACGTCTACGGCCCCGACGGCCTGCCGTTCAACACCCGCTTCGGCAACGGCGATCCGATCGACCGGGACATCGTGGAACTGCTGAACGCGGTCTACCAGGACCACACACTGCGTGAGCCGTGGCAGGACGGCGACCTGCTCATCGTCGACAACATCCGCACCGCGCACGGCAGGGAGCCCTTCGAAGGACCACGAGAAGTGCTCGTCGCCATGACCGACCGGACCCGCCTGGCCGACTGCGGCCCCACCGTGGAGGTGACCGCCAAGTGACCGCCCAATCCGCCTCGGGGGCCGACCAGCCGCACCGGGTACCGCCGTTCGCGGTGATCCCCGGCGCCCAGGTACACCAGGCGCTGCACGGCCGGGAGAAGCAGACCACCGAACTCGTGGAGGCCGCCTACCGGTGGCACGCGGACGGAGAGTCGGTCAACCCGCCCTCGTACTTCCTACGGTTCCCCGACCGGCCCGCGTCCCGGATCATCGCGCTTCCCGCCTCGATCGGCGGAGACCTGCGGGTCGACGGCCTGAAGTGGATCTCCAGCTTCCCGCAGAACGTGGCGGCGGGCATCCCGCGTGCCTCGGCGGTGCTGATCCTCAACGACCACACCACCGGCTACCCCTTCGCCTGCCTGGAAAGCTCCATCATCAGCGCCAGCCGCACCGCCGCCTCCGCCGCACTCGCCGCCGACCACCTCACCCGCAGTCGGCAACGCCCGACGCGCATCGGGTTCTTCGGCACCGGCCTGATCGCCCGGTACGTCCACACCTATCTGGCGGGCACCGGATGGACCTTCGAGCACATCGGCGTGCACGACCTGTCCACCGACTGCGCCAACGGCTTTCGCACCTACCTCGAACAGTCAGCGGCCACCGCCGCGGTCACCGTGCACAGCAGTCCTGAACAACTCATCCGCTGCAGCGACCTTGTCGTGTTCGCCACCACCGCGGGCAAACCCCACGTCCACGACGTGCGGTGGTTCGACCACCACCCCGTGGTGCTGCACATCTCCCTGCGTGACCTCGCCCCCGAAGCCCTGCTGACCTGCGCCAACTTCGTGGACGACATCGACCACTGCCTGAAGGCCGACACCTCGCCCCACCTCGCCGAACGGCTCACCGGCGCCCGTGACTTCATCACCGGAACCCTCAACGACGTCATCACCGGACAGGTTCCGGTACCCGACGACCGGACCGTGGTGTTCTCGCCCTTCGGACTCGGTGTCCTCGACCTCGCCGTCGGCAAGTACGTCTACGACGCGGTCACCAGCTCCGGAGAACTCCATGTCATCCCCGACTTCTTCCACGAACTGCGCAGGTACGGGTGAACGAGCGCCGTACCGCGACCGACGAGGGGAGGGCACCGTGCGCGTCATATCCGCTCCCATGGACTTCAACGAGGAGGAACTCTACGTCGACCTGCGGCCCATGACCGGTCACCGCGTCCTCCTCAAGTGCGAGGGATTCAACTTCGCGGGCTCGATCAAACTCAAGGCCGCCAGCGCGATGGTCGAAGCCGCGGAACGCAGCGGTGTCCTCACGCCGGAGTCGAACCTCGTCGAGTCGTCCTCGGGCAACCTCGGCGTGGCCCTCAGCGTGATCGCCGCCAGCAAGGGCTACCGCTTCCTGTGCGTCACGGACGCCCGCTGCAACCTGTCCACCCGGCGCCTGATGGAAGCACTCGGCAGTCAGGTCCACATCGTCACCGAACCGTCCGCCACCGGTGGCCTGCTCGGCGCGCGGATCGAGTACGTACGCGCGCTGTGCGCCTCGGACGACCGGTACGTCTGGCTCGACCAGTGCACCAACCCGGCCAACTGGCAAGCCCACTACCGCACCACCGCAGCAGCCATCGCCCGGCGGTTCCCCCGCCTGGACGTGCTGTTCGTGGGGGCCGGTACCACCGGCACCCTGATGGGCTGCGCACGCTACTTCCGCGACTCGCACCATCCCGCGCGCATCGTCGCCGTCGACACCGTCGGCTCGGTCGCCTTCGGCGGCCCACCCGCCCGCCGGATGATCCCCGGCCTGGGGACCAGCGTGCGCCCACCCATCCTGGACGAGTCCTACGTCGACGAGGTCATCCGAGTCGAGGAGGCGGACGCCATCCGCACCTGCCACCGTCTGGCGCGGCGCGGATTCCTCTTCGGCGGCTCCACCGGAACCGTGGTCAGCGGTGCCGCCGACTGGCTGCGCCGACACGACGCCGAGCACCTCACGGCCGTCGCCATCGCCCCTGACCTGGGCGAACGCTATCTCGACACCATCTACCAGACCAACTGGGTACAGGACCTGTACGGCGAACACCTGCTCCGCGCGGACGAACTGACCGTCGACGCACACCGGCCCTGACCGTCGACAGTACGGCAACCCGCCGACAGCGCGGGCTGCCGTACCACCGCGCCGTCACCCCCGCGGCAGGTCGAGCACCGCGATGGCGTCCTCCAGCAGACTGCCTACGTACAGCCGCCCGTCGTGCTCACACGCGCTGGTGGCCATCCGGTAGCGGGCACGAGACCACCGCAGGTCGTGGACGGTGCGCCCCGCGCTGTCCACCGCCGTGACCCGCAGCATACGGCGGGGGCCCGGCTGCATCGACTCGGGCAGCCGCCACAGCGTGCGCCGTAGCACCGGGGGAGTGCGGTGCAGCCAGTCCAGCAACGGATCGCGCGGACCGGCGTAGGCGATCCAGATCAGCCCGCCGGGCCCGGTGGTCAGGTTGTCGGGGAAGCCCGGCAGGTCCTGCAGGAAGGTGTCCCGGTGCCCAGCCTGCGGGCCGGACAGCCACAGCCGGGTCAGCCGGTACCCGCCGGTCTCGGCGACGAGCACGAACGATTCGTCCGCCGCGAGCGCCACACCGTTGGCGAAGTACAGCCCGTCCAGCACGACTTCGGGCTGCGCGGCACCGGGCGTGATACGGATGAGCCGTCCGGTGCCGGAGTGCTCCAGCACATCCCCCAGCCAGTGGTCGATACCGAACCGGCGGCTGGAGTCACTGACGTAGATGGTGCCGTCCCGGGCCACCGCGACATTGCTGCAGAACCCAAGGGGCTCGTTGCCCGCGGACCGCAGGAGCACTTGACACTCGCCCGTCTCCAGCGCCACACGCAGCAGACCGCGCCGCGCGTCGCACACCAACAGCTCCCCGCCGGGCAGGAGGTGCATCCCCAGCGGGCGCCCGCCGGTGTCGGCGACGACCGTCACCTCGCCGGTGTCCGGATCGACGCGCAGGATCCTTCCGTCGGCCACGCCGGTCAGCAACCGACCCGACGAGTCGAGGACCACATGCTCGGGTCCGACCCCGCCGAGCGGGAGCATGCGCGGAGCGGACGCGGGGACGCGCCGCCCGCGCGGGCGGCCCGGCCGCGACGGCGGACGCCATGCCACGGGTTGCAGAACGGGTTTGTCGGTCGACGCCATGATGCCTCCGTGCGGACGTGCTCCTCGCGGCAGGGTAGGACGCACAGGGCGGCATCCGCCGCCTTTCGGCACAGAATTCGCCGCAGGAGTCGCGGGCGGCGGTTACCCGGTCGGCACGCCCTTGACCACCAGTCGACCGACCACGTGGTCATGTCGCCGCCAGTTCGCCTTCAGCGTGATCGATTGCGGCTGACCGCACCGGCGTTGGAACCTTCGAGGGCCGCGGGGAACCGCGCGACCAGCCACAGGGGTGCCGGAGACGATCGAGACCACAGCCCCGTGCCCGGGCGCCGTGCCCGGCGGAGCGCACAGCGGAACGTGCGGCGGTCGCCCGGCGTTGTTCGGGGCGGGGCCCGGCGGGTCCGGGCTGTGGGACTGACGGGAGACCAGCTGGATTACAGTGCCCATGGTCAGTAACCGTCACTTGGTGACCTGAGAAGGAATCACGGATTATGCCGACTGAGACGTTCGAGTTTCAGGTGGAAGCGCGCCAGCTTCTGCAGATGATGATCCACTCGATCTACTCGAACAAGGACGTGTTCCTGCGCGAGCTCGTCTCCAACGCCTCCGACGCGCTGGACAAGCTTCGTCTCGAAGCCCTTCGCGACGACTCGCTGCGCGCGGACACGTCCGACCCGCACATCGAGATCGAGGCGGACAAGCAGACCCGTACCCTCACCGTGCGGGACAACGGCATCGGCATGTCGCGCGACGATGTGGTGCAACTCATCGGGACCATCGCGAACTCGGGAACCGCCAAGTTCCTGCAACAGCTGAAGGAGGCCGAGAACACCGCGGCCGCGGAGGGGCTGATCGGCCAGTTCGGTGTCGGTTTCTACTCCAGCTTCATGGTGGCCGACGAGGTCACGCTGTTGACCCGGCGCGCGGGCGAGGGCGAGGGCACCCGCTGGACCTCGAACGGCGAGGGCACGTACACCATCGAGACCGTCCCCGACGCCCCGCAGGGCACCGCGGTGACACTCCGGCTCAAGCCGGAGGACACCGAGGACCGGCTGTACGGCTACACCTCGCCGTGGAAGATCAAGGAGATCATCAAGCGGTACTCGGACTTCATCACCTGGCCCATCAGGATGGTGCCGCAGCCCGCGGCCGACGAGTCCTCCGAGACGGCCACCGAGGACGAGCCACGCGAGCCCGAGACCCTGAACTCGATGAAGGCGCTGTGGGCGCGCCCGCGTGACGAGGTCACGGACGACGAGTACCACGAGCTGTACAAGCACATCAGCCACGACTGGAACGACCCGCTCGAGACCATCCGGCTGCAGGCGGAGGGCACCTTCGAGTACCAGGCACTGCTGTTCATCCCGGCTCACGCCTCCCAGGACCTGTTCCTCCAGGGCCACAAGCGAGGCGTCCAGCTCTACGTCAAGCGCGTCTTCATCATGGACGACTGCGAGGAGCTGATGCCGCCGTACCTGCGCTTCGTCAAGGGCGTGGTCGACGCGCAGGACCTGTCGCTCAACGTGTCCCGGGAGATCCTCCAGCAGGACCGCCGGATCCAGTTGATGCACCGCCGCCTGGCGAAGAAGGTGCTCTCGACGGTCAAGGACATGATGGCCAGCGATCCGGAGCGCTACGCCACGTTCTGGCGGGAGTTCGGCCGTGTCGTCAAGGAAGGCCTGCTGAGCGACTTCGAGAACCGCGACGCCATCCTCAATGTGTGTTCCTTCGCCACGACCCATGACGCGGACAAGCCGACGACGCTGCGGGAGTACCTGGAGCGGATGAAGGACGGCCAGGAGCACGTCTTCTACCTCACTGGTGAGTCCCGGCAGGCCATCGAGAACTCACCGCACATGGAGGCCTTCCGGGCCAAGGGCATCGAGGTGCTGCTGCTGACGGACCCGGTCGACGAGGTGTGGGTCGACGCGGTGCCCGAGTTCGAGGGCAAGCAACTGCGGTCCGTGGCCAAGGGCGAGGTCGACCTCGGCACCGAGGACGAGAAGAAGGAGGCGGAGACCGAGCGCGAGAAGCACGAGAAGGAGTACGCGGGGCTACTGACCTGGATGAAGGACCAGTTGAGCGAGAACGTCAAGGACGTACGGCTCTCCGCACGCCTCACCGTCTCTCCCGCCTGCATCGTCTCCGACACGCACGATGTGACCCCGGCCCTGGAGAACATCTACCGCGCGATGGGCCAGGCCGTTCCGCACGTCAAGCGCATCCTCGAACTCAACCCGAGCCACCCGCTGGTCAGCGGCCTCAACCGGGCGCACACCGAACGCTCCGGCGACACCAGCCTGCAGGAGACCGCCGAACTCCTCTACGGCATGGCGCTGTTGGCCGAGGGCGGCGAGCTGAGCGACCGGTCCCGCTTCGTCAAGCTGATGGCCGACCGCTTGGAGCGCACGCTGTGACCCCACCCCGGCGCCGCTCGTAGACGGGCCCGTGGCCCCGGCACCTTGCCGGGGCCACGGGCCTGCGGGGTTCCGGCCACCCGCCCGACAGCGAAATGCCTCGCACGGGACAGGGACGCCGCGATAGCGCGTACGGTCCGTAGTTGCCGCACCGCTGAACGTCACCAGGCGTGCCTGCGTACTCTGGGTGTATGCCCGAGTTGCCGGATGTCGAGGGTTTCCGGAGGGTGCTGGTCGCCCACGGGCAGGGGCGGCGCATCACCGGCGTCAAGGTGGCGGACGCCGGAGTGCTGCGCGGCGTGTCGGCGCGCAGACTGCGTAGCGAGCTGGTGGGCCATCGCTTCGTCGCGCCAGAACGCCACGGCAAGTGGCTGATCGCCCGCACCGACGCCCCCGTTGTCCTGCTGCACTTCGGGATGACCGGTGCGCTGGTGCCGGGAACGTCCGACGACCCGCCGCACCCCCACGACCGGGTGGTGTTCATACTCGACGAGGGCGACCTCCGCTTCCGGGACCAGCGCAAGCTCCAGGGCATCAGGCTCGCCGACGAGGCCGAAGTCAAACGCGTCCTGGCCGGACAGGGCCCGGACGCGCTGGCGGTGGGGCGGGAGGAGTTCGAGCAGTCGCTGTCCCGGCGACGGGGGCGGATCAAAGCCGCTCTGCTGGACCAGTCGCTGATCGCCGGGCTCGGCAACCTCCTCGCCGACGAGGTCCTGTGGCGGGCCCGGGTGCATCCCGCCTGCCCGGTCGGCGAACTCGACGGCGCGCGGCTGCGCTGGCTGTACACGCAGATGCGACACGTTCTGCAGGCGTCGGTGCGGGTGGGGTGCGTACCCGGGCGGCCGTCCTGGCTGACCGGGGAGCGGTACGAGGAGGATCCGCACTGCCCGCGCTGCGGCAACCCCCTGTGTACGGGGCGGGTCGCCGGACGGGGCACGGTGTGGTGCCCCCGCTGCCAGCCGCGGCGGTCCTAGCGGCTCCAATCTATGGATCGAGTATCAGCGCCGGTAGCGCTACTCAGCGGCGCTCGTCAATGGCGGGCATCGGGGCGCCGTCCGGATTCCAGCGGCTGAGGAACCCGGCCTGCCGACCGGAGTCGACGAGTTCGATGCGCGCCCCGATGCTCTCCATGCGGTGATACGCGAACGGTCGGCCGTAGGGGCAGCCGGAGAAGTCCAGGGTCATGCCCTGCTGTTCCAGACGCCGGGAGCCCTGCTGGACATCACTGGACCAGAAGCCGATGTGATCGAACCGTGCTCCCTGTGACGTGTCCCAGGGGCTGCCCGCCGGTCCCTCGATGAGTTCGATGAAGGGTGGGCCCTCGGTGCTGAACACGATGCGGTAGTCCCACTCGCCGAGTCGGTCGGACAACGGAGCGCTCCACCGGACTCCCGCCGATCGCTGGAAGTCCTCCATCGCCCGCTCGATGTTCGGGACCGCGAAACACACGTGGTAGAAGGCAGTCATCCCCTCATGATCGGCCACCTTGTTTCAGTGGCGCAGGGATCAAACAACGGCCTGGGGCGCGCATCCGGGGACGTCAGTCCTTGATGAAGCACTGGAGCGCACGCCCCGGGCGCCCGTCCCCGCAATCGCAACGGCGCGGCTTGGAAGGGCCGATGTCGGGCGTTGGCCAACGGCAGGAGGTGGGAGTTTCGGCGCGTTCCCCTGATCACTGATGCGGTACCGGTGGGCGGGCTGTGGCCCTTGAGGCAGCTGCCGGGTCGGAGTTGGCGAACGGCCGGGTCGCTGGGCGCCGGTGGTGGTGCCGCACAGGGACTTCGCCATGAACGTGTGGATCGCGTTGTCGATCGGGCCGTTCACCGGCACACCCTTGGCGTCCAGTCTGTCGTACTTGGTCAGGTTGTAGGCGAAGGCCAACTGACGCTTGCCGTCCCGGCGTCGGGGTCAGCCGGTGAAGGTCGCGGCGTTTGCCTTCGTGACCACCCTCACCGGTACCTTCACCGACTTGTCGACGGGTTTGCCCTCGGCTGCCAGCAGCGCGTTGCGTACCGCGATCCGGCCCAGTTCGGTCGGTTGCTGTGCGACGGAGGCGTACAGCGTGCCCGACCTGACCGCCGCCAGCCCGTCCGGGGTGCCGTCGAAGCCGACGACCGACACCGACGTTCCGGCCCTGGAACCCAGTGCCTTGACCGCGCCGAGTGCCATCTCGTCGTTCTCCGCGAAGACGCCCTGGACGTCAGGATGGGCCTGCAGCAGGTTCGTCATCACGTCAAGTCCCTTGGCACGGTCGAAGTCCGCGGGCTGCTCGGCCAGCACCTCGATGCCCGGATACGCCCTCAGGCCCTCGGCGAAGCCCGCGCCGCGCTCCCGGCTCGCCGAGGTGCCCGCCTGCCCCTGGAGGACCACGACGCGGCCCCTGCCGCCCAGCTTCTCGGCCAGCGTCCGGGCGGCGAGCTTGCCGCCCTCGATGTTGTCGGAGGCGACCAGCGCGGCCGTGTCGGCCTTGTTGACACCCCGGTCGACGCCGATCACCGGGATCCGCGCCTTGTTCGCGGAGCGCACCGCGGGGCCCGCGGCGTCCGAGTCCACGGGGTTGACGATGATGGCGCCGAGCCCCTCGCTGGTGAAGTTCTGCAACTGGTTGGCCTGTTGGGAGGCGTCGTTCTGCGCGTCGGTCACCGTCAGCTCCACACCGAGTCGCCTGGCCTCCGCCTGCGCTCCCGACTTGATCTGAACGAAGAAGGGGTTGTTCATGGTGGACAGGGACAGGCCCACCTTCGCAGCGGTCGAGGGCGTGCCGCCGTGCAGGAAGGACACCGAGCCCAGCACGGCCGCCGCGACCACGGCCGCGAGTACGTACCTCGCCGCCTGCCCGCCCCGGCCGCCGCCCGTACCCGTCCCGGCCGTCAGCGGGCCCGCACCGGCCTTGCGCCGTGCCGTGTCCAGCAGGACCGCGAGCGCGATCACCACTCCAAGGACGACCTGCTGCCAGAAGGCGGACACCGAAAGGAGGTTGAGGCCGTTGCGCAGTACCGCGAGGATCAGTGCGCCGACGAGCGTGCCGGACGCCCTGCCGGTGCCGCCCGCGAGCGAGGCACCGCCGATCACCACCGCGGCGATCGCGTCCAACTCGTAGCCGGTCGCGGCCTGCGGCTGCGCGGAGGAGAGCCGGGAGGCGAGCACGACGCCCGCGACCGCGGCGAACAGCCCGGACAGCGCGTAGATCGCGAGCTTGTGCCGCCGCACCCGCAGCCCGGACAGCCGGGCGGCCTCCTCGTTGCCGCCGATCGCGTACATCGCGCGGCCGATGTAGGCGCGGCCCAGGACGAGCGCCGTCAGCAGGCCCATCACGGCCATCACGAGCACCGGGACCGGCAGCCAGCCGCCCAGCGTGTCGCCGAGGCGCGAGACCGAGTCGGGGAAGGCGATCGGGGAGCCCTGCGAGATCACCAGGGACAGACCGCGGCCCACCGACAGCATGGCCAGCGTCGCGATGAACGGCGGCAGCTTGCCGTACGCGATCAGAAAGCCGTTGACCAGTCCGCACGCCACACCGGTGGCGATTGCCAGGACGACGGCGAGTACGACCGCAATCCCCTGCGAAGTCGCCGTCCAGGCAAGGACGGTGGCGGACAGCGCGGCCACCGATCCGACCGACAGGTCGATGCCCGCCGAGACGATCACGAACGTCACGCCGAAGGCGAGGATCGCGGTCACGGCCGCCTGGACGCCGACGTTGAGCAGGTTGTCCGCCGTCAGGAAGGCACCGGAGAGCGCCGACATGGCGACGACGAGGAGGACGAGCGCGGTGAGCGCGCCGTTGTCGAGCAGCAGACGGCGCAGTCCGGCCGCGGGCGCTGGGCTGGTGCGCGTGTCAGTGGCCACGGGCGGCCTCCACTTCGGTAGCGGCTTCGTTGCTGGCGGGTGTGGCGACAGCGAGCGCCACCACCGAGTCCTGGGTCGCCTCCGAGGCGGGGAGTTCACCGACCACCCGCCCCTGGGCCATCACCAGCACCCGGTCGCTCATGCCGAGCACCTCGGGCAGATCACTGGAGATCATCACCACCGCGGCGCCCGCGGCGGTGAGCTCGTTGACCAGCTGGTAGATCTCGACCTTGGCCGCCACGTCGATGCCGCGTGTCGGTTCGTCAAGGATGAGCACCCTGGTGTTCGCGAGCAGCCATTTGCCGATGACGACCTTCTGCTGGTTGCCGCCGGACAGGGTGCGCACCTGCTGGCCGAGCCCGGCCATGCGCACGCCGAGCCGTTCGGCGGTCTTCGCGGCAGCCGCCCGCTGTCCCTTGAGATCGACGAGTCCGCCCCGGGTCGCCGTCCGAAGGGTGACCAGCCCGAGGTTGTCCGCGACCGAGGCGTCGAGAACCAGCCCCTGCCCCTTGCGGTCCTCGGGCACCAGCCCGATGCCCGCCGCCATCGCGGCGTTGACGTCGTGCCGCCGCAACGGTGTGCCCGCCACGTGCACCGTCCCGCCGTCGTAGGGGTCGGCGCCGAACACGGCCCGTGCCACCTCGGTGCGGCCCGCGCCGACGAGCCCCGCGATGCCGACGACCTCGCCGGCCCGCACCTGGAACGAGACGTCATGGAAGACCCCGCCGCGCGTGAGGCCTTCGACGCTGAGCAGCACATCCCCGGCGTCGGCGCGCCCCCGCGGGTACTGCCGTTCGACGGACCGCCCCACCATCAGCCGTACCAACTCGTCCTGGGGCGTGGCCGCGGGCACCTGTCCGACGCTGCGCCCGTCCCGGAGCACGGTCACCCGGTCGCCGAGGGCGGCGATCTCCTCCAAGTGATGTGTGATCAACACGATTCCGACGCCGTCCGCGCGCAGTCCGCGCACGATCGCGAAGAGCCGGTCGACCTCCTCGCGGGTGAGCACCGCGGTCGGCTCGTCCATGATCAGCACCCGCGCGCCGACGCTGAGCGCCTTGGCGATCTCGACCATCTGCAGCTGGGCGACACCGAGTTCACGCACCCGTGCGCGGGGCGAGACGCTGACGCCCACCCGGTCCAGCAGTTCCGCGGCGTCGGCCTCCATCTTCCCGCGGTCGAGCATCCCGAAGCGGCGCGGCTGACGGCCCAGGAAGATGTTCTCGGCGACGGTCAGATCGGGAACGAGGTTGAACTCCTGGTAGATGGTGGCGATTCCCAGACGCTCGGCGTCCCGCGCGCCATGGATGCGCACCTGCTCGCCCTCCACCAGGACACGTCCGGCGTCGGGGCGGTGCGCGCCGGATAGCACCTTGATCAGGGTGCTCTTCCCCGCGCCGTTCTCGCCGAGCAGTACGTGCACTTCGCCACGGCGCAGATCGAAGTCGACGCCGTCGAGCGCGATCACGCCCGGGAAGGCCTTGCGTATGCCTTCCAGGCGTAGCAACTCCCGTGTGCCGCTCACGACGTGCTCCTTTCAGCGGGGGACGGCTCGCGGCCGGTGGGGGCCGGTTCGCCGCACGAACGGCGTGCGACGAGCCGGGCGGGCAGGGTGACGGACGGCGCCGGACGCCCCTCGATCCGGTCGACCAGCGCGCGGACCGCCGCTCGGCCCAACTCGCCGGTCGGCTGGGCGATCGCGGTGATCGGCGGATCGGTGTGCACGAACCACGCGATGTCGTCGAACGCGGCCAGGCCGATGTCCTCGGGGACCCGCAGCCCTCGCGCGCGGATCGCGTCCAGCGCGCCGAGCGCCATCAGGTTGTCCGCGGCGAACACGACCCGCGGCGGCTCGGCCAGGTCGAGGAAGTCCTCGGTGACCCGGCGACCGCTGGCGGCCTTGAAGTCGCCCTGCCCGATGTAGGCGTCGGGGAGCGGGATGCCGTACTCGGCCAGCGCCTCCCTGAACGCCTCGACCCGCTCGCTGCCGGTGGTGGTCGCCGCGGGCCCGGCGATGATGGCGAGCCTGCTGTGGCCGAGGCCGTGCAGGTGGGCGACGAGATCGTGTACGGCCGCGCGGCCGTCGGCGCGTACGACGGGGACGTCCACGCCGGGAAGCCACCGGTCGACGAAGACCATCGGTGTTCCGGACCGGACGGCGTCCAGCACCAGCGGCGAGCCGCCGTCGGTGGGGGAGATCAGCAGTCCGTCGATGCGGCGGTCCAGCAGGGTCGTCACATGGTGGTCCTGCAACTCGGGCCGCTCGTCGGCGTTGCCGATGATGACGCTGTAGCCGAGGGCGCGCGCCTCCTCCTCGACCGCGCGGGCCAGTTCGGTGAAGTACGGGTTCAGTACGTCGCTGATGACCAGACCGAGGGTGCGGGTCTGGTCGGTACGCAACGACCGGGCCACGGCGTTCGGCCGGTAGCCCAGCGCTCGTACGGCGGCCAGGACTTGGCTGCGCGCCTGGGCGCTGACCGAGGGATGGCCGTTGAGCACGCGGGACACCGTGGCGACGGAAACCCCCGCCGCGGCGGCGACGTCCTTGATGCCCGCCATCGCCGACCCTCCCGGTGAGTCAGTGGAATCGTTTACACGACCGACACGGAGGATTGGAATCGATTACACGGCAGTTGATCAAGGGGTCGGGAGACGGCCGAAACCGGATCGTGATGTGGCGCGGTCCATCTGCGTCCGCCGTCGGTCCGGGCGCGTCCGCTGGCCGCCCCGGACCGCCGCCCGAAAACCGGGACTCGGCGCGGCGGTCGCGCCCGTCAGATGAGGTCCATGGCGGCGACCTCGTCGGGACTGCCGTAGCTGACCGGACCCTGGAAGCGGCGTCGGGCGGTGGCGAACCACCACACGGTGGCGATGAGCAGCACCACGGCCAAAGCCAGCGGCGCGTAGTTGAACGTCCTGGCGCTCACCGGGGAGGTCTGGGGCAGCATGAACAGCACATTGCTGATCACGATCCACAGCACGGCGATCCCGGCGACCGGCCTGCCGTACCGTCCCAGGTTCCACGGGCCGGGTTGGAAGGTGTCCAGGCGCAGCCGCAGGAAGATCGGCACGCCGTAGGCGAGGAACAGCCCGACCACGTTGATGCTGACGACCGCGGTGAAGGCGGTGTTGGACCACCAGCCGGGCACCACCAGCACCAGGGAGCAGGCGGCGGCGAGCCAGACCGCCTTGACCGGGGTGCGGGTACGTGGCGATACCGAGTGCCACCAACGGGAGCCGGGCATCGCCCCGTCGCGGGAGAACGCGAAGATCTGCCGGGTGTTGCTGGTCATGTTGGCCAGGCCGCAAAAGAGCATGGCGCCGATCACGATCAGCAGCAGCAGTTTCGCGGTGCCGGTGCCGAGCGCGTCGATGAGGATCCGCACCGGCGGCGCCGAGGCGCTCGCCTCGGAGGCGTAGTCGCGGATCGCGTAGACCAGGGCGAGCATGAGGACGAGTCCGGTGAGCGCCGAGTAGGCGATCGCCCGCATGATGCCCTTCGGGGCGTTGACGGTGGCCCGCACGGTTTCCTCGGACATGTGGAAGCTTCCGTCGAATCCGGTGAAGGTCCAACTGGTCACGAGCAGACCGAGCATGGCGCCGTAGAGTCCGTACGAGAATCCTGTGTTGTTGGTGAAATGGCTTGCGAACGAAGCCGGTTGGTGGCTAGTGGGCAGCACGGTCAAGGCGGTGACGATCACCACCATGCCGATCAGCAGCCACCACACGGAAATCCGGTTCACCATCGCGACCAGTCGCACCGTGTAGGTGTTGGCGAGTGCCTGGACGAGCAGGATGGCCGCCGTGATGGCGACCGTTCGCTCCGGCGTCACCTGGTAGGACGGCCACTGCAGCGCGATGAAGGCCTGGACGAAGGTGGCGGCGGCGTAGTCGGTGGCGGCCGTTCCGCCGACCTGGCCGACGAAGTTCAGCCAGCCCGTGTACCAGGACCAGGCGCCGCGATGGCGCTTGGCCAGTTTTCCCGCGGAGAAGTACAGGGCGCCGCTCGTCGGATACGCGGAGGCGATTTCGCCCATCGCGGCACCGACGAACAGCACCATCACGGAAACGCCGATCCAGCCGAAAACCAGGATTCGTGGTCCGCCAGCGTTCATGCCGAATCCGAACGACGAGAAGATGCCGGAGATGATGTTGATGATGGTGAAGGAGATGGCGAAGTTGTCGAACGCCTGGAATCGCCTGGTGAGTTTCCGTGGATATCCCATGGCGTGCAGCGTCGCGTCATCGTCGAGCGGGAGAGGTGTGGCATGCCGACGGTTTCTGGTACGAGCGGAGTTCACGGGATCGGGCACGATCGCGACCTTTCTGGTGGGGGACAGAAGGCATCGTCATGGGCTTTTGACGCGCCGCGGAACGATGATTCCCACGGCACGCCCGCGGGGGTCAGGCGGCGCCGGGCACCGGCAGTCCGCACAGTCGTCTGGCTCTGGTGAGTTGCTCCTCCGGGTCGCCGAACGCACTCCACGGCATGCGCGAGGCGTACGGGCCCATGGCCGTCAGGACAGCCCGCGCCTCCAGGCCGCGCTTGGCCATCAACAGCGCGTGCGCGAGGTACGACAGGTCCAGCACCGGTGTGAAGCGGAGGTTGGCCACGTCGGGGAACCAGTGCTGGTAGACGGCCAAGGCCGCTGCTCGCCACTGGGGTTGCTCCCAGACCTGGTCGGCCAGCGGACAGGACGAGTCGTGGTCGTCCACGAGCGCCACCAGCGGCAGCAGACGCAGTGCGGAAGCGGCCGGTGCGCGCTGCGCGAGGAACGCGGCGACATCCCAGGCGGCGTTCACCGCGCCGCCGTTACGGGCGAAGAAGAACGCCAGGAAGCGGTGGTGCGCCTCGCGGTGCCAGGGGGCGAGCCGCAGGACGCGGGTGAACAGGGACCACGGGCCGGGCGGTGCGGTCAGCAGTCCCCGCGGCGCCGGATCGCACCAGCGCTGAAGGCGGGTGAGGGCGAGCTTGGTCACCCACGGCGTGGGGTCCTGCGGCGACAGCCGTACCGCCCGTTCACTGGCCCCGACCGCGATGCGCAGCAGCGCCTGCGCCCGTGGGTCGTGGGCGTCCGCCGCGCGTAACGCGCGCAGCGCGGCCACGCGTGCCCACAGCAGTGCGGCCTGCTGACTCGGTTCCTCGGCCAGCCAGCGCTCCGCCAGATCGGAGTCGGCGGCTTCCGATGCCAGTACCAACGACCTGTGCGCCAACAGTCCGAAATCCGCCTGGGCGTCCCCCAGTACCTCGTACGCGCCGCGGTATCTGCCTGCCCGGACATCCACGCAGGCGCCCGCCAACTCGCGGTCATCGGCCGCCGGATGCCACACATAGTGGCCGTCGAACGAGTCGGCGGTCACGGTCTTCCACCGACCCGGCAGATCTCGGCGCCGACCTCGCCCACACGCACCCGTCCCGTCAAGTCGAATTCCGCCGAGGCTCCTCCATAACCCTCGGCGGGGGCCTCTTACCCTACTCACCATCAAGTGGAAGCGGAACCGGTCTACTTGGCTCGCTGCGTTCCCGCCGATTGCCTTCCCGGCATTACTGTGCCGGGCAGGCGGCTGGCATATGCGTTCGCTCGGTGGAATCTGGCCGCCAAGTCAGCGACTGCTGACCCCGTTCTTCTCGCGGGTAATAACTTCCCGAATTCCCGCGCCCGGTGAAGCCGCTTGGCGGCCGTCAGGCGCCGGGGATGGGCAGTTCGGCCCAGATGACCTTGCCCTCGTGGGTGTACCGGGTTCCCCACCGCTCGGCGAGTTGGGCGACGAGGAACAGGCCCCGGCCGCCCTCGTCCTCAGCAGCCGCGTAACGCAGGTGTGGTGAGGTGCTGCTGGTGTCGGACACCTCGCAGATCAGGTTGCGGTTGCGCAGCAGGCGCACCCCGATCGGGCCGCAGGCGTGCCGGATGGCGTTGGTGACCAGCTCACTGAGGATCAGTTCGGTGGTGAAGACCGTCTCCTCGTCCATGCCCCACCCGGTCAGCTGCCGGGTGGCCTCGGCGCGGGCGCGGGAGACGACGGTCGGGTCGCAGGCCAGCTCCCAGCTGGCGATCTGGTCGGCGTCCAGCAGCTTGCTGTGGGCGACGAGCAAGGCGATGTCGTCGCTCTGCCGGGCGGGCAGCAGCGTGTCGAGGACCGCGTCGCAGGTCTCCTGCGGCGTCCGGCCCGGGTGCGCCAGCGTGCCGCGCAGGATGTCCAGACCCGTCTCGATGTCGCGGGTGCGGTCCTCGATGAGGCCGTCGGTGTACATGACCAGGGTGCTGCCTGCGGGAAGCCGCACCTCAGCGGATTTGTAGGGGTGCCCGCCGACGCCGAGCGGCGGCCCGACGGGGATGTCGGGAAACTCCACGGCGCCGTCGGGCAGCACGACCGCCGGTGGTGGATGACCGGCGCGGGCCAACTGGCAGGCGCCGCTGGCCGGGTCGTAGATCGCGTACAGGCAGGCGGCGCCGACGACCGCGGCATCGCTGTCCTCGTCGGCCGTCTCCTGGTCGATGCGGCCGACGAGTTCGTCGAGGTGGCCGAGGATTTCGTCGGGTGGCAGGTCGAGGGCGGAGAAGTTCTGCACGGCGGTGCGCAGCCGCCCCATGGTGGCGGCGGCGTGCAGGCCGTGGCCGACCACGTCGCCGACGACCAGCGCGACGCGGGCGCCCGGCAGGGAGATCACGTCGAACCAGTCGCCGCCCACTCCCGCCTGGGCGGGGAGGTACCGGTAGGCGATGTCGAGCGCGTCCTGGGAGGGCAGCGCCCGCGGCAGCAGGCTGTGCTGCAACGTGACGGCCATCGCGTGCTCCCGCGTGAATCGCCGCGCGTTGTCGATGCACACCGAGGCGCGGGCCGCCAGTTCCTCCGCCAGGGACAGGTCGTCGTCCTCGAAGGGCTCGCTCTCCCGCGTCCGCCAGAAGTTGGCGATCCCCATCAGCACGCCGCGGGCCTTGAGCGGAACGGTGATCAGCGAGCGGAACCCGTGGTCGAGGACGGCCTGGGCCGACTCCGTGTCCTGCGAGCGCCAGCCCTCGGCGGCCCGCAGGTCCGGCACCAGCACGGGCTGTCCGGTCATGAACCCGTTGGCCTGCGGGGTGGGCGCGGCGAAGGCGACCAGCTCACCCACCCCGTGCAGCGGGTGGTCGTCCTCGACTCCGTGCAGCGCCACCCGGCGCAACTGCGCCGCGTCGCTGCCCATCCGGACGTGCGGCTCCTCACCGCGCAGCACGGGGTCGGCCAGATCGACGGTGGCGTAGTCGGTGAACTGGGGGGCGGCCACATAGACCAGTTCCTCGGCGGTGCGCTTGATGTCGAGGGTCGTGCCGATTGCCATGCTCGCGTTGTACAGCAGGTTCAGACGGCTCCGAGCGACCTCGGCCTTGCCGGCGAGGGCACGCAGCTCGGTGGAGTCCCGCAGCGTCGCGACGCTGCCGCGCGGGCCGCCGCGGCGGTCCGTCGGCCGGTTGTTCACCGCCAGTAGCCGGTCGCCGACCGGGAGCAGTTCGTCGGTGGCCACCCGGCGCGAGGCCAGCAGTTCGGCCATCCGGGGGTCGAGGGCGAGGGTGCCGACACGATGTCCCTCCACGTCCGGTGGCAGGTCGAGAAGCCGACGCGCCTCGTCGTTGGTGAGCAGGACCCGGCCGTCGCCGCCGACGATGACCACCCCTTCACGGACCGCGTGCAGCACCGCGTCGTGGTGCTCGTACATCCGGGTCATCTCGTCCGGGCCCAGGCCATGGGTCTGCCGCCGCAGTCGCCTGCTCACCAGCGCCGTCCCGGCCGTCGTCAGGGCCAGGGCGGCGGCTCCGGCACCGAGCACGACCGGCAGCTGCCGATCGATCGCACTGCTGACGTTGCTGGCCTTCATTCCGGCGGAGACCATTCCGGCGACCGCGCCATGGGCGTCGAAGATCGGCACGACGACCTGGACCTCCTCGCCCAGGGGCCCGTGGACGGTCTCGGTGGTGGTGTGTCCGGCCAGTGACGGCCCGATGGTGCCGACGAACTTCTTGCCGATCTCCTGCGGCTTGGGGTGCGTGTAGCGGATGCCCTGCCGGTTCATCACCACGATGAAGTCGACCCCGCCCCGCTTGCGCGCCGCTTCGGTACGCGGCTGCAGCACCGCGGAGGGGTGGGGGCCGCGCATGGTGTTCACCAGGCCCGGGGAGTACGCGAACGCCTCGGCGGCGGCCAGCGAGCGGTCGCGCGCAGCCTGGAACCTGTCGCTGCGCGACTGCAGCAGCAGCGTCGCGACCGCGGCCACCACCAGCAGCATCACGATCAGCACCTGGAGCACGAACATCTGACCGGCGACACTGCGGATGCTCGTCACCGGCCACACACGTCGTGCCGACGCCGCCCGTGAGCCGTGGCGCCGTTGTCGCCGCTCACGTCGGCTACCTGGGTGCCGACCGGTAAACCAGCGGCCCGAGGGCCCCCAAGAGCGGCCCCGGTTTCGGGCCATACCCCATGTCTACCCCGACCTCCCCGGCGCCGCGAACGATACGCGCCACGCGTCGCCCCGTCCCCGCCCCGGCCGTACCCGGTTCCCGCGCCGTCAGGGGACCGCGGGTCCTGCCGACGGGCCGCTGGCGGGTGCGCTGCGCAGGCCCCGGCGTCGCGTGGGAACCGCGCGGAGAATGACCAGCAGCACGGTCAGCCCGACCGGCCGCTCACCGGAGTGCTCCCGCCGGACGCCGTGGCGGCTCGCTCAGCACCGCGCGCATGTCGCGCACCGCCTCCCAGGTCCCACGCCAGGTACCCGTGACCTTGGAACGGCCGGCGCGCGGGTAGTACGGCACGTCGACCTCGCGTACCCGCCATCCGCTGTCGGCGGCGCGGACGACCATCTGCAATGGGTAGCCCGACCTGCGGTCGGTCAGGTCCAGGTCAAGCAGGGCCTCCCGGCGGGCTACCCGCATCGGGCCGAGGTCGTGCAGGCGCAGGCCGGTGCGGCGGCGGATCAGCCGGGCCAGCTCGCGGTTGGCGAGCCGGGCGCGCATCGGCCAGGCGCCGTGCGTCGTGGGCCTGCGCCGCCCGAGCACCAGGTCCGCCTCACCCTCCAGGACGGGCTGGGCGAGGGACGGTAGCAGCCCCGGGTCGAGGGAGGCGTCGCAGTCGCAGAAGCAGACCACGGGCGCGGTGGCGGTGCGCAGCCCGGCCGCGCAGGCCGCGCCGAAGCCGCGCACTGGTTCGACGACGACGTGCGCGCCCAGCGACGCGGCGAGCCTGGCGGAGCCGTCCGTCGAGCCGTTGTCGACGACAATGGCTCGCCAGCCGGGCGCGATCCGCTCCAGCACCCAGGGGAGGGCGGCTGCCTCGTTGAGACACGGGAGTACGACGTCTGCAAGGGGCCGATACCCATCGCTCACGTCTCTCAGCGTACGAAGACAAGTGGGGTGGCGCGGCCGGATCTCACCTGCTCGTGGCGCCGCATCGCCTTCGACGCCCGCTGGCGCGGTTCGGATGCCGGGCGCTTCCGTCCGACGAGGGCCGCAACGTACCCCGCTGCTGCGGGTTCGAGGCCACCTTCCGCACGCGCCTTTCCGAGGCGCCGATGCCTGGCCGCGGGCACGTCGGCCACAGCGGGTGCGAGGGAGTCATCGGTGGCGTCGTCTGAAGACGACCATGCGCAGGACGGTGAAGCGCACCACGGTCACCAGGGCGAAGCTCGGTGCGAGCACCAGGGTCTCCGCCGCTGGTGAGGCGGTGGGCCGGTAGTGGCGGAAGAGCAGGACAGCGCCTGAGGTGACCAGGTACGCCAGGACGAACAGGCCACCCGCGGCCAGATGCGCCTGGAGGACCCGGACCGCGGTCCCGCGAAAGGTCAGTCGGCGGTTGGCCTCCGTGTTGAGGACGGTGACGACGAGGAGGGAGGCGAAATTGGCCAGGATGGGCGGCGACCAGTGGCGCAGGACCCAGTACAGGAAGGCCTGGGCCGCCGTGGAGGCGACACCGATCACGACGAACCAGAGCACTTCCCTGCTCAGCGCGGTGCGGCCGGGCCGGGCGGAGGCGCTGTGCCGTGCGCTGAGGCGTCGCACCCCACCATCATGAGGCCACCGGGCGCCCCGTCGAGCGGTGCGGAGCGCCGGTTCGACCGTTCGGCTGGCGGCGTACATCCGCATGCACGCCAGACAAGGAAGGCCGACCCGATCTGTGCCAGTTTGGAGCTGCTGACTTAACGGGCACCGATGGCGCGGCGAGGTTCGATCCACCCCTTCGAGAGCCGGCCTGGGACAGAGGAGGCGGCCGATGGGCAGTGACGAACGCCCGCCGGTCCCGGGCTCCGGCGAGCCGCAACGCCCGAGAACGGACGAGGGCCATACGCGGGGGCGCCTCGAGCGCGTTCGCGCTGCCGTGGCGGCGCGGGCCACCAAGGGGGCCTGAGCATGGCGCGCTTCGTCCGCTGGTACGGCTCCGGCCCCCTCCACCTGCTCGTCCTGATCGCCTCGTTCGCCATCACCGGCTACGCCCTGGTACGCCTGTTCGCCGTCCGCCCACTCGAGGTCGCGATCTGGTTCGTCGGCGCGGCGATCCTCCACGACCTGATCCTGCTGCCCCTGTACTCACTCGCCGACCTGTCGGCACACGCTGTCCTGCGGCATCGCGCCACTCGCATGCCACAACCACCGTGGATCAACTACCTGCGCGTGCCCACATTTCTCTCCGGTGTGCTCCTGCTCATCTGGTTCCCCCTCATCTTCGCGCTGTCGACCCCCTACCCGGGTGCCACCGGGTTGTCCATGGACGTCTACCTCGGCCGGTGGCTGGCCATCACCGCCGTGCTCTTCGCCGCCTCCGCCCTTGCCTTCGCCCTCACGCTCCGCCGCGTCCGGCGGGCCGCCCGCGCCGACGAGGAACGACCTGCACCAGGTCACGACGCCGCGTCGTGACGACCGGCCAGGACGGCTCGCCCTGCGCCGGGACCGCCTCGCCACGCGGCAGCGGGGAGACACGACGTACGCCGACCGGACACCGAGCGCGGGGCGCGGCACCAGGCCGTGCTGGTGGTCGGCGACCGGGCGAGCCGAAACGTTCGTGATCATGTCAGTACGCTGCGACTCGTGCGAGAGAGCCTGGACGAGACCGAGCGGCGGATCGCCGCGGCGCTGCTGGTCGCGCCGCGCGCCTCGTGGCGCACGGTCGCCCGCTGTCTGGACCTGTCGGAGCGGACGGTGGTCCGCCGGGCCGGGCCGCTGTTCGCGGACGGCACGCTGCGCACCACGGCGGTGCGCGCGCCGGTGCACTTCCCGGAGCTGATCCCGCTGGCGCTGCGCCTGCGGTGCCGCCCGAACCGCATCCGCAGCACCGCGGCGGCGCTGGCCCGCAGGCGGGACACGCTGTGGGTGGACGTGCTCGGCGGCGGGGACGAGATCTGCGTGGTCGCCTTCCTGGAAGGACCGCGGGCGCGCGACCGGCTGCTGTTGCGCGACCTTCCGGCCACCCCCGACGTCTCGTCCTGGACGGCCCACGCCCTGCTGCGGGTGTTCCCCGCCGCGTTCTCCTGGACGGGCGGACTGCTCACCGGCGAGGAGGAGGCGCTGCTGCGCGCCGAGCACCCGGCCCGCGAGCACCCGCCCGCCCCCGTGCCGCTCACCGCCGCCGACCAGGCCCTCGTCCGCGGGCTGATCGCCGACGGGCGGGCCGGGTACGGCGAGTTGGCCGAGCGGGCGGGAATCGGGGCCCAGACCGCCCGCCGCCGCCTGGCCGCGCTGGTCGACCAGTGGGTGGTGCGGCTGGCCACGGAGGTGGACCTCGCGCTGCTCGGCGTACGGGCTGACGTGCTGCTGTGGCTGACCGTCGCCGCCGGTGAACTCGACGCCACCGCCGAGCGGTTGAGCCGTCATCCGCAGGTCCGGTTCACCGCCGCCACCACGGGCTCGTCGAACCTCATGGTGGCCGCCGCGGCCACGGACCTGGAGGCGCTGTACCGGTTCCTCACCGACACCATCGGCTCGCTCACCGGTATCGGCGCGACGGAGACCACGCCGGTGCTGGCCACCTTCAAGCGCACCGGACTGCTGCGCGGGCGCCGCGGCTGAACCCTGCCACCGCTGGCGGGCAAACGTGAATTCTCCCCACCTTCCTGTCGCACTTGTGAACATGTGGGGGCGGGTTCTGGCCGGGCTCGTTCACCGGGTCGAAGCTGTGCCTCCCAAGGAAGATCCGAGGCGATGGAGGCGAGAGGGCATGACGAGCAGCGGTGGGACGCAGGGGAACACGCCGGTGGTCACCGTCCCGGCGGGGCGGTTGCGCGGTGCCGTGGACGGGCCGCACGGGAGCGTCGCCGCCTTCCGCGGCATCCCCTACGCCGCGTCACCGATCGACGGGCTGCGGTTCGCGGCGCCCCGGCCGCACCCGGGCTGGGACGGAGAGCGGGACGCGACGGCGGCCGGGCCGTCCGCGCCGCAGGGCCCCTCGCGGCTGGAGGCGGTGATGGGCGCCCGGATCCCCGACTGGGACGAGGACGGCTGCCTCAACCTCAACGTCTGGACACCGGTTTCGGCGCTGCGGGAGGGGGCGCCGTCCCGCCCGGTGCTGCTGTGGTTCCACGGTGGCGCCTACACCAGCGGTTCCGGCGGCTGGGACTGGTATGACGGCGCCCGGCTGGCAGCCCTCGGCGAGATGGTCGTGGTGACGGCCAACTACCGGCTGGGCGCCCTCGGTTGGCTCCACCTGCCCGAGGAGGGCGTCGACAACCTCGGCGCCCGTGACCAGGCGGCGGCGCTGCGCTGGGTGTACCGGACGATCAGCGCCTTCGGCGGGGATCCGGCCCGTATCACCGTCGGCGGGCAGTCCGCCGGGGCCAACTCGGCGCTCGCCCTCGCCACGGACCCGGACACGGCGGCGATGGTGCACCGGGTGCTGGCCCAGTCGGGCGCGTTCGCGATAGCGGGCCAGGACCCGGGGGAGGCCGCCGAGTCGGCGCGTGGGCTGCTGCGCGCCCTGGGCCTGCCCGCCCCCGGCTCCCGCGGCCTGCTGGATCGGCTGCGCACCGCTCCGGCCAAGGAACTGCTGGACGCCTACGCCGAGTTGGCGGCACGAACCGCCCGGCCCGGCAGGATCGCCCCACCGATGGCGCCGGTGCTGGGCGGGGCCGGGTACCCACGCCCGCTGCTCGACGCGGTGCGGGACGGCGCGCTGGACGGGCGGCCCCTGCTGATCGGCACCACCACGCAGGAGATGACGGCGTTCCGGGTGCGCGGGGCGGAACTGGCCGCGGCCACCACGCGGTTCTTCAGCGCGGACAGCGATGCCATCGCGCGACTCAGCACGGCGCGCGGCGGCGAGGCGTACGTCTACCGCTTCAGCCGCCGCCCCGACCCGGACCCCGAGGGGCTCGGTGCCACACACTGCGCCGAACTGCCCTTCCTGTTCGGCACGTTCGACACCTTCCCGCACGCCCCGATGCTGGGCGCCGTGGACGACGCCGACCGCGCCCTGTCCCGGTCGTTCGCCGCCGCGGTCACCGCGTTCGTCACCGGCAACGCGCCGTGGCCGGTCTTCGAGGAGGACCGGCGGTACGTACACGGCTTCGACCGTCGCGGTGAGAACCAGGGTGGCGCCGCGCGCTTCGGTGGAACCGTCCCGCTGGCCAGGTAGGGCACGGGGACGGCCATGAGGTGAACGCTTCGCTGGCCGACGCGCGCTCGGCCGAACGTGGCGGGGGGAACGCCCCCTCGCCACCACTGGGGGTCAGCCGGTGCGTCCGGCGAACAGCCTGTCCAGGTACTGGTCCACAGCGGCGAACACCGACCGGGGCTCGATCACGTTCAGTTCGATCAGGGTGGTGAAGCCGGTCAGGGCGAGGAGCAGATCGGTCTCCACCACCGGGTCGCGGTCGGGTGCTATGTGCCCGTCCGCGATCGCCTGGCGGACCAACTGCTCGACAAGGGCCCGGCCTTGGCTGATCCCGTCGCGTGCCCGGGCGTGGATGTTCTCGTCGTGCAGCGCCTCCAGGACGTAGGCGGCGCTCATCCGGCTGGTGGCGCGGGCGTCGGCGTGCAGCGGGAGCATCTCGGTGAGCATCAGCCGGAGCACTTCGCGCGGGTGCGGCTGGTCGCCGAGTTCCCGCAGGCCCCGGCTGACGCGCAGTGCGGTCTGCTCGGCCGCGAAGTCCATGGCGAAGGAGAGCATCGCCTCTCGCGAGGCGAAGTAGTGCTGCAACTGCCCAAGGGAGATGGCCGCCTCCTGTGCGACCTCACGCATGGTCAGGTGCGTGACGCCGCGCTGCTCCACCACCCGCCACAGCGCCCGGGCGATCGCCTCGCGGCGTCCGCGGTGGTCCACCTGTTTCGGCATCGTCGGCTCCTCTGTGGGTCGCCTTTCCAATACGGTTGACATAATACAACTGACCTATAACCCTTGGAAGTCCTGTGGAGGCCTGCTGGGGAAGGAAGTTGACATGGCTGACCAGCCGAGGGTGCGCACCGCGGAGGGTGTGGTCGAGGGCCGCTGGCGGCGGGGGCACGCGGTGTTCCGCGGCATCCCGTACGCCCAGCCGCCGGTGGGCGCGCTCCGCTTCGCCGCGCCCGCCGCGCCGCGGCGCTGGGAGGGGACAAGGCAGGCGGCCCGGTTCGGCCCCGCGGTTCCGCAGTCCGGGCCGGTGCGGGCGAGTTCGCCGGAGGCGGCGGACTGGCTGACGCTCAACGTCAGCACCCCGGATCCGGGCGCGGCGGGGCTGCCGGTGCTGGTGTGGATTCACGGCGGCGCCTACTTCGCGGGAGCGTCAAGCGACCCGATGTACGACCCGGCGGCACTGACCGGGGCCGGACTCGTCGTGGTCAGCCTCAACTACCGTGTGGGCGCCGAGGGTTTCGCCCTCCTCGACGGTGCCCCAGCCAACCGCGGACTCCTCGACCAGGTCGCGGCGTTGCACTGGGTGCGGCGCAACATCGCCTTCTTCGGAGGAGACCCCGCCCAGGTCACCGTGGCCGGACAGTCCGCCGGGGCGGGGTCGGTCGCCGCCCTGCTGACGATGAAGCCGGTGCGCGCCCTGTTCCGGCGGGCCATCACCCACTCGGTGCCGGGCTGGCACTGCACCCGCGCACTGGCGGAAAGCGTCGCGGCGGTGCTCGCGGACCGGCTCGGCACGGCACCCACCGCCGCCGCCCTTCGCGACGTTGACCCCTGGCGTCTGGCCGACGAGGTCACTTCCCTCAGCACCGACCTCCCCGGCTACCGGGAGAGTTGGGGACGGCTGTGCCAAGCGGGGATCGCCGTATGCCCCGTTGTCGACGGTGAGGTGCTGCGCGAAACACCGTGGCCCGCGCTAGCCGGTGGCCGGGCCAGCGGGACGGAACTTCTCGTCGGCCACACCCGCGATGAGTTCCGGCTGTTCACGGTCATGACCGGGCGGCTGGGCAAGTTCACCGACCAGGACGCCCACACCGCCCTGGAACTGTTCGCCCCGGCCCCGGGCGGCGCGGACGCCTACCGGGCCGCCCTTCCACAGGCCACGCCGGAGGAACTGGTGGAAGCGGTGTACTCCGACGCCTTCTTCCGCATGCCCTCACTGCACTTGGCCCAGGCCAACGCCGCGGCCGGTGGCACCTCGTACCTGTTCGAGCTGGAACTGGCCTCCCCGGCGCTCGCAGGGGTGCTGGGAGCCTGCCACAGCCTTGACGTCCCGCTGGCGTTCGGCACGCTGGACAGCCCCACCGGCAGCCAACTCGTCGGCGACCCGCCCGCTCCCGAAGCCGTCGCGGTGTCACGGGAACTCCAGCAGGCGTGGGTCCGTTTCGCCACCACCGGCGACCCCGGATGGGCCGCCCACCGCCCCGGCCAGCAGCTCACCCGCGTCCTGGACACCGACTCCCGCACCGTGCCCTACCCCGAGCAGGCTTCCCATCAGATCTGGCAGGGCCACAGCCCGTCCCCGTTCGACCTGCGGTAGGCCGAGCCGCGGGCACGGCGCCGCGGGCGGTGCGCGCACCGGGCTCACGGATGCCGCCGGGCCACGCGTCATCGGGGCGGAGTCCGTCGGTGGGCCGCGTGAGACGGTTGACCAGGCCCGCCCGAACGCGACGGACGGCGCCCCCGGCGGCAGGACAGTGGCCCCACGTCATGGGCCCCCGGCGGCGTGTGGCCGCGCGGCCCGACCCACGCCGGGGTCTTTCACGAACCGACGCGGTGCTGGCCGATCCTCGGCTGGTCGCGGCAGCGGAACGGCTGGGGCGAGGGGCCGTCAAGTTCGCGGTCTGCCAGGCGCAGGACAGGGCCCGGCGCGACGAGATCGCGCCGAGCGACGCGGTCGGCGCGACCGTGCGCACGCTGCCCGCCACGGCCACCGCGCTACGCCCGGTGATCAACGCCACGGGCGTGCTGCTGCACACCAACCTCGGTCGCGCGGCCCTCTCCGAGCGGCCCGGCAGGCGATGCTCGCCGCCGGTAACACCGACATCGAGTTCGACCTCGCCACCGGGCGACCGCGCGGCACGGGGGCGCTTGACGGTGGTGGCGCTGCTGGGCCGGGTACCCGCGGCGCAGGTTGCGCACGTGGTGGACAATGGCGCGGCGGCCCTGGTCCTGGCCACGACCGCGCTGGCCCCAGGCCGCGAGATCATCGTCAGCAGGGGCGAGTTGGTCGAGATCGGCGACGGCTTCCGGCTGCCGGACCGCTGGCCCGCCACCCGCTGGCGCGTGCCCTGCGGGTGGACAAGGTGACCCTGGCCGCACTGGAGGCCACCCTCAACCACCCCGACACACCGACTCGTTCCGCGCTGCACGCCACCGCCTCGGCCCTGCGGGAGCGGGCCGAACGGCTGGCCGCGAGCCTGCTGGCCGACGGCATCCCGGCTCGGGCGGTCGACGCTCGGGCGGTGGTGGGCGGTGCAGCCGTTCACCACCAGCACGGCGCGCGTCGCGCTCAACACCACCCGCAGGGTTGTCATCCCCCTGCTGGAACACCTCGACCAACTCGGCTGGACCGTCCGCCTGGACACCCACCACCGCCGCTGCACCCCGCGGGCACCGGCCGCGACGGTCGGTACCGGACGTGAACACGGGCCCGCATCGCGGACGGCGGCCAACGCAGGCGCGCCCGTTTGACAGCGCGTACGGCCGGTCCCAGTCGGGTCGGGCGGGGACCGGCCTTCGGGCTCCGCGGAGGTGCGCCGGGTGGAACGGGAGGCGAGCGGCGCATCCGGACCATTACGCTCGTGAACAACCTGGTCAAGTCGCCATCGTGCTGCGGGGCTTGGCAGGATTTCGGGCGTGCTGTCAGTGGGGGGTACTAGAGTCTAAGGCATGCCCCCGAACTGCTCGCAGTGCTGCCGTCTGCCTGCTTCGGTGCGCCTCGCCGAAGCTCAGCGCAGGATCCGCGTGCTTGTGGCGCGGCGTGATCTGTCGGCCGAGGAACGGCTGGAGCTGGCCGCCTGGCAGCGGGCGTGGGTGGCCGCCTGGCGGGAGAGCCAGTACGTCGTCGCGGCCTGAAGCACGGGCAGCTCCTCGCCGTCGAGCCGCAGTGTTGCGACGGCACACGATGCGAAACCACGTTCACCGAGGTCAGCGGCGTGTACTGTGCGGAGGCGGACGGGAATCGAACCCGCCTGCCCGAGATCCTCGGGCACCTCGGTTTTTGCTGGCCCGGGCCTCGGGCGTCACGGCCGTCCTCGACACTGCCGCCGGGCCCTACCTGGACGGCGCCGCGACGCCGTCCGCGACGGCTTCGTCAGCGGCGGCACGCGCCGCAACCTCGAATGGGTCGCTCCGCACACGGACTTCGCACGCGTCGGCGAAACGGACTGGCTGCTGCTGGCCGACGCCCAGTCCTCCGGCGGGCTGCTGATCGCCGGTGAGATCCCCGGCGCGCCGGTGATCGGCGAACTGGTGCGGGCCGCCGATCACACACTCGTACTTCGCTGACACCAGGTCAGGTGTGGGTGCCCGTCCGGTCGGTGATGTCCGCACGGCTGCGGTACGCGCGGACGAGTTCCACCGCGGCGGGGCCGCGCGGGCGCCGCCCGGGCCGGATGTCGCAGGCCAGCGCCTTCGTCTCCTGGATGTGCACGTTCGGGTCCAGGGACAGGTGGACCAGCTCGTTGGCCGCGTCGCCGGTGGTGTAGCCGTTCGGACCCCAGTGGTACGGCAAGCCGACCTGGTGCAGCGTGCGGCTCTGCACGGTCAGCGGCATCGTCCGCTCCGTCACGAGCACGCGCGCCTCGACCACGTTGCGGGCCGTCACCACCTCGGCCCAGCCGAGGTGGTCCAACGCGCGCTCGGCCGCCAGCTGCGGGGAGACCTCGCAGAACATCTCCAGCTGCAACTCGGCCAGGTACGGCAGCCAGCGCGTCATGCCGCCCGCCGTGTGGTGCTCGGTGAGGCGGTAGGCGGTCGCCTCGTACGGGAAGACTTCCGAGCCCGGCGCGCTGCCGCTCGGCTGGTACCGGTTGTAGGGGCGGGCGGGCAACAGATGCCGTACCGGATTGCGCTGCTGGTGGTAGAGCGGGTTGCCGAACGGCGAGTCCTGCGGCTCGTAGTGGGTGGGCAGCGGGCCGTCGGTGAGCCCCGCGGGACGAACAGCCAGCCCTTGCCGTCGGCCTGCATCACGAACGGGTCAGTGCCGCAGAGTGCTTCGGCGCCCTTGGCCTCGGCTGGCGGACCGTAGTCAGGCGGCTTTTCGGCGGGGAAGTCAGGGGTGTCGTGGCCGGTGCAGCGGGCCTGGTCGGCATCCCACCACACCAGGGCCTGCGCTCGCTCCACGGCCTGCCCTGCGGATCGGCCGAGGCGCGGTTGTACACGATGCGGTACCTCCACGGCTGGACTCCTTCCGTCGAGGCGCGGGCGTTCGGTGCGTCGGCGTACGCCCCTCCACTCAACCGCCGCAACCCCCGCCCCGCGAACCGGGAGCGCCGCTGGCTGAGCCGAGTGGGCGGCACGGTACCCACGGAAAATGCCTGGCACCCACTGGATCCCGACGACTACGGTCGTCGGTGAGCACTCGCACCTTCCGCATCACCGTTCGCGGTGTCTTCGACGGCCTCAGCGCTGACCAGCGCGCCGAACTCCTGGCCCGTGCCCCGGAGCACGACGTACTGCACGCGGCCTTCACCCCTCAGGGTCATCTCAGCTACGAACTCGCCGCCCGGCCCGCCTTCACCTTCCGATACCTGGACTCGGGAGAGGCGCAGGAGGACGTCCTGGCGGCAACCGAACACGCCGAGCAGGCGGCACGGGGCTGGCTGACCGAGCGCGGCTACGGCTACAAGAACCTCAGGTGCAACGCCGAGGATCTCTCCCAGGCACCCCTCGGCAAGCGGCAACGCCGCGCCGCCGCCCACAACGGCTGATCCCGCGACGCGCACGGCCGCGTCAAGAACGCGGATGGCGCCCATCAGCACCGCGACGACGAGCCAGGTGCGCGGTCGTGCGCCTGGCCACCGGCGTATGACTCGGCCCGGCCGGTGGGTCTTCGCCCACACCGGCGGGCCGGTTGCGCCGCGCCCGGCGGATCGGCCGACCGCGAAGCTACGGGCCGTCACCGGCACGGAACGGCCGACTGCCTCAGGCGGTAGGACGCGGAAGTCGCGCGGTGTCCGGGGTCCCGATGAACCGCAGGATGCGGTTGTTGACGTATTCCGGGTGCTCTATGGAAGGGCCGTGCCCGCTGCCGGTGACCACTTCGACGTCCACGTTCGGCATGAGGCGTTGCGCCCGGTCGCGGGTCGGCTCGGCGTGGAGCAATGGGCTGCGGTCGCCGATCATGAACAGAATCGGTGTGCTTATGGCGCTGAGTTCCTCGTCGCTCATGGGCAGTGGGGCGGGGCGGCGCACCCGGTAGGTGCGGGCGCCCAGCAGTATGGAGCGCTTCAACTCCGGGCGGTCCAGGACCGGGTTGGAGAGCCTGGCGGACAGGTTGGGGAACAGGCGGCGCGGCAGCAGCCCTGCCAGGCCGTTGACGACTAACCAGGTGTAGAAGCGGGCGCCGACCTTCTCGAAGCCGCCCGGGTCGAGCAGCGTCGAGGTGAACACGCGACGGGGCGAGCGGAGCGTCTCGGCCACGCGTCGGGCCCTGGGCGCGACTCACGGCGCGGGCTTGGCCGCCGGTGCGGATCGACGCCAGCGCGATGTCGGCAGCGGCGAGTGACTGGAGCGGCTGGCGTGGCGACGGGGGTCAGCCTCGCGGCACGGGGGAGGCGAGGGCGGTCGCTACGAGCCGGTGTGCGTACGAGGTCGTCAACTCATGCGGCCGGAACAGGATGCGGTACATGATCGGTGCGACGACCTGGTCCAGGAGCGTCTCGACAGGGGGAGCGCTCTCGCCCCGCTCGGCGGCACGGTCGAGGATCACCTCGATCTGGTCCGCCGCGTACTGCGAGCACTGGCCGAGGTTTCCGCTCTGCGGGTCCCCGAGCAGCGCGTCGCGGATGTAGGCGCGACCGGGCGGGGAGGTCATCTCCTCCAGGAACTGCTCGGCCCACGACTCCAGGTCAGTGCGCAGGCCGCCGTGGTCCGCCGGTGGCTCCTCGGGACGCAGCCGCTCGATGGCCACGTCGGAGAGCAGTTCCTGGAGGCCGCCCCAGCGCCGGTAGATCGTCGACGGGGTGACGCCCGCGCGGGCCGCGACCAGCGGCACGGTCAGCGCCGCACGGCCCCGCTCGGCCTCCAGTTCTCGCACGGCGGTGTGCACGGCCTGCTGGACGCGGGCACTGCGTCCACCGGGGCGGCTCATGCTGCGAGGGCTCATACCGACATGTTAAAGCGAATCCGTTGCTTCTAGACCGGGGGTGAGCGTCAGACTCAGCCCGTTAAAGCTAAGTGTTTGCGTTAGTGGCGCCTGTGGGAGTACCGTTGAGATTAACGCAAACGCTTAGCTTTAGCTGGTTCGCTCTCTGTCGGCACGCCGCGAGCGAGGGCATCGACAACAGGAAGGAGTGCTCGAATGTGCAGCGCATCGGCCTCCCCGGCCAACCCGGCGGCTTCGTCCTGGACGGTGGGCGACATCACCGTCCAGCGCATCGACGAGATCCGGTTCCCGTCGCAGACCGCGCCCTGGCTGCTGCCCGCGGCCACCCCGGACGTGGCGGCCCAAGCGCCGTGGCTGCGACCCGACTTCGCCGACAGTGCGGGAACCCTGCATCTGGACAGCCACAGCTTCGCCGTCTCGGTCCAGGGCCTGCGGGTCCTCGTCGACACCGGCGTGGGCAACGGCAAGACGCGGCAGAATCCGGCATGGCACAACCTGAACAGCGACTACCTCACGCGCCTCGCCGCCGTCGGCTTCACCCCGCAGAACGTGGACGTCGTGATCCTCACGCACCTGCACGCCGACCACGTGGGGTGGAACACCCGTGCCGTCGGCGGCACTTGGGAGCCCACCTTTGGCAACGCCCGGTACGTGACGGCCCGAACGGAGTGGGACTACTGGGCGGGCGTGGACATGGACGAAGCCCGGCAGCAGATGTTCCGGGACTCCGTCCATCCCGTGCGCGACGCCGGATTGCTCGAACTCGCCGACGTTCCCGACGAGGGCACCGAGATCGTGCCGGGCGTCCGCCTGCTCCCCACTCCCGGCCATACGCCCGGCCACATGGCGGTGGAACTGCGCAGCGGTACCGCCTCGGCCCTGATCACCGGTGACTGCATCCACCACCCCGTCCAAATCCACGATCCCGCCATCGGGAGCTGCGTGGACACCGACGCCGAACAGGCGGCTCGCACCCGACGCCGCCTGCTCGCCGAACTCGCGGGCACTGAAACGCTGTTGTTGGGCACACACTTTCCCGCGCCCACCGGCGGTCTGGTGATATCAGAGGGCGACTCCTACCGCCTGGTGCGCGTGCCGTGAGGCGGACGGTCAGCGGCACCGGGCGGTGCGCAGGAGTCGAGAAGGCGATGCGCCGGGTGTCACCGGCCAGTTGAGGCTGTGCGACGGCAGCCGCGACATCGAGGCACTGCCCGAGGTGAGTCTTCGACAGGCACCGGATCGGCGCGACGAGCCGGGTCCGAAGAGACGCACCCGGCCCCGCATACGGTTCAGGCCGTGTCCACCGCGGGGGCGGCGGGGGAGCGAGCGGGCTGACGACGGCAGTAGACGACCCATGTGACGGCCATGCACAGCGCATAGCAGGCGAGGAAGACCAGATAGGCGGCGTTGCCGTTGTGCGAGGTCTGGAAGGAGTGCCGCAGGGCGATGTTCACCAGCACACCGCCGAGCGCCCCGATCGCCCCGGCCAGACCGATCACCGCGGTGGCGTGGCGGCGGGCGGTGCGCTCCGCCTGTTCGGGGTCGGCGCCGGTCGCCGTCGCGGCACGGGCCCGGTCGTGGAAGATAAGGGGGATCATCTTGTAGGTCGAGCCGTTGCCGACGCCACTCAGTACGAACAGCGCGATGAATCCGGCGACGAACAGACCCAACGAGCCCTGGCGCGAGGCGAACAGCACGGTCAGCGCCCCCACCGCCATGGCGGCGAAGTTCCACAGCGTGACCCGCGCACCACCCCAGCGGTCCGCCATCGCGCCGCCGAGCGGCCGAGCCAACGAGCCGAGCAGCGGGCCCAGGAACGTCAGGTACGCCACCTTGACGGGGGTGTCGAAGTCATGCTGGAACTGCACCTGCAACACCTGGCCGAAGGCGAACCCGAAACCGATGAACGATCCGAACGTGCCGATGTAGAGCAGCGAGACCACCCAGGTGTGAACGTCCCCGGCCACCTCGCGCAGTGCGCCCCGGTCGTCACGCCGGACGTGGAGGTTGTCCATGCGCAGCGCGGCGCCGAGCGCCGCAAGGACGATCAGCGGGATGTAGACCAACGGCAGCAGCCGGGGATGCGCGGCGCCCGCGGTGGCCAGGATCAGCAGGCCCACCAACTGGACGGCGGCCACACCGAGGTTGCCCCCACCCGCGTTGATACCCAAGGCCCGGCCCTTGAGCCGCTGCGGGTAGAAGGCGTTGATGTTCGCCATCGACGAGGCGAAGTTGCCGCCGCCCACCCCGGCCACCGCCGCCACCGCGAGCAGGACGCCGTACGAGACACCGGGCCGCAGCACGATACCCGCCAGCACGGTCGGCACCAGAAGCAACAGGGCGCTGAATACCGTCCAGTTGCGGCCGCCGAAGACCGACACCGCGAAGGTGTACGGCAGTCGCAGCACCGCCCCGACCGCGGTGGGCACCGCGGTGAGCACGAACTTGCCCGCCGGGTCGATGCCGTACCTCGGTCCGAGGAACAGCACCAGCACCGACCACAGGCTCCACACCGAGAAGCCGATGTGCTCGGCGAGTACGGAGAAGACCAGGTTGCGGCGCGCCACCCCGGCCCCGGTGTGCTCCCAGAAGACGGGATCCTCGGGTCGCCAGTCCTCAAGGCTGGGAGTCCGCGCGGCCCCTGCCGTGGTGCGGGTCAGCGCGCTCACGCGATCACCCGCACCGGCCAGACGGGCAGTCGCGCGGCGCTGCCGTCGGGGGCAGTGGCCTCGTCCAGGCACTCTCCGGTGCGCAGGTCGAAGGCCTGCTTGTACATGGGTGACAGGACGACGGCCCTGTCCCCCCGGCTGCCCAGGATGCCGCGGGCGATCACCGCGGCGCGGCTGAACGGATCGGTGTTGCCGACCGCGTACAGCTGGCCTGACCGGTCACGGAACAGCGCCACCTGTTCGGCGCCGACCAGGGCGGTCACCCCGCGGCCCGGTGTCAGCTGGCCGTAGTGGCACACCGGTGTCCACCGGCCGTCGCGTTCGATCTCGACCACGGCTGTCGCGGCGGGGATGTGCGTTTCCATTGTCGCGGTCATCGGGTGCGTACCTCCAGTTGCGGACCGGCGACCAGGGCCGGTACAGGGTGCCCGCCGCCCTCCTCGGGGCGGGCCGGTCGGATCTGGTCCCGCTCGGGGACGAAGCGCACGGTGGGATCGGGCGTGCCGGGCGCGTTGACGAAGGAGACGAAGCGCTGGACGCGCTCGGGGTCAGCGAGGGTGGCCGCCCACTCGTCCTGGTACGTCTCGACATGGCGGGCCATCAGCTCGTCGAGGTCGGCGCAGATGCCGAGGGAGTCGTCCATGACCACCGCACGCAGATGGTCCAGGCCGCCTTCCAGTCGCTCTATCCACGGCGCGGTGCGTTCCAGCCGGTCCGCGGTGCGGATGTAGAACATCAAGAAGCGGTCGATGGTACGGATCAGCGTCTCGTGGTCGAGGTCCGCGGCGAGCAGGTCGGCGTGCCGCGGGGTCATGCCGCCGTTGCCGCCCACGTACAGGTTCCATCCCTCGGCGGTGGCGATGACCCCGAAGTCCTTGCCCTGGGCCTCCGCGCACTCCCGGGCGCAGCCGGAGACGGCCGCCTTGAGCTTGTGAGGGGAACGCAGGCCCCGGTAGCGCAGTTCGAGTTCGATGGCGAGGGCCACCGAGTCCTGCACCCCGTAGCGGCACCACGTCTGCCCCACGCAGGACTTCACGGTGCGCAGCGCCTTGCCGTAGGCGTGTCCCGACTCGAATCCGGCGTCCACCAACCGCTGCCAGATCTGCGGGAGTTGGTCCACGCGGGCGCCGAACATGTCGATCCGCTGACCGCCGGTGATCTTGGTGTAGAGGCCGAAGTCCCGGGCGATCTCACCGATGGTGATCAGTCCGTCTGGCGTGATCTCGCCGCCGGGGATGCGGGGGACCACCGAGTAGGAGCCGTTGCGTTGCAGGTTGGCGAGGTGGTGGTCGTTGGTGTCCTGGAGCGCGGCCTGTTCGCCGTCGAGCACGTAGCCGTTGCCGAGGGAGGCGAGGATCGAGGCGACGGCAGGCTTGCAGATGTCGCAGCCCTCGCCCGTGCCGTGCTCGTCGATGAGCCGGGAGAAGCCGGTGATGCCCTTGACCCGGACGATCTCGTAGAGTTCGGCCCGGGTGTGGGCGAAGTGCTCACACAGTCCACGCGTCAACTCCACGCCGCTGGCGGCCAGTTCGTCGTCGACGATCCCGCTGACGAGCTTGACGCAGCTTCCGCAGCCGGTACCGGCCTTGGTGCACGCCTTCACCTCGCGCAGACTGGTGCACCCCTGGTCGCTGACGGCCGCGCGGATCGCCGCCTTGCTCACGTTGTGGCACGAGCAGACCAGCGCCTCGTCGGGGAGCGCGGCGCCGCCCACGGCACCGGAGCCGACGGCGGAGGCGGGCAGCAGCAGTTGCTCGGGCGGCGCGGGCAGCGGACGCCCGCTGGCGGCGAGCGGCCGCAGCACGCTGTACGCCTCGGCGTCGCCGACCAGGACACCGCCGAGCAGGGCGCCGTCCTCGGCCATGACGAGCTTCTTGTAGACCCCCGCCCTGGTGTCCGTGTACACCACGTCGAGCGCCCCGGGCGCGGTGCCGTGCGCGTCGCCGAAGCTTGCCACGTCCACGCCGAGCAACTTGAGCTTGGTGGAGGTGTCGCCGCCGGTGAACGACCCCGAGCCGCCGGTGAGTTCGAGGGCGGCCGCCTCCGCCATGGCGTAGCCGGGGGCGACCAGCCCGTACACCCGCCCGTCAGCGGCCTGGGCGCACTCGCCGATCGCCCAGATGTGCGGGTCGCTGGTGCGGCACCGCTCGTCCACGGTGATGCCGCCGCGTTCGCCCACCGCCAGACCGCACTCCCGGGCGAGTTGGTCGCGCGGCCGTACACCGGCGGAGAACACCACCAGATCGACGGCGAGTTCGGTGCCGTCGGACAGTGCCATGGTGCGCACACCGCCGTCGTCGTCGGTACCGATCGCCTGGGTGCCCGCGCCGGTGTGCACGATCACCCCCAGCTCCTCGATCTTGCGGCGCAGCGCGGCTCCGCCGCCGTCGTCCACCTGGATCGCCATCAGCCGGGGCGCGAACTCGACCACGTGCGTTTGCAGTTCCATCGCGCGCAGCGCGCCCGCCGCCTCCAGACCCAGCAGTCCGCCGCCGACCACCGCGCCCACCCGGGCGGTGGCCGCCGCCTCCTTGATCCCGGCCAGATCATCGATGGTGCGGTACACATGGCAGCCCCGCGCGTCATGGCCGGGCACCGGTGGCACGAACGGGTACGAGCCGGTGGCCAGCACCAGCGCGTCGTAGCCGACCATCCGCCCGGAGCGGGTGGTGACGGTGCGCCGTTCGCGGTCCACGGCCACCGCGGGGTCGCCGAGCGTCAGGTCGATGCCGTGCTCGTCGACGAAGGAGTCGGGGCACATCGACAACTCCTCGGCCGTGGTCCCGGAGAACCACGACGTCAGATGCACCCGGTCGTAGGCGGGGCGCGGCTCCTCGGCGAGCACGGTGATCCGCCAGTCCCACGCGGCGCCCTGCTGGGCGAGGAACACCTCCAGGAATCGCTGTCCGACCATGCCGTGGCCGACGAGCACCAGGTCCTTCTTCACCATTGCGCGGCTCCTTGCGTGACGATCAGTTGGAGTGGGTCGGCGGGCAGCGGCTCGTCCCGCTCGTAGGTCCGGGTCAGGTCGCCGACGGTGGCCAGGTCGCCCAGGAGGATGCCGCCGACCAGCCGGTCCCCGCGCAGCACGAGCTTCTTGTACGAGCCGCGGGTCGCGTCGGCGAGCCGGAGCACGTCGGTGCCCGGCAGGTCGTCGCCGACCTCGCCGAACGCGGCGTACTCCAGCGGCCCGGCGGTGAGCCGGGACAGCGGACGCGCACCCTGGTACGTCGCGTCCGGATCAGCCCCCGACAGCCGGGCGGCCAGCACATCGGCCTGTTTCCAGGCGGGCCCGGCCAGACCGTGGACCGTGCCGCCGTGTTCCGCGCAGTCGCCGATCGCGTACACCCCCGGCGCCGAGGTGGCCAGACGGTCGTCGACGACCACCGCGCGGCGCACCGCGAGTCCGGCCGCGTGGGCCAGCGCGGTGCGTGGCCGCGCGCCGCAGGCGATCACCACCAGATCGGTGTCCAGCACATAGCCGCTGGCCAACTCCACGGCGGTGACGCGGGGCCCGCCGTGCAGCGCCCGGGCCCGGTTGCCGGGGTAGACCGTCACACCCAGTGCCGACAGCGCGGTGCGCAGCGCCTGCCCGGCCTGCTCATCGAGGTGACGTTCGATCAGGTAGGGCGCCTGGTGGACGACCTCGACCGCCAGTCCCAGCGCGGCCAGCGCCCGAGCGGCGCTCACGCCCAGCACTCCGCCCCCGATGACCACGGCCCGCCGCGACCGCACCGCGTCCTCGGCCAAGCGGGCGCAGTCGGCCAGCGTACGGAAGGAGTGCACACCGGCCAGCGGTGTGCCGTCCGGGTACAACCCGCGCAGCGGTGGCAGCACCGGGTGGGCGCCGGTGGCCAGCACCACCTCGTCGTACCCGGCGCGCTCCCCGCAGGCCAGCAGCAGGGTGTGGGCGGCGGGGTCGAGGCCCACCACCTCGTTGCCAGGGCGCAGTTCGGGGCCCGGATCGCCGCACGGCAGGGTGATCGCCTCCGGCGCGTACCGCCCGGTGAGCACATCGGCCAGCAGCACCCTGTTGTAGGCGGGGCGCGGCTCGGCGCCGTACAGCGTCAACTCCGCCTCGCCGCCGAGCTCCTGGAAGCGCTGGCAGAAGCGGGCGCCCGCCAGCCCCGCACCGACCACCGCGATCCGCCTGCGCGTACGGCCGCTCATGAGCCGACCACCCGCTCCACGCGCACCGCGCACACCTTGAACTCCGGCATCCGGGACGTGGGATCGAGCGCCGGGTTCGTCAGCGAGTTGGCGCGGCCCGGGCCGTCCCAGTGGAACGGCATGAAGACGGTGTCGGGGCGGATGGTGTCGGTCACCCGGGCCGGGGCGAGCGCCCGACCGCGGCGGCTGCTCACCGCCAGCATCTCGCCGTCGACGACCCCGAGCCGCTGCGCGAGGCGCGGATGCACCTCCACGAACGGCCCGGGAGCGGCCTCGTTGAGTTCGGGCACCCGGCGGGTCTGGGCGCCGCTTTGGTACTGGGCGACCACCCGGCCGGTGGTGAGGTAGAGGGGGTAGTCGGCATCCGGCTGCTCCGCCGCAGGACGGTGCGAGACCGCGCCGAAGCGGGCCCGACCGTCCGGAGTGGCGAACCGGTCGAGGAACAGCCGTGGCGTGCCGGGGTGCTGCTCGTCCGGGCAGGGCCAAAAGACACCGTCCTCGGCGCGTATTCGCTGGTAGCTGATGCCCGCGTAGTCCGCGGCACCGCCAGCGGAGGCGCGCCGCAGCTCCTCGAACGCCTCCTGCGGATCGTCCGGGAAGCCCTTGTCCACGCCGAGCCGCGCCGCCAGCTCCCGCAGCACGTACAAGTCGCTGCGCACCCCCGGCGGCGGGGTGAGCGCCGCCTGGCGCAGGATCACCCTGCCCTCCAGGTTGGTCGTGGTGCCGGTCTCCTCGGCCCACTGCGCGGACGGCAGCACGACGTCCGCCAGCCGCGCCGTCTCCGAGAGCACCACGTCGCTGACGGCCAGGAAGTCCAACTCCCCGAGCCGCTCGGCGACATGGCCCGCCCGGGGCGCGGACACCACCGGGTTGGACCCCATCAGCAGCAGTGCGCGCAGTCCGCCGTCCCGACCCGCGGTGTCCAGGAGTTCATAGGCGGAACGGCCGGGCCCCGGCAGCTCGTCGGGGCCGACTCCCCACACCCCGGCGACGTGCGCGCGGGCCTCGGGGTCCTCGATGGAACGGTAGCCCGGCAACTGGTCGGCCTTCTGGCCGTGTTCCCGGCCGCCCTGCCCGTTGCCCTGCCCGGTCAGACAGCCGTACCCCGAGCCCGGCCGTCCCGCCTTCCCCGTGGCGAGGCACAGGTTGATCCAGGCCCGCACCGTGTCCGTGCCCTTGCTGTGCTGCTCGGCGCCGCGGGCGGTCAGCACCATCGCGCGGTCCGCCCCGGCGAAGGCCCGTACCGCCTCGCGCATCAGCGGCACCGGGACACCGGTCAGCGCCTCCACCCGCTCCGGCCAGTGCGCCATGGCGGAGGCCAGCGCCTGGTCGAAGCCGCGGGTGCGGGTCCTGACGAACTCGTCGTCCACCAGCCCTTCGGCGACCACCAGGTGCAACAGCCCCAGCGCCAGCGCCAGATCGGTGCCCGGTACCGGCCGCAGATGAAGGTCGGCCTGCTCCGCGGTGCGGGTGCGCCGCGGATCGACGACGATCAGCCGGCCGCCGTTCTCCCGCAACTCCCGGAAGTAGCGCAGCGCGGGCGGCATGGTCTCCGCGGGGTTGCCGCCGACCAGGATCACACAGCCGGTGGTCGCGATGTCCGCGAGCGGGAACGGCAGTCCACGGTCCACCCCGAACGCGGCCCGGTGCGCCGCGGCGGCGGAGGACATGCAAAAACGGCCGTTGTAGTCGATGTTGGCGGTGCGCAGCACCACCCGGGCGAACTTGCCCAGCAGATAGGCCTTCTCGTTGGTCAGACCGCCGCCGCCGAAGACTCCGACCCCGTCCGCGCCGTACCGTCGGGCCGTCAGCTGCAGGCCCTCCGCCACCCGGTCCAGCGCTCGAGGCCAGGACGCCTCGCGCAGCTCGCCGCCCCGCCCGGCACGCACCAGCGGTGCCGTCAGCCGCGCCGTGGGGGAGAGCACCGCGGCGGCGGTACGGCCCTTCCCGCACAGCGCGCCGCGGTTCACCGGGAACTCCGGCCGCTCCAGGACCTGCACCGCGGGCTCACCCCCGGCGGCCAGCCGCATGCCGCACTGGAGCGAGCAGTACGGGCAGTGGGTGTCGGTCGTCGTCATGCGGTGATCGTCGCGTCCGGCCGTTACGGCCCCGGATCCCCCGTGTTGCGGGCGCGGTACGGCTCTCTCACAGCGTGCCGGGGACGGGGTGACGCGCAGGACATCTTCCGTAACGTTCGAGGTACCTCCTCTAACGCTGGTGTGATCCCGAGGCAATCGGCCTGTAACGCCGCTGACTGACCCTGCACGCTATGGGCACTGGCACAACGACACCGCCGACAGGACCGCTGACCGGATTCACCATCGGTGTCACAGCGACGCGCCGCCGCGAGGAACTGGTGGCACTCCTGCGGCGCAGAGGCGCCCGGGTGGTCGAGGCGCCCACCATGCGCATCGTCCCGCTGGACGACGACACGGCGCTGCGCCAGGCCACCGAGCGGTGTCTGACCGCACCGCTGGACTATGTGATCGCCACGACGGGTGTCGGCTGGCGCGGCTGGATGAGCGCGGCGGACGGCTGGGGGCTCGGCGGCGGTCTCGCCGACGTGTGCCGGAACGCCGTCGTCCTCACCCGCGGCCCGAAGGCCACCGGCGCGGTGCGGGCCAGCGGGCTGCACGAGTCGTACTCGCCGCGTTCCGAGGCCAACGACGAGCTGCTCACCTGGCTGCTCGCCCGCGAGCTGCGCGGATGCCGGATCGCCGTGCAGGAGCACGGACTGCCGCTGGACGGCCTCGCCGCCGCGCTGCGCGAGCGCGGTGCCGAGGTGGTCTCGGTTCCGGTATACCGCTGGGGCCCGCCCGACGACCCGGAGGCGGTGCGGCGGCTGGTGGAGCTGACGGTACGGCGCGAGCTGCACTGCCTCACCTTCACCAGCGCTCCCGCCATCGAGGCGCTGCTGGCCACCGCGCAGTCCATGGACCGCCGCGCCGAGGTGCTGGACGCGCTGCGCGGTGATGTACTGCCGGTCTGCGTCGGCCCGGTGTGCGCAAGGCCGTTGAGCGAGGCGGGAGTCGAGGCGGTGTGGCCGGAGCGCGGCCGACTGGGCGCCCTGGTGCGCACGCTCGCCGAGGAACTGCCCGCGCGCGCCCGCCGCGAACTGGCCTGCGGCTCACGGCGGGTGGTGTTGCAGGGCGGCGTGGTGCTCATCGACGAAGATACCGTCAGCCTGCCGCCGGTCCTCGCGGCCCTGTTGCGTGCGCTGTCCGACCAGCCGGGCCGGGTGGTCAACCGGGCCGAACTGCTGCGCAGGGTCTGGACGGGCGGCACCGCCGACGAGCACGCCGTGGACGCGGCGGTGGCCCGGCTGCGCGCGGCGCTCGGACCACACGCCGCCCTGATCCGCACCGTGCCCAAGCGCGGCTACCGGCTGGCGGTCACCCCGTGAGCCGCACCGGCGAGCCGCCCGCCCTGATAGCGGTGGCACACGGCACCCGCGATCCGTCCGGCGCGGCGGCCGTTCACCAACTACTGGACGCGGTACGGCGGTTGCGTCCGTCGTTGCAGGTCGAGATCGGGTACCTCGACCTGCTGCGGCCGTCGCTGCACGACGTGCTGGCGCGGCGGCGGGACGAGGTCGTGCTGGTGCCGCTGCTGCTGGGCGCCGGGTACCACGTGCACACCGACATACCCGCCGTGGTGGCCACCGCCGGTTGCCGGACGGCCCGGGTCTCGGCGGCCCTCGGCCCCGACCCGCTGCTCGCCACCGCCCTGGCCGAGCGGCTGACGCAGGCGGGCTGGAGCGGTGCGGGCGAGGACGCCGCGGTGGTGCTGGCCGCCGCCGGTTCCACCGACCGCCGGGCCAACGCGGACACCGTGCGCATGGCGCGGCTGCTGCGGGCCCGTCTCGGCCGCCCCGTGACGGCCGGGTATCTGTGTGCGGCGTCTCCCACGCCCGCCGAGGCCGTCGCGGCGCTGCGCGCCCGGGGCCACCGCGAGGTGGCGGTCGCCCGCTATCTGATGGCCCCCGGCTTCTTCGCCGACCGTGCGTCGGCGTCGGGCGGCTGCCTCACCTCGGGCCCACTGGGCGCCCACGAGGCGGTGGCCCGGCTGGTCCTGCGACGCTACGACGAGACGGCGGGACGCACGGACCCCGGCGGTGCGGATGTGCTGACCGGCGCCGGCTCGCGGGCTGAGCGGTGGTGAAGGCGGCGGCCCGAGCCGCGCAGGCCACCGCCGGTCGCGTCCTGTGGCGAGGCGCACGGTCCGACCAGACCCAGGTCTGATCGGGCGGCCGTTTGCCCAGGTGGCGGGCGACAAGGACGACTCACGGCACCTTGCCGGGTGGCACGTTCGAGTGATCAAAGTACCCGGGTTAGCATATGAGCACCGCCTAGCTCGAAAGAGAAGCCTGTGACTGTCAACGAGGACACGTTCACCAACTGGAAGCACCGCGAGGAGACCGCGGAGTCGATGATCCCCATCATCGGGAAGCTGCATCGGGAGCGGGACGTCACGGTCCTGCTGCACAGCCGCTCCCTGGTGAACAAGTCGGTGGTCAGCATCCTCAAGACCCACCGGTTCGCCCGGCAGATCGCCGGTGAGGAACTCTCCGTCACCGAGACGCTGCCGTTCCTGCAGGCTCTCACCACGCTCGACCTGGGCCCCTCCCAGATAGACATCGGCATGCTCGCCGCGACGTACAAGGCCGACGACCACGGCCTGACCGTGGAGGAGTTCACCGCCAAGGCCGTCGCCGGTGCCACGGGTGCCAACAAGATCGAGCGCCGTGACGGACGCGACGTCGTCCTCTACGGATTCGGTCGCATCGGCCGTCTCGTCGCCCGCCTGCTCATCGAGAAGTCCGGCTCCGGCAACGGCCTGCGGCTGCGCGCCATCGTCGTCCGCAGCGGCGGCGGCCGGGCCGCCGAGGACCTCGTCAAGCGCGCCTCGCTGCTGCGCCGCGACTCCATCCACGGCCAGTTCCAGGGCACGATCACCGTTGACGAGGCGAACAGCACCATCGTCGCCAACGGCAACGAGATCAAGGTGATCTACTCCGACGATCCGATGTCGGTGGACTACACGGCGTACGGCATCAAGGACGCCATCCTCATCGACAACACCGGCAAGTGGCGTGACCGCGAGGGCCTGTCGAAGCACCTGCGGCCCGGCATCGCCAAGGTCGTCCTGACCGCGCCGGGCAAGGGCGACGTGCCCAACATCGTGCACGGCGTCAACCACGACATGATCAAGCCGGACGAGCAGATCCTGTCCTGCGCCTCCTGCACCACCAACGCGATCGTCCCGCCGCTGAAGGCGATGGCCGACGAGTACGGCGTCCTGCGCGGCCACGTGGAGACCGTCCACTCGTTCACCAACGACCAGAACCTGCTGGACAACTACCACAGCTCCGACCGCCGGGGCCGCTCGGCGCCGCTGAACATGGTCATCACCGAGACCGGTGCCGCCTCCGCCGTCGCCAAGGCGCTGCCCGACCTCAGGGCGAAGATCACCGGCAGCTCCATCCGCGTCCCGGTACCGGATGTCTCCATCGCGATCCTCAACCTGCAACTCGCCCGCGAGACCAACCGCGAGGAGGTCCTCGACTACCTGCGCAACGTGTCGCTGACCTCGCCGCTCAAGCGCCAGATCGACTTCATCAGCGCCCCCGACGCGGTCTCCAGCGACTTCATCGGCTCGCGCCACGCCTCGATCGTCGACGCGGGCGCCACCAAGGTCGAGGGCGACAACGCGATCCTCTACCTGTGGTACGACAACGAGTTCGGCTACTCGTGCCAGGTCATCCGCGTCGTCCAGCACGTCTCCGGGGTGGAGTACCCGACCTACCCCCTCCCGGTGGCCTGAGCCCGGCAGACGGGTCGGCGTCTGCCGTAGGGGCTCTGGCCAGGGCGAACACCCTGGCCAGAGCCCAGCTGGGCGGCTGTGCGGGCTCGCCTGTGCCGACGCCCCGCCGCGGGGGGACCGCGAACCGAAGTCGCGCCGCTACCCGCCTGCCCCAGCTGTGTCATCCGCGCCGAACGGCGAGCCGTGAGGCAACCGCGAACAACGCCGCGGGGAAGAGGCCGGACAGCACGTAGATCAGGCTCGCCGAAGCCGTGAGCCCGTGCAGTGGGTGACACGCCTGGTCGCTGGCAAGGCAGTCGGCCGCGTTGGCCACCAAGGTGATCCCGGGACTGCCGACGACACCGGCGACCAGACCGGCGAACATGCCGCGCGGCACGGCCAGCGGGTGGCGAAACGCCGCCGCGGTGGCCGCCGCCGCGGCGGGGATCACACAGCGCAGGCCCAGATAGGCCCACTTCCACCATCCCTGGCCGGTCCAGGCGGGGGCATCGTGCCGGATCAGCAGGAAGCCCGGGAAGTACAGCGCGAGCGTGCCGACCGCGATCAGGACTCCGGTGAGGGCCGCCCGCCGGATCCGCAGTGGCGCCGGACCTGGAGCCTCGTCGCGACGAGCCGATCCCCACTGCCATGCGTGGGCCGCGAGTGGAAGCAGTGCCAGCGCGGCAAGAAAGGCGCCGGTGAGGGGAAGCGGCAGAAAGAACAGTACGTTCAGCGCTATGTCGACAAAGAGGGCGACGGGCGGTGACGCCCACGGGCCCAGACCGACGTGGCTCGCGACCAGGGCTTCCTGGGGGATCCAGCGGAACATCAACTGCTGCCACACGTCGAGGACGAGCGCGCTCGCCAGCCACGTCACCAGCACGGCCCACCGTGGCCCGGCCGCATGCGGCGCGGCGGCAGTCCAGGCCCGCAGGCACATGGCGACCCAGCGTACGTACCCCCACGCCGCCAGAACGGACAGCGCCGCCCACAGGATGACCATCAGCGCCTCGGACCCGTCCGGCAAGGGGGCGACCGGCAGCAGGACCGTATGGGGGTCCAGCACGGTCGCTCCCGCCACCAGGCCCACCCCGAGCCCGGCGCCGATCCGGCCGACTCCCCGCGTCCCGTCGATCGCCTGCCAGACGGCCAGGACCGCACCTCCCGCGGCGAACGCCACATAGGGCAGGGAACCGCTCATCGTCCCGTACTGGAAACCGGTGAGCACCGGGACGGCGGAGGTCACCAACCCGTCGAGTAGGATCACCGCGACGCCGAGCAGGAACCCACCGCGCAGTCCCACTTCTGGAGCCAGGCGGCTGCCGCTCACCACCCCGATGCGGTCTTGACCATCGGGATGTACTCGCCAGCGCCACCATCGACCGGGCCGCCGACCGGCCGCGCTGGCGGCGCCGAGGGCGAGCACCCCCTCCAGATGCTCGCGGGTGCCCTGCCACTCCAACACCCGCAGATCAGCGTGGACTTCCCGGCTGCGTAGTACCGCGTTGCGGCCCAGCAGCACGAAACCCGACACCACGAGCAGTTCGTAGAGACTCTGGGCGGTCCAGAACCAGTCCCTGGGCGGACCGGCGTTGGCGAGCGTGTAGAGGGAGAGTGTGACGGCCAGCCCCGTGAAGACCCGCCAGAGCGCCACGGTGAGTTGGGTGATGTCCAGGTCGCGGTCGCGAATGTGCGCGAGTTCGTGCAGCACCACCGCGTCGAAGCGGGCTCGGTCCGTGGCGTACAGGGCCAGCAGACCACGGTTGAGCTGAACGTAGCGTCTCCGCACGGTGCCGAAGGCGGCACCGCTCAGTGTGGCATCCAGCGGATGGAGCCAGAAGCTCGTCCGCACTCCGGCTCGTCGGCACAACTCCTCCAGGTGGCAGGCGAGTTCGGGTAGCCGCTCGTCTGGGAACCGGATCAGCCCGCGCCGACGGATGCGCCACGCGGGCCCGACCGCATAGAGCACGACGGCCAGAACGCAGAACAGCGCCGCGCCCAGCACGTGTGACCAGACCAGCAGGGAACTGAGCGGCGCGTCCCCGCACTGCCGCATCATGCGCGTCGCGTCCTGGTAGCGGATCCACGGCGTCGGCCACAGGTACATGCCGCGCACGTCGTGGTCGCAGCGGGGATCGAGCGGCCCGGCGACGAACTGCCACGGCTCGTGGCCGAGCAGCCGCGCCCCCCACTGGTCTCCCCAGTGCAGGGCCGCGGCGAGCACCGTGGAGGACACAAGGAGGAACGGGAACGCGATCCGCAGAGGTGCCACCCGCCGGGGCTGGGAACCCGCCGCCGTCAGCGGCGCGCTCACCCCTGGCGGCCGTCCGCCCGTACGGCGAGGGCGCCGACCACCGCGTCGGCGAGCAGCCCGGCCATCTCCTCGGCCGTCCCGGAGGCGATCAGTTGCTCGTACGTGGCCTTGCGAACCTGTGCGAGACGCTCCGGATCCAGTCCCGCCACCAGGGCGGCGTCCGGGCCCCCTTCAGGGCTGGTCCCCTCGGCCTCCGGTCTGCCCTCTCGGCGTCGGCGCGCCCGGAACCGGGCGACCGCACGGTCGATCCCGGACCGCAACAGCCCGCCCGTCTCGTCGCGAACCGCGTCCCGAGCCGCCTCCCAGAGGAAGTCCACGGCGGTGTGCGCCGCCGTGAGCGCCGCCGCGGTGACCACGGGCAGCGCGGCGTCCAGTCCGAATCCCAGCATGTCCGAACGGGAGCGGCCCGGCTTCCCACGGGTGGCGGACCAGGCCGCCGCCGTTTCGTCGAAGAGCGCCAACTCGCCCGGACCGAGCCGGTTGTGAGGTAACCGGTGGAGTGCCTCACCTGCCAGATCGGTCACCAGCTGATCGCGTGCTGAAGTCACCGCGCCCCCCGATCGTCATCGCGATCCCATGACGTGACAGCTCAACGTACCGGCGTCGTGGGGGAGTCGGCTCCCGCTTCGCGGTAAGTGGCAGTGGGCAGTCCGCCCGCACCGCGCGTCGGGTCGGTGCGTCATCGTCGAGTTGGCGGACCAGGGCGCGCCAACCAGTCGCTGGAGCAACGGGATTCGGTGCGCGGGCCCCAAGGAGGGCGGGGCCGCCGGACGATACGGCGGCCCCGCCGGGGCAGACGTCACAGGGGCAGATACCCCTCGATGATCTCCACTGCGCGGCGGGTGCCTCCGGCCGCCCGCAGTTCCTCGCTCAACCTCCGGCAGTTCGCGGTGGTTCGCGGATCGCGCAGCAGGTCGAGAACGGTTTCACGCAGCGCCTGGGCTGTCGCCTCCTGCTTCGACAGCCGTCGGCCGACGCCGAGTCGGACGATGGCCTCGGCGTTGGCGAACTGGTCGACCGCCTGGGGAATGGCGAGCATCGGCACCCCGTGGGCCAGGCCCTCCACCGTGCCGCCCATCCCCGCATGAGTGATGAAGACGTCCGACTGGCGCAGGACGGCCAGTTGCGGCAACCAGTCGTGGAGCTCGAAGTTGCCCGGCGCCGGGCCCAGTTGGCCACGGTCCACCCTGCGGCCGGTGTTCAGCACCACGTGCCAGCCGTCCAGTTCCCCGAAGGCCGCGAAGCAGGCGCGGTAGAACTCCGGCTCGTTGTTGTACGCCGAACCGAGCGAGATCAGCAGGACCTTGTCGGCGTCGGCTGGCCGCCGCCACTCTCCCTGGTGCGCGCGGTCGCCCAGGCACGGCCCCACGAAGGTGTAGATCTCCTCGTCCACGTCATCCGCATGGGGTTGGAGTGCCTTCGCGATGGTGGCGATGGACCGCTTGGGCAGCCCGACCCAGCGGTCGGGATGGGTGTCGATGCCGTCCTCGGCCAGCCAGGCGGTGAACCGGTCGTAGTAGGCGACGCCGCGTGGATCCTTCCTGCGGTTCTCCTCCAGTGAGGCCAGCCATTCGACGGCACCCCGCCACGCCACATAGGTCGGGGAGATCTGGATGGCGGGCAGGCCCCAGCGGTGGGCGAGCCGCAGCCCCGGGTACCCGCCGATGTCGTAGAGGACCAGGTCAGGGCGGTCCCTGTCGTACCAGGCCGAGACCTGCGGCAGTACGTGCACCGCCTCTTCGAAGAAGAGGGTGACGGCGGCGATCTCCTCCTCGGGGAACTGTCCGCCGTTGCTCGCCGTCGGGAAGGTGGTGGTGTGGAGCACCGGTTCAGCGCCGACGGACCGCACCGTCTCGGCGAACTCCTCGGTGGTGGTGTACGTGACCCGGTGGCCCCGGGCGACCAGCTCCCGGACGATCTCCAGGCTGGGGTTGATGTGTCCCGCGGTGGGGACGGTGAACATGGCGATATGACGGCGACGCGGCATGCGCGCTCTCCTTCTGCTTCCAGGCATCCAACGAGAATTCACGGATGGGTACGGCAGCGACGCCCCGTGGCGAGCGGCAGCGCGCCAAGCGCGCGGCGCTGGCCGGGACTGAGGTGCCGGACCCGTCGCCGGTCAGAAGTAGAACTGCATGTACGCCCACATGTGATCACCGTATCCGCTCGCTGCGGGAACGCCGCAAACGGTTTTTCACCCGGCTGGCGAACGGGCCGCGGTCAGCCGGGCGTTCGCGGACAGCGTGGTGACGCTTGAGCGGAAGCCGATGCCCGGACCGGGCGCCGCTTCACCGGCGCCGACAGCGGTTTCGCCGCTGTCGGGTGTCGACCTCGCGGGTCAGTGTTCCTGGGCCGTGGGGCGCATCATGATCTCGTTGATCGCGGCGTGCGGCGGCTGAGTGGTCATGAAGGCGATGGCGCGGGCGACGTCCTCGGCAAGCAACCAGGCGTTCTGCGGCAGATCGTGCGCGGCACCGCGTCCGGCGCCGGTCGCCATCTCCGTCACCGTCATGCCCGGCTCGATCAGCCCCACCCTGACTCCCCGTCCGGTCACCTCCTGGCGCAGGGCCTCGCTGAACACGCACACCGCGTGCTTCGTCGCCGAGTAGACGGGGTTCTTCCTGCGCACCACCCTGCCGCCGACCGAACTGACGTTCACAAGATCGGCGACCCCGCGTGGGCCGTCCGCCGCCGCGCGCAGCAGATGCGGCAACGCGGTCTGCGACATGTGCAGGACCGCGGTGAAGTTGAGATCGACCATCCGCTGCCAGTCCGCGGGGTCACTCTCCTCAACGGTGCCCATCGCCACGTAACCGGCGTTGTTCACCAGCACGTCCAACCGGCCCAGGCGGTCCACGGCCTCCTCCACGACCCGGCGTGCCTGCGCCGCGTCCCCCAGGTCAGCGGTGAGGACGACGCACGAGCCCCCCTGGCCGCGGATCGCGGTGGCCAGTTCCTCCAGCCGCCCGGTACGCCGCGCCACCACCGCCACAGCGGCGCCCTGCCGGGCCAGCGCCCTGGCGGTCGCCGCGCCGATGCCGCTGGACGCACCGGTCACCAGCGCCGTACATCCCGTCAACGGCGCACCGGCGCCGGCCGCCCCGGCACCCGTCACGGTGTCGTACACGCTCAGCTCATGTTCTTCTCGAGCGCGCCGATGTACTTGTGGATCGAATGGTCGCGTACGCCGTCGCTGACCGGTGCGAAGGCGTCGGCGGTGAACCCCTTGGCACGGTCCGCGAGGCCCCCGGCGAGCGACATGGACTCGCGAAGCCTGCCGTCGGCGTCGATGTAGCGCAGGGCGTCGACGTGGGTGAAGGCGGGCTCGGACGGCAGTTGGGGAACGATGTCGTTGTTGTTCACGAACCTGAACATGCGTTGCTTGAAGCCCTTGTTGTACGCCGTCGCCAGCAGGCGGTCACAGGTTCGGGGCTGCCCGTAGGTGAAGACGCCGTCGGCCAGCAGGCGCGGCTCCTCCAGGTACAGCCGTGCCCCGGCGAGCATGGCCAGTGCGCCGCCCAGGCTGTGTCCGGTGAACCACAGACTCTGCCCGTTCGTCCGCAGCCTTTCCAGGGCGCTCTTGACCGTCGGGAAGATCGACTCCAGCGCTTGGGCGAACCCGTAGTGGACGTACCCGGTCTTCGCCGGGCCGGGCCACGGTGGGGTGCTGGCGTCCGAAAGCCAGTCGCGGATCTCCTGCGGTTCGGTGCCCCGGAACGCCGTGACGATCATGCTGTCATTGGCCATCGTGTACGCCTGCGTGTCCTCAAGCGGGAACGGCGGTGTGAACCGCGTCTGGTGGTGCCGTACGGTCTCGAACCCCCAGCGCCGGGCCTGCTCCTCGATGGCGGCCTCGGCCTTGTAGGCGAGGTCGGACGCCTTCGCCAGCCAGTAGGCCTGCTCCAGGCTGTAGCCACGGGTGTGGTGGTCGAACGAGGTGGGGACGGGCACGTCGGGCTCCTTCGCAGGCGGATGACGCGGCGACACCCACAGTCGTAGCCACCGGATACGCCGTTCAAAGGGGCGGCCGTTTCCGTTCACTCGAAGAGCGGATGCTTCCCGCCCCGGTCCGGCCCGGCGGTGTGGCGCGGGCGCACGGCCGGGCCGTGCGAGCAGGACAGCACGGCCGGGCGAGCGGCATGCTGCTGGCGCCATCGCGCGGCCGCGAGCGCCGTTGTGGCGTCAATATGGCCTTGATTTGGCGTTAGATTGGCGCCAACATGGTGTTGTTGGCTTCGCGGCATGCCGAAGGCCGCTCCGGCAGGCGTGGCCTCTGGCGGCAACCGGCGTACAGCGCAAGGAACTTCACGTTGGACACGCCCCATCACCATTTCCGCACGTCACTTTGCTCGGCATCGGAGGACACCATGCAGCACGCACCATCGGCCCTTCCCCAGGCCCTCGGCGAAGCTCGCGGAGAGGAGAGCCCATGCTCAAAGGCGGCCGCGCGGCAAGCGCTGTCGGTTGCCGAACCGGTACAGCTGCCGACACGCCCTTCGGGCTGTCCGTTCGACCCGCCCGCCGAACTGGCGCGCATACGCGACCAGCAGCCGCTCGTCCGGATGCGTTACCCCGACGGGCATCTGGGCTGGCTGGCCACGGGCCACTCCGCGGTCCGTGCGATCCTCGCCGATGCCCGGTTCAGCTCGCGCTACGAGACCATGCACTATCCGTTCCCCGACGGACCCACCGGGCAGCTGCCACCAGCGCCGATCGGAGACCTCACCGGCATCGACGCTCCCGAGCACACCCGCTACCGGCGGCTGCTCGCGGGCAAGTTCACGGTCCGCCGGATGCGCGCGCTCACCGAGCGCGTCGAGCAGATCGTCGCCGAGCATCTCGACGCCATGGAGCGGCGGGGACCGGTGGTGGACCTGGTCGAGGCGTACGCCCAGCCCATCCCCGCGTTGGTCATCTGCGAACTCCTCGGTGTGCCATCCGCCGACCGAGAGGTCTTCCAGCGCCATACGATGACGTTGACCAGCCAACTGTCCACCGAGGAAGAGCTGATCGCCGCGATAGGCGCGTTCCATGAGATCCTGCGGGCGCTGGTTCTCGCCAAGCGCGCCGAGCCCACCGACGACCTGCTCAGCGACCTGGCCCACGGCAGCGACCTGACCGACGACGAACTCGCCGGAATCGGAAGCTTCCTGCTCGGCGCGGGCCTGGACACCACCGCCAACATGCTCGCGCTCGGCACCTTCGCGTTGCTGGGCAACCCGGAGCAACTCGCCGCCCTGCGCGCCGACCCGAGCCTCACCGACCAGGCGGTGGAGGAACTGATGCGCTACCTCACCATCGCCCACACCGCAGTGCGCTCGGCTTTGGAGGATGTGGAGATCGACGGCCAGTTGATCAGGGCCGGGGAGAGTGTCACCCTCTCGCTCCAGGCGGCCAACCGCGACCCGGAGCGCTTCCCCCAGCCGGACACCCTCGACGTGCGCCGCAAGGCCACCGGCCAGGTGGGCTTCGGCCACGGCGTCCACCAGTGTCTGGGGCAGCAACTGGCCCGCGTGGAGATGCGCGTCGCCTTTCCCGCGCTCTTGCGGCGCTTCCCGACACTGCGTCTGGCTGTCCCGCCGGAGGAAGTCCCGCTGCGCACCCGGTCGAACATCTACGGGGTGCACCGGCTGCCGGTCAGCTGGGACGAGGAGTAGGCCATGGAAGTCAGCATCGACCGCGACCGCTGCGTCGGCGCGGCCCAATCTGGCCGACAGGCCGATGTCGCTCACCAACTCCCGTGCGGCGCCACCCTGCTCCCTCCATGAGGGCGCCCCCACCCCAGGCGGCTCAGTCCAAGGACATGGTGCCCTTGGTGTACCGCATGCCGTACTTCCCGCCGATGACGTTGACCTTCTCCAGGTCCATCGCCCCCTCGGCGGTTCTGACGGCCGGTCCGGCCGCGAAGAGATCCTCCATGAACTGGTCCCAGCCGCCCGGGGTGGAGACCTGCAGGGCCCGCGCCGGAGGTTGGGAAGCGTTGCGCATGGCGTGCGGGACGCCGTGCGGCAGCAGCGCGCACATACCGGCGCTCAACCGGTAGGTCCTGTCCTGGAAGTCAATCTCCATCTCGCCTTCCAGTACGTACACGAACTCGTCCATCAGCTCGTGCACATGGGGCGGGATGTCCACGTCCAGGCGGTTCTCCAGTACGGCGAGTCGCCCTTCGCTGTCAGCGGTGGCGACCTTGACGCCGAAGCCGGGCGGTAACGGGACCCTGGTGGACCGGGTCTCCCCGGGCTGAAGCAGAACGAAGCGGTCAGCGGACATGAGTGGCTCCTCCCTGTCGGCCGCTTGAAGCCGATTGGCGCTCCACACCCTACGCTTGAAACGGAGAAAAATCTCCATTTAATGGGTGGGCGTCTACCATCGCCCCGTGACCACCGAGCCGCCCCTACGCGCCGACGCCCAGCGCAACCGCGCGAGAATCCTCGCCGCCGCCTGCGAACTCTTCCGGGAGCAGGGCACCGCGGTTGCCCTCGATGACATCGCACGTCGTGCCGGAGTCGGTGCCGGGACCCTCTACCGCCGGTTTCCCGACCGCGACGCACTGATCCGACAGGTCATCATCGACGGCTTTGAGATCTGCCTGGCCGCCGTGGAGGCGGCCCGGCGCGAACTCGCCGACCCGAAAGGGGCGTTGGAGCGGCTGTTCCGGCGTGTGATCGAACAGCGCGAGCGCCTGGTACTCCCGCTGATCGGCGGTCCCGTCATGCACGATCCGCGGGTCCAGGAACTCCAACACGCCATCCACGACGCCGTGGAGGAGATCCTCACGGCTGGCCGGGCCGCTGGCGCCGTGCGGCACGACGTCACCGCGGAGGACCTGATCGCCGCGGCTGCCATGGCCTGCCGCCCCATGCCGCATCTGCCCGGCGACGTCAGCGCGGCGCTCGCCGCCCGGCACATCGGCATCTACCTGCACGGGCTGAGCCCCGAGGGGGCCCAGCCGCTGCCCGCCGCAGCGCCCACCTCCAAGGACGTGGGGCGGCACGTCGCCATGGGGCGGCGCGACGCGCACCAGATGCCCTGACAACGCGCAGGTGCTCCGCGTCGTCGAAGCGGCCTCGCAAGTGGTGGGGGAGGGGCGCCGGATGCCTCGCCCGCGCCTGCGGTCCAGCATGCCTGCCCACCTCACCCGCACCTGCGAGCACCCGACGACACCGGGGTGGTTCACGCGGACACAGGCGACCTCCGCCTGCTGACCGCGTCGAGGAGCATCCGAGCGGCCACCGCCGCGCCGTCGGTGCGGATCGCGCCCGCCACGGCCCGCGCCCGTGCCCGGGTCTGGGGGGCCAGGGCCGTGCTGAGCGCGGCCGACAGGGACTCGGTGGTCGGCACCGGGCCGTCGTGTGCGGCACCGATGCCCAACTCGGCGACCCGACCGGCCCAGTACGGCTGGTCCGCGATCTGGGGCACCACCAGTTGAGGCGCACCCGCCCGGGCGGCAGTCGTCGTGGTGCCCGCGCCGCCGTGGTGCACGACGGCGGCCACCCGGCCGAACAGCGCCTGCTGGTTGACCTCGCCGACGACGAAGCAGTCGTCGCGGTCGTCGATCGGGGCCAGGCCGGCCCAGCCGCGGGCGAGCAGGACGCGTCGGCCGTGCGCCCGGACCGTCTCGATGGCCACCCGGCCGAGGTCCGCCGAGATGTGCGCCGCCATGCTGCCGAAGCCCACGTACACCGGCGGCGCACCGGCGTCCAGGAACGCCTCCAGGTCGTCCGGGAGCGGGCGTTCGTCCGGCAGGATCCACGGTCCGGTGGGCACGAGGTCGAGATCCGTCATGCCCTTCGAGGGACACAGCACCGGGTCCGCCGCCAGCCACGGCCGATCAGTGAGGACGTAGTCGCGGACGTTGTCCAGCGGCGGCAGCCCGATTGCCGCGCGGTGGCTGTTCTCCGCCTTGCCGTAGAGCTCCATCACGCGCTGGGCGTCCTGCTGCCACAGCACCTTGAGGTCCGTCTCGTCCGGTGAGGACGGCGTACCGGGCCGCCGTCCCGGAGGGAAGTGCCGCGACGGCAGCCCGAAGATGTGGAAGCACGCGAGGACGTAGTGGATGCCCAGATTCTCGGCCACCGAGCGTGCACCGGAGGGCATCAACCCGGTTGCCAGCAACGCGTCACAGCCCTCGGCGGCCGCACTGAGCGTGTCGAACCGCGCCGCCACCAACTCGGCCGCCAGCCGGAACGCGTCCGCCGCGTTGGGCGGCCTACTGCCAGCCACCACCGAGCGCACCGTCGGACCGAGCGGCACCAGCGGCAGTCCGACGCGAGCCAGCAGCGACACGAACTCCTCGTCCGGCGGCGCGCACACCCGCACCTCCGCGCCGAGCTCCCGTAGCTGCACGGCGAGCCCCACCAGCGGCTCGACGTCCCCACGCGACCCCCAACTCGACAACACCACACGCATGTCGCAAATCCTCTTTTTCCTCAGGTTCTGGCCTTGGCCGACAATCCTGAGGCACGACCCGGGTCTTGCCGCAAGCCCCCCGGTGCGCTATAAGTTGAGAGTGGCAAGGAGTGGGTTCTCCTTGCCTTTGTCTTTTGCCGTCCGCTGTGGACGGTCAGACTTCTCGCGAAGTGGCGGCCCGCCGCGTACGGGCGGGCCGATCGAGTGGGCGCCGAGTCGCGTCGCACCTCACTGTTGACCAGTCGGTCAGTGGCTCTCGCCCGGGTTGAAGATGACGCTGGAGAAGTGCGTGCCGGACGGTGCCGACTGCCCGGGCCGCAGACGCGTCGGGGCGCCCTTGCAACGCTTCCGCGGGTAGATGACGAGCGGCTGCCTCAGGCCGTTTCGGGCGCCGCGTGCTTCCTGGCCCATGTCGTAGCACTTGTTGTCCGGTGGGTTCTGGAGGAAGTGCGGCCTGCCCTGCGGGCCCAGCCACGCGAACGTGCCGTTGGCGGCGACCGCCGTGCCCGTGGGAACGGCCATGGCGAGGACCAGGCCACCGAGGCCCAGGACGACGGGACGGGGAAGACGCATCACTGTGCCTTTCGTGAGCGACTGCAACTACCGGTGTCCGAGCCAACGCTTCGGCTGGTCCCGAAGAAACGGCCTGACCCCCGAATGCCGCTGCCCGGCCAGGCCCGGGCGGCGGTGGTGCCGGGTGAACGGGCGGTGAGAAGGCTGGTTTTCTCGTTTGAGTGGGCCGCAGCCGGGTTCGACTTTGCAGGGCGCGCGGCGTGTCCAGCACGGCGACCAGGGGCGATCGACCCCGCTTACGAATTTCATCCGCGCATAATCGTTTCTGGGATGCCGCGCTGAAGCGTTCGTCCACCGGAATCACGGCCCCGCCGCTTTCTCCTAGGCGTCAACGCATTATTATCCTACGGATAGTTCGAAAGTGCTTGAGCTTGGATCCGGTCATCCTTGTCAGCTCTGCTGACAGCCGTCCTATCGCGCTTTTAGTTTTCTCCGCGTGAATAACCAATCTTCGCGCCCTCTCGGGCGCCGTGCGTTCGTCAGTGCCGCTGCCGCGCTCACCGCCGCTACGGGAGCCGCTGTCGCCGGTCTCGGCGCCGCAACCAACGCATGGGCCACGCAGGAGGCGGACGACACCAGCCGTGACCTCGCGCGCAAACTCCTGCTGGTGGGAGACGGCGGGGAGGACCTCAAGCTTCGCTATCTGGACATCCTCATCGACCGGGGCCTGCCGAAGGCGACCAAGCGCAAGAACGTCCTGATCGTGGGCGCGGGCGTCGCCGGTATGGTCGCCGCGGTCCTGCTCAAGGAGGCGGGCCACCACGTCACCGTGCTGGAGGCCAACGCCAACCGCGCCGGGGGCCGCGTCAAGACGTTCCGGGGAGTCTTCGCCGACAAGGCACTGCACGCCGAGGCGGGCGCGATGCGACTGCCGGACTTCCATCCGATGGTGCTGGCGCTCGCCGACAAGCTGGGCGTCAAGCGCCATCTGTTCTACAACGCGGACGTCGCACCCGGAGCCCGCGGCAGGGGGGCGACCCCGCCCGTCGTCTACGACTCGTTCACCGGACGCCGGTGGACCAACGGCGGGCCCACGGACTTCCACGCCCCGGGCGCGACGCAGCGCAGCCTCATCCAGGTCAACGGCGTCCGGGTGACGCGCGGCCAGTACGCGGCCTCACCGGCAGCGGTGAACCGGTCGTTCGGAGCGTCCCTACCGGTCACGACCTCGGCGGCGCTGGACAAGGCGCTCGCGCCGGTGACGGTCGCGCAGCACGGCGGCATCCAGGAGCAGGTGGCCGCATGGGCGAAGGTCATCCACGACTTCGACGAGTACTCCACCCACCGGTACCTCACGGAGTACGCCGGTTGGGACCTCGCCAAGGTCCAGGCGGCGGGCACGTTGGAGAACCTGACCTCCCGGTTGCACTACTCGTTGATCCCCACGCTCTTCGACCGCGCCATCATCAACCCGACATCGCGCTACTGGGAGTTGGAGGGCGGCACGGCTTCGCTGACCGACGCGCTGGCCGCTCGGCTCAGGGGGGACATCCGGTTCAACCACCGCATGACCAAGCTGACTCAGACGGCCGGGGGTGTACGGATCGAGACCACGGCGGAGTCCGGGACGGAGGAGTCCTGCGACGGTGCTCCGCACGGGCCGCGGCAGACGTTCGAAGCCGACTACGCCATCGTGACCGCGCCCTTCTCGGCCGTGCGCTTCTGCGAGTTCGAACCCGCACTGTCGTATCCGAAGCGGCGAGCCGTCACGGAACTGCACTACGACTCGGCGACGAAGGTGCTGCTGGAGTTCAAATCCCGGTTCTGGGAGCAGGGTCCGCAGGGGTTCACCGGTGGTGGCTGTGTGTCCGACAGCCCCAACCGCTTCACGTACTTCCCGTCCGTGGTGGAAGGGTCCAGGGGCGGCGTGGTGCTCGCTTCCTACACGTGGTCCGACGACGCCATGCGGTGGGACTCGCTCACCGACGGGGAACGGTACGCGTTCGCACTGGACAACCTGGCGCGGATGTTCGGCGACCGGGTACGTGACGAGTACACCGGCGTTGGCGCCACCCAGTCCTGGGCGCGGGCACGCTACGCCCTGGGAGAGGCGGTCATCTTCACGCCGGGCCAACTGCACGAGCACCACGCGCACACCCGCACTGTCGAGGGCCGTGTGCATTTCGCCGGTGAACACACCAGTTTGAAACCGGCATGGATCGAAGGCGCACTGGAGAGCGCGGTCCGCACCAGCATCGAGGTGCACGAACGCTAGAGCGCCCGTCTCCCGGGAGCGGATGGATCCGCGCGGTGCGCGGCGCCGGAACGCGGACGCGTTCGCAGGATCCGCCGAGCGCCCGCAGCCACAGGGGCGGGGGCCACCGCTCCCGGAAGCGCGCCATCACTGCGACCGTGAGCCCTGGTCGCGCCGGATGGGGGCGGGTTCCCGGCCCAGGCGTGCGGGCCTGGGAACCTCCGGGCGGCTTCCTACGGCCACTGGTGGGCGGGGACATTCTGGCCGCAGGCTGGTGGAAGCCTCGCTTGGCCGCGTATCAATCATGTGCTCGAAAGCGACGTCGCGAGGCGCTGTGGTTGCCCCGGCGGTACATGATGCGGAGGTGGGCCGGATGGACCTGGAACTCAGACACCTGCGAGCGCTGTGCACGATCGCCGACGCTGGCAGCCTGGGCCGGGCCGCGCGGATTCTGGGGTACTCGCAGCAGGCGATGAGCGCCCAACTCGCCCGGATCGAGCGCTACTTCGGCGAGCCGCTCTTCGAGCGCAACGCCTCGGGGGTGGAGCCGACCCGGTGCGGTATCGAGGTTCTCGCCCAGGCGCGCGACGTCCTGGACCGTGCTGACGCCATCCGGCGCCGAACGGTGGACCCCGCGGCCCGATCGCGTCGGGTCCTGCGCTTGGCCGCGACCAACTCGCCGGTGCTGTCCGGGATGGTGTCCCGTATCCGCAGTCGGCTACCGGATCTGGCGCTGTCCATCAGCAGCGTCTACGCCTCCTCGGAGATGGTGGAACTCCTGGAGAAGGGCGAGTTGGACGCCGCGATCGGCGTCGACTATCCCGGCCGGGAGCTCCAGCACTCCGACGCCCTGGCGCATCGCGGGATCGTGATCGAGCCGTCGTTCGTCGCGGTACCCGCTCACCACCGGGTCAGACACCGCATGGAAGTGGCGCTCGCCGAACTCGCCGATGACGCCTGGTTCCTGACCCCCGACGACGGGGCAGGCTGGCCGGGGGTGTTCTACGAGGCCTGCCATGCGGCCGGATTCAGCCCGGCGGCGGTACACCAGTACTTCGGCGACCAACTGCAGTTCCAGAACATGATCGCCAACAACCTCGGGGTCTCCGTCGTGCAGGCCACGATCCGGCCCATCCCCGGGGTGCTCGTCAAACCGCTGACCGGCACGCCGCTGTGGTGCCGCTATCTCCTCGCCTGGCGGCGCCAGAGCCTGGTCGACGAGGTCGTGGAGACGCTCTTCCGCTCAGCAGCCGATTCCTATCGCGATCTCATCGCACAGTCGACGCACTTCCAGGCATGGATGTCACGGACCTACGGGGCGATCGGCTCATAGGGAAACGGTTCTGCGTACTCGGTCGACGGGACGGGCGCAGTGCGCCGGATGTTGTGGCCCGTGCACCGCATGTGCTGTCCCCCAGGCCATGGCCTGAGGTCGCGGGCGGGTGGGAGAGTCTGTCAGGTACCTGATCAACTCTCAGGGCGCATGAATCCACGAGGGAGTAGCGATGCGATCCCCCCTGCCCAGATCCCTGTCCGTCGGCCTGGCGGCCTTCGCCACGGTCGTCGGCATGGTGGCCACCCCGGCTCTCGCGGTGCCCGGCCGGACAGCCGTTGCCAAGGCCGTCGTCGGCTCCCAGAACACGGTGCGAGCGTTGCCGCCGACCGGCGCGACCACCGCCGCCTCGGACCGTGACGACGTACAACGCCTGCCGCTCGCCGCCGCCCAACTCCGCCCGCACAGCGCGATCACGCAAGCCGCCGCACCCGCCCCCGCCGCATCCTGCACTCCGGCCGACTTCGGCAAACGCGGCGGATCCGCCCTGGTGGCGTTCGTCAAGGCGTCGACCGTCGACTGTGTCAACACCCTGTTCACCATCACCGGCAAGGACGCGTACAACGCGTTCCGGCAAGCGCAGATGGTCACCGTGGCCAAAGCCCTCCGCAGCGCCTCGGCGAAGTACCCCGGCAACGACTCGACCCGCGTGCAGCAACTCGTGCTGTTCCTCCGCGCCGGCTACTACGTCCAGTACAACGACTCCCACGACGTCGGCGGTTACGGCCACCCCCTGGCAACCGCCGTCGAGGGCGCCCTCGACACGTTCGTCGCCAGCCGGCACTTCAAGGACGTCAGCAACGCCAACGGCGCCGTCATCGGCGAGGCCATCATCCTCACCGACAGCGCCAACGAACAGGCCCGGTACCTCAGTACCTACAAGCGGGTCCTGAACGGCTACCACAACTCGTACAACAAGTTCCCCACCATGGTGAACGCCGTCAACGACGTCTACACACCCCTGTTCCGAGGGCATCAGAACCCCGCCTTCGTCAAGGCGGTGACGCGTGACCGCAGCATCATCGACACCCTCCATGCCTTCGCGCTCAGGCACCTCGACCTGCTGGGCACCGACAACTCCGTGCTGACCTCCAACGCGGGCACCGAGATGGGCCGTTTCGTCCAGCACTCCGCCCTGCAGGCCAAGGTGCGTCCGCTGATGGAAGGACTGCTCAGGGCCTCGAAGATCACCGGCCGCACCGCACCCCTGTGGGTCGGCGTGGCACAGATGGCCGACTCCTACGACAAGGCGCACTGCGCCTACTACGACACCTGCGCCCTGACCGCCAAGCTGACCGCCGCCGCGCTGCCCATCAGCCGTGCCTGCGACTCGACGCGCTCCATCCGGGCACAGGCCCTGACTGCCGCCGACCTCGCCGCCGCCTGCGCCAGCCTGCAGAAGCAGGACGGGTACTTCCACGGCCTCGTCAAGGACAACGGGCCCATCCCCGGACAGCACGAGGACTCCATCCAGGTCGTCGTCTTCGCCAGCCGGACCGACTACCAGACCTACGCGGGGGCGATATTCGGCGTCGACACCGACAACGGCGGCATCACGCTGACCGGCGACCCCACCAACCCCGCCAACCAGGCCCATTCGATCATGTACCAGAAGAGCAGTGACGACGGCTTCGTCGGGCGGATCTGGAACCTCAACCACGAGTACACCCACTACCTCGACGGCCGCTACGACATGAAGGGCGACTTCAGCCAGGAGATCACCGTCCCCGACATCTGGTGGATCGAGGGCCTGGCCGAGTTCGTCTCCTACAGCTACCGGGGCGTCACCGACACCGAGGCGGTCGCGGAGGCGGCCAAGCACACCTACTCGCTGAGCACGCTGTGGCAGAGCACCTACGACAACAGCGATGTGACCCGCACCTACCCGTGGGGCTATCTGGCGGTGCGGTACATGTTCGACAAGCACCCGGCGGACATCCAGAACATGCTCGCCAAGTTCCGCGTCGGCGACTACGCGGGCGGCTACGCCCTCTACAACTCCGGGATCGGCAGCCGCTACGACGCCGACTTCAACACCTGGCTGGACGCGTGCGCCGCTGGCGGCTGCACCGCACACACAAACCAGGCCGCGGCCATCGCCTCGGGGGGCCGGGCCTGACCGGCCGCTCACCGGCCAGGGTGGTGCCCGCGTGACCGCCTGGCCCCCGCATCCGCGGCGTCGCGCGAGGCTCCTGGACAGCGTCCGGGAGCCTCGCGCGACGTCTGCGACAGCATCCGCGCGGCAGGACTGAAAATTGTCGTGCCGCACGTGTCGAATCCGGGTGCCCTCGTTCGACGCGTAAGCGCAACGGGCCGATCGTGGCGTCCGGAATCGGCCGGACCTCAGCCCGTGACAGTGGAGAGCAAGGAGCAGCAGTGCGGTTCTTGATGATGCACAGGCTTGACGAGCGTGCCCCGGAAGCGTGGAACCCCAGCCAGGAGTTCATCGAGAAGATGGGCGGGTTCATCCAGGACTGGACTGAGAAGGGCATCCTGATCACGGCGGAGGGCGTCCATCCGTCGGAGCGGGGAGCCCTGGTGCGCAAGTCCCGGGGCGGCGCGATCAGTGCGACGGACGGGCCGTTCACCGAGGCCAAGGAGGTCATCGGCGGCTTCGCGTTGATCAACGCGACGGACCGGGCACAGGCCGTGGAGTACGCCCGGCAGTATGCCGAGCTGTTCGACGAGATCGAGGTCGAGGTGCGGCAGGTCGTCGAGTTCGAGGACCTCCCGGCTCAGGACTGATCCCGTACCGCCCTGGCTGCTGGTCGCTGACGGCCTGGTCCGTTCGCCCTGGGGAACGGACCAGGCCCGGCCCGGCGGGCTACGGCTGCACGGCCTCCCGGCCGCGACGGCACGGGTACGTGACTATTTCGCTACCGCGTACAACTGCGACGCGAGTGCGACGGCCTCCGCGGTGGCGGGATGGGGGTCCTGGCGCGGCCAGATGATGTGGACCGGGACAGGCGCGGCACCACGCAGCGGCCGGAAGACGATGCCCTCGCGCCGGTACTGGGTCGCGGTGCTCTCCGGTGTGATGCCGATGCTGCGTCCCGTCGCGATCGCGGCCAGCCAGTCGTCGATGTCCTTGGTGTACTCCAGCGCGGGGCGGGCGCCGGTGGGCCACAGTTCGGGCGTGGTGGTCCCGGTGCGGCGGTCGATGACCACCGTGCGTTCGCGGGTGCTGTCCAGGCTGATGGAGCGCCGCTTGGCCCACGGGTCGTCCGCGGCGACGGCGACCGTGCGCCGTTCGAGTCCCACGACGGTGCTGGCGAAGCGGTGGGTGTCGAAGGCGCCGCGGACGACCGCGAGATCGCACGCGCCCTCGGCCAGGCCTCCGGTGGAGGTGTTGGTGCGGACCAGTTGCAGTTCGACCTCCGGGTGGGCCTCGGCCCAGCGGCGCTGGAAGGCCGCTGTGTGGCGGCCCAGCGCGGACCAGGCGTGTCCGATGCGCAGCCGGGTGTGCCCGGTGGCGGCCTCGCGGACCAGGTCGTCGACCTCGGCCAGCACGTGCCGCGCTCGTGCCAGGACCTGGGCACCGGAGGCGGTGAGGGCGAGGCTGCGGCTGGTGCGGTGCAGCAGTCGCGTCCCCAGCGCGCCTTCCAGCGCGGCCAGGGCGCGTGAGACGGCGGCCTGCGAGACGCCCAACTCGATGGCGGCATCGGTAAGACTGCCGGTGTCGATGATGGCGACCAGGCAGCGCAGATGCCGCAGCTCCACATCCATGCGTCCAGCGTATAGCTGTGCCGCTCCATTCATTTTGCGTATCCGGGTGGTTGCCGCATTCTCCGTGCATGACAACCACTGCGCCGCTTCAGGAGGCGACCGCCGATCGGTCGACGGCTTCGATACGGCTGTCCGGACTCGCGATGATGCTCACCGGCGCGCTGTCCAACCAACTCGGCGCCGCCACCGGTGCGCTGGCGTTCCCGTCCATAGGCCCGGCGGGTGTGGTGGCGGTGCGCCAGTGGGTGGCCGCGCTCGTGCTGGTCGCGGTGGGGCGTCCGCGAGTGCGTACGTTCACCTGGCGACAGTGGTGGCCGGTGCTGTCACTGGCCGTGGTCTTCGCGACCATGAACCTGACGCTCTACACGGCGATTGACCGCGTGGGGCTCGGACTGGCCGTAACGCTTGAGTTCCTGGGGCCACTCTCGGTCGCGTTGGCGACGTCCCGCCGCGTGGTCGACTTGGTGTGCGCGTTGGTCGCGGGCACGGCCGTGCTGCTCCTGCTGCGCCCGAAGCCGACCACCGACTACCTCGGGCTCTGCCTTGGCCTGGCCGCCGCGGCCTGCTGGGCCGCGTACATCCTGCTCAACCGTCTCATCGGCGCGCGCCTGCCCGGGGCACAGGGGTCGGGCGCCGCGGCGGGAGTGTCGGGGCTGCTGTACGTGCCGGTCGGAGTGTTCGTGTTCGCCCACCACCCCTTGTCACCAAGGGCGTTGGGGTGCGCGGCGGTGGCCGGGGTGCTGTCTTCGGCGGTGCCGTTCCTGGTCGACATGCTCGCACTGCGCAGGGTGCCCACGCGGATCTTCGGGGTGTTCATGAGCGCTCACCCGGTGATGGCGGCGTTCGTGGGCTGGATCATCCTCGGCCAACTGCTCCCCGTCGTGGACTGGCTCGCGATCGCCGCGATCGTCGCCGCCAACTGCGCGACAGCCCTCGCCGCCGCGCCTCGCCGTCAACCCTGACGACCGTGGCGGTGTGGTGGGACGGACGCCCTCCGCAGCGAGGCCCGCCTCCGGCCCGCTCTTCGCCGAGCGGGATCCGCCATGCCGCGAGCACAGCGACGAGCCCACCGCGCATTTCGCCAATGATTTTCAGCGCTACCTGTCGCGGCGGCCAAGAGACCTGGCTGTTGCCGACCTCATGCCGTTACGCCTACGAGTATGCGCGATACCGTGTTGTCGTGGGACTTGATGAGGCGTCGCTGACCTCGTTGGCCGTCCTCGGTGACGAGTTGCGGCGGCGCATGTTCGCCTTCGTTCGGCGCGAGCACCGCCCGGTCACCCGCGAGGAGGTTGCCGAGAGCGTCGGCGTCTCCCGGAAGCTGGCGGCGTTCCACCTCGACAAACTCGTGGCGGCCGGACTGCTGCGAGCCCGCTACGAGTCGCAGCCCGGTATCCGCAAGGTCGGCCGCAACCCGAAGCTCTACGAACCCGTGGACGAAGCGATCGAGGTCAGCGTCCCCGAGCGCCGCTTCGAGTTGCTGGCCGACCTGCTGACGGAGGCCGTGCGCAGCGAGGCCGCCGGAGAGTCGGCGCACGACGCCGCAGTGCGCGTGGCGAGCGAACGAGGGGAAAGCATCGGCTCCGCCGAACGCGCCCGGGTACGCCCCGGCCGATTGGGCGCCGAACGTGGGCTGAGCCTCGCCATCGAGACGCTCGACGCACTCGGGTTTGAACCCGAGCGCAGCGCCCCGACCCTCGTCCGGCTACGGAACTGCCCATTCCATCCGCTGGCGGCCAAGGCCCCCGAGCTTGTCTGCGACATCAACCAGGCCTTCCTGGCCGGCTATCTCCGGGGCCTGGGGAGCGACGCCACCGACGCGGTGCTCGCCCCGCACCGGGGCCGGTGCTGCGTGGAGTTGCGCGCCCGGGCGGCGGCCGACGCAGGCGGCGGCCCCGAAGCCGCATGTGGTCGCCACCAAAAAAACTAATAGAAGTTTCCAAAAATCGCTGGACCTGGCCTGGTAGGAGCAGGACCATCGGTTGTGGGGGCGGCCTGGTCCAGTTCGCGGAACTGGACGACCGCGCACCCGTTGGCGACCTGGCCGTGCCTTGCCGCCAGGCATACGCCCCAGCCCCACACACCGGCGCCCGTCCGGACTCGACGTTCGCCCACGGGCGCCACCGAGTACGGGTGGACCCGTCATGGAAAGAACAACCGCGTCCACTTCACGTCACACCCCGGTGGGCCCCTCGCCCCCCGCCGTGCGTCCGGCCGACCTTGGCCTACTGATCTTGCGGCTACCCGTCGGCCTGCTGATGGCGGGCCACGGCTCCCAGAAACTGTTCGGTCTCTTCGGTGGCCACGGCCTGCAGGGCACCGGCAGGTGGTTCGCGGCGCTGGGGTACCGGCCCGGCACCGTCTTCGCAGGCGTCGCGGGCGCTTCCGAGTTCCTCGGCGGCCTTGGACTGGCCCTGGGATTCCTCACCCCACTGGCAGCCGCCGCCCTGATCGGCGTGGTGATCAACGCCATGATCGTCGATTCGGCGCACGGTCTGTGGGCATCCGAGGGCGGCCTTGAGTACCCGATGGTCATCGCTGTGGTCGCACTCGCCGTCACCACCCTCGGCCCAGGTGCCCTCTCCCTCGACCGCTACGTGCCCTGGCCCGGCGGCGACTGGTCCCACGGCGGCTTGCCCGCCGGAGCCTTCGCCCTCCTCGCGGGCGGCGTCGGAGCGGCGATCGTCCTGAGCCTGTGACGGCCGTCCCCGACGTGGCCCACGAGGCCTTGCCGCACCTCCATCAGGAGGAGGGCGTCTTGCGCCATGCGCGCTGTCGCCTCGCAGAGTTGGCTGGTCCGTCCGCTTCGCCGGTGTTGTGACGGCCGCGTAGCGCGGACGCGGTGGCGCCCACCAGGGCCATGACCGCGGCGGCGCTGAACACGATGACGAGCCCGTGGTGGAACGGGCCGGAGATGAGTTCGGGGAAGAACCGCGTCCCGGTGAGGGCCCGTGCGTTGTGGACGGGCAGGGTGTGCAGGACGCCGCTGGGCGCCAGCAGGTGACTGATGGGGTTGTTGCCGAGGAAGGTGGCGAACAGCGTGCTGACCGGCGGGAGTTGTGCCACCTGCGCGGCCGTACCCGCGGGCACTCCTTGTGCGCGCAGGCCGCTGTCGAGTGTGTGCGGAAGCGTTCCGGCCAGACCGGCGATCATCAGGGAGAAGAACAGCCCGATCGACAAGGCGGTGCCCGAGTTCTGGAACGTCGAGCGCATACCGGAGGCCACACCGCGTTGCCCGGAGGGCACACTGCCCATGATGGCCGAGGTGTTCGGGGCGGAGAACATCCCCTGACCGAGCCCGCTGAGCAGCAGCAGGCCCGCGAACGCCGGGTACGGGAAGTCGACCGGCAGGGTCAGCAGGCCGACGAAGGCAGCGGCCACCAGGACCAGCCCGGTCGTGGCGAACAGCCGCGCGCCGAAGCGGTCGGACAGATAGCCGGAGACCGGCCCGCCGAGCAGGAACCCGATGGTCAGCGGCAGCATGAAGATGCCGGCCCACAGCGGGGTGCGTTCGAAGTCGTAACCGCGCAACGGCAGCCAGATGCCCTGCAACCAGATGATGAGCATGAACTGCATGCCGCCGCGGGCGATCGCGATGAGCAGCGCCGCCAGGTTTCCGGCGGCGAACGCGCGGATGCGGAACAGGCCGAGCTGGAACATCGGGTCGGCGATCTTCGTCTCCGCCACGCAGAACGTGACGAGCAGTGCGACGCCGGTTCCCAGTCCGCCGAGCACGTAGGGGTTGGTCCAACCCGTCGAATGGCCGCCGTAGGGCTGGATTCCGTAGGTTATGGCGGCGAGCAGGGCACCGGCCCCCGCGGTGAACGTCAGGTTGCCCACCCAGTCGATGCGCCCGGGCTTGCGGGAGCCGATCTCGCGCAGACTGCGGTAGGACCAGAACGTGCCGACCACCCCGATCGGGACGCTCACCCAGAAGACCGCACGCCAGTCGACGGTGGCCAGTAGCCCCCCGGCGAGCAGCCCCAGGAACTGCCCGGCGAGCGCGGTGATCTGGTTGATGCCCAGCGCCATCCCTCGCTGGCGGGCCGGGAAGGCGTCGGTGAGGATCGCCGCCGAGTTCGCCGTCAGCATGGAACCGCCGACGGCCTGGACGATCCGGAAGCCGATGAGCCACAGGGCGCCGGAGCCACCGGTCAGCGGATCGAGGGAGAGCGCGAGCGAGGCACCGGCGAAGATCGCGAAGCCCATGTTGTACATCCGGACCCGGCCGAACATGTCGCCGAGTCGACCGAGCGCGACCACGAGAACCGCGGAGACCAGGATGTACCCGAGGATCATCCACAGCAGGTAGCCGATGTTGCCGGGGGCGAGCGGGTCAAGGCCGATGCCGCGGAAGATCGCTGGCAGCGAGATGATCACGATCGAACCGTCGACGGTCGCGATCAGCACACCCATCGTCGTGTTCGACAGGGCGACCCACTTGTAGCGTTCGCCCGTCCCGCGCTCGGCGGTGCGGCTCTCCCGCACGCTGTTCATAGCCGCTCCGAGAGTCGATCGAGCAACGGCAGTACCGCGAGGAGTTCCTGGCGTTCGGCGGCCGTCAACTCCTGCTCGACGGCCTCGGCCAGACGCCGCACGGACATCGAGCGCCGATCCGCCACCACCGTGCGGCCAGCCTCCGTGATGGTCATGACAGCCCGGCGGCCGTCGGCGGGGTCCGGGGCGCGGCTCACCAGGCCGCGCTGCTCCAAGGTGGCCAGCGTGGTAGCCATGGCCTGCGGGCGTACCCCCTCCGACGCCGCCAGCGCTCCGGGGGAGTCGGGCCCGTCCCGGTCCAGTCGGGCCAGCACGGACGACTCGGACAGCGGCATGTCCGCGGTGGCAGCCGTCGCCTGTCGCAGCTTGCGGACGATGCGGCCCATGATCAGCCGGAGCGCCGCTGCGACCTCGACGGCATCGTTCGCGGGTTGTCTCGTCCCATCCACAGGTAATAACAGTACATTAATAAAGCTGATGTAACTATCCCTGCCCGGCTCGGCCGCCGCCGCGGGCCAGCGCACGGCCCACCCCACGCGGGTCAGCCGCCTTCGGCGCGTGGTGGCGGGCGGCACGCTCGAACTGCCCCACGTCACGGGCGCCTTGATGTCACTGCCCCGACGGCACGGCGGGTTGCGTCACGCGGCCCTCACGGCGAGAGCACGCAGGGCCCGGGCGGATCGAGTGCCGGGATCAGCGGTGATGAGCACGACCTCCTGGTCGTCCTCGGGCACGAACAGGACGTCGCAGTGCAGTCGCAGCCGACCGGCCTCGGGGTGGTCCACGACCTTGGTGCGGTGGCCGGGCGCGTGCACCGGCCGGGCCTCCCAGATGTCCCGGAACTCCTCGCTGCCGCCGCGGAGTTCGGCCAGCAGACCGGCCAGCCGAGGGTCGTGCGGGTAGCGGTCCGCGGCCCGCAGCAGCCGCGCCACCACGATGTGCCCGAACTCCTCGGCGGTGGAGCTCTCGTACCTCCGCCCCTGGCCCAGGAAGCGGCGGCGCGCCAGGTTCGCCGTACCGCGTTCGATGTCGTGGCCGAGCAGCGACCGGGCCAGCGGGTTCCAGGCGATCACACCGTAGGTGGCGTCGGTGACGATCGCGCCGGTCTCCGGCAGCCGATCGAGCATGCGGGCCACCCGCGGACGTACCCGCCGCTCGGCGGTGCGGCCGGGTGGTGCGACCGATCCGGCCAGATGGAACAGATGGCCGCGTTCACCCGGCGTGAGCCGCAGGGCCTGGGCCAGCCCGTCGAGGATTCGCGGCGAGGGGCGGGGGCCACGGGCCTGTTCCAGCCGGGTGTAGTAGTCGACCGACATGTGGGCCAACTCGGCCACCTCTTCGCGACGCAGGCCGGGCGTGCGACGCGCGGCGGTCGCGGGCAGGCCGATCTCCCTCGGGTTCAGCCCCTGTCGGCGGTCTCGCAGAAAGCGGGCCAGTTCGTGGCGCGGCATGCTGCCTCCTTCGCTCCAACGGGCTGCCTGGTACGGGTTGTCCCTGGCGGGGCGGTCGCGGCCAGGGGAGCGTGGATGCCATGAACGATCGCACAGCACTGGTCACCGGTGCGAACAAGGGCATCGGACGGCAGATCGCGGCACTGCTCGCCGCGGAGGGCTGGACCGTCTACGTGGGCTCCCGCGACGCCGGGCGCGGACGCCGGGCCGCAAAGGAGATCGGCCGCGCTGCCCGGCAGCTGCGGCTCGACGTCACGGACGCCGCCTGTATCGCCGAGGCCGCGGCCCAGGTGGACCGCGAGGTGGGCCGACTGGACGTGCTGGTCAACAACGCGGGCATCTGCGTCACGCTCGATCCGCCCGCCTTCAGCGACGTCGAGGAGTTCCGGCGCACATACGAGACCAATGTCTTCGGGGTGCTCGCCGTGACCAACGCCTTCCTGGCCGCCCTGCGCCGCTCCGCCCACCCCCGCGTCGTCAACGTCTCCAGTGGCACCGCGTCGCTGGCCTGGAGCACCGGCCCCAACCCCCAGTTCCTCCACGGCTCCTCGCACGCCGTCGCCTACCGGTCCTCGAAGGCCGCGCTCAACGCCCTGACCGTCTGCTACGCCCTGACGCTGGCCGAGGAGGGCTTCAAGGTCAACGCGCTCGCCCCCGGTCTGCGCGCCACCGACCTCAACTCGCGGGCTGCGGCATCCGGCGGCGACCCGGCCGAGGCGGCGCGGGGCGCCCTCCTGCTGGCCCTGCTGCCCGACGACGGGCCGACCGGCGGGTTCTTCTCCTGGGACGGCACGCCCGTGCCGTGGTGACGGTCCGCCGACCGGGTCAACTGGGGCCTCAGGAACGGGGAGTCGGCGGCCCCGGCCGCTCGACACCGGGCGGGGGAGGGCGAAGCCTCGGGCGGCGTCCGGCGCGTGCTCATGCGCCCGAGGTCAGGGCTTTGAGTTCGTCGAGCAACTCCCCGGTGAGCTGGGAGAGTTCGCGCTGGTCGGTTCCGCTGATCCAGCGTTCGAACGCGACCTTGAACACGGCGACGCCTGCCTCGGCCGCCAGCCGCGCGGTCAGATCGCCTGCGCCGCGCTGACGCAGCGCGTCGGTGAGTGCCGCGGTCAGCCGCGCCAGCTTGATCAGCTCGCGTTCCTGGAGCTCGGCGTTCGCCATGACGACGCTCTGGCGCTGGCGGGCGCTGTCGCGGCGCCCGTCGAAATCGGCGGCGACGGTGGCCAGAGCCGTTGCCACCGCGTCCATCGGCGCCGCCGTGTCGGGCGCGTCGGCGACGGTGTTGACGAACAGTTCCTGCAGCGGGGCGGCGCCTGCGAACAGCACCTCGCGTTTGTCGGCGAAGTGCCGGAAGAACGTCCGCTCCGTCAGGCCCGCCCGCTTGGCGATCTCCGCCACGGTGGTCTGTTCGTACCCGTGCTCGATGTAGAGCTCCAGTGCCGCCTGCTGAAGACGGCCGCGTGCGTTGGGCTCCCATCGACTCATGGCCCGAATCCTACGTGATGACAGTTACTGACATCAGTGCTAGCTTGATGACAGTCACTGACATCGATGTGCTCTCGGCGACCGTGTCCGGGGGCCACTGCCTGCTTGGAGTTTCTTCGCATGCGCGTATTCGTCACCGGCGCGTCCGGCTTCATCGGCTCCGCCGTCGTTCCCGAACTCATCGCCGCGGGTCACCAGGTCGTCGGACTCGCGCGGTCGGACGCCTCGGCCGTCGCCCTGGCCGCCGCCGGGGCGCAGGTGCACCGCGGCGACCTCGAGGACCTCGACAGCCTGCGCGCCGGGGCCGCCGCCTCCGACGGGGTCATCCACCTCGCCTTCATCCATGACTTCTCGCGGTACCAGAACGCCGCGCGCGTCGACCTGCGCGCCATTGAGACTCTCGGCGCCGCCCTTGAGGGCTCCGGGCGACCCCTCGTCATCGCCTCCGGAACGATCGGCCTCGCCACGGGGCGGGTGGCGACCGAGCGGGACACGCCCGACCCCAACTCGTTCGCGGCACCGCGCGTCGCCGCCGCGCGGACCACGCTCTCCTTCGCGACGCGCGGCGTGCGCCCCTCAGTTGTGCGGCTGCCGCCGTCCGTTCACGGCGAAGGGGACCGCGCCTTCATCGCGACCCTGATCAACATCGCCCGCGACAAGGGCGTCTCCGGCTACATCGGCGACGGTGCGAACCGCTGGTGCGCCGTCCACCGGCGCGACGCCGCCCGCCTGTTCCGCCTGGCACTGGAGAAGGCCCCGGCCGGATCGGTCCTGCACGGCGTCGCCGAGGAGGGCCTGCCGATCCGTACCATCGCCGAGGTGATCGGCCGTCACCTCGACCTCCCGGTGGCCCCGGTCTCTCCCGAGGACGCGGACCGGCACTTCGGCTGGCTCGGGACCTTCCTCGCGGCGGACGTCCCGACGTCGAGCGCGCTCACCCGCGAGACGATGGGCTGGCAGCCGACCCACCCCGGGCTGATCGACGACCTCGAAGAGGGCCACTACTTCCGGACGCTCTGACCTCATCGGTAATCGCTCGGTCCCTGAGCGGATGGTGTTCACCGGAGAAGCGGTTGATCGATACGCTCTGCGCCATGAGCGTAGTGGTCGAGGCCGTCCGGGCACCGAGCCGGGAGATCGTCGAAGCGCTCGGCAGATTGCTTCCGCAACTGTCCGCCACCGCCGAGCCGTTGGACCACCGGGCCGTTGAACGGATCGTGCGGTGTGACGCGAACACGCTGCTGGTCGCCCGCGCGGACGGGGAGATCGTCGGAACGCTGACGTTGGTGCTGCTCCCCGTTCCGTCCGGGCTGCGGGCGCGCGTGGAGGACGTCGTCGTGGACAGCGCGGTGAGGGGCCGGGGCGTCGCGGCGTCCCTGACCCGACACGCCCTGCGGCTGGCCCGCGAGTCCGGCGCCAGGACCGTCGATCTCACCTCCCGCCCTGACCGCGAAGCCGCCAACCGCCTCTATGAACGGCTCGGTTTCCAGGCCAGAGACTCGACGGTCTACCGGTTCGCGCTGGAGGACTAGTGGACGAAGGCGTTCAGTCGATCTTCGATCGGGCGGGCTGCGAAGGTGCTCTGCTGGTCCGGTCGCTGGACGACGGAGCCGAGTTCGGACTGGCTGCCGACGAACTCGTCGTCCCGGCCTCGGTCGTCAAGGTACTGGTCGCGTTGGAGGCGGAGACCTGGTTCGCCGACGGTCGACTGGACCCGTGTGAGCGCGTGGTACTGCGGGCAGCCGACCGGACTCCCGGCCCGGTCGGGACATCCCTGTTTGAAGACGACGCCGTACTGTCGTGGCACGACATGGTGGTCCTGATGCTGACCATCAGTGACAACCCGAGCACTGACGCGCTCATCCGTCGGCTGGGCATCCACACCATCAACGCGACAGCGGCACGGCTCGGACTGACCGACACGGTGGTCGAGTTCGACCTGATGACCATGCTGGACTCCATCGGCCAGGACCTCGGCCACGCCGGTTGGAGGGACCTGGTCTCCTGGTCGGCCAGCGCACCGGCGGATGAGTCGGCGCGCGTCGATGCCAGACTGCCAGCCGTTCGCGCCCTGGACCCGCGGATCGGAACCCGTACCTGTCCGCGCGACATGGTCACCCTGCTTGAACTGGTCTGGAGCGGGCAGGCCGGTCCGCCCGAAGCTTGTGAACGCGTACGGGCCACCATGGCACGGCAGTTGACCAGGCACCGGATCGCGAGCGCGTTCCGGCCGCCCGTGCGTGTGGCGGCCAAGAGCGGCAGCCTTGTCGGCGTCGTGCGCAACGAGATCGGCGTCATCTCCTACCCCGACGGCCGCCGGTACGCCGCGGCCGTCTTCACCCGGTCCCGGCCCGGATCCGACGACGCCGCGATCAACACCGCCATCGCGGCCGCGACCGCCCACGCGGTCGCCACACTGACCGGTGGTCAGAAGTCGACGAGTTCGTTGTCGTCGACACGGGCCACCGACTCCTGGGCGAACCGTTCGTCATAAGCGGCGCGGATCTCCTGGATCCTGCGGCTGTCCGCGGCGGCCTCACTCCTCGGGTGCAGGAGGGTGATCCGGTACGAGCGCTCGTGTTCGACGGTTCCGTGCGCGTCGCGGTACTGGCCGTAGGCGTTCTCGATGGTCAGTCCACCGGGAAAGCGCGGGGTGACGAACTCGTCCACGAAGGCGTGGAACTCCCTGTCGCTGACCGGTGGGCCGCCGTTGGGTTTGACGGTGCCGAAGAGGAGTTCGGTCTTGACGTACGGCCTTCCCACCGTCCCGCCGGACACCGGCGCCACGGACGGGCCGACGCGCTGGTCGGCCGGGGCCGTGTACGCGGCGGAGCCGCCCGCGGCGAGGAGGGCGGTGGCGAGGGTGATGGCGGCCATGCGGGCGCGGGAGGCGGGCGGCTTGGGCGGCACGGGCACGGTTCCTTCCGGTCCGGTGGCAAGGCACAGGACGCTATCGACACGACGTGCCGAACACGCCGTGTTCCACAGCCGTTCACCCTGGCGAGTGGCGGCCAGGGCCCGTGTTCAGTGCTCCAGCGCTCGGGCGATGGGCAGGGTGTCAGACGTCTGGCGCAGCTGTGTGATCCTCCCTTCGCGCAGGGTGAAGAAGTGGGCGAACCGGGAGACGACGTCCGTTCCGCTGGTCGTGGTGGCGACATAGCGGCCGAGGACGATGACGTGAGCGCCGTCCTCGTAGAACTCGTCGCCCACGCAGCGGAACTCCCGGAAGGCGCCGAGGAAGGGGAAGAAGTCGCTGACGATGCGCTCCAGGCCCTCGTGGACACCCCCGCGGGGGAAGCCCTCGGCCACGTCCCACCGCGCGTCCTCGGCCACCACCGATCTGATGGCCTCCAGGTCGCCCCTGGCGTCGTAGAAGCGGCGAACGATGTTGATCTGCGGGGAGTCGGGCATGGTGAGCGGTTCTCCTCTGGCGGATGGTGAAGCGGTCGCGGCTGGCAGCACGGGCGTTCACGTGAGCCCCGTCGAAGACTGCTCGGGAGTCGGCCTCCCGCACAGCCACACTTTCGGCCAGTCGGCGGTGAGCGAGCCGCTCAGGGGCGGTGGCGGAAGCCGTCGGCGTGAATGGCCTTCGCGAGGTGATGGGTGGGCGGCGCGGCGGGGGTGCGGTGCAGGGCGATGAGTGCGGCGTCGTCTTCGAGGCGTCCGCCGACATGGCCGAGGAGATCCTGGCGGAGGTGGTGCAGGAGTGCTTCCGGGCTGTGCTCGGTCCAGCGGGCGGCCCGTTCCGCCATCGGGTAGAAGACGCCCCCGGAGTCGCGGGCTTCGGTGACGCCGTCGGTGTAGAGCAGCAGGGTGTCGCCGGGCTGGAAGGTGAACACGTCGAGGGTGTAGCCAGCCGGATCGCTCAGGCCGACGCCCAGCGGAGGCGCGGGATGCAGACTCAGCGGGGCGACCGACCCGCCGGGGCTGAGCAGCAACGGTGGGGGATGGCCGCAGCTGGTCATCCGGGTGATGTGGTCGTCGTCGGGGATCTCCATCAGCAAGGTGGTCGCGAAACGCTCCCCGACCTCTTCCGGGGGCTCGAAGTCGGTCAGGTAGCGGCCCACGCTCTGTTCCAGCGCGGCGGCCAGCGCCGGGAGGGTGGTGTGCTGGTGGGCCGCTTCGCGGAATGCGCCGAGCAGCAGAGCCGCCTCACCGATGGCGGACAGGCCCTTGCCCCGCACATCGCCGATCATGACGCGGACCGCGTCGTCGGTACGAGTGGCCGCGTACAGGTCCCCGCCGATCCGGGCCTCCTCCTCGGCGGCCAGATAGAGGCAGGCGACCCGCAGCGGACCGATCTGCTTCGGCAGCGGCCAGAGAAGGACGTGCTGCGCGGCCTCGGCCACCGAGCGCACCTGCGCCAGCTCCCGGCCCTGCCGCTCACGCACGATGCAGACGGACACGATCAGAGCCGAGAGCACCGCGAGGGTGATCAACTGGACCACATGGTTGGTGGTGGCCAGGCCCCCGTGGAACATGCCGATGACCACCTGGCCCGCCAGCGCGAGCAGGCTGATGAGCCCCGTCGTGATCGGACCGGCGAAGACGGCGGTCACCGCCGGGGCGATGACCAGCGCCGGGCCCAGGTGGACGTTCGCCGGAGAGTGGACGTCAACGATCGTGATCACCACGACGAGGACGACCGGTAGCGCCAGCCACGCACGGTTTGCCTGCCATGGCTGCCCCAGACCAGCGAAACGATGCCCGGTCACTTCTCCACTTTGCCCTGTCCACGGGAAGCTGACCAGCGCTGACCGTGCCGGGCCGCCCGGCGCCGCTCGGGCGGAGCCGGGCGGCCCAGACCGGTCAGCGGCCCCGGTCGGTCAGGTGCGCCTGCCACGGGCGGGCCCGTGCGCACCTCGGGCGGACCCTCGGTGACATATGAAATATTACTGACGTGTCCATGGAAACCCTTGGACCTCATCGTCGTCGGCGCCGGAGTGGTCGGCGCGGCCTGCGCCTACTGCGCCACCCGCCAGGCCCCCTCCGCCACCCGCACAAGGCGCTGGAAGCCGCGGTCCACGGCGCGTCCCTGCTGCGCCACGGTGTACGGCGGCACAGCTACGTACACCCTCACCTGCACGGCGGCAATGTGACACCGTACGCTGAGGCTCCACTCGAAACGGAGGGGCTCGTCATGGGG
>JBAGJY010000027.1:0-94067 GCA_037034305.1 Streptomyces sp. PLK1-5
CTCAAGGACAACGAGGACAAGGTCCCCGGCGAGGTCAAGACCGAGGTCGAGGCCGCGGTGAGCGAGCTGAAGGACAAGCTCAAGGGCGAGGACATCGCCGAGATCCGCACCGCCACCGAGAAGGTCGCGGCGGTCAGCCAGAAGCTGGGGCAGGCGATGTACGCCGACGCCCAGGCCGCCCAGGCCGCGTCCGGCGCCGGTGAGAACGTCAACGGGTCCAAGGACGAGGCACACGACGACGTCGTGGACGCCGAGATCGTGGACGAGGAGCCGAAGAAGCGTGAGGGTGGTGCCGCGTGACGGAGGAGTCGCAGGGCTTCCCGCAGGAGCCTGCTGACGTCCCCGTCAACGCCGCGACGGCTGACGCAGACGACGCGGCGCAGGGCGCCGGGCCCGCCGACCAGGCGGGCCCGGGGGCCCCGGCCGGAGACGCAGAGCAGAGCGCGGACAAGGACCTGAACAAGCAGTTGGAGTCGCTGCGCGGCCAACTGGCCGAGCGCACCGCCGACCTCCAGCGCCTCCAGGCGGAGTACCAGAACTACCGCCGCCGGGTGGAGCGCGACCGGATCGCGGTCAAGGAGATCGCGATCGCCAACCTGCTGGGCGAACTGCTTCCGGTGCTCGACGACATCGGGCGGGCGCGTGAGCACGGTGAGCTGGTCGGCGGCTTCAAGTCGGTCGGCGAGTCGGTGGAGACGGTGGTCGCCAAGCTGGGCCTGCAGCAGTTCGGCAAGGAGGGCGAGCCCTTCGACCCGCTGGTGCACGAGGCGCTGATGCACAGTTACTCGCCGGACGTCTCCGAAACCACGTGCGTGCAGATCCTGCAGCCGGGGTATCGGATCGGCGAGCGGACCATCCGTCCGGCCCGGGTCGCGGTCGCCGAACCGCAGCCCGGCACACCGGGCAAGGAGGCCGCGGCGGACTCTGACGAGGAGAGCGGTGGCCCGGAACAGGGCTGACGCGTCGGCAGTTGAGGTAGGAGAGGAGGGACGCCGGGGATGAGCACCAAGGACTTCATCGAGAAGGACTACTACAAGGTTCTCGGCGTCCCCAAGGACGCGACCGAGGCGGAGATCAAGAAGGCGTACCGGAAGCTCGCCCGCGAGTTCCACCCGGACGCCAACAAGAACAACCCCAAGGCCGAGGAGCGCTTCAAGGAGATCTCCGAGGCCAACGACGTGCTGTCGGACCCCAAGCGCCGCAAGGAGTACGACGAGGCGCGCACCCTGTTCGGCAACGGTGGCTTCCGGCAGGGCGGTCCGGCCGGACCGGGTGGGTTCAACTTCGATCTCGGAGACCTCTTCGGCGGCGCCCACACCGGCACCGGTACGGGTGGCGGTGGGGGCTTCGGCGGCGGTCTCGGTGACGTGTTCGGGGGACTTTTCGGGCGCGGGGGGACAACGCGTACCCAGCCGCGGCGTGGTCAGGACATCGAGTCCGAGGTGACCTTGAGCTTCACCGAGGCGGTGGACGGGGCCACCGTGCCGCTGCGGATGTCCAGTTCGGCGCCGTGCAAGGGCTGCGCGGGCACCGGTGACAAAAACGGTACGCCACGGGTCTGCCCGACCTGTGTGGGCACCGGGCAGGTCTCCCGGGGGTCCGGCGGCGGGTTCTCGCTCACCGATCCCTGTGTGGAGTGCAAGGGCCGGGGCATGATCGCCCAGGACCCCTGTGACGTCTGCAAGGGCAGCGGCCGGGCGAAGAGCGCGCGCACCATGCAGGTACGGATTCCGGCGGGCGTCAGCGACGGCCAGCGGATCCGGCTGCGCGGCAAGGGCGCGCCGGGCGAGCGCGGCGGCCCCGCGGGTGACCTCTACGTCGTCGTACACGTCGACGCGCATCCGGTGTTCGGGCGCAAGGGGGACAACCTGACGGTGACCGTGCCGGTCACCTTCCCGGAGGCGGTGCTCGGCGCCGAGATCAAGGTGCCGACGCTGGGCGGTCCGCCGGTGACACTGAAGCTCCCGCCGGGCACCCCGAACGGCCGTACGCTGCGGGCCCGTGGCAAGGGCGCCACCCGCAAGGACGGTACCCGCGGCGATCTGCTGGTGACGGTGGAAGTCGCCGTTCCGGCATCGGTGGACGGCAAGGCGCTGGACGCGCTGGAGTCGTATCGAGAGGCGACCGTGGACGAGGATCCGCGGGCGGAGCTGTTCAAGGCCGCGAAGGGAGCTTGAGATGGACGGCCGGGGCGCACGCCGCAACCCGTACGAGCTGACGGACGAGTCACCTGTGTATGTGATCTCGGTCGCCGCTCAGCTGTCGGGGCTGCACCCGCAGACCCTGCGGCAGTACGACAGGTTGGGGCTGGTGTGCCCGGACCGTACCGCCGGGCGCGGCCGCAGGTACTCGGCGCGGGACATCGAACTGCTCCGCCAGGTACAGCAGTTGAGCCAGGACGGCATCAACCTCGCCGGAATCAAGCGGATCATCGAGCTGGAGAACCAGGTGGCCGCGCTCCAGGCGCGGGTCGCCGAACTCCAGTCCGGCCTTGAGGGCGCCGCCGCCGCGATGCGCCAGCGCGAGGCCGCGGTGCACGCCTCGTACCGCCGGGACCTGGTGCCCTACGAGGACGTACGGCAGGCCAGCGCGCTGGTGGTCTGGCGACCCAAGCGGCAGGACTGACGCTTCCTCATACGTGACGAGGGCCCCGGGGCGTTGCGCCCCGGGCCCCTTTCGCGTCATGGCCACCAAGCTCGGCGCGCCTTACCGCCGCTCGCTAGCCCGCGCCGGAACCGCCCGAACAACGCGGCGAGTTCCCCTCGGCCCGTCGCCCGCCTCGGGCACGGTGAGGGGACGCGGCGTGGTCCCCATGAGGCGGGGGACTTCAGAATCGGCCGCTGATCTTGTCCGGGGTGACCCGGACGATGACGCGGGGGCCGTCGTCGACCGAGGCCGGGTTGAACGTGGCGTACGGCTGGCCGGTGTACTTCAGTGACAACTCGTCGGGCAACTCCCGGTCCGGGTCCGGGGTGATGGTGGCGGTGCCGCGGATCTCGGCGTAGGTGTACGGGTTCTCGGGCGGGTTGACCAGGACCGTGACGCGTGGGTCGCGGGCGATGTTCTTGCCCTGCTGCCGGTTCACGGTGGTGGAGAAGACCAGGTCGTCGCCGTCGCGCTTGAGCCAGACGACGGTCAGGTGCGGGCGGCCGTCGGGGAGGATCGTCGCGACGGTCGCGAAGACCTTCGCTTCGTCGAGGTACTTCTTCAGGTCGTCCGAGAGGGTGGCTGGCACGGTCGGGCTCCTCCTCGTGGCTGGGTGAGTGGGCAACGCCCTTGTGAGGTAAGCGTGTTGTGACCGGCTCAATGTTCCGCGTGCGGGAGAGGTTCCTGACCCGGTGGCCTCAGTCGACCCGTCCCATCGCTGAGGTGACGGTGATCTCGATCGCCACCCGGTCGGGGTTGGGCGTGGTCTTGCGCTGGTAGCGCTCCTCGTAGCGCCGTACCGCCTCTGCGATGGCGGACGGGTCCGTGATGACCGTCGCCACGCCTTCCAGGGTGGACCAGCGGCCCTTGTCGATCTGGCAGAGGGCGACGCGGGCGCCCTGCGGTCCCGCCGCCAGGATGTTGCGGACCTTCACGCTCTGTTTGCGGGTGATGACGCGGGCCTTGCCCGCTTCCGGGTCGTACGTCGCGCCGACGGCCACCACGTGGGGGGTGCCGTCGGGGCGGGGGGTGGTCAGGGTGCAGTAGTGGTGCTCGCGCCAGAAGGCGGTGAGGGCTTCGCTTTGTGGGTTGATCGGCATCCGGTGATTTTCCCACCCGCGCGCGCACCCGGGCGCGGTTCGCGTCCCTGTAATGGAGCCGCGTAAGGGAGTCGTGGGCGAATGTTGAGTCGAAGCGACTCAAGTTGTCTTACACTTGATGCGGCAGGATGATGGCGATGCCATACGAGGAGGGTCCGCGCACGTGAACGCAGAGCTGACCAACAAGAGCCAGGAGGCGCTCAGCGGCGCCAACAGCCGGGCGGTGTCCGCGGGACACGCGGACCTGGCTCCGGCGCATCTGCTCGCCGCGCTGCTGGAGCAGCCGGAGAACGACAACCTCAAGGACCTGCTGGCCGCCGTGGGCGCCGACCCGGACGCCCTGCTCAAGGGCGCGAAGGCGCAGCTGGACGCGCTGCCCACGGTGCAGGGCTCCACCGTCGCCCCGCCGCAGGCGAGCCGCGACCTGCTCGCGGTGATCGCCGACGCCTCGCAGCGCGCCAAGGAGCTGGGCGACGCCTATGTGTCGACCGAGCACCTGCTGATCGGGCTGGCCGCCAAGGGCGGCAGCACCGCAGAACTACTGGACCGCCAGGGCGCCACGGCCGCGGGGCTGCTGGACGCCTTCGAGACCGCCCGCGGAGGCACCCGCGTGACCACGCCCGACCCGGAGGCCACCTACAAGGCCCTGGAGAAGTACGGCACCGACTTCACCGCCATCGCCCGCGAGGGCAAGCTGGACCCGGTGATCGGCCGGGACAACGAGATCCGGCGGGTCATCCAGGTGCTGTCCCGCCGTACCAAGAACAACCCGGTGCTGATCGGCGAGCCGGGCGTCGGCAAGACCGCCGTGGTCGAGGGGCTCGCCCAGCGGATAGTGAAGGGCGACGTGCCGGGCGCGCTCAAGGGCAAGCGGCTGGTCCAGCTGGACCTGGGCGCGATGGTCGCGGGCGCCAAGTACCGCGGTGAGTTCGAGGAGCGGCTGAAGGCCGTGCTGGCCGAGATCAAGGAGAGCGACGGCCAGATCATCACGTTCATCGACGAGTTGCACACCGTGGTGGGCGCCGGTGCCGGCGGCGACTCGGCGATGGACGCGGGCAACATGCTCAAGCCGATGCTGGCCCGCGGCGAGCTGCGGATGGTCGGCGCGACCACGCTGGACGAGTACCGCGAGCGGATCGAGAAGGACCCGGCGCTGGAGCGCCGCTTCCAGCAGGTGCTGGTGGCCGAGCCGAGCGTGCAGGACACCGTCGCCATCCTGCGTGGCCTCAAGCCGCGTTACGAGGCGCACCACGAGGTGCGGATCGCCGACTCCGCGCTGGTGGCCGCCGCCAACCTGTCGCACCGCTACATCACCTCGCGCTTCCTGCCGGACAAGGCCATCGACCTGGTCGACGAGGCCGCGTCCCGGCTGCACATGGAGGTCGACTCCTCACCGGTGGAGATCGACGAGCTGCAGCGCGCCGTCGACCGGCTGCGGATGGAGGAGGAGTCGCTGCTCGCCACCTCCGGCGCCAAGGACAAGAAGGCCAAGAAGCAGGCCGAGAAGGAGGAGGCGCTCGCGCCCGACGCCCGCGAACGCCTGGACGCGCTGCGCAGGCAGCGGGAGGAGAAGGAGGAGGCGCTGCGCGGACTCACCGCGAAGTGGAACAAGGAGCGCGAGGTCCACAACCGCGTCGGTGAGCTGAAGAAGCGGCTGGACGAGCTGGAGAGCGAGTTCCAGCGGGCCGAGCTGAAGGCCCCCGAGACCGGCGACTGGGTCACCCCGGGCCGGATCAGGACCGAGCAGATCCCGCAGGCCGAGAAGGAGCTGGCCGAGGCGATCGAGGCGCAGCGGCAACTGGAGGGGATGGTCGGCGAGGAGGTCACCCCGGACGACATCGCCCAGGTCGTGGCGTCCTGGACAGGTATCCCGGCCGGACGGCTGCTGGAGGGGGAGACCCGCAAGCTGCTGCGTATGGAGGAGGAGCTGGGCAAGCGGCTGATCGGCCAGAGCGAGGCGGTGTCCGCGGTGTCGGACGCGGTGCGCCGGTCGCGTTCCGGCATCGCGGACCCGGACCGGCCGACGGGCTCGTTCCTGTTCCTCGGCCCGACAGGTGTCGGCAAGACCGAGCTGGCCAAGGCGCTGGCCGACTTCCTGTTCGACGACGAGCGGGCGATGGTCCGCATCGACATGAGCGAGTACGGCGAGAAGCACTCGGTGGCCCGGCTGGTCGGCGCCCCGCCCGGCTACGTCGGCTACGAGGAGGGCGGCCAGCTCACCGAGGCGGTGCGGCGGCGGCCGTACACCGTGGTGCTGCTGGACGAGGTGGAGAAGGCGCACCCCGAGGTGTTCGATGTGCTACTCCAGGTGCTGGACGACGGTCGGCTGACCGACGGGCAGGGCCGGACGGTTGACTTCCGCAACACCATCCTCATCCTCACCTCCAACCTGGGCTCGCAGTACCTGGTGAACCCCGAGCTGACCGAGGCGGGCAAGCGCGACGCGGTGCTGGAGACGGTACGGGCGTCCTTCAAGCCGGAGTTCCTCAACCGGCTGGACGACATCGTGGTCTTCGGCGCGCTCAGCGAGGACGAGCTGGGCCGGATCGCCGGGCTGCAACTGGGCAGGCTGCGCGACCGCCTCAAGGACCGCCGACTGGAGCTGGACGTCTCCGACGAGGCGCTGGCCTGGCTGGCCCGGGAGGGCAACGACCCGGCGTACGGCGCCCGGCCGCTGCGCCGACTGGTGCAGACGGCCATCGGCGACCGGCTGGCGAAGGCGATCCTCGCCGGTGAGGTGCACGACGGCGACACCGTCCGTGTGGACCGCGAGGGTGAAGGGTTGACCGTACGGCCGCTGCGATGAGGGCGGGGCTTGCCAGACGGGGGCCGGGATGGGGGAGGATGGCGGCAATCGTCGCGAAGGGAACCACACGGTGAGCATCGACCCGTCCTCCATCCCGAACTTCGGCCAAGGTCCGTCCGGCCAGCCCCCGGCCGGGCCGCCGGGAGGAGGCGTGATCCGGCCGGACCAGGACCTGGTCAAGCAACTGCTGGACCAGATGGAGCTGAAGTACGTGGTGGACGAGGAGGGAGACCTCGCCGCGCCGTGGGAGGACTTCCGCACGTACTTCATGTTCCGCGGTGAGGGGGAGCAGGAGGTCTTCGCGGTTCGTACCTTCTACGACCGCGCGTACTCCATCGAGGACAAGAACAAGCTGCTGGAGATCGCCGACGGCTGGAACCGGCAGACGCTGTGGCCCAAGGTCTACTCGCACACCCATGACGACGGTTCGGTGCGGCTGATCGGCGAGGCCCAGATGCTGCTGGGGCTCGGCGTCGGCCTGGAGCACTTCGTGTCGTCCACGGTCAGCTGGGTGCGCGCCTCGGTCGACTTCGACCGGTGGGTCACCGAGCAGCTCGGGCTGGAGAAGGACGCCGAGTCCGACGGCGAGGAGGGCGACGAGGACTGACTCGTCCCTCGTCGAAACGCCGAAACGCCGAAACGCGAAAACGGACGCCGCGGTGGGGGAGTGTTCCCCGCCGCGGCGTCCGTCCTCGTTCAGGGCTGGTTCACAGCGCCAGTGGCGCGATGGTGAGCAGATACGTTCCGTAGAAGAACGAGAACCCGGCCAGTGAGATGACCGCCACCCACGCGGTGCGCGGTCTGGCCCTGGCGAGCGCGATCGCGGCCGGGATCAGCAGCGGGAACGCGGGCATCAGGAACCGCGGCTTGCACTGGAAGAAGCCCGCTCCGCCGATGCCGATCAGCATCAGCACCCCGCAGTACGCCAGCAGCGCCACCGGGATCCGGTCGGTGATGCACAGCGCCAGCAGGATCACCGCGGCGGCCACGATGGCCGCGGCGACGTAGTACGCGAAGTAGTCGGTGCCGGTGACCAGGTGCTTGAAGAACCGCAGCGCGCTCCAGCCGAAGTCGAACCGCGAGCCCCAGCGCGCCTGGACCTTGAAGTAGCCCTTGATGTCACCGGTCTGCCAGCCGACCCACAGCACATAGCCGAACCAGCCGAGCGGCGCGATCGCCGCGCCGACCCAGGCCCGCCAGTCGATCGTCCCGGCCGTGACCCGCCACCGTCCCAGTGGCGCTCCGCTCTGCTCGGCCTTCCTTCGCGCCGCCTTCCGGCGCCGCCAGTAGTCCATGGCCACGCCCGCCACCACCGCGGCGGCCACCGCGACACCGTTGGGCCGGGTGCAGCCCGCCAGCGCGGCCAGTGTGCCCGCGTAGAGCCAGCGGCGGGTCAGCACGGCGTACAGCGACCAGGCGGCCAGCGCGGTCATCACCGGCTCGGTGTACGCCATGGTCTGGATGATCGCGTGCGGCAGCAGGCCGTAGAGCAGTACCAGGGCGATGCCGACCCGGCGGCTGTACAGCCGGGCGCCGATCAGGTAGATCGCCCACACCGACAGCATCGTGGCGACCCAGGCGACCAGGATCGCCACGTTGATCACGCCGATCGGGATGATGTGCGAGAGCACTCGCACGGTCATCGGGTACAGCGGGAAGAACGCCAGGTCGTTGTAGAGGATCGTGTGCTGGGTGGCGGACGGGATCAGCGTGCCGTAGCCGTACTCGGCCACCCGGAAGTACCAGCGCGCGTCCCAGGCCAGGCCCAGGATGCTGCGCGGGTGCTGGCCCGCGTACCAGGCGTACGCGGACAGGAACAGCAGGCCGGTGGCCCGCACCGCCGCGTACACCATGAGCGCGGGTGCCGCGCGCCGCAGCGAGGCCCTCGCCCGCTCAAGGCGGGAGCGGACCTCGGGTCTCGGGGCGGTGGTTCCCCCCGCCGCAGCACGAGGAGGGGTCGAGACCGGCTCGGCCGTATACACCTGTTCCGCTCCTCCCGGGGCGTCCGTTCATCGGCACCGTACTTGACGACAAGCCTGAATGACTCTGTTCTTGCCTTGCGCGCATTGTCGGGTCGTACGGGTCCGTCGTGCCGAGTAGCGCAGCAATCCACCCCCACGGGTGAAAGACGACCGAAAGGCAGGATGGGTTGCCTCAGGAGCGTAGCTGCTTCAGACGCGAGATCGCATCGTTGAGCACCTCTGTTCGCTTGCAGAACGCGAAGCGTACGTAGGGAGTTCCCCTTTCCTTCGCGTCGTAGAACACCGCGTTGGGGATCGCGACCACCCCGCAACGTTCCGGCAGTGAGCGGCAGAAGTCGAATCCGTCGGTTGCGCCGAGTGGGCGAATGTCGGTGGTCACGAAGTACGTCCCGGCCGGTCGGAAGACCCCGAAGCCGGCCTCCCGCAGCCCGCCCACCAGCAGGTCGCGCTTGGCCCGCAGGTCGGCGGCAAGATCGTGGAAATAGCCTGTGGGCAGCCGCAGCGCCTCGGCCACGGCGTATTGGAACGGACCGGCCGAGACGTACGTGAGAAATTGCTTCGCTGTTCGCACGGCGTTCACCAGATCGTGTGAAGCGGTGATCCAGCCCACCTTCCAGCCGGTGAACGAAAACGTCTTGCCCGCGGAAGAGATGGTCACAGTTCGGTTGCGCATTCCTCTGAATGTGCTGAGTGGCACGTGTTCGCCGTCGAAGACCAGGTGTTCGTACACCTCATCGGTGATCACCAGAAGATCGCGTTCCACCGCCAGCTCGGCGACCGCGGCCAGCTCCTCGCGGGTCAGTACGGTGCCGGTCGGGTTGTGCGGGGTGTTGAGCAGGATCAGCCGGGTGCGGTCGGTGACCGCGGCGCGCAGCTCGTCCAGGTCCAGCACGAACCTCGACCCGTCGGGGCGCAGCGTGACCGGCACCCGGGTGCCGCCCGCCATCGCGATGCAGGCGGCGTACGAGTCGTAGTACGGCTCCAGCGCGATCACCTCGTCGCCCGGCTCGACCAGGGCGAGCAGCGAGGCGGCGATCGCCTCGGTCGCGCCCGCGGTCACCAGCACCTCGGTGTCCGGGTCGAACTCCAGGCCGTACCGGTCGCGCTGGTGCTCGGCGATCGCGGCGCGCAGCTCCGGGATGCCCGGCCCCGGCGGGTACTGGTTGCCGCGGCCGTCCCGCAGCGCGCGTACCGCCGCCTCGCGCACCTCCTCGGGGCCGTCCGTGTCAGGGAAGCCCTGGCCGAGGTTGATGGACCCGGTACGCAGGGCGAGCGCGGACATCTCCGCGAAGATCGTCGTGCCGAAACCGTCGAGGCGCCGATTGAGCAGAGGCCGAGTCATGCCCGCTATCCTCCGGCGAACCTCAGGACTTCCTCAACTCCCCATTACCGGCGCGCCGTCGCGGGCATGACCCGGAGCACGGATCGAAGCGCCTCGTTTCGGGGGAGTTCGGGGGACTCGGGGAAGGTGAGGTGGGCGGTATGCCCTACCTGGTGGGACTGATCATCTGTGCGTGCATCGCGCTCATGGTGGTCGCGGCCGTCGCGTCGGCCACTCGGCCGGATCCGGACGGCGCGGTGCCGCGCGGGGGGCGCGCGGAAGCGGGCGGCGGCCCTTCCGACGGGTCGTCACAGGCGCGGTAGCGGCCGAAGCCGGCCACAACTGCGCGTGGCGTTTGCCGCTTCGCATATGCCGCACGAGCGGATGTGGTGAACACCTGAACAGGTACGTGCCCGTGGGGATGTAAACCGCACCTGTATGGGTAAAACCGCTACGCGCACTACGAAATTCATGATTCCGTATTGATTCCCGGACCCCCCGTGGACACGAACCGGCGGACGTCCCCCTGGGCCGGTCCTCCACATGCCCTCCCCCGCGTCCCGCGAGGGAGCCAGCGGACGGGCTGGCCCATCAGCCCCTGCGTGAACCCTCGCGTGCTTGCGGAGCCGACCCATGCTCAGGACTCTTCAAACTGCCTATATCGACACCCGTGCCGGGGACCTCGCGTGGCGGCTCGGCAAGGAACCGCTGCCCGCGCTCGCCGTCGTCAACCTGGACCTCGATTTGGGGCCGCGTCCTGCGCGTACCGCGGACAACTGCCGAATTCAGGTGCAGATGCGGCTGCTTGGCGCCTCCCACCAAGTGCTGCTGAAAGCCTCCGACGGCGGTTGCTCGGAGACCGTGGCGTGTCTGCCGGGCAGCAGGACACCGCTGCCGCTGGGCGTCGCCGAGCGCGTCGGCAACTGGGAGTACGAGTTCGCGGCGCGCGTGGAGACGCTCTCCAGCGGCTCGTTCGCGGGCCGCGCCCAGGAGTTGCTGGCGTTGGTCGCCGACCATCCGCACGGGCTGGCCGGGCGCTTCCCCGGCGATCCCAACGCCTTCACCGCGATGCTGGTGCAGCGCGACCCGGAGGTCGGCGGCGAGGTGCACTGGCGCACCTGGCACGCCTATCCGACGGAGGGACGGCTGGTGACCACGAGGTCACGGGTGTCCGGGTTGCGGTGAGCGCGCCCGCCGCCGGCGTTGCGCGGGGCGCGACCGGTGTTGCGACCGGCCGTCAACGCGCCGTCGGCTCCGGTCAATTGCACTCCTGTGGGTGACCAGGGCAACGCGCACAGTGACGTAGCGTGCACTCATGATCGACGTGCCCCCGTCCTTTGCCCGGTTGCCGGTCCCGGTCAGCCTCGGGCGTGCGCTGGTGCTTGGCTCGGTCTTCGTCTGCGCCGCCTGCGGACTCGTCTACGAACTCGAACTCGTCGCCCTCGCCTCGTACTTGGTGGGCGACTCGGTCACCCAGGCGTCCGTCGTGCTGTCCGTGATGGTCTTCGCGATGGGGGTCGGCTCGTTGCTTGCCAAGACCGTCCGGTGCCGGGCCGCGGTCGGCTTCGCGCTCATCGAGTCGCTGCTGGCGCTGGTCGGCGGGCTGTCCGCGATGGCGCTCTACGCGAGCTTCGCCTGGCTCGGGCAGTCCAGTTCGGCGATCACCGTGTTCGCCTTCGCGATCGGGCTGCTGATAGGCGCCGAGGTGCCGCTGCTGATGACGCTCATCCAGCGCATCAGACGGCAGGACGCGGGCGGCGCGGTGGCCGAGTTGTTCGCCGCCGACTACGTGGGCGCGCTGGTCGGCGGACTGGCCTTTCCGTTCGTCCTGCTGCCGTTCCTCGGGCAGGTCACGGGCGTGCTGCTGACCGGGGCGGTGAACGCGGGGGCGGGCGCGGCGACCGTGCTCGGGCTGTTCCGGCGCGATCTGAGCGGGCGAACGCGCGGCTGGCTGATGGGGGTGAACATCGCGGTGCTGGTGGTGCTGGCGACCGCCGCGGTGTTCTCGGGGCCGTTCGAGCGGGCCGCGCGGCAGGCGGTCTACGGGGGCGACGTGCGGCTGGCGGTGCGCACGGACGTGCAGGAGGTGGTGCTCACCGGCTCGCCCGCGGGACGTCCGCTGCGGCTCTTCCTCGACGGACGGCTGTCGGACTCCGGGCGCGACGAGTACCGGTACCACGAGGCGCTGGTCCACCCCGCGATGGCCGGGCCGCACCGGCGGGTGCTGATCCTCGGCGGCGGCGACGGACTGGCGCTGCGCGAGGTGCTGCGGTACGCGGACGTGGCGGCGGTGACCCTGGTGGAAGTCGACCCGGAGCTGGTGGGCTTGGCCCGCGACGACCCCGGTCTGAGTGCGCTGAACCGTCACTCCTTCGCCGACCCGCGGGTTCGGGTGGTGACCGCGGACGCCTTCGACTGGCTGTGGGAGCGGCGCCAGCCCGGTGCGTACGACGTGGTGATCGAGGATCTGCCGGATCCGGGGATCTCCCGCAGCGCCAAGCTGTACTCGCAGGAGTTCTTCGGGTTGGCGGCGGCCGATCTGGCCCCCGGCGGGCGGCTCGCGGTGCACGCCGGGCGCCCGCCGCTGTTCTGGACGGTCGACGCGACGGTCCGCTCCGCGGGCCTGAACACCACGGACTACTGGATCCCGGCGGGCGGCGCGCCCTGGTGTTTCCTGCTGGCCGCCCGCGCTCCGGTCCCCGCTCACCTCCCCGAAGCCGCCCCGCCCCTGCGCTCCCTGACCCCGGCCGCCCTGCGCGCCGCCGTCCACCTGGCCGCGGTCTCCCGCCCGTCCGTCCCTTTTCCGCCGTCCACGCTGATGCGCCCCCGGTACGGGGGGTGAGCGGCGGACGCCGCGATGGCGAACCGGCGGGGACCGTGGCGGCGGCGACGGTGCCGTGGCGTGTCGGTGCCGCGCTGCGGGGACCCGCGCCGCGCCCCGGCGGCAGGCCGCCGCAGCGGCCCGGAATCCGCTTGGCGGCGCGCGGCCGCCCCGGGGCCACGGGGAGGGCGAACGCCGGGACGCTGCCCATCGACGCGGCGTCCCGGTAGGCTCCGGCGGTATGGAGCACGAGTCGTACGTCCCATTCCCGGTCGAGACCGTGCGGCGGGCACTCAGCGAGCCCGACAGGGTCGCCCGGTGCGTCTCCGCGCTGCAACGCGACGCGGCCGCCGCCGTGCCCGGCGGGCTGGCGGGACGGCTGCGGCTGCGCATCGGCGGCTCCACCATCACCTACCGGGGCAGCCTGCGGATCGCCGCCTGTGACGGCGGCTTCGAGATCGAGGGCGAGGGCACCGAGGCGCGCGGCGGCGGCACGGTGAAGCTGGCGCTGGTCATCGGGCTCGACTCGGAGGGCAGCGGCACCCGGCTCGGTTTCTCCGGCGCCGTACAGGCCGACGGTCGGCTCGCCGAGTACGACCAGCAGACCGTGGAGGCCGCCGGTCGCCGCCTGCTGGATCGTTTCGTTTCCGACCTCACAACGGATCTGGAAGCCGAACCCCCCGCCAAGTTCGCCCCGCCCGCGCAGGAGGCGTCCGCCCAGGGCGTACTGCTGCCGGGTGACGTCGACGTCGACGACATGGACGACGCCGAGAACGTGGAACTCTCCGAGCTGCCCGAACTCGCCGACGGCAGCGAGGAGTTGGAGCTGGTCGAGGTCGACGTGCCGGAGACCCCCGCCGGTCTGGAGGACGACCCGCATCCGCGCGCCGAGGTGCCCGCCGAGGCCGCGCACGCCCGCCGCACCATGATCGGCCGCAGCGCGGAGGAGGTCGACCACGCGCCGCCGCGCGGCCGTTACGCCCCGGTGCCCGCCCCGACGGCCAGCTCGACCGGCGACACCCTGCGCTGGGCCGCCCCGGCCGCCGCCGCACTGCTGGCATCGGCCGTGGTGGTAGGTCGGGTACTGCGCCGCCGCCGCTGACGGACCGCTTAGATTCGAGGGCATGCACCAGACACCAGACCCGGTCCGGCTCACTGCCGGAGACGTCGAACTGACCGTGCGGCCGGAAGCGGGCTGCGGCATCAGCAGTCTGCGCGTCGGCGGTACCGAACTGCTGCGGCAGGGCCCGCGTTACGGATCGTTCGTCATGGTCCCGTGGTGCGGTCGCACCGAGAACGGGCGATTCCGCAACGGCGGAGTGACCCACCAACTGCCCATCGACGCCGCCCCGCACGCCATCCACGGCACCGGACGGCACGCCGCCTGGACGCAGTCCACGAAGGGCGAGCGGACCGCCTCGTTCTACTACGACCTCACCGACCCCTGGCCGTACGCGGGCCGGGTCACCCAGGTCCTGGAGCTCACCGAGGACGAACTGCGGCTGACCCTGGGCGTGGAGACCGCCGAGGTGTCCTTCCCGGCACAGGCGGGCTGGCACCCGTGGTTCCTGCGCAACCTCGGCGACGGCGGCCAGGACGCCACGATCGACTTCACGCCCGCCTGGCAGGAGGAGCGCGGCGACAACCACCTGCCGACCGGACACCGGATCGACCCCAAGCCGGGCCCGTGGGACGACTGCTTCGGCATGCCGGACGGCGTCGACGTGACCCTGACCTGGCCGGGGCAGCTGCGGGTCAAGGTGACCAGCCCGGCCGAGTGGGTGGTGGTCTACGACGAGCAGCCGGAGGCCATCTGCGTCGAGCCGCAGTCCGGGCCGCCGAACGGTCTCAACACCCATCCACGGCTGGTCACCCCCATCGACCCACTGGAGATCACGACGGTCTGGGCGTGGGAACGGCTCGGCTAGTCTCAAGGGCATGACTGACGCCCGTGACGCCCTGCTGCAGCAGATCAAGGACAAGGCCGTGGTGCACGGCAAGGTGACCCTCTCCTCCGGCAAGGAGGCCGACTACTACGTCGACCTGCGCCGGATCACCCTCGACGGTGAGGCGGCCCCGCTGGTCGGCCAGGTGATGCTGGACCTGACCGCCGACCTCGACTACGACGCGGTGGGCGGGCTGACCCTCGGTGCCGACCCGGTCGCCACTTCGATGCTGCACGCCGCCGCGGCGCGCGGGCGCAGGCTGGACGCGTTCGTGGTCCGCAAGACCGGCAAGGCGCACGGCCTCCAGCGGCGGGTGGAGGGGCCGGACGTCAAGGGCCGCCGGGTGCTGGCGGTCGAGGACACCTCCACCACCGGCGGCTCGGTGCTGACCGCGGTCGAGGCGCTGCGCGAGGAGGGCGCGGAGGTCGTCGGTGTCGCGGTGATCGTGGAGCGCGGTGCGGCCGCGGCCATCGCGGAGACCGGGCTGCCGTACCTCCAGGCGTACAGCCTGGCCGACCTCGGCCTGGAATGATCGTCGGCGCACGCCTGTGACCTGCGCTTATCCAAGAGGGGTGGCTGTTTCACGTGAAACGGTCACTCCTCACGCCAGGTTCTGCGAGCCGGAGGGTCTCCACTGAGGGTGGTGTCGACGGGCGGGCGTGATAGTTGCCGCATTGAGGTCGGGCCTTAGTCTGCGAAGATGAGGGCGACGATGACGTCAGCCCCGTCTGTACGAACCCGCGGACCCCCAAGGAGCGGACACATGCCCATCGCAACCCCCGAGGTCTACAACGAGATGCTCGACCGGGCGAAGGCAGGCAAGTTCGCCTACCCGGCCATCAACGTGACCTCGTCGCAGACGCTGCACGCCGCGCTGCGCGGCCTCGCCGAGGCGGAGAGCGACGGCATCATCCAGATCTCCACCGGTGGCGCCGAGTTCCTGGGCGGTCAGTACAACAAGGACATGGTGACCGGCGCGGTGGCGCTGGCCGAGTTCGCGCACATCGTGGCGGAGAAGTACCCGGTCAACGTCGCGCTGCACACCGACCACTGCCCGAAGGACAAGCTGGACGGCTACGTCCGCCCGCTGCTGGCCATCTCCCAGGAGCGGGTGGCCAGGGGCCTCAACCCGCTGTTCCAGTCCCACATGTGGGACGGTTCGGCGGAGATCCTGAACGACAACCTCGCCATCGCGCAGGAGCTGCTGGCCGAGGCGGTCAAGGCGAAGATCGTCCTCGAGGTCGAGATCACCCCGACCGGTGGCGAGGAGGACGGCGTCTCCCACGAGATCAACGACAAGCTGTACACCTCCGTCTCGGACGGCGTCCGCACCGCCGAGGCGCTCGGCCTGGGCGAGAAGGGCCGGTACCTGCTGGCCGCGTCGTTCGGCAACGTGCACGGCGTGTACAAGCCGGGCAACGTCGTGCTGCGGCCGTCGATCCTGAAGGACCTCCAGGTCGCGGTGGGCGAGAAGTACGGCAAGGCCAGCCCGTTCGACTTCGTCTTCCACGGCGGCTCCGGCTCGACGATCGAGGAGATCAACGAGGCGCTGGAGAACGGTGTGGTGAAGATGAACATCGACACCGACACGCAGTACGCGTTCACCCGGCCGGTCGTGGCGCACATGTTCAAGAACTACGACGGTGTGCTGAAGGTTGACGGCGAGGTCGGCAACAAGAAGGCCTACGACCCGCGCACCTGGGGCAAGGCGGCTGAGGAGGGCATGGCGGCGCGCGTGGGTGTCGCCGCGCAGAACCTTCGCTCCGCGGGCAACAAGCTGAAGTAACCCTGGTTTGGGGGCTCTGCCCCCAAACCCCCCTTTCGGGGCCGCGCCCCAGCGGTTCGCGCTCCGCTGGGAGTGCGGCGAATTGCCGTCGGTCTTGTGCGGCGTCGTTGTGGCTGATCGCGCGGTTCCCCGCGCCCCTTCAGGGCGCCGCCGGACCGCACAGCGGACTTCGCCCGGCCTGCGCGGGCCCCCAAACGCGGGGCCCCGCCGGAGGCCTGCGCCCCCGACCCACTGACCCCCGAAGGGCCCTCGCCCCGGCCACGGGGTGCCCCCAGTCTGCCTGCTCCCCGGCCGCGTGCGGCCGGGGAGCAGGCAGACTGGGGGTATGGCCATTCATGAGAACCTGCTCGGGGGGCCGCCCCCGACCCATCTGCCCGATGATCCGGAGCCGCGGGAACTGCTCGCGTCGGGGACCTCGCCGGCGGATGTCGCCGCGAAGTACCCCTCCTCCTCGCTGGCCTGGGCACAGCTCGCCGACGACGCCTTCGAGGCGGGCCGGGTGGTGGAGTCGTACGCCTACGCCCGTACCGGATACCACCGCGGCCTGGACGCGCTGCGCCGCAACGGCTGGAAGGGCCATGGGCCGGTGCCCTGGGAGCACGAGCCCAACCGGGGCTTCCTGCGCGCCCTGCACGCCCTCGGCCGCGCCGCACAGGCGATCGGCGAGGACGCTGAGCACGAGCGCTGCGCCACCTTCCTGCGCGACTCGTCCCCGACAGCCGCCGACACCCTGGGCTGATCCCGTACGCCAAGACCTGTCTGGCCCGACCGCCAGGCAGGTCTTGCCGTATCCCGGCCGTGCCACGCATGATGCGCATGGGCCGGGCGGCACGTCGAGCGTGTGCGCGGGTCCGAGGGGACCGGGGCTCCGACGCCGATCGGGAAGGAGCGGACCGCTACCCGGTGGCGCAAGCAAGGAGACAGCGATGTCCCACCACCCCGAGTCCGACGAAGCGGGCGCGCAGACACCCAACCTCGACTTCGAGGGCACCACTCCCTACGAGGACTACGTGCGGGCCGACATCCTCACCCATCTGCAACACCCGCTCTCCGAGGATCCCGGAGAGATGGTCTTCCTGGTGACCACCCAGGTCATGGAGCTGTGGTTCACCGTCATCGTCCACGAATGGCAGACCGCCGCCGACGCGCTGCGCAAGGACGACCTGCCGGCGGCGCTGGCGGCGCTGCGGCGCAGCACCTACGAGCTGGAGTCGCTGAACGCGTCCTGGAAGCCGCTGGCCCATCTCACGCCCGCCCAGTTCAACTCGTACCGCGGCGCGTTGGGCGAGGGGTCGGGATTCCAGTCGGCGATGTACCGGCGCCTTGAGTTCCTCCTCGGTGAGAAGTCCGGTTCGATGCTGGTCCCGCACCGCGGTGCCCCCAGGGCGCACGCCGAACTGGAGAAGGCGCTACAGGAGCCGAGCCTGTACGACGAGGTGCTGGGCTTCCTGGCCCGCCGCGGCCACCCGGTCCCCGCGACGGTGCTCGACCGCGACGTCGCCCAGCGCTACGAGGCCGATCCGGAGGTGGAAGAGGTCTGGCAGCGGATCTACGCGGGACCGCAGGACGCCCCCGAGGTGCTGCTCGCAGAGGCGCTGACCGAGGTCGCCGAACTGGTGTGGCGCTGGCGCAACGACCACCTGGTGGCCACCCGCCGTGCGATGGGCGCCAAGCAGGGCACCGGCGGCTCCGCGGGTGTGGCCTGGCTGGAGAAGCGCGCCAGCAAGAACGTCTTCCCCGAGCTGTGGACGGCCCGAAGCCATGTCTGACGCACTGCTGAGCCGGGCCGAACGGCTCGACGCCGATGACCAACTCGCCAAGGTCCGCGACCGGTTCGCCCTGGAGGCGCCATCTGATCAGGCGGCCGGTACCGCTGACGTCTATCTGGACGGCAACTCGCTCGGCGCGCTGCCGCACGGCGTCGCCGCCCGGCTCCAGGACGTGGTGGAGCGCGAGTGGGGCCGACTGCGCATCCGGTCCTGGGACGAGAGCGGCTGGTGGACCGCGCCGGAGCGGGTCGGCGACAGGATCGCCCCGCTGATCGGTGCCGCGCCCGGCCAGGTGGTGGTCGGCGACTCCACCAGCGTGAACGTCTTCAAGGCGCTGGTCGCCGCGGTGCGGATGGCACCGCGGGACCGGGACGAGGTGCTGGTCGACGCGGCCACCTTCCCGACCGACGGCTACATCGCCGCCTCGGCGGCGCGGATGACCGGCCGTACCGTGCGTCCGGTGCCCGCCGTCGACATGGCGGCCGAGATCGGGCCGCGTACCGCCGTGGCGCTGGTCAACCACGTCGACTACCGCACCGGACGGCTGCACGACCTGCCCGGCACCACCGCCGCAGCGCACGCCGCGGGCGCGCTGGTGGTGTGGGACCTGTGCCACAGCGCCGGTGCGCTGCCGGTGCGGCTGGACGCGGACGGGGTGGACCTGGCCGTCGGCTGTACGTACAAGTACCTCAACGGCGGTCCGGGCGCGCCCGCCTACCTCTACGTCCGGCGGGAGCTGCAACCGCGGTTCGACTCCCCGCTGCCCGGCTGGAACTCGCACACCGACCCGTTCGGCATGCGGCCCGACTACCAGCCGGCGGACGGGGCGTCGCGCGGCAGGGTGGGCACGCCGGAGATCCTGTCGATGCTCGCGCTGGAGGCGGCGCTTGAGGCGTGGGACGGAGTGGCGATCGAGGAGGTTCGGCGCAAGAGCCTGGCGCTGACCGACTTCTTCCTGGAGTGCGTGGCGGCGCTGGTGCCGGACGGGCTGGTCGAGTCGGTCACACCCGCCGAGCACGCGCTGCGCGGCAGCCAGGTGTCGCTGCGCTGTGAGGGTGCGGGCGAGGTGATGGCGGCACTGATCGAACGGGGTGTGGTGGGCGACTACCGGCGGCCCGATGTGCTGCGGTTCGGTTTCACCCCGCTGTACACGCGGTACGTGGACGCGCTGCGCGCCGCGCGCACGCTCGCGGACGTGCTGCGATGACACCGCGCGAGGAGGAGGCGGCGCTGCTGGCGCTGCCTCCCGTCGCGGCGGAGCGGAGCCTGCGGTACGGGCCGCACCCCTCGCAGGTCATCGACTACTACGGGCCGGTCGGCGGGCAGCGGTTGACCGTGCTGCACGGCGGCTTCTGGCGGCAGGCGTACGACCGTGCCCATCTGTCGCCGCTGGCCGCGCGGTTGGCGCGGGACGGCTACGCGGTGGCGCTGGCCGAGTACCGGCGGGTCGGCGGGGGAGGCGGCTGGCCCTCCACCTTCGACGACGTTTCCCGGGCGGTGGAGGTCGCCTGGGACGGCGCCGGGCAGGTGCTGTTGGGCCACTCGGCGGGCGGCCAGCTCGCGCTGTGGGCCGCCGCGCGGGGCCCGGTGAGCGGAGTGGTGGCGGTCTCCCCGGTCGCGGATCTGGGGTACGCGCGGCAGTTGCGGCTCAGCGGGGGCGCTGTCGACGAACTCATGGGCGCTGAGGGGGATGTGGCGGCCGTCGACCCGGTGCGGCTGCCGCCGCTCACCGTGCCGACGGTGCTGCTGCACGGTTCGCGGGACGCCGACGTCCCCGTCGACCTCTCCTGCCGCTATGCGGCGGCCACGGGGGCGCAACTGCGTGAGTTGTCGGGCGTCGGGCACTACGCACCGCTGATTCCGGACTCCCCGGCCTTCCCGGAACTGCTGGCGGCGCTGGCCGAGGTGGTGTGATGCGGTGCGGCGCCGGGGGTTTGGGGGGCTGCCCCGCGAAGAGTCCGCCGCAGCGGCGGGAACGCACGACGTACCGGCCCGGCGGTGCTGAGCACACCGCACCTTGAACAGGAGCGCCCCACAATGGAATTCGACCCCCGGTCGTCCGAGTTCGTCGCCGACCCCTACCCCGCCTACCAGCGGCTGAGGGAGGCTGGGCGGGCGATCTGGTACGAGCCGACACGCCAGTGGCTCATCCCGCACTACGCCGACGTCAGCGCGGCCCTGCGAGACCGCCGCCTGGGGCGGACGTACCTGCACCGCTTCACCCACGAGGAGTTCGGGCGCACGCCGCCGCCCGCCGCGCACGAACCGTTCCACGTGCTCAACGACAACGGGATGCTCGATCTCGAAGCGCCGGACCACACCCGGATCCGCCGCCTGGTCAGCAAGGCCTTCACCCCGGCGACGGTGCGCGATCTGACGCCCGTCATCGAGAGGCTGGCCGCGGAACTCGTGGACAGCCTCCGCGCCGACGGCGGCGGCGACCTGCTGGCCAGGGTGGCCGAGCCGCTGCCGGTCGCCGTCATCGCCGAGATGCTGGGCGTTCCGCCCGCCGACCGGGGCCTGCTGCGCCCCTGGTCGGCGGCGATCTGCGGGATGTACGAGCTGAACCCGGACGAGGCCACGGCCACCGCCGCCGTCCGCGCGAGCGTCGAGTTCTCCGCGTACCTGCGGGAGTTGATCGCCGCCCGGCGCAGGGAACCGGGCGAGGACCTGATCAGCGCGCTGATCGCCGCGCACGACGAGGGGGACCGGCTCTCCGAGCAGGAGATGATCTCCACCTGTGTGCTGCTGTTGAACGCCGGTCACGAGGCGACCGTCAACACCACCGCCAACGGCTGGTGGACGCTGCTGCGCCACCCGGACCAGCTCCGACTCCTGCGCGCGCGGCCGGGTCTGCTGCCCACCGCCATCGAGGAACTGCTGCGGTACGACACCCCGTTGCAGCTGTTCGAACGCTGGGTGCTGGACGACATCGAGATCGGCGACACCACCATCCCGCGCGGCAGCGAGGTCGCCCTGCTGTTCGGCTCGGCGCACCGGGACCCGGCCCGCTTCGCCGACCCGGACCGACTGGACCTGGCCCGCGCCGACAACCCGCATCTGGCGTTCGGCGCGGGCATCCACTACTGCCTGGGCGCACCGCTGGCCCGTATCGAACTGGCCGCGTCCTTCGGGGCGTTGCTGAGGTCGGCGCCGGGTCTGCGGCTGGTGCGCGAACCGGAGTGGAAGCCGGGCTATGTCATCCGGGGGCTGCGCGAACTGCTGGTCGAGGTCTGAGCGGTCACCCGACGTCGCGGCGGCGCAGGGCGGCGGGCCCGGCCGCCGTCAGAGCCGCGGCCAGCGCGGTGAGCCACAGCAGCGGCGCCGCGCCGGGAGTGCGGTGCTGGAGCGTCGGACGACTTCGGCGCCGTTGTGGCTGCTCGCGGGTTCCCCGCGCTTCAGGGCGCTGCCGAACCGCGGCGGACTCGCGGCTAACGGGGAACCGTCAGCCGCCACGCGGCGGCCTGGACCGTCCAGGTCCGGGTGCGTACCGGACCGGTCAGCGACTCGTCGGCGTGGTAGCGGAAGTCCCGGCCGGAGATCGTCACCGCCTGGGCGCGCACCCGCAGCGGGCGGCCACTGGTCTGGTTCACGCAGACGTCCGCCAGCCCCCCGGCCGGGGAGCGCACCGACACCTCGTGCACCGGACGGTCCAGGTCCGCCAGCACCACCCCGTCCGCCTCCACCCGCAGCCGCTGCCCGGGCGTCTGGCCGGGGCCGCCGGTCAGGGTGCGCAGCAGTGAACGGGCGCCGCGCTCAAGCCAGTTGCCCCGAAGCGGCGCGGTGTGCCGGGACGGGATCCGCAACGCGCCCAGCACGATCCCGCCGCTCTCGTCCAGCAGGAGGTCCAGGTCGCGCACCGCGCCGTTCAGCGCCGCCCGTGCCGCCGCCACCGTGGACGCCGGTACGCCCAGCCGCCGGGACAGCGCCAGCGTGGAGCGCTGGCCGACCGGCACCATCGACAGCGCCGCCTCGCCCAGCGCGCCCTCCAGATGCAGCAGGCGAACCGTGCGCAGCAGCGCGTGGTCGTCACCGATCACCACCGGACGGCGGCGACCGCGGTGCGTCAGTGCCCGGCGCAGTTCCTCCGCGCTGTCCGGAAGACAGATCTTCAGCGACGACGCGCCCGCCCGCAGGACGTCCTTCGCGATACGCACCGATTCACCGTCCAACGTGCGGGCCGCGGGGTCGATGACCACCAGCAGCGGAAGCCCGGCCGAGGCTTGAGCCGACACCTTCGTCCTTCCTCAGGTAAAATCTCGGTGCAAGAGCCCCTTGCGCCTTTGCGCCAGGGGCTTCGTCTATTCCGGGGCACCGGTTCGACGGCTCTTACGCACGTTGGACATGCCCCGCCCGGAAGGGGTGTACGCCTGTGCCCGCACTTGTGCTGCTCGGTGCTCAGTGGGGTGACGAGGGCAAGGGGAAGGCCACCGACCTGCTCGGCGGCTCGGTTGACTACGTGGTCCGCTACCAGGGCGGCAACAACGCCGGTCACACGGTGGTCGTCGGCGACCAGAAGTACGCGCTGCACCTGCTCCCGTCCGGGATCCTCTCCCCGGGATGCACCCCGGTCATCGGCAACGGGGTCGTCGTCGACCCGGCCGTCCTGCTCTCCGAGCTGAGCGGGCTCCAAGCGCGTGGTGTCGACACCTCCAAGCTCCTGATCAGCGGCAACGCCCATCTGATCACCCCGTACCACCAGACCCTCGACAAGGTCACCGAGCGCTTCCTGGGCAAGCGCAAGATCGGTACCACCGGCCGCGGCATCGGCCCGGCCTACGCCGACAAGATCAACCGGGTCGGCATCCGGGTGCAGGACCTGTTCGACGAGTCGATCCTGCGGCAGAAGGTCGAGGCCGCGCTGAACGACAAGAACCAGATCCTGGTCAAGATCTTCAACCGCCGCGCCATCTCCGCCGACAAGGTGGTCGAGGAGTACCTGGGCTACGCGGAGCAGATCCGCGACTACGTCGCCGACACCACCCTGGTGCTGAACCAGGCGCTGGACGAGGACAAGGTCGTGCTGCTGGAGGGCGGCCAGGGCACGCTGCTCGACGTGGACCACGGCACGTACCCGTTCGTGACCTCCTCGAACCCGACCGCGGGCGGCGCCTGCACCGGTTCCGGCATCGGCCCGACGCGGATCTCGCGCAGCATCGGCATCCTCAAGGCGTACACCACCCGGGTCGGCGCGGGTCCGTTCCCGACCGAGCTGTTCGACGAGGACGGCGACAAGCTGCGCACCATCGGCGGCGAGCGGGGCGTCACCACCGGCCGCGACCGCCGCTGCGGCTGGTTCGACGCGGTGATCGCCCGGTACGCCACACGCGTCAACGGGCTCACCGACTTCTTCCTCACCAAGCTCGACGTGCTCACCGGCTGGGAGGAGATCCCGGTCTGCGTGGCGTACGAGATCGACGGCAGGCGGGTCGAGGAACTCCCGTACAGCCAGACCGACTTCCACCACGCCAAGCCGGTCTACGAGACGCTGCCGGGCTGGAACGAGGACATCACCAAGGCCAAGTCCTTCGACGACCTGCCGAAGAACGCCAAGGCCTACGTCAAGGCCCTTGAGGAGATGTCCGGCGCCCCGATCTCCGCGATCGGCGTGGGCCCGGGCCGGGACGAGACGATCGAGATCAACCCGTTCATCTAGCACCCGGCGTGTCGATGTTTCGGCCACTTCCGTTGACACAGTGTCGACGGGGGTGGCCGAAGCCATACAGGCTGACCGTTTCGGCCTGAACAGGGCGCTCCCTACCCTGGAGCGCATGACAGCCCCTCTCGCAGACCCCGAGCGCGGCGCTGCCGTCAAGGCCGCGGACCGTGCGCATGTCTTCCACTCCTGGTCAGCGCAGGCGGTCATCGACCCGCTCGCGGTGGCGGGGGCCGCCGGCTCGTACTTCTGGGACTACGAGGGCAACCGCTACCTGGACTTCTCGTCCCAGCTGGTGAACACCAACATCGGGCACCAGCACCCCAAGGTGGTCGCCGCCATCCAGGAGCAGGCCGGGAAACTCGCCACCTTCGCGCCCGCGTTCGCGATCGACGTCAGGTCCGAGGCGGCGCGGCTGATCGCCGAGCTGACTCCGGGCGACCTGAACAAGATCTTCTTCACCAACGGCGGTGCCGAGGCGGTGGAGAACGCGGTGCGGATGGCCCGGCTGCACACCGGGCGGCACAAGGTGCTGTCGACCTACCGGTCGTACCACGGGGCGACCGCGGCCGCGATCAACCTCACCGGTGACCCGCGCCGCTGGCCGTCCGACACCGGCTCGGCCGGGGTGGTGCACTTCTGGGGGCCGTTCCTGTACCGCTCGCGGTTCCACGCCGCCACCGAGGCGCAGGAGTGCGAGCGCGCGCTGGAGCACCTGGAGGAACTGATCGCCTTCGAGGGTCCGCAGACCATCGCCGCGATCATCCTGGAGACGGTCCCCGGAACCGCCGGGATCATGGTCCCGCCCCCCGGCTACCTCGCCGGAGTACGCGAGATCTGCGACCGGTACGGGATCGTCTTCATCCTCGACGAGGTGATGGCGGGCTTCGGGCGCACCGGCAAGTGGTTCGCCGCGGACCACTGGGACGTCACCCCGGACCTGATGACCTTCGCCAAGGGCGTCAACTCCGGTTACGTGCCGCTCGGCGGGGTGGCGATCTGCGAGCGGATCGCGGAGACCTTCGCCCACCGCCCGTACCCGGGCGGACTCACCTACTCCGGCCATCCGCTGGCCTGCGCCTCGGCCGTCGCGACGATCAACGCGATGCGGGAGGAACGCATCGTGGAGAACGCCGCCGAGATCGGCGAGCGGGTGCTGGGGCCCGGCTTGCGGGAGCTGGCGGCTCGGCACGAGTGCGTGGGCGAGGTGCGGGGAACGGGCGTCTTCTGGGCGCTGGAACTGGTCAAGGACCGGGCGACCAGGGAACCGCTCGTGCCCTACAACGCCTCCGGCGCGGACGCGGCGCCGATGGCGGAGTTCGCCGCCGCGTGCAAGCGGGGTGGGCTGTGGCCGTTCGTGAACATGAACCGGACGCACGTGGTGCCGCCCTGCAATGTGTCCGAGGCGGAGGCGAAGGAGGGGCTGGCCGTTCTGGACGCGGCGCTGTCGGTTGTGGACCCGCGTTAGTTCTCGCCCGCGGCTTCGCGGGTGGGTTTTGTGCGCACCCGCCCACCCTTCGCGGGTCGCTGCGGGGGCACCCCTGCACACCCCCTCGCGTGGTGCTCCGCGAACAGGGCGGGTGGGGGCTAGTGCAAGGAGGCCAGGAGGGCTTCCAAGGGGAGTGCCGGGTACACGTTGACCTCGGCCTTCAGCTCGCGGAACAGGGGTTCGGTCACCGCGGGCAGTTGCGACGGGTCGTGCAGGTCGAAGACGAGCAGGATCGTGCGTACCCCGCTGAGGAGGAAGGAGTACGCGGCCTCCGGCCGTACGCGGTCGCTCAGGCGCCGTAGCGTCTCCCGCAGTGTCCCGGACTCCAGTGCCCGGCTGCCCGCCTCGGCCTCGATCTGGATCGTCATCAGCGTCCGCACGTACCCCATCGTCAAGCCGCGCGGCGCCCCGCACCCGTCCCGCGGGCCGAACGGGTGGTGGTGGCGCTGGTCACGTGGCGAGTACCGGCCGTCGGCCGGGGTAGCCGCCTCGCATATCTTGTCCCGGGCGCATCAGGGCGCCCGGGACATCCAGGAGCGAGGAGGCGGCATGCCGGGCAGCACGCCGGTTCGGCGCAGCAGTCTGCGGCAGCAGATAGCCGACGCGCTCCGCGACGAGGTGCTCACCGGGCGGCTGGCGGCCGGACGGCACTTCACCGTGAAGGAGATCGCCGACCTGTACGGGGTTTCGGCCACCCCGGTGCGGGAGGCCCTGGTCGACCTCGCCGCGCAGGGTCTGCTGGAGGTCGAGCACCACCGGGGCTTCCAGGTGCGGCAGTTCACCCACGACGACTACCGCGGCCTGGTCGAGGCCCGCACGCTGGTGACCGAGGGGATATTCCGCCGCCTGGACGCGCGCGGCCCGCTGCGGTTGCCCGAGGACGGCATGGCGTCGGTACGGCGCCGCGCGGAGGCCGCCGCGAGCGCCGCCCGGGCGGGCGCGCTGGACGTGCTGATCGGCTGCGACCTGCGTTTCTGGCGGGAGCTGGCGGTGCTCACCGCGAACGAGCACGTGTGTGAGTTCCTGGACCGGCTGCGGGTGCAGTCGTGGGTGTTCGCGGTTCCGCTGCTGCGCCGCGAGCCGGACCTGTCGGGGGTGTGCTGGACCGAGCACGTCGCCCTGGCGGACGCCGTCCGGGACGGCGACGCGCCGGGCGCGCGGCGCATCATGGACGCGTACAACGAGCACTCGCTCTCCCTGATGCGCCAGCTCGTCGAGCGGTACGGCGACGGGCGCTGACTGCTGGCTGACGGCCCCCTGACGTACGGCACGGGACCGCCGCGTACCCCTGACGCGACGCCGAGCCGCGGTTACGCTGGCGGCCCTGCCTCCTACCACCTCCTGGAGCGCCCGTGGCCTGCGACCTATGGTTGGTCCCCCTGGTCGATGTGCTGTGTCACAGCCCGGAAAACCCCTTCGCGGAAGAGATCGGCGCGTACAACAAGGCACTTGGCGAGGCCGGTCTGCCGCCGGTACCCGTTCACGGATACATGCCCGGACTGTCGGGCGATGTCGCGCCGGTCGCCGGGTTCGACTACGCGGCACTGCACTTCCTGCGCCGCGCCCACATGCTCATGCTGTGCGGACTGGAGGTGACACCGGTCGGCGAACTCGGCGGCGACTACGAGCAGTTGCTGGAGATGTTCGAGTCCGCGGCGCAGCAGTCGCACCTGGTCTGGCACTACGACCACGCGGGCGCGTACGTACCGCTGGACTTTCCCGCTCCGGTGGTGAACGAGGAACTCCTCGCGGGCGGCGGCCCGTTGGGGTCCAGCCACGGGCTGCTGCGCGAACTGGAGTCGGTGGCACCGGCGATCGGCATCGACCCGGCCAACCCGCCGCTGGCGCCCGCCCCGCCGGAGCGGCCCACGGCGCTCAACGAACCGGCCACGCAGCTCCCGTACGAGGAGCACCCGTTCGCCCGGGAGCGGCACGTCTGGCTGGGGCTGCACGCGGCGGCCACCCGCAGCCTGGCCCAAGGATCGATGATCATGTTCAGCTAGTCGATGTCCCAAAGGGGAGCCTGAGGGCTTGGCCAAGGCGGGTGGTCTGTGGGCTTGCCCAAGTGGGTGGGGCCGGCCTCAACGGGGCAGGGGGCTTGCCCGGCGGCGGGCTGGCCGCCAGGAAAAGACCTCGCCTCACCGGCCAGGCCCCTCGGGGGGCCGCTGGCGCGGCATGTTGGGGCGGTTCGCGTGCGGCAACTGAAACCGCCCCTGCTGCTGCCCGCCCTCGCCGCGCCGCCAGGAGACCAGGGCCTGGGTGCGCAGCGGTGCGGTTCCGGCGCCGAACTCCACCATCCACTCGGCGGTCTCGCCACGTACCAGCTCCGAGACGTCCTCGCTGAACCCGCGCAGCACCGCCAGGCACCGCTCGGCGGCCTCGCTCGCGGTGCCCTCCGTCGGGCCCAGCACCTCCCGTACGCTCTCCGACGCCCAGTCGAACCGCAGCTTCTCCAGCCGCCGTTGCACCGCCTGCGCGGTCGCCACGTCGCGCATCCACCCGGAGGTCAGGCCGAACCAGCGGTCGACGCCCACGCAGACCGCGGCGGCCAGCAGCCCCAGGTACCCCCAGCCCGCCAGGTCGTTCGCGGTGTGCGTCAACTGCACCAGCGGCAGCGCCAGTCCGGCGGCCACCCCGAGCACCGCCCCGACCCGCAGTACGCGCGCCCAGCGGCGCTTCCACACCCGGTCCGCCAGGTACCAGTCGGCGGTGCGCAGCGCGCTGTCCTCCGCCCAGCGGTACAGCTCACCGAGGCGGCGCGCCGGGTCTCCCCAGTCGCCGAGCGGGAACGGGACGCCGCGAAGATCCCCCTGCGGTGGTCCGCCGCGCCGGGGCGTGCCGTCCACCCGCCCCACGGGCGTCCGACCGGACGGTGCCGCGTCGCCGCCCGCCCGGCCCAGCGGCCACAGCCCGCGCCCCGGGCCGTTGCCCTCCTGAGGGGTCCCCTCGGGGTGCTTGTCCGGTTGGCTCACCCGTAGAACTCCCTCGCACTCGTGTCATCCCACCCGAAATCCCCTTCTTACCGCCGAACGGCTGACCACGGGGGCGTGATAGATGGAATTCCGCCCGAAAGTGCCGTGTGGTCGGGTATATGCGCCTCGACGCGTTACCCGAAAGAGTGAAGCCTGGAGAAAGGGCGGCTGGGTGGGCGCAGGTCCCCGCAACTAGGCTGACCCCGTGAAGGTCCTCGTAATCGGCGGTGGCGCCCGCGAACACGCCCTGTGCCGCGCCCTCTCCCTTGACCCCGATGTCACCTCCCTGCACTGCGCGCCCGGCAACGCCGGAATCGCCGAGGTCGCCGAACAGCACCCGGTGGACGTGCTCGACGGCGCGGCCGTGGCGGACCTCGCCGCCCGGCTCGCCGCCGACCTGGTCGTGGTGGGGCCGGAGGCCCCGCTGGTGGCGGGCGTCGCCGACGCGGTGCGCGAGCGCGGCATCCCGTGCTTCGGACCGTCCCGTGAGGCGGCCCAGCTGGAGGGGTCCAAGGCGTTCGCGAAGGACGTGATGGCCGCCGCCGGAGTGCCCACCGCGCGGTCCTACGTGTGCACCACGCGGGAGGAGATCGACGCGGCGCTGGACGCCTTCGGCGCGCCGTACGTGGTCAAGGACGACGGGCTCGCGGCGGGCAAGGGCGTGGTGGTGACCGAGGACCTGGCGGCCGCCAGGGAGCACGCGCTGGCCTGCGACCGGGTGGTCATCGAGGAGTTCCTGGACGGCCCCGAGGTCTCACTGTTCGCGATCACCGACGGCACCACCGTGGTGCCGCTGCAGCCCGCGCAGGACTTCAAGCGGGCCTACGACGCCGACCAGGGCCCGAACACCGGTGGCATGGGCGCGTACTCGCCGCTGCCGTGGGCCGACGCGAAGCTGGTCGACGAGGTCATGGAGACCGTGCTCCAGCCCACGGTGGACGAACTGCGCCGACGCGGCACGCCGTTCACCGGTCTGCTGTACGCGGGCCTGGCGATCACCTCGCGCGGGGTGCGGGTGATCGAGTTCAACGCCCGCTTCGGCGATCCGGAGACCCAGGTCGTGCTCGCCCGGCTGAGGACGCCGCTGGCGAGCGTGCTGCTGAACGCGGCGACCGGGCGGCTGGACGAGGAGCCGCCGCTGCGGTGGAGCGAGGGCGCGGCCGTGACCGTCGTGATCGCCTCGCACAACTACCCGGGCACGCCCCGCACCGGTGACCCCATCGAGGGGCTTGAGGCGGCGGCGTCCAACGACCCTCATACGTACGTACTGCACGCGGGTACGAAGTGTGATGCACAGGGGCGCGTGGTGAGCGCGGGCGGCCGGGTACTGTCCGTGACCGCGACGGGTACGGATTTGGCCAAAGCTCGGGAGCGCGCGTACGCCGGTGTGGAGCTGATCCGTCTGGACGGATCCCACCACCGGACGGACATCGCCAAGGCGGCGGCGGGAGGCTGAAGGAGCGCTGAACCGGAGCTTCCCGCTGTGGACCGCCACCATCGGGTGAGCGCTTGTCCATCCGGCTGACGCGGCCCCCGCCCGCAACTAGGGTGCCGCGCATGCGGACTCCAGCCGTGCCCGTAAGGCAACCGGCCGCATCACATTGCGATGTCAGTGGGCAGTGCCACAGTGGGGGGATGAAGCAACGCCGTCGGCGTCTCGTTCTCAGCGGGGCCTTCTCAGCTAGGGGGTGAACAGCTCGGTGGCCGGTGAAGACGCAGCACGTACCCGCGCCCTCGCGGTGCTCCGCATCCGCGGCACCGCGCTGGCGGTCGCCCTGCTGCCCGCCGCCTTCGCGGTGGTGCTGCTGGTCGCCGGTGCCACCGGCCGGATCGGCGGCGGGGGTTGGGACGCGCTGCGCTGGGCCGTGCTGGGCGGCGCGCTGGCGGTGCTGTCGCTGGCGGGCGGGGTGGCCGCGGTGATCGTGCGGGCCAGGCCCGCCGTCAGCCCCACCGTGCCGGTGCCCGAGTCGTCCGCGCCCGAGCTGTACCGGATGGTGCGTGACCTGGCCGGACGGCTCCAGGTCCCGGCGCCCTCGGCGATAGCGCTCACCCCGGACTGCGACAGCTGGCTGGAGGACCGCAGCCACCGTCGGCACCTGGCGGGCCGCGGCGGTCGCCGGCTGGCGCGCCGGGTCCCGCAGGCCCCGGTGCTGGTCATCGGGTCTCCTTTCATGTGGTGGATGCGGGTGGCCGAGCTACGCGCGCTGCTCGCCCCGGTCGTCGCGGGCACCGGCCCGTCCGCCGACCCCGACATAGCCGCCGCCCGCCGCTTCGTACGCGGGCTGGACGCCGCCGTCGCGGTGTCGGCGCAGGGGGCCGCCGCGCCGGGCGGGCGCGGTGGGCTGACCCGGTTGCTCCGGCGCCCGGCGCTGGGGTTCGTCGGCTGGGTGGCGCGGCTGCTGCTGCGCGGCTGCCGGGCGCACATCGCGGAGATGGAGCGCGCCGTCGCGGCGGCGGCCTCGGAGCGCGCGCAGGCGGTGGACTACGGGCTGCGGATCGTGGCCCAGGAGCAGGTCGGCCTGGCGTACGCCGGTTGGGACCGGCTGCTGACCCGGGTCGCGCTGCCCGCCTGGCGGATGGGCCGCTGGCCCTCCCGGCTGGACGCGGGTGTGGTCTCGGCGCTCACCGAGCTGTCCCGCCGGGACCGGCTGGCGGAGGGCTTCGAGAGCAGGCTCGGCGAAAGACCCGCCTGTGACCTGCTGGAAGAGCCCGGCACCATCGACGAGGCGGCCTCCCTGCTCGCCGCCCGCCTCTTCCACGGCGTCCCGGCGCACCCGCCCACCGGCTGGTCCCCGGTCGCCTGGGAGGCGTACCCGGAAGAGGTGGTCGACCGCATATGGCGCAGCGACGCCGCTCGACTGCACCGGGTGCTGGACGAGTTGTCGCCGCCCGCCGCGGTGCCCGAGGGCGCCGGGATCGCGGAGGGGCACGGCCCCGCCAAGGCGACCCTGGCCCGCGTGCTGGACCGGCTCTCGCAGGGCGGCAGCGAGGAGTTGGCGGCCCGCATCAGCGTGCTGCAGGCGCGCGAGGAACGTGCGCAGGCGCAGGCGGAGACGCTGGTGGCGGCCACCGCGCCGACCGCTCCCGTGGGCCCGGAGGGCGACCCGGCCACCCCCGTGTGCCAGTTGCTTCCACCGCGCACCGGCCGTGAGCTGCTCACCGACCATGTGACCGCGATGGTGTGCTGCGCCGCCGTGGACACCGCGGGCGCCGCTCCCGGGCTCGACTGGCTGGACGGTCCGGCGCTGCTGGTCGGCGGCACACCGCGGTCGGACCTGTCCTGGCCGGTGCTGCGGCTGGTGGAGAACGGTGACGCGGCGCCCCTGCGGTCCTGGCTGAACGCGGTCGGGGTCCGCCTGGAGAAGCCGGTGCGGCTTGTCTGATTCGGCGGCTGGTGGCCCAGCGGACGGTCCGCCAGCGACCGCCACCGTGGCCTGCCCGCGTCGCAGCGGCCTCACAGGTCACCTGTCGGCACACAGCACAGATGACCGGAAACGGCCCCTTCACCGCGAATCTGTTCCGATAATTAGCCACTAAGGGTGATGGACGGACCGCATTGTGTGATGTGCTGGGGCAAACAGCAGGCGCACCGCCAGCAGGACAAGGCGGGGAGGGGATTCACGTGGGGACGGACCAGATCCGGCGCTGGGACTCCGGAGCCCTCGCGCACGCCGTGACCGACCCCTTCGGCCAGGGGCCACTGCCCTGGCTGCGCGGCCGGGAGTACTACCTGGACGGATCGGGGCAACTGCTGCCCTGGTACGTGGAGTTGGCGGCCATCGACGCGATGGACACGCTCGACGGTGAACGCCTACCCGAGCAGCGCTCGGTGCGCAGGCATGTGTCCGGGCCGTGCAACGCCGATGACGTGCGTCTGCAGATCAAGGGCTTCGCCTCGTCCGGCTCCGTGATGCCCGGCGGGAGCGTCGACTTCCACATCACCGTCGACCCGCCGCAGGAGTTCAGCGTCGACGTCTACCGGATCGGGCACTACGCCGGTGACGGCGCCGCACACATCACCACCAGCCCCCGGCTGTCCGGCATCGTCCAGCCGCCGCCGCTGGCCGCGGGCCGTACCGTCTCCTGTCACCACTGGTGGCTGTCCTGGCGGCTGCAGATCCCCTCGTACTGGAACACCGGCGCCTACGTCGCGGTGCTCACCACCGCCGACGGCTACCGCAGCCACGTCCCGTTCACCGTGCGCGACTCCCGTCCGGCCGATCTGCTGCTGGTGCTGCCCGACATCACCTGGCAGGCGTACAACCTCTACCCGGAGGACGGCCGCACCGGCGCCAGCCTGTACCACGCGTGGGACGAGGAGGGCCGGCTGCTCGGCGAGGAGGGGGCCGCGGTGACGGTCTCCTTCGACCGCCCGTTCGCGGGCGCGGGCCTGCCGCTGCACGTGGGCCACGCCTATGACTTCATCCGCTGGGCCGAACGTTACGGCTACGACCTCGCCTACGCCGACACCCGTGATCTGCACGCCGGACGCATCGACCCCGGCCGGTACCGGGGCATGGTCTTCCCCGGGCACGACGAGTACTGGTCGGTGTCCATGCGCCGGGCCGTCGAGCGCGCCCGGGACCAGGGCACCTCGCTGGTGTTCCTGTCCGCCAACACCATGTACTGGCAGATCGAGTTGGGGCCGTCTCCCGCGCTGGCCGCCGACCGGCTGCTGACCTGCCGCAAGCGGCGCCGCGACCCCGGCGACGCGCGTGCGCGCAGCGCGCTGTGGCGGGACATGGGCGAGCCGGAACAGCAACTGCTCGGCGTGCAGTACGCGGGCCGGGTACCCGAAGCGTCGCCGCTGGTGGTGCGCAACGCCGACCACTGGCTGTGGCAGGCCACCGGCGCCGACGAGGGCGACGAACTGCCCGGACTGGTGGCGGGCGAGGCGGACCGTTACTTCCCGCGCACCGCGCTGCCGGAGTACACCGACCGGATCCTGCTCGCCCACTCCCCGTACGAGGACACCCAGGGGGTGCGGGTGCACCAGGAGACCTCGCTGTACCGGGCGCCCAGCGGCGCGTACGTCTTCGCGTCCGGCACCTTCGCCTGGTCACCGGCGCTCGACCGCCCCGGCCATGTCGACGCGCGGGTACAGCGGGCCACCGCGAACCTGCTGGACCGTATCTGCAAGCGGGACTGACCGCCCCCGGGCCGCGGGCCGCCACGGGCGACCGCCCCCGGGCCGCGGCCGGACAGCGGGTACGGGAGAATCGGGGCACTTGGACCAACCTACGTGGAGGAACCGTGTCCGGATTCGTTGAGAAGCCCGAGCCCGAGCAGGTGCCGGGCCTGGTGCATCTGCACACCGGGAAGGTCCGTGACCTCTACCAGGACGCCGAGGGGCGGCTGGTGATGGTCGCCAGCGACCGCATGTCGGCGTACGACTGGGTGCTGCCGACGGTCATCCCGGACAAGGGGCGGATCCTCACCCAGCTGTCCCTGTGGTGGTTCGAGCAGCTCGCCGACGTGGTGCCCAACCATGTGATCTCCACCGACCTGCCGGAGGGCGCGCCCGCGGACTGGGCGGGGCGGACGATGGTCTGCAAGTCCCTGCGCATGATCCCGGTCGAATGCGTCGCCCGCGGGTACCTGGCCGGTTCCGGCCTCAGCGAGTACGCGCGGGATCGTACGGTGTGCGGGCTCGCGCTGCCTGACGGGCTGGTCGACGGATCCGAGCTGCCCGCGCCCATCTTCACCCCGGCGACCAAGGCCGCGGTCGGCGAGCACGACGAGAACGTCTCCTACGAAGAGGTCGCCCGGCAGGTGGGCGCCGAGACCGCGGCGCTGCTGCGGCAGACGACACTCGCGGTGTACGGGCGGGCCCGTGACCTCGCCCGGGAGCGGGGGATCATCCTCGCGGACACGAAGTTCGAATTCGGTTACGAGGGCGGCGAATTGGTGCTGGCGGACGAGGTGCTGACGCCGGACTCCTCGCGGTTCTGGCCCGCGGACGGCTGGCAGCCGGGGCGCGCGCAGCCGTCGTTCGACAAGCAGTACGTGCGGGACTGGCTGACCTCGGATGCCTCCGGGTGGGACCGGGAGGCGCAGACGCCTCCTCCGGCCTTGCCGGAGGAGGTCGTCGAGCGGACCCGGGGGAAGTACGTGGAGGCGTACGAGCGGCTGACGGGGATGGGGTGGGGGTAGGGGTTTTTCCCACCCTTTTCGCGGGGCACACCCCCGACCCGAAGACGGCAGAGCGCGACGTTCAGCGAACCGGCCGACGGTAATCGGGTGGGCGGGCGGGAAAGCCCCACCCGCGCCCCCGCGCGCGGCCGCGGGCCGCGGGCCAAGCCCGCCGTGCGCAACGGCTCGCGAAAGACCGACGGCAACGGGTGGGCTGGCGGGAGAAACCCCCACCCCCGGGAGGGGACTACGTGAGGCCCGACGGCGTCGTCTCCGCCCCGAAGTGGACCCCCCGTGCCTCCTTGCCGAAGGCGCTGAGGGCCATGACGACGGCCAGCGTCGGGAAGATCGTCACCATCAGCGCCGTCGGGTAGCTGTACTGCTTCGCCAGCGCCTCCTGGATCGGCAGGTTCAGCGCGGCGATGAGATTGCCGAGCTGATACGTGACGCCGGGATAGAAACCCCGGATCGCGTTCGGGCTCAGCTCGTTGAGGTGCGCCGGGATCACACCCCAGGCCCCCTGCACACACATCTGCATCAGGAACGAGCTGACCGCCAGCCATCCGGCGGTGGTCGACATGGAGAAGACCGGAACCACCAGCAGGCCCGCCGCCGAGGCGATGATGATCACCCGGCGGCGGCCGAGCCGCTCCGAGTACGCCCCCAGCAGCGGCCCGCCGATCATCGCGCCCACGTTGTAGATGATCGCGATCATGATCGCGGTGTCCGCGGACATCCCCAACCCCTTCTTTATGAAGGTGGGGTAGACGTCCTGGGTGCCGTGCGACATCCAGTTGAACGCGGTCATGAGCGCGACGAGGTACACGAACCGGCGCAGCACGGTCGGGTTGCGGAACACCTCACGGGCCGGGGTGGTGTTCAGCCGTACCGTGCGCTCCCAGACCTCGCTCTCCTCGACCCTGGTCCGTACGAACAGCGCCACCAGCGCCGGGACCAGGCTGAACGCGAACAGGCCGCGCCAGCCGAAGGCCGGTTCGATGAAGAGGAACGCGACGGCCGCCAGCAGATAGCCGAAGGAGTAGCCGCCCTGGAGCATCCCCGACCAGAAGCCCCGCTTGTCGGCCGGGATCTTCTCCATCGCCAGCGCGGCGCCCAGCCCCCACTCGCCGCCCATGCCGATGCCGTACAGCAGCCGCAGCACCAGCAGTACCGCGTAGTTCGGCGCGAACGCGCAGGCGAAGCCCACGACGGAGTAGAACAGCACGTCGACCATGAGCGGTACGCGGCGCCCGCGCCGGTCGGCCCACAGGCCGAAGAAGAACGCGCCGACCGGCCGCATGATCAGCGTGGCGGTGGTCAGGAACGCCATGGCGGTCAGCGAGACCTTGAACTCGTCGGCGATCTCGCTGTAGACGAGGACCACGAGGAAGTAGTCGAAGGCGTCCATCGCCCAGCCCAGATAGGCGGCGATGAACGCGTTGCGCTGGTCCTTGGTCAGGCCGCGCGCTTGCTCCCGTACCGTACTCAGCATCTGCGGAAACTATGCCGAGGTCAGGCCCATGTCAACGTCCTGATCATGGTGGTGCCGAAGCGGAATACACGAAAGACCCCGGTTGGTCAATCAACCGGGGCCTTCGCCTGCTGGAGCGGACGACGAGGCTCGAACTCGCGACCTCAACCTTGGCAAGGTTGCGCTCTACCAACTGAGCTACGTCCGCGTGCGCTGCTGGGCACCATCATAGCCAACCCTGGGACCGTGCGATGCGCACCGCCGCGTGGCGGTTGTCCGCGCACAGCTTCGCCGCCGCCGACGAGAGGTAGTTGCGGACCGTGCCGGGCGACAGCGCGGCGCGCTGGGCGATCTCCGCGATCGGTGCGCCGTCCGCCGCCAGCTCAAGCAGTTGGGTCTCCCTGGCGGTCAGCGGGGAGTCGCCCGCGCTGATCGCGTCGGCCGCCAACTGCGGGTCGACGTAACGCCCTCCGGCGTGCACGGTGCGGATGATCTCGGCGAGGCGCTGCGCCGAGACGGTCTTCGGTACGAAGCCGCGCACCCCCGCGGACAGCGCGCGCTTGAGGTGGCCGGGGCGGCCGTGGCCGGTGACGATCATGGTTCGGCAACCGGGGAGTTCGGAGCGTAGCGATGTGGCCACCGTCACACCGTCCGCGCCGGGCATCTCCAGGTCCAGCACGGCGACGTCCGGCCGGTGCGCCCGGGCCATGGCCAACGCCTCCGGCCCGGAGGCCGCCTCCGCCACCACCCGCAGGTCGTCCTCGAACGACAGCAGCGCGGCCAGCGCGCCCCGGATGAGGTGTTCGTCGTCGGCGAGCAGCACCCGTACCCGCTCCGCGTTCCCGGCCGGTCGGCCCTGCCCGTTCATCCCGCTCTCCCTGCCGTGCACTCCCCGTGCGACCGCTGCCCGTCCGGCGCCTTCGCCCTCGGTACCTCGGCGGTCAGCCGGAACACCCCGCCGGTCCGGCGCTCGGCGGTCAGCGTGCCGTCCACCGCGGTGAGCCGCTCGCGCAGTCCGTCGATGCCGCTGCCCCTGCCCGTCGGCCGGTCGTCCACCCCGTCGTTCTCCATCGTCAGCACCGCCGCGCCGTCCGGGCAGGCCCGCAGCCGTATCGCGCAGTGCCGTGCGTCGCCGTGCCGCAGCACGTTCGTGGTGCCCTCGCGGACCACCCAGGCCAGTACCGACTGCGCCTCGGCGGGCAGCGCCGCCGCGGCGTCGCCGTGCACCCGGCAGTCCACCCCGGCGGCGCGCAGCACCGACAGGGCGCCCGCCAGTTCGGTGTCCAGGTCGGCGGTGCGGTAGCCGCGGACCACGTCGCGCACCTCGCCCTGCGACTCCCGGGCGATGCGCTGCACCTCGACCATCTGCTCCACCGCCTCCGGCCGCTCCCGGCGGGCGAGTTGGACCGCCAGCTCGCTCTTGAGCGCGATGACCGACAGGTTGCGGCCGAGCACGTCGTGCAGGTCCCGCCCGAACCGCAGCCGCTCCTCGGCCACCGCGAGCCGCGCCTGCACGTCACGGGCCTGCTCCAGCTCGCGCAGCACGGACAGGATCCAGCCGCACCCCCGGGAGGAGAAGGCGTACGACGCGCAGCCGACGGCGCCCAGGAACAGGCTTCCGGCCAGTGGCGCCACTCCCCGTCCGGTGGCACCGACCACCGCCGACACCGCCACCACCGCCAGGGCGCACACCCATACCGTGCGCCGGACCGGCATCAGCAGCGAGAACGGCCCGGCGAGCATGGCCATGCTGAACATCACGGCCTCAGCCACCACCCAGGAGGCCAGCACCCCGAGCGCCTGCGACACCGCCACACTCGACAGCACCGCCGCGAACACCACCACCAGCCCGATCGCCAGTCGGCGGCTCGGAGCCCCTCTGAGCTTCAGGTAGTAGTCGAGTGCCTGGGTGTTCAACACGATGGCCAGCCCGCCCTGGCAGAGCAGCAGGACCATCGCGAGCGGTGTGAGCAGCAGGGCGCACGGGTGCTCGCGGAAGGTGGTCAGGCCCGGAAGGAGTATCAGCATCCCGCTGAGCGTGAACAGAGCGAACGACACGTGCAGCGAACAGCGGCTGTACAGCTCCACCCGCCCGGCACCGCTGCGCTTCCCCCAACCGAACACCGGCCCCCCTGCTCCTTCAACGCCTCGGCTCCCAGCGGAACCACCGTCGCACAGTCCACCCCGTCAGCCCCAGCCAGATCCCCGCGGTCAGCACGTCCCGCAGCACCCGCATCGCGTCGGCACCGCCCAACCAGCCGATCCGGAACAGGTCCACGACCGGGGTCATCGGCAACAGGCGGCAGACGTCGGCCAGTTGGTGCGGCATGACCTCCAACGGTATGAACAGCCCCGATCCGGCGAGCGAGAGCATCCACAGCGGCATCGTCGTCAGCTGGGCGACCTCCGGGCTACGGGTGACGATGGTCGTCACGGCGGCGCAGGCCGCCATCAGGGGTATGCCCAACAGCACGCCGAGCAGAAGCAGTTCGGGCCGCCCGGGTGCCGCGAGGTCGAGCATCGCGGTTCCGGCGCCGACCAGTACGGCGCACTGCGCCAGCGCCACGGCCACCGCTGGCAGCGCGGTGCCGACGAGGATCTCCAGGTCGGTCGGCTCCCCGGTGCGCAGCCGCTTCAGCACCAGTTCCTCGCGGCGGCTGACGTACACCGGCACCAGGTTCGAGTAGACGACGAAGGCCAGGATCATCCCCACCCCGCCGGTCACCGACACAGCGGTGGCGGTCATGCCGATCCTGCCGACGTTCAGCTTGGCGGTCGTGGCGTGCATCACGCAGGTCATGATCAGCGGCATGGCCAGGGCCATGAACGCCGCCGACCGGTTGCGCCACAGCAGCGCCGCCTCGGCCCGGCCCAGCGCGGCCATCCGCGTCATCGTGGTGGTCGTCATGCCGCCAGCCCCTCCCGTTCACCCGCGGCGATGTCCAGGAACGCCTCTTCCAGCGAGGCGGACCGGGCGTCCAGGCCGACGAGTTCCACCTGCCGGTCCCTCGCCCACAGCAGCAGTTCGGTCAGCGCCGCCTGCAGCCGCTCGGTGCGGACCTCCACCCGGCGGCCGGTCACCGCCGCGGGCACCGCCAGTGGCAGCTCGGCCGCCGGGACGCCGGGCGGCAGCTCGAACCGGATGTGGGCCGGGCGCGCCGCGGTCACCTCGGCCGGGGTGCCGGAGGCCACGATCCGGCCCTGGTGCATGATCGCCAGCCGGTCGGCCAGCGCCTCCGCCTCGTCCAGGTAGTGGGTGGTCAGCACGATCGTGGTGCCCCTGTCGCGCAGCCGCCGCACCAACTCCCATGTCTCCCGGCGCACTTCGGCGTCCAGGCCGGTGGTCGGCTCGTCCAGGAACAGCAGTTCCGGCCTGCCGAGCAGGGCCAACGCCAGGTCCAGCCGACGCCGTTCACCTCCGGACAGCAGCCTGACCCGCAGCTGGCCGCGCGCGGTGAGACCGACCATGTCCAGCGCCTCGGCCACCGGCCGCGCGCCGGTCGTGCACCCGGCCCACATGCGGGCCGTCTCCAGCACGGTCAGATCGGCCGGGAACCCGCCCTCCTGCAACATGACGCCGATCCTCGGCCGGACGGCGGCCCGGTCGCGGTACGGATCGTGGCCGAGCACCCGGACCTGGCCGCCGGACGGCGCCGCCAGCCCTTCGAGCAGCTCGACGGTCGAGGTCTTGCCCGCGCCGTTGGTGCCCAGCAGGGCGAACAGCTCGCCCCGGGCGACGGTGAAGGAGATGCCGCGGACAGCCTCGAACCCGGAACTGGGGGTGCTCGCGGGGCGCCTGGTGCCAGTGTTTTTCCCGGCGACTTCGGGGGGCCTGGGGCCGGACGCCGCGTAGCGGCGGCGTAGCGCGGTGACCTCGATCACCGGACGGTCAGTGTCGGTGTGCATGACATCAGCGTTCCGCCCCGGCGGGGCGATGACCGGTGCGCGGTGTCATCAGTGCTGATGACATTTGTCATCGGGGCCGCGCAAAATGAAAGGGACCCGCCCCTTAGGGGGTGGATCCCTTTCGCTGGAGCGGACGACGAGGCTCGAACTCGCGACCTCAACCTTGGCAAGGTTGCGCTCTACCAACTGAGCTACGTCCGCATGTTGCCTCCGAGCGGCTTTCACCGCCCGGCGCGCTGACCACTCTACCTGATCGAATCGACCGGTAGGGCTGTCGGAGCGGGTGACAGGAATCGCACACTGCGCCTCCCCTTTGGAAAAGGGGCGCTCTACTACTGAGCTACACCCGCGCGGTTCGGTGGTTCGGCCTTTCGGCCTTGCCCCCGGCGCGCTTCAGACTTTAGCTGATCACCGGGGGCTGCTGTCCAATCGAGCCCCCAACTCGCGCGCGCGGCGCGGCCTATGGGGCTTTACATCCGTTTTCGCCCGCCCTTCGCGCCCTCTTCCCTGGCGCTGGACCACGGCCACCTTCCTCGGCGCCGACTCCCGGCGACCTTCTCTGACGGCGAGCCACGGCCGTCTTCCGCGGGCGCGGGCCACGGCCGTCTTCCGCGGGCGCGAGCCACGGCCGTCTTCCGCGGGCGCGGGCCACGGCCGTCTTCCGCGGGCGCGGGCCACGGCCGTCTTCCGCGGGCGCGGGCCACGGCCGTCTTCCGCGGCGCGGGGCCAGGCCGTCTTCCTTGGCGCCCGGGCCGAGGCGCCCGCCTCTCCCCGCCGGGGCTGAGGCGCCCGCCACTCTCCGCCGGGGTCAAGGGCGCGCTGCTGGGTCTGCGCCGGGGGGCGGAACGCACCCGGGGGCTTGGGGGCCTGCCCCCAACGAAATCCCGCCGCAGCGGTGAGCGACTCGGACGGCGCGGCCCGGCGGTGCCGAGCCCACCGCAACCCCCGGCCAGGGGGAGAGGGAGCACCCCCGAAAACCCCCCACCGCAGAGGATCGAAAACAGCAGAGGATCGAAAACCGCAGAGGATCGTTACCGCGCCGCGTCGAACGCCTCGTACACCTTCTTGGGGATCCGGCCGCGCGGCGGCACATCGAACCCGTGGGACCGGGCCCAGGCCCGCACCGCCGCCGGGTCGGGTGCGACCGACGTCCGCTTGTAGGCCTTGCCGGACCGGCTGCGGCGGCGCCCCGCCTGGAGGTAAGGCAGCAGCGCATCGCGGAGCTTGTCCGCATTCGCGGCGGAGAGGTCGATCTCGTAAGACTTGCCGTCAAGGCCGAACGCGACCGTTTCCTCTGCTTCGCCGCCGTCGATGTCGTCGGAGAGGGTGACCACCACGCGCTGCGCCATGGATATCGGTCCTTTCGTGCGGCAACGGCTGCACGGGTACGTATCGGTACCCGTGTCGTCCACTCTGACGTGCGGAGATGTGCCGTAGCCGACTGGTCGGGGTCAATGCGTTTTGATTTGCACAAGGGACGGTATTACGAGCGGAAGCTGTGGCGTATTTCGCTGCCTCATCACACCGCAATCGGGACCATACGGTTTTCCTTGCGTTTTCCACAGAGGTTACCCCGGCCGATGCATAACCGTGATGGGGTGACGGGGATATCTATGCGCGTAGATTTTTCGGGCGGGTAGGCTGAGAGCACTTCGGAGGTCTCACAGTCGCCGCCTTCGAGGTCACCTCACGCACCACACCACCGGGAGTGCAAGTGGCACGCGTCGTAGTCGACGTCATGCTCAAGCCGGAGATCCTCGACCCCCAGGGACAGGCGGTGCAGCGCGCACTTCCTCGCCTGGGCTTCGAAGGCATCTCGGACGTCCGCCAGGGCAAGCGATTCGAGCTTGAAGTCGAGGGGCCGGTCGATGACGACGCCCTCGCCCGTATCCACAAGATCGCCGAGAGTTTCCTCGCCAACACCGTGATCGAGGACTTCACCGTCAGGGTCGACTCGTGACCCGGATCGGTGTCGTCACATTTCCCGGGTCGCTCGACGACCGCGACGCGCTGCGGGCGGTGAAGCTCGCCGGGGCCGAGCCGGTCTCGCTGTGGCACCGCGCCAAGGACCTCGACCAGGTCGACGCGGTCGTGCTGCCCGGCGGTTTCTCCTACGGGGACTACCTGCGCTGCGGCGCCATCGCCCGGTTCTCGCCGATCATGGAAAAGGTCATCGAGGGCGCGAAGCAGGGCCTGCCGGTCCTGGGTATCTGCAACGGATTCCAGATCCTGTGCGAATCCCACCTGCTGCCCGGCGCGTTGACCCGCAACGATCACCTGCACTTCATCTGCCGCGACCAGAAGCTGCGGATCGAGAACACCTCGACCGCCTGGACCGCGGACTACCAGCAGGGCCAGGAGATCACCGTCCCGCTGAAGAACGGCGAGGGCGGCTACGTCGCCGATGAGCGCACCCTGGACATGCTTGAGGCCGAAGGCCGGGTCGTCGCCCGCTACCTGGAGCTGAACCCCAACGGCTCGCGCCGCGACATCGCGGGCATCACCAACGAGGCCGGAAACGTGGTCGGCCTGATGCCGCACCCCGAGCACGCCGTCGAGCCGCTGACCGGCCCGACGACCGAGGGCCTCGGATTCTTCACCTCGATCCTGAAGCAGTTGGTGAAAGCGTAATGACCCTCGACACCGTCAAGAACGCCGAGCAGACCCCGGACACCGCCCTGCCGTGGGCCGAACTCGGCCTCAAGCCCGACGAGTACGAGCGCATCACCGGCATCCTCGGCCGCCGCCCGACCGGCGCCGAACTGGCCATGTACTCGGTGATGTGGTCCGAGCACTGCTCGTACAAGAGCAGCAAGGTGCATCTGCGGCAGTTCGGCGAGAAGGCCCCGGCCAGCTCGGCGATGCTGGTGGGCATCGGCGAGAACGCCGGTGTGGTCGACGTCGGCCAGGGGTACGCGGTGACCTTCAAGGTCGAGTCGCACAACCACCCCTCGTACATCGAGCCCTACCAGGGCGCGGCCACCGGTGTCGGCGGCATCGTGCGCGACATCCTGGCGATGGGCGCCCGGCCGGTCGCGGTGATGGACCCGCTGCGGTTCGGCGACCCCAACGAGGCCGACACCCGGCGCGTCGCGCATGGCGTGGTCGCGGGCATCGGCGGCTACGGCAACTGCCTGGGGCTGCCCAACATCGGCGGCGAAGTGGTCTTCGACTCCTGCTACCAGGGCAACCCGCTGGTCAACGCGCTCTGCGTGGGCGTGATGAAGCACGAGGACATCCACCTCGCCAAGGCCTCCGGTCCCGGCAACAAGGTGATCCTGTACGGCGCCCGCACCGGTGGCGACGGCATCGGCGGTGTCTCGGTGCTCGCCTCCGAGACGTTCGAGTCGACCGGCCCGACCAAGCGTCCGGCCGTCCAGGTCGGCGACCCGTTCCAGGAGAAGCTGCTCATCGAGTGCACCCTGGAGATCTTCCGGGAGAAGCTGGTCGTCGGCATCCAGGACCTCGGCGGCGCCGGACTGTCCTGCGCCACCAGCGAGTTGGCGTCGGCCGGTACCGGCGGCATGCGCATCGAGCTGGACACGGTGCCGCTGCGGGACGCCACGCTCAGCCCCGAGGAAATCCTGATGAGCGAGTCCCAGGAGCGGATGTGCGCGGTCGTCGAACCGCACAACGTCGACCGCTTCCTGGAGATCTGCGAGAAGTGGGACGTCATCGCCACGGTCATCGGCGAGGTCACCGACGGCGACCGGCTGGAGATCTACTGGCACGGCGAGCAGATCGTGGACGTGCCGCCGCGCACCGTCGCCCACGAGGGACCGGTGTACGAGCGGCCCTACGCCCGCCCGCAGTGGCAGGACGCGCTGCAGGCGGACGACGCGAACAGGCTGCCGCGCCCGGCGAACGGTGACGAACTGCGCGACGCCGTCCTGAAGTTGGTGGCCAGTCCGAACCAGGCGTCGAAGTCCTGGATCACCGCGCAGTACGACAAGTACGTGCTCGGCAACACGGTTCTGGCACAGCCGGAGGATTCCGGCATGGTCCGCGTCGACGAGGAGACCAACCTCGGCGTGGCGGTGGCCACCGACGGTAACGGCCGGTACGCCAAGCTCGACCCGTACGCGGGGGCGCAGCTGGCGCTGGCCGAGGCGTACCGCAACGTGGCGGCGACCGGTGCCAGGCCGCTGGCCGTCTCCGACTGCCTCAACTTCGGCTCGCCCGAGGACCCGGCCGTGATGTGGCAGTTCGCCGAGGCGACGCGTGGTCTCGCCGACGCCTGCCAGGTGCTGGGCACCCCGGTCACCGGCGGAAACGTCTCGCTGTACAACCAGACCGGCGAGACCGCCATCCACCCGACGCCGGTGGTCGCGGTGCTCGGGGTGATCGACGACGTCACCCGCCGCACCCCGATGGCGTTCGCGCAGGAGGGGCAGCTGATCTACCTGCTCGGGGAGACCCGGGAGGAGTTCGGCGGTTCCGCCTGGTCGCAGGTCGCGCACGGCCACCTCGGCGGGCTGCCGCCCAAGGTCGACCTGGAGCGGGAGAAGCTGCTCGCGGAGATCCTGATCTCCGGATCCCGGGACGGCATGATCGACGCGGCGCACGACCTGTCCGACGGCGGACTGGTGCAGGCACTGGTGGAGTCCTGCCTCAAGGGCGGCAACGGCGCCCGGATCGTGGTGCCGGACGGGGCGGACGCGTTCGTGACGCTGTTCTCCGAGTCCGCCGGGCGGGCGGTCGTCTCCGTGCCGCGCAGCGAGGAACTGCGGTTCACCGACATGTGCCGGGCGCGCGGCCTGGCGGCCACACGCATCGGTGTGGTGGACGGCGACTCGCTGGACGTCCAGGGCCAGTTCAGCGTTGCGCTGGACGCGCTGCGCGAGGCGTACGAGGGGACGATTCCGGCGCTGCTGGGCTGAGGCGCCTTGCGGGGCGCGGTGCCCGCGGCCGGAGACCGCTGATGGGCGCTGCGGCACCGCCAGGCCGGTGGGGCGTGGTCACTCGCCCTCGCGGCGGAAGGAACTACCCGCCCTGAGCGCGCGGGGTGCCGGGGGCTTGCCCCCGGCGCCTTGCGGGGCTGTGGGGGGTGCGGGGGCACCCCCCGCACCCGATCCCGCCGCAACGGTGAGCAACCGCGACGGCGGAGACCGGCGGTGCCGAACCGCCGTACCCCCGACGGCACTTGGGGCTGGCCCCAAAAGAAACCGCAACCCCCCGCGGGAGGCGGATACGCTGCGCGTATGCCACCCCGTACGCGTAGGGCCCGGTCCTACGACCCCGAGAAGACCCGTCACGCCCTCGTGGCGCAGGCGCGGGCGGTGGCTGAGGCGGTACGAGGGCTGGCGCCCGAGGCGTTCCAGCAGCCGACGCGAGTCGGCGGCTGGACCGTACGGGAGCTCGTCGCGCGCATCGCGCGCCAAGCGGAGGCGACGTCCCACGCGCTGACCGCGAAGGCGCCAGCCGTAGCCGACGTCGCCGAAGAACCGGACCCCGGCACCCGCGAGGCGTCCGACGAGACCGCGGACGTCACCGACCGGCTGGCCCGTGCCGTGGGCGCGCTGGAAGCCGACCTGACCGGGCCGTTGCCTGACCGGATGGTCCACTTCGCGGTGACCCGGCTGGCCGAACTCGTCGTGCACACCGATGACCTTGCCGACGCCACCGGCCTCGACATCCCCGTCGACCGCCAGGCGGTGGCCGCCACCACCCGGCTGCTCGCCGACGCGCTGGCCGAGGCCGCGCCCGGCAACTCCGTCGAGGTCCGGGTGCCGCCGTACGCCGCCGTGCAGTGCGTCACAGGGCCGCGGCACACCCGCGGCACCCCGCCGAACGTGGTGGAGACCGATCCGCTGACCTGGATCCGGCTGGCCTCCGGCCGTCTCACCTGGGCGGAGGCGCTGGATCGCGGGCGGCTGTCGGCCAGCGGGGAGCGGGCGGATCTGTCCGGGTACCTGCCCGTACCGCGGTGACCCGGCGTCCCGCGTGGGTCACCCTCCGAGGTTGGGTCGATCCCCGGTTCGGACCATCGGGGGGCCTGCCCTAGACTCGGTCTCGTGCCACGTGGTGACGGACGACTCAACCACGATCTCCTTCCCGGCGAGAAGGGCCCCCAGGACGCTTGCGGCGTCTTCGGCGTCTGGGCCCCGGGTGAAGAGGTCGCCAAGCTCACCTATTTCGGGCTGTACGCCCTGCAGCACCGCGGACAGGAGTCCGCGGGCATCGCAGTGAGCAACGGCTCCCAGATCCTGGTCTTCAAGGACATGGGCCTGGTCTCACAGGTCTTCGACGAGACCTCCCTCGGTTCGCTCAAGGGCCACATCGCCGTCGGTCACGCGCGCTACTCGACCACCGGCGCCTCGGTGTGGGAGAACGCCCAGCCGACCTTCCGGGCCACCGCCCACGGCTCGATCGCCCTGGGCCACAACGGCAACCTGGTCAACACGGCCGAGCTGGCCGAGCTGGTCGCGGGGCTCCCGCGGGGCGACGGCCGGGCCACCAACGTCGCGGCCACCAACGACACCGACCTGGTCACCGCGCTGCTCGCCGGGCAGACCGACACCGGTGACGCGGACGGCAAGCCGCTGCCCGTGGAGGACGCCGCACGGCGTGTGCTGCCGCAGGTCAAGGGCGCGTTCTGCCTGGTGTTCATGGACGAGCACACGCTCTACGCGGCGCGTGACCCGCAGGGCATCCGCCCGCTGGTGCTCGGCCGTCTGGAGCGCGGCTGGGTGGTCGCCTCGGAGACCGCCGCGCTGGACATCGTGGGCGCCACCTTCATCCGCGAGGTGGAGCCCGGCGAGCTGATCGCCATCGACGAGAACGGGCTGCGTTCCTCCCGGTTCGCCGAGGCCCGGCCGAAGGGCTGTGTCTTCGAGTACGTCTACCTGGCGCGCCCGGACACCGACATCGCGGGCCGCAACGTCTACCTCTCGCGCGTCGAGATGGGCCGCAGGCTGGCCAAGGAGGCGCCGGTCGACGCCGATCTGGTGATAGCGACGCCGGAGTCGGGCACCCCGGCCGCCGTCGGCTACGCCGAGGCGAGCGGCATTCCGTACGGCTCCGGCCTGGTGAAGAACTCCTACGTCGGCCGTACCTTCATCCAGCCCTCGCAGACCATCCGCCAGCTGGGGATCCGGCTCAAGCTCAACCCGCTCAAGGAGGTCATCCGGGGCAAGCGCCTGGTGGTGGTGGACGACTCGATCGTCCGCGGCAACACCCAGCGCGCGCTGGTCCGGATGCTGCGCGAGGCCGGTGCGGCCGAGGTGCACGTACGGATCTCCTCGCCGCCGGTGAAGTGGCCCTGCTTCTTCGGTATCGACTTCGCCACCCGCGCCGAGCTGATCGCCAACGGCATGTCGGTCGAGGAGATCGGCAAGTCGCTGGGCGCCGACTCGCTGGCCTACATCTCCATCGACGCCATGGTCGAGGCGACCACGATCGCCAAGCCCAACCTGTGCCGCGCCTGCTTCGACGGCGAGTACCCGATGGAGCTGCCCGACCCGGAGCTGCTGGGCAAGCAGTTGCTGGAGACCGAGCTGGCGGGTGGCCCGGACGCCGCCAACGCGCTCCGTCGCCCGTAGGGCTCGTATCCCCTCAACGAAAGATCTCAAGGCAATGTCTTCTCAGACCACTGGTGCGAGCTACGCTGCCGCGGGCGTCGACATCGAGGCGGGCGACACCGCCGTCGAGTTGATGAAGGAGTGGGTGCGCAGGGCCAGCCGCCCCGAGGTGGTCGGTGGCCTGGGTGGCTTCGCCGGTCTGTTCGACGCCAGCGCGCTCAAGCGCTACGAGCGTCCGCTGCTCGCCTCGGCCACCGACGGCGTGGGCACCAAGGTGGACATCGCCCGCCGGATGGGCGTGTACGACACGATCGGGCACGACCTGGTCGGCATGGTGGTGGACGACCTGGTGGTGTGCGGCGCCGAGCCGCTGTTCATGACCGACTACATCTGTGTCGGCAAGGTCCACCCGGAGCGGGTCGCCGCCATCGTCAAGGGCATCGCCGAGGGCTGCTCGCTGGCCGGGTGCGCACTGGTCGGCGGGGAGACCGCGGAGCACCCGGGGCTGCTGGGCGTCGACGAGTTCGACGTGGCGGGCGCCGGTACCGGCGTGGTCGAGGCCGACCGGCTGCTGGGCGCGGATCGCATCCGAAAGGGTGATGTGGTCATCGCCATCGAGTCCTCCGGTCTTCACTCGAACGGGTACTCACTCGTTCGCCATGTGCTGTTCGACCGGGCCGGGTGGGCGCTGGACCGGGAGGTTCCGGAGTTCGGGCGGACGCTGGGCGAGGAACTGCTGGAGCCGACCAGGATCTACTCGCTGGACTGCCTGGCGCTCACCCGCACCACCGAGGTGCACGCGTTCTCCCACATCACCGGCGGTGGACTGGCCAACAACCTGGCCCGGGTCATCCCCGACGGACTGCACGCCGTGGTCGACCGGTCGACCTGGACCCCGGCGCCGGTCTTCGACCTGGTCGGCGCCCTGGGCGAGGTCAGCCGCCCGGAGCTGGAGAAGACCCTGAACATGGGTGTCGGCATGATCGCCGTGGTGCCGCGGGAGTCGGTGGACGTGGCACTGGCCACCCTCGCCGACCGCGGGGTGGACGCCTGGGTGGCAGGCGGGATCGAGGACCGCGGCGACCGTACCGAGGCGGTGGCGCTCACCGGCGACTACGCGGCGTAGCGCTGCTGCCGCCCTGGTGTGGCCAGGAGGCGTGCCGATGCCTGAACAGACGAGGACAACGGAGCGCGGCGACCACGGGCCGACGAACGTCGGCACCGGGTCCAAGTGCCCGCGGGCGGGCGAGCCCGGGAAACGCGCAAACCGGTCCGGGCGAGGCCCGGACCGGGTGAGCGAGACGAAGGGTCAAGCGCGACGACGCTGCTGTGACGAGTGGTGCTCCTCGTCCTCGTCCTCGTCGTCTTCGTCGTTGTACAGATCCGCGTACCGTGCGTACGGGTCGTTGTTCCGCTCATCGTCATCGTGCTCCGGCTTCACCGGTCGCGTCGTCGACGATGCGCCCAGCTCCTCGGCCAGACGTGAGAGATCCGTTCCGCCGCTGTTGTACTTCAGCTGGCGGGCGACCTTTGTCTGCTTGGCCTTGGCCCGGCCGCGCCCCATGGCTCGACCCCCTCAACGGCGGGGCTCGACGGCCCCGAGTCTTGACACGCGTTCATGAATGGAAACGGTCTCCGTGGCGAAGACCGGCCCGTAGGGCTTCAACGGTACCTGCTTCCGCGCCCACACGGTACGTCGCCCGCACGACGCGCGTCGAAGCAGGGGCCGTTAACGGCCCCGTCCTGGCTGGTCAGCCACGATTTTACCTTCTTTCGCGGCAAGACGGCCGCCGGGTCGTGGTACGGGTCACCCCTTCAGCCAACCGTCGGGCGCAACCAGTTCTCGGCGGGGGTGCGGTCGGCCATCCGCTGCTCGGCCAACCGGTCCGCGGCGGCGGCTGGCGGAATTCCATCGGCCGCGGCGCGTTCGAATATTGCCAAAGTTGTGTCAAAGATCTTCGTGGCCTTTGCCTTCGCCCGGTCGAAATCGAACCCGTGCAACTCGTCGGCCACCTGGATCACGCCACCGGCATTGACCACGTAATCCGGGGCGTAGAGGATTCCGCGGTCGGCCAGATCCTTCTCGACACCGGGGTGCGCCAGTTGGTTGTTGGCGGCGCCACACACCACCTCGGCCGTGAGATTGCGCACACTCTCATCGTTGAGAGCGCCACCCAGCGCACACGGTGCGTAAACGTCCAGTCGCGCGCGGATCAGCTCGTCGGTGCTCGACGCGGCCTCGACCTCGGGATGCGCGGCACGGATGCGGTCCACCGCCTCGTCGCGCACGTCGGTGACCACCACGACCGCGCCGTCCGCCAGCAGGTGCTCCACCAGGTGGTGGCCGACCTTGCCGACGCCCGCGATGCCCACCCGGCGCCCGCGCAGCGTCGGATCGCCCCAGCGCACCTGCGCGCTGGCCCGCATGCCCTGGAAGACGCCGTAGGCGGTGAGCACCGAGGAGTCGCCCGCACCGCCGTTCTGCGGGGAGCGGCCGGTGGTCCACGGGTTCTCGGTGGCGACGACGTCCATGTCGGCCACGTAGGTGCCGACGTCGCAGGCGGTCACGTAGCGCCCGCCGAGCGAGGCGACGAACCGGCCGTAGGAGCGCAGGAGTTCAGGCGTCTTGTCGACCACCGGGTCCCCGATGATGACGGCCTTGCCGCCGCCGTGGTCGAGCCCCGCGAGGGCGTTCTTGTAGCTCATGCCGCGGGCGAGGTTCAGCGCGTCCTCGACGGCCGCCTCGTCGCTGGCGTACGGGAAGAAGCGGGTGCCGCCGAGCGCGGGGCCCAGGGCGGTGGAGTGGATGGCGATGACGGCCTTCAGGCCGCTGTCGCGGTCCTGGCAGAGCACGACCTGCTCGTGTCCCCCCTGCTCCGATCGGAACAGCTTGGAGACCACGGAATCTGATGGACGTACGTCGGTCACGGTGGTGACTCCCGAGGTCGGTGAGATAAGCCCTCCGGGAGGGTAGGGGAGGGCCCGTTGAACAGAAGACTAGGCCTGTTCACGCGCTGTAGCGCCTGCCGTGTCATGGATCACTCCAGCGGTTGACGAAAGCCTTGCCCGGCGGTCCGGTGGGAGGGAGACGGGAGGGCGGCGGGCGTGGCACGATGCGGCATACGGACGGGGACGAGGGAGCTGGTGTGGGCTGGTCTGCGGTTGCGGTGCCGTACGCCTCGTATCTGCGCGTCTACGAGCCTCTCGCGGCCTTTCCGGAGCCCGAGCGCAGCCACTGGAAGCGGTACGCCGCGGCGGGTCATCTGCCCACCGCCCAGGACGAGTTGCGCCAGTCGCTGGCCGATCTGGTGCCGGTGCCGCCGGTACCGGTTCCGGTGCACGAGAGCCGGGACGCGTTCGTCGCGGTGGTCGACGGGGTGACCCACGTCTGCCCGTGGCGCACCCGGCTGCGCGCCTGGCTGGCGCTGGAGCAGCTCCAGGAGGAACTGCCCGCCCCGGTGCTGGACGCGGTGCTGCCGCCGGTCGTGCGGCGCCAGACGGCCGCGGACTACGAGCGGTGGCGGGCCGCCAACCCGGACGCCCGGCCGTGGATCCGATCGGCCACCTGGCATGTGCCGGTGCGCTGGTTCGCCCTGTTCGACGACGCGGAGCGGGAGTTCGAGCCGGGCAGTGTCTGCGAACCGGACGAGGGCGGCGACGAGAAGCGCCGCACCGCGCCGGTGCTGCGCTACCGCGCGCCGATGGTGCAGGCGCGCCGCCGGGTGGCCCGGGGGCTGCGGGTGCTGCGCGACAGCCTCGAGGAGGGGCCGTTGATCGACGGCCTGGTGGACGTCGGCCGCTGGCTCGAGGAGTTCCACCCGCGCTCCTTGGTGGAGTTGGACTACGGCGGCCTGGTGCACGCGGTCGCGGAGAGCCGACTGGCCGGTGACCACAGCGCGGCGGAGGTGGCGCAGGGGCTCGCCGCGCTGCGCGACGGGGACGGGGCGCGGGCCGCGGAGACCTACGCGCGGCTGACCGCTCGCTGGCGCGGGGTGCGTGAGCTGCAGTACGCGAGCTGAACGGGCGTTTGACCCGCACGGGGTGATGTGTACCCTTACCGAACGCTTATCCCGGGAACGGGGTTTGGACTGGACCTGAACAGGGTCCTTGGTCCTGATCCCGGCCAATAGGTCAAGCGTGATGGAGAGCACGTTTCCTGACTCTTGCCTCCATAGCTAACCCTCGTGTCAAAATAGGACAACTTGCGTGTTCTTGTGTCCCCCCGGTCCTTTGATCCCACTGTGACTGATCGTCACGCCTGCGTGACTGTCCGTTATGGCCCGGTCCATCGGCTTCCGCCGAGCTTGAACACCTGAGAGGGCAATTCCATCGGTTTGGCCGACACGGCTGGACAGATGGTGTAGTTGTAGTGCCGAGGACAAGCCGTTCGTCCTATTACCGACTCGGCTCGCGTCCGCCATTTCGGGCAACGCGGGTCAAGGTGCAGAATTTAGAGGAAAGAACCGTGATGGTTCGGTTCTCCCGAGGAGGCCGCTCATGACCGCTCGCACCCCTGATGCCGAGCCGCTGCTGACCCCCGCTGAGGTCGCCACCATGTTCCGTGTGGACCCCAAGACGGTCACGCGCTGGGCAAAGGCAGGCAAGCTCACGTCCATCCGCACGCTCGGTGGCCACCGCCGCTACCGCGAGGCGGAGGTCCGGGCTCTGCTCGCGGGCATCCCGCAGCAGCGCTCCGAGAGCTGAAACACCCCAGAACATCCGATTCCGGGTCCCCCAGCCCGGAACGCCCAAAGCACCGCCTGACCCCTGTCCCCATCAGGGTTCGCCTCTAGATCGCGTCGGACTCCGCCGGGTTCGACGCGATCTTTTTGTGTCCAAAACCTGTTCGGGTGACGGGTGCCATCGGAGTGCAATTTCACATATTAAATTGACGGCATGCGGAAGGGGTGGAAGTTCCACCTTCTCCGTAACTGTTCTGGTGACTCCCGTCACATGCGACGGTATTGCCGCCCGATGTAGGGATGCGGTAAAGGGGGCTCTGTCGGTTTTTGGGTCAGCCGCAGGCGTCCGCGGCGCCCGGTTCCACGGGGCGCTCGTCCGCCGGGTGGGACTGCAGCGCCAGCCGCAGCAGCCGGTGGCAGATCGCGCAGTGCCGGGTCAGATGGCCTCGGCCCGCCGCGGCCGACAGGTGGGCGCGCAGCAGCGCGCGGGTCTCGTGGTGCGGACTTCGAGCGGCCTGGCGCTGCGCGTCTCCTGATACGGCTGTCGACATCGGGGTCCACCGCCTTCCGCTGGGCTTATGCCACAGGTACTCGCCGCGTCCTGGCGCGTCAAGGCCGCGGTGCCGCACGGTTTTCGGCCCCGGAACCGCCGAGTGTGAGCGGAAACGCAAAGTGGCCCACATCCGAAGGATGTGGGCCGGTTGCGGTCCTGACGGGATTTGAACCCGCGGCCTCCACCTTGACAGGGTGGCGAGCACTCCAAACTGCTCCACAGGACCAGGTTTCGCAGCTGAGAGAACTTCCTGCGCTGCGATGAAGACTGTACAGCAGCGCAGGCCCCCAGGTCGAACTCGCGATCCGGCCTAGGGCCACACCGCGTCGATGGCCTTCAGGATGCGTTTGTCGGAGACGGGATAGGCGGTGCCCAGCGCGTGCGCGAAGTAGCTGACCCGCAGTTCCTCCAGCATCCAGCGGATCTCCCGCACTTCCGGCGGCACCGGTCGGCCCGGCTTGAGGGCAGCCAGCAACCGCGCGTACTCGTCCCGCATCTCGTGGACCTTGTCCATCCGGGTGCGGTCCCGTTGGACGCTGGTGGGCATCTGCTGCAGCCGCCGGTCCACGGCCACCAGATAGCGCAGCAGGTCCGGCAGGCGCCGCCAGCCGGCCGCGGTGACGAAGCCGGGGTGCACCAGCTCTGCGAGCTGCTCTCTGACGTCGGTGAGGTTCGCCAGCAGCACCGGGCTGGTCGTCGCCTTCAGCCGCCGTTCGCACGCCTGCCAGGCGGCCAGCACCTGGCGCACCTTGGCGACCGTGTCGAACGTGGTGTCGACCACATCGGCCCGCACCTTGTCGAAGAGCTTGCGGAACCCCTCCTCGTCCCACGCCGGGCCGCCGTGGTCGGCGATCAGCTTGTCCGTGGCGGCGGTCACACAGTCGTCGAACAGCGCCTGCACACTGCCGTGCGGGCTGCGCGAGAGCGCCAGCTTGTCGGCGTTGGTCAGCTTGGACTGGGCGAACTTGGCCGGACTGGCGGGCAGGTTGAGCAGGATCAGCCGACGTGTGCCGCGCCACATGGCGTCGGCCTGCTCGGCCTCGGTGTCGAACAGCTTGACGGCGACCGACTCGCCCTCGTCCACCAGCGCCGGGAACGCCCTGACCGGCTGCCCGGCCCGGCGGGTCTCGAAGGTGGCCGGAAGCGCGCCGATCGTCCACTGGGTGAGCCCGCTGCGCTGCTCGATGCCGATGGAACCGGCGGCCTTGGAGATCGCCTCCCGGGTCTTCGGCTTGAGCCCCAGCTTCAGCGCTTCCAGGTCCTTGTCCTCGGCGAGCTTGCGTCTGCGCTCGTCGACCACCCGGAAGGTCATCTTCAGATGGTCGGGGACCTTCGACAGGTCGAAGTCCTCAGGGTGTACGTCCACCCCGGCCATCCGGTGCAGCTCGTCCGCCAGCACCACGGTCAGCGGCTGCGGACCGGCCACCGCGCGCTCCAGGAACGCCTTGGCGTAGTTGGGCGCGGGCACGCACATCCGGCGGATCGGCTTGGGCAGCGACCGGATCAACTCGGTGACCAGGTCCTCCCGCAGCCCTGGGATCTGCCAGTCGAACCCGCTCGGGGCGACCTGGTTGAGCACCTGTAGCGGAATGTGCACGGTGACGCCGTCCGCGTCCGCGCCCGGCTCGAACTGGTACGTCACCTTGAACTTCAGCTTGCCCTGGCGCCAGGAGTCCGGGTAGTCGTCCTTGGTGACCGCCTGCGCGGCCTCGTTGATCAGCATGGAGTGCTCGAAGTTGAGCAGCTCCGGTTCCTCCCGGCGCTTGTGCTTCCACCACGAGTCGAAATGGGCGCCGGAGACCACATGTTCAGGCAGCCGCTCGTCGTAGAAGTCGAACAGCGCCTCGTCGTCCACCAGGATGTCGCGGCGGCGCGCCCGGTGCTCCAACTCCTCGACCTCGCCGAGGAGTCTGCGGTTGTCGTGGAAGAACTGGTGGTGGGTGCGCCAGTCCCCCTCCACCAGGGCGCTGCGGATGAACAGCTCGCGGGAGACCTCGGGGTCGATCCGGCCGTAGTTGACCTTGCGCTGCGCGACCAGCGGCACGCCGTACAGCGTGACCCGCTCGTAGGCCATCACCGCGGCCTGCTTCTGCTCCCAGTGCGGTTCGCTGTAGGTGCGCTTGACCAGGTGCTGGGCGAGTGGTTCGACCCATTCCGGTTCGATCCTCGCGTTGACCCGTGCCCACAGCCGCGAGGTCTCCACCAGTTCGGCGGACATGAGCCAGCGCGGCGGCTTCTTGAACAGGGCGGAGCCCGGGAAGACCGCGAACCTGGCGCCGCGCGCCCCCAGGTACTCGTTCTTGTCGGTGTCCTTGAGGCCGATGTGCGACAGCAACCCCGCGATCAACGAGGTGTGGACGCGCTGCGGGTCGGCGTCCTCCTCGTTGATGTGGATGTCCATCGTCTTCGCGACGGTGCGCAACTGGCTGTAGATGTCCTGCCATTCGCGTATGCGCAGGTAGTTGAGGAACTCCGAGCGGCACATCCGGCGGAACGCGGAGGAGGACAGGGTCTTCTGCTGCTCGCGGACGTACCGCCACAGGTTGAGGAAGGCCAGGAAGTCGCTGGTCTCGTCGGCGAACCTGCGGTGTTTGTCGTCCGCCTGCTGCTGCTTGTCGGAGGGGCGCTCGCGCGGGTCCTGGATGGACAGTGCGGCGGCGATCACCATGACCTCGCGCACGCAGCCGTTGCGGTCGGCCTCCAGCACCATCCGGGCCAGCCGGGGGTCGACGGGCAACTGGGACAGCTTGCGGCCGACCGGGGTGAGGCGCTTGCGGACGTCCTTCTGCTGGGGGTCCAACGCGCCGAGCTCTTCGAGCAGTTGGACGCCGTCCTTGATGTGCCGGCTGTCCGGCGGATCGATGAACGGGAACTTCGCGATGTCGCCCAGGCCCGCGGCGGTCATCTGGAGGATGACCGAGGCCAGGTTGGTGCGCAGGATCTCGGCGTCGGTGAACTCCGGACGGGAGTCGAAGTCGTCCTCGGAGTACAACCGGATGCAGACGCCGTCGGAGGTACGGCCGCAGCGGCCCTTGCGCTGGTTGGCGCTGGCCTGGCTGATCGGCTCGATGGGCAGCCGCTGCACCTTGGTGCGGTGGCTGTAGCGCGAGATCCGGGCGGTGCCCGGGTCGATGACGTACTTGATGCCGGGGACGGTCAGCGAGGTCTCCGCCACGTTGGTGGCGAGCACGATGCGGCGGCCGGTGTGCTTCTGGAACACCCTGTGCTGCTCGGCGTGCGACAGCCGCGCGTACAGCGGCAGCACCTCGGTGAACCTGAGGTTCTTCTTGTTGAGCGCGTCCGCGGTGTCGCGGATCTCTCGTTCGCCGGAGAGGAAGACCAGGATGTCGCCCGGGCCCTCGCGCTGCAGCTCGTCCACCGCGTCGCAGATCGCGGTGACCTGGTCGCGGTCGGCGTCCTCGCCGCCCTCCTCCAGCAGCGGCCGGTAGCGGACCTCCACCGGGTACGTACGGCCGGAGACCTCGACGATCGGCGCGTCGCCGAAGTGCCGGGAGAACCGTTCCGGGTCGATGGTCGCCGAGGTGATGACGACCTTCAGCTCGGGGCGGCGGGGCAGCAACTGGGCCAGGTAGCCCAGGATGAAGTCGATGTTGAGGCTGCGCTCGTGCGCCTCGTCGATGATGATCGTGTCGTACTGGCGCAGGTCGCGGTCGGTCTGGATCTCGGCGAGCATGATGCCGTCGGTCATCAGCTTCACCAGGGTGGAGTCGCCCACCTGGTCGGTGAAGCGGACCTTCCAGCCGACCGTGGCGCCCAGCGGGGTGTCCAGTTCCTCCGCGACCCGCTCGGCCACCGTACGGGCCGCGAGCCTGCGCGGCTGGGTGTGGCCGATCAGGCCCCGGACGCCGCGGCCCAGCTCCAGGCAGATCTTGGGGATCTGGGTGGTCTTGCCGGAGCCGGTCTCGCCCGCGACGATCACCACCTGGTGGTCCCTGATCGCCGCCAGGATCTCGTCCTTCTTCTGGCTGACCGGCAGCTGTTCGGGGTACGTGACGGCGGGTACGGAGGCGCGGCGCCGGGCGACCCGGGCCTCGGCCTCCTCGACCTGCGCGGTGATATCCGCGTAGACCGCCGCCCGGGCCTCGGGCTTGCGGATCTTGCGGGCACCGTCGAGCCGGCGGCCCAGGCGGTGCTGGTCGCGCAGCGTCAGTTCGGGCAGCCGCTCCAGGAGGGCTGTCAGGGCGGGGGCAGGCGCAGTGGACATACGGCTCCCAGGATCTCACCCGGCGCGCGCGTGCCGCGAACGGGTTTCACGGCGTGCGCGACGCCCGGCCGCCGGGGAGGGTGGGCCGCATGAGCCAGCAACGCGAATCGGGTCCGGCGCGCCGGGTGCGGGACGCCCGGCGGGCGATCCGCGTGTCGCCCTTCCTGCCCGCGGTGGTGATCACGTTCATCGTGGCGGTTTCCGCGGGGCTGTTCGCGGGCTCGTACACCTACGCCATGGCCAATCCGACTCCGCGTCACATTCCGACGGCGGTCACCGGAGTCCCGGCTTCCCAGGTCAAGCGGGCACAGTTCGTGCAGGGCATGGAGAAGGCGCTCGGCGCGTCGCTTGAGCTGCACCACTATCCGACGTACTCGCTGGCGCTGGACGCGGTCAACCGGCAGAGGGTCTTCGCGATCCTCCAGGAGCGCAGGGGCAGCGCGGAACTGGACCTGTCCGGAGCGTCCGGCGCCTCCGTCGCCCAGCTGCTGGCTCAGGCGGCGCCGCGGGTCAGCGCGGCGGTGGGGGTGCCGCTGGTCGTGACGGACATCAAGCCGTTGCAGCGCGGTGATCCGCGCGGGCTGGCCATCTTCTACATCTCGCTGGCCTCGGTGGTGCTCGGCTTCATCGGCGCGGTGCAGTTGAGCGTGCACGCCAAGACGCTCAGACCGGCCGAGCGGATCGCCTTCACGGTGGCCTACTCGCTGCTCGGCGGCTTCTCGATCTGCGCGGTGGTGGACTGGGGACTGGGCGCGCTGCGGCTGCCGTTCGTGGAGTCCTGGCTGATCCTGGCGCTGACGATGTTCACGTCGGGGATGGTCTTCAGCATGTTCCACGTCCTGATCGGCCGCTGGGCGCTGCTGCCCACCTGGGGGCTGATGGTGATGCTCGGCAACCCGTCCTCGGGCGGCGCGGTCTCCTGGCCGCTACTGCCGTCCCTGCTCGGCACCATCGGCCGCTGGCTTCCCCCGGGCGCCTCGGTCAACGCCCAGCACACCGCTGTCTACTTCCGCCACTACCAGCACCCGTTCCCGTTCTTCGTCCTCGCGGTATGGGCGGTGGGGGCTGGCGCGGTGTTCTGGGTCTGGCGCCACCGGCATCCGGGCGGGCGTTAGTTGGTGGTGCGGCCGACGAGGTTGGTCAGCAGGTCGACCAGGGTGGCGTTGATGGAGCGTTGCTCGGCGTTCATCGCCTGCTGCTCGGTGATGAACGTGTCGAACTTGGCGTTCGTCTCGCGCTGCTCGGTGACGAAGGCATCGAACTTGGTGCCCAGCGTGTTCAAGTCGCGCCGGATCTCTGTGACGTCAACCTTGAGGGACAGTACGTCGCGCTTGATCGTTTCGATGTCGGTGCACGTGTCCTCGTAGCGACGAGTGAGCGCGGCGATCTCGCTCTCCGAGATGGGGTCGGCCATGCGAGCGAGTCTATGAGCGATGGACTTCCCCGAGCCATGTCGATCTACTCGTACTACTCATACGAGTGAACGCCAGAGCGATGCGCCCCGACAACGACGAAGACCCCGCCGAGGCGGGGTCTTCGTCGTGCGGTGGCTGGGGCCGGGGTCGAACCGGCGACCTACCGCTTTTCAGGCGGTCGCTCGTACCAACTGAGCTACCCAGCCGCAGCGGTCCTGACGGGATTTGAACCCGCGGCCTCCACCTTGACAGGGTGGCGAGCACTCCAAACTGCTCCACAGGACCAAGCTAGTGCGAGACCCCCATACCTTAAGGGATGGGAGGTACCCCCCAGTCTCGCACATGGTGGTGCGTGCCCCCAACGGGATTCGAACCCGTGCTACCGCCTTGAAAGGGCGGCGTCCTGGGCCACTAGACGATGAGGGCTGATGGCCCGCCTTGGCGCGTCTTCCTGCCGCCGTCGGGGACGTGAGAAGCATATGGGATGCCGAGCGGTATCGCCAAAACGGTTCCGGGCGGGTCAGTCCCAGCCCAACTCGTGCAGCCGCGCGTCGTCGATGCCGAAGTGGTGGGCGACCTCGTGGGCCACCGTCACCGCCACCTCGTGCACCACCTCCTCCGGCTCCTGGCAGCGGCGCAGTACCGGCCCCATGTAGATGGTGATCCGGTCGGGGAGCACACCGGCGTACCACTCGCCGCGTTCGGTCAGCGGGGTCCCCTCGTACAGGCCCAGCAGCTCCGGGCCCGCCTGGTCGGGCTCGTCCTCCACGAACACCGCGATGTTGTCCATGGCCTGGGCCAGCTCGGAGGGGATCCGGTCGAGCGCGGAACCGACCAGCTCCTCGAACTCCTCCCGCGACATCTTCAGCACCCCGCCATTCTCCCGGACCGGTGCGCCACCGCGAGCAGGATGAGCGACGCCGCCTGTGTCGCGGCGACGGTGGACACCAGGGCCGGTAGCGCGTACGCGTACAGCGCGCCGGTGAGCGCCCCGCCGACCAGCGTGGCCGCGCCGACCACCCCCGCGAAGACGCCGTACGCGGTGGCCCGCCGGGCGGCCGGGACCATGTCGGCGACAGTGGCCAGCAGGGTGGACTCCTGCACGCCGAGCGCCGCGCCCCAGACCACCGCACCGGCCACCGCCAAGGCGACCGTGTCGGTGAACGCCAGCACGGGCACCGCCGCGGTCAGCAGCGGCAGCGCCACCAGCGCCCGCGCCCCGATCCGGTCGTACGCCCAGCCGGTGGCCAGCGCGCTGAGCGCGTCGGCCAGCATCACCCCCGCGTACAGCACGGGTACCGCCGCGACCGGCAGCACGGCGCGGTGCACCAGGTGGTACGAGAGCACGCCGAAGGTGGCCAGGCCGCAGGTGGTGACCCCGGTGAAGGCCGTGTAGAGCCAGAACGCCCGGGAAAGCGGAGCCTCCGCTTCCGTGCGGGCCGTCTCTGCTTCCGTATGCGGCGCCTCCGCTTCCGCGCCGATGGCCTCCTCCTCCGGCCGGGCCGTCTCCGCCTGCGTGCGGGCCGCCTTCGGGGCCGCCCGCTCGTACCCGGCCGGGTCCGGAACTCTGGCCCGCAGCCACAGCAGGACCGCCAGTACGGCGGCGCCCGGCGCGGCCAGGACCAGCAGGGCGGGCGCGTAGTCGCCGCCGGTGGCGGCCAGCACCCCGGCCACGGTCAGCGGTCCGATCAGCGCGCCGGTCTGGTCCAGCGCCTGCGCCACGGCGAAGCCCCGGCCGCGTCCGGTGGCCGCAGTGGCGTGCGAGAGCAGGGTGTCCTTGGCCGGGCTGCGCACCGCCTTGCCCACCCGCTCGGCGACCACCAGCACGCAGGCCGCCCACAGCGTGCCCACCAGGCCCAGCGGCGGCACGCTCACCACGGTCAGCAGGTATCCGGCGATGGTCAGCGTCCAGAACCGCTGGGTGCGGTCGGCCAGCGGCCCGGACACCAGCCGCAGCCCGAGCGCCGCCGCGTCCCCGGCACCGGTGACCACGCCGATCACCGCCGCCGAGCCGCCGAGCGAGCCGAGCAGCGGCCCGGTGACCGAGCGTGCGCCCTCGTAGACGAAGTCCGCCAGCAGGCTGACCACGCCGAAGGACACCACGAAGCGCCAGGGGCGCAGCGCGGCCCTGGCGGCGGTCATCCCCGGGTCACCCCCACAGCGCGCGGGCCAGCCCGGCACCGGCGAAGGCCGCGCCGACCCCGACGACCACGCTGGCCGCGACGTTCGCCACGGCGAGCAGCCGGGCGCCCTGCTCGGTCAGCCGCAGCGTCTCGTAGCTGAACGTCGAGTACGTGGTCAGCGCCCCGCACAGGCCGGTGCCGAGGAGGAGTTGCAGTTGCGGGGAGGCGGCGCCGACCGCGACCGCGCCGGTGAGCGTGCCCAGGACCAGGCAGCCGCCCATGTTGACGGCGAACGTCCCCCAGGGGAAGACCGTGTCGTGCCGGGACTGGACCGCGCGGTCGGTGAGATAGCGCAGCGGGGCGCCGACCACCGCTCCGGCGATCACCAGTAGCCAGTTCACCGCTGCTCCTCGCGTCCGACGTAGCGGATGACCTCGCACGCGTCGAGGACCACCAGGCCCTCCGAGACCAGTTCGTCGAGTTGCGGCAGGAAGGCCCGTACCCGCTCCTCGCTGTCGACGATCACCACGGCCACGGGCAGGTCCTCGCTGAGCGACAGCAGCCGGGAGGTGTGGATCAGCGAGGACGCGCCGAAGCCCTCGACTCCCTTGAAGACGGAGGCACCGGCGAGCCCGGCTGCGTGCGCGCGGTGCACGATCTCGCTGTGCAGCGGCCGATGGTGCCAGGTGTCGTTCTCCCCGACGAAGATCGTCACCCGCAGCGCGGGACCGGTCAGTCGCATCGTGCCTCCCGCCTGCCGAGGACGCGGCGGGTCACCGCCGCCGCCGTCCACACCGATACCAGGGCGGCCACCGCCGTCCCGGCCAGGTAGCCCGCCGCCGCGCCGAACTGACCCCCCGACAGCAGGCGCTGCGCGTCGACCGCGTAGGTGGAGAAGGTGGTGAACCCGCCGAGCACACCGGTTCCGAAGAACGGCCGCACCAGCGGATGCGCGGAGAGCCCCTCGGTGATCACCACCATGAAGACCCCGATCACCGCGCAGCCCACCGCGTTGACCAGCAGCGTGGTCCACGGGAACGCCCCGTGCCCGGTCGGCCACAGCAGCGAGGCGCCGTATCGGGCGCAGGCGCCGATCGCGCCGCCGAGCGCGATCACCGCGACGGCGGGCAACTGGCCGCGCAGCGGCGACCGCCGGGCGGGCGGGGTGAGCGTGAAGCGCGGACCGGGCTGGTGCGCGGCCCTCGGCCCGGTTCCGGCTTCTGGCATGGGCGCTTGCGCCTCCACGTACGTCTCCTACTCGCGCGGCGCCCCTGGTCGTGCGGGCGCGATCCATCAGCAAGTAGGGACCGTTGACGGCTGACGCCGCGGTTCGGGTACGGCGGGCCCCACCGCCGCGCGGTCGCCGCAGGCCGGGCGAGCCGCTTGTTCCCACCCTACTGGGCCGCCGTCCGGGGTACCCGTCGTGTTCCCGTGTCCTCCGGCCGGGGGAATGCGTTGGGTAGGCCGTGACTCGACTTTCCGCGCGGGCCCGTAGGGCCGCCGCCGCGCTGCCGCTGGTGTTCCTGCTCGCCGGGACCGCGGGTTGCCTGCGGTTCTCCGAGCCCGGCCGTCCGCAACCGCATGGCTCGACGGCGCCGTCGGCCGGTGCGGGCAGCGCGAGCGCGGATCCGCACGGCGACGCGGCCCGGCCGCGCCCGGCGGTGCCTGGCGCGCCAGCAGACGCCTCGGTGTCGCCGGGCGCGGCTTCGGTGCAGGCGGCGGCGCCGTCCGCGGGGCACGCGGCGGGCCAACCCGCCCCCGCCGCGGCCGGACGGCCGCCTTCCGGTCAGCGCGGTCCTGAGCCCCGGCCGTCGTCGGACCGGCCGACCGCGCCCGCGGGGCCGCCGCCGGTGTCCAGCCCGGTGTCCACCCCGACGCCGACGCCTCCGCCGTCCACCGGCGGCGCCTCGCCGTCACCGGGCGCGCAGCCGAAGGCGGGCGGCTGAACCACCCGGTGCCACGGATTTGGCGTTGGGGGCGGTCTGTGGGTATGGTGGTAGATCGTTTGTCCCATTCCCCGGCGCCACTACCGAAGCGCGCCGTGTGGCGCGTTCCTGAACTCCTGTGGCTGACCGCATCGAGGCGGTTGTAAGCAACCTGCGGAGCTGGCGCGTGCCCAGTCTCCGAGAGGTTCAGCTTAAGCATGTCCGTTGACACTGCCGACCGTTCCGCCATGCCCGAGAACGCCGAGGTCGAGACCGCTGAGGTCGAGACCGCCGACGTCGAGACCGCTGAGGTCGAGAACGCCACCGAGGAAGCCCCCAGCATCACCTTCGCGGACCTGGGGCTGCCCGAGCAGATCGTCCGCAAGCTCGCCCAGAACGGTGTGACCACCCCGTTCCCGATCCAGGCCGCCACCATTCCGGACGCCCTGGCGGGCAAGGACATCCTGGGCCGCGGCCGTACCGGCTCCGGCAAGACCCTGTCGTTCGGCCTGCCGCTGCTGACCACGCTGGCGGGCGGCCACACCGACAAGAAGCGCCCGCGCGGTGTGATCCTCACTCCGACCCGTGAGCTGGCGATGCAGGTCTCCGACGCGCTCCAGCCGTACGGCGACGTGCTCGGGCTGAAGCTCAAGGTGGTCTGCGGCGGCACCTCGATGGCCAACCAGATCTACGCGCTGGAGCGCGGCGTCGACATCCTCGTCGCCACCCCCGGCCGACTGCGCGACCTGATCGACCGCGGCGCCTGCGCCCTCGACCAGGTGCGGATCGCGGTGCTGGACGAGGCCGACCAGATGGCCGACATGGGCTTCCTGCCCGAGGTCACCGAGATCCTCGACCTGGTGCCGTCCGGCGGCCAGCGGCTGCTGTTCTCCGCGACGCTGGAGAACGAGATCGACACGCTGGTCAAGCGGTACCTGGTGAACCCGGTCACGCACGAGGTGGACCCCTCGGCGGGCGCGGTCACCACCATGACCCACCACGTGCTCGTGGTGAAGCCGAAGGACAAGGCGCCGGTCACCGCCGCCATCGCCGCCCGCAAGGGCCGCACGATCATCTTCGTCCGCACCCAGATGGGCGCCGACCGGGTCGCCGAGCAGCTGCGGGACGCCGGTGTACGGGCGGACGCGCTGCACGGCGGCATGACCCAGGGGGCGCGCACCCGCACGCTGGCCGACTTCAAGGACGGCTATGTGAACGTGCTGGTGGCCACCGACGTCGCCGCGCGCGGCATCCACGTGGACGGCATCGACCTGGTGCTGAACGTCGACCCGGCCGGTGACCACAAGGACTACCTGCACCGCTCGGGCCGTACCGCGCGTGCGGGCCAGAGCGGCACCGTGGTCTCGCTCGCCCTGCCGCACCAGCGCAAGACCATCTTCCGCTTGATGGAGGACGCGGGCGTCGACGCGTCCCGGCACATCGTCGGCGGTGCGGGCGCGTTCGACGAGGACGTGGCCCGGATCACCGGCGCCCGTTCGCTGTCCGAGGTCCAGGCGGACGCCGCCGGGAACGCGGCCCAGCAGGCCGAGCGCGAAGTCGCCGAGCTGACCCGCGAGTTGGAGCGGGCGCAGCGCCGGGCGACCGAACTGCGCGAGGAGGCCGACCGGTTGACCGCCCGCGCGGCGCGCGAGCGCGGCGAGTCGGTCACCCCCGCCGAGGAGACCGAGCAGCCGGAGGCGGTTGTTCCGGCGCAGGCCGCCGCGCCGGTGGAGGAGCGGCCCGAACGCCGTAACGAGCGGGGCGAGTTCGAGCGCCGGGGCGACCGCGAGCGCGCGGAGCGCCCGGCCCGGTCCTCCTACGAGCGGCGGGAGGAGCGCGGCTCCTCCTACGAGCGGCGTGACGACCGCCGTCCGTTCAACCGGGACCGCGACCGGGACCGGTCCTTCGACCGCCGTGACGACCGCCGTCCGTTCAACCGCGACGACCGCCGCGATGACCGCCGTGATGACCGTCGTGACGACCGCCGCGATGACCGTCGTGACGACCGCCGTCCGTTCAACCGGGACCGCCGCGACGAGCGCCCGTCGTTCGGCCGCGACCGGGACCGCTCGTTCGAGCGGCGTGACGACCGCCGTCCGTTCAACCGCGACGAGCGCGAGCGCCGCTCGTTCGAGCGCCGGGACGACCGGGGCGGTTTCAACCGCGACCACCGCGAGCGCCGTGACCACCGGGGCAGCGACCGTCCGTTCAACCGGGACCGCCGCGACGAGCGCCCGTCGTTCAACCGGGACCGCGACGACCGCCGCCCGTACGGCCGCCGGGACGACCACCGCGGGGCGTCCGGCACCGGTTCCCGTGGCTTCGACCGCCGTGCGGACAAGCCGCGCTGGAAGCGCAACGGCTGACGGCGGTAGCTGACCGAAGACGAACCCGGACGATGGTGACATCGTCCGGGTTCGTCGTTTTCCGGTCCGGCGGTGACGTTCCGTCCGGCAGTAAGGGTCTGTTTTCATACCTTTAAATTCCGGCCAGGCCGCTTTGGAACCGGCGGCACGGGAAAACGCAGTGGGCATGACGGAACTCAATGGTTCCCCGGCGAAAGAGAATCACCACGCAGCAGCCGCCACCACGCGACTCGGACGAGGAACGGCTGCGGCAACTCGGCTACACCCAGGTGCTCGCGCGGCGGATGACGGCGTTCTCCAACTTCGCCGTCTCCGACCTCGGCCGGGCTGTACTTCTGGGCGCACCGGCTGGCGCCGCCCAGGACGGCCGCCGCCTGGGCGTGGTTCAGCGGCTGGTTCAACGTGCTCGGCCAGATCGCGGTGACCGCCGGGGTCGACTTCGGCGCGGCGAGCTTCCTGGGCGCCTATCTGAACCTGCAGTTCGGCTTCACGGTGACCGCTGCGCGCACCATCGGGCTGTTCGCGGTCATCCTGCTGGTGCACGGCCTGCTGAACACCTTCGGCGTGCGGATCGTGGCCATCCTCAACGACGTCAGCGTGTGGTGGCACGTCGTCGGCGTGGCGGTGGTCGTCGACGCGCTGATCTTCGCTCCGGCCAGGCACCAGTCGGCGTCCTTCGTGTTCACCCACTTCGTCAACAACACCGGCTGGCACAGCTCGTTGTACGTGGGACTGCTGAGCCTGCTCGTGGCGCAGTACACCTTCACCGGCGTGGTGGCGGTGGCCTGGGTGACGCTGATCACGGTGCTGTTCATGTTGCCGCAGTCCAGCCCGGTGACCGCCGAGACCTTCAACTACGCGGTGATCGCCGTACTGGCGGTGCTGGGCTTCGCGGCCACCTGGTGGGTGCTGTCGGCCCGCGGCTGGTTCCTGAAGGGTTCGCGCCCCACCGACGCCATATGAGATCGAAGCCAGGGCCCCCGCCCGGCTATGCTGCGGGGTGCGGGCCATTAGCTCAATTGGCAGAGCAGTGGACTTTTAATCCATTGGTTCAGGGTTCGAGCCCCTGATGGCCCACCGGTCCAGCCCCTCGTCACGGGGCGCTGACCCGTACGAGCGCGCCCCGGCCGGGTGTTCTGGCCGGGGCGCTTTGCGTGGGCGGCGCCGCAGCGGCGCGCGGGCGGGTGCCGTGGGCTGGGCGCTCAGGGGAGCTTGGGGGCGAGTGGCGCCGGGAGCTTGGGGGCGTGCGTCTTCGGCAGCTGCTTGGATCCGGGAGTGCCGAGCTGCTGGGCGAGCCAGGGCAGGGCCTGGGCGAAGGCCCTGGCGCCGAACTGCCAGTCGTGGAAGCCCGGGGCCACGTTCACCTTGCAGCTGATGCCGTCCTTGCCCGCCGCCGCGCACAGCTTGTCGGCCTGGGCGATGTGCTTGCCCTCGTGGTCGCCGCTCTCGAACCAGCCGGAGACGTGCTGGTACCTGCCGTGGTGGGCCAGCACGGTCAGCGGGTCATGGGCGTTCCAGGCCGCCGCGCTGCCGCCGTACAGCTTGTTGATGGTCTGCTGCTTGGTGCCGAAGTTGGGGCCGATGTCCCCGGAGATGTCCTCGAAGTGGGTGAAGACGTCGGGGTGTTCGACGGTCATGTCGACCGCGCAGGTGCCGCCCATCGACCAGCCCGCCACACCCCACTTGGCGGGGCTGGTGCTGCTGCCGAAGGTCCTCTCGATGTACCGGGGCACATCCTTGACCAGGTGGTCCTCGGCCATGCCCTGCGGGCCGTCGACGCACTCGGTGTCGATCTTGAAGCCGCCCGCGGGGTCGGCGAAGACCAGGATCGGCGAGAAGCCGTGGTGCTTCTCGGCGTACGCGTCGGCGGTCGCCAGGGCGTTTCCGGCCCGGACCCAGTTGTCGGGCTCGGAGAACTCGCCGCCGATCATCTCCAGCACCGGCAGCTTGGGGCGGGTCTTGCTGCGGAACCACGCGGGCGGCAGGTAGACCAGCTCCTGGCGCGGCTGGAACCCGCTGTTCCCGGGGATGTCCACCGACACGATGCGGCCGGTCTTGGTCTTGCCGGTCACCGTGCCCAGCTGGTCCAGGGTGATCTGCTGCGGCAGCGGGCTGTCGGTCAGCTCGCCGATCGCGTCGTCCACCGTCGGGTAGTAGCCGAGCGACAGATTGAGCGCGTTCGCCCCACACGCCACGGCCAGCAGCATGGCGACCGGTGCGAGCAGCCGCCGCCACCAGCGGGCGCCGCGCCAGCCGACCACCAGGACGACCAGCGCGGTGATCGCCACTCCTGCCCAGATCCACAGCGACAGCGGCAGCGGATCGGTGATTCCGGCCGTCTTGACCACCACCACCGCCAGGACGGCGGTGACCGCGGCGGACGCGACGACGGCCACTGGCGCCCGGCGCAGCCCCCAGCGCCGGTCCCGCCAGCCGATGGCGGCGAGGCAGGCCAGGGCGGCGGCTATTTGGACGGTCCAGGGGAACCAGCCGTCGAGCAGTGAGACGTTCATGGCGGGGAAGCGTAACCACGCAGGTTATGCCGATGACCGTTTTTCGCACCTGTGAGCGATCTTGGGGCAGGGCTGCGACAAAAGAAACCCAGCCGTGTCGGCGGCCGGTTCACGGGCGCTGCCGTCAACTGGCGTACGGCTGCGGGCAGTTGGGCGCAGACCGCGCCGCGGCGGGGGTTGCGGCCGGGCTGGCGGCGGCTGGGCCGGGCTCCGGTGGTGTGCGCGAAGTCACCGGTGCCCGTCGGGGCGGTGGGCGACTGAACCCGTGTCCGGCGCGCGACGTACCGTGATGTGACGCGGGACGCGCCGTAGCTTCCGGTACCCCGGGTACGGGAAGCTGGGGACGACCGCGTATGCCCCGCGTGGGTAAGCGGAACGGACCTTTGCGTAACCATGCAACAATGCGGCCTGATCCCCACCTGGAATCGCTGGGCTGCGGGACCGCAGGATCGAGGGAGGGCGCGTGGCTTCACCCATGGTGAATCGGCGCAGGAACACCGAACTGGTGTTGATAGTCGGCGCCATCGCGCTCGGCATGATCGGCTACGCCAGCGCCTCGCTGGCGCTGAACGACACCGTGCCCGGAAAGCTGTACCTGGTCGGTGGCGTGCTCGGCGTGATGGCACTCGGCGCGCACTTCGCGGTGCGCCGCTTCGCGCCGTACGCGGATCCGCTGATCCTGCCGATCGCGGTGCTGCTCTCCTCCACCGGTCTGATGCTCATCGGCCGCCTGGACATCAGCTACCAGGTGGAGTTCCCCAAGAGCTTCAGCGCCAAGACGCCGAACCAGGTCATGTGGATGGCGATCTCGGTGGTGATGTTCGTCGGCGTCATGATCGTCCTCAAGCACCACCGGGTGTTGCAGCGCTACGCGTACATACTGATGACGGTGGCCCTGGTGCTGCTGATCGCGCCGGTTTTCTCGCCCAGCGACACCTACGGCGCCAAGCGGTGGATCCAGCTGCCCGGGGCGACGATCGAGCCGGACGAGTTCGTCAAGGTGGCCATCGCCGTCTTCTTCGCCGCGTACCTGACCGTCAACCGTGACGCGCTGGCGCTGGTCGGCCGGAAGGTGTGGGGGATCAGCCTGCCGCGCGGGCGCAACCTCGGACCGGTCATCGCGGTGTGGGCGGTCAGCCTGCTGGTGCTGGTCTTCGAGAACGACCTCGGCACCTCGCTGATCTTCTTCGGCGTGTTCGTGATCATGCTGTATGTGGCCACCGAACGCACCGGATGGGTGGTCGTCGGCCTGCTCATGGCGGTGGTGGGCGCCGGAATCGTCGGCTCGACCTCGTCCCACGTGGTCGGGCGTGTGGTGGCCTGGCTGCACCCGATGGACATCTTCCTGCCGCCCGCCCAGCGCCCGGCGGGCCTGGTCTCCGACCAGGCGGCACAGGCGCTGTTCAGCTTCGGCAGCGGCGGCATCCTCGGCACCGGCCTGGGCCAGGGCCACCCCTGGCTGATCGGCTTCGCCGGACAGAGCGACTTCATCCTCAGCACGGTCGGTGAGGAGCTGGGCCTGGCGGGCGTCACCGCCGTCCTGCTGCTCTACGTACTGCTGGTGGAGCGCGGGCTGCGCACCGCGGTCGTGCTCACCGACCCGTTCGGCAAGCTGCTGTCCGTCGGGCTGTCGGCGGCGCTCGCACTTCAGGTGTTCGTGGTCGCGGGCGGTGTCACCGGTCTGATTCCGCTGACCGGTAAGGCGCTGCCGTTCCTGGCCTTCGGTGGTTCCTCGGCGGTGGCCAACTGGCTGATGGTCGCGGTGCTGATCAAGTTGAGCGACGCGGCGGGCCGGATCTCCGAGGAGGCGATGAGCCCGACGCCGTCGCTCGCCACTACCTCCGAGGCCCTGACGGCCGTGGTGCCGCGAGCTGCTGGCTGAGCCAGCCGAACGCGGCCGGGTACTCGCTGGTCCACGTTCCGTAGTTGTGCCCGCCGGTGCTGAGCAGCTCGGTCTTCACCCGGACCTTGCTGCCCTGCGCGGCACGGACGAACTGCTCGATGTAGAACGGTTGGCTGAATCGGTCCTGCTTCGAGGTGGCCAGGAAGATGCCCACGTCGGCCGTGGAGTGGCGGACCATGTCGGTCGGGCTGTTGAGGCGGCGCAGCTCGGGGTCGGCCAGGACCGAGGGGTCGCCGGTCAGCCGGTCGGGGTCGAGCGCGGCGCCCGCGCCGAACATCTTCGGGAACTCCAGCGGAAGCTTGGCCGCGCAGTAGCCGCCGGTGGAGAAGCCCATCACGCCCCAGCCCTTGGGGCCGGGGATGGTGCGGAACTTGTCCCTGATCAGGCTCGGCACGTCGGCCGACAGCCAGGTGGCGACCTTGCGGCCCTGGATGTCGGCGCAGTCGGTGTCGACGCTGCCCGGGTTGATCACCGGCATGGCCAGAATGAACGGATGCGCCCGGTTCTCGTCCACCAGCTTCTGGAAGGCGGCGGGCATCGCGCCGTGCTCCAGCCAGGACTGCGGTGAGCCAGGAACCCCGTGCAGCAGCAACAGCACGGGGAACCTCATGTTCCGGTTCTTTGGGTCGTCGTACTCCGGTGGGGTCCACACGATGACCTGACCGGAGAGCTTGGAGTGCGCACCGTGGAAGTACGTGTCCAGGATTCCGGTTCCGCTTCGGCTGAACTTCGCCTGGGAGGCGGGCGGCCCGGGCATGGCGGCGGCGTTGGCGTTGCTGTTCGTGCCCAACAGGTCCGACCAGGAGGCGTACAGCCCGTAGCTGGTGTTGATCCACGCGGCGACCACGGAGATCGCCGTCAACTGGCACAGCAGGATCATGGTCAGCCGGGACAGCCAGCGGACCGGCCGTGGTCCGGGGACTCGGGACCACAGCAGCAAGGTGGCCAGGACCATCAGTACCGTTGCCGCGATCAGGACGACGAAGAACAACGTGCCGGTGAGACTCACGACGTAGTAGACGGGCGGGGGCAGGCTGACGTTCCGCCGGGTCCTGGCGATTCACCGTGGTTGACGCACTGTTCACCGCCCGACTGCCGGGCCGTTACCGCCGCTCGGTGCTCACGGCCGGGCGCCGGGCGGGCGCCAGGGACAGCGCGCCGCCGTGCGGGCGGACACAGCTTTCCCCGAACGGGTTGGAAACAAGCCGCCGGGTCTATTAACGTTCGATAACGCAACGCCGAATCCCGCGCTGAAGCACGGGAACCGGGGACCCATCCTCTGGGGTGAATCCGGCCAAGGCCGGTAGGAGACCTTCCTGCTTCCGAACCCGTCAGCTAACCCGGTAGGCGTGAAGGAAGGAAAGGAGTGCGCCACCAGTGGCGTCGCAGCAGCCCGCGCTCGCGGATTCCGCCCCCTCGGCCGACATGGCCATCCCGGCCGACCCGTCCGCCGGTGACGGGGGTCGGCACCGACTCCCCAAGCAGCGCTCCGTCTCGCGTGGTTCGACGGTCATCGGCGTCGCCGCGATAGCCGCGGTGGGTGCGGGCGGGGTGGCCGCCGCCCAGGGCAAGTCTCCTGTCTCCATTCCGGTTTCCCTTCCCGACGTGCTGCCGCAGGTGGTGCAGGCCGTCAGCGGGCCGACCGCCGAGCAGCCCCCGGCCGCCGCCCCCGCGGCGTCGCCGGACGCGGGCGAGTCACTGCGCACCCGGATCCTGGCGCAGGCCCAGACGCAAGGCGCCGCCGCCGACACCGCCGTACGGGAGGCGGAACGCAAGGCCGCCGAGGAGGCCGCCGCCAAGGAGGCCGCTGCCCGCAAGGTGCGCGACGAGGTGGCCAAGAAGAAGGCCGAGGAGGAGGCCCGGCGCAAGGCGGCCGAGGACGCCGCCGCCAGGGCCCAGGCGGAGCGCACCGCCCAACTCGCCACCAGCTATGGCAAACCTGTCATGTCCGCCACGCCGACCGCCGGTTTCGGCGAGTCGAGTTCGCTGTGGGCGGCCACCCACACCGGACAGGACTTCGCCGCACCGACCGGCACTCCGGTGATGGCCGTCCACGGTGGCACGATCACTTCCGCCGGGTGGGCGGGCTCGTACGGCTACCGCATCGTGCTGACGCTCGATGACGGCACGGAGCTGTGGTACTGCCATCTGTCCTCGATGGTGAAGACCAGTGGCAAGGTCACCACCGGCGATGTCATCGGCCGGGTGGGCGCGACGGGCAATGTCACCGGGCCGCATCTGCACCTGGAGGTCCGGCCCGGCGGTGGCGGTCCGGTCGATCCGCTGCCCTGGCTGCGAGACCACGGCGTTTCGGTATAACATTCAACAAGAACGTGTACTGAGCGCCCGTTCACCACTGTTCGGTCGGCGACGCCCGACCGTGCCGCATGGTCAACGCCGCGCCGCTCACGCGTCCATGAGCCGCCGACGGCCCCGGTGCCATCCCCCGACACCAGGGCCGTCGGCGCACCACTTCTCAGTACCTGCGGTCGGCGGCTATCCAGCCCGCGGCCGCGACCGTGCCCGCCGCGGTGAAGACCGCGGGCCAGGCGCCGACCTTCTTCGCCAGCGGGTGCGAACCCGCGGCGGCGGCCGCGTACAGCCCGGTCAGCGTGGCGGCCGTCTTCAGCCCGGCCTTGCCGTTCCAGTCCCGCGCGGCGAAGGCGCCCGCCACCGCCAGCGCGGCGCCGCCCAGCGGCCGCTTCCTGGTCCAACGCGCCACGCCGTAACCGCCGACCAGCCCGGCCGCCGCCACCACGGAACCCGGAATCCTGGGCATCCGCGCTACCTCCCGTTTCAAGGAACTCCTGTGTGGTTCCTGAGACTAACCCCGCCCGATATGTCGCTGCGGGGTGGGCCGGAACTTGCCGGTCACGCCGCCCAGTTGCGCCCGAGCTGCCTGAGCCCCGCCAGGTCGAAGTCGGTGAACCGCCCGCCGCGGCCGCCGCTGTAGCCCCCGTTCGGGCTGCACATCAGGGGGCGGAATCCCTGGGCGTCGGTGACGCACCTGAACGGGACGTCATCGCCCTTGGTGTCCTTGGCGTTCGGGTGGTCCAGGCCCACCAGGTGCCCTATCTCATGGACGACGGCGTTCGCCTTCCACCAGTTGGGGTCCTTCCAGGCCGGGGTCCAGTACTCGCTGTCTATCTTGGCTATGCCGCCGAACGCCGAGTGGTCGACGGTGTCGTAGCAGGGAAGCGCCCGGCTCATCCCCTTCTGCCCGTTCAGCGGCCGGTAGTCGAGGCTCATCAGCAGATGGTGCTTGGTGGGGCAGCTCCCCGTGAAGCTCTCCACCGTGCGGCTCAGGACGAACTTCGCCCCCGTGGCGCTGCTCAACTGGCCGAGCACCGGGGCGATGTACGGCGTCAGCCGGTCCCGGGCGGCGGCCGAGGTGAAGGTGAAGGTGTACGGCTTCGACCGGTCGACGGAGTGGATGCCCCAGCTGGTCTCTATCGCCCAGCCGCGCCCCGAGTAGACCGGGGCCGCGGACGCGGCCGGAGCGGTGGTCACGGCCACCACGGCCGCGATCACGGCCAGCAGCACGGCCGCGGTACGTGTCCTCATGATTCCCCCGTGTGATAGCGCACGTCCAACGCGCCGACTGGTGAACTCACCCCCGTGGAGCACCAGTTCGACTGGTCATGACTCTAGCGGGGGGCACTGACAATCCGGTCGGCGACGGGGGCGGGCGCCGCACATGGGGCGGGCCCTAGGCTGCCGATCATGATTGACGCGGTGGTGTTCGACGTCGGCGAGACGTTGGTGGACGAGACGGCGGTCTTCGCGGGGTGGGCGGACTGGTTGGGGGTGCCGCGGCACACGTTCTCGGCGGTCGTCGGGGCCACCGTCGCGCGGGGGGAGCCTTTGCTCTGCGCGATGCGGTTGTTCCGGGACGACTTCGACTGGCAGGTTGAGGACGCCAGGCGCACGGCGGCGGGGCAGTCGTGCGGGTTCGCGAGTGAGGACCTCTACCCCGATGTCCGGCCGTGCATAGCCGAGTTGAAGCGGGCCGGGATCTGGGTGGGAATCGCGGGCAACCAGCCGGTGCGGGCGCACGGGGATCTCCTCGCATGCGGTCTGCCGCTGGATCTGGTCGCCACCAGCGAGGGGTGGGGCGTGAGCAAGCCCGATCCGGCGTTCTTCCAGCGGGTGGTCGACGCGGCGCCGTGCGAGGCGGGCGGGATTCTCTATGTGGGGGACCGGGTGGACAACGACGTCGTCGCGGCCAAGCGCGTCGGTCTGCGGGCCGGGCTGTTGCGGCGCGGGCCGTGGGGGTTCATCGAGCGGGGGCCGGACGGCGGCGCCGACGTTCGGCTCGGTGGGCTGGCGGAGTTGCCCGGCTGGGTTGCCGCGCGGCGCCGAGATCAGCGGGGCGGGGCGTAGTGGCCGTGGTACGGGGGCGGGAACTGCGGGCCGGGCCAGGCGGGCGGGACCGGCGGGAGCACCGAGTACGCGGCCTGCACGAGGAGTGGCTGGGCCAGGGCCTTGCGCTGCCACATGTGGTGCAGCAGCTCCTGCTCGCGGACGGTGAAGTCCGGGTCCGCGTCGCCACGTGCGGCGCGGGCCCGCAGGAACGCGAGCGAGGTGGCGAACGACTGGTACTCGCGCACCGTACGGGCCGCCACCGGGCCACGGGAGCCACGGGCCAGGTCACGGGCGAGTTTGCGGGCCTTCATCGAGGACAGGGCGACCGGTTCCAGCGGCGCGAGCCAGCCCGCCATCGCGTACACCGGCAACTGGGCGCGGATCGTGCGCAGTTCGTTGCCGCGCGACCACACCGCGAGCCAGGCCAGCAGGGTGAAGACCGGGACCATGAAGGCCGCGTAGATCAGCAGGAAGCCGAACTGGCCGAGCGACGACGAACCGTTCCATATGCCGTGCAGCAGCATGGCTATCGCCCAGCCGCCGAGCGGTGCCAGCCAGCGGCGGGCCTGGCCGCGACGGCTCATCGCCGCTACGCCGAAGCCGACGCCGGTCATGCTGGTGAACAGCGGATGCGCGAACGGGGACATGATCACGCGGATGAAGAACGTGGCGATCGTCGTGGATCCCAGGCCGCTTGACCCCAGCACCTGGTCCTCACCGAAGGCGTTGCCGATGTAGAGGATGTTCTCGGTGAACGCGAAGCCGGTCGCCGTGATCCCGGCGACCACCACGCCGTCCACGATGCCCTGCACATCACGGCGGCGGAACAGGAAGATCAGCAGCACCGCCGTGCCCTTGCAGGTCTCCTCGACCAGCGGTGCGACGAAGGTGCCGCCCCAGGTGTCGCTGTCACCCGGGTGCGAGGTGAACGTCGTCGCCAGCAGATGCGTCGCGTAACTGTTGGCGAGCAGCGCGACGAGGGTCGCCGCGCAGGCGCCCCAGGCGAAACAGAAGACCAGGTTCCGCCACGGCTGCGGTTCCACGCGGTCCACCCACAGAAACGTTCCGACGAGCAGCGGAACCGGTAGGACGGCCAGTGCCACACCGACCAGGAAGCCCTCGGTGCCCGTCTGTTGGCGCACTATCGCCAAAATGATCAGGCCGCACAGTGCCAGCAGGGCGATCAACGCTCCGGCGCGCAGCGCCTTGCTCTCCCAGAACGCCCGGCGCGGCTTGTAACGCCAGCGCTTGGGCAGCGCGAACTGCGGTTGCTGTTCGTAGGACGGGACCGGGTGGGCGCCCGGGATCGCGGGGGTGGCACCGGTCACCGGGAAGGAGGCCGTTCCCGGGGGCGGGTAGGCCGGGCCGGTGGGCCCGTACCCGTTCGGCCCGGTGTGCTGGGATCCGGAGGGACCGGGCGAATGCGGGTGCGAGTACACCCGTCGAGCCTAAGGCCGAAGGGGCGGTGCGCGCGACGCCCCTTCGGGCCGCGGTTCGCCGGTGGGCGGGGCGGGGCAGGTGCGGCCCGCGTGGGCTCAGCGGCGGATGAAGAGCAGGTCGTTGACGACGTGGCCCTTAGCCAGGCCCTGCCGCTCGAACTTGGTCATCGGCCTGAAGTCCGGACGGGGCGCGTAGCCGTCGTACGCGTTGCGCAGCTCCGGCTCGGCGCTGAGCACCTCCAGCATCTGCTCCGCGTACGGCTCCCAGTCGGTGGCGCAGTGCACGACGGCGCCGGGGGCGAGCCGGGAGACGGCCAGCGAGACGAACTCCGGCTGGATCATCCGGCGCTTGTGGTGGCGGGCCTTGGGCCAGGGGTCGGGGAAGAAGACCCGCAGGCCGGCGAGCGAGCCGGGCTGCAGCATGTCACGGAGCAGGATGACCGCGTCGCCGTTGCCCACCCGGATGTTGGACAGGCCGTTTCGCTCCGCGAGACAGAGGAGGTTGCCCTGGCCAGGGGTGTGTACGTCCACCGCGAGGATGCCGGTGGCCGGGTCGGCGGCCGCCATCTGCGCCGTCGCGTCGCCCATGCCGAAACCGATCTCCAGGGTGACCGGGAGGTCGGCGGTGCCGAAGAGCGCCGCGAGATCGAGCGGGGTGCCGTCGATGTCCAGGCCCCACTGCGGCCACAGCCGGTTGATCGCGTCGCCCTGTGCGGCGGTCACGCGGCCGCGGCGCGGGTGGAACGTGCGAATCCGCTGCTCGTGGTGCGCGTCGGGATGCGGACGGGCCGCCGGACCGTTCGGGAACATCGGCGGCTTGCCCTCGCGGGGCGCGTGGATGTTCTCGACGTCGACGGTGGACGTGGGGGTGCGGGACTCAGACACAGTGCCCCCAATTCTACGGGGGCGGCGGAAAAGGCCCGGGGCACCGAGATCCGGGGCCGACCCCCCGGCGGGCACGCGACGCTACCCGGCGGCCATCGCCGCGAGAGCCCGCCGGGCCACCTCGCGGCCGATGGGGAGCGACGCGGTCGCCGCGGGGGACGGTGCGTTCAGCACGTGGACGAAGGGGCCCGTCCCCGCGAAGAGGAAGTCGTCGGCCAGGGTGCCGTCGCGCAGTACCGCCTGGGCGCGCACGCCCGAGGCGGCCGGTATCAGGTCCTGCGGGCGCACGTCGGGCAGCAGGCGCTGGACGGCGCGGGTGAACGCGTGCTTGGACAGCGAACGGCGGATCTCGTCGACCTCGTACCGCCAGTGGCGGCGGGCTATCCGCCAGGTACCGGGGAAGACGGCGGTCTGCGCGAGGTCGCGTGGGCTGACCGTACGCCAGTCGTAGCCCTCGCGGGCCAGCGCCGGTACCGCGTTGGGGCCGATGTGGACGGCGCCGTCCACCCCCCTGGTGAGGTGCACGCCGAGGAAGGGGAACGCCGGGTCCGGCACCGGGTAGACCAGTCCGCGCACCAGGTCCGCGGCGGACGGCGCCAACTCGTAGAACTCGCCGCGGAAAGGCACGATCCGCATCGCCGGGCGAAGACCGGCGAGGCGTGCGACACGATCGCAGTGCAGGCCCGCGCAGTTGACCAGCACCTTGGCGCGGAACTCCGCGTCGGCGGTCGAGACGATCACCTCGCCGCCGCGCTGGGTGATCGCCCGAACCTGGCGGCCGTAGCGCAGATCCGCGCCCGCCTCCTGGGCGAGGCGGGCCAGGGTCTCGCTCACCGCGCGGAAGTCGCAGATGCCGGTGGTGCCGACATGGATGGCCGCGAGGCCGCGCACGTGCGGCTCGTGATCCGCTATCTGGGACGGGACGAGTTCGCGCACCGGGATGCCGTTCTCCCGGCCGCGCTGCACCAGGCCGTGCAGGCGCGGTAGTTCCGCGCGGTCGGTGGCGACGATCAGCTTTCCGGTGACCTCGTGCGGGATGTCGTGCTCGGCACAGAACTTGACCATCTCCGCCGCGCCCTGCACGGCGTAGCGGGCCTTGAGGGATCCCGGGCGGTAGTAGATCCCGCTGTGGATCACGCCGCTGTTGCGGCCGGTCTGGTGCTGGGCCGGGCGGGGCTCCTTCTCCAGAACGGTGACCCGGGTGCCGGGGGCGGCGCGGGTGATCGCGTACGCGGTGGACAGGCCGATGATGCCGGCGCCGATCACCAGCACGGCGTCTGCGGTCGCCATCGCGTCACCTCCGATTGCGTGGGGTCGTCCGCCAGGTGTGGTGCGGTTCCATCATGGACCGGGGCACTGACAGCGTCCCCTTCTTTCCCACCCGCCCACTCGTACGGTTCGGTTCCCACGGCCTTCTTCCCACCCGCCCGTCCGTACGGGGCTGCGCCCCGCGCCCCGCCCCCGGGGGCTCCGCCCCCGAACCCGGCCGGGCTCCGCCCCTGCACCCCGGCCCAGGGCTGCGCCCCGGCCCCCCAGCGGCACTGCGGGTCTGGACGCGGAGGTGGCCTGAGGCCTCGAACGTCCAGTCGGGATGCGCTCCTGCGCCCTGGCGGGGCTGCGCCCCGAACCTCCAGCGGCACTGCGTCCCTGGACCCCGGGGCATTGCCCGACCACCCCCGCCGGTATGCGTGCCCGCACCCCCCGCACGACCGACCGCCAACCGGCGGCCGTGGACCCCGGCGGCCGCCTGCCGCCCGCCGCCGGGGGCCCGCGCGTACGGCCGTGTGGCGCGGCTGTGCGGGCTCAGCGTGTCGCCGGTGGACTCGCCGTGGCGGAAGGCGACTTGGGGCCGCTGGCGGCGGCGCCAGGGCCGTGGCGCCGTCACCGCGGGCTACGCGGGGGCGGCGAGTAGGGGGCGGGCGCGTTCGCGTAGTTCGGCTACTCGGGGTTCGTCGCCGTAGGGCTCCAGGCGGTGCAGCAGGTCGCGGACGTACTCCGTGGTGCGGGCGGACGAGATGCGGCCCGCGACCTCCACCGCGCGGGCGCCCGCGGCGCAGGCGGCGTCCAGGTTGCCGGACTCCAGTTCCGCCACCGCGGAGACCACCAGGCGCAGTCCGTGGGAGCGCACGAAGTCCTCGGTCGGGCGGGACAACGCCGTCTCGGTGAAGCGCCTGACCTGCCGCGGCACCCCCAGGTCGCTGTAGCACTCGGCGGCGTCGGCGGCCAGCCGGTCGTACGAGTAGAAGCCGAGCCACGCCGGATCCGGGTCACCGTCCCTGGCCCGCTCCAGCCAGCCCTCGGCGGCCGACAGCGCCGCCCCGCACGCCTGCGGGTCGCCCGCCTTGGCGTGGGCGCGGGCCTCGACCAGGTGGAAGAAGCTCATCGTGCGGGCCGTCGCGAGCCCCCTGTTGCGTTCGAGCGCGGCCTGGGCGAGGTCCACGCCCTCGTCGGCGAAGCCGCGGTAGATCGCCTGCAGGCTCATGGACGCCAGCACATAGCCGCCGAGCGGCACATCGGCCGCCGCGCGGGCCAGCCGCAGCGCCTGGATGTAGTAGCGCTGTGCGGCCTCCTGCTGGCCGGTGTCGAACGCCATCCATCCGGCCAGCCGGGTCAGTTCGGCGGTGGCCCCGAACAGCGAGCGCCCGACGTCGTCGCTGTACGAACCCAGCAGGAGCGGCGCCGCCTCGACCCGCAGGCACTCCGGCACCATGCCGGAACGCCAGTCACCGCCCCCGTACTTGGAGTCCCAGCGGCGGGCGTCGTCGGCCGCCTCACGCAGTTTGCGGACGTCCGCGTGGCCAACCCTCGCCGCCCCGGATTCCGTCAACTCCCGCGCCACGGAACCATCCGCGGGGGTGATGAGCCAGCGGGACGCCGGGGTCGCGTACGCGGTCACCGCGAAGGAGCCGGTGAGGAAGTCGCGGCGACCGGCGAGGTCGAGGCGCCACAGGTCGGTCGCCGACTTCACCGCCTCGCTCACATCGCGCGGGAAGGCGAGCCCCACCTCGGGCGCCGGATCCGCGTCCGCGAGGCCGATCTCGTGCAGCGGCACCGGGCGGCCGAGCTTGCTGCCGATCGCGGCGGCGATCAGATGCGGCGCCGCGCCCTGCGGCACCATCCCCTTGGCCACCCAGCGGGCGACCGACGTCTTGTCGTAGCGAAGCGTCAACCCCCGTTGCGCTCCGAGGTCGTTGACCCTGCGCGCGAGCCCCGCGTTACTGATCCCGGCCAGGGCGAGCATGGTGCCGAGCTTCTCGTTGGGCCCGCGGTGTTCCCTCGTCATGCGCACTCCTCGTCCCGCTCGCCGCCCCCTGCGCCGCGGGCCGCGGACCGCTCAACCCGCTGGCCGCCGGGGTCCTGCGACCGCCGACGCCCGTCGCAGGGCATGGGCCGAGACCCGAGCCACCGGGACGCCCGCTCCTCGGGTACACCCAGCGTAGTTCGCCGGATCCCGACCGTTAAGAGGAGTTGTCCCGGATGGCGAGATTCCTGCGCCGCACTGGTGTACGTGCTCCCGGAGTGTGTGGCTGTGCGCCCTTCCGTGCGCTCTGTGCGGAAGGGGGTGACCACGCTTGCATGGGGCCGTGGGTCGGCCTGCCGTCGAGACTGCGGCTTCGGATTTGTCGATGGTGGGCCAGGGGACACCGCTGCCTCATTCCCCGCGGGTGGCGGAACCGGTCCGGGGGGCGTGCCGACGCCTCCCGGACTGAGTGCTGGCCCGTGCGCGGCGCCCGGCTGCCCGCGTGATGTTGGCGCGAAATCGCCGGTTTGGGGATTGCAGGTCAGGGCACTGAGACGGGCTGCCCGTTCCGGACCGCGGAGGGGGAGGCCCGGAACGGGCAGTCTCATGCCGGGGCTTGGCGCGCTGGCCCAATACCGGCGCTCAACCGCCACGCGGGCCGACGCGCGCCGCGCCGAACGTGATCGGCGTCTCCCGCGCCATGCGGCACCCGGCCCGGGGCATACGCCAACCGGCATACGACAGACGGAACATAGCGCCCATACCGCCACACGGTCCGCATCGGCGGCGCGGACCGGCGCTTCGCCATGCGCCCGTACGCCCCCCGACGCTCCACTCCGTGGCAGCATGTTCCCAGAGCAGAGCCCTGATGTTCCCCGAACGGAGATCTGTCCGGGCCCTGACGCGGCGGCAGTTCGCGGTGGTGCGAGGCCAGTTGTCCACAGCCGGTGGAGGCTGCGATGCGGTGGTTGGTGGGTTGGAGCAGCGCCGTAGCGCGATCATCCGTCGTCGCGGGCCGGACCCTGCTACCGGTCGGCGGTCAACTCCTGTGGGGCGACCCCGATCCACTGTGGGCGGTCGGCGACTGGCGCCCCGACGAGATCCGCGTCATCACGGCCGACCCGACACGCCCCGGAGGCAACGGCGCACACGGCGCGCACGCAAGCGCGTACGGCACGACCCCCGGCTTCGGCACCGGGCAGCGCAACGGCGGCGGCCCGGTGACCGCCCGGCTCGCCGTACTGGGCCGGTGCCTGGCCAGCGACGACGCGCTGCGCATAGGGCTCTACGCGGCGCGCGGCGGCGCACTGCGCCATCTGACCATGTGGGCAGGCAGTTACACCGCGGTGCTCCAGATCGGGCGCCGCACCACGATCGTCGCCGACCTCGCCGGGGCCCGACCGGTCTTCCACACCCCATGGGCGGGCGGCACCGCCTACGCCACCGCCGCACTACCGCTCGCCGACCTCATCGAGGCGAGCCTGGACGTCACCCACCTCGCCGCCCAACTCGCCTGCCCCGACTCGCCGGAGGCGCTCGGCAACGGCACTCCGTACCAGGACGTACGCCGGGTGCCGCCCGGTCATGCGCTCATCCTGCGCGAGGGCGTTCCGGAGGTCACCGGTTACGAGCCGCACGCCTCCCTGGCGGTCGGGGCCTCCCGTTCCGTCGCCGACGCCGAGCAGGCGGTCGCGGGCGTACGGGACGCGCTGGTCGAAGCGGTACGCGCCCGGCTGGACCAGCCGCGCTACGTGCCCGAACCCGGCGACGCGCCCGCACCCGGGATCGGCGCCGACCTGTCCGGCGGCAGTGCCTCGGCGACCCTCGCGCTGCTTGCCGCGGGGCTGCCCGGCCTGCCGGGAACGCCGATCGGACTGGGGGCGCAAGCCGGGCAGCGGCTGCGCGCCGTCACCTTCAACGACCTGGCCACCAGCGAGGAGCAGGGCCGCGCCGCCGAGTTGGAACGGGCCCGCAGGATGGCCGCCGACCCCCGGCTGCACCACGTGGTAGTGCCCGGCGGCGCCGAGTCCCTGCCGTTCGCGGACCTGCTGGACAGCGGCCCGCTGACCGACGAACCGGGCCCCGCGCTCACCACCGCGGAACGGCATCGGCGGCGGCTCGCGGCGGGCGGCGCCGACCACTTCATCGGCCACGGCGCACGCCATGTGCTCGACGCCCACCCCGCGCGCCTCGCCGACCTGCTGCTGGACCGGAACCGACGTCATCTCCTGCGCCCCGCCGCCGCGTTGGCACGCGCCGAGGGAGCGTCGGCGCGCTCGGCGCTCATCCCGCTGACGCTGTACCGGGCGGCGCGGCGGCTCGCCCGCACGCCTTATCAACAAGGTGTGGAAGACGCGGCGGGGCGCCTGCTGGCGCGGCGCTTCGACGACATCGGCGCGGGCGGGCTCACCGCGTCGCTGGCGGCGCTGACCTGGTGCCGCCCCGGGCCCGCGGCCCGCTGGCTGACCGGGGAGGCGCTCGCCGAAGTATCGATTCGGTTGTCCGACGCGGCGGCCCGGCCCGGATCCGTGGGCCGTCCCGGCGAGCGGCGGGCCCGTGCCGCGCTCGCCCGCGCGGCGGCCGACCTGCGAATCTTCGAGCAGGCGGTGGAAGTGCGCAGCCAGCGGCTGCATGCGCCGTTCCTCGACAACCAGGTGGTACGGGCGGCGCAGGCGCTGCCCGAGACGATGCGGGTACGGCCCGGAGCACGCGCCTGCGTACTACGCGCGGTACTGGCCGGAGCCGGGGTGCGCGATCTGCCGCCCGGGTGGGGCGCCACGCCCAACGCCTCCGGCGCGGTACGGGTCGGGCTGCGCGCCGCGGTCGACGACCTGACGGACCTGTTCAGCGCGCCCCTGCTGGCCGACGCGGGGCTGGTCGACGCGCGGGTGGTACGCGGGGCGCTGCGCGCCGCGGCGGACGGGGAGGCGTTGCCGCTCGACGGGCTGGGGGAACTGGTCGCCACGGAAGTCTGGCTGCGGCGCCTGCTGGCACGACGCGGCTCGTGCTGGACCGGACCGGACGCCCCCGGAGCCCTCGCACTGGCCTTCCGGGCCATTTCCTTGCCGCCCACCCACTAGGCCCCCGAACCCCGGCGTTTCCCCCACCCGCCCACCGACTGCCCTTCACTCAACCCCAACGGCCCCACACCCAGCCGCAGGGGAGAATGAGACGTGCGCTACCAACTCCTCGGCACGACGGAAGTCGCCGGAACCCCCCTCGCCGGGGCCCGTCTGCGCGCCGCCCTCGCTGCCCTCGCGCTCCGCGCCGGGCGCCCCGTCACGCCCTCCGTGCTCATCGACGAGGTGTGGGGCGGCGACGAACCCGAGGACGCGCCCGGCGCCCTGCAGGCCCTGGTCTCCCGGCTGCGCCGGGCCCTCGGCCGCGACGAGGTCGGCTCCGGCCCGGCCGGCTACGTACTGCACGCCAAGCCCGAGGACGTCGACCTGTTCGTCTTCGAGCGCCTGGTGAAGGACGGCGCCGCCGCCCTCGGCCAGGCAGACCCGGCCGCCGCCGCGAGCGCGCTGGACGAGGCCCTGGCGCTGTGGCGCGGCCCGGCGCTGGCCGACCTCCCGGACCGTACCGCCGCCGCCCGCTGGGAGGCCCTGCGGCTCACCGCGTTGCAACACCGCGCCGAGGCGCACCTCGCGTTGGGGCGCGCCGCCGACATCCTGCCGCAGCTCCAGGAACTGGTCGCCGAGCACCCGTTGAACGAACCGTTCCGCGCCCAGTACATCCGTGCGCTGCGCGCCGTCGGCCGTACCGCCGACGCCCTCGCCGCGTACGAGCAGACCCGCACCGCCCTGGCCGACAGCCTCGGCGCCGACCCCGGCGCCGAACTGCGCTCGCTGCACGCCGAGTTGCTCAACCCCCCTCCACCAGCGCACCAGGTGCCCGCGCCCCGGGCCCGCACCGCCACCGGCAACCTGCGCCGCCGCCTCACCAGCTTCGTCGGCCGGGAGGACGACCTGCGTGCCCTGCGCGACGACATGGCCCTGCACCGGCTGGTGACCCTCGTCGGCGCGGGCGGGTCGGGGAAGACACGGCTGGCGGAGCAAGCCGGAACCGAACTCGCGGCCAGATACCCGGACGGGGTGTGGATCGCCGAGCTGGCGCCCGTCGCGGATCCGGGCGGGGTGGCCCGGGCCGTGCTCAACTCCGTCGGCCGCGGCGACACCACCACCGTGCTGACGGCCACCGCACCGCTCACCGACTCCACCGAGCGGCTGCTGGAACACTGCGCGGACCGCCGCCTGCTGCTGGTGCTCGACAACTGCGAGCACGTCATCGGCGCCGCCGCCGATACCGCCGAGGCGCTGCTCGCGCACTGCCCGGGAGTGACCGTGCTGGCCACCAGCCGGGAACCGCTCGGCGTGCCCGGCGAGGCGGTCCGGCCGGTGGAACCACTGCCTCCGCGCACCGCGCACCGGCTGTTCGCCGAGCGCGCCGCCGCCGTGCGCCCAGGGTTCGACGCGGCGGCGGACCACGAGGCGATCGCCGAGATCTGCCGCCGCCTGGACGGCCTGCCGCTGGGCATCGAACTCGCCGCCGCCCGGCTGCGGATGCTCACCCCCGGCCAGATCGCCGACCGGCTGGACGACCGCTTCCGCCTGCTGACCAGCGGAAGCCGCACTGTACTGCCGCGCCAGCAGACACTGCGCGCGGTGGTCGACTGGTCCTGGGAACTGCTCGACGCCCGGGAACGCACGGTACTGCGCCGGGTCTGCGTCTTCTCCGGCGGCTGCACGCTGGCCGCCGCCGAGGCGGTGTGCGCCGACGGCACGCAGATCCGCGAACCGGACGTGCTGCACCTCATCGGATCACTGGTGGACAAGTCACTGCTGGTGGCCGAGGAGTTGCCGGACGGGGTGCGCTACCGCTTCCTGGAGACCATCCAGGAGTACGTACGGGAACGCGCCGCCGAACACCCGCGGGAAGCCGCCGCCACCGCCCGCCGCCACACCGCCTACTTCCTCGACCTGGCGCGAACCGCCGACCCGAAGCTGCGCACACGGGAGCAACTGCCCTGGCTGGACCGGCTGGAGGCCGAGCTGGAGAACCTGCGCGGGGTGCTCAAGCGGGTGGTCGACGAGGGCGACGAGGAGACGGCGCTCGCCATGGTCGCCGCGCTCGCCTGGTTCTGGTGGATGCGCAACTACCGGGAGGAGAGCACCGTGTGGGCCGCGCGCGTCAGCGAACTCGGCCAACCGCCGGTGTACCGAAGCGATCCGCTGTTCATGGCACGGATGGACCTCCGGCTGGTGCGGTTCTTCGTGACCGCCGACCGGGCGGGCGGGGCGGGCCTGCCCGAGGACGAGATCAAGGCGACGGCCCAGCAGATGAAGGAGGTCTACGCCGAGCCGGGACCGCACAGCGGGCGCTTCCCCGGACTGCTGTGGCCGTTCGTCGCGTACCACCTGGGCGGGCAGGGGGACTTGCGGGCGTACACCGACCACATGGTGGACACCTGCCGTGCGTATGGCGGCGATTGGGAACTCGCGTGCGCACTGACCTTCCGGATACACGTGATCACCGACATGCCGCAGGGGCTGGACCACGCCGAAGCCGACTGGGCGGAGCTTTCCGGGCTGGCCGAGCGGGTGGGAGACCGCTGGCTGCTCGCCCATGTGCGCATCGCCAGCGCCGAGTTGGCGATCATGCGCGGCCAGTACGACGCCGGGCGCGCCGACCTGGAGGCGTCCATCCGGCTGTGCGAGGAACTCGGGGCGCGCGCCGAGAACCCGCTCCTGGTCGCCAGGCTCGCGGAGCTGGCCACCCGGGAGGGAGATGACGCGCTGGCCACGCGACTGCTGGAACGCGCCGAACGGGAGGCCGACCACTACGACCTCTGGGATGCCCGTACGTATATCCGCTGCCTGCAAGGCAGTATTGCCGCGCGCGCGGGTGATGTAGCCAGAGCCCGTGAGCTGTGCGACATCGTGCGCGCCGATGCCGAACTGGGCACTCCGCCACCGACGTTCACCGCCGCCCTGATCAGCATGGACGGTGACGTGCTGCTCGCCGAGGGCAAACCGGCCGAGGCGCTGGACGCCTTCCGCCGCGCGCTGGAGCTGGGCATCGCCGCGCCGTGCACCGAACCGCTGCTCGCCACCTTCGCCGAGCGCGCCGCCCTCGGCCTGCTGGCGATCGGCCGACCGGCGGACGCGCTACGGGCGTTGGGCGCGGCGACGACCCTGCGCGGTCCGTCCCCCCGCTCGGTGCCCGAGGAGGCCGACGCGGCACGGGTGCACGACCAGGCCCGCGCGGCACTGGGCGACCAGGCGTACGAGTCGGCCTACGCGCAGGGCCTGCGGCACACCGCCACCGAGGTCGCCGCGCTGCTGGACGGCGTCACCGGCAACTGATGCGCGACCGTGCCCAGTCCGCGAGGTTCAGCAACGGCCCGCCGCCCGCGTCCCGTACGACCAGCCGCAGCGTCCGGTACCCGGTGAGGTCGGCGTGCACCGGCACCGGAGCGCTGTCCCTGGTGACCACGCCCGAGGCGAACAGCTGGGTGCCGTCGCCGTAGACCGCGAAACGCACCGCGCCGCCGTCCGCCGACAGGTCGTCCAACCCGGCCACCGCGTCATACGCGGTGCAGGCGCGGTTGAGGTCGATCACGACGGACGACGGGGTGTGCACGCTCACCCCGTCCGGGTAGGTGGTGCCGCCCATCTCCAGGTCGTAGCGCTGCCACAGCCAGTTGAACGGGTCCGGGCGGACCTGCGGGCCCGTTCCGTCCCCGAGGACGCTCAGCGGTAGCTCGTTGAGCTGGTAGACGGTCGGCGGCGCGAGCGGTGGCGGCGTCGGCGTCGCGGTGGGCGAGGACGTGGGCCGCGCTTGCGGTGGGGTCGGCCGCGCTTGCGGTGGAGTGGGCTTCGGGCTCGGCTTGGGCGGTGGGCTCGGTGCCGGGGACGGCTTCGCGGCCGCGGCACGGACCGGCACCGGCGGCGGGGTGCTCGGCCCCGGGGCGGGCGCCGGTGTCCGGGGTGGCGCGGACGGCTTCGGTCCGGGGGCGATGGGCGCGGCCCGAAGCGGGGACCTGGCTTCCGGCTTCGGCGCGTGGTGGTCGTTGCCGAGCAGGACGGCGGCGAGCGCCACTCCGCCCGCCGCGACCGCCACGCCCGCGGCGAGGCCGACCTTCGCGGGCATCCCGACGCCTTCGGCCGCCGCGGAACCACCTGCCGCGCCACCGGAACCGGGGGCCCCGCCCGCCCCCGCCCCCGCCCCCGCCGCCCCGCCCGCCCCCTCCGCCGCACCGGCGCCTGCCGCCGCAGCCGCGCCCGCCGCGGCGATCCCGGCCGCCTTCGCGGCGTAGGCCGCGGCGAACCACCCGACCGTGGCAACCGGCAGCAGGCCCCTGAGACACGCGTTGACATCGGCGAGGTCGGCCGCCGCCGCCCGGCATCTCCCGCATGCCTCAAGGTGCTTGCGCAACTCCCGGTCGGCGCGCAGCCGCAGGCCCCCGCGGGCATGCGCGCCGAGCCGGTCCGCGTGCCGCGCGCACTCACCCCCGGAGGTCAGCGCGGAGCTGACATGGGCCTGCAGGTACGCCTGGCGCAGCCCCTCACGGGCCCGGTGTGCCAGCACCGCGGTGGCGTTGGCGGTCAGGCCCAGCAGCGGCGCGATCTGGCTGGGTGACTCCTGCTCGACGGCGGTGTGCCACAACACCGCCTGCCAGCGCTCCGGCAGGGTCCTGAAGGCCTTCACCGCGAGCGACTGGTCGGCCTCCTGCATGGCCCGTACATCGGCGCCGAGATCCATTCCGGCACCGAACGCCGCGCTCCCGCCGCCCGTCCCGTCGGTGGCGCTGATCGCGAACACCGCGAAGTCCTCGACCAGTTGCTCCCGCTTGGCGCTGCTCGTCCAGGAGGCCGCGACCCGCCGCACCGTCGTCAGCAGGTACGCCCGCACCGCCGCGTCCGGCCCGGCGCCGCCGCGCACCGCCTGAAGGGTGCGGGCGAACACCTCACCGGTGAGGTCCTCCGCGGTGTAGGCGTCCCGGCAGCAGCCGCGCGCATAACGGCGTACCGCGTCGGCGTGCCTCCGGTACAGCTCCTCGTACGCGCTGTCGTCACCGTCGCGCACCCGGGCGACCAACTCGGCGTCGGACGGCGGAAGTTGCCCACCGCCTGACCGCTCGCGCTGCTGCGGCACGAACTCCTCGGCCGCACCGCGTCCACCGCCAGCCCGCTCGGTGGCGTCCGCCGCTCCCGTGGCGCCCGCACCCGCGGGAGCCTGGCCCGGCACCCGCCGGTGCAGGCCACGGCCGGGTCTGCCAGCCTCACCGGAGCCACCGGAGCCGCCTGCCTCCCGGCCGTCGCCGGACCGCGTGCCGTCACTGCCCCGAGAGTCGTCCTGCCCGTCAACGCCCATCGCGCAAGCTCCACAACCCGCCGCCGGACCAAGCCACGGCCAAGGGTCGCACACCCCCCATGACGCGCGCGCCGGACCGCTGCCGGAACCACTCGTCCGAGCAGACTTCCCGCTTCGCACCTGAACGTTCACCCGTGCGAGGGCGACCGTCCGCCGACGGACCGGGGAGTACGCCCCGGCCCAACGGCGGACCGGCGGCCGACTACGCCGTGCGGATCTGCGGACGCGAGCGCAGACCCTCCAGCAGGATCTCCAGCAGCCGCGCCGAAGCCGCCGCCTGCTGCGCCGCGTCCGGCAGCGACGGCGCCGCGGTGGCTATCACCAGCAGCACATCGGCCACCGCCACATCGGGCCGCAACTCGCCCGCCACACGCGCCCGCTCGACCAGCTGGCCGACGACCGTGAGCAGCGCCGTGATGCCGCCGTCGTGTTCCGCGCCGGCCGTCGACCGTGGCTCGACCAGCCGCGGCGGCTCGGGCCTGCGGCCCTCCACCCCGTGCGGCACGACCGCCACCGACTCGCGCTGCTGCGGGACCCTGGCCTCGGCCAGCCCCGGCGTGCTGGTCTCCACCCGCAGTACCTGCGGCGGCAGCAGCCGCCCCGCCCCGGACGCCACCGAGGTGCGCAGGAACCGCGACAGCGCGGCCCACGGATCGTCCTCCTGGCCGAGGGCGGTGCGGGCCTGCTCGGTCAGCCGCGCGGTCTCCTCCTCGGCGATCCGGCGCACCAGCACGTCCTTGCTGGGGAAGCGCCGGTAGACCGTGCCGACACCCACCCTGGCGCGCCGCGCCACGTCCTCCATCGGCGCGCCGTAGCCCAGCTCACCGAAGACCTCGCGCGCCGCCCGCAGCACATGCTCCAGATTGCGCTGGGCATCCACCCGTAGCGGTGTGCCCCTGCCCCCCGTACCCCCCGTCGTCAGGCCGTGCGCACGTCCATGGGCACGGCCGTGTCCGTCACCGTCAGTGTTGATGGTCATCGCCCACTGCGGGTCCTGAATATGCATATGTATCCCCCGGTTGTGACGTCTCCCCCCGGAGACTCCCCCAATGTCCCGTCGGTGCCGGGCAGTTGCCCGCACTGATGACGTACCGCTGTACGAACATAGTTGAGCCCAAGTCAAGAATGAAGAGGGTGGTTCCGCCCGGACCGCCCCGATCGGGTACTTCCTCGGACTGCTTCCAGCATCGTACGAGCCTGTGAGCCAGCAGTGATCGCCCTGTGGACAACGTGACGCCGCCCTGTGGACAAACCACGGCTTGTCGGTGCGTCATGGGAAGGTGACACAGCCAGCACGGATCCTGGTGGTCGGCGGCGGATACGTCGGCATGTACACGGCCCTGCGTCTGCAGCGCAGGCTCGGGCGCGGCGAGGCCGAGGTGGTCGTCATCTCGCCCGACCCGTACATGACGTACCAGCCGTTCCTCCCCGAGGCGGCCGCCGGGTCCGTGGCGCCCGCGCACGTCATCGTGCCGCTCCGGCGCGTACTGCCGCGCTGCCAGGTGGTGGTCGGGGAAGCACGCCGCATCGACCACGCCAGACGGGTCGCGTACGTCTCCACGCCCGCCACCCGCAGCGAGGGCGGCGGCGACGCCGAGCTGCGCTACGACGAGATCGTCCTCGCCCCCGGCTCGGTCTCCCGGACCCTGCCGATCCCCGGGCTGGCCGAATCCGGCATCGGGTTCAAGACCGTGCAGGAGGCCGTCGGCCTGCGCAACCATGTGCTGGCCCAACTCGACATCGCCTCCTCCACCCGCGATGTCGAGACCCGCGACGCGGCACTGACCTTCGTCTTCGTCGGCGGCGGATTCGCCGGGGTCGAGGCGCTGGGCGAGTTGGAGGACATGGCCCGCTACGCCACCCGTTACTTCCACAACGTGCTGCCCGACGACATGCGCTGGGTGCTGGTGGAGGCCGCCGACCGGATCCTGCCGGAGGTCGGCGCGGAACTCGGCCGGTACGCGGTGCGCGAGCTGCGCGGCCGCAACATCGACGTACGGCTGCAGACCCGGCTGGTCAGCTGCGAGAGGCGGATCGCGGTGCTCAGTGACGGCGCGCGCCTCCCCACCCGTACGGTGGTGTGGACCGCCGGAGTCAAGCCGCATCCGCTGGTCGCCGCCACCGACCTGCCGCGCGATCCGCACGGCAGGCTGCGGGTCACCGCGGCGCTGCGGCTCGACGGCACCGAACACGCCTGGGCGGCCGGTGACGCGGCGGCCGTACCCGACCTGACCGCCGACAAGCCCGGCACCGAGTGCGCGCCGAACGCCCAACACGCCGTCCGCCAGGGCAGAGTCCTCGCCGACAACGTCATCGCCACGCTCCGCGGCGGCGAGCCACAGGAGTACCGGCACGCCCTGATCGGCTCGGTGGCCTCCCTCGGCCTGCACAAGGGCGTCGCCCATCTGTACGGGCGCCAGGTCAAGGGCTACCCTGCGTGGCTCATGCACCGCGTCTACCACCTCAGCCGCCTCCCGACGGCCAACCGCAAGTCCAGAGTCCTCGCGGACTGGACCCTGGCCGCGCTGTTCAAACGGGAGATCGCGGCACTCGGCTCCCTGGAGAACCCCCGTGCGGAGTTCGAACTCGCCGCTGGCACCGGCAGACAGCCGGACGCCTGACTCCGGCGCGTCGCCCACCAACCCACCTCAACGCAGATGCCGCGCACCACTGCGATGTCTGGGCGCCGCCAACTACGCTCCAACACTGCGACGGTGACGGCGAGTACGCCCGCACCTGCGAAGAGTGACACATGCGCCTGACGCGGGCAGAGTGTGACACAGAAGAGAATCTGGGCGTTTACCCCACGGCCGCCCGGCAGAGCCACCCGGTACGACAGCACGAGGCATCAATCTGTGAATCTGACGCGCTGGAGCGCCCGGCTCCCCGGAACACAGCGACGCGCGGCGGCTGCCGCGGCAGCCGCGGAACCCACCGCCACCGCGGGCGCCACCGGCGCCACGGGGGCCGTCCCCGCCGCTCGCGAAGCGCGGCACCCCGAGCCGACAGCGGCCGACCAACTCTCCGTCCACGACGTCCTCGGCCAGGTCCCGGCGCTGATCGCCATCACCTACGGGCCCGAACACCGCACCGGATACGTCAACGACGCCTACACCGACGTCTTCGGTGCCCGTAAAACCGGCGAACCGGCCCGCGAATCGCTGCCCGAACTCGCCGAACTCGGCCTGCTGCCGCTGATGGACCAGGTGCTGCGCAGCGGACGCCCGCGCACCGTCAAGGCCCGCAAGGTGACCTGGGCGCGCGGCGCGGACGAGGAGCAGCGGCACGGCTACTTCACGTTCACCTGCACCCCGTTGGCGAACACCGCCCTGGACAAGGCCGCGGCCGAGCAGGCCGCCGAGGGCGGGGTGCTGGTCTTCGCCGCCGACGTCACCGACCAGGTGCGCTCCGCCGAACGCCTGCGGGTCAGCGAGCGGTTGCAGCGGGAGGCCGCCGTCACCTTGCAACGCAGCCTGCTGCCACAGGAGTTGGAGCAGCCCGACGACCTGAGGGTGGCCGCCACCTACCAGCCCGGCGGTACCGAGGCCGCCGTCGGCGGCGACTGGTACGACGTGATCACCCTCGGCGCGGGCCGCACCGCCCTGGTGATCGGCGATGTGATGGGCCGGGGAGTGCGCGCCGCCGCGGTGATGGGCCAACTGCGCACCGCCGTAAGGGCCTACGCCAGGCTGGACCTGCCGCCGCACGAGGTGATCCAACTGCTTGACGGGCTGGCCGCCGAGATCGACGCCAGCCAGATCGCCACCTGCGTCTACGCCGTCCACGACCCCAGTGAGGCCCGGCTGACCTACGCCTCCGCCGGGCATCTGCCCATCGTCGTCCGCGCGGCGGACGGCACCGTCCACCGCGCCGAGGGGCCCACCGGACCGCCCCTGGGCACCGGCGGCTGGCTGCACGCCTCCGGATCGGTGCCGCTGGAGCCCGGCGCCACCGCCGTGCTCTACACCGACGGGCTGGTGGAACGCCGCGACGAGGACATCGACGAGGGCGTCGCCGCGCTGGAGCGGGCGCTGGCCGGAGCCAGCGGCACCCCGCAGGTCGTCTGCGACCGGCTGCTGCGCACCCTGGGTGTCAACTCGGACCATGACGACGACGTGGCGGTACTGGTGCTGCAACACCCCCGGCACACCGGCGCCGAAGCGGAACTGTTCCGCAACGCGTCGCTCGACCTGCTCGGCGGCGTCGAAGCGGCGCCCCGGGCTCGGGCGTTCGCCACCGGGGTGCTCGCGTCCTGGCGGTTCCCGGTGGAGTTGCGGGACCTTGGAGTGCTGGCCACCAGCGAACTGGTGGCCAACTCGCTGCAACACGGCACCCCGCCCATGCGGCTGCGGCTGCGCCGCACCGACCGGCGGCTGATCATCGAGGTGACCGACGGCGACGACCACCTGCCCCGCCGTCGGCGCGCCGAGCCCGCGGACGAAGCGGGTCGCGGGATCGCGATCGTCGCGACCATCGCCTCGTCCTGGGGCTCGCGGCGGACACCGGGCGGCGGGAAGACGGTCTGGTGCGAGTTCGTCCTGCCCGGCGGCGGCTGACCGCTCAGGCCGCCGCCACCACCCGGTCGGTCTGCGCGGACGGCGCGGCCACGGCGGCGGCACGCAGCGGCGAGTCCTGTACGGGGGTCAGGCGCCGCCCCAGCCGCAGCGACAGTACGGTGATCGCCAGCGAGCAGCCGACCAGCAGCACGATGTACGGCGTGTACAGCCCCAGGCCCGCCAATATGCCGCCGACCAGCGGACCGATGGCCAACGCGAGCTGCTTGACCAGCGCGAACGCCGAGTTGTACAGCCCGACCATGCGGCCCGGAGCCAGATCCGCCACCAGCGGGGCCACCGTCGGCGCCAGCATCGCCTCACCCAGCCCGAACAGGGCGTACGTGGAGATGATCGCCCCGGTCGCCCACATCTGGTGCCCATGGATCAGGCCGGAGGCGCCCGCCGCCAGCCAGGCGACCGTCCATATCAGCCCGACCGCCGCTATCACCCGGGTGCGCCGACGCCGCTCCACCGGCTTGAGCACCAGGAACTGCGCGATCACGATGACCGCCGTGTTGGCGGCCAGCGCCACACCCAAGGTGGCGGGCTGGATACGGGTGACATCGGTGGCGTACGCCGACAGCCCGGACTCGAACTGCCCGTAGCAGGCGAAGAACATCACCGCGCCGAGGACGCACAGCTGCACCATCGACCGATCCGCGAACAACGCCCGCCAACCGCCGAGCCGCTCACCCTCCGGCGCGTCCTCGATGTCCTCGATGGTGACGGTACGCGGCATCCGTACGGTCGCCACGATGGCCGCCAGCACCAGGAACATGGCCGCCTCTATGGCGAACAGCCGAGTGAACGAGCCGGGGTGCGCGGTGTCCACCAGCAGCCCGCCGAACAGACCACCTATGCCCAGCCCGAGGTTGTTCAGGAAGAACTGCGTGGCGAAGGCGCGCGAACGCGTCGCGGTGCTCGAACACCAGACGATCAGCGTGGCCAGCGCGGGCTGGATCACCGCCATGCCCACACCGAGCACTCCGGAGGAGACGATCGCCATCGGCGCCGTCGTCGCCAGACCGAACCCCAGCGAACCGACCGCGGCGACCACGGAACCGGCGAGCACCACGGGCAGCGGACCCCGCCGGTCGATGACCCGACCGGTGAACGGCAGCACGACCAGCGCGGCGGCGGCGAAAGCCCACAACACCACGCCCGCGGTGACAGCACCAAGATCACGAACCCGCGCCACGTAGACGAACAGGAACGGGACCGTGAAGCCGTTGCCGAACGCGCTCAGCGCGTTCCCGAACTGGATCCGGCGCAGCGCCGCGCCCATTGCCGTGGTCACACTCACCTACCTCTGGTGCGCGAGCTCGCGGGATACGAGCTCGAAGACTTCAGACCTAAACTTCGAAGCTAAAATATACACGGCCGAAGACTTAAGCGCGAACGACTTCCATGGGATACTCGACACATGACCGCAGCCGACGAGCCGCCCCACGAGCCGGCGGAGCTCGACCTCGACGAGCAGATCGCCATCTACCAGCGCGAGTTCCCCGAGGTGGACCCGCAGATCGAGAAGGTCGTCTCGGCCCTTCAGCGGCTGAACCGGCGGATGAACGTCGCCTACGGCCGCCAGGTCGCCGAGCTGGGCATAAGCAACGCCGAGTGGGAGGTGCTCAAGGCCCTCGTGCTGGTCGGCAAGCCGTACCGGCTCGGCCCCGGCGATCTCGCCAAGCGCCTGGGGCTGACGCCCGCCGCGATGACGCACCGCATCGACCGGATGGTCGCCGAGGGACTGGTGACCCGTGAGCGCGACGAGTCCAACCGGGTGCGGGTGAACGTGGAGCTGACGGACGACGGGCGCGGCAAGTGGCTGGAGGCTATGCGGATGGCGGCGGGCTTCGAGTCGGAGCTGTTGCAGGACCTGTCTTCCGAGGAACTCGCCACGCTGGGCGGGATGTTGACGAGCGTTCTGCACCGGGTGGACCCGGATGCGTCGGACAGCGACGAGGCGAGTTGACACGGGCCCGGCCCATCCGTAGTGTTCTCCGAGTTGCCCGGCGTGAGCGCCGACCCCGGTCGGTCCGCGGGCGACCATTCCGCAAACGCAACCGACTAGCCGTCGTGGCTTTGTCGTGTGTGTTTTCGGAATGTGGAACCGGAATTCGCTCGATTAGACCGAGCGGCCAAGGATCCGCTAAAGTCTCACTCGTCGGAACGGCCGT
>JBAGJY010000028.1:0-87853 GCA_037034305.1 Streptomyces sp. PLK1-5
GGACGCTTCGCCTCCAGACCGAACCCCGAAGCACGATGCCGCCGCAACGGCTCCACCTCGTGGAACGACCCCTCGTCCAACAGCAGCTCGATCCGCTCACGCGCGGTCAACTTGCCCTTGGCATGCTGCGCCTCGGTCGCCCGCTCACTCGGCCCCCGCCGCACCTGCTCACGAATCGCATGCAGCTCCGCCACACGCCCGCGGGCATCGCTAGCGTCGGCTGGCACCTCGTCCACAACGGTCATGTATCGACCTTACGAGCGCCACCCCCGATTTCCTGGCGTTGACTTCTCACACTGTCAGAAGCGACTTCATGGAGGAACTCCACAGAAGGGAGTGACGAAAGGGCCCCGTGCGAAGCGGACGGGGCCCTTGCGTTTGTACCGTTCGTACCAGCCGGGCCGACCGGCCGGGACGGCTGGCCTGCGGCGAAGACTGGGGTCGATTCTGGGGTTGTGGGGTTCAGCGCCCGGCGACCGCCGCGGCCACCGCCAGGATCCGGCGGGCCTCCTCGACGTGCAGGTTCTCGATCATCCTGCCGTCCACGGTGACCACACCGCGGCCCTCCCGGGCCGCCTCCTCGAACGCCTCGATGATCCGCCGGGATCGCTCGACCTGCTCCGGGGAGGGCGCGAAGACCCGGTTGCACGGCTCGACCTGTGCCGGGTGGATCAGCGTCTTGCCATCGAATCCGAACTGCCGCCCCTGGACGCACTCGGCCTCGAAGCCCTCAAGGTCCTTCACGTCGTTGTAGACACCGTCCAGGATCACCCTGCCGGTCTCCCGGGCCGCGAGCAGCGCCAGCGACAGGCCGGTGAGCAGCGGGGCCCGGCCGGGGACGTGTTCCGCGTGCAGTTCCTTGGCCAGGTCGTTGGTGCCCATCACCAGCACGGTGAGCCGCTCGCTGGCGGCGGCGACCGCGCGGGCGTCCAGCATCGCCCGCGGGGTCTCGACCATCGCCCAGATCGCGGTGCGGTCCGGGGCGCCCGCCGCCTCCAGGGCGCGTTCCACCTCGCGCACCGTCTCGGCGGAGTCGACCTTGGGGACGACCACGGCGTCCGGGCCGGCCTCGGCCGCGGCCCGCAGGTCGTCGGCGTGCCAGGCGGTGCCGGGGCCGTTGACCCGGATGGTCACCTCGCGGTGGCCGTACTCGCCGGAGGCCGCGGCGGCGGCGACCCGCTTGCGGGCGTCGGCCTTGGCGTCGGGGGCGACCGCGTCCTCCAGGTCGAGGATGAGGGCGTCGGCCGGGATGGACTTGGCCTTCTCCAGGGCGCGTTCGTTGGCGCCGGGCATGTAGAGCACCGAACGGCGCGGTCGCGGGCTGGCGTTGGACATGTGCGGGTCACTCCTTCTCAGCGGCGGCGTAGGCCTCCGCGAGCTGCGGGTCGCGGGCGGCCAGTTCGTCGGCGAGTCGCGCCACCACCTGGCACTGCTTGTAGGTGGCGTCGTCCTGCATCTTGCCGTCGATCATCACCGCGCCGGTGCCGTCGCCCATCGCGGCGATCACCTTACGGGCCCAGGCGACGTCGGCGGGCGCGGGAGAGAACACCTTCTTGGCGATGTCGATCTGCACCGGGTGCAGGCTCCACGCCCCGACGCAGCCGAGCAGGAAGGCGTTGCGGAACTGGTCCTCGCAGGCGACGGTGTCCCGGATGTCGCCGAACGGCCCGTAGTACGGCAGGATCCCGTGCGCCGCGCAGGCGTCGACCATGCGCGCGATGGTGTAGTGCCACAGGTCCTGCTGGAAGGTGGCGCGCGGTGCGCCCGCGGCGCTCTGGGGGTTCGGATCCTCTCGAACCAGGTAGCCGGGGTGGCCGCCGCCGACCCGGGTGGTCTTCATCCGGCGGCTGGCCGCCAGGTCGGCCGGGCCGAGCGAGATGCCCTGCATCCGCGGGCTGGCTCCGGCGATCTCCTCGACATTGGCCACGCCGGTGGCGGTCTCCAGGATGGCGTGCACCAGGATCGGTCGTTCGATCCCCGCCTTGGCCTCCAGCTGGGCGAGCAGCCGGTCGACGTAGTGGATGTCCTCGGCGCCCTCGACCTTCGGCACCATGATCACGTCGAGCTTGTGGCCGATCTCGGTGACCAGGGTGACCAGGTCGTCCAAGACCCACGGCGAGTCAAGGCTGTTGACCCGGGTCCACAGCTGGGTGTCCCCGAAATCGGTGGCCTTGGCGATGCTGACCAGACCGTCTCGCGCCGCCTCCTTGCGGTCCGCGGCGACCGCGTCCTCGAGGTTGCCGAGCAGCACGTCCACGGTGGGCGCGATGGCGGGGATCTTCGCCGCCATCTTCTCGTTGCCGGGGTCGAAGAAGTGGATCATCCGGGACGGCCGGAACGGCACTTCCCGTACCGGGGCGGGAGCCCCGACGGCCAGTGGGCGGAAGAAGTCCTTCGCAGAGCGCATCCAGTCTCCCTGGTCGGATCGAGGGGTGCGGGTCGCCGCCCGTCCCGGCGGCGCCGTCCGGCGTTCACTCTAGGGGTGCCGACCCGGTTACGTTACTGGTCAGTACGTGTGCCGTTGGTCACCGCGCGGCTGCCACCCCGGCACGCGCCGATGCCCCGCCCGGTGGCGGCCGCCGCCATAGAGTGCGGTGGAGAGCACGTGCCACCATCCGACCGACGCTGGAGCGCCCGTGTCGCCCTTCCGCATCGTCCCGTCCGGCTTCGAACTCGACGGCCGCCCGCTGCGCGTGCTCTCCGGAGCCCTGCACTACTTCCGGGTGCTGCCCGAGCAGTGGCCGCACCGGCTGCGGATGCTGCGCGCCCTGGGGCTCAACTGTGTGGAGACCTACGTCCCGTGGAACCTGCACGAGCCGCGCCCCGGCCGGTTCGAGTTCGCCGGGATCGCCGACGTCGAGGCGTTCTTGACCGCCTCGGCCGAGGTAGGGCTGTACGCGATCGTCCGGCCCAGCCCGTACATCTGCGCCGAGTGGGAGAACGGCGGACTGCCCTGGTGGCTGCTGGCCGACCGCGAGGTGCGGCTGCGGGTGTCCGACGCCGCCTACCTGGCGCATGTGCGGCGCTGGTACGACGAACTGCTGCCACGGCTGGCCGCCCACCAGGTCACCCGGGGCGGCAACGTGCTGATGATGCAGGTGGAGAACGAGTACGGGTCGTACGGCAGCGACACCGTGTACCTGGACCGGTTGCGCACGATGATGCGCGAACGCGGCGTGGACGTACCGCTGTTCACCTCCGACGGCCCCGAGGACGCCCCGCTCACCGGTGGCTCGCTCACCGGCGCCGTCGCCACCGTCAACTTCGGCGGCCACCCGGAGGACGCCTTCGCGGAGCTGGCCCGGTTCCGCCCGGACGATCCGCCGATGTGCATGGAGTTCTGGTGCGGCTGGTTCGACCACTGGGGGGAGAAGCGGGCGCTGCGCGATCCGCAGGACGCCGCCGACACGCTGCGCCGCATCCTGGACCTGGGTGCCTCGGTCAACATCTACATGGCGCACGGCGGCACCAGCTTCGGCACCTGGGCCGGGGCCAACCGCGGCGGCCCCGCGCACGACGGCCCGTACCAGCCGATGGTGACCTCCTACGACTACGACGCCCCGATCGACGAACGCGGCGCGCCGACGCCCAAGTTCTGGGCGTTCCGCGAAGTGCTCACCGAGTTCACCGGGGCCGCGCCGCCCGAGCCGGAGCCGCTGCCGCCACTGCTGCCGCCCAGCCGGATCGAACTCACCGACTCGGTGAGGCTGTTCGACCTGCTGGACGCCATCGCCACTCCGGCCGTGCACTTCCCCGTACCGCCGTCGTTCGAGGACCTCGGCCTGCCGCACGGGCTGGCGCACTACGAGGCACATGTGCCGGGGCCGCGCACCGAGTACCCGCTGGTGCTGGAGGGCCTGGCGGACCGGGCGCACGTCTATCTGGACGGCCAGCCGCTCGCGGTGCTGGAGCGGGACGAGGAGGACGACCTCCCGCAGATCTCCGTCGGCCCCTCGGGCGCCCGGCTGGAACTGCTGGTGGAGTCGATGGGCCGGGTCGACTACGGGCCGCGGCTGGGCGACCGTAAGGGGGTGGCCGCGGTACGGCACGGCCAGCAGTACGTGCACGGCTGGACGGTGCGCACCGTCGCGCTGGGCGGCCCGCTGCCCGACCTGCCGTGGGGCGCCTCGGCGGCCGGTACGACGAGTCAGCGGCCCGGGCCGGTGTTCCACCGCGCCGCCTTGGAGGTGACCGAGCCGGGCGACGCGTATCTGGCGCTGCCCGGCGGCGCCAAGGGCTATGTCTGGGTGAACGGCTTCTGTCTCGGCCGGTACTGGGAGCGGGGCCCGCAGCGCACCCTGTACCTGCCGTGGCCGCTGCTGCGCCCCGGCCGCAACGAGATCGTGGTGCTCGAACTCGACGGTCTGCGGGACCGGTTCGTGGAGATCCGCGACGAACCCGACCTCGACTGAGGAGGCTTGCCAGATGCCGGACCGTCCACACACCGTCCTCGCCATAAGCCGCGCGGTGCGCGACGCGCTGCTCGGGCAGGAGGCGCTGCGGCGGCTGTGCGACGTCGCCCGGCTCGACCCCGAGCTGCTGATCAGCTGCCCCGCGGACTTCACCGGTCGCGCCGCCCGACTGGCCGATGCCGAGGCGCTGTTCACCGGCTGGTGCTGCCCGCCGCTGACGGCGCGGGCGCTGGCCCGGATGCCCCGGCTGCGCACCGTGGTGCACGCGGGGGGTTCGGTCAGGGACCACATCACCGACGCCTGCTGGGAGCGCGGGCTCACCGTCTCGTGCGCTGCGGCGGCCAACGCGCGGCCGGTCGCCGAGTACACCGTCGCCGCGATCCTCTTCTCCGGCAAACGGGTGCTGCGGTTCGCCCAGGCGTACCGCGCCCGCCGTACCCCGCCGGACACCCTCGGCGGGCACGCGGACCTCGGCAACTACCGCCGCACCGTGGGCGTGGTGGGCGCCTCCCGGGTCGGCCGCCGGGTGATCCAGCTGCTGCGCCCGTTCGACCTGCGGGTGCTGGTGTACGACCCGTACCTGTCCGCGCGGGCGGCGCGCCGACTCGGCGCGGAACCGGTGGAGTTGGACGAGCTGGCCCGGCGCAGCGACATCGTCACCCTGCACGCGCCCGCGCTGCCGGACACCCGGCACCTGTTCGACCGCGCCCGGCTGTCGTTGCTGCCGGACGGCGCCACCTTGATCAACACCGCCCGGGGCTGGCTGGTGGACACCGAGGCGCTCACCGACGAGTTGGTCCGCGGCAGGCTGAACGCGGTCCTGGACCACACCGAGCCCGAGGTGCTGCCCGCCGACTCCCCGCTGTACGAGCTGCCGAACGTGCTGCTCACCCCGCATGTCGCCGGGTCCCTCGGCAACGAGCTGACGCGGTTGGCGCACGCCGCGATCGACGAGCTGGAGCGCTACGCCGCCGGGCTGCCCTACGCCCAGCCGGTCACCCGGCGGATACTGACCCACTCGGCGTGAGTAGCGCCCCGCAGGGGCGCGGGGAACCGCGCGACCAGCCACAACGGCGCCGCAGACGACCGACGGCACATCGCCGCACCCCCCAGCGGAGCGCTCAGCGCTCCTGCGGTTCGGCCCCGGCGCGGATCAGCCCGTAGGTGTAGGCGTCGTCCAGCGCCTGCCAGGACGCGGCGATGACGTTCTCGCCGACGCCGACCGTGGACCACTCCGCGCGCCCGTCGCTGGTGGAGACCAGCACCCGGGTGGTGGACTCGGTGCCGTGCCGTCCCTCCAGGATGCGGACCTTGTAGTCGACCAACTCCATGTGTGCCAGCGCCGGATAGACCCCTTCGAGCCCGGCGCGCAGCGCGCGGTCCAGCGCGTCCACCGGGCCGTTGCCCTCGCCGGTGGCGACGATCCGCTCGCCCTTCGCCCACAGCTTCACCGTCGCCTCGTTGACCTGGACGCCGTCCGGCCGCTGCTCCACGATGGCCCGCCAGGACTCCACCCGGAAGAAGCGGGTGGCCTCACCGCGCACCTCGTCGCGCAGCAGCAGCTCGAAGGACGCGTCGGCCGCCTCGTAGGTGTACCCGGCCAGCTCGCGCTCCTTGACCCGCTCCACCACCCGCCCGGCCAGCTCGCGGTCGCCGGTCAGGTCGTAGCCCAGTTCCTTGCCCTTCAGCTCGATGGAGGCGCGACCGGCCATGTCGGAGACCAGCATCCGCATGGTGTTGCCGACCAGCTCGGGGTCGATGTGCTGGTACAGGTCCGGGTCGACCTTGATCGCGGAGGCGTGCAGTCCGGCCTTGTGCGCGAAGGCGGAGACTCCCACGTATGGCTGATGGGTTGAGGGGGTGAGGTTGACGACCTCGGCGATGGCGTGCGAGATCCGGGTCATCTCGGCCAGCGCGCCCTCGGGCAGCACCCGCCTGCCGTACTTCAGCTCCAGCGCGGCGACCACCGGGAAGAGGTTGGAGTTGCCGACCCGCTCGCCGTAGCCGTTGGCGGTGCACTGCACATGGGTGGCGCCCGCGTCGACCGCGGCGAGGGTGTTGGCGACCGCGCACCCGGTGTCGTCCTGGGCGTGGATGCCCAGCCGGGCGCCGGTGTCGGCGAGCACGGTGCGCACCACGGCGGCGACCTGCGCGGGCAGCATTCCGCCGTTGGTGTCGCACAGCACGACGACGTCGGCCCCGGCCTCGTGCGCGGTGCGCACCACCGACTTGGCGTACTCCGGGTTGGCCCGGTAGCCGTCGAAGAAGTGCTCGCAGTCCACGAAGACCCGGCGCCCCTGCTCCCGCAGATAACCCACCGTCTCCCGCACCATCGCCAGGTTCTCCTCCAGCGTGGTGCGCAGCGCCAGCTCCACATGCCGGTCGTGCGACTTGGCCACGAGGGTGATCACCGGCGCCCCGGACTCCAGCAGGGCTTTGACCTGCGGATCCTCGTCAGCCCGTACCCCCGCTCGGCGGGTGGCGCCGAACGCGACGAGCTGCGCGTGCCGGAAGTCGATCTCCTTGGCCGCCCGCTCGAAGAACTCGGTGTCCCGCGGATTGGCTCCCGGCCAGCCGCCCTCGATGAAGCCCACCCCGAAGTCGTCCAGGTGCCGGGCGATCGCCAGCTTGTCCGCGACGGAGAGGTTGATGCCCTCACGCTGCGCGCCGTCGCGCAGCGTGGTGTCGAACACATGGAAGCTGTCGTCGGGCAGCGTCATGGCGGTGGACTCCTGTCGAGTGTGTGGTTTGACGGAACAACCAACTCCACTTGTCCCCAATGATCCCTCGCGCTTCGCTGCCCGGTTGCGGTTGGTCCAGGAAACGAAAAAACCTCTCGCGGATGCGAGAGGTCTGCGCGCGGGTCTGGGACACGGCGCCGCCACCGGGACTCTGGTCCGCCCGGCGACGGTCACTGCGGACCGGCGCGCCTAGCCAATAATCATGGCGAAGGACACGGGGGCAGTCTGCCACAGCCGCGCGCCCCTTGGACACGCGTCTCAGAATGCGGGCGATTCGCGGTCCGTATCCTGGCGCTCACCCTCCGCGAGCGACGCGCGAGAATAAACGAGAATCACGCCGGACAGCGGTGCCACCCGCGCTCCATCCTGAGGCTGACCTTTCCGACGACGAGGGGATACGCCCATGGCACGACGGCTGCGGTTCATCGGGACGAACTCCGGCAAGACCGGCTGCCCGACGCTCTACGAGGACATGGACACTGGGGAGGTGCTCGTCCAAGGGGAGGCAGTGAACGACCCTGAAGACGTGGCGCAGTTGCGCAACGTCAAAGAGAGCGAAGGGTTCGTCGTAGTGCCGCGTGTACTCCTTACGGACTTCGCGCCCCGGGAAGCGGATCGGGCGCGTGAGGTCATCACCTTCGAGCAGTTCGGGGAGATGTTCGAGGAGTACGAGCACACGGCATGGCGTCTGGAGACCCGACGCAGGTACCTGTCCGACACGGAAGACCCGTCGTTCGAGGGCTTCACCCGTAGCGGGACAGCCGAGTGGGAGCCGGACGACCCCTGGTTGGTCGCCCGTCGCAACGACGCGGCGCAGGGGAAGCGGTTCGAACGCGTCCGGATCGTGGACAACCCACCCACGCTAGGTCAGCGGTACCTTCTCGACAGCGCCCGCTGGAACGTCGAGGCTGGGGAAGACATTCGAAACCTGTGGCGGAAGGACGCAGAGAAGCTGAAGCTTCCGGACGAGGACTTCTGGCTGTTCGACTCCCGGGTGATCGCGCTGCTGCACTTCGACGATGACGATCGCCTGACTGAAGTCGAGCTGATCACCGATCCCGTGAAGGTTTTGCTGGCGTGTCAGGTACGTGATGCCGCCTGGCATCACGCGACACCGAACAGGGAGTTCGTCGCTCAGGTACCGTCCGCCATGTGAGCACCGACTTTCAGCACGCCCGAGTAGCTCTCGGCGCGCGGCTCCGCGAGCTGCGCGCCGAAAGTGGTTTGACCGGACGCGAGTTGGCCGATGCTTTGGGCTGGCCGCAGTCCAAGGTCAGCAAGTTGGAGACCGGTAGACAGACCGCGACGGTGGACGATCTCCGGGCATGGGCTGAAGGTACGGGTCAACCGGGCGCTGCCGACGGGCTGGTCGCGCGGCTGCGCGGACTGGAGTCCCGCAGCCGCTCATGGCGGCGGCAGCTGGCGGCGGGACACCGGCCCGTACAGGACGGCCACAATGACGAGGAAGAACGCTCGACCGTATTGCGCGTCTGGGAAAACGTGCTTGTACCCGGCATGCTCCAGACCGCTGACTATGCCCGCCACGTGTTCTTGGCCTACACGGACTTGCACCAGTCCCCGCGCGACATCGACGCAGCCGTGCAAGGCCGACTAAAGCGCCAGGAAGCGCTTTACCGGCGAGGCAAGCGGTACCACATCCTCATGTGGGAGGCCGCGCTTCGATCGCGGGTGTGCCCGTCCGACGTACTGGCCGCCCAGTTGGACCGCCTCAGTGGCGCGATCGGCGTCGACACCGTGTCCCTCGGGATCGTCCCCTTCAGCGCCGCCCTGAAAGTCCCTCCCGCCAACGACTTCTGGATCCACGACGAACGCCTCGTCGTAGTAGAGGACTGGCACGCCGAACTCTGGCTGGACGACGCCCAGGACATCGCCCTCTACCTCAGGATCTGGGAAACCCTGAACGCCTCCGCCGTCTACGGCGCCGAAGCGCAGCGCATCATCGCCCGTGCCCGTGCCGCACTGAACGCGCCCTGAGCATCACGCCGAAGACGCCCGACCGGCGGGAGAATAACCGCGAATCACACACCACAGGCCCAAGTCGCCCTCTCTACCGTGCTGTTCATGACCGAACCCAAACAAGCCGAAGGCAGCGGTTGCCGTGAATGCGTGGAGCTGGAAGCCGAATTGACCAAGGTGCGAGAGGCCCGGAACAGGAGCCGCGAAACGGATCTGATCGTCCTGGCCCGTCGGCACAAAGCCGCGTTCCACGCCGACGAGCTACTCAAGGCCCGCCTCACGGAAGTCAACACCCGAAGCCGGAGCGCGCGGTGACCGCGAAGGCGGTGCTCCGCTACGTCCTCCACACGATCACGCCGCATCCGGACACGGACGTCACCTTCGAGGCGGAGTGCCTGCGCTGCGACTGGACGGCGGAGCCCGCCGACGACTCCACCCCGGTGGACGTGGCCTGCATGAGTCACACCGGCCTGACCGGCCACGCTGCCTTCCGCCGCGTCACCACCGCCTTCGCGATGGTGGTCCGCGCCGAACAGCGACGGCCCCCGAAGCCGGGGGCCGTCGCATCAGCGCCAAGCGGGCCGGGCGAAATGCTGCGGTCGACAGCGCCCTGAACGGGCGCGGGAAACTGCGCGACCAGCCGCAATGGTGCCGCAGACGACCGACGGCACATCGCCCGCACTCCCAGCGGAGCGCTTAGGTCACGACCAGGTCCTGCCGCCCGCGAAGTCCTTGGCTATCACCTTCTGGACGCCGTCGCCGATCTTGGCGTCCTGGAGGATGAGGCCCAGCTCGCGGTTCTTGTTCAGGGACGTGCTGGAGAAGTTCTCCGAGCCCACGAAGACCTTCTCGTTCGACGTGCCCTGGTCGGCGACGATCGCCTTGGCGTGGATGTACAGGGACGCCGTGGCGGCGTACGTGCTGACCTTCACGCCCGCCGAGGTGAGGGAGTTGAACTCGCTGGCGTAGGTGTTGCCCGTGTTGCTCATCACCACCTCGACCTTGACCCCGCGCTGGGCCGCCGCCGACAGCGCGCTGACCACCTGCGCGTCGCCCATCTCCTGGTTCTCCACGTACAGGTTGGACTTCGCGCCGCTGATCAGCGCGAGGAGCTGGGACTGCGAGTCGGTCGGGGACCACACCAGGTGGTCGCCGTCGCCGGGGGTGACGGACTTCGCCGTGTAGTCGGCGTTGAAGACCGTCTCGATCGCGGAGACATCGGCGCTGTCGGTGTCGGTCACGCTGTAGTTGCGGTCCGCCGCGTAGTACTTCGAGGTCATGTTGCCGCTCATGATGACGGCCTGGGTGCCGTCGACGACCATTGTCTTCTCGTGCGTGAAGTAGTACGCGCTGCTGGACCAGGCCACGCCGACACCGTTGTTCTTCAGGTACGTGTACGTGGCGGAGTTCGTGGACTGCCTGCGCTTGTCGAGGATCACCCGGACCTTCACGCCCGACTTCGCCTTGGCCACCAGGTCCTTCTGGGCGGTGGTGTCGACCAGTTCGTACATGGTCAGGTCGATGCTCTTGTGGGCCGAGTTGATCAGGTCGTAGATCGGCTGGATGCCCTGGTCGGGCTGGACGATCAGGGAGTACGTGCCGGAGGCGGCCTGTGACGTGGGGGCGATCAGCGCGATCGCCGTCGAGGCGGCGACGGCTGCGGTGGCGAGTCCGACTAAGGTCTTACGGCGCATGCTTCCTCCTGTTGTGGGGGGTGAGGACCAATGCGGCATCGTGGCGATGCCCGCGCCCATCCGTACTGCGCGGACATGACAACCGTATGGCTGGACGTCGACATGTGAATGACGCGCGTAGAGTTTTGGCCTTGGCTTTACCGGACGCTCAGGGTTCGTTTACGGCCAGGCTGAGTCCGCGTCAGCGGTCCAGCGAGTCCGTCACGAACTCCCCCACGTGACCCAGCACTTGCTCCCGTTGCGCCCCCGGCAGGCCCACCACCAGATGGGTGCCGAAGCCGTCCAGCAGCGCCCGCATCCGGATCGCGAACCGTTCCGGGTCCACCGCGCGGAACTCACCGCGCGAGATGCCCTCGGCCACCAGGGCCACCAGGTCGCGGTGCCAGACCAGTTCGAGGTCGAGCTGGCGGCGCAGCGCCTCGTCGGTGGGGTGGGAGCGGTTCCACACCTCGGACCACAGCACCCAGCGCGGATCGCGCGGGCCGTCGGGCAGGTAGAGGTCCACGAACGCCTCCAGCCGCTCCCGCACCGGAACCGGCCTGGACAGCACCGCCCGCCGCTCCACGCCGAGTTGCTCCTCGCTCCACTCCAGGGTCTGCAGCAGCAGCTCGTCCTTGCTGCCGAAGTAGTACATGACGTGCCCGCTGCTCATGCCGACCTCGCGGCCGAGCCCGGCGATCGTCAGCTCGGCGAGGCCGCGTTCGGCGATGGCCGTCATCGCGGCGGCCATCACCTGCTCCCGGGGCTGCTTCAGCCGTCGCCTGGGGCGCACGGGTCCGGGCACCGCGACCTCCGAGTCCGTGCCGCCGGATGGGTCACACCCGGGGCTGCTGTTGTGTGATGCAGTGGATACCGCCGCCGTGCGCGAAGATCTCACGGGCGTCCACCAGGACCACCTCGCGCCCAGGGAACAGCCGGGCGAAGATCTCCGCGTTGCGTTCGTCCGCCGGATCGTCGAAGCCGCACAGCACGACGCCGCCGTTGCACAGGTAGTGGTTGACGTAAGAGTAGTCGACCGGTTCACCGTCGACCTCGGTCACGGTGGGGGCGGGCAGCTCGACCACCTCAAGCCCGCGGCCCCGGGCGTCGGTGGCGGCGCTCAGCAGCGCGACGACCTCGCGGGACACCGCGTGGTCGGGGTGCGCCGGGTCCTGCTGGCTGTGCACCACGACCACCCCGGGCCGGGCGAACGCGGCGACGATGTCCACATGGCCGCGAGTGCCGAACCTGCCGTAGTCGGCGGTGAGCCCGCGCGGCAGCCAGATCGCCTTGGACGTGCCGAGGAACGCGTGCAGTTCCTCCTCGACCTCCTCGCGGGTCCAGCCGGGGTTGCGGCCCGGGTCGAGCTGCACGGTCTCGGTGAGCAGCACGGTGCCCTCGCCGTCGACGTGGATGCCGCCGCCCTCGTTGACCAGCTTGGAGGCGTAGCGGCGGGCCCCGGCCAGCTCCGCCACCCGCGCGCCGACCTCCGCGTCCAGGTCCCAGCGCGCCCACTCCTGCCCGCCCCAGCCGTTGAACGTCCAGTCGGCGGCCGCCAGTTGGCCACCGCCCACCAGGAAGGTGGGCCCCATGTCGCGCATCCACGCGTCGTTGAGCGGCTGCTCGACGACCGCCACTCCGTGCCCGCCCAGCTGCGCGCGGGCGCCCGCCGCGTCGCCCGGCGCGGCCACCATGGTCACCGGTTCGAAGCGGGCCACCGCCTTGGCCACCGCGCCCCATGCCGTCCGGGACGCGGCCAGGTCCTCGGGGCCGTCGAAGGTGACGGACGACGAGGGCCAGGCCATCCAGGTGCGGTCGTGCGGCGCCCACTCGGGGGGCATGCGGAAGCCGTCGGCTGCGGGCAGTGCGGTCATGGGTGGTGTCCTTGTGCGGTCAGAGGAAGTAGAGGCGGTTGAGCGAGACCCGCTCCGCCGGATCGGAGCGCACCGGTTCCCCGTCCAGCGTGACCAGGCCGCTGTCGCCGTCGACCTGGACGTGTCCGACACGGGAGTTGAGCACCAGGTCGGCCGGGCCGATGCCGCGGGTGCCGCGCACCGCGACCCGGCGGCGCCGGGTGGGCATCCGGTCGTCGCCCGAGGCGACGGCGGCACCGGAGACGAACGCCACCGAGATGTCCGCGGGCGTCGCCCCGTATGAGCCGAACTGGGGTCCCAGCACGAGGGGTTCGCAGGTGTCGGTGGCGGCGTTGGGGTCGCCGGTCACCCCGTACGCGGGGAAGCCCGACTTGAGCACCAGTTGCGGCTTGGCGCCGAAGTAGCGCGGCTGCCACAGCACGATGTCGGCCAGCTTGCCGACCTCCAGCGAGCCGACCTCGTGCGCCAGGCCGTGGGCTATCGCCGGGTTGATGGTGAGCTTGGCGACGTAGCGCAGCACCCGGGCGTTGTCGTCGGCCGGGCCGTCGCCCGCCAGTGGCCCCAGGTCGGCCTTCATCTTGCCCGCCATGGCGAAGGTGCGGCGCACGGTCTCGCCCGCGCGGCCCATGCCCTGCGCGTCGGAGGAGGTGATGCCGATCGCGCCCAGGTCGTGCAGCACGTCCTCGGCGCCCATGGTTCCGGCGCGTATCCGGTCCCGGGCCATGGCCGCGTCGCCGGGCAGGTCCGGCTTGAGGTCGTGGACGGAGACGATCATGCCGTAGTGCTCGGCCACCGCGTCCCGGCCGAACGGCAGGGTCGGGTTGGTGGACGAGCCGATGACGTTCGGCACGCCCGCCATCTTCAGCACGTTGGGGACATGGCCGCCGCCGCAGCCCTCGATGTGGAAGGCGTGGATGGTGCGGCCTTCGAGCACCTTGAGGGTGTCCTCGACGGTCAGGCACTCGTTCAACCCGTCGCTGTGCAGGGCGACTTGGACGTCGTGCTCCTCGGCGACCCGTAGCGCGGTGTCCAGCGCGCGGGCGTGCGCGCCCATGTCCTCGTGGACCTTGAACCCGGACGCCCCGCCCTCGGCGAGCGCCTCGACCAGCGGTGCCGGGTGGGAGGACGAACCCCGGGCCAGGAAGCCGATGTTGACCGGCCAGGCGTCGAACGCGTTGAACGCGTGCCGCAGCGCCCACGGCGAGTTGACGCCGACGCCCCACACCGGGCCGAACTCCTGGCCGATGATCGTGGTGACGCCGGAGGCCAGGGAGGCCTCCATCACGCGCGGCGACAGCAGGTGGACATGGGTGTCGATGGCGCCCGCGGTGGCGATCAGGCCCTCGCCGGGCACGATCGTGGTGCCGGTGCCGACCACCACGTCCACCCCGTCGAGGGTGTCGGGGTTGCCCGCGCGGCCGACGGCGTGGATCCGGCCCTCGCGGATGCCGATGGACACCTTGCGGATGCCCAGCGCCGCGTCGATCACCAGCACGTTGCTGATCACCACGTCGCAGGTGTCGCGTACCGCGGCGGCCTTCAGGTGGAGTCCGTCACGGGCGGTCTTGCCGAATCCGGCCAGGAACTCCTCGCTGGGGCGCTGGGAGTCCGACTCGACCCGGACCACCAGTCCGGAATCGCCCAGCCGGACCCGGTCACCGGCGCGTGGGCCGTGCACGGCCGCGTACTCACGGCTGTCGATCATCGCTCCTCCTCCGCTCCCAGGTAGCCGCAGGCCACCGCCCGCCGCAGGGCCTCCCGCCGGGCGCCGGGCGCGTCCAGCGGTCCGTCGACCAGACCGGCGAAGCCGATCGCCACCCGGTCGCCGCCGATCGGCAGCAGGCCGACCTCCACCTCGGCGCCCGGGTCGAACCGCACCGAGGACCCGGCGGGCACCGCGAGCCGCATCCCGTAGGCGGCCGAACGGACGAAGTCCAGCCGGGGGTTGGCCTCGAAGAAGTGGAAGTGCGAGGTGACGCTGATCGGGACGGCCGCGGTGTTGCGCACCGCCAGCCGCAGCGCGGGCTCGGTCGGCGGGTCGGCGGGTCCGGGCAGCACGGCGCCGGGCGCGTCGTCACCGAGCGAGCCGCCGCTGATCGGGTCGCTGACCACGGCCAACCGGGACCCGTCGTCGAAGACCGCCTCGACCATGACGTCGCCGATCACGTCGGCCACCCCGGGCAGTACGTCGTCGGGCCCCAGCACGCGGCGCGCGGCCTCGATGGCCTCGGCGAGCCGTCTGCCGTCCCGGGCCGCCTCGCACACCGTGTCGGCGACCAGCGCGGTGGCCTCCGGCACGTTCAGCCGCAGCCCGCGGGCCCGCCGCGCCCGCGCCAGCTCGGCGGCGCCGAACAGCAGCAGGCGGTCGCGTTCCGTCGGGGTCAGCCGCATCCCCCCGCCTCCTCCCAGCCGAAGATCAAAGATTTGAACGGCACTCTAACAACGAAACTCTTCGAAGAGAAGGGTTGACCGATTGCTTGGCGTGAGTCACATTGAGCGGCGTTCTAAACGCTCCCCGACAAGTCCACGGCTAGGGAGACCGCGCATGCAGATCGAACAACGAGGCGTCGACACCGTCCCGGAAGCGGAGCGCACCAGCGGGCCACGGGACGTGATCAGCATCCTGCTGGGCTCCAACCTCGCCCTCGGCGTGATCGTCTTCGGCTGGCTCCCGGTCTCCTTCGGACTGGGCTGGTGGGGCTCGTTCACCTCACTGACGGCCGGCACCCTGGTGGGGACGGTGCTGGTGGCGCCGCTCGCGCTGGTGTCCCTGCGCACCGCCACCAACCTGTCGACCAGCAGCGGCGCCCATTTCGGCGTCCGGGGACGGCTGTTGGGGTCGATGATCGGGCTGCTGCTCTCGCTCGGGTACACCGCGCTCACCTTGTGGGTCGGCGGGGACGCCGTGGTGGGCTGTCTGCACCGGCTGCTCGGGCTGCCCACCGGCGCGGTGAGCTACGCGACGGTGTACGCGGTACTCGCGCTGACCACCGCGTCGTCCGCGGTGTTCGGGTACCGGATGCTGCTGCGGCTCAGCCGGCTGCTGACCGTCACTCTGACCGTGCTGCTGCTGGTCGGCGTCGTCGCGTACTTCGGGATGTTCCACACCGCCGCGCCGCACGGCTCGTCGTACCTGCTCGGGAGTTACTGGCCGACCTGGCTGCTGTCCGCCGTCTCGGCCGGGCTCAGCGGCCCGATCGCGTTCATCACGCTGCTCGGGGACTACACGCGCTACGTCTCGCCGAACCGCTTCAGCCAGCCGAAGGTGTTCTGGGGCACCTGCTTCGGGCTGGTCGCCGGGCTGCTGGTGCCGCAGTTGTTCGGTACGTTCACCGCGCTGTGCGTCAGCGCGGGCGGCGACTACGCGACCTCGCTGGTGGCCGCGTCCCCCGCGTGGTACCTGCCGCTGCTGCTGCTCAACGGGTCGGCGGGGTCGGTGGGCAACGCCGGGTTGATGCTCTACAGCATGGGCCTCGACCTGGACGCGATCCTGCCCCGGGCGACCCGCACACAGGCCACCTATGTGGTGGCGGCGGTCTCCACCGCGCTGGTCTACCTCGGCCACTTCGCGTGGGCCGCGCAGGACGCGATGACCTCGTTCGTGCTGGTGCTCACCGCGGTCGGCACCCCGTGGGCGGTGATCACGCTGATGGGCTTTCGCCGGGTGCGCGGCGTGTACGACGCCGACGCGCTACAGGTGTACAACCGCCGTACGCGCGGCGGGATCTACTGGTACCGGGGCGGCTGGAACGTGCAGGCGGTGATCGCCTGGGCCTGCGGGTCGGCGGTCGGGCTGCTTGAGGTCGATACTCCGCTGTACAGCGGGCCGCTGCTGCGCTTCACCGGTGGCATCGACATCAGCTTCCTGCTGTCCGCTGCGGTGACGGGGGTCACCTACGCGGTCTTGAACGCGGGACGCCCGCACCCGCTTCCGGCGGCAACTCCGGTCCCGGAGAAGGCGGTTACGGCCACATGAGGTGGGTTAACCGCCGGTCACCTTGAATGTGGTTGCTCGCCGTCGCGGCGGAGAGAAGATCTGCCGGTCCGGCAAGCAACCACGCCCAACTGGCCCGGCGGTGCCGAACCAACCGCAACCCGCCATGCGAACCGTCAGCCGAGCCGGTGCATCCACCCGTGGGTGTCGGGCGTGGCGCCCGTCTGGATGTCGAGGAGCGCCTTGCGCAACCGCATCGTCACCTTGCCCGGCTCGCCGTCCGCGACGCTCCAGTCGGCACGGGTCGACTTCACCGAGCCGACCGGTGTGATCACGGCGGCGGTCCCGCAGGCGAAGACCTCGGTGAGAGTGCCGTCGGCGTTGCCGTTCTTCCAGTCGTCCACCGAGATCCGGCCCTCGGCCACCTCGTAGCCGAGGTCCTCGGCGATCTGCAGCAGCGACAGCCGCGTGATGCCCGGCAGCAGCGAACCAGTCAGCTCGGGCGTGACGATCCGGTCCCCGTACACGAAGTACAGGTTCATACCGCCCATTTCCTCGATCCAGCGGCGCTCGATCGCGTCCAGCCAGACCACCTGGTCGCAGCCGTGCTCGGCGGCCTGGGCCTGCGCGACCAGCGAAGCGGCGTAGTTCCCGGCGCACTTGGCGGCACCGGTGCCGCCGGGCGCGGCCCGCACGTACTCCTCGGAGAGCCAGACGGAGACCGGCTTGACGCCACCGGGGAAGTACGCACCGGCCGGAGAGGCGATCACGATGAACAGGTACTCGTTGGCGGGTCGCACGCCGAGCCCCACCTCGGTGGCGAACATGAACGGCCGCAGGTAGAGCGACTGCTCACCCTGGCTCGGCACCCACGCCTTGTCCTGGCTGACCAGCGCGTCGCAGGCGGCGAGGAAGGTCTCAACCGGCAGCTCGGGCATGGCCAGTCGGCGCGCCGAGGCCTGGAAGCGCTCGGCATTGGCCTCCGGGCGGAAGGTGGCCACGCTGCCGTCCGGCTGCCGGTACGCCTTGAGCCCCTCGAAGATGGACTGCGCGTAGTGCAGCGTCATGTTGGCCGGGTCGATCGACAGCGGCGCGTACGGGACGAGCTGGGCGTCGTGCCAACCGCGGCCCTCCGTCCACCTGATGGTGACCATGTGGTCGGTGAAGTGGCGGCCGAAACCGGGGTTGGCGAGGATCGCCTCCCGCTCCGCGTCGGAGAGCGGGTGTGCCGAGGGCTTGAGCTCGATCGTGGGCGTCGTCATGTGTGCGTGTCCTTCACCGTGAGGTAGTGGCGGACCGCGTGCTCCGCCTCGGGGCGATGCTAGGACGTCCTAGCTTCCTCCCTTAGTGCGGCCCTCTGTCCGATTATCGCCGAGAGGGGTGGGGGTGAAAACCACTCGCACATGTGGCACGGATCGCGGTCCAGGGGTCGATGGTGGCATCCGGGATCGCCGTTGCACAGCAGTAAGGGCCTGTCCGGCGGGTGCCATGTCCGCCGGGCAGGCCCTCGTGGGGGTCGTCTTCCGGCTGCTAGCCGGATACTCGGGCGGCGAGCGCGTCGCCGATCGCGCTGGTGGAGCGCTGGGCGTCGGTGCGCTCGGCGAGGTCCGCGGCGACCGCGGCCTCGATGCGGGCGGCCTCGTCGGGGTAGCCGAGGTGCTGGAGCAGCAGCGCGACCGACAGCACGGTGGCGGTCGGGTCGGCCTTGCCCTGGCCCGCGATGTCCGGCGCGGAACCGTGCACCGGCTCGAACATCGACGGGAAGTCCCCGGAGGGGTTGATGTTCCCGCTGGCGGCCAGGCCGATGCCGCCGGTGATCGCCGCGGCGAGGTCGGTGAGGATGTCACCGAAGAGGTTGTCGGTGACGATCACGTCGAACCGCTCGGGCTGGGTGACGAAGAAGATCGTCGCCGCGTCCACGTGCAGGTAGTCGGTGGTGACCTCGGGGAACTCCCGGCCGACCCGGTCGAAGATGTTCTTCCACAGGTGTCCGGCGTGCACCAGCACGTTGTTCTTGTGCACCAGGGTGAGCTTCTTGCGCGGCCGGGCCTGGGCGCGGGCGTAGGCGTCCCGCACCACCCGCTCGATGCCGAACGCGGTGTTGACGCTGACCTCGGTGGCCACCTCGTGCGGCGTACCGGCGCGCAGCACACCGCCGTTGCCCGCGTACGGGCCCTCGGTGCCCTCCCGGACCACCACGAAGTCGATCTCACGGTCACCCGCGAGCGGGGACTTCACACCGGGGAGCAGTTTGCCGGGCCGCAGGTTGACGTGGTGGTCGAAGGCGAACCGCAGCTTGAGCAGGAAGCCGCGCTCCAGCACCCCGGACGGCACCGACGGGTCGCCGATCGCCCCGAGCAGGATGGCGTCGTGCTCCTTCAGCTGCGTCAGATCGGCATCGGTGAGGGTCTCACCGGTCTCGTGCCAGCGCTTGGCGCCGAAGCCGTAGGTCTTCGTCTCCAGCTTCACGTCCTGCGGAAGGACGGCGCTGAGCACCTTCAGGCCTTCGGCCACGACTTCCTGGCCGATGCCGTCACCGGGGATCACTGCGAGGCTGATGCTGCGGGACATGCTCGGCACTGTACGCCTCGTCCCAGTCAATGACATGGAGTATCCACATTCTGGACGCCCGATCGGCCGAGCGGTCAAGTGGCCCGGCCGGTCAGGGGGTTACGGTGCGTCAGCGGGGCTCGTGTCCGGTGGCTCCGCCGTTGTCGCGGCGGTCCAGGGCGCGCTGCAGGGCTTCGGCGGCGTTCTTGCGAGCGGTCTCATCCATGGGTGCACAACTCCAACCATGACGCTGCGGTCCCCCGTGCGAGGGGGGCGAGGGGTGCGCCGGAGGGGCGGGGAGCGGGAGCCGCAGGGGTGGCCTGCGCGAAGGCACCGGCTCGCGTCCGCCGATCGCTGGATCAAGCGAGACGTTCGGCTCTTACAACGCTAGGACGACTTCGCCGTTCTGTCGCCACGATTACTCGGACTTCCTACTATCTGAGACAGCGACCACGCGAACGGCCCCCTGGCGGTTGCCAGGGGGCCGTTGTTCAGGTGGGGGTTCAGCCCATGTGCGGGTAGCGGTAGTCCGTCGGCGGGACCAGCGTCTCCTTGATCGCACGGGTGGACGTCCAGCGCATCAGGTTCTGCGCGGCGCCCGCCTTGTCGTTGGTGCCGGAGGCCCGGCCGCCGCCGAACGGCTGCTGGCCGACCACGGCGCCGGTCGACTTGTCGTTGATGTAGAAGTTGCCCGCCGCGTACCGCAGCTTGTCCATGGCGTCCCGGGCGGCGGCCCGGTCACCGGCGATGATCGAGCCGGTGAGCGCGTACTTGGAGACGGACTCCATCTGCGCCAGCATCTGCTCGTAGTTCTCGTCCTCGTAGACGTGCACGGCGAGGAACGGGCCGAAGTACTCGTCGCGGAAGACCTCGTTGCCCGGGTCGGTGCAGACCACCACGGTCGGGCGGACGAAGTAGCCCACCGAGTCGTCGTAGCTGCCACCGGCGACGATCTCGCAGGTCGGGTCGGCCTTGGCGCGGTCGATGGCGGCCTTGTTCTTGGCGAACGCCCGGTCGTCGATCACGGCGCCGATGAAGTTGTCCAGGTCGGTGACGTCGCCCATGGCGATGCCGTCGACCTCGGCCGCGAAGGACTCCTTGAAGCCGCCGTCCCAGATGGACCGCGGGATGTAGGCGCGGGAGGTCGCCGAGCACTTCTGGCCCTGGTACTCGAAGGCGCCGCGGGTCAGCGCGGTCTTGAGCACCGCCGGGTCGGCCGACGGGTGGGCGACCACGAAGTCCTTGCCGCCGGTCTCGCCGACGATCCGCGGGTAGTTCTTGTAGTTCTCGATGTTGGCGCCCACCGTCTTCCACAGGTACTGGAAGGTCTTGGTGGAGCCGGTGAAGTGGATGCCCGCCAGGTCCGGGTGGTTCAGCGCCACCTCGGAGACCGCGATGCCGTCACCGGTCAGCAGGTTGATGACGCCCTTGGGCAGGCCCGCCTCCTCCAGCAGCTCCATCAGCAGCACGGCGGCCCTGGTCTGCGTCGGGGACGGCTTCCAGATCACCACGTTGCCCATCAGCGCGGGCGCGGTCGGCAGGTTGCCCGCGATCGCCGAGAAGTTGAACGGCGTGATCGCGTAGACGAAACCTTCCAGCGGCCGGTGGTCGAGGCGGTTCCACACGCCCGGCGAGTTCGCCGGAGGCTGCTCGGCCAGGATCTGCCGGGCGTAGGCGACGTTGAACCGCCAGAAGTCGACCAACTCGCACGGGGTGTCGATCTCGGCCTGCTGAGCGGTCTTGGACTGGCCCAGCATGGTCGCGGCGGCGATCGTCTCCCGCCACGGCCCGGCCAGCAGCTCGGCGGCGCGCAGGATGATCGCGGCACGGTCGTCGAAGGACATCTCGCGCCAGGCGGGCGCCGCGGCCAGCGCCGCGTCGATGGCGTCCCGCGCGTCCTGGGCGGTGGCGCCGCGCAGGGTGCCGAGCCTGGCCGCGTGGTTGTGCGGCTGCACGACGTCGAAGGGCTCCCCTCCGCCCATCCGCTTCACGCCGCCGATGGTCATCGGCAGGTCGACCGGGTTCTCGCTCAGCTCCTTGAGCCTCGCTTCGAGACGGGACCGCTCCGGGCTGCCCGGCGCGTAGGAGTGAACCGGCTCGTTGACCGGAGTCGGGACCTGGGTCACGGCGTCCATGTGAGGGGGTCTCCTTCTACGTTGGGTGGTGCTGTGGCGCCCGGTCAGGCGCCGGGGACGAACGAGCGCAGGAAGAACGCGAGGTTCGCGGGGCGCTCGGCGAGTCGGCGCATGAAGTACCCGTACCAGTCTGCGCCGTACGGCACGTAAATGCGCATGCGCTCGCCCTCGCCCGCCAGGCGGCGCTGTTCGGCGGTACGGATGCCGAAGAGCATCTGGAACTCGTAGTCACCGGACTGCCGCCCGTTGCGCCGGGCCAGGTCCTGGCCGATGGCGATCATGCGCGGGTCGTGCGAGCCGATCATCGGGTACCCGCCGCCCGCCATCAGGATCTTCAGGCAGCGCACATACGCCCGGTCCACCTCGCGCTTGTCCTGGAACGCGACCGAGGCGGGTTCCTTGTAGGCGCCCTTGACCAGCCGGACCCGGGAGCCGGGGGCGGCCAGCCGGTGGCAGTCGTCCTCGGTGCGGAACAGGTAGGACTGCACGACGGCCCCGGTGCCCGGGTGCTCCTTGCGCAGCTCGTCGAGGATGGCCAGGGTCGAGTCGACCGTGGTGTGGTCCTCCATGTCGAGGGTGACCGTGGTGCCCGCGGCGGTGGCGGCCTCGGCCACCTCGCGGACGTTCTCCAGCGCGATGTCGTGCCCGTCCACCGCGAGCGCCTGGCCGAAGGCGGACAGCTTCACCGACACCTCGGCGCGCTTGCCCAGACCCTCGGCGGCGAGGGCCTCCAGCAGCCGCAGGTAGGCGTCGCGGGTGGCGTTGGCGGTGGCCCGGTCGGTGACGTCCTCACCGAGGTGGTCGAGGGTGACCTCAAGCCCGGCGGTGGTCAGTGCCCGGACGTTGGCCATGGCGGGCCGCAGTTCGTCACCGGCGACGAAGCGGTCCACGACCGGCCGGGTGAGGGGGGCGGCCGCGACGATGCGGCGCATGCGGTCGCTGCGCGAGGCGGCGAGCAACACGGGACCCAGCACGGGGCTCCTCCAATGTGCGCGTAGAGCAAGGGTGCGAGGAGCCCTCACGCGTCCCGCGAGGCAAGCGAAGTGCCCACCTCGCGCAGGTGGCTCCGCCATGAAATCTAGGTTTCACCCTCACCGTGAGCTATCGACAGGTGTCACGCATCCGTGACCGGCCCCTCATACACGTGTATGAGCGACAATGGCCCGGTGCGCGGGGACTACAGCGACTACCAGGAACTCGTCGACGAGGTGTCGGCGCTGCTTGGCGCGCCCGCGACGCTGGAGGACCGGGACTTCCGCCTGATCGCCTTCTGCGCGCACGACAGCGACGCGGGCGCGATGGACCCGATCCGTACCCGCTCCATCCTGACCCGTGGCTCCACCGCCGAGGTCCGCGCCTGGTTCGAGGGCTTCGGCATCGCGCGGGCGCAGGCGCCGGTGCGCATCCCGGCCGACCCCCAGGCCGGGATACGGGCCCGGATCTGTCTGCCGGTGCGGCACCGGGGCGTGGTCTACGGCTATGTGTGGCTGCTGGACGACGGGCAGGCCAGGCCGCTCGGGGCGGCGATGTCGGTCGCCGCGCGCATCGGCACGCTGCTGGCCGCCGAGGCGCGCGCCGGGGCCGACCTCGGCCGGGAGCTGCTGGCGCTGATCACCGGACCGCGGGAGCGCCGGGAGACCGCGGAGTACGTGCTGCGCGCGGCCCTCGGCCGGGGCGCGGCAGGCCCCTTCGCCCTGGTCTGCGTCAGCCCCTGGGACACCACGGACACCGACGAGGACACCGACGCGCTGCCGGACGTGCGCGGCGTGCCGGGCGCCGCGGCGCTGTGCACGGTACGCGACGAGGGCCTGGCGGCGCTGGTGCGGCTGCGCTCGCCGGACGTGGTGACGCCCGCCCGGGCCGCCGCCGCCCGGCTGCTGGAGTCGTCCCGCGCCCGGGGCGCCGCCGGGGTCAGCGAACCGCGGCCGGGGCTCGGCGAGTTGGCGGACGCCTGGCGCGAGGCGGCGGGCGCGGCGCGGGCGGTGCGGGCGCAGCCGCGGCTGGGGCCGGTGGCGGAGTGGTCGCGCATCGGCCCGTACCGGCTGCTCACCGGTCTGCCGCCCGGCGCCGACCGCAGCGTGGCCGAGTTGCTGCGGCCCGCACACGCCGAACTCGCCCACACCGCCGAGGTGTTCCTGGACTGCGCGGGCCAGGCGAGCCGCGCCGCGGCGGCGCTGGCGATCCACCGGCAGACGCTGTACTACCGGCTGTCCCGGGTCGAGCGGCTGACCGGGCTCGACCTCGACGAGGGCGACGACCGGTTGCTGCTGCACATGGCACTGAAGGCGGCCAGGATGTGACCGCTCAGGACGACGTGCACACCTTGGACAGCTCGGCCGCCGCGTCGCCCAGCGGCTTCACATCCGGCGTACCGCCGCTGTCCGCCGCGGACTTGACGCCCTGAGCGGCCTTGGCCACGTCGTCGGCCGCCCTGCGCTGGTCGACGTTGTGACTGTTCCTGGCCATGTCCTTGACGTCCCGCTGGAGTTTGCCGAGCGACTCGGACGTCAGCCTGCGCCGCTCGGAGTCGACCAGGTTCCCCACGTTGGTGACCGCGGCCACCACGTCCTGCACATCCCCGGCGATCTTGAGCGCCGACCTGCCGCAGTCCACCGACCGGTTGACGTCGTTGCATCCGGAGAACGCCGGAACCACCAACGTCACCACCAGCACCCCGCGCACCACCCGAGCACCTAACGGCATGGCCCTCCCCCTCCCCCTCGGCGGCCCCTCGGTCATGCTAGGCGCTTCGCCGGAATGCCGCGATGTGCCGTCGATCGACTGCGGCTGCGTCGTGGCTGGTCGCGCGGTTCCCCGCGCCCCTTCAGGGCGGTGCCGGATCACCGGCCGATGAGGGAGGCGGAACCGACCTGGGGGATCGTTGTGCCGGATGGGCGGTCGTTCGATCTGCGACGCCGACCGCCCATCCCGCCTTGGCTACGCCGCGAAGCCACCGTCCACCGACAGCGCGGCCCCGGTGACGTACCGGGCGTCGCCGCTCGCCAGGTAGGCGACGGCGGCCGCGACGTCCTGCGCGGTGCCGTACTCACCCGTGATGGTCATCGCCCGCTGCACGTCGGCGCCCGGCGCGTCGGCCGGGTTCATGTCGGTGTCGATGGGCCCGGGTTGTACCAGGTTGACGGTGATGCCGCGGTCGCCGAGGTCGTAGGCGAGGCCCGCGGTCAGCCCGGTGAGCGCGGACTTGCTCAGCGCGTACAGGGTCGCGCCGGGGCCCGGGACGCGGGCGGCGATACAGCTGCCGATGGTGATGACGCGCCCGCGCGCGCCGAGGTGCCGGGCCGCCGCCTGTGAAGTGAGCAGAACCGCACGGACGTTGACCGCGAGCACCCGATCGATCTGCTCGGCCGTCAGCTCGTCCAGCGGACCCAGCACGCCGACTCCCGCGTTGTTGACGAGGATGTCCAGCCGCCCGAGCCGGGCCACCGTCTCCTCCACCGCCCGCGCCGCGGCGGACGGCTCCGCCGCGTCCGCCCGTAGCGCCACCCCGCGACGGCCTGTTCGCTCGATCCGTTCCACCACTGCCTTCGCCTGCTCTTCGGAGCGCGCGTAGGTGATCGCGACATCGGCCCCGTCCCGCGCCAGCCGCTCGGCGACCGCCGCTCCGATCCCCCGGCTGCCGCCGGTGACCAGGGCCGCCCTGCCGTCGAGGATTCCGGTCATCTGCCACCACTTCCCGTCCGTGTTCAACTGGTCCGACATCCATGCTGGTTGGCCGGATCCCGCTGCACTGGCGGTGAACGGACGGGGAGTTGGCGGTCAGTGCCCGCGGCGCCTGTGGACGACGTAGGCGCCCAGCGCGGTGAGGGCCAGCAGGCCGCCGGTCGCGCCGAGCCAGCCGGTGCCGGGGCCCGCGGTGACGCTGCGCCTGGGGGCCGGACCGGCCGTGATGGTCAGGTAGTTGGTCCTCCTGACCCGGCCGTGGTGCGCGACGACGGTCACGGGGTACGTGCCGGGCCTAAGACCGGTGCGGACGGTGGCCAGGGCGTAGTAGCGCGGGTCGTCGCCGTCCGCGGCCTTGCTGTCGTCCAGCCTGAGGTTGACCGGGTGGGTGAACGCCGGGGAGGAGGCGGACAGCCGGTTCTCCTCGCCGGGGTCCGGGTACGCGTCCTTCCACAGCACGTAGACCCTTCCTCCGGCGCGAACCCGGTAGCCGTGCTCGCGGGCCTTGTCGATGTCGAACGGCGGGAAGAAGGCCGGGCCGCGGGCCTTGCCCAGGTAGTCGCTGTCACCCGGCCGAGCCGCCCGCACCGTGAGGGACTTCTCGGCGATCCGGCGGCCATCCGGCCCGTACAGGTCGAAGGCGTACCTACCGTCCGCCAAGTCCGCGCGCAGATGCGGCGCGGCGGTGAACAGGCGGGGGGTGAAGTGGTCCAACTGGTTGTTGTGGACGAGCCGGACCGGCCCGGCCAGCGCGGTGGAACGCACGGTGAAGTCGGTACCGGTCTCTCCCGGGTACAGGTCGTCGAACTCCGCGTCGATCAGCTCCCCCGGCCGGGCGACTGGCGCGTAAAGCGTCTGCACCTCGAACGACGGCCGCTCGGACGGCAGGACCCGGAGCCTGTCGCGGGCCACGACCCGGTCACCGATCTTCACGGCGAGCGGATACCCACCCGGCTTGTCGGAGATGCCCAGCGTGGCCACCGCTTCGTAATCACCGCCGTACTCGGACCACTTGAAGGTGACCGGGCGGGAGAACGCCGAGGAGGTCGCGGTCACGGCCTTCAGCCCACGCGGCTCCCCCTCCAGGGACAGGTCCGCGAGTTCCCCGGGGCGGGCCCCGTCGCTGTCGAACGTCTCCACGACGAGCTTCGGCCCGGGCGCGGCGAACGCGGTCCCCGTCGCGACGCAGCCGCTCAGCAGGACCCCCGACACCATCGCGGCCACCCGCCTGGACCATCCCATCGCGCTCCCCCACTCGTCGTGACGGCTCCGGCTCGTTGCCGGGGCCCGTCGCCCACATAGACGGAGAAAGAGGGCGGTTGGTTGTCCGCCTACACAGCGGACACACAGGCCACGGCCCGCCGCCCCGGAAGGGCGGCGGGCCGGGCTGGCTGGGCCAACTGGCCGGTCAGTCCACCAGGTTGACCGCGCGGGCGGAGGTGGCGCCGATCTCCTCGGCGATCTCGGCCAGCACCGGCTGCGGGATGGAGTCGTCCACGGTGAGGGCGACCAGCGCCTCACCGCCCTCGGTGGTACGGGCGACCTGCATACCGGCGATGTTGATTCCGGCGTCACCGAGGATGCGGCCGATGATGCCGACGATGCCGGGGCGGTCGCCGTAGCGCAGGAACGCCATGTGCTCGGTGAGGACCAGGTCCACGTCGAAGTCGCCGACACCGACGATCTTCAGGATGTGCTTGGGGCCCGCCAGCGTGCCGGAGACCGAGACCTCGTCGCCGCCCGCCAGTGTGCCGCGCACGGTGACCAGGTTGCGGTGCTCGGGCGACTCCGAGCTGGTGGTCAGCCGGACCTCGACACCTCGCTCCTGGGCGAACAGCGGGGCGTTCACATAGCTGACCGTTTCCGCGACGACGTCCTCGAACACGCCCTTGAGCGTGGAGAGTTCGAGCACCTTGACGTCGTGCTGGGTGATCTCGCCACGCACCTCGACGTCCAGTCGCACCGCGACCTCGCCGGCCAGAGCGGTGAAGATGCGGCCCAGCTTCTCGGCGAGCGGCAGCCCGGGCCGTACGTCCTCGGCGATCACGCCGCCCTGCACGTTGACCGCGTCCGGCACCAACTCACCGGCCAGCGCGAGCCGTACGGACTTGGCGACCGCGATGCCCGCCTTCTCCTGTGCCTCGCCGGTGGACGCGCCCAGGTGCGGGGTGGCGACGACCGAGTCGAACTGGAACAGCGGGGAGTCGGTGCACGGCTCGGTGGCGAACACGTCCAGGCCCGCGCCCGCGACCCGGCCCTCCTTCAACGCCGAGGCCAGCGCCTCCTCGTCGACGATGCCGCCGCGCGCGGCGTTGACGATCCGCACGCTGGGCTTGACCCGGTGCAGCGCCTCGTCGCCGATCAGGCCGAGGGTCTCCGGGGTCTTGGGCAGGTGCACGGTGATGAAGTCGGAGACCTCCAGCAGCTCGTCCAGCGAGAGCAGCTTGACGCCCATCTGCGCGGCGCGCGCGGGCTGTACGTAGGGGTCGTACGCGACGATCTTCATGCCGAACGCGGACATCCGCTGGGCGACCAGTACGCCGATGCGGCCGAGGCCGACCACGCCCAGGGTCTTCTCGGACAGCTCGACGCCGGTGTACTTGCTGCGCTTCCACTCGCCGTTCTTCAGCGCGGCATTGGCCTGCGGGATGTTGCGGGCGGTGGCGACGATCAGGCCGCAGGCCAGTTCGGCGGCGGTGACGATGTTGGAGGTCGGCGCGTTGACGACCATCACGCCCGCCTTGGTGGCGGCGGAGACGTCCACGTTGTCCAGGCCGACCCCGGCGCGAGCCACGACCTTGAGTTTCCGGGCGGCCGCGATCGCCTCGGCGTCGACCTTGGTGGCGCTGCGCACCAGGATCGCGTCGACATCGGTGATGGAGCTCAACAGGTCGGAGCGGTCGGCGCCGTTGCAGTGCCGGATCTCGAAGTCCGGCCCGAGAGCGTCGACGGTGGCAGGCGACAGTTCCTCGGCGATGAGTACGACAGGCTTGGTGTTCGAAGCTGTGCTCACGGAGTCCTCACTTGTCCTTCGGGCGGGCCGGTCCCGTACGGCCGCTCCAGAGAGGGAGTGGATGGCATGCCGCGTGGAAGACGCACGACGCTGTGAGCCTGACGCGCTTGTTAACGAATTGTATCGGCGGACCACCACGCGTCTCCCGCCGTTCCGTAAGGATCACCCTCACGGGTCTATACGAGGTGGCCAACCACCCGCGGCCACCCACCGGACCGCGCCGCACCGTGGCCACTCACCACCACGACAGCACCGCAGGACGCGGCCCCCGCAGGACCGGGCCACGCCTCCGCGACACGCTCCGGGCCGCAACGCCAGGCCAAGGGAGTTCCATCAGGCTCCCGGCCACGCCCCCGGAAGGTCGCCGAACCGCAGCGCGCGGGAGCCGCGGGGCGCAGCCCCGACGCGGTCCCGGGCGGAGCCGGGGCAGGGTCCGCGGTCGCAACCGCCCAGGGCCCCCGGGACGCAGCCCCACAGGGTCCGGGGCGGAGCCCCGGGCAGGGTCCGCGAGCGCAACGCCCAGGGGGTCGAGGGACGCAGCCCCTACGGGATCAGGGGTGCAGCCCTCTGCGGGTCCGGGGCGCAGCCCCCGCGGGGCCCGGGGCGCAGCCCAGGAGGGATCAGGGGGCGCAGCCCCCTGCGGGGTCGAGGGGCGCAGCCCCGCGGGGCTCGGGGCGGAGCCCCGGGAGGGGTCCGGGGGCGGAGCCCCCGGACTAGCCCAACCGCGCCGGAGGCGTCACGCCTCGTCGTCCACCCAGCTCATCAGCTTGCGCAGCTTCTTGCCGGTGGTCTCCAGCAGGTGGTCCCCGTCGGCCTTCTTGTACTCGTTGTACTTCGGCAGGCCCGCGTTGTACTCGTTGATCCAGTTCCGCGCGAACGTACCGTCCTGGATCTCGCCGAGGACCTTCTTCATCTCCGCCTTGGTGGCGTCGGTGATGATCCGCGGACCGGTGACGTAGTCACCCCACTCGGCGGTCTCCGAGACCGACCAGCGCATCTTCTCCAGGCCGCCCTCGTACATCAGGTCGACGATCAGCTTCAGCTCGTGCAGGCACTCGAAGTACGCGATCTCCGGCTGGTAGCCCGCCTCGACCAGCGTCTCGAAGCCCGCCTTGACCAGCGCGGAGGCGCCACCGCACAGCACCGCCTGCTCACCGAACAGGTCGGTCTCGGTCTCCTCGGTGAACGTGGTCTTGATGACGCCCGCCCGGGTGCCGCCGATGCCCTTGGCGTACGAGAGCGCCAGCGCGAACGCGTTGCCGCTCGCGTCCTGCTCGACCGCGACGATGCACGGCACGCCGCGGCCCTCCTCGTACTGGCGGCGCACGAGGTGGCCCGGGCCCTTGGGGGCGACCATGCACACGTCCACGTTCGCCGGGGGCTTGATCAGGTCGAAGCGGATGTTGAAGCCGTGCCCGAAGAACAGCGCGTCGCCGTCCTTGAGGTTGTCCTTGATGGCCTCCTCGTAGACCTTGGCCTGGATCGGGTCCGGCACCAGGACCATGATCACGTCAGCCTCGGCGGCGGCCTCGGCGGGGGTGACCACGCGCAGGCCCTGCTCCTCGGCCTTCACCCGCGACTTGGAGCCCTCAGGCAGGCCGACCCGCACGTCCACTCCGGAGTCGCGCAGCGACAGCGCGTGGGCGTGGCCCTGGCTTCCGTAGCCGAGAACCGCGACCTTGCGGCCCTGGATGATGGACAGGTCGGCGTCTTCGTCGTAGAACAGCTCGGCCACTTTGGGCTTCTCCTTGGCTGATGTGAAGGTTGTGCTTCCCACCGTATGCCGGTGGGCGGATGAGGGTCGTGGAGGTCCGCCATGCGGTCGGCGGACCGGTCAGGCGCTGCGGTCCAGGGCACGCAGCGAGCGGTCGGTGATGGAGCGGGCGCCGCGGCCGATGGCGATGGTGCCGGACTGGACCAGTTCCTTGATCCCGAACGGTTCCAGCATCTTCAGCAGCGCTTCAAGCTTCTCGGCGCCGCCGGTGGCCTCGATGGTGACCGCCTCGGGTGAGACGTCGACGGTCTTGGCGCGGAACAGCGAGACGATCTCGGTGATCTGCGAGCGGGTCTCGTTGTCGGCGCGGACCTTCACCAGAACGAGTTCCCGCTGTACCGCGGCTGACGGCTCCAGTTCGACGATCTTGAGCACGTTGACCAGCTTGTTGAGCTGCTTGGTGACCTGCTCCAGCGGCAGTTCCTCCACCACGTTGACCACGATGGTGATGCGGGAGATGTCGGGGTGTTCGGTGGTGCCGACGGCGAGCGAGTCGATGTTGAAGCCGCGGCGCGAGAACAGCGCGGTGATCCGGGCCAGCACGCCCGGCTTGTTCTCCACCAGGACGGAGAGCGTGTGCTTGGACATAACGGCGGTTCTTCCTTCGCTTCCTGGCTCGGTCCTGGTCTCAGTCATCCATGTCGCCGAAGTCCGGGCGGACCCCGCGCGCGGCCATGACCTCGTCGTTTGAGGTGCCCGCGGCGACCATCGGCCAGACCATCGCGTCCTCGTGGCAGATGAAGTCCACCACCACGGTGCGGTCGTTGATGGAGTTGGCCTTCTCGATCACGGCGTCGAGGTCGGCGGGGTCCTCGCAGCGGATGCCCACGCAGCCCATCGCCTCGGCGAGCTTGACGAAGTCGGGGGTGCGGGTGCCGAGGTTCGGCTGCTTCTCCTCCGCCGCGGGACCGGAGTGCAGCACGGTGTTGGAGTACCGCTCGTTGTAGAACAGGGTCTGCCACTGGCGGACCATGCCCAGCGCGCCGTTGTTGATGATGGCGACCTTGATCGGGATGTCGTTCAGCGCGCAGGTGACCAGTTCCTGATTGGTCATCTGGAAGCAGCCGTCACCGTCGATCGCCCACACCGTGGCGTCCGGCATGCCCGCCTTGGCGCCCATGGCGGCCGGGACCGCGTAGCCCATCGTTCCGGCGCCACCGGAGTTCAACCAGGTGTACGGCTTCTCGTAGTTGATGTACTGCGAGGCCCACATCTGGTGTTGGCCGACCCCCGCCGCGTAGATGGTGTTGTGCGGGGCCAGTTGGCCGATGCGCTCGATGACCTGCTGCGGGGACAGGCTGCCGTCGTCGGGCAGGTCGTAGCCGAGCGGGTACGTCTTGCGCCAGGAGTTGATCTGCGCCCACCAGTCGGCGTAGTCGCCGCGGTGGCCCGCCTCGTGCTCGGCCTGGACGGCGACGATCAGGTCGGCGATGACCTCGCGGGCGTCACCGACGATCGGCACGTCGGCGGCCCGGATCTTGCCGATCTCGGCCGGGTCGACATCGGCGTGCACGATCTTGGCGTGCGGGGCGAAGGTGTCGACCTTGCCGGTCACCCGGTCGTCGAAGCGGGCGCCGAGCGCGATCAGCAGGTCGGCCTTCTGCAGCGCGGTGACCGCGGAGACCGAGCCGTGCATCCCGGGCATGCCGACGTGCTGCGGGTGGCTGTCGGGGAAGGCGCCCAGCGCCATCAGCGTGGTGGTGACCGGCGCGCCGGTCAGCTCGGCCAGGATCCGCAACTCCTCGGTCGCCTGGGCCTTGAGCACCCCGCCGCCGACGTACAGCACCGGCCGCCTGGCCTGGACGATCAGCTTGGCGGCCTCGCGGATCTGCTTGGCGTGCGGCTTGGTCACCGGGCGGTAGCCGGGCAGGTCGGTCTGCGGCGGCCAGCTGAAGACGGTCTGCGCCTGGAGCGCGTCCTTGGCGATGTCCACCAGCACCGGGCCGGGACGTCCGGTGGAGGCGATGTGGAACGCCTCGGCGATGGTGTGCGGGATGTCCTCGGCCCTGGTGACCAGGAAGTTGTGCTTGGTGATCGGCATGGTGATGCCGCAGATGTCCGCCTCCTGGAAGGCGTCCGTGCCGATCGACTTGGAGCTGACCTGGCCGGTGATCGCCACCAGCGGCACCGAGTCCATGTGCGCGTCGGCGATCGGCGTCACCAGGTTGGTCGCACCCGGTCCCGAGGTGGCCATGCACACGCCGACCTTGCCGGTGGCCTGGGCGTAGCCGGTGGCGGCGTGGCCCGCGCCCTGCTCGTGGCGGACGAGGATGTGGCGCACGCGCTTCGAGTCGAACATCGGGTCGTAGGCGGGAAGGATGGCCCCGCCGGGAATGCCGAATACGGTGTCGGCGCCGACTTCCTCCAGAGAGCGGATGAGGGACTGGGCACCCGTCACGTGCTCGGTGACGGGCTGTGCTGCCTGTGCCGCGCTGCGGGCCCGCGGCTGCGGATGGTGGGCCCCAGTGGCCTGCTCGGTCATCTGCGTTTCTCTTCTCGAAGAGGCCGCCCCGGCTCAATGGTATGAGGGGCGGTGGGTGCCAGTGCAACAAAAAACCCCTCGTGCCGTTAGGCAAGCGAGGGGAGCGCGCCGGTGCTGTCAGCGGGGCGGACGAGTGGCCCCGGGATCAGCCGACGCGCTTTCCAAGTACGAGAATTCGGGTGCGCATGGCTCCGACCCTCCTCCCCCTTGGATATCAGTGTCAAGTGGGTGGGACGGACGTCTCATTATCTGGGCGCGTTGGCTTTATGTGAGCGCGGTGTTCTGCTGGTCAGAGGGCACCCCCCGAAGTCCCATCCCGCTACCCGCGGGTACGACATCGCGTTCCGCGCACAACGGCACCGGGTAGCCGCCGCGGGCCAGCGAGCCGCGCAGTCGCGGTTCGTCCAACGGCCCGGCGAACGCCATGCCCTGTCCGTGCGTGCACCCCATCTCGCGCAGCGCCACCACCTGTTCCGGTCGGTCCACCCCGTCGGCCACCGAGCGCAGGCCGAGGTCGCGGGCGATCCGCAGCAGCCCGGCGGTGATCTTGTTCACCCGGGCCGACTCCACCAGGTCCGCGGTGAAGGCCCGGTCCAGCCGTACCACGTCGACCGGCAGCCTGCGCAGTGCCAGCATGCCCGCGTAGCCGGTGCCGAACCCCTCCAGCGCGATGGTCACCCCGGCACGGCGCAGCGCGAGCAGTCGCCGTTCCAGCTCCTCCAGGCAGATTCCCGGATCGTGGCCGGTGAGCGCCAGCATCAACGCACCGGCGGGCAGCTCATGGCGGGCCAGCAGCGACTCCACGCTCTTGGGCGGCAGATCGCGGCCCATCAGCCGGCGTGCCGACATCCGCACCGACACCGGCACCCGGTGACCCATGCGGTGCCGGTGCGCGGCCTGCTCGACGGCCTGCTCCAGCATCCAGCGGCTGACCTCGGCGCGGTCCTCGTCCACCGCGCGGCGGTGGTCGGCGAGCCGCAGGAACTCGGCCGGGGTGAACAGGATGCCCTGGGCGGAGCGCCAGCGGGCCTGGGCCTCGACGGCGTCCACCACCCCGCTCTCCAGGTCCACCACGGGCTGGTGCAGCAGCGTGAACTCGCCTTTGTCCAGGGCGGTTCGCAGCCGTTCGGCCAGCTCCGCGCGGCGCGTCACCTCGGCCTGCATCTGCGGCGCGTACAGCTCCACGCGGTTCTTGCCCGCCGACTTCGCCCGGTACATCGCCAGGTCGGCGTTGCGCATCAGCTCGGCCGGGCCGATGCCGGGTCCGGCGAACGCCACGCCGATGCTGGCGGCCACCCGGACCGTGGTCTCCCCGACCCGCTGCCCGGTGCGCTCGGCGGCGGTGCCGCGCGCCGCGTCGGAGGAGCCGCCGCGCGGCGCGTTGCCCGCCAGTACCGCGTACGGCTCGGACAGGGTCATCCGCAGCCGTTCGGCGATCTCCACTATCTGCTGCTCGCGCACCTGCCGGTCGCCCTTGCCGCCACAGATGAGGGCGGCGAACTCGTCGCCGCCCAGCCGTGCCGCCGTGTCCCCCACCCGTACCGACTCCTGGAGCCTGCGGGCGGCCTGGATGAGCAGTTCGTCCCCGGCCTGGTGGCCCACGGTGTCGTTGACCGCCTTGAAGCCGTCCAGGTCGATGTAGAGCACGGCGGCCTCGCCGTCGTCGGCCCGGCGGCCGCCGAGCGCCTGGCGTACCCGCTCGGAGAACAGCGCGCGGTTGGGCAGGTCGGTCAGCGGGTCGTGGGAGGCGTTGTGCTGCAACTGGGCCTGGAGCCGCACCCGTTCGGTCACGTCCCGGCTGTTGAAGATCAGTCCGCCCTGGTAGCGGTTGACGGAGGACTCCACGTTGAGCCAGTTGCCGTCGCCGGAGCGGATGCGGCACTCGATACGGGTGGCTGGCTCCTCGAAGGGAGGCGCGGCGAGGAACCGACGCACCTCGTGCAGCACTCTGCCGAGGTCCTCCGGATGGATGTGCGAGGCGAGTTCGGTGCCGACCATCTGCTCGGCGTCCCGCCCGTAGACGCCCTTGGCGGCCGGGCTGACGTAGCGCAGGACGCCGGTGTGCGCGGCGATCATGATCACATCGCTGGAGCCCTGGACCAGGGAGCGGAAGTGGTTCTCCTTCTGGGCGAGTTCCTGGGTCAGCGCGATGTTGTCGAGCAGCATGATGCCCTGGCGGGCGACGAGCGCGAGGGCGACCGTGCAGGCGGTGAACAGCACCACCCGGTCGATCTTGCGCCCGTTGAGCACGTTGTACAGGATCCCCAGCGTGCACACGGCGGCGGCCAGGTACGGGGTGAGCGCGCCCAGCGATCCGTTGCCCCTGGGCTCCGGGGAGCCGCGGGGCGGCACCGTACGGCGGACGGTGTCCCGTTTGCCGACCCACGGCGCGTACGCCAGCAGTATGCTCCCGGCGAACCAGCCGGCGTCGAGGATCTGCCCCGAGCGGTAGTGCTCACGCAGCAGCGGCGAGGTGAACAGCGCGTCACACAGCACGGTCAGGGCGAGTGCGGCGATCGCGGTGTTCACCGCGGAGCGGTTGGCCGAGGAGCGCCTGAAGTGCAACGCCAGCACCATGGACACCAGCATGATGTCCAGTACCGGATAGGCCAACGACAGCGCGATCCTGGCCGTGCTGCGACCGTCCCACTGCGCGGTACGGGCCAGTGCCAGGCTCCAGGTCAAGGTCACCAGCGAGCCGCCGATCAGCCAGGCGTCCAGGCCCAGGCAGATCCAACCCGCCCTGTTCACCGGGCGTTTGGCGAGCACCAGCAGGCCGACGATGGCGGGCGGGGCGAACAGCAGGAAGCAGAAGTCGGCGGCGGAGGCCCGCGGCACGGCCTGCCGCAGCACCAGTTCGTACCATCCCCACACGGCGTCGCCCGCGGCGACCATCGCGGAGGAGACGGCGAACAGCACCCAGGCGGGCCGGTTCCGGCCGGGGACGGAGCGCGCGTGCCACAGGCACGACGCGCAGGCGGTCAACGCGGCGCCGGACAGCCCGAAGTCGCCCATGAACTGCGCGAGGGCGGGCGAGCCCCAGCCCAGGGCGGCGCCGACGGCGTAGCCGCCACAGAGCACGGCGACGAGGAGTTGGGGCACGAGTGCCGTCCGGCCGCCCGCGGCTGCGGGACCGGAGAGCACCGCCCCGGACGCGCTCACCCGACCGCCCGGCAGCGCGCTCGGCGGTGTGTCCGTACCGGTGAGAGTCTCCATTGGCCGCACATCGCCCGTCATCCCCCTCGCGTCCTGACGTGTCCGGTTTCCGGTTGTCGGCAACCGACCGGACGGTTTCGTTCCGGTGCGCGTTGTTCATCTCCGGTGCGCGCGAGAAGCCAAGCGTGGCCTGTTCGGCGCACCCCCGCTCGGGACGATACACCAGATCCGTCACTCAGGGACATAGCTTCTCTACACAGCGTAACCAGGCGGATGATGGCGGTTTCAGAGCGTGTTCATCCGATGCCTTTCGGTCAGATCTTCGGGGGCTCAGGGGCGCTGATGATGTTGCGCAGCGGCTCCCCGGTGAGGTAGCGGCGCAGTTGCCCGACGAGGAGGCGCCGGGCGCGCGGCGGGAACGCGGAGGAACTCCCGCCGACATGCGGGGAGATGAGTACGCCTGGCGCGTGCCACAGCGGATGCCCCGCGGGCAACGGTTCCGGGTCGGTGACGTCGAGAGCCGCGGTCAGCCGTCCGGACTCCAGTTCCACCAGCAGCGCCTTGGTGTCCACCACGGCGCCTCGGCCCACGTTGACCAGCAGGGCGCCGTCCGGCATCCGGGCGAGGAACTCGGCGTTCACCAGGTGGCGGGTCTCCTCGGTGAGCGGGGTCACCACGATCACCACGTCGGCGCCGGGCAGCAACCGTGGCAGCCCGGTCATGGCGTGCACCGGGCCGCGTTCGGTCTTCCGCGCCGAACGCGCCACCCGCACCACCTCGCACTCGAACGGGGCGAGCCGGTCCTCGATCGCGGCGCCGATGGCGCCGTAGCCGACGACGAGCACCGTTCGGTCGGCCAGCGCCGGATACGTCCCGGCGTGCCACTTCTCGCTGTCCTGGCCCCGCACGAAGCGCGGAACGCCGCGCAGCGAGGCGAGGGTGAGGGTGACCGCCAGTTCGGCGGTGCTGGTCTCGTGGACCCCGCGCGCGTTGCACAGCACCGTCTCCGGCGGCACCTCGCCCTGCACGTGGTCGACCCCGGCGGTCAGCGTCTGCACCACGCTCGGCCGGGCGCCGTGCCGCAGCGGGCGGGTGGCCACCTCGGCGGGGACCATGTACGGCGGTACGTAGAAGTCGATCTCCCGGAGGTCGGCGGGGAACTCCTCCTCGCCGTTCCAGTACACGTACTCGGGCCCCTCAGGAAGCCCGTCGATGGTGGCCGGGTCCATCGGCAGCCAGACCGTCACAGCAGTGTTCGCGCTTCGCACCATGTTCAGGAGGCTATGCGACAGCCTGTACGAACGCGTCTCCTACCGGCGCGTTACCTTGGTGGGCGCCCTGCTGGTCAGCGCTGCGGCGCGAGGCGCCTCCCCTGAGGGCGGAGGGGGGCGACGGGCGGGAAGCTTCAGGAGGACGGGGCCAAGGTGGAGCGCAGGACGATCGGTGCGACAGCTCTTCAGGTGGGCGCGGTGGGGCTGGGTTGCATGCCGATGAGTTGGGCGTACACCACTTCGCAGCAGGACGGTGAGGGGTCGTTGCGGGCCCTGCACGCGGCGCTCGACGCGGGCGTCTCGCTGGTCGACACCGCTGACATGTACGGCCCGTTCACCAACGAGCTTCTGGTGGGGCGGGTGTTGAAGGAGCGACGTCGCGATGTCTTCGTCTCCACCAAGTGCGGGCTGCTCGTCGGCGACCAGCACATCGTGGCCAACGGCCGTCCCGGCTACGTCAAGAGGGCCTGCGACGCATCGCTGCGCCGGTTGCAGACCGATGTGATCGACCTGTACCAGCTGCACCGGGTGGACCCCGAGGTTCCGATCGAGGAGACCTGGGGCGCCATGGCGGAACTGGTCGCCGCGGGCAAGGTGCGCTCACTGGGGTTGTGCGCCGTGGGCGCGCGCGGCAACCGGCGCAACGGCACCGGGTTGCACACCGAGACCGTGCGCCAACTGGAGCGGGCGCAGCAGGTGTTCCCGGTGAGCTGTGTGCAGGCCGAGCTGTCGGTGTGGGCCAGGGAGGCGTTGGACGAGCTGCTGCCGTGGTGCACGGCGCGCGGTGTCGGCCTGATGGCGGCGATGCCGCTGGGCAACGGCTTCCTGACCAGCACGCTCACTCCGGGCCAGGGCTTCGAACCGGACGACGTGCGGGCCCGGCATCCGCGGTTCACGGCCGAGATGATGGCCGCGAACCAGCCCATAGTCGCTGGTCTGCGGCGGGTGGCCGAACGGCACGGGGCGACCCCCGGGCAGGTCGCGCTGGCCTGGGTGCTGGACCAGGGGCGGCATGTGGTGCCGGTACCGGGTACGAAGCGGGCCCACTGGGCCCGGGAGAACGCGGCGGCGGTGGAAGTGCGGCTGTCCGCGGCCGACTTGGCGGAGATCGGTGGGCTGCCGCCTGCCCGGGGGTCCTGGGACTGAGGGGGCCGCCTGGCGGCGGTGGTTGCGGTGGGGGTGGCCCGGCCGGACCGCGCCCGTCGCGGCGGGAGGGCGTGCCCCACCCCCGTGGGGGCGCGCCCTCCCGCCGCCGTCAGTGGGAAGCCGCCGGGGTGGGCTCCGGAGCGAACAGCCTCAGCCGGTGCGCCAGCGCCGCCGCCTCACCCCGGCTGGAGACGCCCAACTTGGCCAGAATGTTGGAGACATGGACGCTCGCCGTCTTCGGCGAGATGAACAGCTCCTCGGCGATCCGCCGGTTACTCTGCCCGGCCGCGACCAGCCGCAGCACATCGCGCTCGCGCGGCGTCAAACCCAACCCCTCGGGCGGATCGGGGTGGTTGTCGGCGGACGTCTCGTCCAACGACAGGCGGGCCCGCCGGGCCAGCAGCTCCGTGTCATCGCGCAGCGGACCGGCGCCCATCCGCTCGGCGGCCGAGCGCGCCAGGGCGAGCGGCCGTAGCGCGCACCGCCGGGCCGCGCCGTCCGCGCCGGAACCGAGCAGCGCCCGCGCCCAGTGGAACCGGGCGGTCGCCAACAGGTACGGCCGGTCCAGCGGTTCGAAGGCGGTGACCACCTCGGCCCACAGGCTGGGAGTGTCCCGGCCCTCGGCGCGCAGCAGTTCGGCGTCCACCAGCCGTGCGTACGCCTGCCACACCGGGAGGGCGTCGGGCAGTCGTCGCGCGGCGACCCGTATGCGGCCCAGGACTTCGGCCCGGTCCGGTGCGGCGGCGGGCAGCCCCGCGGCGTCCGCCTCGGCGCTGGCCGCCGAGAGCAGCAACGGCCAGGCGTGCCGCTGGCTGCCGGGCGGGAAACCCGCCGCCAGCGCCTCGTCCAGAGCGGCGCGGGCGTCCTGGATCCGGCCACGGGCCGCGGCGAGGCTGAGGGTGTACCGCAGCGTGGGGATGGTGTACTGCGGCTGCGGGTTGTGGGTGCCCTGGTGTTCGCGGGCCATGGCCAGCTCCCGCTCGGCGGTGTCCAGCTCGCCACGGGCGAGGGCGAGTTGGGTGAGTCTGCGGGCAGCGGTGGCGCGGGGGTAGGCTCCGGCGGCCAGGCGGCGCGCGGCGAGGGCCGCCTCCTCCGCCTCGGTCCAACGCCCCAGTGAGAACAGCGACTCGGCCAGGTTGCAGTACAACCAGGCCTGGGCGTCGGACAGTCCGAACCGCCGCACCACCTCGATGCCTCCGCGCGCCGCCGCCACCGCGTCGGCGGAGCGGCCGACGCCCTCCAGAGCGTGCGCGTGGTTGACGTAACAGCGGCCCAGCACACTGACGTTGCCGATCGCGGTGACCCGTTCGCACAGCTCGGCCATCTCGGCCAGGCCGTCCGCCACGTCGCCGGAGTCCACCTTGAGCCAGCCGAGGGTGAGCCTGGCGTGCACCTCGGTGCCCTCGGCGCCGACCAGCCGGGCCAGTTCGACCGCCCGTTCCGCGGTGCTGAACGCCTCGGGACCCGGCTCGTGCAACGCGCACCAGCCCGCCACCTGGGCCAGCACCTCGGCGTGTACGGCGGACGGCGGCAGGCCGCGCACCAGCTCCTGGGCGCGGCTGAGTTCCGCCCAGCCGTCGCTGCGGCCGAGGCCCTCCATCAGCTTGCCGCGCTGGGTCCAGAACCAGGCGGCGCGCAGCGGGTCCCGGCTGCTCGGACGTGGTTGCAGGCCCGGCGAGGGGTCCGTGCCGTCGTCCAGGGCGCGCAGCGCGCGTTTGATGATGGCCAGCGCCCGCTCGCGCTCCCCGGACAGATGGGCGGCCACCACCGTCTCGGCGAGCAGGTCGAGATGGCTGAGCGCCTCGTCGTCGCAGCCGCAGGCCGGGTACACGTCCGCCTGGTCGAAGGGGCGCTGCGCCTGGCGGATGTGCGGCGGGGTGTCCTCCCACAGCTCCAACGCCCGGTCCAGCAGCCGCATCTGCTCGGCGTACGCGTACCGGCGACGGGCGTCCACGGAGGCGGCGAGCACGGCGGGCAGCGCCTTGGCCGGGTCGTGCGCGTGGTACCAGTAGCTGGCCAGCCGGGCTGCCCGCTGGTCGGCCCGGACCAGGGCGGGGCTGGCCTCCAGGGCCTCGGCGTACCGCCGGTTGAGCCGGGAGCGCTCGCCGGGCAGCAGGTCGTCGACCACCGCCTCGCGGACCAGGGCGTGCCGGAACCGGTAGCCGTCGCCGTCAGCGGTGGGCAGCAGGATGTTGGCGCCGACGGCGTCCCGCAGCGCTTCGATCAACTGCTCCTCACCGAGCCCGGCCACCGCGGCGAGCAGCGGGTACTCCACCTCGGAGCCGCCCTCGGCGATGATCCGCACCACCCGCTGGGCGTCCTGCGGCAGTGCCTCGACCCGGACCAGCAGCAGGTCCCGCAGCGATTCGCTGAGCCCGCTCGCACAGCCCCGGGCGATGCTGCCCGCCAGTTCCTCGACGAAGAAGGCGTTTCCCTCCGAGCGCTCGAAGACCCGGTCGACCAGCTCGGCGCCCGGCTCGGTGCCGTTGATCCCGGCCAACTGGGCGTGTACCTCGGCCCGGTTGAAGCGGCGCAGCTCAATGCGGCGCACCACGCGCATGCGGTCGGTCTCGGCGAGGAACGGCCGCAGGGGATGGCGGCGGTGGATGTCATCGGAGCGGTAGGTGGCGACCACGACCAGCCGGGCGCGGTACGGCGAGCGGAACAGATAGCCGAGCAGTTCGCGGGTGGAGCTGTCCGCCCAGTGCAGGTCCTCGATGGCGACGACCAGCGTACGGTCCGCGGCGAGCCGCTCCAGCAGCTGTGCGGTCAGCTCGAACAGCCGGGCCCGGCCGGTCTCGTTGTGCGCCTCGCGGGTGGCCTCGCCCAACTCGGGCAGCAGCCGGGCGAGTTCGCCCTCCAGTCCGGCGGCGGCGGTGGCCAGTTCGTCGCCGAGCTGACGGTGCAGTACCCGAAGGACGGTGGCCACCGGGGCGAACGGCAGCCCGTCGCAACCCATTTCGACGCAGCCACCGGTCGCGGTGACCGCGCCCGCGGCGCGGCAGTGCGCCAGGAACTCCTCAAGCAGCCTGGTCTTGCCGACCCCCGCCTCGCCGCCGACCAGCAACGCCTGCGGCTCGCCCGCGGTGGCGCGGGCGAGCGCGGCGTCGAGGTCGGTCAGCTCGCGGATGCGGCCGACGAACACCGGGGACACGGACTGGCTCTGCACGATGCCGAGCATCGCACAGGGGTCTGACAATCCGCTGCGCGGTGTACTGCGGACCGGCCCGATGGCCGTCATACCGGCTGGTCAGGCGGCCGGGCGCGGATGGATGAGGGACCGCAGCCGGGCCACCGCGCGGCCCCGGGCGGCCGGTGCCGCGCCGCCTTGGCCCTGGCGCGCCTCCTGGCCACGGCGCGCCTCCTGGGCCCGCCGCCACTGGCAGGCGTCCCGTCGCAACTCGGCGGCGCGGGACCGGATCTCGGACTCGTAGTAGTACATGACGCCCCCTGTGAACCTGGTGAGTCGGGCTTTTCGAACTGCCCCCAGCCTCGTCCCCCAGGTGGGCGCGCCACATCGGGCGACTTCCCGATCTATGCGGTGCCTGATGCCTTAGGCCGTACCGCCTGCGGCGTTGGAAGGGCCTTAGGCGGCGCCGGTGCCGCCTCAGTCTCGGGCGGCTCGATGCTCAGCCGGGGCAGTGCGCGCTCCAGCCAGCCGGGCAGCCACCAGTTGGCGCCGCCGAGCAGGTGCATCAGTGCCGGAACCAGCAGGGTGCGCAGCACGAACGCGTCCAGTGCGACGGCGGCGGCGAGTCCGATGCCGAACATCGCGATCACCCGGTCACCGCTGAGCACGAAGGCCAGGAACACCGAAATCATGATCACCGCGGCCGAGTTGATCACCCGGCTGGTCTCGGCCAGCCCGACCCGTACCGCCCGCCGGTTGTCGCCGGTCTCCCGCCACTCCTCGTACATCCGGCTCACCAGGAAGACCTGGTAGTCCATCGAGAGCCCGAACAGCACCGAGACCATGATGACCGGCAGGAACGGTTCGATGGGACCGGCCCGGCCCAGGCCCAGCAGTTCGCTGCCCCAGCCCCACTGGAAGACCGCCACCACGACGCCGAACGACGAGGCGACGGCGGCGAGGTTCATCAGTCCGGCCTTGAGCGGAATGCCCAGGCTGCGGAACGCGAGCAGCAGCAGGACACCGCCGAGCGCGATCACCACGCCGACGAAGACCGGCAGTTTGCCGACGATGACGGAGGCGAAGTCGTCGTACCCGGCGGTGACCCCGCCCACCTCGACCTGGAGGTCCGTGCCCTTCGCCGCGGCGGGGACCACCTCGTGCCGCAGCCGGTTGATCAGGTCGCTGGTCGCCTGTGACTGCGGCGCGGTGGTGGGTACGACGGTCACCACCTCGACGTCACCCGAGCGCTGGGCGGTTCCGGCGGTCACCGAGGCGACGCCGGGGGTGCCGCGCAGCGTGTCGGTGAGCTTGTCCAAGGCGACCTTGTCGGCCGCGTCGTCGGTCCGCGCGACCAGTTGCAGCGGTCCGTTGACGCCCGGCCCGAAGCCCTGGGCGACCAGGTCGTACGCCTTGCGGGTGGTGGAGGTCGCCGGGCCGTTGCCCTGGTCCGAGGTGCCCAGGCGCATCGACAGCGTGGGCACCGCCAGCACCAGCATCACCACGGCGGCCACACCGGCCAGCAGCCGCGGATGGCGTTCGACGAAGCCCGACCAGCGGGCGGCCAGGCCGGTGGGCACCTCCGGCTGCGGGCCGTGCTCGCGAAGCCGCCGCCGTTCACGTTTGCTGAGCGCGAACCTGCCGAGGACGCCGAGCAGCGCGGGCAGCAGGGTGACCGAGGCGGCGACGGTCAGCAGTACGGTCAGCGCGGCGGCCATCGCCACCCCGGTGAGGAAGCTCAGCCGCAGCACGAGCATGCCCAGCACCGCCACGCACACCGTGCCGCCCGCGAACACCACTGCCCGTCCCGAGGTGGCGACCGCCCGCTCCGCGGCCTCCGCCACCGACAGGCCGCGCCGTAGGCCCCTGCGGTGCCGGGTGACGATGAACAACGCGTAGTCGATGCCCACGCCGAGGCCGATCAACGTACCGAGCGTCGGCGCGAAGTCGGCGATGCTCATGGCGTGGCTGAGCAGTTGGATGCCCATTGTGGCCGCGCCCACGCTGACCAGGGCGGTCACGATCGGCAGGCACATCGCCGCCAGCGAACCGAAGGCGACGAAGAGCACCACGGCGGCCACCGCCACCCCGACGACCTCGCTCAGCTGCCCGCTGGTCGGCTGGGTGAGCGCGATGGCCTCACCGCCGAGTTCCACCTGGAGGTCCTTGTCCGCCGCGGCCTTCGCGGCGACGACCACCCGCTTGACCTGAGCGGCACCGAGGTGCTCGGCGTCGGCGTCGAAGGTGACCGTGGCGTACCCGGTGTGCCCGTCCCGGCTGATCTGCGCACCACCGGCGTCCGCCGCCTGCGGGCCGTACGGGCTGGTGACGGTGCGGACGCCGGGCAGCCGGGAGACCTCCTGCAGTGCGTGGCCGACCCGCTGCTGCACGGCGGCGGCGCGCACCGTTCCGTGATCGGTGTGCCAGACGATGGTGTCGGCCGAGCCCGCCGCGCCCGGGAACGACCTGCTGAGCAGCGCCGCCGCCCGCCCGGCCTCGGTGCCGGGCACGTTGTAGACGCTGGAGTACGCGGAACCGGTGGCGAAGGCCGCCGTGGACAGTCCGGCGAGCGCCGCGAGCCACAGCACGATGACGGCGAGGCGGCGGTGCAGACACCACCGGGCGAGTGCGGCCATACCCCTGCTTCCTGGGCTTGCTGGGACTACCCGGTCAACAGGATCTTTCGGGGACAGACACCCTCAAAGAACATCGCGGGTACAGCCGTCCACTGTGGCAGTCGACGGAGATCCTTTGCGGATTTCGTGGCCTTCCTCACAGCCTTGGACGGGAATTCTCAGCGGGCCTTCATCGCGGCCTTATCCAGGCCATACATGAGAGGGCGCGGCGCGGTGCGCGGCGTCGCGGGAGGCGGGCGCGCCGCAGTCCCCGGGACCGCAGGGCGCGGTAGCGCCGGGGTGCGCGCGGGGTTCGTACGCCCGGCGCATGGGAAAGGCGGCGACCCGGGGATTCCGGATCGCCGCCTTCCGAGGTTCGCGGCAGCTCAGCCCTGGACGCCCAGGCGCTCCAGGATCAGCTCGCGGGCCCGGGCCGCGTCGGCCTGGCCGCGAGTGGCCTTCATCACCGCGCCGACCAGCGCGCCCGCCGCCGCGATCTTGCCGTCCCGGACCTTGTCGGCCACCGCCGGGTTGGCCGCGATGGCCTCGTCCACGGCGGCGCCCAGCGCGCTGTCGTCGGAGACGATGGCCAGCCCGCGCTGCTCCACCACCTGGTCCGGGTCGCCCTCGCCGAGCAGTACCGCCTCGATCACCTGGCGGGCCAGCTTGTCGTTGAGCGTGCCCTCGGCGACCAGCGCGCAGACCCGGGCGACCTGCGCCGCGGAGATCGGCAACGCGGCCAGTTCGGTGCCCGACTCGTTGGCGCGGCGCGCCAGTTCGCCCATCCACCACTTGCGGGCCTGGTCGGCCGGGGCGCCCGCGTCGATCGTGGCGACGATCGGGTCGATGGCGCCCGCGTTGAGCACCGACTGCATCTCGTGGTCGGACAGGCCCCACTGCGCCTTGAGGCGCTGGCGCCGCACCCGCGGCAACTCCGGCAGTGCCGCCCGCAGTTCCTCGACCCACTCGCGGGACGGCGCGACCGGGACCAGGTCGGGCTCCGGGAAGTACCGGTAGTCCTCGGCCTCTTCCTTGATCCGGCCGGAGGTGGTGGAGCCGTCCTCCTCGTGGAAGTGCCGGGTCTCCTGCACGATCTTGCCACCGTTGCCGAGCACGGCGGCGTGCCGCTGGATCTCGAACCGGACCGCGCGCTCAACGCTGCGCAGCGAGTTGACGTTCTTCGTCTCGGAGCGGGTGCCGAACTTCTCCTGGCCGACGGGCCGCAGCGACAGGTTGACGTCGCAGCGCATCTGGCCCATCTCCATGCGCGCCTCGGAGACGCCCAACGCCTTGATCAGCTCACGGAGTTCGGCCACGTACGCCTTGGCGACCTCGGGGGCCCTGGCACCGGCGCCCACGATCGGCTTGGTGACGATCTCGATCAGCGGGATGCCTGCCCGGTTGTAGTCGAGCAGCGAGTGCTGGGCACCGTGGATACGGCCGGTAGCACCGCCGACATGGGTGGACTTGCCGGTGTCCTCCTCCATGTGGGCGCGCTCGATCTCGACCCGGAAGGTCTCCCCCTCGACCTCGACGTCCAGATAGCCGTTGAAGGCGATCGGCTCGTCGTACTGCGAGGTCTGGAAGTTCTTCGGCATGTCCGGATAGAAGTAGTTCTTCCGGGCGAACCGGCACCACTCGGCGATCTCGCAGTTGAGCGCGAGCCCGATCTTCACCGCGGACTCCACGCCGACCGCGTTGACCACCGGCAGCGAACCGGGCAGGCCGAGGCAGGTGGGGCAGGTCTGCGAGTTGGGCGGCGCGCCCAGCTCGGTCGAACAGCCGCAGAACATCTTGGTCTTGGTGCCCAGCTCGACATGGACCTCAAGGCCCATGACGGGGTCGTACGCCGCCAGCGCGTCCTCGTACGACACCAGGTCTTCAGTGACAGTCACGGAAACTTTCCCTTTTCTGACCCGTCAGTCGGCGAGGACGTCGCCGCTGTCGAGGCGGCGCAGATCGCGTACGAGCAGGGCCACGCCGGTGACGATGGCCGTCGCACCCACCACCGCGTCGATGAGCTTGAGCTTGTCGCCCTCGCTCCGCGCGGTACGCAGCTGCTTGATCACGGAGACGGCACCGAACAGCGAGGTGCCGATCTGCAGGTAGGTGCCGGGCTTGGACTTCTTGAAGCCCTTGACCTTCTTCGCGGTGCTCATAGAGTCGGTGCCTCCTCAAGCAGCGGGTGTCCCCAACGGGCGGTGAACGCGGCCTCGACCGCCGCGCCGACCCGGTAGAGCCGGTCGTCGGCCAGCGCGGGAGCGATGATCTGCAGGCCCACCGGCAGACCGTCCTCCGGCGCGAGCCCGCAGGGCAGCGACATGGCCGCGTTGCCCGCGAGGTTCGCCGGGATGGTGCACAGGTCGGCGAGGTACATCGCCATCGGGTCGTCCGCGCGCTCCCCGATCGGGAACGCGGTGGTCGGGGTGGTCGGCGAGACCAGGACGTCCACGTCCGCGAAGGCCCGCTCGAAGTCCCGGGTGATCAGGGTGCGCACCTTCTGCGCCGAGCCGTAGTACGCGTCGTAGTAGCCGGAGCTGAGCGCGTAAGTGCCCAGCATGATGCGGCGCTTGACCTCGGGGCCGAACCCGGCCTCGCGGGTGAGGGAGGTGACCTCCTCGGCGCTGCGGGAGCCGTCGTCGCCGGTGCGCAGCCCGTACCGCAGGCCGTCGAAGCGGGCCAGGTTCGAGGAGCACTCGGACGGCGCGATCAGGTAGTAGGCGGCCAGCGCGTAGTCGAACGCGGGGCAGGAGACCTCGACGACCTCGGCGCCCAGCTCGCGCAGCAGCTCCACGGACTCGTTGAAGCGCTGCATCACACCGGGCTGGTAGCCCTCACCGGCGAACTCCTTGACGACACCGACCCGCAGGCCCTTCACGTCGCCGTTGCGCGCCGCCTCGACCACCGGTGGAACCGGCGCGTCGATGGAGGTGGAGTCCAGCGGGTCGTGTCCGGCGATCGCCTCGTGCAGCAGCGCGGCGTCCAGCACGGTACGGGCGCACGGGCCGCCCTGGTCGAGCGACGAGGAGAAGGCGACCATGCCGTAGCGGGACACTCCGCCGTAGGTCGGCTTGACGCCGACGGTGCCGGTGACGGCCGCGGGCTGGCGGATAGAGCCGCCGGTGTCGGTGCCGATGGCCAGCGGCGCCTGGAAGGAGGCGAGCGCGGCCGAGGAGCCACCGCCGGAACCGCCCGGAATACGGGTCAGGTCCCAGGGGTTGGAGGTCGGGCCGTAGGCGCTGTTCTCGGTCGAGGACCCCATGGCGAACTCGTCCATGTTGGTCTTGCCGAGGATGACGATGTCCGCGGCCTTCAGACGCCTGGTGAGCGTCGCGTCGTACGGCGGGATCCAGCCTTCGAGGATCTTGGAGCCGACGGTGGTGGGCACGCCCTCGGTGGTGAAGATGTCCTTGAGCGCCAGCGGAACACCGGCCAGCGGGCCGAGCTTGTCGCCCCTGGCACGCTTGCCGTCCACCGCGCGGGCGGCGGCCAGCGCGCCCTCGGTGTCGACGTGCAGGAAGGCGTGCACCTTCTCGTCGATCGCGGCGATCCGGTCCAGGTGGGCCTGGGTGACCTCGACGGCGGAGGTCTCGCCGGAGGCGATCCTCGCGGCGGTCTCGGCCGCGGTGAGCCTGGTCAGGTCGGTCATGGTGGTCAGTCCTCCCCCAGGATCTGCGGCACCTTGAAGCGCTGCTGTTCCTGTGCCGGGGCACCGGACAGGGCCTGCTCAGGGGTCAGCGACGGCCGGACGGCGTCCGGGCGCATGACGTTGGTGAGCGGCAGGGGGTGGGAGGTCGGCGATACGTCCTCGCCGGCCACCTCGGAGACGCGGGCGACCGCGCCGATGATCTCGTCGAGCTGATCGGCGAAGTGATCGAGTTCTTCGTCCTTCAGCTCAAGACGCGACAGCCGGCCGAGGTGGGCGACCTCCTCGCGCGTGATGCCAGGCATGCGGCGATCCTCAGGGAGAGAGTCTGTAGTTTCCGCGCCCAATCCTATGGCTCCCGCCCCCACGCCCGCGAAACGGTTAACCCTCCGACTCGGCGCTGAGCGCTCCGCCGGGAGTGCGGTGCAGGCGCTCCGCGCGGGAGTGCGGCGATCTGCGGTCGATCATCCGCGGCAACGTTGTGGCTGGTCGAGCGGTTCCCCGCGCCCCTTTCAGGGCGCTGGTGAACCGCGGCGGGCTTCGCCCGACCTGGCCGAGGGGCCGGGGGCGGAGCCCCGAGGGGGCTGGGGCGCAGCCCCCGGAAGGGCGGCCTTCCGCGATGGTGGGAGAACTACCGCTGGCCCGAGGACGACGCCTCCGTGGCTCGAACGTCCTCGTCGCCCCGATGCCACCCGCTCTTCGCCCGGATCCGCAACCAGGCCGTCGTCTCCTCCGGCGGCATCGCCGCTGCCACCAGCCAGCCCTGGATCGCGTCACACCCGAGATCCCGCAGCCGCTCCCATGTCTCGTCGTCCTCGACGCCCTCCGCGACCACCAGCAGCCCCAGGGAGTGCGCCAGGTCCACCGTGCAGCGCACGATCTCCGCGTCCTCGGTGTCCACCACCAGCCGGGCCACGAACGATCTGTCGATCTTCAACTCGCTCACCGGCAGCCGCCGCAGATGCACCAGCGACGAGTACCCGGTGCCGAAGTCGTCCAGCGACATCTTCACCCCGTGCCCGGTCAACCCGGCCAGAGTGTCGGCGGCGCGCTGCGGGTCCTCCAGCAGGACGTGCTCGGTGATCTCCAACTGCAGCGCCCCGGGCGGCACGCCATGCCGCGCCAGCCGCGCCGCCACCGCACCCGCGAAGCCGGGGCTGTGCACATCGCGCGGCGAGACGTTCACCGCGACCGGCACCTCTATCCCCATCTGCCGCCACCGCGCCACCTGTGCCAGCGCGGTCTCCAGCACGTACTCGGTCAGCTGCGGCATCAGCCCCGAGCTCTCGGCGATGGCGATGAACTCCTCGGGGCTGACCCGACCGCGCTCCGGATGCTCCCAGCGCAGCAGTGCCTCAAGCCCGGCCACCTGCCCGTCGAACCGCACCTTGGGCTGGTAGTGCAGCTTGACGTCACCCACGTCCAGCGCGCGCCGCAGATCGCCCAACAGGCCCAGCCGGTCGGGGGTGTTGCCGTCCCGGGTGGCCTCGTACACCTCGACCCCGCTGCGGTCCTGCTTGGCCTCGTACATCGCCACGTCGGCGCGCCGCAGCAGCCCCTCGGCGTCCACCGCGTGGTCCGGGAAGACCGCGACTCCGGCGCTGGCCTCCAGCACCAGCGTCAGTCCGTCGAGGTTGAGCGGTGAGCTGAGCGCCCCCACCAGCGTGCGGGCCACCCGCTGGGCGCGGGTCGGCGAGTCGCAGGCGGGCAGCAGTACGGCGAACTCGTCGCCGCCGAGCCGGGCGGCCTCCGCGCCGCGCGGCAGCGCGAGCCGCAGCCGATCCGCTATCTGCAACAGCAGCCGGTCGCCTGCCAGATGACCCAGTGTGTCATTGACCGAGCGGAACCGGTCGAGATCGATCAGTACCAACGCCGCACGCTCACCGTTGCGTTCCGCGTGGTCCAGCGCCGACCAGGTGCGCTCCAACAGCCACTGGCGGTTGGGCAGTCCGGTCAGCGGGTCGCGCAGTTGCTCCTCCGCGCGGGCCCTGGCGATCCACAGCGTGGAGTCCAGCGCGATCAGCGGCACCGCGAACAGCGGCAGCACCAGCGGCATCCGGTCGGCCACCACGACGATCAGCGGCGAGATGCCCAGTAGTGCCACCCCGACCAGGCCCTGCCGTATCAGCGCGGTGCGGGCGACCGTGGGCAGCCCCCCACCGCGCGGCGCCACCGCGTACCACAGCAGGGCGCGGGTCGCCGCGAGATAGCACAGGGCGGCCGCGACGACCACCGGCAGCGCGGACAGCTGCCAGCTTTCGGGCCGCCAGGGGTGCTCCACGGAGGGGTGGTTGCCGGAGACGGTGAGCGCCAGCGCCGCCGCGCCGATGCCCAGGATGTCCACCGCTCCGTGCAGCACGGCCTGCCGCCACCGGTGCCGACGCGCCGTGCCGACCAGCACCACCACCGCCAGGCTCACCAGAACCGACGGCACCCAGCCGTACAGCAGCAGCACCGCCAGGGTGAGCGCGGCGCCCGATCCGGTGCCGCCCCACCAGCGGTCGCGGCCGAGCGCCACCAGATGGCCGACGATGATGCCGGTGAGGATGGCGAACGCCCAGCCCGACGAGCCACCGGGGAACAGCGCGTGACCGTCCGCCAGTATCCTTGCCACGCCCGCCGTGAGCGCCAGCGCCGCGCCGGCTACCAGCGCTGCGCGCAGCACCGCCGGGGGTACCGGCGGCACGGCGGACCGCCGTCGGCGCGAAGCCGGTTCGGCGCTGTCCGTCGGTTTCATGCCCGTCCCTCTCACAGCCCGGGGTGCTGCGCCTGTTGGTTGCCACGCCCGGCTTTGGGACTGATGCCCGGCAGGAGCGCTCCTCAACAGTAGGCCGGATAAGCCTGCCGCGGGCAGCGATCCACCGTGGTTGCCCGAATGGAACACTGCTTCCCTCATCCTTCTGGTATGCGCCGAACGGGTGACGTATACCTGCTATTCGGTCGGGTTGACCGCCATCTCACGAGCCGCGTCCGCACCCTGTTCGAGCAGCACGGCGAACCCCGCCTCATCGAGGATCGGCACCTTCAGTTGGACCGCCTTGTCATACTTCGAACCGGGGTTGTCGCCCACCACAACGAATCCGGTCTTCTTCGAAACAGACCCTGTCACTTTGGCACCACGGCTGACGAGCGCCTCTTTCGCGCCATCTCGCGTGTACGCCTGGAGGGTTCCGGTTACCACCACCGTGAGCCCTTCGAGTGGCCGGGGGCCTTCGTCCGAGCCCTCCTCGGTGAAGCGGACCCCGGCGGCCCGCCACTTCTCGATGATCTCCCGGTGCCACTCCTCAGCGAACCACTGCTTGAGCGAGGCGGCGATGGTCGGACCGACACCCTCCACCGCCGCCAGCTCCGCCTCGTCGGCCTCGGCGATGCGGTCCAGGTCACGGAACTCGCGGGCCAGCGCCTCCGCCGCCACCGGCCCGACATGACGGATGGACAGACCGGTGATCACCCGGGCCAGCGGACGCTCCTTGGCGGCGGCGACGTTCTCCAGCATGGCCAGGGTGTTCTTCTTCGGCTCGCCCTTCTGGTTGGCGAAGAAGGTGACGACCTTCTCCTCACCGGTCTTCGGGTCGCGCTTCGGCAGGCCGGTGTCCGGATCGAGCACATACGACCTGATGGGCAGCAGCTCCTCGACCGTCAGATCGAACAGATCGCCCTCGTCGCGCAGCGGCGGCTCGGCGGGCTCCAGCGGCTGGGTGAGCGCGGCGGCCGCCACATAGCCGAAGTTCTCGATGTCCAGGCACTTGCGGCCCGCCAGATAGTAGATCCGCTCCCGCAACTGGGCTGGACAGTAACGGGAGTTGGGGCAGCGCAGGTCGACGTCACCCTCCTTCATCGGCTGCAACGCCGCACCGCAGTCCGGGCATTCGGCGGGCATCACGAACTCCCGCTCGCCGCCGTCCCGCAGGTCCACCACCGGCCCCAGGATCTCCGGGATCACGTCACCGGCCTTGCGCAGCACCACCGTGTCACCGATCAGCACGCCCTTGGCCTTGACCACGTCCTGGTTGTGCAGCGTGGCGAACTCGACCTCGGAGCCCGCCACCGTCACCGGCTCCACCACCGCGTAGGGCGTGACCCGGCCGGTGCGGCCGACGCCGACCCGGATGTCGACCAGCTTGGTGTTGACCTCCTCCGGCGGGTACTTCCACGCGATCGCCCAGCGCGGTGCGCGCGAGGTCGAGCCCAGGCGGCCCTGGAGCGCGATCTCGTCCAGCTTGACCACCACACCGTCGATCTCGTGCTCCACGGAGTGCCGGTTCTCGCCGTAGTACGCGATGTACTCGCGCACCGCGTCGATGGTGTCGACCACCTTGAAGTGCGCGGCGGTCGGCAGGCCCCATTCGTGCAGCAACTCGTAGGCGTGCGACTGGCAGTCGATGTCGAAGCCGGTGCGGGCGCCGACGCCGTGCACCACCATGTGCAGCGGTCGGCTGGCGGTGATGCGCGGGTCCTTCTGTCTGAGCGAACCGGCCGCCGCGTTGCGCGGGTTGGCGAACGGCTTCTCACCGGCCTCCACCAGCCGGGCGTTGAGCGCCTGGAACTCCTCCATCGGGAAGTAGACCTCACCCCGGACCTCGACCAGCGCCGGGATCCGGTCACCGCTCAGCCGGTTGGGGATCTCGCCGATGGTGCGGATGTTGGGCGTGATGTCCTCACCCGTGCGGCCGTCGCCCCGGGTGGCGGCGCGGGTCAGCCGCCCGTGCTCGTAGGTGAGGTTGACGGCCAGGCCGTCCACCTTCAGCTCGCACAGGAAGTGGTACGGCAGCCCGTCCAGGTCCTGGGCGACCCGGTCCGCCCAGGCCGCCAACTCCTCGTCGTCGAAGGCGTTGTCCAGCGAGAGCATCCGCTCGCGGTGCTGGACCTCGGTGAACTCGGTGGCGTACGTGCCCCCGACCTTCTGGGTCGGCGAGTCGGGGGTGCGCAGCTGCGGATACTCGTCCTCCAGCGCCTCCAACTCGCGCATCAGCCGGTCGAATTCGGCGTCGCTGACGACCGGCGCGTCCTTCACGTAGTACCGGAAGCGGTGCTCCTCGACCTGCTCGGCCAGTTGGGCGTGCCGCTCCCGTACCTCTGCCGGTGTCTCCATGCCGGTCCTCCGTTGTCCTCTTGCGCGCTGCGAGCGGCTACTCAGGGTCGTCGACGAGTGTCCTGGCCGCCTTGACGCAGTGCGCCAGCGCCGCGCGGGCGTACGCTGGCGAGGCGCCCGCGAGACCGCACGCCGGAGTCACCACCACGGACTCCGCGAGCGTCCCCGGTGCCAGCCCCAGCCTGCGCCACAACGACCGGACACCACTGACGCTACCGGCAGGGTCTGACAATGCCCTCGAATCGGTGCCCGAATCCGCGTCCGCGCCGGGCACCACTCCGGCGAGCAGTTTGACGCCTCCCTCAACGGCTTCCCCGATGGCGTCCCACTCACGCTCCGTGAGCAGTGCGAAGTCGAACGAGACACCGGTGACACCGGAGCGCCGCAGCAGCGCGAAGGGCACGTCGGGAGCGCACGAATGCGCGATCACCGGCGTGCGCACCGCCGCCACGATCTCCCGAAGCGCGCCCTCGACCAGCGCGCGGTCCACCGCGCGGTACGTCCGGTAGCCGCTGGCGGTGCGCACCTGTCCGCGCAGCACGGCGGTCAGCGACGGCTCGTCGAGTTGCAGCACCACCTCGGCGCCGGGCACCCGGCGCCGCACCTGCGCCACATGCTGCCGCAGGCCCTCGGCGAGCGAGGCGGTCAGGTCACGGCAGGCGCCGGGGTCGCCGAGCGCCGCCTCGCCGCCCCGCAGCTCGACGCAGGCGGCCAGCGTCCACGGCCCCACGGCCTGTACCTTCAGCGGACCGGTGTACCCCTGGGTGAACTCCTCCAGCGCGTCCAGGTCCTCCCCCAGCCAGGCCCGGGCACGCCGGGTGTCGCGGCCCGGCCGGTCGCCGAACCGCCAGCCGCTGGGCTCCACCCGGGCGTACAGCTCCACCAGCATGCCGAGGGAGCGGCCGATCATGTCGGCGCCGGGTCCCCGTGCGGGCAGCTCCGGCAGGAACGGCAGCGTCTCCACGGTCCCCACGGCGGTACGCGCGGCCTCCCGCGCGTCGCCGCCGGGCATGGAGCCCACGCCGGTGGCCGCTCCGACGGGCGGGGTGAACGGGCGGGGCTGGGTTTCGTTGTCCGTGCTCACGCCCCGAGCGTATGAGACGCCCGGGGCGGCCTGCGCCCCGGTCGCCTTCGGGGGCGTTTCCCTTGGGCGGGGAGCCGTCGGCGGATGGTGCGGCGGCCCGGCCGCGCTCGGCGGAACTTTCCCGCCCACCCGGTCTCGCTGCGGGCGGGGCGTCGTGCGTGGGCTACTGGCCCGGACGGACCGAGAGTTCGGTGATCTCCGCGTCGCGTGGCAGGTCGAGGGCGGTGAGCACGGTCGTGGCGACCGACTCGGGGTCGATCCAGCGCTCCGGGTCGTACTCCTTGCCCTCCTGCTGGTGCACCTTGCGCTGCATCGGGCTGGCGGTGCGGCCGGGGTGGATGCTGGTCACCCGTACCCCGTTGTCGTGCTCCTCGGCGCGCAGTGAGTCCGCCAGCGCCTTCAGGCCGTGCTTGCTGGCCGCGTACGCGCTCCAGTTGGGGTTGGCGCGCAGGCCCGCGCCGGAGTTCAGGAACACCACATGGCCGCGGGCCAGCCGCAGTTGGGGCAGCAGCAGCCGGGTCAGCTCGGCGGGCGCGACGAGGTTGGCGGCGAGCGTACGGTTCCAGGTCTGCACGCTCGTCTCACCGACCAGGCCGAGGTCCACCACGCCCGCGATGTGCAGCAGCGAGTCAAGCCGCTCGGGCAGCGTCTGGTGGCCGAACGCCCAGGACAGCCGCTCGGGTTCGGCCAGGTCGCCGACGAGGGTGCGGGCGCCGGGCAAGGCCTCGGCCAGTTCCCTGGCGCGGCCCGCGTCCCGGGCCAGCAGCCACAGGTCGTCGCCGCGGTCGAGGAGACGGCGGGCCACCGCCGCGCCGATGCCGGAACCCGCTCCGGTGATCAGATGCGTACTCATGCCGCCATGCTGTCATCACCGGGCATCACCGCATGCCCGCGGCCTCTTCCAGGTAGGCCAACGCGGCGACCCCGTCCTCGGCGAAGAACACCAGGTCGGACAGCGGCAGCGGAAGGAAGCCCTCCTCCTCCATGCGCTGGAACTGCTGCTTGAGGCCGTCGTAGAAGCCGGACGTGTTGAGCAGCACCACCGGCTTGGTGTGCAGCCCGTGCTTCTTCAGCTCCAGGATCTCGGTGGCCTCGTCCAGGGTGCCGGTACCGCCCACCATGATCACGATCGCGTCGGAGCGGGCCAGCAACTGCGCCTTGCGCTCGGCGAGATCGGCGGCCACCACCATCTCGTCCGCGTCCTTGCGCGCCTTGTCGCCCAGGAACTCCACGGACACCCCGACCAGGCGCCCGCCGTGCTCGTGTACGCCGTCCGCGACCACCTTCATCAGGCCGACGTCGGACCCGCCCCACACCAGGGTGTGCCCGCCCTTGCCGATGAGCTCCGCGAACTCCCGGGCGGGGGCGGTGTATCGCTCGTCCAGGTCGGCCGCGGAGAGGAAGACGCAGATGTTCATACGGCTACGGTAGCCGCACCCTCGCGCCGCTCCGTCGTCGCGATGGTGGCCGAACCGACCACCCTGGTGCCGTCGTAGAGCACCACCGCCTGGCCCGGCGCGACGCCGCGTACCGGTTCGGTGAAGCGCACCCGCAGCTGCCCGTCAACGAGTTCGGCGGTGACCTGCGACTCGCCGCCGTGGGCGCGCAGTTGGGCGGTGTACCGGCCCGGCCCGGTCGGCGGGGTGCCGCACCAGCGGGGCCTGATCGCGGTCAGGGCCACCACGTCCAGGGCCTCGGCCGGGCCGACGGTGACCGTGTTGTTCACCGGGGAGATGTCCAGCACGTACCGGGGCTTGCCGTCGGCGGCCGGGGTGCCGATGCGCAGGCCCTTGCGCTGGCCGATGGTGAAACCGTAAGCGCCTTCGTGGCTACCGAGCCGGGTGCCGTCCTGGTCCACGATGTCGCCCTCCGCGGTGCCCAGGCGCTTGGCGAGGAAGCCCTGGGTGTCGCCGTCGGCGATGAAGCAGATGTCGTGGCTGTCCGGCTTCCTGGCGACGGCCAGGCCCCGGCGCTCCGCCTCGGCGCGGATCTCGTCCTTGGTGGTGAGGGTGTCACCGAGCGGGAACATGGCGTGCGCGAGCTGCCGCTCGTCCAGTACGCCGAGGACGTACGACTGGTCCTTGGCGGCGTCGCTGGCGCGGTGCAGTTCGCGGGTGCCGTCGTCGCGGACGACGACCGTCGCGTAGTGGCCCGTGCACACCGCGTCGAAGCCGAGTGCGAGCGCCTTGTCCAGCAGGGCGGCGAACTTGATCTTCTCGTTGCAGCGCAGGCAGGGGTTGGGCGTGCGGCCCGCCGCGTACTCGGCGACGAAGTCCTCGACGACGTCCTCGCGGAAGCGGTCGGCGAGATCCCACACGTAGAAGGGGATGCCGATCACGTCGGCGGCGCGCCGGGCGTCCCGGGAGTCCTCGATCGTGCAGCAGCCGCGGGCGCCGGTACGGAAGGACTGCGGGTTCGCCGACAGGGCGAGGTGGACGCCGGTCACGTCATGCCCCGCCTCGGCGGCGCGGGCCGCGGCGACGGCGGAGTCCACACCACCGGACATCGCCGCGAGCACGCGGAGGCGGTTGCCGTTGCGGGGTCCGGTCGGGGCGCCTGGGAATTCAGTCATAGCGCTTCAAGAGTACGTGGGGTGGGGGACTACGCGGAGTCCCCCACCCGTCGGCCCACTACGCGCGGACGCGGCGCGGGTCTGTTGTGGGCGTTCGCCCACCCGCCCACCCGATTGCCGTCGGCCGTTCTGCTGCCGTTGCGCCCTGCCGTCCAGGCCCTAGGAGAGCCCTGCGGCGCGGGCGCGGGAGACGACCGGGCCGATGGCCTCGGCCACCGCGGCCACGTCCGCCATGGAGGACGTGTGCCCGAGTGAGAAGCGAAGCGACCCCCGGGCCCGCGCGGAATCCGCCCCCATCGCCAGTAGCACGTGGCTCGGCTGGGCCACCCCGGCCGTACACGCGGACCCGGTAGAGCACTCGATCCCCTGCGCGTCGAGCAACAGCAGCAGCGAGTCACCCTCGCAGCCGGGGAAGGAGAAGTGCGCGTTGGCGGGCAGCCGCCCCTGCGAAGCGGGGTCCCCGTTGAGGATCGCGTCCGGCACCGCTTCGCGTACCGCGTCGATCAGCCGGTCCCGCAGCCCGCCGATCTGCCGGGCGAACTCCTCCCGGCGCCCCGCGGCCAGCGTGGCCGCCGTGGCGAACGCCACCACCGCGGGCGTGTCCAGCGTCCCGGAGCGGACGTCGCGTTCCTGCCCACCGCCGTGCAGCAGCGGCACCGGCGCACACTCGCGGCGCAGCACCAGCGCCCCGACTCCGTACGGACCGCCGATCTTGTGCGCGGTCACGGTCATCGCGTCCAGGCCGGAGGCGGCGAAGTCCACCTCGACCTGGCCGAAGGCCTGCACCGCGTCGGAGTGCAGCGGGACCTCGAACTCCCGTGCCACGGCGGCGAGTTCCCGTACCGGCAGGACCGTGCCGACCTCGTTGTTGGCCCACATGACGGTGGCCAGCGCGACGTCGCGGGGGTCGCGCTGGATCGCCTCGCGCAGCGCCTCGGGGTGCACCCTGCCGTGGCCGTCGACCGGCAGCCACTCGATCCTGGCCCTCTCGTGGTCGGCGAGCCAGTGCACCGCGTCGAGCACCGCATGGTGTTCGACGGGGCTGGCCAGCACCCGGGTGCGGCGCGGGTCGGCGGCCCGGCGCGCCCAGTACAGGCCCTTGACCGCGAGGTTGTCGGACTCGGTGCCACCGCCGGTGAACACCACCTCGCTGGGCCGCGCGCCCAGCGCGGCGGCGAGCGCCTCCCTGGACTCCTCGACCGCCCGCCGGGCACGCCGCCCGGCGGCGTGCAACGAGGAGGCGTTCCCGGTGCTGGTGAGCTGCTCGGTCATCGCCTGGACCGCCTCCGGAAGCATCGGAGTGGTGGCGGCGTGGTCAAGGTAGGCCATGGTGGACCCGATTCTACGAGCCCGCGCACGGCCTGCGCGCCGGACCGGGGTCCGCTCCAAGCCACCCCCGCCCGCGACCGACGGACGGCAGAGCGCGACGGCAACCAAACGCGGGTGGGTGGCCACCGCACCCTGAACGGGTGGGCACCGCACCCTGAGGAAGCCAAGCGCTCAGCGAACCCGGGCCAACTGCCGTGACTGCGCCACCAGCCGGTCCGCGCAGTCCCACACCTCTCCGTCCTCCTCCAGGAACCCTCCGGCGAGGTTGCGGGTGCGCATGGCGATCCGCAGTGGCCCGGGTGCCGGACGGCACCGTATGTGGACGGTGAGTTCAACGGTCGGCACCCAGCCGCCGAGACCCAGGTCGAAGGCGGTCGGCGGCAGCGCGTCCACCGCGAGCAGCAGGGACAGCGGGTCCGCGTCCCGGCCGTCGGCGAGGCCGAACCACGCCCGGATCTCACCCCGTCCGCTGGGCTGGCCGAGCGCCCAACCGGCGGTCCGCGGGTCCAGCCGGATGTCGAGCCGGTCGGTGATCTCGGTGCTGCCGGACGAGAACGCCGCCGCGTCCGCGACGTCCGGCCCGTCGGCCCGCCCGACGCACCGCTCGTAGGGCGGGATGTCGAACGGCTTGACGCTGGTGCGCACATCGTCCGGAAGCGCGGCCAGGTCGCCGTAGGTGGCGGTGACCCGCAGCCGTTCGACCTCGTGGCCCGCGCTGTCGGTCTGCAGCAGCCGGGCCTGGCCGGTGGACATGGTGCGCCCGGCGCGGACCACGTCGGTGCGAACCACGGCCGGGCCGGGTTCGGAGGGGGTCAGGTAGTGCGCGGTGATGGTGAACGGGTCGGGGTGCGGGAGGACTTGGCCGAGGGCGCGGGCCGCGGTGGCGAGGAGATAGCCGCCGTTGACCGCGCGCAGGATGGTCCAGCCCACGGAGAGGTGCGCGTCGAAGACGCCCTGGTCGTCCGGACGGGCGGTGACCGCCGTGTCGCGGTCGAACTCGCTGTTCCCGATGGTCGCCTGTGCCATGGCGTGCACGGTACACCGAGAAGTTACCGGCCGGTAGCCCTGGTTTGCCGGACGCTCCTCACAGCTGCTCCCGCGGCTCGACCGCCCTGCTGCGCCGGTGCCAGGCGCGCGGTGCCCGCCAGCCGTACCGCATCGCCAGCAGCCGCAGTACGAACGCGGCCACCGCCGCGCAGCCGCTGCCGAAGGCGTTGAGCGAGTGGAAGTGCAACAGCACCGCCACGATCGTCGCGCCCAGCAGCGCCGGGACCGCGTACAGGTCGCGGTCCCAGCGCAGCAGCGACGGCACCTCCTGGGCGAGCACGTCACGGATCACCCCGCCGCCCACCGCCGTGGCCACGCCCAGCGCGGCCGAGAACGTCAGGCCCAGGCCGTAGGCGTGCGCCTTGGTGGTGCCGGTGACGCAGAACAGCCCGAGGCCCGCCGCGTCCATCACCATCACCAGGTGGTTGATCCGCTCCACCTCGGGGTGCAGGAAGAAGACCAGCACGGTGGCGGCGAACGGGGTCAGGAAGTAGCCGAGGTCGCTGAAGGCGGCGGGCGGCACCGCGCCGATGATCAGGTCCCTGAGCACCCCGCCGCCGAGCCCGGTGACCTCGGCCAGCATCCACATGCCGAACACGTCGAGGTTCTTGCGGACCGCGAGCAGCGCGCCGGAGATGGCGAAGATGAAGATCCCGGCGAGGTCGAGCAGATGCTGCACGGAGGGGCTGAACAGCGCGGGGCCGAGCGGGTGGAGCGTCACGCAGACAGTTCTACCTGCAACGACCGCACCGGCCGGGCGGCGGCACCCGTATCGCGGCTGTGCGTCCGGGTATCTCGCACACCGGCCGTCAGGCGGGTCACGTAAGGTCACCGTGACATGTCCGGTACCACGTGGGGGGACCACCAGGGTGCGCAAAGTTTCTTCGGTCCGCGCCAGACGCCGCGTCAACCGCGCTAGACGCCGTGGAGTGATCGCCGCCATCAGCGGCGCGACGCTGTTGGCAGGGGCCTTTCTGTGGCCCAACGCATCGGCCGTGACCGCCGAGTTCACCGACGACCAGTCCATATCGGCCCAGGCGATACCCGACGAGGCGCCCCCGGCGCTGCCCGAGTCGCGCCGGTGGACCGCCAAGGACGCCAAGGACTTCTGGACCGCGACGCGGATGGCCGACGCCAAGCCGCTGCCGTTGCCCGACAACGCCAAGAAGCCCGTGCCGCACACCGGCAGGCCCGCACCGCGCGCAGCGCCGAAGGCGGCCGGCCGGGTGCGTGGCGCGGTGCACGAGTTCAGCACGATGGACCTTCCGTCCTCGTCGCCCATCCCGACCGACAGCCCGACCGGCGGTGCCGCCAGCAGCAGTCCCCCACCTGCTGCCACCACCCCCACGCCGTCGGCCAGCACCCCGCCCGCCTCCCCGAGCCCGTCCGACAGCACGTCGCCCAGCCCCACGCCGTCGACCAGCACCGCCCCGCCCGCGCCCAGCCAGCCGTTCGCCGGGCTGCCGATGGTGGGCCGCATGTACCTGGTGCGAGGCGGTGGTTCGTACTTCTGCACCGCGAGCGTGATCAACAGCCCGCACCACAACATCATCCTGACCGCGGGCCACTGCCTGGACACCGCCGCGCCCAACGACGCGATGGCCTTCGTGCCGCAGTGGACGGCCGCCAGGCCGCAGCCGTACGGCATCTTCCCGGTCAACCAGGACTCCGAGGGACGCGGCCGGATCTGGATCGATCCGCACTACTACGACCGCGGACGCGTGCAGGGCGACCAGTGGGACGTGGCCTTCGCGGAGGTCGGTCCGGGCACCAACGGCAAGCAGGTGCAGGACGTGGTGGGCGGCAACAACCTCGCCACCGGCCGCGGCTACGCCTTCGACAACATCACCCTGGTCGGATACCCCGGCGACGCCACCCAGCCGTTGACCTGCACCTCCAGCACCACCCAGTTCACGCCCACCGACGGCACCCCGGGCTCGTTCCTGCGCATCGGCTGCCAGGGCTACAAGACCGGCACCAGCGGCGGGCCGTTCCTCGCCGACTTCAACCCGCAGACCGGTACCGGCGACGTGGTCGGCAGCATCGGCGGCTGGGACACCGGCGGCCCGACCGCGGACGTCTCGTACAGCGCGTACTACGGCACCGACATCCAGAACCTGTACAACACCGCCGTCTCCGGCGCCGCACCCGCACGGCCCAACGTGCTGCCGGGCGCCTCGACCATGGCGCACGCCAGCATCCTCGCCTCCGGTTACTTCACTCCCTCCCCCACGCCCGGCAAGGACTACAGCGACATGATCGTGCGCTGGTCCGACGGTGAACTGACGCTCTACCGCGGGGCGGGCAACGGCCGGTTCGACAAGGAGATCCAGCTCGCCAAGGGCGGCTCGGTGTGGAGCAAGGCGGTCTCCATCACCGCCGGGGACTTCGTCGGCGCCAACACCTACGACCTCGTGGTGCGTTGGACCGACGGGAGCCTGTCGCTCTTCCCCGACGTGGACGCCACCGGCCTGCACAAGCAGATCGTGCTGGTCAAGCCCGGCTCACTGTGGCAGCACGCGGTGACCATCACCGCGGGCCGCTTCTCCAGCACCGACAAGTGGCCGGACGACCTGATCGTGCGCTGGTCCGACGGTGAGATGACGCTCTACCCGGACGTGGACGGCAATGGCCTGCACAGCCAGGTGCAGCTCGCCAAGCCGCACTCGGTGTGGACCCACGCCACCAGCGTCGCCGCGGGTGACTTCACCGGCACCAACACCTGGGACCTGATGGTCCGTTGGTCCGACGGCGAGCTGGACGCCTACCCCGACGTCGACGAGCACGGCATCAAGACCGAGGTCCGCGAACGCAACTCCAGCCCCCTGTGGACCAACGCCGCCGTCACCACCTCGGGCAACTACGGCACCGGCCCGTGGAACGACGACTACGTGGTCCGCTGGTCCGACGGCGAACTGGCCATGTACGGCAACACCGCCAGGGCCCTGGGCCAGGAAGCCGTCCTGGTGACACCGTCGGCGAACACCAACCTGCCGCCGGTGCGCAGGTAGCGGGCCGACACCGCCCGCCGTGGAGTTGGCCTGGCACCCGCCGGTGTCCAACTCCACGGCGAACGGCTCGGGCGGCCGGACGGCGGTGCCGAAGAGGCGGGGCCCCGCCGTCCGCGGGTAGCCCAAGCGTCGCTCGCGGGAGCGTCGTCCCCACCCCTGCCGGATGGCAGGCCAACCGCCGCGGACCTTCCGTTACCGCTTCCGTCGTTAACGGAAGGACACAGCGGTGTTTCGGGAAGATACGGTCGTGCCATGGACAACCGACTACGGGCGGTCTGCGACCTGATGGTCCCCGTCGTCCGCGAGATGGCCGGGCTGCACGAGTACGACGGCGTCGTGCAGGACCTCTCGCCGGAGGGCGTACGGCGCTCGCTGACCGCGCTGGCCAGGGCCCGGCGGGACACACCGGTGCGCCGCGACCCGCATGACGAGGCGCATCTGGGCGTCTTCGAGGAGGGGCTGCGGGTGCAGTTCGGCGAGCTGGAACTGCACCGCAGGGACCCGTACCTGCACCTGTCGAACCTCGAACTGACCGCGTACGACCGGGAGTACGCGCCCGCGCCGGAGCGCGCCGCGGCCCGCTGCAGGCACCTCGCCCAGTGGCCGGACGCCGTGGACGCCGCCATCGCCTCGCTGGACCAGGTCAGCGCACCGGTGGCGAGCGCGCTGCTGGCGGCGGTGCGCGGTCTGGCGGCCGGGCTCGACGCGGCACGGGACGAGGAGACGGCCACCGCACTCGCCGCCCACCGGCGGCTGGTCGCGCATGTGGCCCGGGCCGCGGAGACCGGTGACCCGGATCCCCGGCTGGGCGGCCCGGCACTCGCCGCGCTGATGGGCAGCCAGGAGGGCGTGGACGTCGATCTGACGGCACTGGCCGACGCGGCCGAGCGGGAACGGCAACGGCTGGCCGAGTTGTTGGCGGAGTCCTGCCGGGCGCTCGATCCCCACCGGCCGGTACGGGAGTTGGTGACCGAACTGCTCGCGGACCACCCTGACGCGGACGGGGTGATTCCAGAGGCGGCCGAACTCGCCGCCGAAGTCATCGAGTTCACCCGTCAGCGCGCCCTGGTGCCGTACCTCGACGGGGAGTGCAGGGTCGGCCCGGCGCCGGAGTCCCGGCGCTGGTCGTCGGCGATGATGACGTGGGCGGCGCCTTTCGAGGCCGACGCGCCCTCGTGGTACCACATCACTCCGCCCGGCGCGGGGTGGCCCGCGGCCGAGCGGGAGGAGTGGCTGACCCTCTTCAGCCGTACCGGCCTGCCCTCCGTGACCGTGCACGAGGTGGCCCCCGGGCACTTCGCGCACGGCCGGGCGCTGCGGCACGCGCCCACCGACGTGCGGCGGGCGCTGCACTCACTGACGTTCTGCGAGGGGTGGGCGCACTACGCGGAGGAGATGTGCCTGGAGGAGGGGTTCCGGGCGGGCGATCCGCGGTTCACGATCGGCGTGGCGTTGGAGGCGCTGGTCCGGGTGACCCGGCTGACCTGCGCGATCGGGCTGCACACCGGTGCGATGGATGTCGCGCAGGCCACTGAGCGGTTCGTCCACGATGCGCATCTGGCCCCTGCCGCGGCCGCGTCGGAGGCCCGCCGCGGCACGTTCGACGCGGCGTACGGCCGCTACACGTGGGGCAAGCTGGAGCTGCTTCGGCTGCGGGAGCAGGCCCGGAAGCGGTGGGGTTCCGCGTTCACCCTCCAGCGCTTCCACACCGCCCTGCTCACCCTCGGCTCCCCGCCGTTGGGCCTCCTGCCGGCAGCGCTGTCCGGCTGACGCGGGGGGCGCGACCGCGGGGTGGTTCGCAACCGCCCTGAAGGGCGCGGGGAACCGCGCGACCAGCCACAACGGCGCCTCGGCCGATCGCCACACCCCAGCGGGAGCCGCTACCGTCCGGCCCAACCGGGGTGCGGCGGGTGGGTGGGTGGCGGCCACGCGGCGCTGCCGGCCGCCGGGGCGGCGGTGTCACGGTCGTAGAAGGGCCGCGACGCCGCCCGCATCCACATCGCGACGGGGTCGAACTCGTCGGCCAGCGACACCGTGGACAGCGCCAGCCCGTCCGGCGCCCCAGCGGCCGCCTGCCGCATCATCGTCTGGACGGCCTCCGCCGCGTGCGGTCCCGTCTCGTACAGGCCGACGCCGATGGCCAGGAACGGCTCGCCGAGCGTCGGCCGCACCCATGCCGCGTACAGCGTGCGCACCACCGGCGTGTGCTGGGCGTGCTGCGACAGCGTCGCGTAGAACTGCGGCATCTGCACGGTGGGTTCACCGATCTGCAGCGGCCCGGCGGGCAGCCGGTCGAGCCCGCAGGCGATCCGCCGCAGGTCGAGCCAGGGCACGCCGACGCCGCCGCCGGGGGCGTGCGGGTTGAGCCACAACCCGTACCGCTCCCGGTACAGTTCCGCCGCGACCTCGCGGCCGGTGGCCACCTCGTGCGCCCGGTTCCACCCGCTGGCCGCCAGCTCCTGCGCGGAGGTGACGCACGGCGCGTACCCGTACCCGCCGACGTCCATGTTCCCGTACTGGGCGTCGGGCGAACCGGGTTGGCCGTGCCAGAGCAGCATCCACACCTGGCCGTCGGCCAGCGCGCGCAGCAGCCCCTCGTACATGTCGAAGCGGCCGGGCGCCACTTGGCGCAGCGCGTCCTCCACGCCTGCGTTCACTTGGGGGTCCGCCCCTTCCGTCGCTCGGTCCGCCCCGTCCGCCAATCAGGGTCCCAGCCTAGCCGCGGGGCCCGACAAGGGCCCGGCCCCGCCGTCAGTCGCGCGCGAAGAACGGCCGGACGCGTTCGTGCATCCAGTCGCCCACCGGATCCTGGGCGACGTCCAGCAGCACCAGGTTGACCGTCCACGGCACCGGCACCGCGCCGAGGGCGCGGCCGAGCGCGTTCATCGCGGCGGCCCGGTCCTCCTCCTGCCAGCGGTCCAGCTCCACGCCGACGAACAGCGTCGGCGGCCGCCCCTCCACCGACCCCAGCACGCGGCGCGCCGAGAGCACCACGGGGGTGATCGCGAACTCGCCCGCCGCGGCGGCGAGGAAGTCCACCGGCTCCTCGTCGGGCCCCGGCTCCCACAGCCGTACCCGGCCGCCGCCCGGCGCCCCGCCGCGGCAGAACTCCTCGACCGCGGCGGCGGGCAGCCGCAGCCCCACCGCGCCCTCGGGGTTGATCGCGATACCGGCCCGCGGCGGCAGCCCGCGCGCGAACTCCAGGGCGGGCGCGACCGCGAAGGACATTCCGGGCGCGACCCGCATCAACTGCTCCTGGGAGCTGAACACCGGTATGTACGCGGCACCGTCCAACTCCATCGCGGGCAGGTCCAGATCGAGGCTGTGCGGGCCGCCGCCGTTCGGCAGCGGCACCCACAGCGGGGAGCGCGCGAGCACTTCGAGGACCCGCGGCATCGCGCCGGGCTCGCCGAGCGCGGCGGACAGCACCTCTTCCAGTTCGTTGGCGGGCCAGCCGTCGCCGTGCGGCAGCCCGGGCTGCACGGTCCCGTACGGCTCGTGCTGCCCCGGTCCGTAGCCGTACTGCGCCGGAACGTTCATCTCCACCCCACCTGCGGTCATCGTCGTGCCTGGCGGAACCCTAGCGGCCCTGGCCGGTACACCGCGCGGCGTGTAATGATGCACGCGCCAACTGCATACCGGCCGTTCGAGTCCGTGCGGGAGAGTTCCCGGCCGACGCGCACAGCGTCACCGGGGCGCCGAAGGAGCAAGTCCTCCCTTGAATCTCTCAGGCACCGTTACCGCGTGGATGAGGCACATCTGAAAAGCGGGTGGCCCGTGCCGCCCCACCCAAGGTGCAAGCCGCGCCCCTCCCGGGCCGTGGTGAACCTCTCAGGTTCGATGACAGATGGGGAGGATTGTCATCGCCTTGCCTCACCATCCGCACCTGGGAGCCCGTAAATGACCTCCGCCCCCGCCGCACCACGCCGTACCGCGCTGGACGCGGTGCACCGCGCGCTCGGCGCGACCATGACCGACTTCGCGGGCTGGGACATGCCGCTGCGCTACGCGAGCGAGCGCGACGAACACAACGCCGTACGCGGCACCGCCGGGCTGTTCGACCTCTCGCACATGGGCGAGATCACCGTCACCGGCCCGCAGGCGGCCGAGGCCCTGGACTTCGCGCTGGTCGGCCATCTGTCCGCGCTGGCGGTGGGTCGCGCCCGGTACACCATGATCTGCGCCGCCGACGGCGGGATCCTGGACGACCTGATCGTCTACCGGCTGGCCGAGGCCGAGTTCATGATCGTCGCCAACGCCTCCAACGCCCAGGTGGTGCTGGACGCGGTCATCGACCGGGTCCGCGGCTTCGACGCCGAGGTGCGCGACGACCGGGACGGCTACGCGCTGATCGCGGTGCAGGGCCCGCAGTCGCCCACCATCCTCAAGTCGCTGACCGACGCCGACCTGGACGGCCTGAAGTACTACGCGGGCCTGCCCGGTGCCGTCGCCGGGGTGTCCGCGCTGATCGCGCGCACCGGCTACACCGGCGAGGACGGCTTCGAGCTGTTCGTCTCCACCGCCGACGCGGAGACGTTGTGGCGGGCGCTCACCGAGGCGGGCGAGCCGTACGGGCTGGTTCCGTGCGGGCTGTCCTGCCGGGACACGCTGCGCCTCGAGGCGGGCATGCCGCTGTACGGGCACGAGCTGACGACGGCGCTGACGCCGTTCGACGCCGGGCTCGGACGCGTGGTGAAGTTCGACAAGCCGGGTGACTTCGTCGGCCGCCAGGCGCTTGAGCGGGCCGCGGAGCAGGCCGCGGCGAACCCGCCGCGCAAGCTCGTCGGCCTGGTCGCGCGGGGCCGCCGGATCCCGCGCGCCGGGTACACCGTGACGGCCGAGGGCGGCGCGGTGATCGGCGAGGTCACCTCCGGCGCGCCCTCGCCGACCCTGGGCAAGCCGATCGCCATGGCCTATGTGGACGCCGCGCACTGCGCGCCCGGTACGCCCGGCGTGGCGGTGGACATCCGGGGCAGCCACGAGCCGTACGAGGTCGTGGCGCTCCCCTTCTACCAGCGGCAGCGTTGATCATCTACTGACCGCCGTTCCATCAGCACGAACGTCACCAGGGCCGACCCGCCCGAACGCCCACCCGCCGCATCGGCACGGCTTTACATCCGGGAGAATTCCGTCATGAGCATCAACCCCCAGGAACTGCGTTACAGCAAGGAGCACGAGTGGGTCTCCGCCGCCGAGGCGGACGTGTCCACCGTGGGCATCACCTCGCACGCCGCCGACGCGCTCGGCGATGTGGTGTTCGTCCAGCTGCCGGCGGTCGGCGACACCGTGACCGCGGGCGAGAGCTGCGGCGAACTGGAGTCCACCAAGTCGGTGAGCGACCTGTACGCGCCGGTCGACGGTGAGGTCACCGAGGTCAACGAGGACGTGGTCAGCGACCCGTCACTGGTCAACACCGCCCCGTTCGAAGGGGGTTGGCTGTTCAAGGTCCGGATCACCGGGGAGCCCGAGGACCTGCTGACCGCCGACGAGTACACCGCCTTCATCAGCGGCTGACCGGGGGGAGAAACCGATGTCACTGATCAACAGCTCGCTGTACGAGTTCGACCCGCAGATCGCGGCGGCCGTCGACGCCGAGCTGCGCCGCCAGCAGTCCACCCTGGAGATGATCGCGTCGGAGAACTTCGCTCCGGTCGCGGTGATGGAGGCGCAGGGCTCGGTCCTGACCAACAAGTACGCCGAGGGCTACCCGGGCCGCCGCTACTACGGCGGCTGCGAGCACGTCGACGTCGCCGAGCAGATCGCCATCGACCGGGTCAAGGAGCTGTTCGGCGCGGAGGCCGCCAACGTCCAGCCGCACTCGGGCGCGCAGGCCAACGCGGCGGCGATGTTCGCCCTGCTCAAGCCGGGTGACACCATCCTGGGCCTGAACCTCGCGCACGGCGGGCACCTCACCCACGGAATGAAGATCAACTTCTCCGGCAAGCTCTACAACGTGGTGCCCTACCACGTGGACGCCGAGACCAACCGGGTCGACATGGCCGAGGTGGAGCGGCTGGCCAAGGAGCACCGGCCGCAGCTGATCGTGGCGGGCTGGTCGGCGTACCCGCGCCAGCTCGACTTCGCCGCGTTCCGCCGGATCGCCGACGAGGTCGGCGCGTACCTGATGGTCGACATGGCGCACTTCGCCGGTCTGGTGGCGGCGGGCCTGCACCCGTCCCCGGTACCGCACGCGCACGTGGTGACCACCACCACGCACAAGACGCTCGGCGGCCCGCGCGGCGGTGTGATCCTGTCCACCGCCGAGCTGGCGAAGAAGATCAACTCCGCGGTCTTCCCGGGCCAGCAGGGCGGTCCGCTGGAGCACGTCATCGCGGCGAAGGCGGTGGCCTTCAAGGCGGCGGCCACCGAGGAGTTCCGGGAGCGGCAGTCCCGTACCCTGGAGGGCGCGAAGATCCTCGCCGAGCGGCTCACCCGGCCGGACGCGGTGGAGGCGGGCGTGTCGGTGCTCACCGGCGGCACGGACGTGCACCTCGTCCTGGTCGACCTGCGCCACAGCGAACTGGACGGGCAGCAGGCCGAGGACCGGCTGCACGAGATCGGGATCACGGTCAACCGCAACGCGGTGCCGAACGACCCGCGTCCGCCCATGGTCACCTCGGGTCTGCGGATCGGCACTCCCGCGCTGGCCACCCGTGGCTTCGGCGCGGACGAGTTCCGTGAGGTGGCGGACATCATCGCCGAGGCGCTGAAGCCGTCCTTCGACGCGGGGACGGCCGAGGGCCTCAGGGCGCGCGTGACGGCGCTCGCCACCAAGTTCCCGCTGTACCCGGGCCTGAGCTAGTCCGCAGCAGGTTGACGGGGCACCGCGCACACTGGGAACAGTGCGCCGGTGCCCCGCGCCACGCACCACCCCTGCGCACCACCCCGCGCGCCGACAAAGGAGTCCCCCCAGTGGCCATCTCGGTCTTCGACCTGTTCTCGGTCGGCATCGGCCCGTCCAGTTCGCACACGGTCGGCCCCATGCGCGCCGCCCGGATGTTCGCCCTCCGGCTGAAGAACGAGGGCCTGCTGGCACACACCGTCTCGGTGCGTGCCGAACTCTTCGGCTCGCTGGGCGCGACCGGCCACGGCCACGGCACGCCGAAGGCGGTACTGCTCGGCCTGGAGGGCGAGGCGCCGCGCACGGTGGACGTGGACACCGCGGACGACCGGGTGGAGCGGATCCGCACCAGCGGTCGGCTGAACCTGCTCGGCGCGCAGGAGATCGCCTTCGACTTCGACCGGGACCTGGTACTGCACCGCCGCCGCTCGCTGCCGTACCACGCCAATGGCATGACACTGTTCGCCTACGACGCCGAGGGCGCGCCGCTGCTGGAGAAGACCTACTACTCGGTGGGCGGCGGTTTCGTGGTGGACGAGGACGCGGTCGGCGAGGACCGGATCAAACTCGACGACACGGTCCTGAAGTATCCGTTCCGCACCGGTGACGAACTGCTGCGGATGTCGCGGGAGACCGGCCTGTCGATACCGGCGCTGATGCTGGAGAACGAGAAGGCCTGGCGCACCGAGGCGGAGATCCGCGCCGGGCTGCTGGAGATCTGGCAGGTCATGCAGGACTGCGTACGGCGCGGCATGACGCGTGAGGGCATCCTCCCGGGCGGCCTGAAGGTGCGCCGCAGGGCCGCTGCCGCCGCCCGCCAACTGCGCGCCGAGGGCGACGCCGCGGCGCGGGCCATGGAGTGGGTGACGCTGTACGCGATGGCGGTCAACGAGGAGAACGCGGCGGGCGGCCGGGTGGTCACCGCCCCGACCAACGGCGCGGCGGGCATCATTCCGGCGGTGCTGCACTACTACGTCAACTTCGGAGCTGGTGACGCCTCCGAAGGAGAAAAGGAAGAGGGCGTGATCCGCTTCCTGCTGGCGGCCGGTGCGATCGGCATGCTGTTCAAGGAGAACGCCTCCATCTCCGGCGCCGAGGTCGGCTGCCAGGGCGAGGTGGGCTCGGCCTGTTCCATGGCCGCGGGCGGCCTGGCAGAGGTGCTGGGCGGCTCCCCCGAGCAGGTGGAGAACGCCGCCGAGATCGGCATGGAGCACAACCTGGGCCTGACCTGCGACCCGGTCGGCGGCCTGGTCCAGATCCCGTGCATCGAACGCAACGGCATGGCCTCCGCCAAGGCCGTCACCGCCGCCCGCATGGCACTACGCGGCGACGGCCGCCACCACGTCTCCCTGGACAAGGTCATCAAGACGATGAAGGAGACGGGCGCCGACATGAAGGTCAAGTACAAGGAGACCGCCCGCGGCGGGCTCGCGGTGAACGTTATCGAGTGCTAGGCGGACAGGCCCTGACCTGCGGCTTTGAGTCTTTCAGCGCTGTCAGGACCTTCCCTGCTTACCTGGCGGATTGTCCCTGAAAAGTCCCTGGGACAGAGCTGAAAGTCCCTGGCAAATCCCTGGGAAATCCCTGGCTCGGAGCGCCCTGACCAGCGTCTTCGAGCCAGGGGCAGGCACCACGTGGCAACGAACGGGTCCACACCGCAGGACACGGCAACGCTTGCTCATCGCGTGCCCTGTTCCACGTTCCACCGGTCCGGGCGCATATGGACGCTGTGGCCCCCTCTTACTCAATGGCCTGCTGGATCCCTCGGAGCGGCTACGCGTCACGCGGTGGTGCGCCGACAGCCAGAGCGGCACAGACAGTAGCTAGCCCAGGTTCGATGCGACCCCCATGGAGTGTGCGTGCGGCGTCATCTGGCCAATACCAGCGACACACCTTGCAGCCCCTAACGTCGGTAGGGTTCACTAACACCATTAGAGGGCCAGGGGAGTACGCCCCTGCTCCGGCACGTCTGAAGGGGGAGGGCATCATGGCGCACGCCGATACCCAGGCGGCTCCCATGCGCCGGGCACACGCCAAGAGTCCACGCACAGGGCTTGTCATCGCCCTCGTGCTGGTTGCCGCGTTCATGCAGCTGGTAGACGTCAGCATCGTCAACGTGGCCGTCGCTGCCATCCAGAGAGGGTTAGGGACCACATACAGCCAGCTCCAATGGGTGCTCGCCGGATACACGCTGGCGTTCGCCGTGCTATTGATCGCTGGTGGACGGCTGGGCGACCGGTGTGGACGCAAGCGCATGTTCCTACTCGGAATGGGCGGCTTCACCATTGCATCGCTGCTGTGCGGCGCGGCTCAAACACCAGGCATGCTGGTTGGTTCGCGGCTGTTACAGGGGTTGACTGCGGCGTTGATGTACCCGCAGGTCTACTCCGTCATCCAGGTGACCGTGCCACGCAAGCAGCGGGGCGCCGCCCTCGGGGCGCTGGGGGGTGTCATCGGGCTGGCGGCGATCACCGGACCTCTTGTTGGCGGGCTACTCATCCAGGCCGACCTGTTTCACTGGGGTTGGCGGCCAATCTTCCTTGTGAATGTCCCCATCGGGGTCATCACTGTTCTACTCGCGATGCGCTACCTGCCCGAGTCCCGCGCCGAGGAGGCGGACCCGATCGATTGGATCGGTGTCGCGCTGGTCACCGTCAGTATCGGTGCGCTGGTCTACCCTCTCGTCCAAGGGCGGGACATGGGTTGGCCGCGGTGGTTGGTCGGAGTACTGGGCGCGGGTGTTTGCGGGCTGCTCCTGTTCGCCGTCTACGAGCACTACCGTGAACGCGTCGGTCGCGCCCCGCTGATCCGCATGAGTCTGTTCAAGAACCGGGCGTTCACCGGCGGGTTGGTGCTCATCCTCCTCTTCTACGGCGCGTTCTTACCGTTTTTCCTGATCTTCAGCGTGTACATGCAGGCCGGACTCGGCTACACCGCCCTGTACACCGGCGTTGCCCTCGTCCCCTACGCTCTTGGCTCGGGCCTGGGTTCTGGGGTGTCGATCGCTCTGGCGCCCCGCCTCGGCAGGAACATCCTGCACATCGGGCTGGGTCTGCTCATCGCTGGCACCTGCTGGATCATGTGGACGGTGCGGCAGCACGGCACTGACCTTCACACCCTTCAACTGCTGCCGTCGCTGCTGGTCGCGGGCCTCGGGTTCGGCCTGACGGTCACCCCTCTGGTGACGCTCATTCTGGCGAAGGTGCCTGCCTACCACGCGGGGTCCGCGTCTGGAACGCTGACCACGGTGCAGCAGTTCGGCAGTGCTGTCGGCATCGCCGTCCTCGGCACCCTCTTTTTCGGGATGCTTGGTTGGCACGCCAACGACGTCACCACACAGCAGGCGCCCCCCATCTCCCGACAACTGTCGACGGAGGGGCTCTCCGCCTCTGATGCCGCGATCAGCGTTCGCGAATACGAGACGTGTTTCCACGACCGAGCCAGCGAAAAAGACTCCGCCGTGAACCCTGCTACCTGCCGGTCGGCCGAAGCGGACGCACACAAATTTGCACACGCGGAAGGAGTCAGTCATGTTCTGGCTACGTCTGCGCAGCAAGCTAAGCGAACGAATTTTGCTTGGTCGGTCCAGCGTACATTGCTACTGCAAATCGTCTTGTTCACCGCATGTTTCCTGATCACTTTTGCACTCCCGAATGTGCGAGGTAAGGAACTGGTGGAGTTTGAGCAACAAAGCCAAGACGCGGTCATCATTGGTTGATCAGCGACCCTAGGAAATTCACGAATATGGCCCCATCACCCAGATGGGGCCATATTCACATGTTCCTTGGTGGCGGCTAGCCCTCTGGTTGACCAGCCTCGGGCGCCAATCCGTGACGTTCCGCCAACTCCAGGCGGTAGACAACTTCCAGCAGGTCCATGACCTGCTGGCGCCTCGCTCGCGACAACTGCGTGGCACGCATCGCCATCAGCTGTACCTGGCGGTCCCCCATGACCTCGCTGAAGCGTTTCACCTCCGCCTCCAGCAATGCCAGCTTATTCGAGATCCGGTCTGCCGTCTGGTCGTCGAAGAAGTACGCGACTGGAACTCCAAAGAAGTCGGCCAAGGCCTGAAGGTGACTCAGCGTGGGGTTCGACTTCTTGCTCTTCCGTAACTGCCAGATATAACTCTGAGAGATTGTGACCCCCGCATTGCGGATGGCTGAGGCGACCTGTTCATTGCTGTACTCACAGCCTGCGGGCGACTTGGTTGCCGCGAAGAGGTAATTGAGCTTGTCGGCCAAGTTCCGGCCTGCCCGTTCCACCATGCGCCGCTCCTCTGCCCGAGCAACCACCGGTTCTACGCGTAAGCAATATACCATGACTAACCAGCGAATTAACCGCCTCTAAATGCCACCGCGTCAGCGAATCCTGCCGATCAGCATTTCTTTCTTAACAGCAGGCCGCATTCACGCCAAAGGAAACCGACCTGGTAGAGCAGGCGGGATCCCTGGGTATCCGCAAGACCAAAATCGGCCATTCCTCCGAGGCGTTAGCCACTCGCTGTAACACGTTGAGCAGATTTCACTCGTGTGATTAACTAGTTGTCGAGGGTTCCACCGGTGTAAACGAACCGAGGGGTACGCCTTGTTCACCAGTGGATACCACGTCTAGTCCGCGACGCCACCGGGGGGCTTACGGATGCAACAGCCAAGAAGCCGCAGGGAATCGTCTCCGCTTGCCGTCGCCACGCCGGTCTCCACACTTCCCCGTCTTAAATGACCGCGGCGCGCCCCAGACTGCAGTGCGCACTCGGCCACAGACCCGCCCGATGCGGGACCTCTCCAGGTGGTAACGGGCTGACCATCGATTGCACCGACATGAAGGCAAAGCGCGTATCCCGACACGACGGACGGGATGCATAGTTCCAAAGGGGGATTGATGATCACGGCGACCATGCCGAGGCACCGAGAACTCCAGGCATTCCTGCAGCGATGTCGCGACCGCGTCGGGATCTCGCAGAAGGGCATGGCGGAACGATTACACCTGTCGCCGCGCGGATATTGGAATCTTGAACAAGGGCGCATCCGCAACCCCAGCACCGAGATCCTCGACGAACTCACTGCCATCTTGAAACTGGGGCCGCGCGAACGCTGGACGCTCTACATGCTTGCGGTGCGACATGACCCACCCCCGCTGCATAGCGCCCCTCGGGAGGATGCATCCGCGTTCGCGGAACTCCTGGCTGTACAACGATGCCCAGCCATCGTCGCCATCGTCGTGGATCCCGCGTGGCAGATCGTTGCTGCCAACGGGGCCTACCGCAACCTCCCTCTCGCAGATGCCGGCCACGACAGCTTCATGCGCCAAGTGCTGCTTAACCCACCGATCCGCGACACGTTTCTCGGCGACTGGGACGATGCGTGGGCAGCGCCTATGCTCGGCGAGCTACGCACAACGTGCGAGGTGCAACCCGACGCCGACCGGCCCAAGTACCTGCTGCGTGCCATTACCCGTGACGAGCGGCTACGGCGGGTCTGGCGGCGTATGGACGCCCAACCTCTAGCGGATCCTGCCATAACGCGCCCGTTCCACCACCCAGCGTGGGGGCCGCGCGTGACCGTGGTGGAAACCGTTCCCCGTTACCTGACAGGGCACAAGATCATCTCACTCGTTCCCGTCGAGGCGCAGCAGGCTTCCTCACCGTCGGCCGACCGTCCGTAGGTCTACGACCGGGTCTGAGCCGTGATGCCGTCGAGCAGGCAGGCCAGACCGAATGTGAACCGTTCGTCGTTTCCGGCCCGGGTGAGTTGGTCGGCGAGCGCCACGGTGTGCGGGAATGTCTCCCGCGACAACGCCTGTAGTCCCTCACGGACTTCCTTGAGGTAGTCGCGGGGGGCCTCACCCCTGGCGACTGGGCCGGACATCGGTGTGGTCTCCCATAGCACGAACCCGTGGATGTACACCAGGCACATGATCAGTGCGTCGGCGCTTTCGCGGTCCGCCAGTCCGGCGCTACGGAGCCAGCCCAGCAGCCGTTCGAGGTGGGTGAGCAGGTGAGGCCCGAGCACGAACCGGTTGGCGAGGATCTGCGCCGCATCCCGCTTGGAGAGGAGGTAGCGGCGGAAGGCATGCCCGAACGCGCCGAGGCCGTCCTTCCAATCCGTAGTGGCGGGCAGTTGCTCGAAGGGGAAGTCAGCGAACAGGGCCTCGGCCAACAGGTCGATCAGGTCGTGCTTGTCCTTGACGTGCCAGTACAGGGTTGGGGCCTGGATGCCCAGGCGGTCGGCAAGCTTGCGCATGCTCAGCCGTTCCAGGCCGTCGGCTTCGACGAGTTCGAATGCCGCGGAGACGATCCGGTCGACGGTCACCGGCTCCCGTTCGAGGCGTGGCGCGGTGCGGCGCCTGACGACGGCTTGTCTGCGGGCACCTGCGTCCGCCACTACTTGTCCTCCTCATCCACGCAAAGTACGGCCACCCTCCATCTAACATTGTTAGAAGGGCGGGTGGCTAGTTGTGCGCCTGGTAGTGCTCAGTCGACCTTCGGCATGACCTCTTGCGCGAAGAGCCGCACGCTGCGCTCCATCGACGCCGCGTCCTGGCCTCCGTAGTCAACCTGCCACAGCATCATGTCCAGATACAGCTGCTCCCGCAGCCACGCGATCTTCTCCAGCACGGTTCGGGACTGCCTACCACGCCAGTTGCGTTGCTGCGCAGATCTTCCTCGGAGGCGCCTACAAACGTCTTTCCTGGCGTCGAGTAGCCGGGATAGGCGGTCGATTTCACTCCGGTCCACGAGTCCGCAGCCTCCCCCCACACCTGGAGGTATTCCCGTAGGTACGGTGCCGCCACGCGGTAGGCTTCCTCGTCGGACTCCGCGACGTACAGGGGCACGCTCAACCCGACCCGCGGCTTAAGGCCGGCGCTCCCGTGTTCGTCCTCGAACGTCTCACGGTAGACCTCGACCATCTCGCGCATGCGCGGCAGCTCGTCCTCCTTTGGCGGGGACGCGATCAGCAAGGAGAAGCCCTTCTCCCCGATCCATGCAAAGCTCTCCCGTGAACGGACCGCGGCGACCCACACAGGCGGATGAGGCGCCTGGGTGACTGGAGGCAGCGAAGTGGCGTCCGTGTAACGGAAGAACGGCGTGTCTTCCGACGCTTTCTGCTCAGTCCATAGCCGCCTGACGGCCTCGATGGTTGCGGTGAACTTCGCGCGGCTGTCGTCCAGGTCGATCCCGAACACGTCGAACTCGTAAGGCAGCCAGGCACGGGCGAAGCCGACTTCCAGGCGGCCCCCGCTGATCGCGTCCAACTGGGAGGTCTCGGCAGCGAGTTGTACCGGGTGATGGAATGATGCCTGGATGCCGCCCGTCATTAAGCGTATCTGGCTGGTCTGGGCCGCCACCGCCGACAGGAAGGCCAGCGGGCTGGGGCAGTAGCCGCCGTAGTCTCGCAGGTAGTGCTCGGTCATCTTCACGTAGTCGAAGCCGAGCTGGTCCGCCAACCGTGATACCTGCAAGGCGTCGGCGAAGTAGTCCCTTGCTGACCTGTGGTGAGGTCGGCAGTCTGGCAGTAGCGAGATCCCGTGCTTCACGAAGTTCCTCCTGGAAGTAGTTGGTTGGGCGGTTGCAGGGAAGCGAGGGCGACGAACGCGGCATCGGCCATGGCAAGTGGGAGAACAGTGTGCGTCACGCTGTACAGCAGGGCGTGGACGCATCCGGTCACCGCCCCTACTACGGCGGCGAGGCATCTCGCCTCCGTTCCGCGTACGGGTACGGCCATGACCAGCAGTGACACCATGGCTGAGGCGGCCACTGCAAACACTGTTCCGCCGCCTATGAAGGCGAAGACGACGACCCGCAACGCAAGTTCCTGGATCAGGCCGATGAGTACGAACAGGACGATGGCCGCAACGGTCGGGAGCCTGCGGGCCAAGACACAGTAGGGGCGGACCGCGTCGCTGCCGACGATGGCCATCCAGTTGTCCTCCCCAATCGGCTCGGACCGCACCGCGCTGGCCACGATGGTGGAGAGCAGGCCGCATACGGCGAACTCGCCCGTACCGAGGAGGACACCCAACGCCAGCAACACCGCCGCGGTCACCGTGCCCTCCTTCCTGCCGTCTGACCGCCAAAGACGGTCTGGTAGTGCACGAACACCCGGACGTTGAACCACGTATGGCCGATGACAGCGGCCAGCACGCTGCCCGTGGCCAAGGTGGCGGCGAGAGTGATCGCTGATAGCGGCAGTTTCGCTATGGCCTGGCTCCACCCGAACGGCAGGTGTGATAAGGCGAACGCCACCGACGCGCCAGCTAACGCCACTCCCTCCAAGGGCCACGGCTGTGTGCCAAGGGGGACATGGCCCAGCGCGCCGCGATACACAATCTCTTCAAGCACCGCCCCGACTACGAGCCACCAAAGGCCAACGCGTGTTTCCCGGACCTGCTCGGTGCGGCTCCAGCGGTTCGAGGACACCGTCCTGCACGCCTCGCGGGATTCCTTTCCGATTGCCGCGATGCCTACGGGTCTCGCGGGGCCACTGGCGTGGTTGGCGCGGGGGCGGGCCGCCGCCCCCCAGCGCCCGGCTAGGCGTGCTGTGATCCTCCGGTCGGCATGCCACGCGATGCGGCCGATCAGATAGCCGACCGGAACCGAGGCAACCAGGCCGGGCCACCACTCGTCGGTAACCATGCCAGGCCCCTCTAGGCACAGTCCCAACACCGCTAGCGCCGACATGATCACGAAGTAGGGTGCGAGGGCCGGGACCTGCGGCGCTTTGGGTTCTATCCACCGGCCGTGCAGATGGGAGGCAAGCGCCATCGGCGCCAGCCCGCACAGCACCAGTACGGCGACCAGATAGGCATGCATGATCAGGGGTACGGGTGCGGCAAGGGATTGACGAACCCACCGTAGTCGGCGAACCGCGGGTGGGCAGCCGGCGGGGCACTCGGCAGCGGCAAGCTTAGGGTGTCTGGAGACCACACGCGCATCACGGTGAACCCGAGGTGGCGGATATCAGTGGTTGTCAGATCAGCCCAAAACAGGCGCTTGCCCGTGGCCCGGAATGCGTCCACCACCGATCGCACGATCTCACGGGGCTGCCGCGTATCGTCTGCAGGCAGGTCGCTCGCCGACTTCCGAACATGCTGTGCGAACCGCTCCTCCACCAGCTTCGCGCCGTCCCGGCCGGCGTAGTACCCGACATTCGACTCCAGATCGAACATGCCCGCAAGCTGGTCTTCTACCGGCCCAGGCGCGGGCTCCGTGGCTCGCTCGAGCAGGCTCCACCCCGCGAGAGCGTGGACACCAACCGTCTCCAGCAAGGCCCGGTACATCGCCCGCTCCAGGCTCGCACCCGATCCCAGCCCGCAGCTGAGGGCCGGAACGGCGTTGTTCGGCGAGCGCAGGAGGCAAGCCACGGTGAAGCCCGGGAGATCCGGGTTCGGAAGGTAGTGGAACTCCGGCGCGACGGTACCGGTGTAGTGGCGGTCCAAGAACGTCTTGAGGACGGCCAGCCGTTCGTCCGCCTCAATCAGCACGCTTTCAGTGTTGCCGTACCAGTGGCCCATGGCGGTGTCGAGTTGGACCAGCTCATACAGTCCCCCGCGCAGCGCGGCGTCGGGAACAGTGTGGGCCGCTGTGCCTGTGGTTACCGCTGATACGAGCCAGGGCTCAGCGTCAGCAGGCACGTATCCGAGGAGGAACTGCTGCGCTGGGACCAAGGCCTCGGTGCGGTCGAGCAGGGAGGGCACTCGGACCCAGCCCATCGCTGCGTTCGGGTCGAATGGCTGGTACGGAAAATTCTCCCGGCCAAGCTGGGCGTCATCGAAGAGGTTGAGGACAGCCGAGTCGATGACCGGCTCTCCGCACTCAGCCAGTTCCGCGTGGCTGGCCATCACCACAGGGAGGCGGCCCTCTCTCACCACAGAGTGCCCCGCGTAGCGTTCCAGCGTCTCGCCGAGGACCCGGATTCGGGATTCGAACGGCAAGAAGCCGTAGCCGCCGATGTGGTAGAAGCCAGCCTTGGGCGCCGGACGGTTCTGCCACAGGTGCACGCCAGTGAGGTCGGCACCTTCGACGAACATGCGCGGGGAGCGGAGCGGCTTGTTCAATCCCCCGATGGAGGTGATCAACCCGCACAACCTGCCCTGCATCCGGTTCTGCAGCGATGCGGCACGTTCGTCCTCATCCCGCCAGACCCGTAGCGCCAGTTGCATGTCATTCACTGGCCCACACCCTCGCGTCGAAGTACAGGCTCGCATCGTCGCGGCCTCGCACCGATCCGCAAGCGGCACACCCTGGCAACCGCAGCACGTCCTGGTACGCGATTTCCATGGTTGGCAGGTAAATGCCCAGGACCTTGCCAATGGTGAACGTCGATCCCGTGCTCAGGTAGTTGACCGCTTCCAGGGCGGCGTGCCCCGCGAGGATCTGCCGGACAGCCGCGAGCATGGGGGGCGTGCCGTGCTTTACGGCTCCGGCGGCGAGAGCCTGCTTGTAGGCCACGTAGCTGGCGGATTCACGCAGGTTCATTGCTACCCGCGTCTCAAAGCACTCGTAGCACGGTGAGCTGCCGGGGACGATAGTGGGGCCTATGAGCAGGAACGGCCCGTCGAGGGCCACATGCGTCCATGGGATGCCCAGCTCGATCGCTATCCGGTTGAACGCGCGAGACCGTATCGGGTTGACGACCCCCTGTGCCCACAGCATGTAGGCGCCACGCAGTTCAGCGAACGACTCGGCGAGGTGCCCCAGCCTCAGTCCGTCATGTGTGGCTGTCTCATCCAAGGTCGCTAGGCTCTTGGCCAGTTGGTCCCCTGCGTCAAGTCGCTCGACCTTGGTTGTGTTCGCGTCTTGGACGAGGCTGGCGATGGCTCCCGCGAGCGGCTCATCGCCCATCACCACGCACCGCTCGGATCGGCTGGTGGTTGCGCCGTCTTCTACTCGAAGCGCCGACATCTGGTCCAGGTAGGAGTCCAGCGCACTACCAGGACTCCATTCGACTGCGTCTAACGTCCGCAGGTGATCTACGACGGCTTCCACCGTGGCGCGGGACACGCCGTGTGCCTTGGCGAGCTCCTTGTGGCTTTGCGTGCCGTCCAACCCCTGGATCAGGTCGAACAGCTTCCCCTTGCCCGACTCGTCAGTGACCGTGTACGAGCGTGGGTTCCACACCCCTGTGCGTAACTCGACGACATCGGGGCTATGCCCGACCACCGTGAATGAACGCTTCACACGCGCTTCTGTTCCGGCCATGCGTCAACTCCGAAGAAGTAGTCGAAAGCGAGAAGAGTGGTCAACGACGAGTACCGAGCAGCACCATGTGCACGACCGTCCTGTACACCCCGTCGATGCCGAGTGCCTGGTGCGTCTCATCGTCGAAAAAGCCCGAGTAGTCCAAGCTGCCCAAGCCAAGTGCGGTCGCTGTCAGGTGGATGTTCTGGGCGATCGAGCCCGTCTCATGTAGCACGAAGCGCATTCCCCGGGGCCCGTACTTGCGCATGGAGCGCCACGGTGCGGCAACGAACAGCAGCATGGCTCCGCATGTTCCGGCCAGATCGTCTCCGGCGACGTCCGCGCACGAGGACAACACCGTGGTGAGCTCTTGTTCCCCCGCCCATGTCTCCAGCGCGTCGGCGTCGGTCAGGTAGCGGTAGATGCCCTGCTTCAGCCCTGTGATGTTGCGGGCGGCGACCCATATCTCGACTGGGAACAGGCCCCCTGCGCTTGGCGCGGTGCGCAGCCGAAGCGCCGCCTCGCCCCCGGAGTCCAACCGGGATTGAACCTCGATCGTCTCCGAATCGCCGCATCTGAGCACGCTTGCCAGCGACTCGAATGGCAGCGGAGCGGAGGCGAAATCGCGGGCGCTTCGGCGACCAGCGATCGCCTGCGCCAAGGACACATCGGGCAGCCTGGACGCCGGCAGCTGGATCCTTTCGGCTCCATCAATCGGACTGCGCGTTGCCTGGGCCAGGGCGATGGTGACCGGGTCGGTGAAATAGTGGGCGACTGACAGCTGCGTTTCCCGGTCATGCCGTGTGTTACGGCTAGCGACCAGGAACTCTTCAGCGACACGCGGCAGAGCTTCAGACGCGTTGTGGTTGTCGAACCTCAGCGGGTGAGTGCGTAGCCCCACTCCCAGGGCACGCGGGCTGACTTCACGGGCCTCCGTGGTGACCAGCGCATCCCGCACATCGGTCGGGCTGTAGGTCAAGGTGCATCATCCATTCGTGAACCGCCGGAACGGGGCTGGACAGCAATGCGCCGGGCAGGCAAAGGTGCTGCCTGCCCGGCATCCCTGAATCAGGGGTTCATTCAGCGGGTGACCGCCGCCGAGCAGCACGACGTGCCCGGGATCACGATCGCCTCGTCACGCTCATCGCTGAGGGTGACCTGCGCCGTGGTGTTGCGGTGCTCAACCGTGGCCTCAGAACGCAGCTTCATGGGGCTACACCTCCTTTTCTTGGGTAGAAACGGCATGCCTCGATAGGCGGGCGACTACCGCGTGAGGAAGAGGTCGCACTCGACTCCTCACGCGGTGGTATGGCCCAGGCGCTCCAGCTTCTCTGGAGATCACCCACGGCGAGCGTGCCTCCAAGCCCGGTACGCCCTCAAGAGATCAGAACAACTTGTGCGACTCCTGAGGCGACTGAGGAACCCCGTGATAGACGAACGGGCATGACACAGCCCGCCACCTGGCCGCAACCGTTCGCCCAGTCGAACGCCGCTCTGCCCTACCAGGCGTACCGTCACCTGATTCAGGGCGGCCCCATCCATCACATGGAGGTCGCTCCCAACGTGATGGCATGGCTGGTGTGCGGCTACAGCACCTCTCGCACTTTGATGGCCGATCCCCGCCTCAGCATCGACCCGGTCTCCACAACACCTGAAGTTCGAAGTGTCCTCCTTGGATTGGCGACAGAGGAGAAGCAATCCCTCTACGGCCGCCACCTCCTAGCCACGGATGCACCAGACCACACACGCATGCGGCGCATCATGTCCCGCACGCTCACCCCACGTCGCATACTCGCGATGGAACCAAAAGTCAGACAGATCACTGAATCGCTCCTGGGGCGCCTCGAGGAACGCCACGAGACCGATCTACTCGCCAAGTTTGCCCTGCCGTTGACCATCCGCGTGCTCGCCGACCTGATCGGGCTACCCGACGAGGGCACTGAACTATTCCATAGATTGGGCCTGTTGGTCCTGCGCGGAGAAGCGGCCGAGGACAAGGTATTTGAGCAGGTGATCACCACCCTCGCGGCCTACCTGAACGACCTCACGGCCCATCACGATGCGGTCGCTGAGGGTGGGCTCATGAGACTGTTAATTGATGCCCACGCTCACCATGAAATCACCGACCAAGAGCGGAACTCGCTGCTGTTCCAGCTGTTCTTCGCCGGACACGAAAGCACGGCGTACTTCATCACCAACGCCATCGCCACGGTCCTCGCCCACCCCGACCAGCTCTCGCTTCTCCGCAACACCCCCGACCTAGTCGACAATGCGATCGAGGAACTTCTCCGCTATGAAGGCTCAGTCAAGTCCGCCACCTGGCGGTTCCCCACCGAGCCAATTGAGATCGACGGAGTGCGCATACCCACAGGAGACCCAATCCTGATCCTGTTCGCTGCCGCGAATCGCGACCCGGAATTAGTCCACGACCCGGATCGGCTCGACATCACTCGACCGCCCTCAGCGCACTTGTCGTTCGGGCACGGCATCCATCACTGTCTCGGGCACGCGCTGGGGCGCATGGAGGCCAAGACCGCTATTACCTCACTGCTCACCCGCTATCCCGATGTGCGCCTCAGCGTCCCGCATCACGCCCTGCCCTGGCGGGCCAACATCGTGATGCGCGGCATGAGCCACCTACCCGTCACCCTGACGCACTGACCCGCACACACCAACAGAAAACGAGAACCCATGTACAACGACAACACCGGGCCAGACGTCTTTCCCGAGTGGATGCCGCCACACCTACGCCTGATGCAACTCGTGGCCGCCAAATGGATCACCCAACCACTGATCGCATTAACCCGGCTAAACGTAGCCGGCCTGCTCATAGACGGCCCCCGCACCGTCGAAGACCTCGCTCACGCCTGCGACGTCAAACCTGACCCGCTGCGCCGCTGCCTACGCGCCACCGCTGCCGTAGGCGTGTTCGCGGAACTCGACGACGGTCGCTACTCGTTGACGCCCATGGGCCGCCACCTTGCTCCCGGAACCGAGCTCTCGCTACGCGACTTCACACTCTTCCTCGCCGACGAGTCCACCACGCAGTCGTTTGACCGCATCTTGGACGTACTCCGCACCGGTCGGCCAAGCTTCGAAGACGCCAACGGCAAGCCCATGTTCGAGTACCTGGATGACGAACCTGAACTACGCGCCATCTACCAAGGGGCCTGGGCACCCCTTACCGCCGGTGTCGCCAAAGCTCTGATGAACACCTTCGATTTCACCGACTCCAAGGTAGTTGCCGACCTCGGCGGCGGAACCGGCACACTGTTGCGTACCATCCTGGACACCCACCCTCACATCACGGGCATCCTGATGGACCGACCGGAGATTGTCCGCCACGCGCACCCCGACCTCACTACCGGCTCCCTAGCAAGTCGCGTGGAGTTGGTTGCTGGCACCCTCCCGTCGGACGTACCACCCGACGCAGACATCTACATCATCAAGAACGCCCTCCATTGCCTCGGCTCTGAAACCGTCACTGCAACCCTCCAAGCCGTGCGCTCAGCAATCGGCGACCGCCGCGACGCAAGGCTGCTCCTAATCGAATCGGTGATCATGCCAGGCAATGGGTACGACTGGGGGCGCTTCATAGACATCGAAGTGTTGATCAACTGTGGTGGGCGCGTCCACACTCGCGACGAATGGAACGCCCTGCTCACCTCGTGCGGCTTCACCCTCACCGATGCGAGCGAACTCCTGCCACCCCAGTGGCTGCTGAGCGCCCAGCCAAGCTGACCAACTACTGTGCGGTGGCGGCAGCCACGACTCGTAGCTGACGCCGCGAAAGTCCCTGGATTGTCCCTGGCGCCGCCCAGGCCAGCCCACAGATACACAAAACCGCAGGTCAATGACATGATCATTCGCTGCCGACATGAAGGTCAAGTACAAGGAGACCGCCCGCGGCGGGCTCGCGGTGAACGTCATCGAGTGCTGATTCGCCCGAGGAGCCACCAGGCGATATCTCCCTAATGTTCATATTCGCCGGAATCGGCTCCGCCGAAGGCACCGCTCGGTGAGGCTGCGGACCAACGAGCGCGCGCCAGGTCATGAGTGACCTGGCGCGTCGCCGACCTGTTCAGGATGAGTGGCTCTACCGTGCCGCTGGCTGGTGGAGCCAGGGCGCGCTGGTGGCCCAGAAGATGTAGTTGACTCCGAGGGTGTTCGTGCCGAAATCGGTGAACTCCTGCCGGGTGTACGGCTTGTTCGTCTGGGGGCTGGTGTACTGGAAGTCCGGTTCCTGTACGGCCATGGCCACGACGGGGAGCTGTCCTCGGTACCGCTCGAAGAAGGGGTACGAGTTCTTCATCTGTGCCGGTCGGTTCGGCAGGATGTCAGGTCCGCCCAGGCCGATGCCGTGTGACTTGGCGAACGCGAAGGTTCGGCCCATGTAGTTGCGACTGTTGTTCCATTCACCCGGCCAGAAGTTGACGTACTGGATGAACGGTGTCTTGGTGAAGACCTTCTTTCCGTAGGCCATGTTGTCGAGCTCTGCGTTGAAGTAGGAATCGTCGGTGTATCCGGTGTGATCCTTGCCGGTGTCCACTTCGGTGGCGGTCTCCGGAAGGTTCACCCCGGCGAGACGGCCGTCGAACCGCTGCGCGAGCGCCTTCAGCAGATGCTGGAAGCGGTCCCGGACCTGCGGAACCCACTGCGCCGCGACCGCTCCGGGCGGACCCGCGCCGAGGCCGTTGTCGTTCTTCGTCGCAGCCGCGCCGCCGTGGTACTGCGGATCGGTCAGCAGATACTTCGGGAGCTTGGCCGGCAGGGCGAAGAACCGGTCCTGGACCTGGACGAACAGCTTCTTGTGGCGCGGCTGCAGATAGTTCAGCGCCTGCTCGATCGACGAGAAGTCATACTGGTTCTTCTTCGGTTCGAGCATCTTCCACGGCACCACGACCTGCACTCCGGCGATGTCCGGGCGATCGATCAGCGGTTTGACCGTGGTGTCGAAGTCTCCGATCGAAGCGTACAGACAGTTCACTGCCGTCTTGTTGTTGGACACCGGAGTGGCAGCCTTGCCGGGCGCAGGAGCGGGAGCAGCGGAGGCCGCCCCGCACGCTCCTGTCAAGGTCATCGCCATCAGCACACCGACTCCGGCAGCAACGCGTTTGATCACCATGGATCGAACGCTAGGGAGCGATGCTGAACGAAACCTGAGAAGCGCGATCCGCCCACGAGAGGGTGCCGCTCCGCCTGCATCCATCTTCGGACATGTGGCCTTCGGCCATATCGCGGACCACGGCCGCGAGCTTGCCGTAGAAGCCGGTGCAGCGGCAACAGGAGCCGCTACACCAGCTACCAGCCGTCTGAAGTCTCGACAACCTGTACTTCAGGAACAGTTCGAAGGCTGCTCCGGCGCATCCATGAACCGCGGATCGATTCCAGCCGCGGCGACATCGGCACGTACGCCCGCGAAGAAGCGTCCGATCTCCGCCGCGAGAGCCTCGTCGCCGATGGGCCGGGTCCACGCATCGGGCTCGAACACGGACCCGATCACCCATTTGCCCTGGCTGGCACGGATGCGGACCGAACCCGATTCCTCCAGGGAAATCGAATCGAACGAGAAATCCTCGCGATCATCCTTCTGCTGCCGGATCCAGGCAGCCAACTCCATGGCCAGCTCCGCTACCGGAAGAAGAGGCTCGGAGTACACGATGCGGTCACCGTCGGAGATCGTCAGATCCGCTTCGATATTGACAAGCAACTCCCCCAGGGAGGATCCACGCAGGTCCCGTGTCGTGAAGTTGGTGTACGAGATCACCGCCATTCCCTTTCTTCTTACGGGTTGTACGGGAAAGCATTGTAAACCTTCCCCTCGTCATTTACCAGGATTCGTATCCCTCGCTCGCCCTTCGTGCCGATCGGCCTTCCCATGTCGACCTATCCGCCGTTGGAGCCCGAGCCCCTCAGGTACAAGAGGATTTCTGGTGGGCGAGGTTCCCAGGTCATCGGACTCCACGGGTCACAATCCGAGTTCACCCGTGAGCAAGCAATCGAGCCAACTAAACGGATCACATGCGTTCGGCCAATCATTCCAGGGCGGCGAGTGGATCGATGCGAGGGCTGACACAACCAATGCAGGGAGGTGGCCTTCGTGCGTCGGCGCAGGAGCGCCCGGGTGCGCAAGGCTCTCCACCTGGGGATGTCGGGGAGCCTTCAGCCCTTACGCTAACCTGTCAGCGGTCCTGCCCTGAACCAGCAGATATCGATGAAATCACTCGGGTCGTCACGCTTCGCCATTTCTTCGGCAATGCGATGCAGTACCTCGCCTTTGGGCATCACCCATTCGATGAGCTCCTCGTCTGGTCGAGGGTTCGGGTCTCCGACTCTCACGCCCTGATCGATCATATCGGCGATGAGCCTCAGAGTGGAGCTCTGCACTTGGGATTCCGCACTTCCCGGGCCCGAAATTTTTTCTGCGGCATCCCGCACGATTTCGAAGTAGACCAAGGACTGGCGCGCGTAGTCTACGAGGTAGTCGAGTTCCTCGGCGTACACATCATCTGACACCATCAGGCTCCTCCTAGTGTTTGGCGTGATACCGCTTGAAGCCGAACTCTTTTCCCACGTCTCCGGTGAGGTCGATTGTGTAGTCGCGCATATCTTGAGCCGTCTTTTACAGTTCGTCCGGAGTGATGATTTGGACGCCCTTGCGCTATCCCCACGCCTCATACGTGGACTGCGCCCGGGCGGCTTCCGGCTCCGGCGGCATCGTTACGCGTGACTCGCTCGACGTTCAGGCCGCCGAGCAACTCGGCGTGGAATCGAGCGGCGATTTCCTGGCGTCGCCATGGTGATGAGCGTTCGGTCATTCGCTTCCCGAGTGAACACGTGAGCAGCGAAGCCACTTCGCAGTGTGGAGGCTCGGCGTGCACCATCGTAGGCGGGGAGGATCGCGTCCAGATGCTCGTCCGCCTCCGCTGCCTCCCAGCGATGAAGCGTCACCTCGGGCATGGGCTCTCCCTCGGCGAACGTATTCGGTCAGTGCCTCGACGGACTCCCGCGCGCTCACCTAGGGACGACGTGTCGCCAGCGATGAAAGCCCCACCCAATCGGGCGGAGCTTTCATCGTTATTTGCTCTGCAGTCCCTGAGTGCACGGCACGCCGGAGGCTGGACCTGCTTCCACCCTGAGGCGGTGCTACCTCCGTATGGCTCGACGGGCATGCCAGGGATTACAAAATGACCCTGATCGCTGCGATGCCGCCCTGACCGGATATTGCAACTGCTACTTTTTCGCAGCGTATATAACGCGCTGGCTTCTGGTCAACGAAGACCAACTCGATGTGATCGGCAGTCCGAACGAAACCCATGTCCTCGACGGACGACACTACCGAGGCGCTACGGCCCACGTCGTCCGAGCCGTGCATTATCCCCCATGGGGTGCGCTCGACAACTGGGGAATGACCCTGCGTTTTGGGTTCAGGGGGCAGCGGGCCGCTTCCTTCGACCTGCCTGGGTTCTTCGATGACGATTACCTGCACGAGCATCCCGGTGACGGGGTCGACCTTCATCTCGACCTCGCCACCGTTGGAGCCTGAGATCCTCAAATACAAGGGCTTTTCTGCTGGGCGAGGCTCCCAGGTGACCTTCATGGGGATCCATGGATCGTACTCCAGGCTCACCCCTGAGCAAGCTATTGAATCAACTACTCGGATCATCTGCGTTCGGCCAATCATTCCAGGGCAGTGAGTGGATCGATGCGAGGGTTGACATCCTGGCCAACTCGGGTACACACCCGCCCACGTACGCGCCGTTAGACGCCTGAAGTGGCAGACTACCTGCGTCGGCCCCCAGTTAGTCCGTGCTCGGGAGCCAGTACCAGTCGCCGGGGTACTCGCGCAGTCGAGCGAATCCCTTCTCAAGGCATTCCTTGAGGGTTGTGGCATCCACGCGAATGTATTCGCCCTTACCAAGCCCCGGCCCGCCCATTGAAATGGTCCAGGCGTCCCCACTCTCCGCCATTCGCTCGCTATCCACCTTGAGGATGGCGGTAATCCCGGCCTGTCCCAGTCTTTCGAGTAGCCATTCGATGTCCAAGATCATACACTTTCTCTAGTAGCCTCGAAGGGCTTTTGAGATGCTTTCGATTCCACGCAACTCACCCTTACCGACTCGGAGGACAATCGTCTGGATCCGGTCCGGACTGGGACTGTTGGCGATCCGGTTCCTCTTGAGGAGCTCTTCAACGACCGTGCTCGTGGTCCGTTTGCATCCGTCTTCAAACATGTGCCCCTCGATCATGTCGCGGATCACGACAGCGAGCTTGTCGTAGAAACTGCTGTAGCGGCTGGCGTTGAGCATAGTGTTTTCTATCGATCCGCGCAGCGGGATACCCGACCCACCGAAACCGCGGTTCAGCTCGTAGACCTCGTCGGGTGTAATGGCTTGCTTGAAGCCTCCGCTGGCTGCCCGGACGGCCCGCGATCCTTCGACAAGGCCGTCGACACCTTCCTCGACTTTTTCGAGGGCTTTCAGCTTTCCGA
>JBAGJY010000029.1:0-78399 GCA_037034305.1 Streptomyces sp. PLK1-5
TCGGCCCGTCCGGCGTGTTCACTACTTTAGCGGATTTCCCCGCCGACTCATAATCGAGCCGACCGAATCGAATTTCGGCATGCCGAAATCAACCCTGATGGGAGGCCGTGCAGTAGTGGTTTGCCGCAGAGCGGCGGAAGTGGCTGCCGTTGGACCCTGTTCGGCCCGTGGCAACTGTTCGACTCTACACCAGGCCCGTAGGACGTACAAGCCATGCCAGTTGGCCCGCCGCGCGCTACGCTGCGTGTCATGACTTCGCGTGCGCTCGTGCAGCAGTGGTGGCCCGCCTGACGGCGGCCACCCCTCAGCGCATGCATCCAACGGCCGCCGCCTCGGCGGCCGTTCGTGTTTCCCCTCCCGGGATCCGGCCGCCGCGGTCGGCGGCCCCGTATCCAGGGAGACAGCGAGATGACGCGAATCTTCAGCGGTGTGAAGCCGACCGGCCACCTCACCTTGGGCAACTACCTCGGCGCCGTACGCCGCTGGGTGCAGGTCGACCAGCACCGGGCGGACGCCCTGTTCTGCGTCGTGGACCTGCACGCGCTGACCGTCGACCACGATCCCGGCCGGGTGCGGCGGCTCAGCCGCCAGGCCGCCACCCTGCTGCTCGCGGCCGGGCTGGACCCCGCCCGGTGCACGGTGTTCGTGCAGAGTCATGTCGACGAGCACGCCCGGCTGTCGTATCTGATGGAGTGCACCGCCACCGACGGCGAGATGCGGCGCATGATCCAGTACAAGGAGAAGGCGGCCCGTGAACGGCAGCGCGGCGGGAGCGTGCGGCTGTCGCTGCTGACGTATCCGGCGCTGATGGCGGCGGACATCCTGGCGTACCAGGCGGACGAGGTGCCGGTCGGGGACGACCAGACGCAGCATGTCGAGCTGACCCGGGATCTGGCGGTCCGGTTCAACCAGCGGTACGGGCACACCTTCGCCGTGCCGAGGGCGGTGAATCCACCGGTGGCCGCACGCGTGATGGACCTACAGGATCCGGCCTCGAAAATGGGCAAGTCGCACGCCGCGACGGCGGGCATCGTCTATCTGCTGGACGAGCCGGACGTGATCCGCAGGAAGGTGACGCGCGCGGTGACCGACAGCGGTACCGAGGTGGCGTACGAGCCCGAGGCGCGGCCGGGGGTGGCGAACCTGCTGGACATCCTGGCCGCGTGTACCGGGACCTCGCCACGGGAGCTGGCCGAGGACTACGACTCGTACGGCGCGTTGAAGAAGGACACCGCGGAGGCGGTGGTCGAGGTGCTGCGGCCGTTGCGGGAGCGGCATGCCCAGCTGTGCGCCGATCCGGGCGAGGTGGACCGGGTGTTGCGCGAGGGCGCCGAGCGGGCGCGGGCGCTGGCCCGCCCGACCGTGGACGCGGCGTACGCGGCGGTCGGGCTGCTGCCGGCGCGGTAGGAAGCGGATCAGCCGTCCCCGGAGGCCAGTTCGCGGCTGCGGTCGCGGGCGGCCTCCAGGGCGGCGAGCAGCGCGGCCCGTACGCCGTGGTTCTCCAGTTCGCGGATGGCGCTGATGGTGGTGCCCGCCGGAGAGGTGACGGCCTCGCGGAGCTTGACCGGGTGCTCGCCGCTGTCGCGGAGCATGACGGCGGCGCCGATGGCGGCCTGGACGATGAGGTCGTGGGCCTGGGCGCGGGGCAGGCCGAGCAGGATGCCCGCGTCGGTCATGGCCTCGACCAGGTAGTAGAAGTAGGCGGGGCCGGAGCCGGACAGGGCGGTGGCCGCGTCCTGTTGGGACTCGGGGACCCGCAGCGTCTTGCCGACCGGCTTGAAGATCTCCTCGGCGCGGACCAGGTGCGCTTCGGTGGCGTGGCTTCCGGCGGAGATGACGGACATGCCCTCGTCCACCAGGACCGGGGTGTTGGGCATGACCCGTACCACCGGGGTGCCGTCGGCGAGCCGCTCCTGGAGGAAGGCGGTGGTGATGCCCGCTGCGGCGGAGATCACCAGGCGGTCGGCGGGGACGTGCGGGGCGAGTTCGTCCAGCAGGGCGGCCATGTCCTGCGGCTTGACGGTGAGGATGAGGGTGTCGGCGGCCTTGGCGGCCTCGGTGTTGCTGACCGCTTCGACGCCGTAGCGGGTGCGCAGTTCGGCGGCGCGTTCCGCGCGCCGGGTGGTGACCAGCAGGTCGCCGGGGGCCCAGCCCGCGCGGATCATTCCGGAGAGCAGCGCTTCGCCGATCTTTCCGGTGCCTAGGACGGCGACTTTCTGGGTCATGGCTTCACCTTTCCGCTGCCGCTTCGGGGGTCGCGGAACATCCTCGCATCGCGGCTGCGGGCCGGTGGGGTGCGCGTGGGCCGTTCCCACCCGTCCGCGCCCTTCTTCCTCACGGTGTGCGCCGTCTCAGCGTCGCCGAGCCCAGGGCCAGCACCAGCAGTGCGCAGCCCGCGATCACGGCCAGGTCGCGCACCAGCGCGCCGTTGACGGACGCGTCGAGCGAGGCGTGGGTCATCGCGTCCACCGCGTAGGACATGGGCAGCACGTCGGAGGCGTAGGAGAGCGCGGTCGGCATGGCGTCGCGCGGTACGAACAGGCCGCACAGCAGCAGCTGCGGGAAGATCACCGCGGGCATGAACTGGACGGCCTGGAACTCGCTGGCCGCGAAGGCGCTGACGAACAGCCCGAGCGCGGTGCCGAGGAGCGCGTCGAGCACGGCGACGAGCAGCAGCAGCCAGGTGGGTCCGGCGAGGCTGAGGTGGAGCAGTCCGACGGCGAGGCCGGTGGCGAGGGCGGCCTGGACGATGGCGAGCAGACCGAAGGCGAGCGCGTAGCCGAGGATCAGTTCGGCCTTCCCCAGCGGCATCGACAGCAGCCGCTCCAGGGTTCCCGAGGTGCGCTCGCGCAGTGTGGCGATCGAGGTGACCAGGAACATCACGATCAACGGGAAGACGCCGAGCAGCGCGGGGCCGATGTGGTCGAAGGTCCGCGGGGTGGCGTGGAACGCCCAGTAGAGCAGGGTGAGCAGGACGAGCGGGACGCCCAGCATGAGGGCGATGGTGCGCGGGTCGTGGGCGAGTTGGCGCAGTACCCGGCGGGCGGTGGCGAGGGTGCGCTGGGTGTTCATCGGGTCGCCTCCTGGGGGTGGGCGGCTTGGTCCACGAGGTGCAGGAAGGCGTCCTCGACGGTGCCGGTGCGGGTGCTGGCGCGCAGGGCGTCGGGGGTGTCGTCGGCGAGCAGCCGCCCGTCGCGCATGAGCAGCAGCCGGTCGCAGCGTTCGGCCTCGTCCATGACGTGGCTGGAGACGAGCAGGGTGGTGCCGCCTTCGGCGGCCAGGCGGTGGAAGAGGCGCCACAGTTCGCGGCGGAGCACCGGGTCGAGCCCGACGGTCGGCTCGTCGAGGACGAGCAGTTCGGGGGCGCCGAGCAGGGCGACGGCGAGTGAGGCGCGGGAGCGCTGGCCGCCGGAGAGGCGGCTGACGAGGTGGTCGGCGTGGGCGGTGAGGTCGACCTCGGCGAGGACCCGGCGCACGGTCGAGCGGCGGTCGGCGCGTGAGGTGCCCGGTGCGAGGACCGTGCAGAAGTACGCCAGGTTCTGACTTACCGTCAGGTCGCTGTACACCGAGGGTGTTTGGGTGACGTAGCCGACGCTGGAGCGCAGCGCGGGATGGCCCGCCGGGCGGCCCAGGACGTCGAGTCGGCCGGTGACCTTGGCCTGGGCGCCGACCAGGGCGCGCAGCAGCGTGGACTTGCCGCAGCCGCTGGGGCCGAGCAGGCCGGTGACCTGGCCGCGGGGGACGGTGAAGTCGAGGCCCTTGAGGACGGTACGGGCGCCGCGGGTCACCGTGAGTCCGGCGGCCCGCACGGCCGGTGGAGCTGAATTCATCACGTGTTGAATAGTGCGCGCTGGATGCCGCCGCGGTCAAGGGGCGCCGAGGGGTGGGTCTGGCCCCACCCCGAATCGGGCCCTGGAGGCAGTGCCAGCGGCCCGCCGCTCGTCGAGACTGGTGCCCATGAGGGGACGAGGGCGTGTACGGCGAAGGGTCCATGACGGCGAACGGCTGGCCCGCCGGGCCCGACGGTCCGAACAGTGGAGGACGCTGGGGCTCGGGCTGCGGATGTTCCGCAGGTCGCTGGATACCGTGATGCCGCTGGCGGTGGCGCTGGCCGCCCTCGCGCTGGCGTGCACCGGGCTGGTCTTCCTGGTGCCGCCCGCGCTGCGGCTGACCCAGTGCGTGGCCAGGCGCGAACGCCGGGTGCTGGCCGAGGAGTTCGGCATCGAGGTCCCGGAGGCGTACAAGCCGGAGGTGGCCGTGGAGACGCTGCCGGACGGACGGTACCGCTTCGGTAGGCGGATCAAGCGCACGATGCCCGGCCAGTGGGAGCTGGACCTCCACCGGCTCACCACCGACCCGGCGATCTGGCGCGATCTGCGCTGGCTGTCCAGCGCCCTGGTGCTCGGCGCGATGGCCGCGGCACCGGCGGCGATGATCGGCTACGGGCTGATCGGCCAGCTCGTACCGCTGATCGCCTGGTGGGCGCACCATCTGGGGCAGGGCGACAGCACCGTGTACACCTGGTTCCTGGCCGAGCCCGGCGGGCAGCTGTCCTGGCCCGCGCAACTCCTGCTGGGCGCGGTGTTCTTCGGCGGGTTCGGGGTGGCACCGGCCTTCGTGCAGACCTACGGCCACTGGTCGGCGAAGCTGCTCGCGGCGCCGGAGAACGCGCGGTTGCAGCAGCGGGTGCGGCGGCTCACCGAGACCCGGGCCGACGCCGTCGACACGCAGGCCGCCGAACTGCGGCGCATCGAACGGGACCTGCACGACGGCGTCCAGGCCCGGCTGGTCGCGATGGGCCTGAACCTGGGCGCGGCCGAGCGGTTGCTGGAGAGCGACCCGGCCGCCGCCAGGGCGCTGCTGGCGCAGTCCCGGGAGGCGTCGGCGAGCGCGCTGCGCGAACTGCGCGGCCTGGTACGCGGAATCCATCCGCCGGTGCTCGCCGAACGCGGGCTGGCCGACGCGATCAGGGCGCTCGCCCTGGACAGCCCGCTGGCCGTCGAGGTGACCGAGGACCTGCCGGGGCGGGCCGAACCGCCGGTGGAGTCCGCGGTGTACTTCGCGGTGAGCGAGCTGCTGACCAACGCGGCCCGGCACTCGGCGGCCGACCGGGTGTGGATCGACGTGCACCACACCGGTGACGCGCTGCGGGTCCAGGTCACCGACGACGGGCGCGGCGGCGCCGACGCCTCGGGCGGCAGCGGGCTGCGCGGCATCGAGCGCAGGCTCGCTACGTTTGACGGTGTGCTGGCCCTGAGCAGTCCCAAGGGCGGACCGACCATCGTGACCCTGGAGCTACCGTGCGCATTGTCCTCGCCGAGGACCTCTACCTCCTACGGGACGGCCTGATCCGGCTGCTGGAGGCCCATGGCTTCGAGATCGCGGCGGCCGTGGACAGCGGCCCGGAGCTCCAGCGGGCGCTGGTCGAACTGCGGCCGGACGTCGCTGTGGTGGACGTACGGCTGCCGCCGACGTTCACCGACGAGGGCCTGCAGGCCGCGCTGGCCGCCCGGCGCGAGGTGCCGGGCCTGCCGGTGCTCGTACTGTCGCAGCACGTGGAGCAGTTGTACGCGCGGGAGTTGCTGGCGGACGGCTCCGGCGGGGTGGGCTATCTGCTCAAGGACCGGGTGTTCAACGCCGAGCAGTTCACCGACGCGGTACGGCGGGTGGCCGCGGGCGGCACGGCGATGGACCCGGACGTCATCGCCAAGCTGCTGCGCAGCAACGCGCGGGACGAGCCGCTGGCCGCGCTGACCCCGCGGGAGCGCGAGGTGCTGGAGCTGATGGCGGAGGGCCGCTCCAACACCGCGGTGGCCGGGCGGCTGTTCATCAGCGAGGGCGCCGTCAGCAAGCACACCACCAGCATCTTCGCCAAGCTGGGCCTGGCCGCCTCGGACGACGACAACCGCCGGGTGCTGGCCGTGCTGGCCTACCTCAACGGGGCTTGACGGGTGCCCGGTCGGGGCTGTCAGTAGGTGTACAGCGCGGATGTCTCCAGCGTCTGGTTGATCGGCTCTCCGATGGGCACCGGTTGTCCGAAGTCGGCTTCCAGCCGCGACCGGTAGCTCTCCCCGTTCGGTAGCGCGAGAAGCACGCACTTGCCCTGTATCGGGTTGACCACGAGGTAGTAGGGAATCCCGGCGAGCGCGTACTTGCCGACTCAACGGCGCCTGCGTTTACCGGAGTTGCGTGCCGCCGGGTTGCCGGTGCGCGTGGAGCGGCGCCGTTCGTGCGCCTCCAGTGCCTGCTCGTACTCGGCTCGGTGCAGCTTCTCCCCGGGTGCCTCGCTCAGGCAGCGCAGGAAGTACGCGAGCAGCGAGCCGATGAAGCCGATCAGCAGCAGGCCGCGGTTGTCGCCGCTGGACTCGGGGCGGCGGTTGAAGCCGTCCCAGGTCTGCCGGAAGGCCAGCGCGGTGCAGACGGCGAAGGCCGCGATGAACAGGATCTTGACGAAGGAGCCCACGTCGGCGGTGTCGAAGCCCTGGTAGGCGAAGCGCACCAGGAACGCCCCGGCCGCCGCGGCGAGCAGCGAGCCGATCGCCAGACCGGCCCGCCGCCAGCGGTAGCCGCCGTCGTGGTGCACCCAGGTGGTGCCGAAGAACCGGATGGGCTCCGGCCGCGGACCGCCCTCGTCGCTGCTGCGCTGCTCTGCCTCGCTCACACCGGCAATTGTCACCCGAGCTTGCTGACGTCCCGCACCGCACCCTTGTCGGCGCTGGTCGCCATGGCGGCGTACGCCTTGAGCGCGGTGGAGACCTTGCGGTCGCGGTCGACCGGGCGGTACACCCCGCCGAGCGCGGCGCGCCGCTCGTCCAGCTCCGGCTCGCCGACCTTCAGCTCGATGGAGCGGTTCGGGATGTCGATGCGGATCAGGTCGCCGTCCCTGACCAGCGCGATGGTGCCGCCAGCCGCCGCCTCCGGGGAGACGTGGCCGATCGACAGACCGGAGGTGCCACCGGAGAACCGGCCGTCGGTGATCAGCGCACAGGCCTTGCCCAGGCCGCGCCCCTTGAGGAACGCGGTCGGGTAGAGCATCTCCTGCATGCCCGGGCCGCCCTTGGGCCCCTCGTAGCGGACGACCACCACGTCGCCCTCCTTGACCCGCTTGTTCAAGATCGCGTCGACCGCCTGCTCCTGGGACTCCACGACCACCGCGGGCCCCTCGAAGACCAGGATCGACTCGTCCACCCCGGCGGTCTTGACCACACAGCCGTCCACGGCGATGTTGCCGTGCAGCACCGCGAGGCCGCCGTCGGCGGAGTAGGCGTGCGCCACGTCGCGGACGCAGCCGGACTCGGCGTCGGTGTCCAGCGCGTCCCACCGCTCGGACTGGGAGAACGCGGTCGCCGAGCGCACACAGCCGGGCGCCGCGTGGAACAGCTCCACCGCCTCCGGTGACGGCGAGCCGCCGCGGATGTCCCAGTTCTTCAGCCAGTCGGCGAGCGAAGCGGAGTGCACCGCGTGCACGCTCTCGTCCAGCAGCCCGGCCCGGTGCAGCTCGCCGAGGATCGCCGGGATGCCGCCCGCCCGGTGCACGTCCTCCATGTGGTACGTGCCGTTGGGCGCCACCTTGCACAGGCACGGCACACCGCGGGAGAGCTGGTCGATGTCGGCCATCGTGAAGTCCAGCTCGGCCTCCTGGGCGGCGGCGAGCAGGTGCAGGATCGTGTTGGTCGAGCCGCCCATGGCGATGTCCATGGCCATGGCGTTCTCGAACGCGGCACGGCCCGCGACGGCGCGCGGCAGGATCGTCTCGTCGTCCTGGTCGTAGTACCGTCTGGTGAGCTCGACGACGGTGCGGCCCGCGTCCTCGTACAGCCGCCTGCGGGCGGTGTGGGTGGCGAGCACCGAGCCGTTGCCGGGCAGCGCCAGGCCCAGCGCCTCGACCAGGCAGTTCATCGAGTTGGCGGTGAACATCCCGGAACACGAGCCGCAGGTCGGGCAGGCGGCCTCCTCGATGCGGGCCAGGTCCTCGTCGGAGACCGAGTCGGAGACGGCGTCGGACATCGCCGAGATCAGGTCGAGACCGGTGCGCACCGTGCCGTCCACCAGCACGGCCTTTCCGGCCTCCATGGGGCCGCCGGAGACGAACACCGTCGGGATGTTCAGCCGCAGCGCGGCCATCAGCATGCCCGGAGTGATCTTGTCGCAGTTGGAGATGCACACCAGGGCGTCGGCGCAGTGCGCCTCGACCATGTACTCCACGGAGTCGGCGATCAGGTCCCGGGACGGCAGGGAGTAGAGCATTCCGCCGTGGCCCATGGCGATGCCGTCGTCCACCGCGATCGAGTTGAACTCGCGCGGGATGCCGCCCGCCTCCTTGATGGCCTCGGAGACGATGCGGCCGACCGGTGCGAGGTGGGTGTGGCCGGGCACGAACTCGGTGAAGCTGTTGGCCACCGCGATGATCGGCTTGCCGAAGTCCTCACCGGCTACGCCCGCCGCGCGCAGCAGCGCGCGGGCTCCCGCCATGTTGCGGCCGTGGGTGACCGTACGTGACCTCAACTCGGGCACGGGACCTCACTCCTCCAGGTTCGTGGGCCCTTCCGAGGGTACGCCCACCGTGTCGGGATGCGGACGTGGCGTCCGCGATCCGGACATCTCTCAGCCGGTGGCGGTCAGGTAGCGCTGGATGGTGGGCGCCACGTAGGCGACGATCTCCTCCTCCGTCGCCGAGGCCAGCGGCTCCACCTTCACCACGTAGCGCATCAGCACCACGCCGATCATCTGTGAGGCGGCCAGTTCCGCGCGCAGCCGGGCGTCCGGCAGGTCCAGTTCGCCCGCCACCTTCAGCAACAGCCGACGCAGCACGAAGCCGCGCAGCACGCCCGCCGCCGTCTCGTTGGTGAGCGCCGAGCGCAACACGGCCAGCAGCGGGGCGCGGGTCACCGGGTTCTGCCACACCGACAGGAAGTAGCGGGCCAGCCGCTCCCCCACCTGGTCGGGACCGGCGGCCAGCACGTCGGGCACGCCCAGCGCGGGAGCGAAGCTGACCTCGATCGCCGCCTCGAAGATCTGTTCCTTGGCCCCGAAGTAGTGGTGGACCAGCGCCGGGTCCACCTCGGCGGCCTTGGCGATGGACCGGATCGAGGTCTTGTCGTAGCCGCGTTCGGCGAACACCGCGCGGGCGGCGGTCAGGATCCGCTGCCGGGTGCCGGAGTCACCGGCTCGGGCACCGGTGGGCCGGCCGCGGCGGCGCCGGGCGGGCGGCTGCTCGGGTTCGGTCACCGGGTGCGGCCGATCCGTGCCGCGGAGGCCAGGTGCAGCCGGGTGAAGGCCAGCGCCTCGGCCAGGTCGGCCTCACGTTCGGCGGCGGACATCGCCCGCCTGGTGTTGACCTCGACCACCACATGGCCGTTGAAGCCGCTCGCGGCCAGGCGCTCCAGCAGTTCGGCGCACGGCTGACCGCCCCGGCCGGGGACCAGGTGCTCATCCTTGGCAGAACCGTTTCCGTCGGCCAGGTGGACATGTGCCAGCCGATCCCCCATCCGGCCGACCATCTCCAGTGCGTCGTTGCGGGCCGTCGCGGTGTGCGACAGGTCGACCGTGAAGTGCCGGAAGTCCTCCTTCGTGGGGTCCCAGTCGGGGGCGTAGGCCAGCATCTCGCGGTCGCGGTAGCGCCACGGGTACATGTTCTCCACCGCGAAGCGGATGTCGGTCTCGTCGGCCATCCGCCATACGCCCCGGACGAAGTCCCGGGCGTAGTTGCGCTGCCAGCGGAAGGGCGGATGGACCACGACCGTGGACGCGCCCAGCCGCTCGGCGGCGCTGCGGGCGCGCTGCAGCTTGGTCCACGGGTCGGTGGACCACACCCGCTGGGTGATCAGCAGACACGGCGCGTGGACGGCCAGGACCGGCACGCCGTGGTAGTCCGACAGGCGGCGCAGCGCCTCGATGTCCTGGCTGACCGGGTCCGTCCACACCATCACCTCGACACCGTCGTAGCCCAGCCGGGCGGCGATCTCGAAGGCGGTCGCGGTGGACTCCGGATACACGGACGCGGTCGACAGGGCGACCTTGGCGTCCGGCACCGTCACGGCACGGCGCTTCGCCGTGCCGCCTGCGCGCTCGGCGCGCCGTGGGTGCGGGTGCGTTGGGTCGGCCACGGGCAACAGCGTACGGGGGCGCTGCCGCCGGGCGAGCGTGATCCCCCTTACGCCGGGGGTGGCGGGGTCTTCCCGCCCTTCCCCCGATCGCCGTCGGCCGTCAGGCCGCTCAGATCCGGTCGAGCCGCCGCAGGATGACGCCCTCCCGCAGCGCCCAGGGACAGATCTCCAGGTCGTCCAGCTCGAAGAGGTCCATCGCCCCCTCCGCCACCAGCGCGCCCGCCAGCAACTGGCGGGCGCGCCCCGCGGACACCCCGGGCAGCATCGCCCGCTCGGCCACGGGCATGTTCGCCAGCCGCGGCACCCACTCCTCCAGCGCCCGCCGCCCCAGCGTGCGCTCCACGTACAGCCCCTCCGCCGAGCGGGCCGCGCCCGCGATCCGGGCGAGCTGCTTGAACGTCTTGGACGTACCGACCACATGGTCCGGGGTGCCGAGCCGGGCGAACTCGGAGACCGTCCGGGCGATCTCCGCGCGGACGTTCTTGCGCAGCGCCCGTACGTCCTCCGCCGAGGGCGGATCGCCGGGCAGTGCGGTGGCCGTGAGCCGCCCCGCGCCCAGCGGCAGTGAGACCGCCGCGTCCGGCTGCTCGTCGATGCCGTAGGCGATCTCCAGCGAGCCGCCCCCGATGTCGAGCACCAGCAGCCGTCCGGCCGACCAGCCGAACCAGCGGCGGGCGGCGAGGAAGGTCAGCCGGGCCTCGTCCTCGCCGGACAGCACGGCCAGCTCGATGCCGGTCTCGTCGGCCACCCGGGCCAGCACCTGCTCACCGTTGGCCGCCTCCCGTATCGCCGAGGTGGCGAACGGAAGGACCTCCTCCACGCCCTTGTCCTCGGCGACCTGCCGGGCCTCCAGGATCTGCGCTATCAGCCGCTCGACGCCCGCGTCGTCGATCGCCCCCTCACCGTCGAGCAGTTCGGCCAGTTTCAGCTCCGCCTTGTGGGAGTACGCGGGCAGCGGCCGCGCGCCCGGATGCGCGTCCACCACCAGCAGGTGGACGGTATTGGAACCCACGTCGAGCACTCCGAGTCGCATAGCCAAGACGCTAGCGCGATCCGTACGCCGCGGTGACCGGGGGCAGCGCCTACCCTGGAGCGCGTGGCAAAGGCGGCAAAGGTGAAGAAGGCGAAGAACAAGCAGCAGCGGGAGGTGGCCGACGAGGTCGGTCTGGACTTCCCCCGGGCCTGGGTCGAGTTCCCCGACCCGGCCGATGACGAGCAGGTCTTCAGGTGTGATCTGACCTGGCTCACCTCGCGCTGGACGTGTGTTTTCGGCCGCGGTTGCCAGGGCATCGAGGCGGGCAGGGCCAGCGACGGCTGCTGCACCCTGGGCGCGCACTTCTCCGACGAGGACGACGAGGCGCGGGTCGCCAAGCACGCGGCCCGGCTGACCCCGCGGACCTGGCAGCTGTACGAGACCGGCACCGGGCCTGAGGGTTGGGCGGAGGTCAACGAGGACGGCGACCGGCAGACCCGCCGGGTGGACGGCGCGTGCGTCTTCCTGAACCGGCCGGGGTTCCCCGGCGGCGAGGGCTGCGCGCTGCACACGCTGGCGCTGCGCGAGGGCCGCGAGCCGCTGGAGACCAAGCCGGACGTGTGCTGGCAGCTGCCGATCCGCCGGACGTACGACTGGGTGGACCGGCCCGACGACACCAGGGTGCTGGTGGTGTCGATCGGCGAGTACGACCGGCGCGGCTGGGGCCCGGGCGGCCACGACCTGCACTGGTGGTGCACCAGCGCCACCTCGGCGCACGGCGGCGGCGAACCGGTCTACGTGTCGTACAAGCCGGAGCTGACCGAGCTGATGGGTGCGGCGGGATACGGCAAGCTGGCTGAGCTGTGCGAGGCGCGGCTGGCCGCGCAGTTGCCCCTGGTGGCCCCGCACCCGGCGGACCCGGCATAGCGGGCTCCCTCCCGGGCGGGGGACCTCCTCGGTGGGCAAGCCCCCGGGCTCCCTTTGGGGCGCCGACTTATGACGCCGACGCCCGAGGGGTCGGCGTCGTGGTCGTGGAGGGGGCCGGGGTGGGTTGGCCCTGGCCCTCGATGGTGACCGCGGCGCCGGAGGGCGCGAAGACGATGCGGCCCCGCCAGGGGCCCGCCGGTTCGGCCCGGTGGTTCACCGTGACCGTCACCGTGACGCTCTCGCCGGGGCGCAACTGGCCCGCCGCGAGACTGAGTTGGAGCCAGGGCGCGCCGGTCGAGGCGGTCCAGTGGATCGGTGCGCCGCCCTCGTTGGTGAGCGTGATCAGCGTGTCGGCACCGGCTGGCTGGGCGCTGACGGTGAGTCGGCCCGGGGACGGCGAGCCGCTGCCGCCGGAGGCGGGCGCGGACGGCGAGCCGGGCGTGCCGGGGGCGGAGGACGCGCTGCCGGTGCTGCTCGGCGAGGTGGCCGGGCTGCCGGGCAGCGCGCTGGGGCCGCCGTTGCCGTCCTTGTGGCCGCGTTCCTCGGCGAGCCGCCCGCTGTCGCCCGCCTTCTGGTACGAGTAGCCGTCGCCGCCGTCCGCCTCGGTGGCGGAGACCGTGGTGGTGTCCTGGCTCTCCCCGGTGTGCGGGGCGCTGCGGTAGGCGGCCCACAGGGCCAGCGCCGGGGCGGCCACCACGGCGGCGACCACCGTGGTGGTCACCGCGCGGTGCCGGAGCAGCGCGCGGCGGGCGGTCCGGTCCCTGCCGTCCACCGGGAAGCCGCGCCGGTCGAAGCGCGGCACCGGGCGGTGCCCACCGCCGCGCATGGCACGCAGCGAGTGCTGCATGGCGCTGTGCGCGGCCTGCCGTGGCGCCTCCAGTACGGCGAGCACGGCCGGGGTGGCGGTGCCCGGCCACGGCCCGGCGGCCACCGCCTGTTCCGCGGTGAGGCGGCACGCCGGGCACTCGTCGACGTGCCGCACGAGTTCCCGGCGCAGCGCCGTGCCGAGCAGCACCTGGGTGTCCCCGGCGAGCCGGGCGACGGCCGGGCAGCTGCCGAGTTCGACCACCGCCAGCGCGGTGCGGGTGCGTTCGATCTCGCAGGCGGCGCGGGAGAGCAGGGCGCGGGCGATCTCCCGGTCCATGCCGGTGACCATGGCGATCTCGCGCTCGGTCAGCTGGTGGCGTACGGCGAGTTCGATGGCCTCACGCTGTTCCGGGCTGGTTCCGGCGGCCTCCGGCCAGGCGAGGGCGGCGAGTTCGCGGCGGCGCTCCTGGGCGGCCTGCGGCGAGGTCTCCGGTGAGCCGACGGCCGGGCGCCCCTCGGCGAGGCGGCGCAGGCAGGCCCAGCGGGCGATCGCGTAGAGCCAGGGGCGGCGCAGTTCTGGGTCGCGCAGCCGCCCCCGGTAGCGTTCGGCGACGGCGAGGGTGTCGCCGAGCGCGGCGACGGCGGTGTCGCGCTCGCACAGCACCGACAGGCAGTAGGTGAACAGCCCGTCCAGGTACGGCTCGTACGGCGAGGGGGCGGGGCTGGGCGGGCGGCGGCTGGCGCGCGGCACCGCCCGGTGCGCACCGGTGATGGTGGGGGGCGACTGGGGGTGTTCGGGCCTGCTCATCACTGGGCGACGGTAGGGCGGTGATTAGCGGCATCCCACCCCCGATCGCAAGGTTTAACCCTTTCGGGTGCACTTCACCCGCGAAGGAGGACGCCGGGTTCGGCCATATGGGTGACGGGTCGCCCTGTGTGGCGCTCGCTTGCGAGCTGCCCGCTGTCGGACCCCACCGATACGGTGGCCGTCATGGCTGCCCGTACGCGTACCACCGCAAAGGACCGACCGTCCTACCGCTGCACCGAGTGCGGCTGGACCACCGTCAAGTGGGTCGGCCGGTGCGGGGAGTGCCAGACGTGGGGCAGCGTCGAGGAGTTGGGCGCCGCGCCCGCCGTGCGTACCACCGCGCCGGGCCGGGTCACCGCACCGGCCCGGCCGATCGGGCAGGTCGACGGGCGGCAGGCGACCGCGCGCGGCACGGGCGTGCCGGAGCTGGACCGGGTGCTGGGCGGCGGCCTGGTGCCGGGCGCCGTGGTGCTGCTGGCGGGCGAGCCCGGGGTGGGCAAGTCGACGCTGCTGCTGGACGTGGCGGCGAAGTCGGCCAGCGGCCAGGCGAGGACGCTGTACGTGACGGGAGAGGAGTCCGCCGGGCAGGTGCGGCTGCGGGCGGACCGGATCGGGGCGATCAGCGACCATCTGTACCTGGCCGCGGAGACCGATCTGAGCGCGGTCCTCGGCCATCTGGACGACGTCAAGCCCGGGTTGCTGGTGCTGGACTCGGTGCAGACCGTGGCCTCGCCGGAGATCGACGGCGCGCCGGGCGGGATGGCGCAGGTCCGCGAGGTGGCCGGGGCGCTGATCCGGGCGTCCAAGGAGCGCGGGATGTCCACGATCCTGGTCGGCCACGTCACCAAGGACGGCGCGATCGCCGGTCCCCGGCTGCTGGAGCATCTGGTCGACGTGGTGCTGCACTTCGAGGGCGACCGGCACGCCCGGCTGCGGCTGATCCGCGGCGTGAAGAACCGGTACGGCGCGACCGACGAGGTGGGCTGCTTCGAGCTGCACGACGAGGGCATCACGGGGCTCGCCGACCCGTCGGGCCTGTTCCTGACCCGGCGTGACGAGCCGGTTCCGGGCACCTGTCTGACCGTCACGCTGGAGGGCCGCCGTCCGCTGGTCGCCGAGGTGCAGGCGCTCACCGTCGCCTCGCAGATCCCGTCGCCGCGGCGGACCACCTCGGGGCTTGAGACCTCGCGGGTGTCCATGATGCTGGCGGTGCTTGAGCAGCGTGGCCGGATCCACCAGATCGGCAAGTGCGACATCTACAGCGCCACGGTGGGCGGGGTGCGGCTGTCCGAACCGTCCGCCGACCTGGCGGTGGTGCTGGCGCTGGCCAGCGCGGCCAGCGACACACCGCTGCCCAAGAACCTGGTGGCGATCGGCGAGGTGGGCCTGGCGGGCGAGGTGCGACGGGTCACCGGGGTGCAGCGGCGGCTCGCGGAGGCGGCCCGGCTGGGCTTCACCCACGCCCTGGTGCCGCAGGATCCGGGCAAGGTCCCGGCGGGCATGCGGGTGACCGAGGTGGCCGACGTCACCGAGGCGCTGCGGGTCCTTCCGGCCCGGGGCCGCGCGCGCTAGCGGACCCCGGCAACCCCCGGCGGGAGCGGGGCGGCCGGTAGACTTTGCCCTGGTCTCGCCCGTCCGGGCATCCGTACGACCGGAGGAGAGCAGTGGCAGCCAACGACCGGGCAGGGGGCGGCGCCCCGGCCCGCAGGGCCATGGGGGAGGCTTCCGGCAGGTCCGGCGGGAGTTCCGGCGCCGACGGGCTGATGCGTTCCTCGCTCAGCGCGGTGGCGCCCGGTACGGAGCTGCGGGACGGTCTGGAGCGGGTGGTCCGCGGCAACACCGGCGGGCTGATCGTGCTGGGCATGGACAAGACCGTGGAGTCGCTGTGCACCGGCGGCTTCGTACTGGACGTGGAGTTCACCGCGACCCGGCTGCGCGAGCTGTGCAAGCTGGACGGCGCGGTGATCATGGACCGGGACATCACCAAGATCCTGCGCGCGGGCGTCCAGCTCGTTCCGGACCCGACCATCCCCACCGAGGAGACCGGCACCCGGCACCGCACCGCGGACCGGGTCAGCAGGCAGGTGGGCTTCCCGGTGGTCTCGGTCAGCCAGTCGATGCGGCTGATCGCGCTGTACGTCGGCGGGCAGCGCCGGGTGCTTGAGGACTCGGCGGCCATCCTGTCCCGCGCCAACCAGGCGCTGGCCACGCTGGAACGTTACAAGCTGCGGCTGGACGAGGTGGCGGGCACGCTGTCCGCGCTGGAGATCGAGGACCTGGTCACGGTCCGGGACGTGACGGCGGTGGCGCAGCGGCTGGAGATGGTGCGCCGGATCGCCACCGAGATCGACGAGTACGTCACCGAGTTGGGTACCGACGGGCGTCTGCTGTCGCTCCAGCTGGACGAGTTGATCGCGGGGGTGGAGCCGGAGCGCGAGCTGGTGGTGCGGGACTACGTGCCGGAGCCCACCGCGAAGCGCACCCGTACCGTCGGCGAGGCGCTGGCCGAGCTGGACTCGCTGCCGCAGAGCGAACTGATCGAACTGACCACCGTGGCCCGCTCGTTGGGCTACACCGGCTCGCCGGAGTCGCTGGACACCGCGGTCAGCCCGCGCGGCTACCGGCTGCTGGCGAAGGTGCCCCGGCTGCCGAACACCGTCATAGAGCGGCTGGTCGAGCACTTCGGCGGCCTGCAGAAGCTGCTGGCGGCCAGTGTGGACGACCTGCAGATGGTGGAGGGCGTCGGTGAGGCCCGGGCGCGTTCGGTTCGCGAGGGCCTGTCCCGACTGGCGGAGTCCTCCATCCTGGAGCGGTACGTCTAGCCGCTCCGCTGGGTGTGCGGCGATGCGCCGTCGATCGTCCGCGGCACCGTCGTGGCCGGTCGCGCGGTTCCCCGCGCCCCTTCAGGGCGCTGCCGACTTCGCCCGACCTGCTTGGTTCCAGAGCTCAGGAACCCCCGTTGAGGGTGAACGTGGTCTGTGCGGAACCGATTCCGGCTGTGGTGACCTTGACCTGGTAGTTGCCGGAGGGCGCGCTCTGCGCGCCGGACGGCGAGGCGCACTGCGGGACGCTCAGAGTGCGGTCCCACTGGACGAAGAAGCTGGTCGAGCCGCCGGCCGGGACCTGGAGCGGATAGGCCTCACGGGTGGGCGGGCAGTCGTCGGAGGCCCACACGTGGTGGCCGGAGCCGTCCACGATGGTGACGACCGCGGCGGTGCTGCCGAAGTCCACCTTGCAGGCGCTGCCACCGGAGTTGACGGCCGTCAGCTCGAACTTGGGCTTGTCGGTGAGGTCGTAGGTGTCCTTCACGCTGCGCAGCTTCAACTGCACCTGCCCGGAAGCGCAGTCGGGCAGTGCGGAGTTCGCTGGCAACGGCGGCGGGTTGCCGCCGGAACCGGAACCGCCGTTCGACGGGCCGCCGGTAGCACCGGAGTTGGCGCCTCCGCCAGCCCCGCCTCCGCCGGTGCCCGCGCCGCCGCCGGAGCCGCCGGACGCGCCGGTGCCGCCGGTGTCGCGGCCGCCCGGCCGGGCGGTGATGCCGGTCTGGCTACTGGTCGGACCCGGGGTGATGGATGGAACCGGAGTACGGCCGCCGGGCCCCTGCGCCTCGCCCCTGTGCCCGGCGTTGCTGTCGCCGCCGGGCAGCATCATCCAGACTATGAGCCCGACGAGGAGCACGAACAGGCCCAGCACAACTGCCCGCCGCCGCCAGTAGATGGAGGAGGGCAGGGGGCCCACCGGGTTGCGCAGATTGCCCACGCACCAAACTCTATGGGAGATCCGGCGCCGCTCCGCGCACCACCCGCCGCATGGCCCTCAACTCTTTGCAGCTCTTCATATGTTTTCGACGCTGTCGAGACGGTGTGGAAGGATCGAACACGCCATGACCACTGACACCGCCCGGACCGCCGAGGACTTTGCCGCGCTGCACCTGCCGGTGAACGCCTGGTACGAGGCCAACGCCCGCGATCTGCCCTGGCGCCGCCCCCAGGCCGGTGCGTGGGGGGTCATGGTCAGCGAGTTCATGCTCCAGCAGACCCCGGTCTCGCGGGTGCTGCCCATCTACGAGCAGTGGCTGGCCCGTTGGCCGCGCCCGGCCGCCCTCGCGGCGGAGCCGCCCGGCGAGGCGGTGCGCGCCTGGGGCAGGCTCGGCTACCCGCGCCGTGCGCTGCGGCTGCACGCCGCCGCGAGCGCCATCACCGAGCGGCACGGCGGTGAAGTGCCCAGCGGCCACGCCGAGTTGCTGGCGCTGCCCGGGGTCGGCGAGTACACGGCGGCGGCGGTCGCCTCGTTCGCGTACGGCCAGCGGCATCCCGTGCTGGACACCAACGTGCGCCGGGTGTTCGCCCGTGCGGTCAGCGGTGTGCAGTACCCGCCGAACGCCACCACCGCGGCGGAGCGGCGGCTGGCGCTGCGGCTGCTGCCGGGCGACGAGCGCACGGCGGCGCGTTGGGCGGCGGCCACGATGGAGCTCGGCGCGCTGGTGTGTGTGGCGCGCGGTCCGCAGTGCGGGCGGTGCCCGATCGCGGCGCGGTGCGCATGGCGGCTGGCCGGGTTCCCGGAGCACGACGGTCCGCCGCGGCGCGGCCAGTCGTACGCCGGGACCGATCGGCAGGTGCGCGGCAAGCTCCTCGCCGTGCTGCGCGAATCCCACGAACCCGTGACACAAGCCGCACTTGATGCGGTTTGGGACGAACCGGTACAGCGCGCCCGGGCGTTGGACGGTCTTGTGGCCGACGGCCTGGTGGAGCCCGTCGCACCGGGCGTGTACCGCCTGCCCGCCCAGTAAGCGGCCGTCAGCGCACGGTGACCGCGCAGTGGTCGCCAGAGCCGATGGTTCCGGTTGTTACACAACCGACGGGTTCCTGTGAAACCGCTGTGCGCCCAAGGCCGGGGTTTCCGCAACAGCCGGTCCCTAGCGTCCTTCCCTGCGTCCTTCGCTGTCGGGCTGACCGCCCCGGCCGGACGCGCACGGTGACACCACGGCAACGGGACGTTTGGAGGCGGCCATGGCGGCGGACTCGGCGATGGACGGCAAGACGCTGGACTTCGAGGAGTACGTGCGGGCCCGGCAGGACTCGCTGCTCCGCAGCGCGCGCCGACTGGTCCCCGACCCCGTGGACGCCCAGGACCTGGTGCAGACCGCGCTGTGCCGTACGTTCCCGCGCTGGGAGCGGATAGCGGACAAGGGTCTGGCCGACGCCTACATGCGCCGGGTGATGATCAACACCCGTACCGAGTGGTGGCGCGCCCGCAAACTGGACGAGGTGCCCACCGACAACCTCCCGGACGCCAGCGTCGACGACGGAACCGAGCAGCACGCGGACCGCGCCATGCTGCTGGGCGCGCTCGCGGTGCTCGCTCCCAAGCAGCGGCAGGTGGTCGTGCTGCGACACTGGGAGCAGATGAGCACCGAGGAGACGGCCAAGGCCCTGGGCATGTCCACCGGGACGGTCAAGAGCACCCTGCACCGTGCCCTGGCGCGGCTTCGCGAGGAGCTTGAGCGCACCGCCTACGGCCAGGAGCACTCCGACGTGCAGCCAGGGGAGGGCGCGTGCGCCGCATAGCCCCGTCCCCCTGGCGATGCGCACTGCTGACCGCCGCGCTCGCGCCGCTGGTGCTGATCACCGGCTGCGCCGAGGGCGGCGGTGTGCGTGTCGAGGGGACCGCGGGCACCGCGGCGGTCAGTTCGTCGCCCTCGCTGCGGCCGACACCGGCCGCCAAGGTCGATCCGGTCGCGCTGCTGAGCAACGACCCCAAGGTCGGCACCGACATCAAGCGGAGCCTCAAGCCGTGCGCGGGCCACGAATACCCCATCGACACCAGTTACGGGAGCCTGACCGGGAACTCTGTGCCCGATGTGGTGATAAACGTCCAGACTTGCGCGGATGGCGTCGGACTGGGTAGTTACGTCTACCGTATGGAGAACGGCGAGTACACCAATGTCTTCGGGGACGAGCAGCCGCCCGTCTACATTGACATCGACAAGGGCGACCTGGTGCTGACGCGCCAGGTCTACGGGCCCGAGGACAAGGTGTGCTGCCCGTCCGGCGAGGACGTGATCACCTACCACTGGGCGGGCGACCGCTTCGCCGAGACCTCCCGCACCCACAGCGACTACGGAAAAAAGGCCGCCGATGGCTGACACTCATGTCCTCTTCGTAGAGGACGACGACGTGATCCGCGAAGCGACGCAGCTCGCCCTGGAGCGCGACGGCTTCAAGGTGACCGCCGTGCCGGACGGGATCGTCGGCCTGGAGTCGTTCCGCGCCCGGCAGCCGGACATCGCGCTGCTCGACGTGATGGTGCCCGGCCTCGACGGGGTCAGCCTGTGCCGCCGGATCCGGGACGAGTCCACGGTTCCGGTGATCATGCTGTCGGCGCGCGCCGACTCCATCGACGTGGTGCTGGGCCTGGAGGCCGGGGCCGACGACTACGTCACCAAGCCGTTCGACGCCGCGGTGCTGGTGGCCCGGATCCGGGCCGTGCTGCGGCGCTTCGGGCACGCCACGGCGAACGCCCGAGCGGATTCCTCCGCCGAGGACGACGGATCGCTGCGGTTCGGCGACCTGGAGATCGACACCGACGGCATGGAGGTACGGCGCGGCGGCGAGCCGGTATCGCTCACCCCGACCGAGATGCGGCTGCTGCTGGAGTTCTCCGCCGCGCCCGGCTCGGTACTCTCCCGTGACCGGCTTCTGACCAGCGTCTGGGACTACGACTGGGGCGGCGACACCCGGGTCGTGGACGTCCATGTGCAGCGACTGCGCACCAAGATCGGCCAGGACCGGATAGAGACGGTGCGTGGCTTCGGATACAAGCTCAGGGCCTGAGCGACCGTGCCCCCTTTGAACCGTGCCGCACTCCGCCGCGCGGGGCTGCGCTGGCCCGGACTGCGCTGGAAGCTGACCGTGGCGATAGCGGCGGTCTCCGCGCTGGTCGCGCTGGCCATGGCCGTGGTGGTGCACAACGCGGCGCACGTGAGCATGCTCAACAGCGCCCGGGAACTGCAGGACCAGCGGGTGCAGGTCGCGGCCCGGATCTACCAGTCCAACCACCGGCTGGTGATCTCGGCCAAGATCAACGACCCCAACCTGCCCGCACCGCTGAAGGCCGCCGCGGCCAAGGGGCTGCGCGCCACCTACATCAAGAGCGTCAGCGGGGAGCCCATCGTCTGGGCCGAGATGCCGCTGCCCAACAACAAGGTCATCTCGCTCTACGACCGCTCCCCCGACCTCGCCCAGGTGCTCTCCGACCTCGACGGCGTGCTGATCGCGGGCTCGGTCGCGGTGGTGCTGGCCGGGGCGGCGCTGAGCGTGATCGTCGGTGGACAGCTCTCCCGGCGGCTACGCAAGGCCGCCGTCGCGGCGCGCGCGGTGGCGGGCGGCGAGCCGGACGTACGGGTGCGCGACGCGGTGGGCCGCCGGGTGCGTGACGAGACCGACGAGCTGGCGCGGGCCGTGGACGAGATGGCCGACGCACTGCAGAAGCGGCTGGAGGCGGAGCGGCGGGTCACCGCGGACATCGCGCACGAGCTGCGCACCCCGGTGACCGGGCTGGTCACCGCCGCCGAGCTGCTGCCGCCGGGCCGCCCCTCGGAGCTGGTACGGGACCGGGCGCAGGCGCTGCGGACCCTGGTGGAGGACGTGCTGGAGGTCGCCCGGCTGGACGGCGCGGAGGAGCGCGCCGACCTCCAGGAGGTCGCGCTGCCGGAGTTCGTCCGCCGCCGGGTGGGCGGGCTCGCCCCGGAGGCGACCGTCGAGGTGGTACGGGACGCGTGGGTGCAGACGGACCCACGGCGCCTGGAGCGCATCCTGGGCAATCTGCTGGCCAACGCGGTGCGGCACGGCAATGGGCCGGTCGAGGTGGTGGTGGACGGCACGGTGGTGCGGGTCCGCGACCACGGGCCGGGCTTCCCCGACGTGCTGCTCCAGGACGGCCCGAGCCGGTTCCGCACCGGCAGCAGCGACCGGGCGGGCCAGGGCCACGGGCTGGGCCTGACCATCGCGACCGGCCAGGCGCGGGTGCTGGGCGCCACCCTCGCCTTCCGCAACGCCGATGACGACGAGGGCGGCGGCGCCATAGCCGAACTCCACCTTCCGGCGGCCCAGCCGGACGCGTAGCGGCCTGCGCGGCCCAGCCGGACGCGTAGCGGCCTGCGCGCGGGGCGCGGTCGGCTTCGCCACGGCATGGCACGGCACCCCCACCGGACATACGGGCATATACCTCGCCAGTGGCGAAATTTTCCCCGGTTGGGCCACAACTTCGCGGTGCCGCGGCTCGGTAGGCAGGACGCACGTCCACCGGCACCCGTGGTGCCCGTCCGTCTAAGGAGCCTCATGTCGTCCCTCAAGCGCCGGATCGCCCAGGTCACCCTCGTGGCCACCGCAAGCACCCTGCCCGTGATCGGCGCGGCGGGCTCCGCCAACGCCGTGGGGGCCGACCTCGGCCCGCTGGTGGAGAAGGTGGCCAAGACCGCGGTGCCGCTCGTCGCGAGCACCCTGAACCGCCTGCAGGGCCCGCACGGTCCGTCACCGCTGAGCAACGCCTTCGGCCAGAGCGGCGGCACGGCCTCGCCGGGCGGCCTGTGAGCGACGCGCCAAGGGGTCGGCCCCGGAACCATGTGAACGGTTCCGGGGCCGACCCCTTGGTGTCCGCGTCTGTCAGACGTCCTTGCTGAGGTTCGGGCCGGCGCCACCGCTGCCCGCGGCCTCGACCGGCGGGGCGTCCGCCACGGTGACCTTCTCCTCACCGCGGAAGGTGAAGGTCTTCTCCTCGCCTTCGCCCTCCGTGCCGACGACCACGATGTGACCGGGGCGCAGCTCGTTGAAGAGGATCTTCTCCGAGAGCTGGTCCTCGATCTCCCGCTGGATCGTGCGGCGCAGCGGCCGGGCGCCGAGGATCGGGTCGTAGCCCTTCTTGGCGAGCAGCGACTTGGCCTCCTGGCTGAGCTCGATGCCCATGTCCCGGTCCTTGAGCCGCTCGTCCACCTTGGCGATCATCAGGTCGACGATCTGGATGATGTCGTCCTCGCTGAGCTGGTGGAAGACCACGACGTCATCGACACGGTTGAGGAACTCGGGCCGGAAGTGCTGCTTCAGCTCCTCGCTGACCTTCGCCTTCATCCGCTCGTACCCGGTCTTGACGTCACCCGCGGCGGCGAAGCCGAGGTTGAAGCCCTTGGAGATATCCCGGGTACCGAGGTTCGTGGTCATGATGATGACCGTGTTCTTGAAGTCGACCACCCGGCCCTGCGAGTCGGTCAGACGACCGTCCTCCAGAATCTGCAACAGCGAGTTGAAGATATCCGGGTGTGCCTTTTCGACCTCGTCGAACAGCACCACCGAGAACGGCTTACGGCGCACCTTTTCGGTGAGCTGGCCGCCCTCCTCGTAGCCGACGTAACCGGGAGGCGAGCCGAAGAGGCGGGAAACCGTGTGCTTCTCGCTGAACTCCGACATGTCGAGCTGAATCAGCGCGTCCTCGTCGCCGAAGAGGAATTCGGCGAGCGTCTTGGACAGCTCGGTCTTACCCACACCGGACGGACCGGCGAAGATGAACGAGCCACCGGGACGCTTGGGGTCCTTCAGACCCGCACGAGTGCGGCGAATGGCCTGGGAGAGCGCCTTGATGGCGTCCTTCTGGCCGATGACGCGCTTGTGCAGCTCGTCCTCCATGCGCAGCAGGCGGGAGGACTCCTCCTCGGTGAGCTTGAAGACCGGGATACCGGTGGCCGTGGCGAGGACCTCGGCGATCAGCTCCTCGTCGACCTCGGCGACGACGTCCATGTCGCCGGCCTTCCACTCCTTCTCCCGCTTGGCCTTCGCCGAAAGCAGCTGCTTCTCCTTGTCACGGAGCGAAGCGGCCTTCTCGAAGTCCTGGGAGTCGATGGCCGACTCCTTCTCCCGGCGCACGTCGGCGATCTTCTCATCGAACTCGCGCAGGTCCGGCGGAGCGGTCATCCGGCGGATGCGCATCCGGGAACCGGCCTCGTCGATCAGGTCGATCGCCTTGTCCGGCAGGAAGCGGTCGGAGATGTAGCGGTCGGCCAGGGTGGCCGCCGCGACCAGGGCCGCGTCGGTGATCGAGACGCGGTGGTGCGCCTCGTACCGGTCGCGCAGACCCTTGAGGATCTCGATGGTGTGGGGCAGCGACGGCTCGGCGACCTGGATGGGCTGGAAGCGGCGCTCCAGGGCCGCGTCCTTCTCCAGGTGCTTGCGGTACTCGTCGAGCGTCGTGGCGCCGATGGTCTGCAGCTCACCCCGCGCCAGCATCGGCTTGAGGATGCTGGCGGCATCGATCGCGCCCTCGGCGGCACCCGCACCCACCAGGGTGTGGAGCTCGTCGATGAACAAGATGATGTCGCCGCGGGTGCGGATCTCCTTGAGCACCTTCTTCAGGCGCTCCTCGAAGTCACCGCGGTAGCGCGATCCGGCCACCAGCGCGCCGAGGTCGAGCGTGTAGAGCTGCTTGTCCTTGAGCGTTTCGGGAACCTCGCCCTTGACGATGGCCTGGGCCAGGCCCTCGACGACGGCGGTCTTGCCGACACCGGGCTCGCCGATGAGGACGGGGTTGTTCTTGGTACGGCGGGACAGCACCTGCATGACCCGCTCGATCTCCTTCTCGCGCCCGATGACCGGGTCGAGCTTGGTCTCGCGAGCGGCCTGCGTCAGGTTGCGGCCGAACTGGTCGAGGACCAGGGAGGTCGAGGGCGTGCCCTCGGCCGGGCCGCCGGCCGTGGCCGACTCCTTGCCGCCCTGGTAGCCGGAGAGCAGCTGGATGACCTGCTGCCGCACCCGGTTCAGGTCGGCGCCGAGCTTCACGAGGACCTGGGCGGCCACGCCCTCGCCCTCGCGGATCAGGCCGAGCAGGATGTGCTCCGTACCGATGTAGTTGTGGCCGAGCTGGAGGGCCTCTCGGAGCGACAGCTCCAGGACCTTCTTGGCGCGCGGGGTGAAGGGGATGTGCCCGGACGGGGCCTGCTGGCCCTGCCCGATGATCTCCTCCACCTGCTGGCGGACCGCCTCGAGCGAAATCCCGAGGCTCTCCAGGGCCTTAGCGGCGACACCCTCACCCTCGTGGATCAGGCCCAGGAGGATGTGCTCGGTGCCGATGTAGTTGTGGTTGAGCATCCGGGCTTCTTCCTGAGCCAGGACGACAACCCGCCGCGCACGGTCGGTGAACCTCTCGAACATCGTTAATCGCTCCTCAGAGCGGTCAGGCAGATCGGGGCCGGTCCCCTCCCTGTCCTTCCGCATGCTAGTCCCGACGAGCGGGACAGCTCACTTCAACCGTCGACACCCGTGAGAAGCTTCGCTGCCCTCACAGCCGACAACAGCTCCAACCCGATGGTGCGAGACGATGTTCCCGCAGGCCAGGCGGATGAACACTTATCGCGTACGCCCGTGGCGAACGCCCGCCTCACCTGCGATCGCGCCATCCCTCCCCACTAGGTATTTCTTACCCGCTCGCACCGACAATCCATGCGGCGCACATCCGTCATGTCTGCTACCAGCGAACAACCTCGCGCCGGATCAGCTCCGAATGCGCCCTCCGGCAGCCTCGACAGAACCGCTGCGCGCCGCAGCCATTACCCAAAGCCATCACTCTTCGTATTGCCCGTACAGCGCTCCGTAACCCTTCCACGGGTTGGCAGTTGCTACGGGCATGGGACACGGCACGCGCGACTGGTACGAACGCGAGCTGGGCTGGGCCACATCCGGCCACGCACCGGTGGACCTGCTCACCGGGCTGCGCTTCGACGTGCTCGACGTGCCCGCCGCCGCGGGGCTCGCGGTGCTGCGCAGGATCGCCCGCACCGGACCGGCCGCGCTGACCGGGAACAGGATCCTGCTGCTGGTCGCCGCGGGGAGCGCGGACGAGCTGCCGGGACTGCTCGACTGGCTGGAATGGGGCGGTATCGAGCTGGATCTGACGGCGCACGGCACCGGCGGACGCATCACCGCGCCGGTCGTCCCATGGGAGGCCGGCTACCGGCCGGACACCGTCCCGGCTACGGCGACCGCCGGGGACCGGCACCGTCCGATGTGGCTACGGCCTCCCGAACCGGGCCGTGAGGTGGAGCCGACACTGCCGTCGCTGTCGGTGTGCGCGGACGGCGGCGAGCCGGGCGGCACCGGTCCGGTGGGCCTGGTGCCGCTGGTCGGGGCGGTGGCCACCGAGTGCCACCGGACCCGGATCCTGTCGGCGCGGACGGATCAGCCGTGCTCCTTCTCGTACGCCTCGCGGATGGTGGCGGGGACGCGGCCACGGTCGTTGACCTCGTAGCCGTTCTCCTTCGCCCAGGCGCGGATCTTGGCGGTGTCCTGGCTGCTGCTGCTACCGGCGGCGGCGCGCACGGTGCGGCCGCGGCCACGGCTGCGGCCACCGGTCTTGCGGCCCGCGTCCACGTACTCGGCGAGCAGGCCGCGCAGCTTGTCCGCGTTCTCCGTGGTGAGGTCGATCTCGTACGTCGCGCCATCGAGGGCGAACGTCACGGTCTCGTCGGCCTCGCCGCCGGTGATGTCGTCAACGAGAAGGACCTGGACCTTCTGTGCCACGGGCTTCCCTTTCATCGATATGGTTCCGGGGACTCCCCGGGATAAAGCAGTACGAGAAAAGGAAACCGCTTTTCCCGGAAAAACTCAAACCCTTGGGCAGCGGTCGACCGCGCACCAGTACGGAGGTAGCGCGTTCCGCATGGCGCGATTCGGACATACCCGTACCGGGGGCGGGGTCATGCCGGTGGCAACATCTAGCGGAAAATACACCCCGGACCGCGGCGCTCACAGATGCAAGAGCATCCGGCTGTTGCCCAGGGTGTTCGGCTTCACTCGTTCGAGACCCAGGAACTCCGCGACGCCCTCGTCATAGGAACGCAGCAGCTCGCTGTAGACATCGCCGTCCACCGGAGTCTCGCCGATCTCGACGAAGCCGTGCTTCGCGAAGAAGTCGACTTCGAAGGTCAGGCAGAAAATGCGGCGCACTCCCAGCCAGCGGGCGGTCTGCAAGAGCTTGCCGAGCACCTGGTGCCCCACGCCTTTGCCGTGCTGCTCCCGGCGCACCGCGAGAGTTCGCACCTCGGCGAGGTCCTCCCACATCACGTGGAGCGCGCCGCAGCCCACCACCTCGGCGTCGGTGTCCTGTTCGGCGACCCAGAACTCCTGGATGTCCTCGTAAAGCGTCACGGTGGGCTTGTCGAGCAGGATGCGTTCGCGTACATAGCCGTCGAGCAGCCGGCGGATCGCCGCCACATCGCTGGTCCTGGCCCGGCGGACGGTGACGTCATTTGCGGTGCGGGGTGTCGCGGACGAAGACGGCGAAGGCACGGAGGACATAGCCGGACGCTATCGTCCGGGCGCTTCCCGGGTACCGGCGGGTTCGCCCGGAGCGGCTTCCGGCTGGACGATCCGGGAGGCGTCCCGCAGGGCTTCGCGTTGTTCCGGGGACATCATGGTGAAGAACTGAACGAGGGCCGCGGCCGGGTTCTCGCTGGCGGCCCATGCCTCGTGCATCAGTGCGGCCGAGTAGGCGTCCCGGGTGGAAACGGCCTCATAGCGATAGGCGCGGCCTTCGTGTTCCCGGCGGAGCATGCCCTTCTGATGCAGGTTGTCCATTACCGTCATCACCGTCGTGTAGGCGATGGACCGTTCCTGCTGCAAGTCTTCCAGCACTTCGCGGACGGTGACCGGGCGGTTCCACTGCCACACCCTGGTCATGACCGCGTCTTCGAGATCGCCCAATCGCCGTGCCACAGCAGAATAGTAGTGGCAAATGTCACGGATGCGGCATTTTCAGGCCCGATTGGAGCCCCGGGGCATTAACTCCGGGGCTCCACGGAAGCGGCTTGCCGGGTCGTCTCGGCGTGGGCGAGCGCCGCGTCGACGGCGGCGTCCTCCTTGGCCTTGTTGGCGCCGCCCTGGTTCTTGATGATCGTTACGACGAGGTACGTGAAGGCCGCCGCCATTACGATCGGCGGAACCAGCGCGGAGACGTAGTCCACGATTGCCTCACTCCTTCTACGGGAAACCGTGCCAAGGCACCCAGAGTAGGCCAGTGGGTTTTCCCACCCGGCTCCGAGGTGGCATAAGTCAGCCGATGGCGCGCCGCTCCTGTTCAGGCGTCGTGTCACGGCGGCGCGGCGGCCAGATTTCCGCGGGGGTGGGCACCCGCCGGTCCGGCTCGGGGGCCTGCGGCGGCTGCGGCGGCTCCTCGACCGGCCCGCTCGCGCGGCGGCCACCGGGCAGCGCCAGCAGCACCTTGCGGTGGCCCGGCCGCGCACAGTCCCATTCCGCGGGCCTCGGCCGCGGCGTACGGCCGTCGAGCCGGGCGCGTACGGCCCGTTCGGCGAGGTCTTCACAACGTCGGCGCATACCTTCCCTCCGGTATGACTCGGCAGGTCCGCACGGCAGCCCGCACAACTCCCCTAGCGCGGTGCGGTCTTCGGGGCGCGGCAGATAGCCGCTGTCCAACGCCTCACCGAGCAGTCCCAGGTAGTCCGCGGCGGTACCGGGCAGGGCCGCCCGGTAGCGCGCCAGGTCGGCGCGGAGGAAGGAGCGCAGGCGGTCGCCCTCGCGAGCCGCCTCGTCCAGCGCTTCGGCGAGCCGCAGATAACTGTGGACGTCACCGGCCCGGTCGGCGGGCTCGGCCGGGCGTTCCGCGGCGGGTGCGGTGCGGGCGGCCTGGGCGAGGGCGCGCCGGAGCACACGTAGCTCGTCCGCGCTGAACGCCATGCCGCCTCGGGACCCGTGTGGCGTGGGCATGGCCTGACTTTACGTACTTAACGGACAAATGCCACGCATTTATCCGTCACGGCGCGGCGGACCTGCCCTTCCGGCGGATCGCCGGGAGCGTAAGGCCGGATCGGCACCACCGCGCCACGCGGCCCCGCCGTCGTGGTTGCTCTCGCCACCGCGGCCAGGAGTTCCCTCATGGCGAGCGACCCCGACGAACTACGAGACCGAGACGTTGCGTTCGTAGACCAGGCGCAGGCCGATCAGGGTGAGCCAGGGCTCGTGGGCGTCGATGATGGAGGCCTCGCCCAGCACCAGGGGGGCGAGGCCGCCGGTGGCGATGACCGTCACGTCGTCGGGGTCGTCGGCCAGTTCCCGGGCCATCCGCTCGCCGATGCCGTCCACCTGACCGGCGAAGCCGTACAGGATGCCGGACTGCATCGCCTCGACCGTGTTCCTGCCGACGACGCTGCGCGGCCGGGCCAGCTCGATCTTGCGCAGCTGCGCGCCCCGTACGCCGAGCGCGTCCACCGAGATCTCGATGCCGGGGGCGATCGCACCGCCCAGGTACTCACCGCGGGCGGAGACCGCGTCGAAGGTGGTGGCGGTACCGAAGTCCACCACGATGCACGGGCCGCCGTAGAGGTGGACCGCGGCCAGCGCGTTGATGATGCGGTCCGCGCCGACCTCCTTGGGGTTGTCGGCCAGCACCGGCACCCCGGTCTTGACACCCGGTTCCACCAGGACCGACGGCACGTCCCCGTAGTACCGCCGGGTCACCTCGCGCAGCTCGTGCAGTACCGAGGGGACGGTCGAGCAGATGGAGATGCCGTCGATGCCGTCGCCCAGGTCGTCGCCGAGCAGCGGGTGCATGCCCATCAACCCCTGGAGCAGCACGGCGAGTTCGTCGGCGGTGCGCCGGGCGTCGGTGGAGATGCGCCAGTGCTCGACGATCTCCTCGCCGTCGAACAGGCCGAGCACCGTATGGGTGTTGCCGACGTCGATGGTGAGCAGCATCAGTCCTGCTCCGCCCTGAAGTCCAGGCCGATGTCGAGGATCGGCGAGGAGTGGGTGAGCGCGCCGACCGCGAGGTAGTCGACCCCGGTCTCGCCGTAGGCGCGGGCGTTGTCCAGCGTCAGGCGGCCGGAGGACTCCAGCAGCGCCCGGCCCGCGTTGATCGACACCGCCTCCTCGGTCTCGACCGGGGTGAAGTTGTCCAGCAGCACCAAGTCGGCCCCGGCGTCGAGGACTTCGCGCAACTGGTGCAGGGTGTCCACCTCGACCTCGATGGGCAGCTCGGGGAACTCCGCGCGCACCGCGCGGAACGCCGCGGTGACCCCACCGGCCGCGACCACGTGGTTGTCCTTGACCAGTGCCGCGTCGGACAGCGACATCCGGTGGTTCACGCCGCCGCCGCAGCGCACCGCGTACTTCTCCAGGGCGCGCAGCCCCGGGGTGGTCTTGCGGGTGTCGCGGACCTTCGCCCTGGTGCCCTCCAGCGCGTCGGCCCACGCCCGGGTCGCGGTGGCGATACCGGACAGGCGGCACAGCAGGTTGAGCGCGCTGCGCTCGGCGGTGAGCAGGTCCCGGGTGCGGGTGCGTACGGTCAGCAGGACCTGGCCCGCCTCGACCCGGTCGCCGTCCTCCACATGCCGTTCGACCTCGAACTCGTCGGTGCAGACCACCGACAGGACCGCCTCGGCGATCCGCAGACCGGCCACCGTGCCCGCCTGGCGGGCGGTGAAGTCGCCCACGCAGACGGCGTCTTCGGGGACGGTGGCCACCGTGGTCACGTCCACGCCGTGGTCCAGGTCCTCCTCGATCGCCATGTGCGCGATGTCCTCGACCTGTACCGGGTCCAGTCCGGCGTCGGCGAGCAGCTCGGCGAGGTCGGGGTCGAGGCCGCACTCCATCGGGTCGATGTCGTACACCTCGGACTCGCCGCAGCCGCAGGCGTCGCCGCAGCCCGCAGGGCTTCCGCTGAGGGTGGTGGCGAGCGACGGGTGGGAGTCGCCGCAGCCTCCCGCGGCGTCGGCCGGTACCTGACCCGGGCGGCCGATCTGGAGAAGTGGCAGGTCGGGGGTGCTCATGAGCGGGGCTCCCTGTTGCTGAGGACGGACTGTGGGAAGTCGGCGGTCGCGGTCAACGACACGGACAGCGTCCGCTCGGGGGTCAGGCGGACCACCAGGTGGCGGCGCCAGTGGGTGTCGTCGCGGTCCGGGCGGTCCTCGCGCCAGTGGCAGCCGCGGGTCTCCTCACGGCGGCGCGCGGCGGCGACCAGCACCCGGGCGACCAGGTTGAGATTGGTGGCCTCCCAGGTCTCCACGCAGGGTTCGGCGGTCTTCTCGTCCCGCTGAAGGTCCTCCACCGCCTGGGTGTGGATCCGCTCCAGCGCCTCGGCGGCCCGCGCCAGGCTCTCGGCGCTGCGCAGCACGCCCGCGCCGCGGGTCATCACGCGCTGGATCTCGTAGCGCGCGGAGTGCTCCAGCAGCGGGTCGCGGGACGGTCCCGGCACCACCGGCGCACCGGCGGCCTGGGGGTTCGCGCGGATGTCGTCGGCGATGCGCTCGGCGAACACCAGCCCTTCCAGCAGGGAGTTGGACGCCAGCCGGTTCGCGCCGTGCACCCCGGTGCAGGCCACCTCGCCGCACGCGTACAGACCGGGGACGGTGGTACGGCCGTGCAGGTCGGTGCGTACCCCGCCGGAGGCGTAGTGCGCGGCGGGCGCCACCGGGATGGGCTGGGTCACCGGGTCGATGCCGTTGGCACGGCAGGCGGCCAGGATCGTCGGGAAGCGCTTGGCCCACATCCGGGCGCCGAAGTGCCGGGCGTCGAGGTACATGTGCTCGGTGCCGGTCTCCCGCATGCGGCGCATGATGCCCTTGGCGACGATGTCGCGCGGCGCCAGCTCGGCCAGTTCGTGCTGGCCGCGCATGAACCGGACGCCGTCCGCGTCCACCAGGTACGCGCCCTCGCCGCGCACCGCCTCGGAGACCAGCGGCTGCTGGCCCTCGGCCTCCGGGCCGAGCCACAGCACGGTGGGGTGGAACTGGACGAACTCCAGGTCGGAGACCTCGGCCCCGGCCCGCAGCGCCAGTGCGACGCCGTCACCGGTGGAGACGGCGGGGTTGGTGGTGGCGGAGAACACCTGGCCCATGCCGCCGGTGGCCAGCACCACGGCCGGGGCGTGCACCGCGCCCACGCCGTCGCGCTGCCCCTCGCCCATGACGTGCAGGGTGACACCGGCGGTACGCCCCTCGGCGTCCGTGAGCAGATCGAGGACCAGCGCGTTCTCGATCGTCTCGATGCCCTCGGCACGTACCGCTTCGACCAGGGCGCGGGAGACCTCGGCCCCGGTGGCGTCGCCGCCCGCGTGCGCTATCCGGCTGCGGTGGTGGCCGCCCTCGCGGGTCAGCAGGATCTCGCCGGTGCTGTCCGAGGTGTCGAACCGGGCGCCGGAGGCGATCAACCGCCGTACCGCGTCCGGGCCTTCGGTGACCAGGGTGCGCACCGCGGGCTCGTCGCACAGCCCGGCGCCCGCGACCAGCGTGTCGTCCAGATGCTGCTGCGGGGTGTCGCCGTCGCCGAGTGCGGCGGCGATGCCGCCCTGCGCCCAGCGGGTGGAGCCGTCGTCCAGCTTGGCCTTGGTGACCACGGTGACCCTGGCGCCCGCGGCGGCGCAGCGCAGCGCGGTGGTCAGTCCCGCGACGCCGGAGCCGACGACGACCACGTCGGCCTCGATGGCCCAGCCGGGGGCCGGGGCGAGCAGCCGTATGCCGGTCATGAGCGGGCTCCGAACTCCAGGGGGACGTTGTCGATCAGCCGGGTGGTGCCGACCCTGGCGGCCACCGCGAGTACGGCCGGGCCGATGTGGCCGGGCGGGGCCTCGGTGAAGTCCGCCGGGTCGACCAGGGCAAGGTAGTCCACCGCCACACCGTCGGCGGCGTCGAGGGCCGCGCGGGCCGCCTTGCGCACCGCGTCCGGCCCGTCGGCGAGCGCGTCCCGCCCGGCGAACAGGGCACGGGACAGCGCCAGGGCGCGCCGCCGCTCGTCGTCGCTCAGGTAGCGGTTGCGGCTGGACAGGGCCAGGCCGTCCGGTTCGCGGACGGTCGGTACGCCGACGATCTCCACGCCGAAGTTGAGGTCCGCCGCCATACGGCGGATCAGGGCGAGTTGCTGGGCGTCCTTCTGGCCGTAGAAGGCGATGTCCGGCCGGGTGAGGTGGAGCAGTTTGGCGACGACGGTGAGCATGCCGTCGAAGTGGCCAGGCCGCGAGGCGCCCTCGTAGCCGTCGCCCATCGGTCCGGCGGTGATCCTCACCCGCGGCTCGCCGCCCGGGTAGACCTCCTCGGTGCCGGGGGCGAACACCACGTCGGCGCCCGCCCGTTCGGCGACCTTCACATCCGCGTCCAGGGTGCGCGGATAGCGGTCGAAGTCCTCGCTCGGGCCGAACTGGAGGGGGTTGACGAAGACGGTGACGACGACCTGGCCGTCGGCGACCCGCTCGCGGGCGGCGCGGATCAGGGCGGCGTGCCCCTCGTGCAGGGCGCCCATCGTCATGACGACGGCGCGCGCACCGGGCGCGGTGGCCAGCAGCACGTCCAGTTCGCCCGCGGTGTGGACCAGCTCCGTCATACGTTCCCTCCATCGGCGAGCACACCGAGCAGCGCCTCGGCCTGCTCCGCCTTCAGCATCCCGTTGGCCAGCGCCCGGTCGGCGGTCGCCCGGGCCATCGCCAGGTACGAGTTGACGGCCTGCGGGGCGGCCTTGCGCAGTTCGGCGACGTGCGCCGCGACGGTACCGGCGTCGCCGCGGGCGACCGGGCCGGTGAGCGCCTGGTCGCCGGAGCGCAGCGCGTTGTCCAGCGAGGCGCCCAGCAGCGGGCCGAGCATCCGGCCGGGGTTGGCCACCCCGGCGATGGTCAGCAGTTCGCGGGCCTGTGCGACCAGGGTGACCAGGTGGTTGGAGCCGATGGCCAGCGCCGCGTGGTAGAGCGGGCGGGCCTCCTCCGCGATCCACTCCGGTTCGCCGCCCATCTCCACCACCAGGGCCTCGGCGGCCAGCCGCAGTTCCTCGGGGGCGGTGACGCCGAACGAGCAGCCGGCCAGCCGCTGTACGTCGACGCTGGTGCCGGTGAAGGTCATGGCGGGGTGCAGCGCGAGCGGCAGCGCACCGGCGCGCAGCGCGGGGTCCAGGACGGCGGTTCCGTACCGCCCGGAGGTGTGCACCAGTAGTTGCCCGGGGCGGACGGCGCCGGTCTCGGCGAGCCCGGCGACCAGGCCGGGCAGCACGTCGTCCGGGACGGTGAGCAGGACCAGGTCGGCGTGGGCCAGCACCTCGGCGGGCTCGACCAGCGGTACGCCGGGCAGCAGGGCGTCGGCGCGGCGGCGGGACGCCTCGGAGACCCCGGAGACGGCGACCGGCCGGTGCCCGGCCAGTCGCAGCGCGGCGGCGAGTGCCGGGCCGACCCGTCCGGCTCCGACCACACCTACGGCGAGCCGCGCCGGGCGGGACTCGGCGGACTCGGTGATTCGGTGGGTGTTCACTCGGATGTGGCCTTCCGTTCCAGTCCGCGGGGGTACCGGACGCATCAATGCTACGGGGTCGCTCGCGCTGGCGGTTGGGGGTGTGCCCGCCCGCCCACCCGGTTGCTGTCGGCCGTTCGCGGGCCGTCGCGCCACCGGCTGGGGGCGGTCAGGGGGGCGGTCAAGGGGGCGGGGCCGGGGCCTCCGGGGCGGGGGTCCTGGACCGTGTATTTACGGGCCCTTCTACCCAGTCTTTGGGGTGCCCGGTAGTCCGGCCCGCAAATACACGTCAGCGTCCAGGACCCCCGCCCCTGCGACCCCGGCCCCTCACGTCTCCGGTTTTCGCACCCCACCGGGGTCCCGCCCACAGACGGATCGCCCGGCGTCCCGGCTCGCGGACGGGCCTGTGCGCGACGGCAATCGGGTGGGCGGGTGGGAAAAGGCCCAACCCCGCACCCACCGCGCGCCGCACACAGGCCCCGCGCCGAGGTGAGCGGCGAACGGGATGGGCGGGTGGGAGAACTCAGGCCCCTCCGGCCCGCACCAGGCCCGTCTCGTAGGCCAGGACGACCGCCTGGACGCGATCCCGTAGGTCCAGTTTGGTCAGGATGCGGCCGACGTGGGTCTTGACGGTCGCCTCCGACAGGACCAACCGCTGGGCGATCTCCCCGTTGGACAGCCCCTGCGCCACCAGCAGCAGCACCTCCCGCTCGCGCTCGGTGAGTCGGGACAGTTCGGCGCTGGTGGGCTGGTCGCCGCTGGGCGGCAGCATCGGCGCGAAGCGGTCCAGCAGCCGCCGGGTGGTGCTGGGGGCGACCACCGCGTCGCCGCTGTGCACGGCGCGGATCGCGGCGAGCAGTTCGCTGGGCGGCACGTCCTTGAGCATGAACCCGCTGGCCCCCGCCTTGAGCGCGGCGAACGCGTACTCGTCCAGGTCGAAGGTGGTCAGGATCAGCACCCGGGGACCGTCCGCGTCCGGGTCGCGGTCCGGGCCGCCGCAGATCCGGCGGGTGGCCTCGACGCCGTCGAGCTTCGGCATCCGTACGTCCATCAACACCACGTCGACGTCCGCGGTGCGCAGCACGTCCAGCGCCTCCGCGCCGTCGCCAGCCTCGGCGACCACCTCCATGTCCGGCTGCGCCTGCAACACCATCCGGAAACCGGTGCGCAGCAGTACCTGGTCGTCGACGAGCATGACCCGGATCGGCATTCCCTCAGTCCTCAATCCCTCTGCGTGCTGGCAAAATCTGACGGTCAGTCAGCGAACTGGTTTGAGCGGCAGCTCCGCGCTGATACGGAACCCACCGCCGGGACGCGGCCCGGTGGACAGCGTGCCGCCCACCATGGCGATGCGCTCCCGCATGCCGATCAGGCCCTGACCGAGGCCGTCCGCGCCGCCCTCCTCGTACAGCTCGTGCTGTGCGCCGCGCCCGTCGTCCTCGATCAGCATCTTCAACTCGCTGTCGCCGTAGGTGATGTGGACGGTGGCCCGAGCGTCCGGGCCGCCGTGCTTGCGGGTGTTGGTCAGCGCTTCCTGCACGATGCGGTACGCGGTCAGCTCCACCCCGCTGGACAGCGGACGCGGGGTGCCGTCCACGGCGAAGTCCACCGGCAGGCCCGCGCCGCGCACCTGGTCCACGAGGTCGCCGAGCTGGTCCACACCGGGCTGCGGCACGTACTCGCCGCCGCTGTCGTCGGAGGCCCGCAGCAGTCCGAGCAGGCGGCGCATCTCGGCCAGCGCCAGCCGCCCGGTCTGCGAGATGGTGGACAGCGCCTGCTTGGCCTGGTCCGGCGAGGCGTCCAGCACATACGCGGCGCCGTCGGCCTGGACCACCATCACCGAGACGTTGTGCGCCACCACGTCGTGCAGCTCCCGGGCGATCCGGGCCCGCTCGGCGGCGACCGCGGCCTTCGCCTGCGCCTCGCGCTCCCGTTGCAGCCGCTCGGCCCGCTCCTCCAGCTGCGCGTAGTAGGCGCGGCGGGTGCGCAGGCTGTCGCCGATCACCCAGGCGAGGAAGAACGGGATGGTCATGAAGACGACGGCCAGGACGACGTTGAACAGGCGGCCGCTGCTCTCCGCGCCGGTCGGCCAGCGCAGCTGGTACAGCCCCGCCGCGCTCAGCGAGCCGACCAGCGCCAGCCTGCGGGCCCACGGGGCGCCGACCGAGGCCACGGTGTAGACGATCACCAGCATCGCGAAGTTGGCCAGGGTGGGAGTGACGCGCCCGACCAGCTGCCCGACTCCGGTGACGATGGCCAGCAGCAGCATCTTCTCCGGCGCCCGCCGACGCAGCGCCACGACCAGGCACAACGCGATCGCGGCCGGGAAGCCCAGCAGGTCGTCGCCGCGCGTCCCGGACTCCGAGACGATCTGCAGCGCCCCGAACCCGAACAGGACGATCGCCCAGAAGCTGTCGACCATGGTCGGGTGACGGCGGAGGAAGTCGTAGAGGCGCTGCACGTAACCCAGCGTAGGCACGGGTCATACGTGATGGGGTCAACCGGTAGAGCGATCCTGGGCGGTACCCGCTACTCCGCAGGGTGGATGGCCGATCACGCCGCCGTCAGCGCCTACGGTGGAGCGGTGACGACGCGGTGGCAGGGGTGGCGGCAGGCCACCGAGGCGGCGCTGTACGGGCCGGACGGGTTCTTCCACCGGCCCGAGGGACCGGCCGGGCACTTCACCACGTCCGTGCACGCCTCCCCCCGGTACGCCGCCGCCGTCGCGGAACTGCTGGCGCGGGTCGACCGGGCGCTGGGCGGACCGGGCGAGCTGGCCCTGGTGGACGTGGGCGCCGGGCGCGGGGAGCTGCTGACCGGGGTGCTGGAGCGCGTACCGGCCGGGCTGGCCGGGCGGTTGACGCCCTACGCCGTGGAGCGTGCGGCGCGGCCGGACGGCCTGGACCCGCGGATCCGCTGGTGCGCGGAGCCGCCGCGCGGTGTGTCCGGGCTGCTGTTCGCCAACGAGTGGCTGGACAACGTCCCCGTCGAGGTGGCCGAGACCGACGAGCACGGCGTGCCCCGCTACGTCCTGGTGTCCCCGCACGGCGCGGAGCGGCTGGGCGGGCCGGTGGCCGGGGCGGACGCGGAGTGGCTCGACCTGTGGTGGCCGATCGCCGGTGCGCCCGGCGCCCGCGCCGAGATCGGCCTGCCCAGGGACGCGGCGTGGGCGGAGGCGGTCGGCTCGCTGGCCCGGGGAGTCGCGGTGGCGGTGGACTACGCGCACCAGCGGGCCACCCGGCCGCCGTTCGGCACGCTGACCGGCTACCGCGCCGGGCGGGAGGTGGATCCGGTGCCGGACGGCTCCTGCGACCTGACCTCGCATGTGGCGCTGGACGCCTGCGCCGCGGCGGTGGGCGCGGCCGGGTGCCTGCTGCTGTCCCAGCGGGACGCCCTGCGCGACCTGGGGGTCGGTGGAACGCGACCGCCGCTGTCCCTGGCGTCGAGCGATCCGGCGGGCTATGTGCGCGCCCTGGCCGAGGCCAGCCAGGCAGCGGAGCTGACCGCCGCGGGCGGGCTGGGCGACTTCGGCTGGCTGGTGCGCTCGGTGGGCGTTCCGCTGGAGGCGGCTTTCACAGCTGCGGCGCGCTCGTAGGAGACTGTCCCCATGACGGAGACGACGGTCGGCATCGGCGGCGCGGCGGAAGGCACCGACATGGTGCTCAACATCGGCCCCCAGCACCCCTCCACGCACGGCGTGCTGCGGCTGCGGCTGGTCCTGGAGGGAGAGCGGATCAGCCACGCCGAACCCGTCATCGGCTACATGCACCGCGGCGCGGAGAAACTGTTCGAGGCGCGCGACTACCGCCAGATCATCATGCTCGCCAACCGGCACGACTGGCTGTCCGCGTTCTCCAACGAACTCGGCGTCGTGATCGCCGTGGAGCGGATGCTGGGCATGGAGGTGCCGGAGCGCGCGGTGTGGACGCGCACCCTGCTGGCCGAGCTGAACCGGGTGCTCAACCATCTGATGTTCCTCGGCTCGTACCCGCTCGAACTGGGCGGCATCACCCCGGTCTTCCACGCGTTCCGTGAGCGCGAGGAACTGCAGAACGCCATGGAGGAGGTCTCCGGCGGCCGGATGCACTACATGTTCAACCGGGTCGGCGGCCTCAAGGAGGACCTGCCCAACGGCTGGCTGGGGCGCGCCCGCCAGGCCGTCGCCGACGTGCGCTCCCGGATGGACGTCTTCGACCGGCTGGTGCTGGGCAACGAGATCTTCCGCGGCCGGACCCGGGGGGTCGGCCGCCTCACCCCGCAGACGGTGCACGCGTACGGGGTGAGCGGGCCGATCGCCCGCGCCTCCGGCGTCGACTTCGACCTGCGGCGGGACGAACCGTACCTGGCGTACGGGGAGTTGGCGGACACCCTGAAGGTGGTGACCCGTACCGAGGGCGACTGCCTGGCGCGGTTCGAGTGCCTGCTGGAGCAGACGCACAACTCCCTCGACCTGGCGGACGCCTGCCTGGACCGGATCGCCGAGCTACCGCCCGGGCCGATCAACCAGCGGCTGCCGAAGGTGCTCAAGGCGCCCGAGGGGCACACCTACGCGTGGACCGAGAACCCGCTCGGGATCAACGGCTACTACCTGGTCTCCAAGGGCGAGAAGACCCCGTACCGGCTCAAGCTGCGTTCCGCGTCCTACAACAACATCCAGGCGCTGACCGAGCTGCTGCCGGGCACGCTGGTCGCCGACATGGTGGCGATCCTCGGCTCGATGTTCTTCGTGGTGGGCGACATCGACAAGTAGCCGCCGGGAGTCCGTCCCAAGGCGAGGGCCCGGCACCCGCTCAGCGGGCGCCGGGCCCTCGGCCGCGGCGGCTGGTGACTACTGGGCGCGCAGGGCCCGTACGTCGATCTGCTCGGTCTCGTCGTGCGCGGTCAGGTCGATGACCTCGGGGTCGTCGTCCTCGCCCTGGCCCGCCCGGTGCTCCGCGTAGGCCTCGTCACCGATCACGTCGGCGAGGTCGCGGGCGGCGGCCGAGGTCTTCTGCACGCCGAAGAAGTCGAAGCTGCCCTGCGGGCGCTTGGCCGCCGTGCCGCGGGCCTGCGCGTACGGGAGTACGGCGGACGAGGCGGGCACGAGGCGCGGCTGCTCAGGGAGCGGCGCGTGGTCCTCGGCGGTACCGGCCCGCGAGGGCAGGGCCGGGGCGCGGCGCTCCGTCCTGGCGGCCTCGGCGGCTTCGGCGGCTTCGGCGGCGCGCTGCCGGGCGGCGTTGCGCTCGAAGTTGCGCAGCGCGTTGGCGGCCTTCAGATACGCGGCCGGGGACACCGAGTTGCGGCTGGACGGTGTGGCGGCGGCGATGGCGCCGCGCGGTGCGGCGGCCTCGATCGCCAGCCTGCGGCGGCTCTCCAGGGCGCGGGCCCGCTCGCTCTCCGCGGTGGCGTACCGGCGGAGCAGCTCCGCGTGCTCGCCGCGCAGCCGGGACAGCTCGGCGCGCTTGGCGCGCAGCGTGCTCTCCAGGCGGCGGCGGACCTCGCGGGACTCCTCCACGTCGGTTTCCAGCTCGGCTATGCGCTCGTCGGTGTGCCACTCGTCGCGCAGCCGGGCGGCGGTCAGCTCGGCGACCCGCTTGCCCGCGGCGCGGTCCCAACTGCGCAGCAGGACCGCACCGGTGCACGCCGCGGCGGCGGCCGCGGTGACGAGCGCGCGCAGGACCACCGCGTGATCACCGCTGGGACTGAACCAGGCACCGACGGCCAGGGCCGTGGCCGACCCGGCGACCGTCAACGGTGGAAGGAGCCTGTGCAGCGGCGGTGAATGGCGGTGTCGTCCACGTGGCATGGCTTGAAACTTAGCGTGCGAAAGAGGCCAGTGGGAGGGGACTGTCCGATTCCTCCCGTCCTGTTCTGTCACATATCGGATTGATCTTGCTCAACTCTTGATCAATCCCTTCGATTTGAGGTAATCCGTGGCGACATCCGACGGCTTCTTCCGTTCCGCGTCCACCTGCTTGTCGAGCGCGGTCAGATCGGCGGTGGTGAGCACCTTCGTCAGCTTGTCCAACACCTCCGCGATCTGCGGCGAGCCCGCGTGCTTGGCGTTCACCACCGGCAGCACATTGTCGGCGTTCTGGAGCTTCTTGTCGTCCTGGAGCAGCACCAGGCCGAACTGGTCGAGCGTCGCGTCGGTGGTGGTGGTCAGCACCAACTGGTCGGTGCCGTCCTTGACCGCCTGCTTGGACTGCGGGGTGCCCACGCCCTTGGGGTCGATGCCGGTCACATCGATGCCGTAGGTCTGCTTCAGCCCCGGTTCGCAGAACGGGCGGTCCGGGCACTCGTCTCCGGCCGCCAGCTTCACCGGCAGCTTCGACCCGCCCAGATCGCTCAGCGTCCTCAGGTGGTGCTGGTCCGCGAACGCCTTGGTCACCGCGAACGCGTTCTGGTCCACCGCGTCGCCGACGGCGAGCACCTTCAGCCCGCGCGGCTCGGCGAGCTTGGTCAGCGCGGCCACGGTGGCGGTCGCGTCGGAGGAGGCGACCGGCTTGGCCTTCGCCCCGTTCGCCTTGGCGTTGAGGAACTCCGCGAGCGTCGCCGCGTACTCCGGGACAACGTCGATCTGACCCTTCTCCAGGGCCGGCTCGTACAGCTCGCGGTTGTTCAGCGTCTGCACCGACGTGGCGTACCCGGCGTCACCGAGCACCTTCGCGTACAGCTGCGCCAGGACCGCGCTCTCGGTGAACCCGGCGGAGCCGATCACCAGCGAGCCCTTGCCGCCGGAGCCGGACGAGGAGCCGCCCTTCTGCTCCAGGCTCTTGCCGCCGCAGGCGGACAGCCCCGCCGCCAGTACCACCACGGCCGACGCCGCGCCGACGGCGCGTATGCCACGCAGACCCTTGCTCATTCGGTAACCCATCTCTTAGGCGTTCCACGGGAGTTGACGGTCTGGCGGGCGGCGCGGCGCCGGTGCCGCAGCGGATCGGCGAACCGGGACGCGGCCGCGAACGCGGCCTCCACCAGCAGCGCGAGCACCGCGACCAGCAGCGCGCCCGCCACCACCTGCGCGGTGTCATAGCGGTTGAACCCGGCCGTGATCAGCCGGCCCAGCCCGCCGCCACCGGGCAGCGCGGCAAGCGTGGCGGTCGCCACCACCTGCACCGCGGCGGTGCGCACCCCGGTCATGATCAGCGGGAAGGCCAGCGGGAGTTCCACCCGCAGCAGCAGTTGGCCGCCGGTCATCCCCATGCCGCGGGCCGACTCCACCACGTCCCGGTCCACCTCGCGCATCCCGACGTACGCGTTGGTCAGCACCGGCGGAACCGCGAACAGCACCAGCGCGATGATCGTCGGCCACTGCCCGTACCGCCCCAGCGGGCTGAGCACCAGCAGCACCAGCACCGCGAAAGTGGGCACCGCCCGCCCGGCGTTGGAGACGTTCACCGCCAGCGCGCCGCCCCGGCCGAGATGGCCCAGCAGCAGCCCTACCGGCAGTGCGATGGCACAACTGATCGCCAGGCACACCACGGTGAGGTACATATGCTCGCCCAGCCGGTGCCACACCCCGTCCGTACCGGCCCAGTTGGCGCCGGTGGTCAGCCACGTCCATGCCGCGGTGACCGCGCCCATCACACCGCCGCCTTCCCGGCGCGCGGCCGTATTCGGCGCGCGGGCCCGCGGCCCCGGTTCCACGGGGTGAGCAGCCGCTGCGCGCCGAGCAGCAGCAGGTCGGCGGCGATCGCCAGCACCACGCAGATCGCCGAGGCGGTGAGCACCTGGGCCTTGAACAAGCTGTTCATCCCCTCGTAGATGAGGTTGCCCAGGCCGCCGTAGCCGACGATGGCACCGACCGTGGTGAGCGAGACCGCGGAGACCGTGGCGATGCGCAGCCCCGCCATCACCGACGGCAGCGCCAGCGGCAGCTCGACGCCGAACAGCAGCCGCAGCGGCCCGTACCCCATACCGCGGGCCGCCTCCCGGGCGTCCTCGGGCACCGACTCAAGTCCCGCCAGTATGTTGCGGACCAGGATCGTCAGCGAGTACAGCACCAGGCCGGTGACCACCACCGCGGCCGAGACCCCGAAGACCGGCAGCAGCAGTGAGTACATCGCCAGCGACGGCACCGTGTACAGCACCGTCGTGAAGCCCAGCACCGGACCCGCGGCCGGGCGCCAGCGGCGGGCCGCCAGCGCCAGCGGAAAGGCCAGCAGCAGCCCGATCGCCACCGAGACGCCGGTGATCCACACGTGTTGCAGCGTGGCGTCGGTCAACTCCTGGGCGCGGGAGCGCACATACTCCCCGCAGATCCAGTCGTTCGCCGCCAAGCAGTCCGCACCGACCATCTCGCTCACCTCCCCCGTCCGTCCCGTAACGCGGGTCCAATGTCCGGTTCGCGCGCCGACCTCGTCCGACGCCCCGTTCCACACCCGCGTTCGATGTCTGACGACCCTAACCCGAGGCACTGACAATCGCCCCGGTCGTCACACGGCGGCAACGCCGCCTTCACAACCCGCGTGCACTGTCCGCGGGGCGGGGTACGGTCGTCAGCACCGGCCATCGCGGCATCACGAGCCGACCAATGAGGACGCATGATCCGATTCGAGCACGTCACCAAGGGCTACCCGGACGGCACCCTCGCCGTCGACGACCTGTCCTTCGAGGTCGCCGAGGGCGAACTGGTCACGCTCGTCGGCCCGTCCGGCTGCGGCAAGACCACCACCATGAAGATGGTCAACCGGCTCATCGAGCCCACCAGCGGCCGGATCTTCCTCGACGGCGAGGACATAGCCACCCTCGATCCGGTGGTGCTGCGCCGCCGCATCGGCTACGTCATCCAGCAGGTCGGCCTCTTCCCGCACAAGACCGTGCTGGAGAACACCGCGACCGTTCCGCACCTGCTCGGCTGGCCGCGCCGCAAGGCCCGCGAGCGCGCCGCCGAACTGCTCGACCTGGTCGGCCTCGATCCGGCCACGCACGGCGCGCGCTATCCCGACCAGCTCTCCGGCGGTCAGCGGCAACGGGTCGGCGTGGCACGGGCGTTGGCCGCCGATCCGCCGGTGCTGCTGATGGACGAGCCGTTCGGCGCGGTCGACCCGGTGGTCCGCGAGCACCTGCAGTCCGAGTTCCTCCGGCTGCAACAGCAGGTCCGCAAGACGATCCTGTTCGTCACCCATGACATCGAGGAGGCGGTACGGCTCGGCGACCGCATCGCGGTCTACGGCAGCGGGCGGATCGAGCAGTTCGACACCCCCTCGACGGTCCTGGGCGCCCCCGCCACGCCGTACGTGGCCGACTTCGTCGGCTCCGACCGGGGGCTCAAGCGGCTGTCGGTCACCCCCATCGAGTCGGGCGACCTCGAACAGCCGCCCGTGGTGCGGCTGGACGACTCGGCGCCGCAGGCCGCCCGACAGCTCGCGGACGAGGGCGCCCGCTGGGCGGTGGTGCTCGACGCGGACGGCACGCTGCACGGCTGGGCCGCCGCCGACACGCTCGGCGAGGGCACGGTGCGCGACCACGCCCGCCGCATGGAGGCCTGGCTTCCGGTGGGAGCCAGCCTGAAGCAGGCGTTCAGCGCGATGCTCCAGCACGACGCGGGGTGGATCGCCGTCCTCGACGGCGACCACTTCCTCGGCGTGCTCACACCGGCGCGGCTGCACGGTGCCCTGCGGCGCTCGGTCGGGGCGGAGGGGCGGGACGTCTCCCGCGGTGAGGTGGAGCTGGAGACCCTGCCGGGGGCGTGAGGGGGCGTTCTCTCATGCCCGGTGCCGGGTTGGTCGCGGGGTGCGGTGGGTTCGGTACCGCCGGGCTCCGGCGTCGTGGTTGCCCGCCGTCGCCGCGGGATCCACCTGGGGCCTGCCCCCAGACCCCCGCTGGCTGGTCAGTGTTCGTCGTCCGGGAGGCGGCAGATGCGTTCCAGCCACATCGCGGCCGCGCAGACCGCGATGCCGGTGAGTACGGACAGGCCCGCGTACAGGGCCTGGTCGTGGCGGGACGGGGTGTCCATCGGGGAGGTCAGCAGGAGGACCCCGACGCCGCCGTAGAGCCCGGCCACCAGGGCGGCGACCAGGGCACTGGCGTGGCCGAAGACCACCGCGCGGGCGGCCACCAGCGGGTCCACGCCCTTGGCGCCCGGACGCCGCTCACGCTGGGCGCGCAGCCTCGCGCGCAGCGACAGCGCGGCAGCCGCCAGCACCACCGCGATCAGCGCGAGCACGATGGGCGCCGCGGCGGGCACACCGGGCAGCGTGCCCAGCGCGTCCCACATCCGGGCACCGGCCCACCCCAGCACTCCGGCCACCAGGAACAGCCCGACCAGCGCCCGGAACCGCAGCTGCTTCAAGAAGGTCTCCTCATCACGACGCCGCCCCCAATGAAGGGCAACGTCTACTCGGGCAGGCGCAGTTCCACGTCCGAGCGCGGTGTCACGCCCTCCCGGCCGACGTGCGCCAGCAACTGCTCCACCGGTCCCCGGCCCGGCAGTTCGGCCGCCGGGTCCACGTCGTGCCACGGTACGAGAACGAAGGCCCGCTCGTGCGCGCGCGGATGCGGAAGGGTGAGCAGCGGGTCGTTGGAGACCACGTCCTGGTAGGAGACGATGTCCACGTCGATGGTGCGCGGACCCCAGCGCTCGTCCCGCACTCGGACGAACGCCTCCTCGATGGCGTGGGCGCGCTCCAGCAGCGAGCTTGGCGGAAGGGTGGTCTTCACCAGCACCACGGCGTTGAGGTAGTTGGGCTGACTGCCCGGCTCAACGCCCCACGGCTCGGTCTCGTACACCGGGGAGACGGCCTTGACCCGCATGCCGGGCGTGTCGGCGAGGGCGTCGATCGCGCCCTGGAGCGTGTCCAGCCGGTTGCCGAGGTTGCTCCCCAGCGAGACCACCGCCCATTTGGGGTTGTGCAAGGTGGTGTCGGCGGCGTCCACACGCTCCTCGACGGAGGCGGGTACCGGCTGGACGGTGGGGTCGGAACTCACGGGCGCCTCCTATGAATGGTGATGGTCACGTCGTCGAACGGGACGTCGATCGGGGCATGCGGCTTGTGCACGGTCACCTCGACCTCCCGCACCGGCGGGTGGGTCAGGCACTGGGCGGCGATCCGCTCGGCGAGCGTCTCGATGAGGTTGACCGGCTCCCCCTCGACGACCCCTACGACCTGCTCGGCCACCACGCCGTAGTGCACGGTCTTGGTCAGGTCGTCCTCGGCGGCGGCGGGCGCCGTGTCGAGCCCGAGCACCAGGTCCACCAGGAAGTCCTGGCCGTTCTCCCGTTCCTCGGGGAAGACCCCATGGTGCCCGCGGCCCTTCAAGCCGCGTAGCGCGACGCGATCCACGAGACACCACTCCTGCTGGTCGTCGGACATACGGTCGTAGGTCCCGCCGATCATGTGCGGGCCCGCCCGGTTCGGGGCTCCGCGTCGGCGCCACGGACCAAAGCTACATATCGAATCTACCTGCGAGCACCGACAACCCTTGCCAACGGGTGCCGCGCGACGCCCCGGGAGTGGCGTCGGTCACGGGCCACGCCCACATGCAGGCGCCTGTACCCGAGACTGGGGCGGCCACTCCTGCCTTGGGGAGTTCTTGGCTCGAACGAGTGGCTGGACGTGTTCCGGCTGACCGCAGGCCACCTCATGGTCACCACCGGTACCGCCGGGCGCACCATCCCTACGGTCAGACGCCCGCCGGGCCGTCCCCGTACTCGTCGTCCTCCTCGTCCTCGGTCTCCTCGGTCATCACCGGGGAGCCGTGGTGCGACCACAGCTTCCAGCCGCCCGAGGTGTGCCGGAACACGTTCGTGGCCACCACCAGTCCGCCGACCAGCTCGCCCGCGGAGCCGTCCGGCTCGGCGGGCCCGCCGCTGAGGATGTTCTCGCTACAGGTCACCAGGGCGGTCTCGCCCGCCACCGCGACCTCGACGTCGGTCAGGAAGAACTGCATGTAGTCGGTGTTCGCCATGATCAGCGCGTAGGACCGCAGTACGTGTCCGCGCCCGCGCAGCACCGGCCACCCCGGGTGCACCACGGTCACCGAGTCCGCCAGCGGACCGTCGAGCAGGACCTCCTCCAGGGCCGCGAGGTCGCCGGACTCCACCGCGTCGTAGAAGGCCTGGTTGACGCGCTCGACCGCGTCCCGCTGGTCGTCGGGCCCGGTGGTCACACGGCTCCCTCGATCGCCCTGGCCACCCGTACCGCGTCCGCGGTCGGCCGTACGTCGTGCACCCGCACCGCCCAGGCGCCCTGGCGGGCGGCGATGGCCGAGACGGCCGCGGTCGCCGCGTCCCGCTCCCTGGCGGGCGGCGGGTCGCCCGCGTCACCGGCGAGCACCCGGCCCAGGAACCGCTTGCGGGAGGCGGCCACCAGCAGCGGACGGCCCAGTTCGCGCAGCCGGTCCAGGTGCGCCATCAGCGCCAGGTCGTGTTCGGCCTCCTTGGCGAAGCCGAGTCCCGGGTCGATCACGGTGCGCTCCGGGTCGACGCCCGCCGCGACCACGGCGTCAAGGCGCTGCCGCAGTTCGTGCACCACTTCCGCGGTCACGTCCTGGTAGACCGCGCGCCTGTTCATGTCGATGCTGGCGCCGCGCCAGTGCATCACCACGAACGGGATGCGGGCGGCGGCGGCCATCGGCACCATCGCCGGGTCGGCGAGGCCGCCGCTGACGTCGTTGACCAGCCGCGCCCCGGCCTCGACGGCCCGCTCGGCGACCGACGCCCGCATGGTGTCGACGCTCACCAGCGCCCCGGCGGCGGCCAGTTCCCGTACCACCGGGATGACCCGGCGCAGTTCCTCTGCCTCCTCGACCCGCCGCGCTCCCGGCCGGGTGGACTCACCGCCCACGTCGACCAGGTCGGCACCGGAGGCGATCAGGTCGAGGCCGTGCTTGACGGCGAGTTCGGGGTCGAACCACAGGCCGCCGTCGGAGAACGAATCGGGCGTGACGTTGACCACACCCATCACCGCGCACCGGTCCCATTCGGGCAGACCGGCCACCCGGCCTCGCACATTCACCATGCCCCAAAGCGTAGGGCCTCTCCGCTGGGACTTCCTTGGGCCGGACCGCGAGATCCACCTGGCCGCCGCAACGGCGAGCGGGCCGGTCTCCGCCGAGGAGACCGGCCCGCCACGGTACCGGGTGTCAGGCCGCGCGGCCGGACGCCGCGGCCATCCGCTTGTGCTCGGGGTGCGCGCAGTCCCGGCGCTGCGGCTCCTTGCTGACGAACGGGATCCAGCGCCGCACCCGGGCGGGCAGTTCCAGGGTGATGAACGCCTCGGCCTGCATCACGGCGAACCCGATCCGGGGCAGGTCGCGGTGGGTCGGGAAGACCATGAACCGCGGCTCCCAGACCGGCTGGAACTTGGCGTTGAACTTGTACAGCGACTCGATCTGGAACCAGCGGGAGAGGAACACCAGCAGCCCGCGCCAGAAGCGCAGCACCGGACCGGCGCCGATCCGCTCGCCACGGGCGAGCGCCGAGCGGAACATCGCGAAGTTCAGCGACACCCGGGCGATGCCGAGCTCCTGGGCGTTGGTCAGCGCGTGCACGATGAGCAGCTCGTTCATGCCCGCGTCGGCCGAGCGGTCGCGCCGCATCAGCTCCAGCGAGATGCCGTCCTCGCCCCACGGCACGAAGTGCAGCACGGCCTTGAGGTCACCGTGCGGCGACGGGTCGTCCTCCACCGTCTTGTGCGCGGTGACGACGACGCAGTTGCCGTCCTCCGGGTCACCGAAACGGCCGAGCGCCATGGAGAAACCGCGCTCGGTGTCGGTGCCGCGCCAGTCGGCGGCGGCGGCCCGGATCCGTGCCCGCTCCTCCTCGTCCAGGTCGCTGACCCGGCGCATCCGGCAGCTGTAGCCGTTGCGCTCGACACGCTTGACCATCTGCCGGACGTTGCGCATCGCCCGGCCGGACAGCGAGAAGGAGGCGGTCTCGACGATCGCCTCGTCGCCCAGCTCCAGCGCGTCCAGGCCGGTCTCCCGGGTCCAGACCTCACCGCCGGTCTCCGAGCAGCCGACCACGGCGGGGATCCAGGCATGCGCCCTGGCCTCCTCCATGAACCGCTCGATGGCGCCGGGCCAGGCCTCCACGTCGCCGATGGGGTCGCCGCTGGCGAGCATCACACCGGAGATCACCCGGTAGGAGACGGCAGCCTTGCCGGTCGGCGAGAAGATCACGCTCTTGTCCCGGCGCAGCGCGAAGTGCCCGAGCGAGTCACGCCGTCCGTGCTTGGCCAGCAGGCCGCGGATCTGCTCCTCGTCCTCCGGGCTGAGCACGGCCGTCGGGTGCTCGGGGCGCAGCACCAGGTACGCGGTGCTGAACAGGATCAGGAAGCCGAGGCCGCCGAGGGAGTAGCCGACGATGTCGGCGGTGCGGTCGTGCACGTAGTGCACCGGGCCGCCGAAGCCGAACAGGCCGTACAGGACGGTCTTCACCCGGTCGAGGATGGACGGGTTGCCGACCTCGGAGTTCGGGTGGGCGCTGACGATCAGCAGTCCGACGCCGAAGCTGACGACGGACAGCACCACGAAGTTGAACGCCGCCCGCCAGCGGGTGCGCGGGTCGGACAGCGCGGTGAACTGGCTGCGGTGGGTGAGCAGCACCACCATCAGGCCCGCTGACAAGGCGGTGTCGACTATCGACACCCGGTGGTGCAGCACCTCCGCCACCACCCCGGCGGGCAGCAGCACGACCGCGGCGGTCCAGGCCCGCCGCTTGCGGCGCTTGAGGCCGTGCGCGAGCATCAGCATCAACAGGCCCAGGATGATCGAGGCCGCTGCCGCGATGCTGCTCACGGCGCCGGGCAGGTATCCGGCCCAGGTGTGCACCCGGCTGTGCCTGAGCTGCGGGATGATCCCGGTCGCCAGGTCCAGCAGCCCGATCAGGGCGCCCACCGTGCCCACGAGTGCGGGCACCTTGCTGCTCGGGGTGAACCTCGGGAGGCGTGCGCGTGAATCCTGTGTGGCGGACGACTCAGTCATTGATGCCGCCCCCTGACGGAACCCTTTTAAGGCGTTCGGCATCTTTGTGTGCAGACATCGGTCTCCCAGCCCCGATAAATGGATCTTCCGGCCCGATGTGCGTCGGCCGTGCGAGCTCTGTGCGTCCTCTAGGACGAGAGCTTTGGCCGTGAGGTTCCACTTGGCGGGGCTGGGCGGCCGGTACACCGAACGGAAAGCGCCTCATGGGTCTCACTAGTAAGAAACTCCTGGTCCTGGTCATCGTGCTGGCGGTGGCCTTCTTCGTCGCCACCATCTGGCTGTGGCCACGGCTGTCCCGTCAAGGGGTCAAACCCATAGCGGGACGTGTCGGGCTGCTGTTCGGTGGCCAACTGGCGATCCTCGCGGCACTGGGGCTGTCGATCAACTCGTACTTCGGGTTCTACTCGTCGTTCGCCGATCTGTTCGGTACGAACCAGGACCCGGGTCAGGTCGTGGACTACACCGCGGGCGCCACCAACGGCAAGGACGGCCTGGAGCACCTCGGCGCCCAGGGCGTCGGCGTGCCGGGCGGCGGGTCGCCGGAGAAGGCGGGCCGGATCGACAAGGTCCAGATCAAGGGCGGCAAGACCGGCATCACCACCCCCGCCTATGTCTACCTGCCGCCGCAGTACTTCCAAAAGGGCTTCAGCAAGCAGAACTTCCCCGCGTCGGTGATACTCACCGGCTACCCGGGCACCGCCGAGTCGCTGATCACCCGGATGAAGTACCCGCAGACGGCGACGGAGCACATCCAGCAGGGCAAGATGCAGCCGATGATCATGATCATGATGCGGCCGACCGTCGTGCCGCCGCGTGACACCGAGTGCATGGACGTGCCCGGCGGCCCGCAGGTGGAGACCTTCTTCACCAAGGAGCTGCGGCAGGTCATCTCGGCCAACTACCGGGTCGGCAACGCCCCCCAGAACTGGGGCGTCATGGGCGACTCCACCGGCGGCTACTGCGCCCTGAAGATGTCGATGCGGCACCCCGACGACTTCTCCGCGGCCGTCTCGCTGTCGGGCTACTACAACACCCACAACGACCCGACCACCGGCGACCTGTTCGGCGGCAGCAAGCAGCTGCAGAACGAGAACGACCTGATGTGGCTGCTGAAGAACAAGCCCACCCCGAAGGTCTGGGCGCTGGTCACCAGCAGCAAGCAGGGTGAGTGGGACTACAGCCGCACGGTGGCGTTCATGAAGGCGGTCAAGCCGCCGATGCAGGTCGCCTCGATCATCCTGCCCAGCGGCGGTCACAACTTCACCACCTGGAACCGGGAGGTGCCGAGCGCGCTCGACGCGCTGAGCCAGCACCTCACGCAGTAACACCCGATCCCCCACGGGGGCGCACCGTTCAACGCGGCCGGGAGGACGAAGTCGTCCTCCCGGCCGCGGCGTTTTCGGCAGTCGCGGCGCGTTCGAGCCCGCCGCGTAGCCGCGGTGGTCGAGGCAAGGGGCGCGGGGAACCGCGCGAGCAACGGCGCCGCAGACCATCGACGGCGCATCGCCGCACTCCCAGCGGAGCGCTCAGCGGGCCAGTATCAGGCTCATCGCCTCGGCGCGGGTCGCCGGGTCGCGCAGCTGGCCGCGCACCGCCGAGGTGGTGGTCTTCGCGCCGGGCTTGCGGATGCCGCGCATCGACATGCACATGTGCTCGCACTCGATCACCACGATCACGCCCCGCGGCTCCAGGATGTCCATCAGGGCGTCCGCGATCTGCGTGGTGAGCCGTTCCTGCACCTGGGGGCGGCGGGCGAAGACGTCCACGAGCCGGGCCAGTTTGGACAGGCCGGTGATCTTGCCGCTGGTGGCGGGAATGTAGCCGACGTGCGCCACACCGTGGAACGGCACCAGGTGGTGCTCACAGGTGGAGTAGACCTCGATGTCCTTGACCAGCACCATCTCGTCATGGCCGAGGTCGAAGGTGGTGGTGAGCACGTCCTGCGGGGCCTGCCACAGGCCCGCGAAGATCTCCTTGTAGGCGCGCGCCACACGTGCCGGGGTCTCCCGCAGGCCCTCGCGGTCCGGGTCCTCTCCCACCGCGATCAGCAGTTCGCGGACGGCGTTCTCGGCCCGCTTCTCGTCGAACTCGCCGACGGGAGCCGCGTCGACCAGCGTCACCGGGTCGGTCATATGAGCCTCGTTCCTGGTACACGTCACTCGGCAAAGTGAAATGCCGCGCCCCCAGGCTAGAACCTGGGGGGCGCGGCATTCATTCCGGCCCGGTCGGGCGCCGGGTCAGCTGTCGCTCGGGCCCTGCTTGCCGTCCTCCGGCAGCTCGACCGTGTCGGTCGGCTGGGCCTGCGGCTGCTTGACCGTGGAGACCGTCGGCTGGGTGCTGCCGTTGGCCGTGCCCGCGCCGTTGGCCAGCGCCAGCTCGCGCGGCGAGAGCACCGGCGGGCGGGTCGAGGGCGTACGGCGCGAGGAGCCGGTCCACGCCGGGCGGGACGGGCGCTTGACCACCGGCTTGAAGATCTCCGCGACCTCCTCCTTGTTCAGCGTCTCCTTCTCCAGGAGCGCCAGCACGAGGTTGTCCAGCACGTCGCGGTTCTCGACCAGGATCTCCCACGCCTCGTTGTGGGCGTTCTCGATCAGCTTCTTGACCTCTTCGTCCACCAGGCCCGCGACCTCCTCCGAGTAGTCGCGCTGGTGACCCATCTCACGGCCGAGGAACGGCTCGGAGTTGTCGGTGCCGAACTTGATCGCGCCGAGCCGCTCGGTCATGCCGTACTGGGTGACCATCGCGCGGGCGGTGGCGGTCGCCTTCTCGATGTCGTTGGCGGCGCCGGTGGTCGGGTCGTGGAAGACCAGTTCCTCGGCCGCCCGGCCGCCCATGATGTAGGCGAGCTGGTCGAGCATCTCGCTGCGCGACTGGGAGTACTTGTCCTCGTCCGGCAGCACCATGGTGTAGCCCAGGGCACGGCCGCGCGGCAGGATCGTGATCTTGTGGACCGGGTCGCTGTTCGGGCAGGCCGCGGCGACCAGGGCGTGTCCGCCCTCGTGGTACGCGGTCGCCTTCTTCTCCTTCTCGCTCATGATCCGGGTCCGCTTCTGCGGTCCGGCGACAACGCGGTCGATCGCCTCGTCCAGCATCTTGTTGTCGATGAGCTTGCGGTCGCTGCGGGCGGTGAGCAGCGCGGCCTCGTTGAGGACGTTGCTCAGGTCGGCGCCGGTGAAGCCGGGGGTACGCCGGGCGACGGCCTGCAGGTCGACGTCCGGGGCGACCGGCTTGCCCTTCTGGTGGACCTTGAGGATCTCCAGACGGCCCTGGAGGTCCGGGCGGTCGACCGCGATCTGGCGGTCGAAGCGGCCGGGACGCAGCAGCGCCGGGTCCAGGATGTCGGGCCGGTTGGTGGCGGCGATCAGGATGACGCCGCCCTTGACGTCGAAGCCGTCCATCTCGACCAGCAGCTGGTTGAGCGTCTGCTCGCGCTCGTCGTGGCCGCCGCCGAGGCCCGCGCCGCGGTGCCGGCCGACGGCGTCGATCTCGTCCACGAACACGATGGCCGGGGCGTTCGCCTTGGCCTGCTCGAACAGGTCGCGGACCCGGGAGGCGCCGACGCCGACGAACATCTCGACGAAGTCGGAACCGGAGATCGAGTAGAACGGCACACCCGCCTCGCCCGCGACGGCGCGTGCGAGCAGCGTCTTACCGGTACCGGGCGGGCCGTAGAGCAGCACACCCTTGGGGATCTTGGCGCCCACGGCCTGGAACTTGGCCGGCTCCTGGAGGAACTCCTTGATCTCCTGGAGCTCCTCGACCGCCTCGTCCGCGCCCGCCACGTCGGCGAACGTGGTCTTGGGCGTGTCCTTGGTGATCAGCTTGGCCTTGGACTTCCCGAAGTTCATCACCCGGGAGCCGCCGCCCTGCATCTGGTTCATCAGGAACAGGAAGACGACCACGATCAGGACGAAGGGCAGCAGCGAGAGCAGCACACCGACGAACGGGTTCTGCTTCGACGGCGAGATGGTGTAGCCGTCGGGCAGCTGCGTGCCGCCGCGCTGGTGGTCGTCGACCTGGGTCTGCAGCTTCGCGGCGAGGTCGGCGCCCTGGCGGCCGATGTAGCTCGCCTTGATCTTGTCGCCGAGGTCCTTGCCGTCGACCTTGGCGCCCGGCTTCAGCTGGACCGAGATGGTCTGCTCGTCACCGGTGGTGATTTTGGCTGACTGGGCGAGCCCCTGGTCGACCGCGGCGACGACCTGACCGGTGTCCACCGTCTTGTAGCCGCCCGTCGAGCCGACGACCTGCATCAAGACGACCACGGCAAGGACGGCCAGCACGATCCACATGACCGGCCCACGGAAGTAGCGTTTGACGTCCATCCATGCGGGGCGGCGACGCCCCGTCCCTCCTGCCACAGTGAGAGCACCCCGGCCCCGTCGACCGATGTGCGCTAGCTAGGTGTATGACCCGACGGTTTTATGACCCGACCTTCGGACGGTACCTCAGCATTGTCACCTGACGCTGCCGAGGACCGTTAACAAACCCCTCTTCCCTTGCTCCAACGGCAGGAAACCGGGGTCGGTTCCCCGGCTCCCATACCGGGTTTCCGAAACATGGTCCAGCCGGTCGGCGTGTCAGCCGCCGTAGACGTGCGGGGCCAGCGTGCCCACGAACGGCAGGTTGCGGTACTTCTCCGCGTAGTCCAGCCCGTAGCCCACCACGAACTCGTTCGGGATGTCGAAACCGACATACGTCACATCGATGTCGACCTTGGCGGCCTCCGGCTTGCGCAGCAGGGTGCACACCCGCAGCGAGGCCGGGCCGCGCGAGCTGAGGTTGGACAGCAGCCAGGACAGGGTCAGGCCGGAGTCGATGATGTCCTCGACGATCAGCACATCGCGCCCGGCGATGTCGGTGTCGAGGTCCTTGAGGATGCGGACCACGCCGGAGGACTTGGTCCCGGCGCCGTACGAGGACACCGCCATCCAGTCCATGGTGACGTCGCGGGACAGTGCGCGGGCCAGGTCGGCCATCACCATCACGGCGCCCTTCAGGACGCCGACGATCAGCAGGTCCTTCCCGGCGTAGTCCCTGTCGATCTCCGCGGCCAGCTCAGCCAGCTTGAGGTCGATCTCTTCCTTGCTGATGAGCACCTTCTCCAGGTCGGTGCCCATGTCCTTCTCGTTCACCCGCGCTACTTCCTGCAAGGCCTGCCGGCTCGGTACGTCATTCGGCTGCGGTCGTCCGCCGGAAGACCAGTTTGCCATTCGACCGACGGGCCTCGACGCCCCCGGGCAGACTGATGGGGCCCTGCCCGCGCCAACCGGTGATCAGCCGGTCGGTTTCCTCGATGTGCCGGGAGAACAGGGACCCTGCCGGGCTGCCCGCCGTGATGGCCGCGCGGCGCAGGACCCGGCGGCGGACGGCGGAGGGCAGTGGGAACAGTTTGGCGGTGTCCAGCGCGTCGTCCGGGTCGCCGTCCACCGTGGCCTCCCGGGTGGCCGCCGCCGCCCACTGGTCGAGCGCGTCGGCGTCGTCCCGGAACAGCTGGGCGGTACGGGCCAGCGAGGCGACCACCCCGCGGCCCAGCGACTTCTCCAGGACGGGCAGCGCCTCGTGCCGCACCCGGGCGCGGGTGTACGCCGGGTCGGCGTTGTGCGGGTCCTCCCACACGTCGATGCCCTGGGCGACGCAGGCCTTGCGGGTGGTCTCCCGGTCGAGCAGCAGGAACGGTCGGCGGTAACGGCCGCCGGGGCCGGAGACGGCGGCCATGCCGGACAGCGAGCGGGTGCCGGAGCCGCGGGCGAGCGCCAGCAGGACGGTTTCCGCCTGGTCGTCGCGGGTGTGGCCGAGGAGTACGGCGGCGGCGCCCAGCTTGGTGGCGGCGGTGTCGAGGGCGGCGTACCGGGCGTCACGGGCGGCGGCTTCCGGGCCGCCCTGGCGGCCGACGGTGACGCCGAGGGCCTCCACGGGGTCGAGGCCGAGGTCGCGCAGCCGGTGCACGACGTCCAGGGCGCGGGCGGTGGAGCCGTTCTGCAGGCCGTGGTCGACGGTGACGGCTCCGGCCCGTACGTCGAGCTTGCGGGCCTCGAAGGCGAGGGCTGAGGCGAGCGCCATGGAGTCGGCGCCGCCGCTGCAGGCGGCGAGGACCAGCGGCCGGTCGTCCAGGACGCTGGTGCGCGCGGCGGTGGGGGCGGTGGTGGGCTCGGAGGCTGCGGCGGGGGTGCGGGCCAGGTCGTTGAGCACGTCGTGCAGTACGCGGCGGACCGCCAGGCGTATCGCGGCGACCGCGGGGTGGGGACCCATATCCATTCCTCCTGAAATGCACAGCCCACCTGAGGATATGGGAGGGCCGCGGGGGGATGACGGAGCGTGGCTAGATGGTGACAGATATGGAGCGTTACCCGAGCATCGCACGCCTACCCATCGGCCATGGTCCCTCGGATGGGTGAACTGTGGGGGCGCTCAGGGTTCATGAATCAGTGCGACGATGCACCCTTGCGATCCAGTCCGCCGGTTTGGCGATCTCCGTCTTGGTGGGCAGGGTGTTGGGCGAGGTCCAGATCCGGTTGAAGCCGTCCATGCCGACCTCGTCGACCACAGCGCGCACGAAGCGTTCGCCGTCCCGGTACTGGCGCAGCTTGGCGTCCAGTCCGAGCAGCTTGCGCAGCGCCTGGTCGAGCCGCCCGGCGCCGGTGGCGCGGCGCTTTTGGAACTTCTCCCTGATCTCGGCGACGGACGGCACGACGTCCGGCCCCACGCCGTCCATCACATAGTCGGCGTGCCCTTCGAGCAGCGACATCACGGCGGTCAGCCGGGCCAGGATCTCCCGCTGGCCCGGGGTCTGGACGATCTCCACCAGGCTGCGGCCCTCGCTGTCCTCGCCCTCGGGCCGGGCGCCGACGAACGACTGGGCGGCCTCGCGGACCCGCTCCAGCAGGGTGGCGGGGTCCACGTCGGTCTGCGCCAGGAACTCCTGGATCTCCGACTCGATGTGGTCGCGCAGCCAGGGCACGGCGGTGAACTGGGTGCGGTGGGTCTCCTCGTGCAGGCAGACCCACAGCCGGAAGTCGTGCGGGTCCACGTCGAGTTCCCGCTCCACGTGCACGATGTTCGGCGCCACCAGCAGCAGCCGCCCGGTGCGCGGCTCGCCGGGCTCGGGCAGCACCGGGCCCGCGGGCATCTCGCGGGTGGCCGGGGCGAAGGTCTCGTACTGGCCGAGCACCCGGGAGGCGAGGAACGACAGCAGCGCACCGACCTCGACGCCGGTGACCTTGCCGCCGACCGCGCCGAGCACGGCACCGCCGGGGAGCGCGCCGCGGCGCGCCTGCATCTTGTCGAGCAGCGGCTTGAGGATCGCCCGGAAGCCCGCCACGTTGGCCTTGACCCAACCGGCGCGGTCCACCACCAGCACCGGACTGCCGCCCAGCGGCTCGTCGGGGCCGCCCGCGCCGTACATCCGTGTGAAGGACCGAACGTGTTCCTCGGACGACCTGGCATGGCGACGCAGTTCGGTCACCACGGTCCGCGCCTCCTCACGGCTGACCTCGGGACCCGGGCGTACCAGCCGGGTCGCGGTCGCCACCGCGAGGTTCCAGTCGACCATCTCCGCACCACCGATGCTCGTCATGGGTTCACGGTACGTGGCGCCGGGCGGCTTTCGCCGCCCGGCGCTGATTTCCGCCTGGCCCGGAGGGCTCTTGTGGGCTGGCGCCCACGGGGTCTTTCTCGGGGGCAAGCCCCCGAACCCCCTTGGGGGTCCGCCCCCGGACCCCCTTTGGGAAGCCCCCGAAGCACCTTGGGGCTCTGGCCCCCGGCCCCCTTTGGGCAGGGCCCGAAGCACCTTGGGGGCTCCGGCCCCCCGCCCCTTTGGGGCACCCCAGCCGCCTTTGGGGCAAGCCCCGAAGCCCCCGGCAGCCGCGACGGCGTGCGGCCCGTCCGGCGGCGGCAAGCAGCCCGCCCGGTAACGGCAAGCAGACCGCCCAGCAACGGCGACCGACCCGCACGGCGGCGGCCCGTCCCGCGACGGCAAGCGGCCAGTCCCGCAGCGGGGAGCGGGGCGCCTCACGGCGAGCGGCCCGCCCTGCGACGGCAAGCGGCCCGCCCTGCGACGGCAAGCGGCTCGCCGGGCAACGGCGAGCGGCCCGCGCGGCGGCGGCGAGCGGCCCGCCCCGCGGCGGTGGGCTCGGCGCCCGCCGACGCCGAGCAGCCCGTCCCCGCCGGTAGGCGTGGTGCCCCGCCTCCGAAGCCCCTTACCGGCAGCCGCAGTTGGTCACTGTGGCGGCCAGGCGGTCCAGGGCGGCGACGGCCGTGGTGGCGTCGGTGGTGCCGGAGGCCATGAACGCGAAGACCAGCAGGCGGCCGTCGGCGTCCACCGCCGTTCCGGCGAGGGTGTTGACGCCGGTGAGAGTGCCGGTCTTGGCGTGCACCAGACCCGCCGCGTCGGACATGGCACCGGTGAACCGGTCGCTGAGGGTGCCGGTGAAACCGGCGATCGGCAACCCACTGAGCACCGGCCGAAGTTGCGGGTGGGCCGGGGCGGCGGCGGTGTACAGCAGCCGGGCCAGCAGCCGCGGGGTCAGCCGGTCGTCGCGGTCCAGTCCGCTGCCGTCGTTGAAGCTGGTACCGGCGAGCGGCAGCCCGAGCCTGCCCAGTTCCTCGCTGATCGCCTGCGCCCCGCCGGTGAAGCTCACCGGCTGCCCGAGGCTGATCGCGGTCTGCCGGGCCAGCGCCTCCGCGATGTCGTTGTCGCTGTTCGTCAGCATCCGCTCGACCAGCGCGGACAGCGGCATGGAGTCCACCTCGGCGAGCCGGGCCTCCTCGCCCGCGGGCGCGCTGCCCGGCCGTACGTCGCCGTCCACGGTGATCCCGCGGGCGCGCAGCATCCCGGCGAAGTCCTGCGCCGCGGAGGCGGCCGGGTCGGCGACCCTGGGGGCGTCCTCGGTGGAGTTGGGGTCGACCCGGCCCTCGTCCACCATGAGCGGGGTGACCGGGGCGACGTTGCCGCCGACGTTGAGGGCGCGCAGCTGCGGGCCGGTGTAGAGCGAGGTGTCGTAGCTGAGTTGGACCTTGGTCCAGCCGCGTTCCCTGAGCGTCCTGGCGGTGGCGTCGGCGAGGTCGCCCAGGCTGGCCGGGCTGGTGTCCGGGTCGGCGCCCTGGGGCGCGGGCTGGGCGGTGAGCGTGGGGTCGCCGCCGCCGACCAGCACGATGCTCCCCGGTGCGGCGCCGGGGACGACGGTGGTGGGGATCCGGTAGTCGCCGCCGAGGCTCTGCAGGGCGGCGGCCGCGGTGGCGATCTTGGTGGTGGAGGCGGGCGCGGACGGGGTGTCCGGGTCGTGGCCGTACAGCTGCCGCCCGGTGGCGGCGTCCAGCACCACTCCGGCGCGTACCGAGCCGAGCGCCGGGTCGTCGAACAGCGGCGAGAGCGCGTTGTCCAACCCCTGCCCGGTGGGCAGCGGTACGGCCTGCGGCGAGCGGCCGGGCCCGAGCCCGGCCAGCACAGCGGGCGCGCTGGGGGCCGGGGCGGCGGGGGTACGGCCGGTTCGCGCCGCGCCGTCCCGGGCGGCGGCCACGTTCCGTTCCGCCACCCGCTGGCCGCCCGACCAGGGACCGGCCGCGGTGACCGCGACCAGCGCGACGGCGAGCCCGACGCCACCGGCGCCGACGGCCACCCGCGTGGCCCCGCCCTCGAAGGCCGCCCTGCGGACGGCGGCGCCGACCGGCCGCAGCCCGGCCACCGCGCGCGCCGCGCCGCGGTCCAGACCCGCGCGACGGGTCACCCTGGCCGCCCATCGCCGGACGCGGTCAGAATCGATACGACTCCAGTCGCGAACGATCATGAGCGGACGCCTCCGCGACAGTGGTGGATCACGTGAACGGTCGCCCACCGGGCGGCCGTGAGCCCCCGTCGTCGCACCCTGGACCAGCCCCTTTCGCGACCACACACCTGCGTGGGGGACACTTAATCATCCGAAGTATGTGCTGATCATGGCTGATGTTGGAGGAGCCTTGGAGTTCGACGTCACGATCGAGATCCCGAAGGGTTCGCGGAACAAGTACGAGGTGGACCACGAGACCGGTCGTATCCGCCTGGACCGACGGCTTTTCACCTCGACCATGTACCCGGCCGACTACGGCTTCGTCGAGGACACCCTGGGTGAGGACGGCGACCCGCTGGACGCCCTGGTCCTGCTGGACGAGCCGACCTTCCCCGGCTGCCTGATCAAGTGCCGCGCGATCGGCATGTTCCGGATGACCGACGAGGCGGGCGGCGACGACAAGCTGCTGTGCGTCCCGGCCTCCGACCCGCGGGTGGAGCACCTGCGTGACATCCATCACGTCAGTGAGTTCGACCGCCTGGAGATCCAGCACTTCTTCGAGGTCTACAAGGACCTTGAGCCGGGCAAGTCCGTCGAGGGCGCCAGCTGGGTCGGCCGTGCCGAGGCGGAGGCCGAGATCGAGGCCTCCTACAAGCGGCTGAAGGAGCACGGCGGCCACTGAGCCCCGCACCCCACCGTCGAGGCCCCCGTCACCACGAGCAGCAGGTGACGGGGGCCTCACACGTGCTCAGCCCCCTCACGTGCCGAGCGCCCTCAAAACGCCCGCGTTGACGGTGAGTTGACGGGGCGGCCGACCCTGGGGCGGGTCGCGGCGTCAGAAGCCGCGGGTGCGCTTGGCGGCGCGGCGCACCGGGCCGCCGCCCGGGAACTTGATGACCATACGGGCGACCTCGCCACCGAGGTTGACCCCGATCGCGACCGCCAGCGCCAGCGCCGCCGCCTTGGCGAGGGACGCCACGCCCGCGTCCTGCTTCCCCTGGGTGAAGGCGAGCAGCCCGAAGTACGTGGCGCTACCCGGCAGCAGCGGCCCGATGGCCGCCGTGACGTACGGCAGCGCGGAGGCGAACCGGTAGCGGGAGAGAAGCTGGCCGAACAGACCGACCAGACCGGCGGCGATCGCCGTCGCGGCGATCGGCGAGAGCCCCGCCTGGTAGTGCAGGGCGCCGTAGACCACCCAGGCCACCCCGCCGTTGAGCGTGACGACCGGCAGCACCGAGCGCTCGCACTGGAGCAGCACCGCGAACGCCAGCGTCAGCGTCATCGCCGCCACCAGCTGAACCGGCGCGTTCTGATAGGTGTGCAGCGCCTCGTCGGGATTGAGCTGGGCGTGCAGGCTCACCCCGACGTAGAGCACCATCGTGACGCCGAAGACGATGCCGACGATCAGGTACATGACCTCCAGCAGTCGGGCGGAGGCGGTGATGTAGAAGCCGGTCAGCCCGTCCTGCACCCCCGCCACCAGCGCCCGTCCCGGGATCAGCGCGTACAGCCCACCGGTGATCACCGCGGAGGACTGCACATGGCCGCCGCCCGGCAGGTAGGAGCCGTAGAGGTTCATCAGCACGCCCATGGCGGCGGCGGGCATCGCGGCGGCCACGAACTGGTAGAACTCCGGCAGCCCGCGCCCCGCGCACAGCCAGGCGAGCCGGTCGCCGAGCATCGCGCCGAGGGCCGCCGCCACGAAGACCGTCGGGCCACCGCCGACCAGCATGCTCGCCGCGCCCGCCAGCACCCCGGCGCCGAGCGTGAGCAGCCAGCCGGGGTACGGGTGCCGCCTGCGGCGCATCTCGGCGAGGCGGCCGTAGGCGTCCTCCAGGGTCGCCTCGTGCGCGGTGATGTCGTCGATCAGCCGGAACACGGCGGCGAGCCGGGTGTAGTCGGTGCCGCGGCGGCGCACCGTGCGGCTGGCCGTGATCGGGTCGTCGACCAGCGACGGCTGGTGGCTGATGGACAGCAGGGTGAAGGTGACGTTCGGCTCGACCCGGTCGAGTCCGTAGGCGTGGGCGACGCCGAACATCGCCGCCTCGACGTCCTCCGCGCCCTCGCCCCCGGCCAGCAGCAGCTCGCCGATACGCAGCGTCAGGTCCAGCACGCGCGGCACCGAGGGGCCGTCGGACTCGGGCTTGCCGACCGGCTCCGGCGCCGGGCGCTCGGCGACCGGCATCCGCAGCATGGCGCGCATCCGGTCCTGCCAGGGGGCGTCACTGGGCAGCCGGACCACGGGGATGCCCTCGGGCGGTGTGAAGGCGGGCAGGGTGTGGTTGCCGGTGGTGCTGCCGCTCGGGGCGGACGCCGGGCGGGAGGGCGGCATGAACGCGGAGCCCTCGGGCTCGGGTGCGGGCGGGAGCGGCACTCCCAGGGGTGGGGTGAACGCGGAGCGCGCCTCGTCGGACTCGGGCTTGGCGTCCTGCGGACCGGCGCCCAGCACACTGCCGTCAGTCCGCTTGCTCTCCGTCACCTGCTGCGATCCCTTTCCCGCTCCTCTTCGCCGGTTACCCAGACAAGGCTACGGGTAGGCCAAAACGTTCAGCGCTTGGCCGCTCGGTGCCGGCCACGCTGCTGCGGCGCCGGGGCCGCCACCGGCCCGGCGGCCCGGCGGCCGCCACCGGCCGAGGGGACCGTCCGTGCGGCCTTGCGCCGCGAGCGCAGGTACTCGAAGCCGATCGGGACGACGGAGACGAACACGATCACGATGAAGATCGCCTCGACGTTGTCACGGATGAACGCGATCTGGCCGAGGAAGTAACCGAGCACGGTCACGCCCGCGCCCCACAGCGTGCCGCCGACGAGGTTGAAGACGAAGAACGAGCGGTAGTTCATCCGGCTCACCCCGGCGATGATCGGGGTGAAGGTCCGTACGATCGGCACGAAGCGGGCAAGGATGATCGACTTCGGACCGTGCCGCTCGAAGAAGTCGTGCGCCTTCTCCACGTTCTCCTGTTTGAACAGCTTCGAGTCGGGCCGCCGGAACAGCGCCGGGCCGACCTTGCGGCCGAACAGGTAGCCCGCCTGGTCGCCGAGCACCGCGGCCACCGCCACCAGCAGGCACACCAGCCACAGCGGGTAGTGCAGGTACTGGCCGTTGGCTATCAGCAGGCCGGTGGTGAACAGCAGCGAGTCGCCGGGCAGGAAGAAGCCGATCAGCAGCCCCGACTCGGCGAAGATCACCAGCAGGATCCCGACCAGCGCGAAGCCGCCGAAGTTCTCGATCAGCTGCTGGGGGTTGAGCCAGGCGGGGCCCAAGGCGAGAGTCGTCACAGGTGGCGTGCTCCTGGTCGTGGGCTCCGGACCGGCTCCCGCCATCTCCGGACTGGTCAAGTCCCCACCAGTATGAACGCAGGCCCGATACGGCGGGTTCCCCGCGTGCGGCGGCCCACCCGGCGGGGCAGGCTCTACCCCATGAGCATCGACGACTACGGCGGCGGCCAGCCCGCGCAGTCCGACGTCCTGGTGGTCACCACCAACGATGTGCCCGGCCGCCGGGTGGAACGGGTGATCGGCGAGGTCTTCGGGCTGACCGTGCGCTCCCGGCACCTCGGCAGCCAGATCGGCGCCGGGCTGAAGTCCATGATCGGCGGCGAGCTGAAGGGCCTGACCAAGACCCTGGTGCAGACCCGGAACCAGGCCATGCAGCGCCTGGTGGAGCAGGCCAGGGCGCGCGGCGCCGACGCGGTGCTGGCGATGCGCTTCGACGTGACCGAGGCCGCCGACGTGGGCACCGAGGTCTGCGCCTACGGGACCGCCGTGGTGCTGGCCCGGGAGGACTGAGCCGGTACCGGCCCGGCGGGGCCGAGCCGCCCGGGGCGCGGCTGGGCGGCGCTAGAAGGCGTACGGACCGAATCGGCCCCACGCCACAACAGCCCGCGCTCACCAGGGCACAGGTCCGCCAACTGGCCACCATCGGCCGCCGCGTCGTCGGCGCCATCGACCCCGCTCACCCCCTCGTCACGGGAACGGTGGACCGACTACGCAACAAGAAGTGAGGGCGCGCGGTCAGGCAGGCGCGCGCCTCGGCGCAGGCCCCAGATCCCGCGCGGCACGGACCGCTCAGGCCGCCCGCCTGCGCAGGCGGGCGGCGAGCACCGCGACGTCGTCCTCGACGGTGCCGGTCAGCAGCTTGGCCAGCACCCGGTCCAGCAGCGCGTCCAGACTGATGTCGACGGGCGCCGCCAGCTCCGTCAGTCGGCGCAGCGAGCGGTCGATGTCCTCGCCGCGCCGCTCCACCAGGCCGTCGGTGAACAGCAGCAGCACCGGACCGGGCAGCGCCCGCCGCTCGACCGCGACATAGCCGCCGATACCGGTGCCCAGCGGCGGGCCGGGCGGTACCGGCAGCAGTGTGAAGCGGCCGTCCGTGTGCAGCGCGGCGGGCGGCAGATGGCCCGCGCTGGCGTACGTCACCGTCTCGTGCTCCGGGTCGGCCACCGCCAGCAGGCAGGTGGCGGGGCGGTCGGTGCCGGTGCCGATGATCAGGGCGTCCAGCTGGTCGAGGATCTGGTCCGGTGGCAGGTCGGCGGCGGCCAGCACCCGCAGCATGGAGCGGTAGTGCCCCATGTCGACGGCCGCCTCCACGCCGTGGCCCATGACGTCGCCCATCGCCAACAGGGTTCGCCCGCCGGAGAGTTGGACGGTGTCGAACCAGTCGCCGCCGACCAGCGCGGTGCTCCCGGCCGGGATGTAGCGGGAGGCGACCTCGACGCTGGGCTGCGGGGTGGCGGGTTCGGAGAGCAGGGCGCGCTGCAGTTCCAGGGCGATGCCGTGCTCCCGGGTGTAGCGGCGGGCGTTGTCCAGGCTGATCGCGGCGCGTCCGGCCAGGTCCTGGGCGATCACCACGTCCTCGTCGGTGAAGTCCGGGGTGTCCCCGGCCCGCATCAGCGTCACGGTGCCGATCGGGTGCCCCCTGGCGGCCAGCGGCACCACCATGCCGGAGTGGATTCCGGCGGCCCGGTAGCGGACCACGCGCTCGGCGTTCCCCGGCAACCGGCTGACGTCGGGGTGGCTGAACCGGTTGTCGACCAGCGGCCGTCCGCTCTCCATGCAGCGCGGGATCGCCGAGCCGCTGCGGAACCGCACGTACTCCCCCGGCCCCTCGAACACCGCGGCGGCGGCCCGCAGTTCGGGCACCACCGACACCGCCGCCCGGCGCAGCCGCAGCATCCCGCGCGGCGACGGCCACAACCCGTCCGCCTGCTCGGCGGGTATGACGTCGACGATGACCGCGTCGGCGAGCACGGGCACCAGGAAATCGGCCAGTTCCACGCAGGTGGCGTCGACGTCCAGGGTGGTGCCGATCCGGGTGGCGGCGGTGTCCAGCAGGGCGAGCCGTTCCCGGGCCTTCTCCAGGTCGTGCTGGACCTGGCGGGACGCGCTGACCTCAAGCACTATGCCGACCAGGCCGACGACCTCGCCGCCGCGTTCCAGCCGGTGGTAGGCGCCGTGCCAGTAGCGGCGCTCATGGCCGGAGACGGCCCGGGTGTGGCCGCTGGAGGTGGTCTCCCGGGGGATGCCGTCGGCCAGCACCTGGCGCAGCACGTCCTCCCTGGCCTCCAGGGCGGGCAGTACCTCGCCGATGGTGCGGCCGGTGTGCTCGGCGGCGGGGACGCCGTTCATCCGGGCCAGCGCCGGGTTGACGTAGACGTACCGCAGTTCGGTGTCCAGCACCGCGATCCCGGCTGCCGTGCCCTCCAGGATCTGGCGCAGCACCTCGCTGTGCAGCGGCTCTGGAGGATCGGTGGCCACCGGGTTCCTCCTCGTCAGCGGTAGCGCCCGCGGCTGTGGCTGCCTCCATCGTGAGCCGTGGCCGGATCCCCCGCATCCGGGCACCGGCGGCCGGACGACGCGATGGCCTGAACTACACGTTGCCTCAGGCGACGGATGGTCCTTACAACTAGATGGGCGTACAGTGATCAGTGCGGTCCGGTGGCCGGACATGCCGCGGGATCGCGACCAACGGGGGCAGAGCCGGGCCCCGGATCCGGGGCCGCCGACCGGAGGAGGGGAGACCGCCTATGTGCGGGATCACCGGATGGATCTCCTACGACAGTGACCTCACCCGCGAGCGGGCCACACTCGACGCGATGACGCGGACGATGGCCTGCCGCGGCCCGGACGCCTCGGGCGTCTGGCTGGACCGGCACGCGGCGTTCGGGCACCGCCGCCTCGCCGTCATCGACATCGAGGGCGGCAAGCAGCCGATGACCGTCGAGGCCGACGGACGCACCGTGCTCGTCACCACGTACAGCGGCGAGATCTACAACTACCGGGAGCTTCGGGCCGAGTTGACGTCCCTCGGCCACACCTTCCGCACCAGCAGCGACACCGAGGTGGCACTGCACGCCTACCTGGAGTGGGGCGAGGACTTCACCGAACGCCTCAACGGGATGTACGCCTTCGCGCTGTGGGACCCGCGCACGGAGGAACTGCTGCTGGTCCGCGACCGCATGGGCATCAAGCCGCTGTTCTACTACCCGACCGGCGACGGTGTGCTGTTCGGCTCCGAGCCCAAGGCGATCCTGGCCCATCCCTCGGTACGGCCGGTGGTGGACGCCGAGGGACTGGCCGAGCTGGTCTCCTTCTGCAAGACGCCGGAGCAGGCGGTCTACAAGGGCATGAAGGAACTGCGGCCAGGCCATGTGCTGCGGGTGCGGCGCGGCGGGCTCACCGTCAGGCGGTACTGGGCGCTTGAGGCCCGCGACCACACCGACGGCCTGGACACCACCATCCGTACGGTGCGCGAACTGCTCGACGACATCGTCGCCCGCCAGCTGATCGCCGACGTACCGCTGTGCACGCTGCTCTCCGGCGGGCTGGACTCCTCGGTGATCACCGCGCTGTCCGCGCAGGGACTGGCCGCGGCCGGGCAGGGCCCGGTGCGCTCGTTCTCCGTCGACTTCGTCGGGCAGACCGAGCACTTCAAGCCCGACGACCTGCGCGGCACGCCCGACGGCCCGTACGCGCACGCGCTCGCCGAGCACGTGCGGTCCGACCACCGGGACATCGTGCTGGACACCGCGGCGCTGATGGACCGCGGCAACCGGGACGCCGTGCTGACCGCGCGCGACCTGCCGTTCGGCCTCGGTGAGGGCGACACCTCGCTCTACCTGCTGTTCAAGGCGATCCGCGAGCAGTCGACGGTGGCACTGTCGGGCGAGTCCGCGGACGAGGTGTTCGGCGGCTACCGGTGGTTCCACGACCAGGACGCGGTCGAGGCGGACACCTTCCCCTGGCTCTCCCGGCTGGGCATCGACAGCTTCGCCGGTACGGGGGCGGGCAGCCGCGAGTCACTGCTGGACGACGGGCTGCTGGCCAAGATCGACGTGACCGGCTACCGGCGCGCCCGGTACCGCGAGGCGCTGGCCGAGGTCCCGTACCGGAAGGGCGACTCGGGCCTGGAGCGGCGGATGCGGGAGATCTGCTACCTGCACCTGACCCGGTTCGTGCAGTTCCTGCTGGACCGCAAGGACCGGGCGAGCATGGCGGTCGGGCTGGAGGTCCGGGTGCCGTTCTGCGACCACCGGCTGGTGCAGTACGTCTTCAACACCCCCTGGTCGATGAAGACGTTCGACGGCCGGGAGAAGTCACTGCTGCGCGCGGCGGCCGGGGACGTGCTGCCGGAGTCGGTGGCACAACGGGTCAAGAGCCCCTACCCCAGCACCCAGGACCCGCGCTACACCCAGGCGCTGCGCGCCGAGCTGGACGAGCTGCTGGCCGACCGGGAGGCTCCGGTACGCCCGCTGCTGGACCTCGCCAACGCGCGGGAGGCGGTGAACACCGAGGGCGAGAGCTTCCGCTCCAGCACCGAACTCGTGCTCGGCATCGACTCGTGGCTGCGCGAGTACGGGACGACGCTGGAGTTGTGACGGTTGCGCCGTCGCGGCGGCGACTGGTCTCCGCCGCGACGGTGGGCAACCACGACGGCCCAGACCGGCGTTGCCCGACCGGCCGCGAGCCACAAGGACTACGCGTCGACCAGGAACGGCTTCAAGCGGCCCGCGCGGGCGCGGTCGACCGCGGGGGTGGCCAGGCGGGCTGCGACCGGCACGAGCGCCGCCGCCAGCACGGTGCCGACCAGCGCGCCGACCACCACGTCGTGCGGATAGTGCGCACCGACGTACACCCGCGAGGCGCCCATCGCGACGGCGGCCAGCACGGCCAGCCAGCCGATCTTGCGGTGCACCAGCAGCAGCGCGACGGCGGCGGAGAAGGCCACCACGGTGTGGTTGCTGGGGAACGCCCAGTCACCCGGCGCGGCACACGCCTCCAGGTTGAAGGTGTGCGGCAGCTGCTGGCACGGCCGCACCTCCTTGACCACGGACTTCAGCAGGTCGTTGGCGATGTAGGCGACGACCACCACGACCGGCGCGGCCAGCACCCGGGTCATCGCCTCGGACGGCTGCCGCCGCGCCGACCACCAGGCCAGCAGCATGAACACGGCGAAGATCACGATGCCGTAGGCCGACCAGTACTTGATGACGTCGTCCAGCCAGCCGGGCGCGGTGCGCGCCCAGTCCGTGACGTCCCGGTACAGCCCGCCGTCCACCTGGGAACCGTCGAAAGCCAAGGTGGTGAGGGTGCTGTGGGCCACATCGGCGGCGGGCGGTGCGAGCACGGGCGGCATTCCTCCGATAATCGACGACGGGCGGCACGCCGGAAACGGCCGCCAAATGTCTACAGACTCGTAGACTGTGGGCCAACTGTAGTCGACGGGAAAGGGGACGGATTCCGTGACGGACATCGCGCGGCGCCCTGCGGGCGAGCTGGAGGCAGCCGTCCTCGCCGCCCTGTGGGCGGCCCACACCCCGCTGACTCCACCGCAGGTCCAGCAGTCGCTCGGCGGCACGCTGGCCCGTACGACGGTGGCCACCATCCTGGCCCGGCTGCACGACAAGGGCACGGTGGTACGCAGCCGTTCCGGCCGCGCCTACGCCTACACCCCGGCGGTGGAGGACGAGGCGGCGCTGGCCGCCCGGCGCATGCACAGCGAGCTGGAGAAGGGCGACGACCGCAACGGAGTCCTCGCCCGCTTCGTCTCCCGGCTCAGTCCGGACGACGAGCGGGTACTGCGACTGCTGCTCGCCCAGGCCGACGCCTCCCGCACACCGGCGGCGTCCGCCGCGGCCACCCGAACGGGTTCACCGGAGCCGAGGAGGCCGCGTTGACCTGGGCCGTCTGGGCGCCGCTGCTCGCGCCGCTGCTCGCCGTACCGGCCGCCCGACGGCTGGCCGACATCCTCGCGCCGCGTACCGCCGCGCTGCTGCTCGCGGTGACCGCCGCGCTGCTGGCGCTGCTGAGCACCGGGGCGCTGGCGCTGCTGACCGCGGCTGGACTGCTGCGGCTGCCGGTCGTCGCGGCGCTCGGGCACCTGTCAGCGCCGCTGATGCGCCGCAGCAACCCCGTCTACCTGCCGGTCGGCGGGCTCGCGGCGCTGGCACTGGCCGCCGCGGCCTGGGCGATCTACCGGTCCGCCCGGCGGCACCGGGCGGACCTGCTGCGGGCGGCGAGCACCGCCGAGCGGCACGCGGGCGCGGGCGATCTGACCGTACTGCCGGACCCCGGCGCCGACGCCTACGCGCTGCCGGGGCGGCCCGGCCGGGTGGTGGTCACCGCGGGCATGCTGCGCAGTCTCGACGCGCGCGAGCGCGAGGTGCTGCTGGCGCACGAGCGGGCGCATCTGCGGGGGCGGCACCATCTGCTGATCATCTGCGCCGATCTGGCCGCGTGCCTGCATCCCGCCCTGCGCGGGCTGCGGGCGCCGCTGTCGTTCCACCTGGAGCGGTGGGCGGACGAGTCGGCGGCGTCGGCCGTCGGCGACCGGCGGCTCGCCGCCCGCGCGGTGGGCCGGGCGGCCCTGGCCGCGTCGGCCACCCCGGCGGCGCACCGCCCCGCGGCGGCGCTGGCCGCTTCGGCGGGGCCGGTACCGAGGCGCGTCGCCGCGCTGCTGGAGACCGCGCCACGGTCGCGGTTCACCGTTGTGCGGCCCGCCGTGGCGATCGCGGCCGTGCTGGCGGCGTGTGTGCTCACCTCCGGCGCGAGCACGCTGGAGGCGGCGGACGACCTGCACTCCAACATCGAACTCGCCCAGGGCGGCCCACTGGACCACCCCCACCACCACGGTCACTCCCTCCCGGAGTAGGCCGCCCGCCGGGCGCGTGTGCGACTTTCGGGGGTTCGGGGGCCTGCCCCGGACCCCCAACCGCCGCAACGGCGAGCAACCCCCACGGCGGAGTCCGGCGGTGCCAAACCCACCGCGGCCCCGTACCCCGCCCGAAGCCCGCAGTTCACCCCGCCCCCAGCCGAGCCCGCCAGCGCCTTGGGCGCGAGCCGGACCCCCGCGTCAACCCCGCACCGCGAACGCCCCCGGCGCGAGCCGGAACCGCACGGTGGCCGGGAAGGACCGCCGTCGCGCGGCGTACAGCCGCGCGACGTATGCTCCGGCACCGCCGCAGCCGACGCAGACCGCGCTGCGACCGTCTACACTCTCGTAGACCTTCACCTCCGCAGAGGGACGCCACATGTACCTGACCCACGGCTCGCAGCTGGCCGTCAACCTCCTGGACCCCAACTCGCTGCTGTCGTCCTTCGGCGCCATCGGCATCCTGGTGGTGCTGTTCGCCGAGACCGGCCTGCTGGTGGGCTTCTTCCTGCCCGGCGACTCGCTGCTGTTCACCGCGGGCCTGTTCACCACGACCAGCGCGAAGTCCGCGGTCCACCTCTCGCTGACCTGGGTGCTGCTCGCCGCGGGCGTCGGCGCCCTGCTCGGCGCGCAGACCGGCTACCTGATCGGACGCCGTGGCGGCCCCGCGCTGCTGGGCCGGGTCAAGAACCCCAAGCTGCACGAGGCCGTCGAGCGCTCCGGCGAGATGCTGGAGAAGTACGGCTACGGCAAGGCGATCGTGCTGGCCCGCTTCATCCCGCTGGTGCGCACCGTGCTCAACCCGATGGCGGGCGCGCTGGGCGTGCCCGCCAGGGTCTTCACGGTGTGGCAGATCGTCGGCGGCCTGCTGTGGAGCCTGGGCGTCACCGTCGCGGGCAACGCGCTGGGCTCGACCATCCCCAACATCGACCACTACCTGCTGCCGATCATCGCCGTGGTCGTGGCCTTGTCGCTGGTCCCGGTCGCCCTGGAGATCCGCCGGTCACGCCGCGCCCCCGCCAAGGCCGCCGCGGTGAGCGGCGCCCCGGAGCACGAGGCGTAGGCCCCGTACCGTCCGATCCGTCAGCCGGTCGGCGTGGTGCCGCGCAGGAACGCGTCGCCGTGCTGGCGGATGTGCGTCTCCACCGCCTCCAGGGCGGTGTTCACCGCCTCGTGCGAACCGGAGCCGCGCTGCTCGGCGTAGTACGCGGCGCCGAGCCTGCGCAGCAGGTCATGGCCGGTACGCAGGGCCTGGACCTCCTCCACCTTCTCCTTGCCGACGTCCAGCCCGCGCTGGGCGACCTCCTTGGCCCGGTCCAGGAAACTGGTCATTCCGTGCCTCCGTCCTCGTCCGTACCCGATCAACGATCGCGCATGAGGGCGTAGTTCCCCACCCGGTCGGCGGCCTGGGTGGGCCATCCGGGGTTCCGCCGATGTTTTCCGGTGAGTGCTTCCGGTCAGGTACTCGGACAGGCGATACTCCGGAGTCAGGAAGCCCAATCGGACAGCCGTGCGTCACCCGGCGGTGACCATGGCGGGAACGAGGCCGCAGGATGTTCAGGAACGGACTCGAGCCGTGGCACGTCGTCCTGATCGTGCTGGTGTTCGTGTTGCTGTTCGGCTCCAGGAAGCTTCCGGACGCCGCGCGCGGCATCGGCAAGTCGCTGCGCATCCTGAAGTCGGAGACACGCGCCCTGCGGGACGACGACAAGCCCGCCGACCCCCCGGCCGACAGCACCGGCGGCACCGAGGCTCCCGCCCAGGACGTGAAGTCCCAGGAGGCCCTGGAGCACAAGCCCGCCCCCCGCCCCGACGCGGACCCGAACCGCACCCCGGAAGACCGCCGCAACACAGCCTGACGGCAACCGGCCGGGCGGGCGGCCCACCACCGCCGCGCCCAAGCGCCAACCCCGTACGCGCTCCCCCACTTGACGAAGTGCCGCAAGGCACATTGGCTCCCCGGCAACCCCTGGCACAGGATCGGAAGGCCCGCAAGCCAACGGTCAGTGCGGCTGGCCGATCCGTCGAGGGAGCGCTACGGACATGACCAATGTCGCCGTCATCTACTACTCGTCCACCGGAAGCACGTACAAGCTCGCCGAGGCGGCGGCCGACGCCGCGCGCAGGGCCGGTGCCGACGTACGGCTGCGCAAGATCGCCGAACTGGACCCGCAGGCCGCCGCGTCCAGCCGGGACGGCGCCGCGGAACACCGTGCCGCCACCGCCGACGTCCCGGTCGCCGCGCCGGAGGACCTGGAGTGGGCGGACGCCATCCTGCTCGGCACCCCGGTCCACTTCGGCCTGGCCGCACCGCAGTTGATGCACTTCATCAACGGCACGTCAGCGCTCTCCATCGCCGGCAAGCTGCTCAACAAGGCGGTCTCCGCGTTCGCCTCCGGCTCCGCCAACCAGGGCGGCCAGGTCAGCGCCATCCTCGCGCTGCACAACGCCATCTGCCACTGGGGCTCGGTCATCGTCCCCACCGGCTCCACCGACCCGGTGCTGTACGAGCCGAACAACGGCAACCCGTACGGCGTCAGCAGCACCACCAAGAACGCCGTCGGCCACGCCGACAAGGAGAACCTCGCGGCGATCGACTTCCAGACCCGCCGCACCATGGAGATCGCCGCGGCGATAGCCAGCGGAACCAAGGCCGCCTGACGCCATGGCCACCGCTGACGACCACCGCGCGCCGTTCGCCGCCACGGTGGCCACCATCAGCCTCGTCGGCATGGTCGCCGTCGGCCAGTTGTACGTGACGATCCCGTTGATGCCCCGGATGAGCGCCGTGTGGGGTGTCTCGCAGGCGTCCGCCGCGTGGACCACGACCGCCTTCGCCGTCGCCTACGCCTGCGGTTCGCTGCTGAGCGGCCCGCTGTCCAACCGCTACGGACGGCGCGCGGTGATGACCGTGAGCACCGCCGCGATGGCGTTCGCCACCGCACTCGTGCCGTGCGCCACCACCCTGGGCACCGGATCGGCGTTCCGGGCGTTACAAGGCCTGCTTGCCGGGGCGTTCGTGCCGATGTCGTACTCCTACCTCAGCGCCCGGATCCCGGCCCGGCGGCTGCCGCTGGCGCTGACCACGGTGTCCTGCTGTCTGGGCGGCACCGTGGTGATCGGCCAGGTGGAGGCGCAGTTACTGCAGTCCGCGTTCGGCTGGCGGGCGGTCTTCTGGATCACCGCGCCGCTGCTGCTGCTCGGCGCCGGTGCGACGGCCCGGGTGCTGCTGCCCGACCCGGCGCGCCCGCCCCGCCGGGTGGCGCCCGGCACGGCACCGGTCGGCGGCAGGTCGCAGCGGCTGCCGCTGTACCTGGTCACGTTGACCGTCGCGGGCAGCCTGACCGCGGTCTACACCGGTGTGCAGCTGTACGGGCCGAGGCAACTGGTCGGCCACGACGGCGCGATGCTCGCGCTGCGCGCCAGCGGACTGCCCGCGCTGCTCGCCTCAGTGCTCGTCGCACCGCTGCTCGGCCGGATCCCCGCCGCCCGGCGGGCCGCGCTGGCCTCGGCGGTGGCGGTGGCGGGGCTGATGGCCGCCGCGCTGTGCGCCGACGACGTGGTCGCACTGGGGGCCGCGCTGTTCGTGTTCATGCTGGGCCTGTCCAACGTCGGCCCCGCTCTGGTGCAGACGATCGGCAGCAGCGCGGGCGCCGCGCAGACCACCGCCATCGCGATCTACGGTTTCATGCTCAACCTCGGCGGCGGTGTGGGCGCCCAACTCCCGGCGCCCATAGGGAACCTGACCGTGCTGGCGCTGGTGCTGGCGGCGCTGATGACGGTCACCGTGGCCGTCATCGCCCTGACCGCCAGGACGGGCCGCCGCGTACCCGTACCCGTGCCCGACTACCCGACGGCGGGCCGGACCATGTTGACGACGAGGGGGCAGTGACGATGGACGCCGCCATGGTGGACGAGTACCTGAGCCGGATCGGCGCGGCCAGGCCGCGCCGCGCCGACCTGGACGGGCTGCGCCACCTGCAGGAACGCCATGTGCTGTCGGTGCCGTTCGAGAACCTCGACTACCACCTCGGCCGGGACATCATGTTGGACGAGCGGGTGGTGGACAAGATCGTGCGGGCCCGGCGCGGCGGCGGCTGCTACGAGTTGAACCCCTCGTTCGGCTTCCTGCTGGAGGCGCTCGGCTACCGGGTCAGCATCCTCGGCGCCCAGGTGCGCCGCCCGGACGGCCTGGGCTCGCCACTCGGCCACCTGGTGCTGCGGGTGGACCTTGAGGAGTCCTGGCTGGTCGACGTGGGCTTTCGGAAGAACAGCAGGCTGCCGCTGCGGCTCGACTCCGGCGACGTCCAGCCGGACCCGCACGGCGACTACCGGCTGACCCGCACCCCGGACGGTGCGATCGACCTGTCCGCGGACGGTGCTCCGCTGTACCGGGTGGACGACCGGCCGGTGCGGCTGCCGGACTTCCGGCCCACCCTGTGGTGGTTCCGCACCTGCCCCGACTCCCCCTTCCTGAGCGACCTGTTCTGCTCGCTGCCCACCACCGACGGCCGGGTCACCCTCAAGGGCGACCGGCTGACCCGTACCCGCGGCGGTGAGCGGACCGTCGAGGTGCTGCCGGACGACGAGGCGGTACGCGCCGCCTACCGGAAGTACTTCGGCTTCGAACTCGACGAACTGCCCACACCACCCGTGGTCGCGCCGGGCTCCCCCGGTGTCCAACTCGACTGACCCGACGGCTGGTTCGACCGCGCGCACCTCAGCAGCGCCCCAGGAGTGGCTATGACCTCGCGATCCGTCCCCAGCGGTGACACCAGCGACGCCGAACTGGTCACCGACGTAACCGACCCCGCGCAACTGCCGGTGGTCTTCATGCACGCCTTCAACCGCGGCGACCTCGACACGATCGACAAGCTGTTCGAGCCCGCCGCGATACGGGTGCTGACCCCCGGCGAGGTGGTGTCCGGCGAAGGCCGCCGCAACGCCACCCGCAGCTTCCTCAGGCTCGGCATCCCGATCCGGCTCACCGTCCGGCACGCCTATGTGTACGACGATCTCGCCCTGCTTCTCGGCGACTTCCTCATCGAGGGCACCAAGCCGAACGGCGAGTACGTACGGATGGAGGGCACCGCCACCGATGTGCTGCGGCGGGACGCAGGCGGCTTCTGGCGGTACGCCATCGACAACCCGCCCGGTGTCGAACGCCAGGTGGCCCGCCCCTGAAGCACCGCCTGGACAACCGCCGCCCCCGGACGGGCGGCGGTTCTCGGCCGTCGCGGCGGCAACCGGCCAAAGACCTCGGGCAGTTGACAAAGTTCCGGGGCGCCGATGGCCGCCCGCGACCCGCGGGCACAGGATTGGATCATCCGGCCGACCGCGTCGCGGCGGCGGGTATCCGTTGGTGAGAAGCACTCCGTGAGGGAGCACTACGGCCATGACGAATGTCGCCATCATCTACTACTCGGGCACCGGCAACATCCACAAGCTCGCCGTGGCCGCGGCCGGCGCGGCGGAGAAGGCGGGTGCCGAGGTGCGCCTTCGCCGGGTTCCCGAACTGGTCAACGAGTCCCTGGCGCCGGACTTCACGGAGTGGACGCAGGCCTGGGAGGAGCACGCGCAGGTGGCCCGGGAGGTCGCGCTGGCCAGCGTGGACGACCTGGACTGGGCGGACGCGGTGCTGTGGGGCACACCGGGCCGGTACGGGCTGCTGGCCGCGCCGCTCAAGCAGTTCATCGACCAGACCTTCGCACTGCACGCCCGGCGCGGCCTGGTGAACAAGGTGATGTCCGCGTTCACCTCCACCGGCACCCAGCACGGCGGCCAGGAGAGCACGATCCTGTCGCTGAGCAACGTCTTCTACCACTGGGGCGCGATCATCGTGCCGCCGGGCGTGGTTGACGACATCCAGCTCGCGCCCTCGAACGGCAACCCGTACGGCGTGAGCGCGGTCGCCGGGCTGCAGGCCGTTCCCGGGCATCTGGCGGCGAACGTCACCGAGGACAACCTGGCCGCCATCGAATTCCAGACCCGGCGCACGCTGGAAATCGCCACCGCGCTGCGCAAGGGCCTTTCCGCAAACTGACCGGCACCTCTTTCCAGCACCCCGGGCGGGGTCCGCGACGTATGTGCGCGGACCCCGCTTTCGATGTTCCGCGAATTCACCGTGGTTATCCACGACCGCGCTTCAAACACCAGGTCAGACTGTGTGACCAAGGTGACAGAGTCCTCCGGCGGCACTATCTGCCAACTGCCGTGCGGTGCCAGCATGTTATGTGCCAACGAACCGTGTGCCGGTTCCACGCTGAGGAAGAGGACTGATGTTTAGGACTCCCAAGAACAAAACCCTTCTCTATCTCGGAATCGTGGCCGAGCAGGCCGCGGTCAAGAATGGCGACACAAAGATCACCCTGGACCACGAGCTGGAAAGCCTCGGAGTCGGAAAGGTACTGACCCTGGCGCGGTTCGCCGACCTTGTCGCCGACAGGGCCAACCGGTTGTGGGCGGCGGGTGTGCGCCCCAGCGAGCATGTGGTGATCCACAAGTCCGCCAGCTTCGACATCTGCGTCTACGCCTGCGCCGCGGCGCGGATCGGCGCGGTGCCGGTGATGCTCTCACCGCTGCTGGACGGTCCGACCGTGGCCGCGCTGCTGGACCGGTTGAAGGGCGCCTCGCTGCTGACCGACGAGGACAAGCTGGGCGGGTCGTTGGCCGACGTGCCGTTGGCGGAACTCACCGCCCGCGTCATCACGGTGACCGGCTCCCATCCGCTGGCCATCTCGATGGCCGACCTGGCGGGGGCGCCCGAGCGCAGGCCGGTGCTGCTGGACGCCGACCAGCCCGCGATCATGACGCACACCTCCGGAACCACCGGCATCCCCAAGCTGGTCGTGCACACCGCGCGCTCCATCGGCGCGCGCGAGGCATGGCAGAACCGCGTGGTGTCGATGATCCGCAAGCCGGAGACGGTGCTGATGCACGTCAGTTACGTGCACTCGCGGATGTATCCGGGGTTCGCGGTGCTGGCCAAGCGCGGCATGCCGATGGTCTTCCTCAAGGACGCCCAGCCGGACAAGGTCGCCGACGCGCTGGTCGAACACCGCCCGGGGGTCTTCGAGACGCACCCCAACTCCTTCCTGGAGTGCGAGGCGATACTCGACGATCCGCGCAGGCCGATCGCCAGCGTGCGGTTCTTCAACTCCACCTTCGACGCGATCCACCCCAGCACCATGCACAAGTTCCTGCACGCCTCCAAGCGCCGCCACCCGGTGTTCCTCCAGGTCTACGGGCAGAGCGAGTGCGGCCCGATCGCCGGGCGCACGGTGACCCGCAAGAACGCGCTGACCATGGACAGCCGCTGCCAGGGATACCCGATACCCGGGCTCGGCAAGTACCGCCTGGTCAGCCGGAACGGCGCCAAGCCGACCCGGGAGACGCCCGGTTACATCGACGTGTGGACCGCCGGGCGGGCGGTCACGTACTACGGCGAGGAGGAGCGGTTCAGCAAGCAGGTGATCGGCGAGTGGTGGCGCGGCAACGACGTGGGCTACCGCACCCGGTGGGGCTGTCTGCACCTGCTGGACCGCGAGGTCGACGTCATCCCGACCATCCACAGCACCCTTGAGGTCGAGGACACCCTGCTGCACCGGCTGGAGGAGCTGACCGAGCTGGTCATCGTCCCCGGTCCGCGCAAGGAGCCGGTCCCCGTCGTGTGCACCAAGGACGACCGTCCGCTGGACCTCGCCCGCTGGCGCGAGGCGGTCGCCGACCAGGCGCCGATGTCCGACCCCGTGGAGATGCGGCTGACCGATCTGCCGCGTACCGCGACGGCGAAGATCCAGCGCATCGAGCTGGCCCGGCGACTGCGCGAGGACCTCGAACAGGCCTCCTGAGCAAGCCGGTTGAGCCACCCCCGTACGGCCCGTGGCGACCTGACACTCTTTCCGGAGGGAGGTTGTGGACGATGTTCCGGACATCCATTATCCAGGATATGAAGATAAGCGAAGGCGTGGAATGGGCAGTGCACTGCTGCCTGAACCTGTCCTGGGTGGCGCCGGAGCGGACCGTGACCGCGGCCAGGCTGGCCGCCTTCTACAACCTTCCGACCGCCTACCTCAACAAGCAGTTGCAGGCCCTGGGCCGGGCGGGCATCGTCTCGTCGACCTCCGGTCCGCGCGGCGGGTTCCAACTCGCCCGGCGCCCGGAGAAGATCACGCTGATGGACGTGGTGACCGCGATCGAGGGCACCGAACAGGCCTTCCGCTGCACCGCGATCCGGCAGCGCGGACCCGCGGGCGACCTGGACGCGCTGGACGGCTACCGCAAGCCCTGCGCGGTCTCCCAGGCCATGCTCACCGCCGAGTTCGTCTGGCGCCGGGAGCTGGCCTCGCGCACGGTGGCCGACCTCAAGGCCGCCGTGGAGCGCAGCACCCCGCAGGCACCGGCCCGGGTGCGCCGCTGGTTCGACAACTCCCGTACCTGACCGAGCAGTTCGACACGGCCGCCGGGCGGCCTGACAGGCACCGCGAAGGAGGTGATTCTGGATGTCAGATGTCTCGTTACCCCCGTTATCCAACGAGCCGACGACAGTCCCCGCCTCCACCGGGCCGCCCCGTACGCCATGACCCCCGTTGTCCGAAGGACACCTACCGATCACCCCCGTCTCCACCGCTTCACTCCTCCCAAGGGAAAGGGACTGCAATGTCTTCTGCAGCCGTAGACGCCTCCACGGCACCGCGGCGTCGCCACCTGGGGCTGCTACTGGCCCTGTTGGCATTCGCCCAACTCATCATCTCCATCGACTACAACATCGTTTACGTGGCGCTCCCCGACATCGGCCACGGGCTCGGCTTCTCCTCGCAGACCCTGCAGTGGGTGATCAGCGCCTACGCGGTGGCGTTCGGTGGCTTCCTGCTGCTCGGCGGACGGGCCTGCGACCTGTTCGGGCCGCGCCGGATGTTCGTGCTCGGCCTGTCCCTGTACGGTGCCGCCTCGCTGGTCGGCGGGCTCGCGGTGAACCCCGCGATGCTGATCGCCGGGCGCGCGGTGCAGGGCATGGGCGGCGCGTTCCTGTTCCCGGCCACCCTCACGCTGGTCGGCACCAGCTTCGCCGAGGGCAAGGAGCGCAACCGCGCCTTCGCCGTCTGGGGCACCGCGGGCGGTAGCGGCATGATCCTCGGTTCGCTGCTCGGTGGCGTGCTGACCCAGGCCTTCGGCTGGGAGGCGGTCTTCTTCGTCAACGTCCCGCTGGCCGTCATCGCGATCCTGTGCTCGTTCCCGCTGATCGCCCCCGACGCGGTGCGCGCCGTCGGCCGCAAGTTCGACCTCGCCGGTGCGCTGACCGCCACGGTCGGCGTGACCGCGGTCGTCTTCGCCCTGGTCCAGGGCCCGGTCTCGGGTTGGGGCGCGCCCACCATCGTGACCGCCGCGGTCGTCGGCGTGGCGCTGCTGGTGGCCTTCTTCGTCATCGAGAAGCGCAGCGCCGACCCCCTGATGCCGCTGCGGCTGTTCGGCAACCGCAACCTGAGCACCGGTGTCGTCGTCACGTTCCTCTACATGGCCACCTTCGGCACCCTGCTGTACTTCCTGACCGTCTACTTCCAGAGCGTGCACGGCTACAGCGCGCTGCAGACCGGTCTGGCGTACCTCGTTCCGATGGTCGCCATCTCCGCCGGTGCCCAGCTGGCCGGGCGGTTCGCCACCCGCTTCGGCATCCGGGCGATCATGATCGCCAGCCTGGTCA
>JBAGJY010000030.1:0-77384 GCA_037034305.1 Streptomyces sp. PLK1-5
GCAGGTGGCCCTGACCGGCACCGTCGAGCGCCGCAGCCTCATCCCGCTGGTGACGCGGCTGTGCCGGGGCGTGGACGGCGTCGTCAGCGTCGCGGCCCGGCTTGAGTACCGCCTCGACGACGGCACATGAGCGCTCCGCTGTGCCGTCGATCATCCGCAACGCCGTTGTGGCCGGTCGCAGTTCCCCGCGCCCTGGGGGGCGCCGTCCGCCACACCACCGTCGTCGAGGAGGCGCGTCCGTGCCCGACAAGAAGCACCCGACAACGAGCGGCAGGCCGGACGGTCGGCTGGCGCAGCGGCTGCCCGGGCCGGTCTACCAGCGGGAGCTGTTCCGCCTCCAGACGGAACTCGTCAAGTTGCAGGAGTGGGTACGGGTCAACGGGGTCCGGCTCGTCGTTGTCTTCGAGGGCCGGGACGCGGCCGGAAAGGGCGGTGTGATCAAGCGGGTCACCGAGCGGCTGAATCCGCGCGTCACCCGCATCGTCGCGCTGCCCGCACCGACGGAGCGCGAACGCGGGCAGTGGTACTTCCAGCGCTACGTCCAACAGCTCCCGACCGCGGGTGAGATCGTGCTGTTCGACCGCAGTTGGTACAACCGCGCCGGTGTCGAGCACGTCATGGGTTTCTGTACCGCCGAGGAGTACGAGCGCTTCCTCCACCAGTGCCCGGTCTTCGAACGCATGTTGGTGCAGGACGGCATCCTGCTCCGCAAGTACTGGTTCTCCGTCAGCGACGACGTGCAGGAGCAGCGGTTGCGCAACAGGCTTGAGGACCCCGTCCGCCGCTGGAAGCTCTCCGCGGTGGACCTGGAGTCCATCACCAACTGGGAGGCGTATTCCCGCGCCAAGGACGAGATGTTCGCGCACACCGACATCCCCGAGGCGCCCTGGTACGTCGTGGAAAGCGACGACAAACGCAGCGCCCGGATCAACATGATCGCCCATCTGCTGGCATCGGTGCCCTACCGGGAGGTCGAGCCGGAGCCACTGCGCCTGCCGACCCGGCCGCCGGGAACCGGCTATCAGCGGCCACCGCGTGACCGGCAGAGGTACGTGCCCGACCACGCTGCCGCCCTGATGAACGACGACGGAACCGAACGGTAGCGCGCTGTGGCCGTCGCTGCCGCGATGTCGGCGGTCAGGCAGGCGTGCGTGGCCGAACCGGTGGGCCCGCGGCGACCGGCGGGGCGACGCGCAGCCGTCGTCGCCTCGCCAGCGCCTGGACAGGCGTCCTACTCGGCGGCCGGGGTCAGTGCGGCCAGGCCCAGTCGGCGACCTCCGGGAGGTCGACGCCGTGTTCCCGGATCCAGGAGTGGTGGCGGGTACGGACGTCCACCATCCGCTGGCGGACGGCGGCGGCGCGTACCGCGAGCCCGGGGACGCGGTCGATGACGTCCATGACCAGGCGGTACCGGTCCAGGTCGTTGCGCAGCACCATGTCGAAGGGCGTTGTGGTGGTGCCCTCCTCCTTGTATCCGCGTACGTGCAGGTTGCGGTGGCCCGCACGGCGGTAGGTGAGGCGGTGGATCAGCCACGGGTAGCCGTGGTAGGCGAAGAGCACGGGCTTGTCGCGGGTGAACAGCGCGTCGTACTCGTGGTCGGGCATGCCGTGCGGGTGCTCGTCGGCGGGCAGCAGCCGGGCGATGTCCACGACGTTGACAACCCGCAGCGCCAGGTGGGGCAGGTGGCGTCGCAGCAGGTCGGCGGCGGCCAGCACCTCCAGGGTGGGCACGTCACCGGCGCAGGCGAGCACCACGTCCGGTTCGCCGGTGCCGTCCTCGGTACCGGCCCACTCCCAGATCCCGGCTCCACGCGCGCAGTGCGCGCGGGCCTGGTCGAGCGTCAACCAGTCGAAGCACGGCTGCTTTCCGGCCACGACCACGTTGACGTAGTCGCGACTGCGCAGCACGTGGTCGGCGGTGGCCAACAGGGTGTTGGCGTCCGGCGGCAGATACACGCGCACGGCCTCCGGGCTCTTGTTCATCACGTGGTCGACGAAGCCGGGATCCTGGTGCGAGAAGCCGTTGTGGTCCTGCCGCCACACATGCGAGGTCAGCAGGTAGTTCAACGAGGGGATGGGGGCGCGCCACGCCAGCCTGCGGGTGGTGCGCAGCCACTTGATGTGCTGGTTGACCATGGAGTCGACGATGTGGACGAACGCCTCGTAACAGGAGAACAATCCGTGACGCCCAGTCAGTAGGTAGCCTTCCAGCCAGCCCTGGCAGGTGTGTTCGGACAGGATCTCCATCACCCGGCCGCCGCGCGCGAGGTGCTCGTCGGTGGGCAGCACCTCGGCCTGCCATGCCTTGCCGGTCGCCCCGTACACGGCCTGCAGCCGGTTGGACGCAGTCTCGTCCGGGCCGACGAGCCTGAAGTCGTGGCGTTCCGCGGTGGCTTCCATGACGTCCTCCAGCAGATCGCCGAGGACGCGGGTCGGCTCGTGCAGGCTGGTGCCGGGCTTGTCGACCTTGACGGCGTACCGCTCCAGCGGCGGCAGCGGAAGTTCACGGGTGAGCAGACCGCCGTTGGCGTGCACGTTGGCACCGAGTCGGCGGCCCCGCGCGGGAAGGCAGGCCAGCACCGGCGGGCGGGGACGGCCGTGTTCGTCGAACAGTTCCTCCGGCCGGTAGGAGCGCAGCCACTCCTCCAACCGCCGCAGGTGCCGGGGGTTGCTGCGCACCTCGGCCAACGGGACCTGATGGGCGCGCCAGGTGCCCTCCACCGGCACGCCGTCCACCTCGCGCGGACCGGTCCAGCCCTTGGGTGTGCGCAGGACGATCAGCGGCCAGCGGGGCCGCTCGGTGACGCCCTCGGCGCGAGCGGAGTGCTGCAGGGCAGCGATGTGGTCCAGCGCCTGGTCCATCGCGAGGGCCATGGCCTGGTGCACCCGCATCGGGTCGTCGCCGGTGACGTGGATGGGGGAGTGCCCGTAGCCGCGCAGGAGTTCGTCCAACTCCGGCTCGGGCAGGCGGGCGAGCACCGTGGGGTTGGCGATCTTGTAGCCGTTCAGGTGCAGGATGGGTAGCACCGCTCCGTCGTGTACCGGGTCGAGGAACTTGTTGGAGTGCCACGAGGCGGCCAGCGGGCCGGTCTCGGCCTCACCGTCCCCGATCACGCAGGCAACCAGCAGGCCCGGGTTGTCCAGGGCGGCCCCGTAGGCGTGGGCGAGCGAATACCCCAGTTCACCGCCCTCGTGGATGGAGCCCGGTGTCTCCGGTGCGACATGGCTCGGTACGCCGCCGGGGAAGGAGAACTGGCGGAACAGACGCTCCATGCCCGGGGCGTCACGGCTGATGTCGGGGTAGGTCTGCGAGTAACTGCCGTCCAGCCAGGCTCCGGCGAGAACCGCGGGTCCGCCGTGGCCGGGGCCCCAGACGCAGATGGCGTCCAGGTCGCGAGCCTTGATCACCCGGTTGAGGTGGGTGTAGACGAGGTTGAGCCCGGGGGAGGTGCCCCAGTGTCCCAGTAGTCGCGGTTTGACGTGCTCGGGGCGCAGGGGTTCGGACAGCAACGGGTTGGCCATCAGGTAGATCTGCCCGGCCGCGAGGTAGTTCGCGGCCCGCCACTGCGCGTCGACCTCGGCGAGTTCCTGGTCGTCCAGGGCTGCGGAGGCGGCGGTGCCGGTGAACTGCTGTTGACTCATGACGGCCTCTCTTGTGCTGATGGCGTTGATTGGATCCGGTGCTGCTCGCGGTGTTCAGTGCCGGCTCAGGCGCCTCGGCGGGGCGGCTCGGGGGCTTGGCGACGTCTCATGGCGGGGCTGTGGTGGGTCCGGCTGCCGCCATCGGTCGTCCGCGGTCTCTGGCAGCGCCTCTGGGGCACAGAACGAAGGGCCAAGGACGGTCTATCAGAACCACCCGCGACCGCGTGCGCTGCGAACGGCCGTTGTCCGAAATTCAGGCCGAAGGGCCCGTGCGTCTCGGCAGGCGGCGGGTCCCGTAAGGGGCTGCGCACTCGTCCGGCCCCGGCGTGGCCGATGGCGCGTCGTCCGGCCACCGGCGCCGAAGGACCGCCACTCACGACCATCGCAGGGTGAGCGTGCCCTCCTTCGTGGCGTCCACACGCGAACCGAATCGGCCGCTGATCCGGTCGAGGGTCGAGCGCGACCACTCGCGGTCCTCGCACGAGGCGTTCACCAGCCGCATCCGCCGGGCCTGGAAGGCCGCCATGCGCAGGCCGACGAGCCTGCCGGTGTCCGCCGCCAGCGAGACGAGGTACAGCAGCCGCAGGTCGTCGCGGTACTCCTCGTAGCCGGTGATGCCCTCGTAGTCGTCGATGAAGTCGCCGCAGCCGTAGAGCACGAGCTTTCCCCGGTACACCTCGACCGGTCGCGGATGGTGCGAGGAGTGCCCGTGCACCACGTCCACGCCCCCGTCCACGAGTGCGTGCGCGAAGGCGATCTCGTCGTGGGAGATGTGATAGCCCCAGTTGGTGCCCCAGTGGATCGAGACGATCACGAGGTCACCCGGGCGTCTCAACTCCCTTACCCGGCCGACCGTTTGGGCCGCGGTGGCGGCCGACGGCCTGCCCGCGAAGTCCACGCCGGGCCGCTGGCCGCCCGCCGCCCAGCCGCGGGGGATGCCGCTGGACGCCGCTCCGCTGCAGAAGACCAGCAGGCGACGGCTTCCGTGGACCGGTACGACCGCGGGGCGCCGCGCTGTGCTCGCGTCCCGTCCGGCTCCGGCGGCGCGCAGCCCGGAACCGGCCAGCGCGTCGAGGGTTTCTTCGAGCCCCCGCCGTCCGAAGTCCAGCACGTGGTTGTTCGCCAGGGCGCACACGTCGGGGCGCGCGGCGGCCAGGCAGGGCAGATTGGCGGGGCTCATCCGGTAGTGGACGCCCTTCCCCGGCGCGAACTCGTCGCTGCGCGTGACGCTGGTCTCCAGGTTGACCACCAGTGCGTCAGGCTCGGCCTCGCCCAGAGCGGGTAGCGCGTCCCCCCAGGGCCAGCGGAAGTCGACCGGGCGGGGGATCGGGCCGTTCACCGCCTCGGCCAGTTCGACGTAGGCGTTGGCGTCCCGGACGCACTCTTCCTCCAGCGCCGAGTCGCCCGGGTGCGGCAGGATCTGGTCGATGCCCCGGCCGAGCATGACGTCGCCGCACACAGCCACCGTGACGGTGCCACCACGCACCTGTCCAGACTATGCGCTCCGCTGGGAGTGCGGCGATGTGCCGTGGATCCCGCGGCTTCGTTGTGGCTGTCACGCAGCGCACCGCGCCTACAGGGCGCTTGCGAAGCGCAGCCGACTTCGCCGGACCTGCTGGGCCCGGCGAGCCGGTCGCGGGCCAGCCGACGGCATCCGGGCAGGCCGAGAGGGGCCGCGCTGTCGGGCAGCCGCGGGTCTCGCCTGGTGGTCGCGGTGCCTGATCGCCGCGACGTCGAAGAAGAGCGGCGGGCTCGCCAAGCCCCTGGCCGATGCCATCAACCACCTGATCGAAAACGGGCAGTACGCTCAGTGGCTGGCCGCCTGGAACCTGTCCGACGCGGCCGTCAGCACCTCGCGGGTGACCCCACCCGGCCTGCCGACCAGCGACTCCTGAGCAAGCTCCGGCAACTCCTCAGCAAGCTCCGGAAAGGCTTCTGACGAACCGTAGGGAGACACGACTCCACGATGTCCACCAGCATCGAAACACCCCAGGCGGACAGCCCCGCGGCGCCGCACGTCCTGGACAACCCGGCGTGGGCGGCGCTGATCGGCCCGCACGCCCGATTCGCCGAGCGCATCGGTCATGCCGCCCGCTACCCCGCCCACGTCTCACCGTTCACTGCCCTCGCCGACGCGTCGGACCCGCGGGCCTGGGCGGACCTGGCGGCGCTCGTCGGCCCCGGATCCGACACCGTGGTCCCGGGGGTGCCGACCCCGCCCGACGGCTGGCAGATCGTGCAGAGCATCGAGGGCGTGCAACTGGTCGACACCGGGCTGCGCGCCGAACCGGCGCCCGAAGCAGTCCGTCTCGGGCCCGACGACGTGCCCGAGATGCTGGAGTTGGTCGCCCTGACCAAGCCGGGCCCCTTCCTGCCGCGCACCGTCGAACTCGGCACGTACCTCGGCATCCGCCGCCGCGGCCGTCTGATCGCCATGGCGGGCGAGCGGTTGCGCCCGCCCGGATGGACGGAGATCAGCGCCGTGTGCACCCACCCCGGCCACCGCGGACAGGGCCTGGCCACCCGGCTGATCCGCGCGGTCGCCGCCGGGATCAGGGACCGCGGGGACACCGCGTTCCTGCACACCGGTGCCCACAACACCGGCGCGATACGGCTGTACGAGTCGATCGGTTTCACCCTGCGCCGCCGTACGCACTTCAACCTGGTCCGCACCCCGGTGGCACGACCGGCCGACGCGGTCGCGGACCGTGCGGAATAGGCGGCGCCGCCGCGTTCCTCATGGGGAGTTGCGGCGGACGGGGCTGTCCGGATTCCGGCTGCGTCCGGCCGTGCTCGACGAGATCATCGCCGGCCAGGCCACGGGAACCTTCCTGGCGGACGCCAGGGCCGGTGCCTTCGTCCACCGGGGGCAACACTTCGACGTCCACGGCCAGTTCGACGTCCCGCGCTCTCCGCAGGGACGTCCGGTCATCTTCCAGGCCGGGGACCCCGAGGAGGGCCGTGCAGACCTTCGTCGGCTCCCCGGCCACCGTCGCCCGCACCATCAACGACTTCGTCCAGGCCGACCCCCGGCGGCCTGGACGCGTTCGCCGACGAAGTGGTACCGCTGGTCCAGGAACGCGGCGTGTTCCGCACCGAGTACGAAGGCACCACACTGCGCGACCACCTCGGCCTGGCCGAGCCGGGCGGCACCGCCGCCGACGGGGCCGCCTCATGAGACCCCTGGCCATCACCCTCATCGTGCACGCCCCCGATCCGGTGACCGGCGTGAACAGCTCCAGAAGGCCACCGGCGCCGACGAGTTGATCGCCACCACGATCACCCACGACCACGCGGACCGGGTGCGTTCCCACCGGATTCCGGCCGGGCAGTGGCACCGGCGGTGGACCGATCACGTGCCGCCGACGCCCGGTGACCGGCCGTGCTAGGTTCGGGCCATGGCGAGAGAGCAGCGCCAGGCCACGATGGCGGATGTGGCGCGCAAGGCTGGGGTCTCGGTCTCCACGGTCTCACGGGCGCTGCGGGGGCTGCCGACGGTGTCCCCGGATGCCCGGGTCCGAGTGGAGCAGGCGGCCCGCGAGTTGTCGTTCGCGCTTTCCCGAAGCGCGTCGAGCCTGGTGACGGGGAAGACCGGTCGCGTCGCCGTGCTCATGCCGGGTCTGGAGCGCGCGCCCTGGTTCCTCGGTACCGCGCTGACCGGCATGGCGAGCGGCCTCGCCGAGGCCGGTCTGGACCTGCTGGTCTACGTGGTCACCAACGAGGCGGACCGCGCGGAGTTCTTCGACCGGCTCCCGGCCCGCCGCAACGCGGACGCCCTGATGGTGGCCTCGTTCATCCTCACCGAGGAGGAGCGGGAGCGCCTGGACGATCTCGGCGTCCCCGTGGTCTTCGCCAGCCAGCACGCCCCCGGCCGGGCCAGTGTCTACGTCGACGACGTGGCAGCCGCCCACCAGGGCGTCCGGCACCTGGTCAACCTCGGGCACCGGCGCATCGCCCATCTGCGCCTGGCGGTCGAGGACTCGTTCGTGTGGAGCGCCCAGGACCGGCTGATCGGCTACCGCCGCGCCCTTGAGGAAGCCGGGCTGCCCTGGGACGAATCCCTGGTGGTGCACGCCGAGTACGGCCGTGGCGGCGTCCGCAGGGCGGTCGGCTCGCTGATGACGCTGCCTCAGATGCCGACCGCCGTCTTCGTGGAGTCCGACGAGATGGCTTTCCAGGTGCTCGGCGTGCTGCGCTCCTGCGGGGTCGACGTGCCCGGCCGGATGTCGGTGCTCGGCTTCGACGACCACCCTCTGGCGGAGGCCCTGGACTTGTCGACCATCGCCCAGTCGGCGTGGCACACCGGGCGTGAGGCCGCCGGACTCGTCTCGTCCGTCCTCGCCGAGCCGTGCGGCGACCCGGCTCGGCACGTGGTGATCCCCACCCGGTTCATCCCACGCGGCACCACGGCCCCGCCGCCCGACGACGCGGCAGCGGCGTCAGCGGGCGGCGAAGCTCAGTGAGGTGAGCCGTCGGCGGGGCCCCCAGCCGCTGGTGGAGGGAGATCCGCCCGGCGCGCGGGCGGCGGGGCCGTGGTGCCGCGCGGTATGAGCCGGGTGGGGAGCAGCACATGGCGGGCCGGGTCGCACTCGGGATCGCTGATGATCGCGCTGGCCAGCCGTGCCGCCGCTCGGCCGATCTCGTCGGCGGGCTGGGCGATCGTGGACAGGCCCAGGGACTCGGCGATGCCCTGGTCGTCGAAGCCCAGGACGGACATCTGGTGGGGGACGTGGATGCCGCAGGAGCGCAGGACCGCGAGGGTCTCCAGGGCCATCTGATCGTCCTCGGCGAAGATCGCTGTCGGCGGTTCCGGCAGGCTCAGCAGGTGGCCCACGGCCTCGCGGATGCCGCGGCGGCCGTGGGCGCGGACCACCATGCTCCTGTCGTAGGGCGAGGCGGCCTCCTGCAACGCCCGCCGGTAGCCCACCAGTCTGTCCCGTGAGCTCCAGGCGAAGGCGGTGTCGTCCTGCGACTGCAGGAAGGCGATGCGCCGGTGCCCGAGGTTGAGCAGATGCCGGGTGCCGCTTCGGGCGGCTGCGACGTCGTCCACGTAGACACTGGCCCGGTCGGGGGCGTGCTGGCTGACGTAGACCACGGGCATCCCCAACGCGTCGAGGCGGTCGCGTTCCTCGGGCGTCAGCGCGAAGGAGACGACGAGCAGGGCGTCGGCGTTGCGCTGGGCGGGCAGCCGCCGGAAGAACTCGGTGCGCTCGCCCATGTCGGTCACGCAGTAGACCAGCAGGTCGAGTCCGCACTCCCGCAGCATCGAGGCCACCCCGGACACCGCCGCCCCGATGAACCACGCCTCGACGCCGGGCGTGAGCACGGCGATTCTGCCGGTCCGGCCGGTCACCAGACTCGACGCACTGCGTGAGACGGCGAACGACAGCTCGCGGGCGGCGTGCTCGACGCGGCTGCGGGCCTGCGGGGACACCGACGCCAGACCGCGCAGGGCCCGCGAGACCGTGGACACCGAGACCCCGGCCACGCGTGCCACATCCGCCATGGTGGCCTCAGGCCGCGCTTCGGACATGGCGGGAACCTAGCACGACCCGTGCAAGCGCTTGAATGCCTGTACGGCAACGGCTTTGACGAAGCACGCGGCACGGGCGGCCAGGTGCATTCCCGTCGAGACCCGAGGAACCTGGAATGACATCGCTGTCACCCTCGCCCGCCTGCGGTCGGATCCTCCACAGCACCGCCGCCAGCAGTGCCTTCGGTGATAACGGTGGTAAATCAGCTGGACACACTGTCTTGACAGGGCGTTTACGCAAACCTACGTTGCAAGCGTTGTCACGAGCTGCTCGGCCCGACCCACCAGAGCCTTGGGCGCCTTCCCGATCCCAACAGAGCAGCTCAGCCGGTTCGGGCTGATCCCCGCGCACCGGCACGACCTTCCGCCCGTCCACTCGTCGACCAGGCCGGACGAGCCGGGGCCGCAATCGTGGTCACCGGTACCGGCCGACCACCGCCGCAACTCCTCAGGAGTGGCTACCGGCCCGGCCGGTACCCGCCCCTGGACGCGATCCCTCCACCCGCCCTCACCGCCTACCGCGCCCGACGCCGCCCGCGCCCCGCCGGTGCCGCCCGTCGGCCCCCCGAACCCCAGGAGGCTTCCCTTGACTCTTCGCAGACCCCGAGCCCTGACGGCGGCCGCCGCGGGCCTGCTGGTGCTGGCGGGCGCGACGGCGTGCTCGTCATCCGGCCAGTCGGCGGCCTCGGCGGACGCCTCCTCGGCGACCGGAACCATCACCTGGATGTCCGCACCGCTCGGGCCGAGCGGTACCGACGCCCGCAAGGACCTGGTCGCCGCCTTCGAGAAGGCCAACCCGAAGATCACCGTCAAGCTGGTGAACGCCCCCACCGACACGGACACCATCCGCTCCACCCTGACCACCCAGATCTCCGGGGGAGCCGACACCCCGGACGTCTACGACGGCGACGTGGTGTGGCCCGCGCAGTTCGGTCAGGCCGGGCTGGCCGTCCCGCTCAGCGACCACCTGCCGTCCGACTTCTGGAACCGCTTCACACCCGGTCTGGTCAAGTCCATGACCTACCAGGGCAAGGTGCTGGCCGCGCCGTTCTTCAACGACCAGGCGTTCCTCTACTACCGCAAGGACCTGCTGGACAAGGCGCACCTGCCGGTGCCCACCACCTGGGAGCAGATGCAGAAGGAGGCCGCGCAACTCCAGGCGGACCACCAGGTCAAGTACGGCTACGTGGGCCAGGGCTCCTCCTACGAAGGGCTCACCTGCGACTGGACCGAGATGATGACCGACGCGGGCGGCACGACGCTGGACGCCGCCGGGAAGCACGCCGCGATCGACTCGCCGCAGTCGCAGCACGCGCTGCAGTTCATGCGCTCCCTGATCAGCGGTGGCGCCGCCCCCCAGGCGATGACGTCCTTTCAGGAACCGCAGTCAGAGCAGCTGTTCACCAGCGGCCAGGTCGCGTTCCTGCGGAACTGGGCCTACGCCTACACCGACGCCAACTCCCCGGCCTCGCAGGTCTCCGGCAAGGTCGGGGTGACCACCTTGCCCACCTTCTCCGGTCGGCCCGGTACCGGGTACTCGACGATCGGCGGCTGGAACCTCTACGTCAACCCGCACACCAAACACCTGGGCGCGGACCTGGCGTTCATCAAGTTCATGACCGGATCCCAGGCCCAGCGTGTCCTGGCGACCAAGGCGGGGCTGATTCCCACCAACGCCACCGTGCTCGCCGACCGCGGTGTGCAGGCAGGCAATCCGACGTTCGCGGTGGCGGCGAAGAACCAGCTGGTCGCCCGCCCGTCCTCGGTGCCGGACTACCCGCAGGTGAGCCAGGCCGTCTACACCAACATCAACGCGGCGCTCGCCGGGTCGACATCACCGCAGGCGGCACTGAAGGCAGCGGCCTCCCAGATCGACAGCGCCCTGTCCAAGGGGGGCGGGCTGTAGCCCGAGTCCCGCACGGACCCGCCATCGCCGACCGGCCTGCCGGGCCCGTCCCCCGCCCGCCGCCGACCACCGCAGGAGCTTGCCATGACACCCCCACCGCACAGCGCCCCGACCGCCGACCGAGCCTCACCACCGCTGCCGCCCGCGCGCACCCGCGCGGCCCACCGCACCCCGGCCGCGTCCGCCGGGCGGCCGCGATCCCGGCCGTCGCTGCGCCGCCGGTACGCGCGACTGGGCTGGCTGTTCGCGTCGCCGGCCCTGCTGGTGATCCTCGGGGTGACGGTCTTCCCGATCGTCTTCTCGGTCGCGATGAGTGTCAGTCATGTCACGGTCCTGGGCGGCGGATTCCAGCTCTCCGGTGTCACCGGTGACAACTACGCGGTGCTGCTGCGCTCGGACCGCTGGTTCCACGCCCTCGGGTTCACCGTCGTCTACACCGTCGTCACGGTGGCCGCCGAGATGGTCCTCGGCACCGCGGTCGCCCTCGTCCTGGAACGGCTGACCGCGGGGCGCAGTTGGATGATGGCGCTGCTCCTGCTGCCCTGGTCGATGATCACCGTGATCTCCGGCGAACTGTGGGACTACATCTACAACGGCGTCTACGGCGTGCTCAACGCCGTCCTGGAACCGCTGCTCGGCCACAGCGTCAACGTGCTCGGCACCCCGCTGCTCGCCGGTGCCGCGATGGGGGCCGCCGACGTGTGGAAGACCACGCCCTTCGTGGCGATCATCGTGCTGGCCGGGCTGGTCATGCTGCCCGGCGACGTGACCGAGGCGGCGCGGATGGACGGGGCGGGCGGCTGGACCATCTTCTGGCGGATCCGGCTGCCACTGCTGCGGCCCACCCTCGCCATCGCCGTGCTCTTCCGCATCCTGCAGGCGTTCGGCATCTTCGACCTGCCGTTCGTGCTCACCGGCGGCGGGCCGGGGGACTCCACCGAGTCGCTGGCCATGCTCGGGTGGCGGGCGATGTTCCAGGACCTGAAGTTCGGGCCCGGAGCCGCCGTCGCCACCAGCACCGCTGCCATCGTGCTCGTCGGGTGCCTGTTGTTCCTGAAGGTCTTCCGCTCCCAGGTCGGCAACGAGGAGGTAGGCATATGACCACCAGCACACGACGCGTCCGCGGTCCCCGTCGCCTGCTCACCGGAACCCATCTCGCCGCCCTGCTGGTGGCACTGTTCACCGCGGCCCCGCTGTACTGGATGGTGGCCGGTTCCCTGAAGGGCCCACGGGAACTGGGCGCGGTACCGCCGACACTGTGGCCGCACCGGCCGACGCTGAACAACTACTCCGACGCCTTCAGCCACTACGGCTTCGCCACCTATCTGGAGAACTCCGCCCTGGTCTCGGTGGTCTCGACCGTGCTGGTACTCGCGCTGGGGACGCTCGCCGGATACGCCCTGGGGCGGCTGCCGGTACGCGGCAAGTCCAACATCATGGTCGTCCTGCTGATGATCTCGCTGTTCCCCACCGTCGCGGTGGCCGCCCCGCTGTACCTGCTGCTGCGCGACATCGGCTGGCTCAACAGCTACCAGGGACTGATCCTTGCCTACACCGCGTTCAACCTCCCGTTCGCCATCTGGATCCTGCGCAACTACTTCCTGTCGATCCCCAGGGAGATGGAGGAAGTCGCGTGGATGGACGGGGCGTCTCCGCTGCGCACCGTGTTCTCGGTGATCCTGCCGCAGGCAAAACCCGGACTGTTCACCGCGGGCATCTTCACGTTCGTCTCCTGCTGGACCGAGTTCCTGCTCGCCCTCACCCTCAACAACAGCGACCGCTACCGCACCATCGCCGTCGGCATAGCGCTCTTCAACGGCCAGTTCACCATCCCCTACGGCGACATCTTCGCCGCCGCCATCGTCAGCATGCTGCCCGTCGCCATCCTCGTACTCGTCTTCCGGCGCGCCGTGGTCTCCGGCCTGACCGCCGGAGCGGTCAAGGGATGACTCCGGCGTTCACCGGCGCTTGCTCCCACCACTCGCACAACCAGGAAAGGAACCCCCTCACGTGACTCGGCCTTGGTGGCGCGACGCCGTCATCTACCAGGTGTACCTACGGTCCTTCGCGGACGCGGGCGGCGACGGCATCGGCGACCTCGCGGGCCTTCGCTCCCGCCTGGACTACCTCACCGAACTCGGCGTGGACGGAGTCTGGCTCAACCCCTGCTACCCGTCACCGCAGAAGGACCACGGCTACGACGTCGCCGACTACACCGCAATCGAACCGGACTACGGCGACCTGGAGACCTTCGACGCCTTCGTCCGCGACGCCCACGCGCGCGGCCTGAAGGTGCTCATGGACCTCGTGCCCAACCACTGTTCCAGCGTCCACCCGTGGTTCCAGGCCGCGTTGGCCGCGGGTCCGGGCTCGCCCGAGCGCGACCGCTTCCTGTTCCGCGACGGCCGCGGCGCCGACGGTGAACTGCCGCCCAACAACTGGCGCGGCCAGTTCGGCGGCTCGGCCTGGAGCCGCGTCACCGAGCAGGACGGCAGGCCCGGCCAGTGGTACCTGCACTTCTTCGACGCGGGCCAGCCCGACTTCAACTGGCGCCACCCCGACGTCATCACGATGTTCGACGACGTGCTGCGCTTCTGGTTCGACCGCGGCGTGGACGGCTTCCGCATCGACGTCGCCCACGGTCTGTACAAGCACACCGACCTCCCCGACTGGGACGGCGACCACTTCAACGCCCACGCCTGGAACCAGCCCGAGGTGCACGACGTCTACCGCCGCTGGCGGCGCATCGCCAGCGAGTACGCTCCCGGCCGGGAACTGACCTTCGTCGGCGAGGTGTGGGCCCCGACCGTCACCGACCTCGCCGCCTACCTGCGCCCCGACGAACTGCCGCAGGCCTTCTACTTCGACCTGCTGATGCAGCCGTGGGACGCGGCACTCTTCCGCTCCTCCATCGACCGGGCGTTCGCCGAGATCGGGTCCACCGGCGCCACCATCACCTGGACCCTCGCCAACCACGACGTCCACCGCGCCGTGACGCGCTACGGCATGGTGACGCCCGAGCCCTACCACCGCTCCGTCGACCCCACCGTCTCCGCGGTCCGCCCACGCGGTCAGGTCGACGTCGCACTGGGCGAACGGCGCGCGCGAGCCGCGGCCATGCTCCTGCTCGCACTGCCCGGATCCCCCTTCCTCTACCAGGGCGAGGAGCTCGCACTGCCCGAGGTACTCGACCTGCCCGACCACGCCCGCCAGGACCCCACCTGGTTCCGCTCCGGACAGCTCGACCCCGGGCGCGACGGCTGCCGGGTGCCGCTGCCGTGGACGCCGCAGCCTCCGAACCACGGATTCTCACCGCCCGGCTCGCGAGCGCAACCGTGGCTGCCGCAACCGGAGTGGTTCGCCAAGTACGCCGTCCGCGAGCAACTCCAGGACGCCACCTCGACGTTGTCGCTGTACCGCGCGGCACTGCGGCTGCGCCGTACCGCGTTCCCGGGCGAGGTGGAGACGCTCAGCTGGCTCGACGTTCCCGGCCGTGACGACGCCCTCGCCTTCCGGCGCGGCGAGGTCACCTGCGTCGTCGTCTTCGGCGACGCGCCGTTGACACTGCCCGCGCAGTGGGGAACGGTCCTGCTCTCCTCGGCCCCCGTGGAGGCGGGCCGACTCCCCGGCAACGCAACGGCCTGGCTACGCGCCTCCTGAGCGAAGCGTCGCCGCGGGCTGCCCCGGGCCACCACGGTGCCCGGGGCAGCCCGACGAAGCCGCGAACACGCGTGCCAATCCCGTTGCAGGCAAAGGGAGTTGGCGAATTACCCCGGTGTCCGCCAGTAACAAAGGAGGTCGTGCGGAGACTTCGCGTCAGCCATCATCAAAATCGGCCGGTGCCCTATGCAGCCAGCCCTCTGGCCGGTAGTTTTCGCTCCCTCCTCACCGTCAACGGGGGACGAGCCCTGGCTCAAGAAGGGGGCACCATGCGTGAATTCAGTCTCCCTCTCCTCGTCGAACCGCTGCGTTCAGGTGGCCTGGCCGACTCGCTGTACGAGGTCGCCGCCCGTGAACCGGGTCGAGTCCTGCTAGCCAAACGTGACCCCGCCCACCCCGACGAGTGGACCGCGGTGACCGCCGCCGCGTTTCGCGACGAGGTCGTGGCACTCGCCAAGGGCCTGCTGGCGGGCGGCATCGGCTTCGGCGACCGGGTGGCCCTGATGGCGCGGACGCGGTACGAGTGGACGCTCTTCAGCTACGCGCTCTGGTCGATCGGCGCCCAACTGGTCCCCGTCTACCCGACGTCCTCGGCGGAGCAGGTCTGCTGGATGCTCTCCCACACACAGGCGGTGGCCGTCGTGGTCGAGGGAGAGGACCACGCGATGACCGTCGGAGCCGTGTGCGACCGGCTCCCGGCGCTGCGCTGGATCTGGCAGATGGACAGGGACTGCGTGCCGGAGCTGTGGGCACGGGGCCGTGATGTGCCCGATGACCTGGTGGACCAGTTGCGCTGGTCGGTCGAGCCGCAGTTCCCCGCGGTCATCGCCTACACCTCGGGCACCACCGGCAGACCCATGGGATGCCTGATCTCCCATCTCAACCTGGCCGCCCAGTGCGACACCCTTCTCGCGGGCTGGAGTTCACTTCTCGCCGCGCCCGGCGAGCAGCCGTCGATCCTCACCTTCCTTCCGCTGTCGCATGTCTACGGGCTGGTGGTACAGGTCGCCTGTCTGCGCGGAGGCATCATGATGGGGCATGAGCCGCGCCTGACCGCGGACGCTCTGCTGTCTGCCTTCGCCTCCTTCGGGCCGACGTTCGTCTTCGCCGTGCCGTATGTCTTCGAACGGATACTGCGATGCGCGCGAGGTGCCGCGCAGGAGGCGGGGCGCGGACACCTCTTCGACAAGGCCGCTGATGTGGCCGTGCGCTACGCCGAAGCGATGGAGCAGTTGGCCTGGGGTACCGGACGCGGACCTGCCCCGGGCCTCAAGGCGGCACACGCGGTCTTCGACCGCATGGTGTACAGGAAACTGCGGGCCGTCTTCGGCGGGCGGGTACGGTACGCGGTCACCGGTGGTTCACCGTTCAGCAGGGACCTGGGCCTGCTCTTCGCGGGCGCGGGCATCACGGTGTACGACGGCTACGGACTCACCGAGACGACGGGCGCGGTCACCGCCCAGCCGCTCGGCCGGGTGCGGTTCGGCACGGTGGGCCGCCCGATGCCGGGGAACTCGGTGCGTATCGCGCACGACGGCGAGGTGTGGGTGCGCGGCAGTACGGTGTTCTCCGGCTACCTGGGGGACCCGATGGCCACCGAGGCGGCCCTGCGGGACGGCTGGCTGCGCACCGGCGACCTCGGATACCTCGATGGCGACGGCTATCTGACCATCACCGGCCGCAACAAGGACGTCATCATCACCAGCGGCGGCAAGAGCGTGTGCCCACTGCTGCTGGAGGAGCGGTTGCGTCAGCATCCGCTGATCTCCCAGTGCGTCGTGGTGGGCGACAACCGGCCGTACGTGGGGGCGTTGATCACCCTGGAGCCAACGGCGTTGACCCGCTGGCAGCGGATGGTCGGGGGACCGGCGTTAAGCGGCCGGGGAGTGGTGTCGGCGAACCAGGCCCTGCACGCGGAGATACAACAGGCGGTGTCCAGGGCCAACACCGCGGTGTCCAGGGCCGAGTCGATCAGGGCGTTCAGGATCCTGCCCAACGAGTTCAGCGTGGCGGACGGTCTGCTCACCCCCACCCTCAAGCTCCGCCGCGGCGCGATCGTGAAGGCCTACGCGGCGGAGATCGACCAGCTCTACGCCGGTTAGCCGCCGCCTTCGGCGACGGCTCATCTCAGGCTTGGTGGGCGGGCGTCGAGGGGCGGACCGTGGCACCGGCCCGCCCCTGCCGTCAGCTAACGCCGGTGAAGCGGCGCCCGCGCGGAGCCACCGCTCTGGCCGGTCTGGACGAACTGCCACGTCACGTTGATGACACCGGCGTCCGTCGAGGCGAGCTGCTGGAAGGCGGGCTGGCTGAGGTCGATGTGGTTGGCGTCGCAGGACGCGCACCGATCCGTGACCGGCACGGTGATGGTGGTGCCGTTGTACGTCACCTGCACCGAAACGCCTTGGCACAGTGGGTCGTTGTTCGGGTTCGAGGCGGTCCACCAAGCCGGGGAGACCGCCACCAGCGGTTGTGAGGACGCGTCGATCTGCGTCCCGCACGCGCCGTACCCGGCATCGTTGTAGTAGGTCGCCGTGCCGTCGATCGGCTGGCCGAAGGGGATGTCGGCCCAGGCCTGTCCGCTGCCGAGCACGGTGAAGGTCACGGCGCCGAGTGCTGCGCTCAGCCATGTCCGTAAGCGCTTGGATGTCCGCATGGTTGGTCTCCTGGTCGATGGTGGGTGTGCGCGGGACCAGGCGCGTGCCTGGCCCCGCACGGGGTGGTACCGGCGTTGCGCGCCTGCGCGCGGTCAGGGGCCGATGTACTGCGTGCTCAGCCGGAAGTCGGCGAAGTAGGCGCTCTCGTCCTGACCGGGGCCCCAGGTGTTGTCGCTGCCGCCGAAGAAGGTCGAGAAGAACACGCCGCTGAACGGGATCTGGTCCAGGCCCGAGATGCCGGTCTGGTTGAGGACCTGCTGCCCGTCGAGCCACACGGTCACCGTGCCCGCTGAGCGGTCGACCTGCTGCTCGACGGCGTGCCACTGGCCGTCGCCCTGCCACTGCCAGTCACCGAGGCCCAGGTCGTCGCCGTAACCGCTGCCGGTGGGCGAGTAGAAGTAGATCTCACCTGCTCCGGTGCTCGGGTGGTCGCGCCACATGTAGCGGGTGGAGAAGGCGCTGCCGTCGTGGTTCCCGCCGCTCTCGGAACCGGGCGTGCCGCCGTACAGGCCCGGTAGCTTGCCGCCCCGGCCGAAGTCGAAGCCGGAGTCGAACTTCACGTAGTAGCGAAGGTCGAGGCGGGGCGCGTTGGCGAGGTCGGACCGGCCCAGGGCACTGAGGTCCATGTAGAACTGGCCGCCGCCGGGGTTGGGGCAGTCCCCGCTCTGGTAGCACGAGTGGGCTCCGGAGCCCTGACCGTAGAACACCCGCAGCGCGGTGCCCTTCGACGGATCGGGGTCCGAGACGGGCTGCATCTGGTCCCAGCCCCAGTTGTGGCCGTCCGAGGTGTCAACGCCCCAGGCGCTGGCCCAGGTCGCGCCGTGGAAGCCGTCGAACGTGCCGGTCCAGTCCGCCGGGTCGCCCGGCGCCGCGTAACTGTTGGCGACTGAGGCGAGGACCAGCAGCATTCCGGCGATCACCGCGGCGGTCGGGGCGATCAGTTGTCGTCGCACGGTTCGAAGCATCGTCTGACCCTTCCTGTCACGGTTGACGCGGCTCAGTCATGAGGGTCGCTGATGGTGATGTTGAAGTCGGCGCCCACGGTCAGCGGGGCGCTCAGGTCCCACTGGCCCTGGTCCGCAAGTTGTTGCAGAGCCTGGGACCGGTCGGTCGCGCTGGGCCAGTCGTTCTGGCGGCCGGGAGTGCAGGGATTGGTCATGTGCTGCTGGCGAATGGTGTTGAACTGGGCCAGCCACTGGGACTCGGCGACGCCGGACGCGGGGTTGCCGCCCAGGGCGGAGTCGGTCTCCTGGGCGATCTTCACCACGCCGTCGCAGTCACTGGCACCGGGACCCATCATCAGCGCCGTGTCGAAGAGGTTCTCCAGGCCGAGGTTGGTCTTGATCCCTTCCTGTGCCGCGAGGTTCTCGGCGGGCGTCAGATAGGTGTCGTGGCCCACCTGGAGCTGCAGCTGCCGGAAGAGCGGGTCCTGGGCGGCCTGCCGCCAGTCGTCGGTGAAGGAGCCGCCGAGCGCGGACGTGTCGTCACTCGCCGAGTCGGCCAACTGCTGCAGTGTGCCGGTGTACTTGGCGAGTACGTTGTCGGGCTCGGCGGAGTTGTACTGCTTGACCAGGCTGAGCATGTCACCGGTCTGGGTACAAAAGCCGATCCACCCCGCGGTGTAGCCGCAGCCGTCGTTGAGGTTCTCGATGTAGCCGTACTGCGGGGTGGCGGTGCCGTTTTCGAAGACGGCGGTGATGTCGTCCATCATGACGACCGTCTGCGGGTCAACTCGGGGCGCCGCCATAGGACTTGCCGTGGCTGGTCCCGGGGCGGCGACGGCGAGGGTGAGCGCCGCGCCGACGGCGAGTGGGAGCAGGTGCCGTGTTCTGGAACGCCTCATGGAAAGCCTCCGTTGCTCGTGGGGGATCGGTGGCTTGCACGTGATCAGTTAGGAAAGTTTCCTAACTGTCGCGGACTGTAGGGCACCCTTCTCCGCGCGGTCAACCCCGCGCGCGCATACGCCATGTCGCGATCAGGCGGTGTGGGACGAAGGCGTTCCGTGCCCTCCGGAACGCCTTCACGACCCGCTCAGGCGGTGTCAGCGCGCGGCGTTCCGCGGCCGTGTGCCTGACGTCTGCGCTTGGGCGCTGAGCTGGTTGAAGGTCCTGGAGTAGGCGTAGCCGGTGGCTTTGTCGTAACCGTCGACCTCCCAGAAGGACAGTTCCTGGACTCCGTTGGAGGCGGCGAAGTTCTCCAGCGTGGCGGCGTCGGACTGGGAGAAGTACTCGTTGTCGTCGTTCTGCCCGGCGATCGGCGTCAGGCCCATCATCTGGTACGCCTGGGAGTTGGAAACGCCGTAGAGGTTGGCGAGTTGACCGGCTGTTGCCTGCGCGGCCGACTCGGCGTCCGCGAGTGCGTTGTGCCCGTCGCCGAAGTCCATGGTCATGAGGTTGACGACGCTGACGTTGACCCCGTTGTCCTTGGCGTCCTGGAGAAGCCCGGTCTGTGCGGAGGGCAGGCCGTCGGGGGCGACCGCCAGCGTGTAGTCCACCTGGACCGAGGGGTCCTGTGCCTGCAACGCGGCGAGCGCCTGGTCGCGTCGGGTGTTCGCGGCCGTGTCATCGAGGGTGGCACCTTCGATGTCGAAGTCGAGCCGGGTGACGCCGTAGGTGTTGACGATGTTGGCGTAGGCGGCGGTCAGATCGGAGACCGAGGTGCACGTCTGGGCGAGTTCGCCGCCCGCGGCCCCGCCGAAGGAGACGATGACGTCTCCGCCGCTGGCCTTGAGCGCGTTGACTTCCGCACTGAACGCGCCGACGGGGTCGCCGTTGTACTCCCACTTGGGCGTGCAGCCCTGATCCGGGATGAGGAACGCCAGCGTGTACTGCTTCAGGCCGGTGGCGGCCATGTCGTCGGCCATGTCACCGGCGGTGCCCGCGCCGATCTGGAGGTAGGGGGCCGCATAGTGCGCGGGCCAGGTGGACGCCGCCACCGCGGCGTTGGCTGGCTGCTCGGTGCCGACCAGCAACGCGGCGGCGGTGAGGGGGAGTAGGGCGGCGAGAGCGGGTCTGGGTACGCGAGTTTTCATGAGTGCCTCCTCGGGGGGATCGAAGCGCATCGGACCACCGCCCACACGTAGGCCTGGCCGGGGAAGGCGGCGGTCGTCACGAACCGTGTGCCTGGTGTGGAGCGGGGTGTTATGGGCAGGGCGGCACGGAACCGCTGACGCGCTCCCTGCGTGCGCACACCACTCACGCGTGGCGAGCGCTGCGTGTCGCGGCCCGTGCGTCCGTCGGCCTCCGGCTACGGCCGAAGGCCGACGGTAGCGGCCCCTCAGCAACGGTTCAGTGGTGGACGACCGTGCACTGCCCGTCGGAGAACATCGGGGTGGTGTCGACCGGCAGGCCCGGATCGGGGTTGACGACGATGTCGGAGCTCTGGGTGATCGAGCCCTCGCAGTTGTCGAGGGCGGGCTCCGGCTGCGTGCTCGCAGGCCCCATCCACAAGTCGACGTGGTGGACGCCGTTTTGCCAGTCCGAACTGCACTCCGCGCAACCGTCCTCCATGATGAAGTACTTCTGGAGGTACGGGACGTAGATGCGGGTGCCGGGGGCGAACTCGCCGGGGTCGGTGGCGAAGGTCGCCGGGTGGTCGTAGGTGCCGGTGTCCTCGGTCGCCTCGCTGTGGATCTGGGGGTAGGCGATCTGGGCTGTGCCGTAGTGGCCGTTGCCGTCGTCGTTGTCGTTGTAACCGTAGGACGTGACATTGACGCTGAGCGTCTGGCTCTCCGCGGCCCGGCCGCCGTGGGCGTGAGCGCTCCCGTCGAGGGGGAGGGCGTTGGCCGACGCGGCCGGTGAGACGAGGGAGAGTGCGAGGGCGCTCGCGGCCAGTACCAGCGGTGGCTTCAGACGATGGCCCTTTGTGGGCGGGAGGGCGGTGGCCGAATCGCGAACTCCGCGTCCGGAACGCGATGAAGAGGTCGTGCGCAATGAACATCCCTTCCGTGGGGGTGGGACAACGCGACCGGTGCGCCGGCTGTGGGGGTGGCGCCGCGGTCTGCCCCGGGATGGGGAGCCCGTGTGATGCCGTTCGGCACGAGGAGAGACCGCGGGCAAGGCTCAAGCTGCGGCATCGCAAGGGGAGTTGCAGCCTGCGGTGTCCTTCTACGGGCTACTAACAGGAAAGCTTCCTGTCTAGCGCTTGGGACCGTACTGAAGATGTCGGCGGAGTGTCAATGGCCCGACAGGGCGAGGAGGACTCGCGGCCGCCGCCCGAACGGCCATGTGTGGACCCGAGAGGTGGCAACCCAGTCCGTGAGAGCTACGCGAGCGATGGTCTCGAATGAGCCGCCCCGAGGTGCCCTGGGCCGCAACCGGGTACCGGCATGACAGACTCCTCAACACCGGGAACCGTACCGCCCGTTGACGTGTGCCACACCTTCGTTTCCGGGCAGGTGGCGATGACGTCAGCACTCGCGCGACCCGTCGCTGCGTCTTCCGTCGCCCAACCAGCCGTCCCTGGACTGGGCGCGGATCGAACCGCAGCCGGGACAGCGCGACCGCCAGGCGATCGAGCACTACCGGCAGATCCTCCTCGCCGATCGTGAAGCGGGCCTGACCCTGTGGGTCCGCCTTCCGCACACCGCCCTGCCAGTGTGGTTCGCGGCCGAGGGCGGATTCCTGTCACCCACGGCGGCGACACCGTTCCGTTCGGCCTGTTCGACCGCGACCGCGTCCCACGGCCCAGCGCACGCGTCATCCAGTCCCTGACCCGGCGGTGACCGTCGTTGCCGGGCTTACGGTGACGGGGGTGAGGGGGCCGGTGGGCTGGTGGGCGGGGTGGTCGGAGTGGAGGGCGCGCTGGGAGCCGTCGACGGTGCGGAAGGGGACGGCGAGGAGGGCGAGGGCGAGGCACTCGGCGAGCTGGGGGACGGCGACGGTGAGCCGGACGGCTGGCTGGTCGGCGCCGGGACCGGCTGATCCCGGCCTCCGTTGTCGCCGGTGAACCGTTCGAACCAGGTACCGGCCTGGATGTCGATGAGGGTGATCACCGTCAGGGGCTGCGGTGCCGCGGTGACCACGACGAGTTTCGACGGCTGGTAGGAGGGCCAGGTCTGGCCGGTGTACCGGGGGTTGGCCACCAGGAGCGGCGGCGTCAGTGGATTGCCGCAGGCACAACGCACCCTGGGCAGCCCGCGGTTGTCGACCAGGACCGCGGTGCCCGCCTGCAGGACCGACTGGAAGCTGGTGGCGGCCCCGTTGCGGTAGCCGTGGTTGGTCACCCGGGTGTCGGCCCGCAGCAGCGCGGGGGTGAGCGAGTGGAGGTAACCCGGCACGGCGGCGCTGTCGATGCCTTCCACCCCGGCCCACGCTCGCTCCTTGTCCGGGTTCGCGGTGAGGTAGCCGACCAGCCGGTCGACGTCGCAGCTCGAGTTGTTCATCGAGCCGCCGTACAGCCCGGCGGTCGATCCGGGGACGGCGCGGATGCCGTTGGCGGTGGAGGACGGTGTGCTGGCTGCCGGGGAAGCGGTCGTCGTGGCGGCATGGCCCGCCGATGGAGTGAACGGATCGGGGCCGGTCGACGCGGCCGACTGGAGCAGCACCTCCTTGTGGGGCGAAGCCCCCAGCAAGCTGCTCAGCAGCAACCCCACCACCACGGCCAGCACCGCGACCCCAGCGGCCAGCCCCGCCTTCCGGGGCGACCGCCACCACGGGCCTGGCGGCGGCCCCGAGCGGCCGGGCCCCGCGCCGCCGGGCGGAGCGGGCGGCGGGGGAGGCCCCGGGGCGCGCGGCCCTGACGGTTGGCCGGACAGCGGGCCCGCGGGCGGCCCGGTAGGAGGGCGGCCTGGGCCGTCGGACGGAGGGTGCGAACTCACTGGCGCCTCCTGCCGCGCGACGTCGACGATCCATGTTTCCGGTCAGCCCCTTTCCGCATTGTGTGCCGGTGCTCCAGGCCTTCCGCAACTCGGCGCGTCCGGCCCGTGACTACCGCACGCGTGGCGCGAACACCGGCATGGCCCACGCTGGGGGCACGGGTGGCCGCGCCGCGACGGGTGGGCCGTGGTCCACCCGGGTCGCGGGGTGTGGTGCGGTCTCCTCCTCCACCGCGCCGCCCGCGTCTCGCAGCGCTGCCACGAACGCCAGACAGCTGCCGTAGCGGTCGGCCGGTGACTTGGCGAGCCCCCTCGCCAGCACACCGTCCACCGCTGGGGGAAGATCCGTCCGGTGCGAAGACAGCGGCGGCGCGGGCTCGTTGACGTGCGCCCACAGTTGCGCCAGGTCGTCGTCGCGCCGGAAGGGCGGCGTGCCGGCGAGCGCCTCGTACACCACGCACGCCAGGCTGTAGACGTCGCACCGCCCGTCCACCGGCTTGCCGGAGATCTGTTCGGGTGCCACGTAGTCCACGGTTCCGACGAACTGTCCGGTCGAGGTCAGACCGGTCAGCGACAGCGAACTCTTCATGAGCCCGAAGTCGGCGAGGTACACGTGCTCGGGATGGTCGGTGTCGACGCCCTCGGCCACCAGGATGTTGCCCGGCTTGACGTCCCGGTGCACCAGGCCGTGGGCGTGCGCGGTGTCGAGCGCGGAGGCCACCTGTGCGGCGATGCGCACGGTGGCCTCAAGGGAGAGCCTGCCCTGGCGGTCGAGCAGCGCCCGCAGGTCCTCGCCCGGCACGTACCGCATGGCGATGTACAGGACGCCTTCGGCCTCCCCGGCGTCGAAGACCGGGACGATGTGCGGATGGTCCAGCCCGGCGGCCATCCGGGACTCGCGGATGAACCGCTCGCGGAACAGCTCGTTGGAGGCGAGCCCGGGGGACAGCAGCTTCAGCGCGACCGTGCGGTCCAGACGCAGGTCCCTCGCCCGGTAGACGGCGGCCATTCCGCCGCGCCCGATCTCGGCCTCTATCCGGTACGCGGCGATCTGCCGCCCGACCATCCCCGACGGGCGCTCCGCCGCCGCACCCCGGTCATCGGTCACGGCGGCTCCTTCGCGGCCGGGGGCGGCCGGGTGCTGTCGCCGTCCTGCCCGGTGGACCGGTCGGTCGCGGTGGGGGCGGCGGCCGAGGGCTCACGGGTGGCCGCGAAGTTCGCCAGCGCGGGACCGTCGCAGTAGCACCAGCGGTCGTGCTCCGCGTCGAACAGCCACACCTGGTCGCCGTCGACGACCACCCCGATCCGCACGCCCCTGGTGCTGGCCCGGAACGCCGCGTCGTCCGTACGGCCCGCCATCAGCTCCTCCAGCGCCCGGCGGTAGCCGCCGACCGCCTGCTCCGCCCGCGCCAGCAGCGGACGCGGATCGCTGGCGGGGCCGAGCGGGAGCCCGGCGGCGGGCGGCTCGTCGGGGATGGAGAGCAACGTGCGGCCGTCCACCCACGCGGCCCATCCGTTGGAGCACTCGATCCGGCACCAGTCGCCGCTGCGGCCGGTAACCCGTACGGGCAGCAGCGGATCGAGCCACGCCGACGGCTGCTCCCGGCCCCGGTCGGTCTCCGCCCAGGCGGGTAGCGCCTGCCGCGGGGTGACGTGGGTCGGACGGAACTCGCTTTCGTACATGGCGGCGCTCCCGGTGCTTGTCCGCCGGGCTAACCGCGCATGATGGCCGGTTCACGGCCGCGCAGCAGGGTGCGGACGAGGAACACCGCGGCAGCTGACAATGCGACCAGCATCGCCACATCGAGTCCCCAGGTCCCGGGCGAGTGCCGGAAGAGCGGATCCGCGGTCAGCGCGCCGGGCACGACCCGGTGCAGGTCCACGGTCCCGGCCATCGCGCCGAGCGCCCAGCGCGCGGGGACGAGCCAGGAGAACTGGTTGAGACCGGGCACCCCGTGGAGGGTGAGCAGGGCCCCGCAGAAGACGACCTGCACGATGGTGACCAGCACCAGGAGCGGCATGGTGACCTCCTCCTTGCGCACCAGTGCCGAGATCAGCAGACCGACCATCATGGCGGTGAAGGACAGCAGGACGACCGTGAGGGTCAGTTCCGCGAGCGGCGGCAGGCCAGCCGCACCGGCCCTGACACCCAACGGGACGCCGAACAGGCCGACCATGGCGAGCACCACCGCCTGGACCGCGGTCACCGTGCCCAGCACGACGACCTTGGAGAACAGATAGGCGGACCGGGACAGGCCGACGGCCCGCTCCCGCTGGTAGATCACGCGTTCCTTGACCAGTTCCCGTACCGCGTTGGCCGCCCCGGTGAGAACGCCGCCCACACACAGGATGAGCAGGGCGTTCAACGCCGTGGCAGGGGTGAGTCTGCCGCCCGCGAGGGCGCGGGTCATCGCGCCCATCACGAAGGGCAGCACCACCATGATCACCAGGAAGGTGCGGTCGGCGCTGAGGACGGTGGTGTAGCGGCGGACCAGGGTGCGCAGCTGGCTGGTCCAGCTCTGCGGTTTGCGCGGTGGGCCGACCTCCGGCGCCGGGGCGGCGACCGGGCGGCGTACGTCCATGGCGTCGGTGACGTACTCGCGGCGCAGCGGCGAAGCGCGGTACCGCGCCGCCCAGTCACGGCGAGTGTCGCTCTCGAACGACTCGAAGGCCTCGGGCCATTGGGCGAAACCGAAGAACGGCAGCGCTTCGCGCGGCGGCCCGTAGTACGCGATCCGGCCGCCGGGGGCGAGCACCAGCAGGCGGTCGCAGACATCGAGGCTGAGCACGCTGTGGGTGACCAGGATGACCGTACGGCCGTCGTCGGCCAAGCCGCGCAGCATGCGCATGACCGAGCGGTCCATCCCCGGGTCCAGTCCTGAGGTCGGTTCGTCGAGGAAGAGCAGTGAGGGCTTGGTGAGCAGTTCCAGCGCCACGCTGACCCGTTTGCGCTGGCCGCCGGAGAGGCTGTGGATCGGCTGGTCGACCCGATCCCGCAGGCCGAGGTCGGCCACCACCTCGGCCACCCGGGCGAGCCGCTCGGTCTTGCCGGTGTCTCCCGGGAAGCGCAGCTCAGCGGCGTATTCGAGCGCGCGCCGGACGGACAACTGCGTGTGCAGGATGTCCTCCTGCGGTACCAGGCCGATGCGCTGCCGCAGCTCCGCGTAGTCCCGGTACAGATCCCGGCCGTCGTACAGCACCGTGCCGTGGTCCGCGGGGCGCAGGCCGGTGAGGGCGCCCAGAAGCGTCGACTTGCCCGCACCGCTCGGCCCGACCACGGCCAGCAGGCACTTCTCACCCACCGGGAACGAGACGTGGTCCAGGAGCGTCCTGCGGCCGCCGTCGACGGACACCGTCAGGTCCTGGACGGTCAGCGAGACCTCGCCGGTGTCGACGAACTCCTGCAGTTCGTCGCCCACCAGCCGGAACGCCGAGTGGCCCACGCCGACCACGTCTCCGGGCCGGATTGGGGACCGCTGGACGCGCTGGCCGTTGAGGTACGTTCCGTTGTGGCTGCCCACGTCGACGATCTCATAGCCGCCGCCCGGCAGGGTGCGCAGCTCCGCGTGGGCGCGGGAGACCACGAGGTCATCCACGACCAGGTCGTTTCCGCGGGCCCGGCCGATGGTGAGGGTCCTGACCGGCAGCGGCCGCACGGAGCTGGGCTGGCGGAACGCTCCCGTCGCGGACGGGGTTTCGGCCGGGGCGGTCACGGCGGGCGGCGGGGGCGGCGGGGCGCCGCTGAGCGTCGCCCGCGGTCCGTCATCGGGGTTGGCGAACCGCAACACGCTGCCGGGACCGACCGGCACCGGCCCCACCAGTCGCGTGTGCTGACCGTCGGCGTACGTTCCGTTGGTGCTGCCGGTGTCCTCCAGCGTCCAGCCGTGTTCGGCGGGCCGTAGGACGGCGTGGTGCCAGGAGACCCTGGGATCGGTACAGACGAGGTCGCTGAGCGGGTCGCGGCCGATGGTGTAGGGCCTGCCCGGCTCCATCACCTGCGAGTCGCCTTCGCTCTCAAGAAGCAACTCGGGCGGCAAGGGTGCGAACGACCGCCTACCCATGATCCTCATGCTACTGCCGCACCCGCAGGCCCGCCTCCGCTGCTCCTTCCGCGGCGACCGCCGCCGCCGACGACGAGTTGAAGGCGCCGACGGCCCAACGCCCCGACCCGCGCACCATCGGCCGTCTCGGCCGCCTGACGGTAGTGCGCCAGCTGTGGGTCGGTGACTGCTCATCGCTGGCCGACCTCGACCACCTCAACAGTCTGCCCGCACCGCGCGAACCGAGTGTGCTGGACTGCCCCGAACTCGCCACCATCAACGGCCTGTTCGGCGGCCCCATCGAGTGAGCCGCAGGCTTCCTCGACACACTGTCATCGCACGGCGTGGCCTGGAAGGACGTTTCCCCCTGGCCCAGCCAACGCTCAGCCAGCATCGGGGCGCGGCCGGGACGGCGGGTCATTCCTCCAGAGCCGCCGCTATGCGGTCGAGGTCGGTGAGGAGCGCTGACATGCGCTGTGGCTCGATCGCCTCGGCCATGCGCTGTTCGACGGCGTAGACGGCGGCCTGGACCGCGGCCAGGCGGGTGCGGCCCTCCTCGGTGAGGTGGGCGGGCCGGGCTCGGCCGTGGTCGGCGGTGTCGGGACGGGTGATCAGTCCCGCTTCCTGCAGGCCCCGCAGGACGACGTTTCCTGACTGCCGGGTGACGAAGGTCGCGCGGGCGAGGTCGGCGTTGGACATCCCGGGGTGCAGGGCCAGGAGTTCGAGAGTGGCGTACTGCGGCACCGTCAGGCCGTGCTCGCGCAGGACCTTGTCCATGGCGGCCCGCAGTGCGGCCTGGGCGCGTTTGAGCAGGTATCCCACGTGGTGGGTGACGTCCTTCGCGGGGTGCGGCGGCTCGGGCGGCATGCTCTCCATCATGTCAGCATTTTGACATAGAGGAGCGCCCGGTCTTAGCGTTGCGTATGTCAAAGTCCTGACATTGGAAACGAGGGAAGACACATGTCTGTCACCATCGACGGCCCCGACTTCGTCGCGCTGCAAGTCCGCGACCTGGCGGCGGCGGCGGCCTTCTGCGAGCAGCACCTCGGCCTGCGCCGGGCCGCCGTATCGCCGCCCCACGCGGTCGTGTTCGACACCAAGCCGACCCCGTTCGCCGTCCGCGAGCTGCTCCCGGGCGTAGACCTCGCCGACACCGCGCGACCGGGCCTGGGCGTGGTGATCTGGTTCGAGACCCCGGACGCGTACCAGCTGCACGACCAGCTCGCCGCCGCCGGTGTCAGGATCCTCACGCCGATGGCCGACAGCCCCTTCGGGCCGATGTTCTCCTTCGAGGGCCCCGAGGGCTACACCCTCACCGCGCACGGAGGCTGACCGCGCCCGCCGGTCAGCTCACTCCGGCCGGGCCCTTCTTGGCGGCACCGAGGGTGCCGCGGGGAGTGGTGGCATCGCACCGAGCAGCGCATGACCGAACCCGCACGGACGTCGAGGTGAACAGTTCCTCGAAAAGGGGTCATCCGCTTGCCCGCCCGTGCGGTGTCGTTCAGGGTGACGGGGGCCCGCGCACGCCGCAGGCCCCCCTCCCTCTCCTTCTCGCTGGAGCAACCCATGTCCATGCGTAAGACCACTCGCGCCGCCCTCGGGGGCCTGGCCGCGGTCGGCGCGCTCTGCGCCGCGGTCGGCCCTGCTGCCATGGCCGCCCGGGCCGTGCCCCCGGCCGAGCAGCACACTCCCGCGGGTACCAGCCTCAAGCTCACGCCCTTCGCCGCCGCCCCGGCCGGTTACACGAACCCCGACGACCTGACCCGCCTGGGCAACGTGCTCTACACGGCCTACCAGAACAACGCCGCCGCTGACGGCACTCCGGCCGGGAGCAAATCCGACATCGTCGGCTTCGACATCAAGACCGGCAAGGCGCTGCGCCACTGGGTGCTGCCCGGCCGCGTCGACGGACTCACCGCCGACCCGCGCCACCACCGCCTCCTGGCCACCGTGAACGAGGACCTCAACTCCAGCCTCTACACGATCACCCCGACCCGCGACTCCGCGACCGTCCAGCACTACCAGTACAGCCCCAGCCCGGCCCAGACCGGCACCGACGGCACCAACGGCGGCACCGACGCGCTCTGTGTGGCGGCCAACGGCACCGTCTACGTCGCGCATTCCAACCCCGACACCTCCCTACCGGGTGCGAACGACACCGCCGCGACGTACACCCTGAAGCTGTCCGGCAGTACCGCGAAGCTGACCGGCCTCTATGGCGTCAACGACACGGCCGCCGTGATCAACCCCGCCAAGGGCGCCCCGGCCAGGGCCAGGCTCGGCCTGACCGACCCGGACTCCAACCGCTGGATCCCCGGCCGCGACGGCGGCACGCTGATCCAGGACGCCCAGGCCGACAGCAAGCTGGTCTACGTCCGCGACCTGGACGCCAAGCGCCCGACGGTCAGCCAGCTGGACCTGGTCAACGCCACGACCCCGAGCAAGGGCGCGGCCACCCCGCAGCTGGACGACATCGAGCGGGTCACCGGCGACGGCACCCTGTTCGTCGTCGACTCGGCCGCAGGCAGGATCTACAAGGCCGACACCAGGGGCGTCCGCCCGGGCACCGTGTTCGCCTCCCAGCCCGCGCCCAAGGCCGGCGACCTGCCCAACGACCCCGCCTTGGCCGTCGTGGACCAGCGCACCGGCGTGGTGACCCACCTCAACACTGGCATCACCCTGCAAAGCCCCAAGGGCCTGCTCTTCGTCCCTGGCGACGGCAACTGACCGCCGCCGTGTGACGGTTGGCCAACCGCCCCCCCACCTCGAAGCGTTAGCCGGGGCCGGGTCACCGCCGAGTAGAAGAAGCTGGGGCCGGGTGCCGGAAGGCGCCCGGCCCCAGCGTCGTCGTTCCGCGCTGAATTCTTGGCCTCCTGCTGGCCGTCCCCTGGCCTCGTACTGGCTTTCCGCTCACGCGACTGCGCCTAGCGTCGATGCCGTGCCGTCAGTGGCGAGGCGGTCTGTGCGCTGGTGGAGGTGGAGTGTGCGGGACACGGTGGTCGACGAGGTCCGGGCGGCCCGGCCCGAGCTGGCTGAGGCGTTCTCGGCTGAACTGCCGGGAGCGCGGGCGAGTGTTCTCGGCCGGTTGTGGGGAGCGTTGGTACGCGAGCCGCTGCCGGGGGTACGGGGGTTGCGGGTTCAGCGGGACACCCTGGAGGTGGAGTTGACGTGCGGCGGCCGACTGGTGGGGGACGCGGGGTGCGCCGAGCGGTTCGCGCGGGTGCCGTCGCACTTCGCGGTCGAGGGGCCCCAAGGCCCGATCACGGACCCGGTGGGCCTGCTCGCGGCGATGGCGTTGAGCACGCCGCGGGCGCGGGCGCTGGCCGACGAACTGGACAACAGCGTCGTCAACCTCGCCTTGGCCCGGGCCGCCGCTGGCGGGGCGCCACGCCCCGTCACAACCTCCGTCGACGCCGAACAGGCGGTGGTCGACGGTCATCCGCAGCACCCGTGCTGCCGTACTCGCACGGGCCTGTCGGTGGCGGAAGTGCTCGCGTACGCCCCGGAGCACCGGCCCGTGGTCGATCTCGCGGTACTGGCCGTGCCCGTCAACCGCTGGCTGGAGGCGGGCAGTTGGCCGCGGGAGCTGCGCGACGGCGGGACGGTTCTGGTCCCGGTGCATCCATGGCAGCGCGACCACGTGGTCCCCAGGTATCCGGACCTGGTCACCGCCGATCGGTGCGTCAGGGCCCGCCCGCTGCTGTCCCTACGGTCGCTGGCACCGCTGGACGCGCTGCCGGGCCATCACATCAAGACCTCGCTGGACGTCCAGGTCACCAACTACCGGCGGACGATCTCCCCCGCCGAGGTCACGGACGGCCCGGTGCTGTCGGACCTCGTGTCGGCCGTCGTGGACAAGGCCGGTTACGGCGACTGTCTCGGCATCCTGCGCGAGGTGGGAGGCGGTGCGGTACGCGTCGACGGACACCCGTGTCCCAGCCTGGCGGTGGTGGTGCGTGAGTCGTACGAGCGCTTCCTCGGACCCGGCGAGATCGCCGTACCGCTGACCGCCGTGCACGCCACCGGTGCCGCTGTGGTCCGCGGAGATCCCGTGAGCTGGCTGGCCGACCTCGCCGAACTGGTCCTTCCCTGCGCGTTGACCTTGCTGTCCATGGGGGTGGCGCTGGAGGCCCACGGGCAGAACACACTGGTGGTGCTGCGTGAGGGGCGGCCGGTGCGGGTGCTGTACCGGGACCTGGACGGTGTCCGGGTGAGCCCGCGGCGCCTGGCCCACCACGGCTTCCACCTTCCGCGTCTGGCCGGCAACCGCGCGGGCGACGACGTACCGGCCCTGCGGGCCAAGTTGTTCGGGGCGTTGCTCAGCGGGGCGTTCAGCGAACTCGTGTCCGTGCTCTGCCGCGCCCGCGGCGCCGAACCGGCGCGGCTTTGGGCCTCGGTCGCCGCCGTGGCGCGGCGCGTCTACGCCGACCTGCGGCCCGGCAACGGTGACGAGGAGGCGTTCTTCGGCGAACGCTGGCCGCTGAAGGCGACCACGGCCATGCGGTTGGCCGACAACCCAGGCAGGGCACAGTGGGTCGGCGTGACCAACCCGCTGGCCGAAGCGAGCGGACGTGACCGAGGAGTCGTTGCCAGATGACCGCCCCAACCGATGTGGCCGCGAGCGGTGCGCCCGCGCAGACCGCTGACACCGTGACCGCTCACACCCTGCTCAACTGCCTGATCCGCGAGGTCGCTTCGCCCGAGCGCCAGGTCACCGTCGCCGACGGACACCTGCTGGTGCGCCTTGCGCGCAGCGGTGTCCTGCTGCGAGTCCCGCTGCGCCGCGTCTCGCTGATCGGCGCGCACCGCTTCAGCGGACCGGTGGAACTCCACGCCGATGCCGCATGGTCCCCGCTCGGCTGGCACCAGTTGGCCGTGTTGGTCCGCGACGAGCTGACCCTGCGCAAGGGGACGGACAACGAGGAGTTCCTGGACCAGGTGTCCGCCAGCCACGGGACCGTACGCGCGACCCTGGAAGCCCGCGGCAACCGGGCGGTGCCACCATGCGAGTACCTCGCGTCGGAGCAGTCCCTCGTCTACGGGCACCGGTTCCACCCCACACCCAAGGCCCGAGACGGGGACCCCCGGGACTGGCTGGCCTACGGTCCGGAGACCGGCTCACGCTTCGCGCTGCGGCACCTCGCGGTACGGGCTGATCTGGTGCGGGCGGAGGGTGACGACAGCGCCGTCGACCGTCTCTGCCCGGCGGCGGAGCCCGGATTCCGTGTGCTGCCGGTGCATCCGTGGCAGTTCCGGATGCTCCGCGCGAACGCCGCGCTGCGTGCGGCGCTGGCCCGCGGTGACGTGGTGGACCTCGGCACCGGCGGCCCGGCTGTCGCGCCGACCTCGTCGGTGCGCACCGTCTACGAGCCGGACACCGATGTGTTCTTGAAGTTCAGCCTGAACGTCCGGATAACCAACTGCCTGCGCAAGAACGCCGTCTACGAGTTGTCCGGCGCCGTCGCCCTGAACCGGATCGTGCGGCCGGTCTTCGCCGGACTGGCCACGCGGTACGCCGGTTGCGCGCTGCTGGCCGAGCCCGGCTACCGCACCCTCGGCCTCGGCGGCGGCCGGGGCGACCGGGAGGTGGTGGAGGGCTTCGGCGTGATCGTGCGCGAGGGCGTACGCAGGCACCTGCTGCCCGCCGTCACGCCCCTGCTGGCGGCGGCGGTGGCCGATGAGTACCCGACCAGCCCGGCACACATCTCCCATCTGCTGGCCCGCGCCGACACCGATCCGCTGGACTGGTGGGACACCTATCTGGGACTGCTGCTGCCACCGGTACTCGCCGCCTACTTCGAGCACGGCGTCGTCCTGGAACCGCATCTGCAGAACGTCCTCATCGGGGTGCGCGGCGACGGGCGGCCCGCTCAGGTCCTCTTCCGCGACCTGGAGGGAACCAAGTTGCTCCCGGACCACCATCGCAAGGCCCTGGCCGCGATGGACGAGGAGGTGCGAGAGCCGCTCACCTACAGCGCCGAACGCGGCTGGGACCGGGTCGTCTACTGCCTGCTGGTCAACCACGTCGCCGAACTGCTCGGCGCACTGGCCGACATCAGCCCTGGCCTGGAGCCCGCGCTGTGGGGACTGGTCCGCGACCACCTCGGCCGCTTCGCACGTACGGCCGGTGCCCCACCACGCCTGCGTGCGCTGCTGTCCGGCGTGCCGCTGCCCGCGAAGGCCAACCTTCTGCTGCGATGGGAACGCAAGGCCGATCGGCACGCGACCTACGTACCGCTGCCGAGCCCGCTGGCCGCTGACTTTCCACGGGAGGCCGCACCGTGAGGGCGATGCTCGCGCACCGCGTCCGGGACCTGTCCGACGACGAACTGCCCGCCTACGTCTACGATCTGGCGGCGCTACGAGGGCACACCAGCGTGATCCGCGACGCGCTGCCCGAACGCGCCGAACTGTTCTACGCGGCCAAGGCCAACTCCGACCCCCGGATGCTGCGTGCTCTGAGCGAGCACGTCGACGGATTCGAGGTCGCGTCGGCGGGTGAACTGCGGCACGTACGAAGCCTGTTGCCGTCATCCCGCCTCGCGTTCGGAGGGCCGGGCAAGACCGTCGCCGAGCTGACGCACGCGCTGCGGGCGGGCGTTGAGCGCGTGCACGTGGAAAGCCCGCACGAACTTCGGGTCCTCACCACACTCGTCGGCGAAGGCACGGTGGACGTACTGCTGCGGGTCAACCTTCCGCTTCCCCTCGGCCGGTTGCCGCTGGTCATGGGAGGCCGCCCGAGTCCGTTCGGCATGGACCCCGCCGACCTCGACGCCTGCGTGTCGATGCTCGCCGCGCACCCGCGGATCCGGCTGCGCGGCGTCCACGCGCATCTGGCCAGCGGCCTCGACGCGACCGCCCAACTCGCCGTGGCCGAGCGGATCATCGGCTGGGCGGTCCGCTGGACCCGGGCCCACGGGCTGCCCCTAGACGAGGTCAACGTGGGCGGCGGCATGGCGGTGGACTACGCGGAACCCGAGCGCCTCTTCGACTGGCCCGCCTTCGGCAGCGGGCTGCGGCGCCTGCTGGCCGCTCACCCCGGGCTGACGGTGCGCATCGAGCCGGGCCGTTCCATCGGCGCGTACTGCGGCTGGTACGTGACACGGGTGCTGGACATCAAGCGCAGCCACGGCGAGGCGTTCGCCGTGGTCGGCGGCGGCACCCACCATCTGCGTACCCCCGCCACCAGGGGCCATGACCAGCCGTTCCGGATCATCTCCTCGGACACCTGGCCCTGGCCGTGGCCGAGGGACGTGGTCCATCGGGAACCGGTGACACTCGTCGGCCAACTGTGCACCCCCAAGGACGTCCTGGCCAGCCGCGTGCCCGTGGTCCGGCTGCGGACCGGCGACCGGGTGGCCTTCGCCATGGCCGGGGCGTACGCCTGGAACATCTCCCACCACGACTTCCTCATGCACCCCGAGCCGGGATTCCACTACCTGGACGACGAGCGGCCCTCGACACCCGCCGCGGCCACGACGGGCCACCAGCCGACCGACGGCACCGGAGAGCCACTTGTCCGGCACGGTGACTGAGCCGTCCCAGCCCGACACGCGGCGGCCTGGCCGGCGGGCGCTGCGCGTCCTGGGCGTCCGCGACTTCCGCCGCTACGTGGCCGGGCAACTGCTGTCCAACGTGGGCACCTGGATGCACCGCGCCGCCCAGGACTGGCTGGTGCTGCAGCTCACCCACCACAGCGGTACCGCCGTCGGCCTCGTGACCGCCTTGCAGTTCCTCCCGCAGACGCTCTTCGGGCTGTGGGGCGGCGTCGTCGCCGACGCCTGCTGCAGGCGGCGGCTGCTGGTGGTGGTCCAGAGCCTGATGGCGTCGCAGGCGCTCCTGCTCGGAGCGCTGACGATCAGCGGGGCGGTGCGTGTCTGGCACGTGTGCGCGCTGGCACTGGCCCTCGGCGCCGCGACCGCCGTGGACAGTCCCGCCCGCAACGCGTTCATCAGCGAGATGGTCGAACGCGACCAGGTGCCCAGCGCCGTGAGCGTGAACGCCGCGCAGTTCAACGCCGCACGGCTGATCGGCCCGGCCGCCGCGGGGCTCACCATCGCCGCGGTGGGGACCGGCCCGGTCTTCCTGCTGAACGCGGCCTCCTATCTGGCGGTCCTGGCCGTGCTGGTGACCGTGCGTACCGCCGAACGGCGCGCCGCACCGCGCTGCGCACCCCGTGACGTGCGCCTGACCGATGCGCTACGGCACGTCCGCTCAACCCCCGGACTGCTGCTGCCGATCGCGCTCGCCGGGGTCATCGGCACCTTCGGCCTCAACTTCCAGGTGACCATCTCCCTGATGGCCACCAAGGTCTTCCACTGCGGTGCCACTGCCTTCGGCTCGCTGTCCTGCGCCTACGCCGCGGGCAGCCTGCTCGGCGCGCTTGGTGGCGCGGGCCGAACCCGGCCACCCACCCTGCGTCAACTCCTCTACTACGCCGCGGTGTTCGGTGGGCTGGAGGCCTCGGTCGGCCTGATGCCCGCGCCCGCCGCGTTCGCCGCCCTGCTCGTACCCACCGGTTTCGCCGCCGTGCTGGTGACGACGACGGCCAACGCGATGGTCCAACTCGGCGCCGACCCCCGTATGCGCGGTCGAGTGCTGTCCGTCTACTTCCTCGTCCTGCTGGGCGGCACCCCCGTCGGTGCCCCCCTCGTCGGATGGATCGCCGAGGCAGTCGGCGCCCGCTACAGCCTGCTCTTCGGCGGCCTGGTCTGCCTGCTGGCCACGGCTGCCGTCCGGGTCGCCGCCGCTGCCGAGCACCGCCGCGCGCACCGGCAGGCGTCCGGCGTCCTGGTCCCGCAACCGGCCGGGACATCCGCCGACCGGGAGGAGGCCACGCTCACCCGAAAGGGGACGCCTTCGTGACACTGCCTCAGTCGCCGCCCGATATGTGCGACTCTGCCCAGGTGCGCGTGCTGCTCATCGAGGACGACGACACCATCGCCGAGCCCCTGGTCGAAGGGCTGGGCCGATACGGCTTCGCCGTGCACCGGGTCGGCACCGGGGCCGCCGCTCTCGGCGCCGCCTCGCCCGAGATGGTGCTGCTGGATCTGGGGCTTCCCGACATGGACGGCATCGACGTCTGCCGAGCGCTCCGCAGCCGGTCGGACGTGCCCATCATCATGATCACCGCGCGCGCCGACGAGACCGACCGCGTGGTGGGACTCGAACTCGGTGCCGACGACTACCTGTCCAAGCCCTTCGGACTGCGGGAACTGGTGGCCCGGATCCGCGCCGTGACCCGCCGCACCCGCCCCGCCGACGCGACGTCCTGTGAGGAGGTGGCGCCAACTGGCGACAGAGCCTCGCAGCACGTCGGGGACGTGGTCATCAACCGCCGGACCAGGCAGGTCCACGCCGGAAACCAGCCGATCGCCCTCGCCCCGAAGGAGTTCGACCTGCTCGCGCTGCTCGCCGAGGACCCCGGCGCCGTGTACTCGCGCCAGCACATCCTCGACAAGGTGTGGGACCCGCACTTCTTCGGCCCGACCAAGACCCTGGACGTCCACATCGCGGCGCTCCGCCGCAAGCTGGACCGCCCGGCCTGGATCGAGACCGTCCGGGGAGTCGGGTTCCGCCTCGCCGTGCCCACCGACCCGTCCCACCTCACCGGGACCTCGCCCGCCACCCGGCAGTGACACCAGGCCCATGGTCCGACGCCTGCTGCTCAGCTACCTGACCTTGACGCTGCTCGTCCTTCTCGCCCTGGAGATCCCCTTCGGCGTCGTCTACGCACACAGCGAAACCTCGACGCGCTCCACCGCGTTGGAACGCGACGCCGTCGTGCTCGCCGAGGTCGTCGAAGAGGACGTGGAGACCGCGGACGCGCGGGAACTGCCCGCGCTGCTCACCAAGTTCGCCCGCGGCGCCGACACCCGGGTGACCATCGTCGACCGGCACGGAAACACCCTCGCCGACTCCGTCCCCGCAGCCGTCCGCCGCCCTCGGCGCGACCTGTCCCACGCCCCCGACATCGCCGCCGCCCTGCGCAACCAGCGCACCAGCGGCATCATGCGCGACGCGGGCGCACAGGCCTACTACGCCACCGCCCCCGTGGCCTCCGGAACGACGGTCGGCGGCGCTGTGCGACTGACGTCGCCCACCGTGGCCACGGCCACCCGCATCCACACGGCGTGGACGGCGCTGGCCGCCGCCGCGCTGGCCGTCCTCGCCGCCATGACGGTGATAGGGCTCGCCCTAGCCCGCTGGATCACCCGTCCGGTACGCGCACTGGAACGTGCCACCGCCCAACTCGCCGACGGCGCCCTGACCGAACCACCCGCCGCGGACCTCGGCCCTCCGGAACTGCGCCGACTGGCAGGCGAGTTCACCCGCACCGCCACCCGGCTGCAACATCTGCTGCGCGCCCAGCACCGCTTCGCCGCGGACGCCTCCCACCAGCTCAAGACCCCGCTCACCGCCCTGCGGCTGCGCTTGGAGAACCTCGAACCCGACCTGCATCCACACGCCCAGCACAACCTCGACAGCGCCCTGGCCGAGATCGACCGCCTCGTCCGCATGATCCAGGGCCTCCTCGCCCTCGCCCGCGCGGAGAGCTCGGAGACCGCACCGGTGCCCGTGGACCCCGACGCGATCCTGAACGACCGAGCGGACACCTGGAACGCCTTCGCCACCGACCGCGGCATCACCATCGCCCGCACCGGGAACCGCGTCGGTCAGGTCTGGGCGGTGCCAGGCGCACTGGAGCAGATCGTCGACAACCTCCTGGCCAACGCGCTGCGCGCCGCCCCACCCGGCACGACCGTCACCCTGGCCCGTACCGTCGCCACCGACCGCGGCGGTGACCACGCCCCGCACGTGGAGGTCCATGTGACCGACGAGGGGCCGGGAATGAGCGACTCGGAGCGGGCCAACGCCTTCGACCGGTTCTGGCGCGCCCCGAACGCCCCGGCCGACGGTACGGGGCTGGGCCTGGCCATCGCGCGGCAACTCGCCCACGCGAGCGGCGCGCGGATCGAGTTGCGTCCCGCGGCCGGGGGAGGCCTGAACGCCGTCATCCGCCTTCGCCCCGTCACACCAGGACGACGCCACCGGCACCGCCCGTTTCCCACCACGCCGGACAACCCCTCCTCTGCGTCCACGGTATCTCCACCACCATGACCGCTGCCGCGAGACCCAACCGGCCGCCGGGGGGCTGCCGTTCAGCTGTGGCTGGCTGTTTCGCAGACAGACGGGAGCCAGGCGGCGGCCGTCCGGGACGGTGTGTTGCTCGCCGTGGTGAGGGAACGCACCGCGTCCAAGGTGGCGAGCTGCTGGTCGAGGTCCCGTGGAAGGGCGAGGTAGTGCAGCACGGCCTGGTAGAAGGCGTCCCGCATCGCCCGCGGCATCGCGTCGGAGGCGTCCCAGCAGTGCACCGCGGCCGGGTCGCTCAGCGTACGGGCGATGCCTGCGGCGGTGGGATCGCCGCTGTAGACGCTGGACGGCATCTGCTTGTTCGCCGAGAACCCCGACTGCGCCGTGCCGGTGTACCAGTCGCGCTGCGCCGGAACCGACGCCAGGTACCGGACCAGCGCACGTGCCTGCGGGGTGTCGCGGAGCATGGCCGCGAGGTCGCCGGAGACCTGCCAGGCTCTGCTGCCCGGATCGGCGCCCGGGATCAGCGCGGAGGAGTGGACGTACTCGCCGTGCGCCTTCCGCCACGCGGCGCTGGTGCGGACGAACGACGCCTGGTGTTCCAGGGCGCAGGTCGGCGGGCTGGCCGCCACCCCTGCCGAGGCGTCTGGGTAGTCGGTGGTGAGCGCGCGGCGGGCGGTAGCGGTGCTTCCGGCGCCGACCAACTGGCCCCAGGTGGTCCAGGCGCGCACCACGCGCGGGTCACGCCAGCTCAGTTCGCCGGTGGCCCACTGCTGATACACCCGCGGTCCGGCCTGCTGGAGCAGGATGTCCGCTATCCAGTCCGTACCCGGCCAGCCGGAGGTGGCCCCCGACCCCATGCCAAGGCACCACGCGGCGGTGGAGGCCGCGGTGGAGGCGAGCTGGTCCGGCCGCAGCCGGGACGGGTACCACACGATGCTCTTGAGGTCTACCTTGACGGGCACCCAGTAGGAGTGCGCCTTGCCGTCCGGTCCTGACAGGGCGGGGGACCAGATGGCGGCGAAGGCCCGTGGGTCCACCAGGCCGTCCAGCGGCTGGAGTTGCCCGCGGCGGGCGTAGTCCGCCAGTTCGCCGGGGCCCGGCAGGATCACCACGTCCGGTGGTGTGCCGCTCTCGGCGTCGGCCGCCAGCACCTGGCTCTCGGCGGAGCTGCCCTGGTAGACGACGCGGATGTGGTAGTCCCGCTCGAAGTGGCGGATCACCAGGTCGCTGAAGTGCTTCTCGTCGTCGCCGGTCCAGTTGGCGAGCAGGGTGACCGAACCCCGCCAGCGAGTGGCGTGCACGCCCACCACCAGCGCGGCGGCGAGCAGCGCCAGGCACACGCCGACGATCCCGAGGGCCCGCGGACCCGGCCGCCTCACCGGGAGCCCCTGAACCGGTAGTCCGCGATGCGCGGCATCAGCCCGGCCACGATCAGCACCATCAGTGCCGCCCCTCCGATCGGGATCCAGTCCGCCACAGCCGCCCGGAAGTCGGTGCCCGCCATGCATCTGGCCACCGCCGCCCCGGCCCGCTGTATCGCGTCCCCGGCCAGCGGCGGCGCCAGCCGGGCTCGGGCCTGCGCCATCCCGGAGTGGGTCTGCCACGTGAACCGGCCCAACACCGCCGTACCGGCCGCCAGCAGCACGGTGGCCGCGGCGAGCGGACGGTTCCAGCGGCGCCGGAAGCGCCGCCGGGAGTACCGCTGCACCTCCACCAGGGCTACCACCAGGGCCAGGCCCAGCACGGCTACCGCCCCGCAGCCGAGCCACAGCGGCCAGCCGAAGGAGGACTGCCCGGACAGCGTGGCCAGTTGGTCGCTTTGGAGTTGGTCGAGGCGCCCCATCACGCCCGCCTGCGGGGTCTGGCGGTTGTCGAGCACGCTGGCCGCGTAACCGAGGTAGGCGGTGCGCAGCGCGGATCCGCTCGGCTCCTCGTCCGCCTGCTCGACCATGCCGGTGTAGACCGCGATCAGACCCGTCACCGTCTGCAGCGCCTGGCGTCCCTTCAGGCTGGTGACGTTGTCGGAGGCGGCCAGTGCGAGGCTCTGCTCGGCGACCGAGATCCGGGTCTGGAAGTCGCCGTTCCCCGCGGCGCCCCGCACCGCGTCGTCCTTGGCCTGGGTGAGCGCGTCCTTCGCGGTGTCCACGGCCAGGACCGCGGGAGCGCTCCTGGTGGACAGCGGGACCGCGTCGGTGTGCACGCCCTGGTACGCGCCGAACAGCGCCGCGGTCGCGGCCACGCAGAGCGCCAGCAGCGTCCACAGGCGGCGGGCCAGCTCCCGCGCGGTGGTGCTCACAACCCCTCCCGCAGCCGGTGGCGGCAGTGCGGGCAGAACCTGGCGGCAGCGGGCGTCGGCTCCGCACACGCCGGGCAGGGCAGCGTGGCGCCGAGCGGCCCGCTGGTGCTTCCGGGCCGTTGTGGCTCCGGCCCGTAGCTGCTGTGGCTGCTCGCGGTGATCAGGTGCTGGAAGTCGATGTGCGCCAGGTCCGGGCGCAGCCGTACCCGCCCGGCCGCCGGGTCGAGGATCTCCACCAGCCGTTCCAGCTGGGCGAGTTGACGCTCCGCGCCGACGCCTCGGGCGAGTACCACCGCCGTGCCCAGCAACTGCTCGGCACGGTCCCGGTCACCCCGGCGGTACGCGTCGGCCGCATCCGCCACGGCCCTGGCGAGCCGCTGGTAGAGCAGGAAGTGCTCGACCTGGTCGTCCGTACGCTGGGACAGCGCCGGGTCGTCGGTCCAGTGCACCACACACGGCTGCGGCGGGGGCAGTTGGACCGCCGCGGCCCCGGGCAGGCGGACGCTGACGACCGCGAGTTGCAGGTCCTCGCCGTGCGGCCGCCCGGCCGGGTCGGCGGACAGGCACACCTGGAAGCGGCGCGTCTCGTTGCCCCACGCGCGGGTGGTGAACTCGGCCACCCCGCCGCCCTGTTCGGTCGCGCTGGCGGCGAGTTCCATCTCCGTGGGGAAGACCTGCTTGACGTAGCGGACCGTAGTGCCGGGCGAGGGGGCCACGCGGATCACCAGCTCTGGAACGCACTTGGTGAGCAGGCCGCGCATCAGCTTCTCGTACGCGTCCGGCAGCGCCGACTCCTCGCGCACCGCGTCCGCGCTGCCGTGCAGGCGGCTTGCGATGCCCAGCAACTCCCGGGCGTCCCAGCCGTCGCCGATGCCCCACGCGTCGCACACGAACTGGCCCTCGCAGGCGTCGAGCGCACTGGCCAACGGTAGTTCCTCGTCGTGCTCGTTCTTGCCGTCGGTGAGCAGCAGCACGTGCCGGATGGGCGCGCAACTCCCGGCCAACAGTCGGCGTGCCAGGTCGAGCCAGGTGCCGATGGCCGTGCCGCCCGCGGCCAGCAGGCTGTGCACGGCGCGTTCCGCGACGGTTCGCAACTCCGCCGTGGCCTCGGGCATGACCTCGCCCGCCGGGTACGCCATCGCCGCCGTGTGCGTGCCCTGGACCACCGCGAACGGCGTGCCGTCCGGCAGCATCCGCAGCGCCGCGGCGGCCGCGTTCTTGGCCGCCCGGAACTTCTCCTGCGGCCGCGTCATCGAACTGGAACAGTCGACCACCAGGACCTGCGCCAGCGCCGGGTGGGGCCCGGTGTCGACCGCGCCGTCCACCGCGATCGTCGCGATGGCGTGCATATCCTGCTCCCGCCCTTGCGCGGACAGGTACTTCTGCTGGCTGACCGCGAGTCTGACGGTGCAACCGGTCTGCGCTGCGCCCATGGCTGTTCGCCCCCCTCGTCCCTGTGCCCTGCGCGTCAGAACCTCGTCTCGGGCCGCACGGCGTACGCCCGGTCGAGCAGGTCACCGCGCTCGTCGGCGTCACGCGCCTGGTCGGCGAGTTTGCGCAGGCTCCGGTAGAGCAGCGCGCCCGACTCCCGCAGCGTGTCCGTGTCCCCGAACAGTTCGCCGGACGGGAACCCCGCCGCCCATCCACCGGGCGGTCGGCACGCGTAGGCGTTCTCCCGGATCTCGGCGACGAGCCGGTCCCGGGCCTCGCCCGAGCCACCGCCCCCGTCCCGGCGCAGCGCCGCGAGCCGGGCGTCGACCGCGCGCAGCCCCGCCGTGGAAGGGCCGTCGCCCTGGAGCCGTCCGGCCAGGACGCGTACGGCCGCGATGCGGGCCGCGTCGAAGTGGCGCGATGTCGTGGGCACCTTGTCCAGGACGTCCACGGCCGCCTCCCGGTCACCGCGGCGCAGATGGACCCGGGCCAGGCCGAAGGCGGCACTGCCCTGGGAGCGGTCCCGCTGCCACACGGCCTCGTAGTACTCCTCGGCCTCCCGAGCCGCCCCGCCCAGGAACTCCGCACAGTAACCGAGCGCCAGCTTCGGCGCCCACTCGCCGGGAACGGCGGCGTACGTCGCGACGAACTCACCCTGAGCCGCGTCTACTTGACGTTGCGTCAGGCGGATGATGCCCCGGTGCCAGGACAGCCGCCAGTCGTATCCGGCGGCGTCCGCCCCCAGCCGGGTCGCCGCCTCGCCCAGCCAGTGCTCGGCCCGCTCCGAACCGCCGCCGCGCAGGTAGGCACGGCACAGCCAGAGCGCGGCCTCCACGGTGCGCAGCGCTGGGTCCTCGCGCCAGCGCGCGGCGATCCGCTCGGGGCTGCCGTCGGCCAGTGCGTCGAGCAGCACGGCGGCCTCGTCGTCCGGGTCGGGGATGGGAAGCGGCAGGCCGCGCACCACTTCCTCCGGCGGCGGGGGAGCGATGTCCAGCACCGGCGGACTGCCCGCCGTACGCTCGGTCCAGTGGGCCAGGGACGGGATCGTGCCGAGGTCGGCGCCGAACAGCACGGCGGTCGGCTCGAACTGGGTGGACCGCTCCGGGTACTGCTCATGCCGGGCCAGCGCCCGGTTCTCCCGCAGCACCTCCCACAACTGGCGGGACATCTCCTTCGCCGAGGTGAAGCGGGCCGCCGGGTCGTCGTGGGCCGCCCGCCCGATCAGCCGGTCGAAGGAGCGGGCGGCCAGCCCGGTGGCCGGTACGGCGCGCGAGGCGAGCGCCTTGAGGGTCTTGCCGACCGTGAACAGGTCGCTGTCGATCTGGAAGCCGCGACCCTCGCGCTCCTTCCTCGGCGGCGCGTACTCGCGGGTGTAGACCAGAGCGGAGTCCTGGTCGTCGATCCGCCGGACCGCGCCCAGGTCGATGATCTTGATCTCCCGGCCGTAGTGGATGACGTTGTCCGGCTTCATGTCGCAGTACAGCAGCCCCAGTTCGTGCAGGTACTCCAGCGCTCCGAGGATCTTGCAGCCGTACGTGAGCACGTGGTCGATGGACAAGGGCCCCCCGAAGAGCTCCTCCAACTCCTCGTCGGACACCTCCAGCAGCCTTTGCAGGGAGCGGCCGCCGATGTACTCCATGACGATGTAACCGGTCGGCTCCGGCTCACCGGGAACCTGGTGCTGCTCGTGGGTGATGATGCGGACGATGTCGCGGTGGTGCAGCGCGGTCAGTGACCGCCGCTCCTCGACGGCCGCCCGGCGGGCCGCGGCGTCACCGCTGTTGATCAGCCCTTTGAGAACCACGTGATGGCCCGGCAGCCGGGTGTCCTCGGCCAGGTAGACCCAGCCCAGTCCTCCGGTGGCGAGATAGCCGAGCACCCGGTACCGGTCGCCCACCCGGTCGCCGGGGTGCAACTGCGGCCGGAACGAGTACGGCGTACCGCACTCGGGGCAGTAACCGTGGTCCGGGGCCGGGCGGCCGCCGTAGCCGACACCGATGGTCCCGGCGCAGTTCTCGACGCCGCACCGACGGCCCCCGCTGGGCGGGCGGGCCACGGCCCTGGCCGCCTCCGCGAGGTCGGGCACGGGGATGTCGGGGAGCACCACGAGCCCGTCGCGGTCGAGCGCCTCGGCCGTCGCCGGGGCCTGCCGGGGGGCGGACCTCGCCTGCGCGGTGCGGGGCCGTGCGGTCGGCGGCAGGCGCAGACAGCTGTCGCAGAAACCGGTGACCATGATGCGGCCCCGGCAGTCGGGCCGCGGGCACGGCTTCGGCGTCACAGTCATAACGGCGCGGCACCCCCGTTCCCTGATCGTCCGCGTCCCCAGCGCTCCACGAACCCGACGTACCGCCGTACCGCCTCCTCCGCGCAAGGAAGGTCGCAGGGCCTGGCGTACAGCAGTTCGTAGGCGTCCCGGTAGAGGGCGTCCGCCTCCAGGTCCTCGCGGTCCGCGGTGCCCTGGTACAGCGCGTGGTACCCGGCGAGCCTGCCGCGCAGCTCGTCACGTCGGCCCAGCAGCGCGTCAAGCCGGTCGACCGCCTCGGCCAGCCGGGCGCGCGCCCGCGCCGCGGCCCGCTCGTACGCGGCCAGATCCGCGCCCAGCCCAAGCCCCGCGCCCGGAGCCCGCTCCACGCTCTCCCGTACGGCGTGGGTGCGCACCAGGGCGTCCAGGGCGCGCGCGGTGTCCGCCCGCACCAGGCCCATGCGCTGCCGCAGGGCACCGGCCAGCGGGCCGGTGATCTCCTCCAACTCACGCAGCAGACGCGCCTGCCGCTCCTGGGCCGGGCCGATCACCAACTCCGCCTGGGCACGCCGGTAGTGCGCGTCCGGGCTGCGGAAGACCAGCAGGAGGCGGTTCCCCTGGGCGCGCAGCCCCGCCAGCAGATCGAGCAGCGCGGGCGGGTCGGCCGCCTCGTCGACCCCGACGACGACCAGGGTGAGCGTGACGTGCGCGGAGCGGATCCGTTCGACGGCCTGGTCCGCCTCGCCCTGGCACAGACCCATGCGCTCGGCGATGCGCTCGGCGATCTCGGCGGCCGTCAGCCCCGCCGCGTCCACGGCCAGATCGTGGCCCCCGGCCGAAGGGACGGTCTCGGGCGGGTCCAACGAGGCCCGGCTGGTGGACACGAGGGTACGCGACTCCCGGTCCGCCAGGGTGATCGCGCGGCGCAGCGTCTGCGACCGGGCCCGGTTGTCCGCCGGAACCAGGCTGATCTTCACCTGGCCTTCGTCGCCGCCCCGGAACCAGCGGGTGAGCCGCTGCGCGAACGGCTCGTCGAGCAGCGGCGCGTCGCTGCCCGAGCGCAGTTTCTCGTCGACAGCGGTCCTGCCCCGCGTCCACGCGGCGACCTGGGGCAGGTGCTGGACGATGGTCTCGGCGGGGCTCATGAACGAGAAGGCGCCACCGTCGCGGTCCGCCTGAGAGCTGAGGACCATACCGATGACCCGGCCGGTCAGGGTGTCCACCACACCGGCGCCGCTGCATCCCGGGCGGGCCAGCTCACCGGGGGTGTGCGGCACCAACTCCAGCTGCCCGTCGCGTCCGCAGCCGCCGATGATCGTGGCCCGGAACCAGATCCCACCGTTGTACCCGGGCGGAAAGCCGTAGAACTGTACGTTCCGGTTCGGCGGGGAAAGCCGGTACAGCGACACCGCGTCATCCGCCGGTCTCGGCGGGTCGATGCGCAGCAGCGCCACGTCTCCACTGGGGTCGCCGTCCGCGTCCTGGTTCTCCGGCACGTAGGCGTCCTTGAGCACCCAGGCCGCCACCGACGGCACTCGCGCCTCGCGTGCCCCGACGAACTCCGCGGTGAAGCGCTCCCCTTCGGCGACCACATGGGCGCAGGTGAGCACCCGGTCCGGGCTCAACAAGATCCCCGTGCCCGTGATCTTCCCGTTGTCGCGCCGAATCCGGGCCGCCCAGGGCGGCGTATCCCAGGAAGCGTCGACTCTGGCTCCCCCGTCGGCCTCCATATCACAACAGCATACGCGCGCAACTCCTCACCCCGCCGGAGTTTCCCACAAGCCTCCCCTGGCCCCGCTCGGCTCCTGCATACTCGGACCTGACAAGACATCAGGGGGGTGCGTCATTTCCCAGGAGCAGGGTTTCGTAGGACTGGCCGAGGTGATCCGCCAGGTGCGGGGGGAGCTCGAACAGGCCAGGGAGGAGGGTGAGAAGCACCGACTCGGCTTCACCGTGGACAAGGTGAGTCTGGAGTTCACCGTCCAGGTACACCGCACCGGCACCGGGCGGGGAGGCCTGCGCATCGGCGTGGTCACCGCCGAGCTCGGTGGCACGGTGGATCGCGAGACCACACACCGGGTCCAGGTCGACCTGCAACCGGAATGGGACGGCGCACGCATGACCGTCGCGCGGCGCGGCGGCTGAGCACACCGCTGGCAGTGCGGTGAGGGGCCGTCGTCCGTCTGCGGCGCCGTTGCGGCTGATCGCGCAGCTTCCCGCGCCGCTTCAGGGCGCCGCATGCCGTACCCGGGACGGACAAGGCGGTCACGGTCTCGTCTCGCCCGCTCTTGGGGAACGCCGCCAAAGAACGCCGCAGACTGCCAGCGACGCGCCCGCGACGGTGAGCACGGCCGCCACCTGCCGGGTGCGGCGGCGCCGCTGCCGGGCGACGTCGCGCAGCAGTTCGGTGAGCAACTCGTCGTCCGGGGCGAGGACCGGCGGGCTGCCGGTGTGCCTGTCCGGGTCCTCCTGGGACTGCTCCCTCCGCTCCGCCGACTTCTCGACCAGGGGGAGCAGCAGGTCGCGTACCGAGTTGAGGGACTCGATCTCGTCCAGACAGCGCGGGCAGTCCAGCAGGTGTTCCTCGAAGTCTTCCGACTCCGGGGCCTCCAGCAGACCGAGCACGTAGGCACCAAGTTCGGCGCAGGCGGGATTCCGTTTCACCAGGCCGACTCCTGTTCTTCCAGTATGAGGACGAGACGGTGGAGTCCATAAGGGACAGGGGACTTCACCGCTTGGGGTGTGACCTGTAGGAGGGCGGCCGTCTGTTGAACGGTTCCCCGCGCCCGTTCCCGGTCGCCACTCACGGCGGCCAGCGCGTGCGGACAGACTGCCGCGGCGTGCCGCGCGTACAGCGCGCGGGCCAGCCGCTCTTGCGCACCGTTCATCAGCCCGGCATTCCTCCCGGCTCAGGATGGGAACGAAGAAGGGGTTACGCCCACCCTTGACGGCTGGTGGCCGCCGGGGGTTCATGTCGTGGCCCCACTGTGATCACCGCAGGCACATCATTGCCGATCTCGCCGCCAACTCCCGTGCCGTGGCCGTCGCATGGCGTGTGGGCGATGGAATGTCCCCGGACCGCCGGGGGAGTTGGCCGCTGGCGAATGAAGCCGAGCCGCGCGAGGAAGGAAAACGGACGCGGTCCATCGCGCCCACCTCCCTTCTCGGGGCGCACCGCGAGCGTCGCCCGCGCCACTAGGTGTTTCCACCTAACGCCACCGGCGGACCACCGCTCGCCAAGTGCGGTGTTTTCCCGGATGTGGCCACGGCCGCCCGCCCACGACCATGGTGCCCCGCGGCACCACGACGGCGTGCTGACCGGACATCGAGGAGGGACGAGGTGGCGAGCCCAAGCCCGCCCCCCCCGCACCGAATGTGGACGCGGCCCGGCGACCCAAGGGCACGCGAACCGCTTTCGCGGTCACTCTCCCTCCGCGCTGGAATCCGCCGCCATACGACGCTGAAGCCCGCCCCTGCGTACGGGTCGCTGGGCCTGCCACCCAATCGACGGAGAAACACGATGAGACAAACCGCCAACGGAGTCGGCGGCCAGGATCCGGACATCGCCGCGGTGCGCCCGCGCATTGCCGAAGCCGATTTCGACGCCCTCGTCGCGCGGCATCACCATGCTGTGTTCTCGTACCTCCACAGGCGCACCTTCGGCGACACGCAACTCGCGGAAGACCTCACCCAGGAGACCTTCATGCGTGCCCTCCAGCACCCCGAGATCCTCTCCTCGCCGAAGGGCACCCCGCTGCCCTGGCTCTACCGGGTGGCACGGAACCTCGTCATCGACCACCTGCGGGCTCGCCGGGTACGGCCCGCCGAGGTGCGGAACTCGGACCCCGACGCACTGACCGAGGAGCACGAACTGGGCAACGAGATCGACCGGCTGCTGAACACCTGGTCGGTGCGCCAGGCGATGCGGGAACTGAGCGAGCGGCACCGCAGGGTCCTGGTCGAGGTGTACTTCAACGGGCGATCCGTCAGCGAGACGGCCGACCTGCTCGCAGTCCCCGAGGGCACCGTCAAGTCGCGTTGCTACTACGGGCTGCGTTCGCTGCTGCTGACGTTGCGGGAACACGGGACAATGTGTTGAACCCAACGTCCACTCACGCAGTCGCGGGATTCCGGCCGATCGCGACCACGCGCCGCCAGGCCAGCCGCGGCCTGGTCCGGCCATGCTCGGCGCCTGCCGTGACGACGGGTACGAGCCGGTGCCCGGGGCGGGCACCGGCTCGCGGATCGGACGGACACCGTGTCCTGCGGGTGAAGGTCAGTCCTTCCAGTGGCGCGCGGACTTGGACAACTGGCCTCGTACGGCACCACCGGGGAACTCGGCGGTGTGCAGGTTGGTGTAGAAGTTCCCCGGGTGGGAGTTGATCCGCCGGACCAGACCGGCGTCGACGCCGTTCACGGTGCCGGAGATGGCGAACACGCTGGCGGGAACCGGCGTGGAGAACAGCGGGACCTTGACCTCACCGTTGACGCCCGTCCTCCCCTGGTGGATGTGGCCCATGGTCGGCGAGTTGATGCCCACCCAGGTGAACGAGTAGTCAACGGTGGTCTTGCGGGCGTTGATGAAGCCCCTGGCGAATCCCCGCGGGTCGCCGACGGGGGGTTTGCCGGGCACCGGGACCTCCTGACCGCCGTCCATGAAGGCGTGCAGCTTGCCGGTGCGCACCATGCGCATCAGGTCCACCGGCCGCTTGAGCGGGGTGAGTTGGCCGCGCAGGGCGCCGGTGGGGAACTTCTGCGTGTGGATGTTCACGTAGAAGTCCGATGGGTGGGCCCTGAGGTTGTTGAGCGTCGCCACGTCGGGGACGTTCACGGCACCCGCCGCCGCGGTCGCCGTGGCGGGCATGGCCGTGGTGGCGAGTCCCACCTTCACCGGGCCGTTGACGCCCGCCCTGCCCTGGTGGATGTGAAGCATGGTCGGAGCGGTGACTCCCGACCAGTTCGCGGCGTAGGAGACCACCGAACCCTTCACCTTGATGACCGCGAGTGCCTTCCCGTTGGGGTCACCGACCGCTGGGCCGCCGGGCACCGGGATCTCGTTCCTGCCCTTGAGCCGGGCCACCAGGTAGGTGGCCTTGGCGTCGAACTTCATGCTGCCCGCGGCGGCAGAGGAGTTCGGGACCAAAGGCGTCCCGCTCATGGAGCCCATGTTCATCGACCCCATGGTGGGGCCGGTGTTGCCTTCAGTGCTGTGCACGGGAACCGCGGCCTGCCCGGTGGCCGCGCCCGCGGCGAGCATCCCTACCGTCAGCGGCCCGACAAGAAGCCTTTTCCACATGACCGATTGCCTTTCCTTTTCCCCCGAGTCGGAGATTCACCACACATCACGACGCAGCGGGCAGCGGGGTTCAAACGAACTTCCGGGAAGTCCGGCTGAACCCGCTGCTGGGACGGCCGTTGGGCGTCACGTGGGCGAGGCACGGCCGTTGCCCGGCCCGGTGGCAGGCGGATCACGCCACGTCGGTCAGACGGCCGCGCGCCCCCGTCCCGGATACCGGTGCCACCGCGTCCAGGGCCAACGCCACCGCTCCGCGCAGTGCCGAGTCCTGGACGAACCTCGCGGGCACCAGACGGGGCGGGAAGGGGACCGTCTCATCCAGGCGGGCGCGCAGCGCGGGCAGTATGCGGTCGGCGGAGGCCATCATGCCGCCGCCGACGGCGATGACCCGCGGATCGATCGCGACGGCCAGATTGGCGATCTGCACCGCCAACCGGTCCAGCGCGTCATCGACCACTGCTCGGGCGCGTGGATCGGCCGAAGCGAACAGTTCGGCGGCGGTGACCGGTCGTCCGAGCACTTCGCTGCCGCGCCTGGCGAGTCCGATCCCGGCCGCGTACTCCTCCAGAGGGGCACGTCCGGAGGCGGCACCGGACGTCTCGGAGGCGTCCGGCAGCAGGTAGCCGAGCTCTCCCGCCGCGCCGTTCGCGCCGCCCAGCACCCGCCCGGCGATGACCACGGCGGCGCCGATCCCGGTGCCGAGGCTGAGGAAGATCCCCGGATCGGCGTTCCGCAACGCCCCCCAACGCGCCTCGGCCACGCCGCCCGCCTTGACGTCGTTGGCGCAGACGACCTCGTCGAGTCCCAGTGTGTCGCGTAGCGACCGGCGCAGCGCGAGTTGCTCCCAACCGGGCACGTTCGGCGCGAGCGGTATGCGGTCCTCGCGCACCACGCCCGGGCTCACCGCCCCGATTCCAAGACACCGGCCGCCGCTCACCGCGTGGGTCTCGGCACGTAGCCGTTCGGCTGCGCGTAGCCCGCGGCGGACGGCTTGTTCCGCGCCGTCGGCGGCCAGCGTGTCCAGCCGCACCGAGGCCAGCAGCCGCCCCGAGCGGTCCGCCGCCGCGACCGCGATCTTCGTACCGCCGAAGTCGATTCCCAGGACGAAGTCCTCGTCGTGCGCGGTGCGTTGGCGGTCCTCGGGTCCGGCGCCGACCGGCGTCACCGGCGCTGCTCCGGTCGCGTGGCGGTCACCGCCCACTCCTCGCGGATCTCCTTGGGGCCGAACGGCCAGGTGCGCTCCGTCCTCGCCCAGACCAGGAAGGCGACGCAGCCCAACGCCACCCAGGCCAGCGACCACTCGATCGGGTGCAGCCCGGGGTTGTTCCGGTCCGCGAAGACGTAGACGGCCAGCCAACCGGCCAGCGCGACGGCGCTGGGCAGCGGGTAGAGCCACATCCGGTAGGGACGCGGCAGGTTCGGCTGCCGCCTGCGCAGCACCGTCACGGCCGCGATCTGCGCGAATGCCTGCACGATCACCATGACCGTGGTGAGGAAGGTGATCAGCACGGTCAGCGGAGGCGTCTTGGCGGACGTGCCGACATGGCGGCTGAGGTAGAAGGCCAGCGCGGTCACCGCCGCCATGACCAGCAAACTCAGCGCCGGAAAGCGGTGTTTGGGATGGAGCCGACCGAACTGCCGGAAGAAGACCTTGTCGCGAGCGGCGTCGTAAGGCACCCGGGAGCCGCCGAGCAACCCGGCGAAGACCGAGGTGAAGGCGGTGACCAGGATCAGGCCCGTGATGACGTCGGCGGCCTGCCTGCCCCAGGCCCGCTGAAGCACGACCGACGCCACGGACTGCGAGGCGGGGTTGTTGGGGTCGGTCATGTCCTTCCAGTTGACGGCGCCGACCACGCCCACCTGCATCAACAGGTAGATGGCCATCACCCCGAAGACCGCGTAGATGATGGAGCGGGGCAGCACCCGACCCGGATCCTTGATCTCGGCGCCCATGTAGGCGGTGGTGTTGTAGCCGAGGTAGTCGTAGATCCCGATGGTCAGGCCTCCCGCGAAGCCCAGCCAGAACTTCCCGCTGCCGATCGCGACGGCGTGCGCGGGATAGGTGAAGGCCTGCGCCGCGGAGAAGTGGCTGAACGCCGCGGCGATCACCGCGGCGACGCTCGCGATCATGATGCCCCACAGCACCGTGGTCACCCTGCCGATGGAGTCGATCCGGCGCCACAGCAGGAGGACGACGGCGGCGCACATCGCGAGGCCGACGAGATCGCCCTGGTCCCGGCTCATCGACGGCCACAGATACGTCAGGTACTGGACGAATCCCGCCACGCCGGTGGACATGATCAGCGGGATGAACAGCATCGCCGTCCAGGTGAACAGGAAGGGCATCAACCGGCCGGTCCGGTACTGGAACGCCTCTCGCAGATAGATGTACGAGCCTCCGGCGCCGGGTAGTGAGGCCCCGAGCTCCGCCCACACCAGCCCGTCGGCGAGCGCCAGCACCGCTCCCGCGATCCAGCCGATGATCGCCTGCGGCCCGCCGAACGCCACCACCATGCTGGGGATGGTGATGAACGGCCCAATGCCGACCATCTGGCTCATGTTGATCGCACTCGCCTGGAACTGGCCGATCCTGCGGTCGAATCCGCTCGCGGCTGTCGAGGGAGCGTGATGGTCGATGGCCGCCATCCGCCCCACCTCCTCTGGCTGGGATGGGCGCATCAAGGAGCCATCAAGTTATTCTCCTTAACAAAATCCGGTCAAGGGTGCTGCCGGGATCTCGTAGGCTGGCTCGGGCGACGAGGTATGACCAGGGAGCGGTCCTGAACGGTGTGAGTGGAACGACGGGCGCGGACGAGTCCGGCGGCGGGGCGCCGTGGAACCGCGGCGTGCTGCGCACCTACAACGAACGGACGCTGCTGGCCGCGCTGCGCGCGGCGGGCTCCACCTCGCGGGCGGAACTGGCCCGCACCACCGGCCTGTCCAAACCGACCGTCTCCGCCGCCCTCGCCAACCTGGAACGCGCCGGGCTGGTACGGCAGACCGGCGAGGTCAGCCGAGGCCAGGGGCGGGGCCGGGCCGCCGTGCTCTACGAGGCCGACCCGACGGCCGGGTACGTGATCGGCGTCGACGTGGGACGGTCGTGGATCCGGGTGGCCGCCGCGGACCTGGACGGCACCGTCGTGGGCCGCAGGGACGCCCCCAACACCACACGGACCGCCGGTGCCATGGTCCGCGCCGCCGCCCGGCTGGCCAGAACCGTCACCGAGGAGGCCGGACTCGACTGGCCGCAGGTGGTGCACACGGTGGTCGGCAGCCCCGGCGTGGCCGATCCGGGCACCCACCGGGTGCGGTACGCGGTCAACCTGCCGGGGTGGGGCCGCGGTGATCTGTTCGACCGGCTGCGCGCCGAGTTGGGCACCGGCCTCGAGGTGATGAACGACGCCAACCTGGCCGCCCTCGGCGAGTACGCGTTCGGCGCAGGTCAGGGCTCGCGGCTGTTCGCCTACCTGTGGATCGGCACCGGTCTCGGGGCGGGCCTGGTCGCCGACGGCAAGCTGTTCCGCGGCGGACACGGCGCCGCGGGCGAGATCGGGTACCTGCCGATGTTCCCGGTCGCCGTCGAGGGCGAGGCCGCGGCGCCGTCCGCCCGGCGCGGGGCGCTTGAGGACGCGGTCTCCGCCGACGCGGTGGTGCGGCTCGCCCATGCCATGGGCTTGGCCGCGGCCAAGACTGCCAAGGACGTCTTCGCCGCGGCGCGAGCGGGCGACCGGACGGCCCTTCGGGTGGTGGAGGTCGAGGCGGCCCGGCTGGCGCACGCCGTCGCCACGCTGGCCGCCGTGCTCGACCCCGAACTCGTGGTACTCGGCGGAGGCGTCGGCCGCAACGGGGACCTGCTGCTGGCTCCACTGCGAGCCGCGCTGCGGGAGTTGACCCCGCTGCGCCCCCGGGTGGTCGCCTCGACGCTCGGTGACGACGCGGTGCTGCTGGGGGCGGTGGCCACGGCCGCCGAGGCCGCCCGTGAGCATGTCTTCGACACCCGTGGCGGACAGCCCGGTTGACCGGCGCGGGTTCTTAGTAAGAGATCTTTCCTGAACGATGGCCCGATCGAGCCGCCCGCGCGACCTGGTCCAGATCGTTTGCAACGTGGCGTTCGCGCCTTACCAGTTCTACGGCGACGCCGTCACCGACCGCACCGCCAACGCCCGCCACCAGCGGGCGGTCAGCCGATGCCGCGCGTTGACCACCGTGCCGCGCACCGCGGTTCACCAACGCTGACGCAACAACGGGCACAACTTGCGAGCGGGCCGGGCCCGTCAACCGCTTCGGTGAACCAGGCGGGCCAGCGGTACGTCAGGCGGGCCGCGCAGGACGTTCCTGCCGCCGCAGTGAGATGGAAGGCCGAAGATGAGCATGTGTACCCATCGGCAGGGCGCCGTCGACACCGGGCTTTTCGGTCCGTCGTCGGTGACCTGGCATCTGCACGCGGACCCGGCGATGTGGATCGGCGGCATCAGCGCGCTCCATCTGCAGGCACTGCACCCGAGCGCCGCGCTCGGCATCGTGCAGAACTCCTCCTTCCGGGAAGACCCGTTCGGGCGGCTCGTCGGCACCGGATCCTTCATCGTCGCCACCACCTGGGGCACCCGGGAACAGGCGGAGCGGGCCGGTGCCCGGGTGCGGGCCGTGCACGAGCGGCTGCGGATCCACGACCCGAAGAGCGGCGAGGCGCACCGGCTGGACACACCCGACCTGCTGCTGTGGGTGCACTGCGCGCTGGTCAGATCCAACCTGCACGCGGTGGTCCGCGGCGGACTGCGCCTGACGCCCCAGCAGGCGGACCGCTACGTCAGCGAGCAGCGGCGGGTCGCCGCCCTCGTGGGGCTTCCCGTCCATGACGCACCCGGCTCGGTGGCGGATCTGGAGGACTACCTCGACGGTATGCGGCCGAAGCTGTTCCGCTCGCCCGAGGCGGTACTGATCCACCGCTTCGTCTCCCGGCCACCGCTGCACGGCCGCCGCCGCGCGCTGCGCCCGGCGTGGAGCGCGGCCTCGCGCCTGGGCTATGCGCTACTGCCGTCTTGGGCCCGTGACTTCTACGGCCGGACCGGCCTACCCGCGCCGCTGGCGACCGCGGCCGTGCGCGCCGCCCGCACCGCTGCCTTCGCGATCCCCCGCAGCAAGCGGCTCGGCTTCCCACTGCCCCATCTCAACGAGGCGGTGGCGCGGCTGGGAGCGGCGAGCGCGCCCTCCGGCCGGCGGCTGCGCGAGCGGCTCGGCGAACCTGACAACACCCCGGGACCGGCACCCGCCGCACACGGCGAGCCCGTGCCCGCACCCGTACCGGAAACCAACGCGTAATCGCACGCCCACACATGAACCTTCGGGTCGGCTCCCGACGTCAGGAGCGATGTGACGCCACGACGCGGCAGGCGTACCCGGCGGCCGTTTCCGGAACGCCGGGCGGGCCGCGGTCGGCACGTGGTAGTAGTCCGTCTCCGGCGCCGCCGAACTCCGGCGGCCCGTTTCCCTCTTACTCCAGGAGTTGAGTGCCGTGCCGAAGAACGCCGTGACCGAGACCTACCGCGCGGCGCGTGATCTGCTGCTGCGGCGGGCCGGGGACCACCGCGGTGCGCTGGCGGAGTTCGACTGGCCGGTGATCGACACCCCGTTCAACTGGGCGGTCGACTGGTTCGATGCCATCGCCCGCGGCAATGACACTATCGCCCTGTGGATCACGCAGGAGGACGGCACCGAGGCCAGGTACACCTTCGACGACATGGCCCGCCGCTCCGACCACGTCGCCCACTGGCTCGCCGCCCAGGGCGTGCGCAAGGGCGATCGGGTGCTGCTGATGCTCGGCAACCAGGTCGAGTTGTGGGAGTCGATGCTGGCCGTGATGAAACTTGGTGCGGTGATCATGCCGACCACCACCGCACTCGGCGCGGCCGACCTGGCCGACCGGATCGAGCGCGGCGCCGTGCGGCATGTCGTCGCCAACACCGCGGACACCGGCAAGTTCGAAGCGGTGCCCGGGGCGTACTCGCGCATGGTCGTGGGTGCCCCGGTGCCTGGTTGGGTCTCCTACCACGAGGCGTACACGATGCAGCCGCGGCCGTTCGCCACACGCACCTCGGCCACCGACCCGCTGCTCGTGTACTTCACCTCGGGCACCACCAGCAAGCCGAAGATGGTCCAGCACACCCAGGTTTCCTACCCCGTCGGGCACCTGACGACGATGTACTGGATCGGCCTGCGGCCTGGGGACATCCACCTCAACATCAGTTCTCCCGGCTGGGCCAAGCACGCCTGGAGCTGCTTGTTCGCCCCGTGGATCGCGGAGGCGACCGTCTTCGTCCACAACTACACGCGGTTCGACGCCGCCCGGCTGTTGGAGCAGTCGCGCCGGGCCCGGGTCACCACCTTCTGCGCGCCGCCCACGGTGTGGCGGATGCTGATCCAGGCCGATCTGTCCGCGGGCCCGGGGGCGCTGCGCGAACTGGTGGCGGCCGGTGAGCCGCTCAACCCCGAGGTCATCACCCAGATCGAACGGGCCTGGGGACTGACCATCCGGGACGGCTTCGGGCAGACGGAGACCACGCTGCTGGTCGGCAACACGCCGGGCTCGCCCGTGAAACCGGGATCGATGGGTCGGCCGCTGCCGGGCGTCCCGGTGGTGCTCCTCGACCCGGTCAGCGGACGCCCTGCCGACGAGGGCGAGCTCTGCCTCGACCTCGCACGGCAACCCGTCAACCTGATGACCGGGTACCTCGGCGACCCCGAGCGCAACGCCGAGGTGTGCGAGGGCGGTTACTACCGCACCGGCGACGTGGCGGTCCGGGACGACGAGGGCTACATCACCTACATCGGCCGTCGCGACGACGTGTTCAAGGCATCCGACTACAAGGTCTCACCGTTCGAGCTGGAAAGCGTGCTGATGCGGCACCCCGCGGTGGCCGAGGCGGCGGTGGTGCCCGCACCGGACCCGGTCCGGCTCGCCGTGCCCAAGGCATACATCGCGCTCGCCCCAGGCTGGGAGCCGGACCGCGAGACGGCGCTCGCCATCCTGCGGCACGCCCGGGAGAACCTCGCGCCCTATCTGCGGGTACGCCGGGTCGAGTTCTTCGAGCTGCCCAAGACCATCTCCGGGAAGATCCGCCGGGTCGAACTGCGCGCCCGCGAGCAGGCGGCGGCCGAGGCGGGCGCCGACGCCTGCTCTCCGGGGGAGTGGCGGGACGAGCAGTTCGCCGAACTTCGCAGCTGAGTTCGCTGGTCGGCCCTACGGCACCGGGGAGCAGCCGGGCTTGTACACGCCGACCGGCCATTGACCGGCGTGGGGCGCTTCGCCCCACCGCCCGGCGGTGCCGGACCCTTCTACTGCGTCGGCTCGCGGAGCCTTCCCAGGGGCGTCGACCCATGGGCGCCAACCGCGACAGGTAGGCTGAGGCCCCGAGAAGGCACGGGAGCTGAGTCACCACGGTGGTGACCTGCGAGTCCGCGCTCTGGATCCCTGCGACGGTCACGGGTGTTCGTCGGCCCGCGGTCCGGACGGGCCGCTTCCACTGACCGCACTGTGGGGATGTCTGGTATGGCCGATGTGGCTGGGCGGTCACGTCAGCAGCGTGGACACGGACACCTTGGCGTCGTGCCGCGGTATCTCGACGGTTTCGTCGGACGGGACCGGGAACTCGCCCACCTTCGGCAACTGCTGGACCACGGCCGTCTGCTGACCCTGACCGGGCCGGGCGGCGCGGGCAAGACGCGGCTGGCCGCACAACTGCTGAACGCCGCTGCCGACCGGCTGCCGGACCGCGTGCAGTGGGTGGAGCTGGCCCCGCTGAGCGAACCGACCGCGTTGGTGCCCAGCGTCGCCTCGGCGTTCGGGATACGCGAGCAGATGGCGGAGCGGCTCTTCTCCGCCCTCGCCGACGGCCTTGCCGCGCATCCCACGCTACTGGTGCTGGACAACTGCGAGCACCTGGTCGATGCCTGCGCCGACCTGGTCGCGGAGTTGCTGCTGTGCTGTCCCGAACTGCGGGTGCTCACCACCAGCCGGGAGGCCCTGCGCATCGCCGGGGAGATCACCTTCCCGGTGGGCCCGTTGTCGCTGCCCGGATCACATGAGGCCCAACTCGCTTGTGTGGAGCGGGATTCCGAGGCGGTGCGCTTGTTCGTCGCGCGGGCCCGGGAATGCCTCCCTGGTTTCGAGGTCACCGCGGCCGAAGCCACGATCGTGAGCGAGATCTGTGCCCGGCTGGACGGGATTCCGCTGGCGATCGAACTGGCGGCGCGGCGGGTGAGGATACTGCCGGTCGGTGAGATCCTCTCCCGGCTCAACGACCGCTTCGAGTTGCTGACCGTGGCGCCGAGGACCGCACCGGCACGGCAGCGCAGCCTTCGCGCCGCCGTCGCCTGGAGCTACGACCTGCTTGACCCCCGTGAACAGACGACACTGCAACAACTCGCGCTGCCTACCGGCGGCTTCGATCTGGACGGCGCGGCCACGCTGTGCGCAGACGGCCGGACGCGTCCCGACGAGGTCCTCGGTCTCGTGTCCAGTCTGGAGGCCAAGTCGCTGATCGTGACGGACACCGGGAGCACGTCGGGCAGGGCGCGTTTCCGCCCGCTTGAGACGATCCGGCTTTTCGGCCTCGAACAACTGTCGGCGAACAGCCGTGCCGACCAGGCCTGGGCGGCCCTTGTCGCGTGGATGACCGAACTCGCGCAGACCACCATCGACTCGGTGTTCCTCGATCCCGGCACGCTCAGCCGCCTCGACGACGACTGGCAGAACCTGCACCAGGCATTCGAGTGGGCCATGCGGGCGCAAGACCCGCGCCACGTCCCACTGGGTGTGGCTTTGGCCTGCTACTGGCGGCACCGCGGCAGTCTCTCCTACGGCCGGGACCTGCTCAAGAAGATCACCGTGCCGGACAACGCGGCGGCTGGCGAGCGGGCGGCCTATCTGAACCAGTGGGCGTCGGCGGCATGCGACCGCGGGCAGTACGAGGAGGCCCTGGAGGCGGCGCGGGAATGCCTTGTGCTGTCCCGGCTCGCCCAACGCCCCGAGTTGGTGATCAGGGCGCTGACAGGCGCCGGTCTGATCCGGCTGGGCCTGCGCGACCTGGCCGGTGCCCAGGCGGACTTCCTGCAGGCGACGGCCATGGCGCGACCACTCGGCCGGGACCACGTCACCGCCGGATGCCTGCAGAATCTCGCCTGGTCCGTCATGCAGTCAGGGGACCTCACCCAGGCGTCGAGCGCGTTGGAGGAGTGCGTCGGCATCTACCGCGCGATCAACGATCCGATCATGCTGAGCGCCGCCCTGCACACCGCGGGAGCGCTGGACTGCGAGAGGGGAGACGTCGCCAGGGCCGAGGCATGCTTCACTGAGTCGCTGCGCATCGGTGACCGGGGGGATCCCGTAGCGGTGGCTCTTGGGCTGGAGGGGCTGGCGGTCACCGCCGCTGGCAGCTCGCGTCCCGAGCGTGCCCTGCACCTGTCTTCCGCGGCCGCGGCCCTGCGGCAGGCCCACGGCGTCAAGGCGGAACCGTGGTGGGAACAGCGCGTCCGCCAGCGTGAGAGCGCCGCCCGCGCGCTCATCCCCGGCGCCGACGCCGAGGCAGCCACCGCCTTCGGCGGCAACCTCGTCGGCGAACGCCTACGTGCCTACCTGGCTGACGAGCCCGTCGTCCAACCCACCGGTGCTGGCGAGGCGTTGAGCCCCCGGGAAGGCGAAGTGGCCGCACTGGTCGCGGACGGCCTCACCAACCGTGAGATCGCCCGCCGTCTGCACATCTCGGTACGCACCGTGGACGCCCACCTCGACCGCATACGCGGCAAGCTCGACGTCCGGTCCCGTGTGCAGATCGCCATGTGGATCACCGGCCGCAAGGGCACGTCAGCGTGAGACAGCGCGCGCCCAAGGGCGTGGAACTCACCTCAGACGCCCTGTCGATCCGGCCGTGACCTGTGGATGTACTGGTCGGCCCAGGCGCTGATGATGTGGGCGGCTCGCTGCGCCTGTCCTCGTGCGGTCAGGAGATGGTCCGCTCCTTCGAGCGAGACGAAGCTGCGCGGGTGCCGTGCCTCGCGGAAGATCTCCCCGGCGTTGGCGATGTCGACGGTGTCGTCGGTAGGCGAATGCATCACGAGTAGCGGCAGACGCAACTCCCGTATCCGGTCGCGTAGTCGCGCTTGGTGGACGTCGTTGACGAAGGCACGCTTGAGGACCAGGGTCCTGCCGCCGACGAACCACTCGTGCGATCCCTCACTGAGTACGCGATCCATGACCGCGTCGTACTGCCTCTCGACATGGCTGGGGTCGGCAGGAGCCCCGATCGTGGCGACCGCGCGGACGCCGGTTGCCTCGGACGCCGCGGCGATGGCTGCGGCGCCTCCCCACGAGTGCCCCACCAGCAGGTCCGCTGGAGTCCCTCGCTCCGCCATCAAAGTGGCCGCGCGGACGGTGTCCTGGACCTTGATGGTGAAGGAACCGTCCCCCCAGTCGCCGTCCGAGTCTCCGATACCGAGGTTGTCGTAGCGCAGCATCCCGATCCCCTCCCGGGCCAGCTGCTTGCTGACCCGCGAGGCGGCAGGCGAGTTCTTGCCGAGTGTGAACCCGTGGACGAAGATTCCCCAGCCCCGGATCTCGCCTTCCGGCAGGTCGATCGACCCGGCCAGTTCCGGCCCGACGACGCTTTTGAATCTCACTTCTTCAGTCATGTTCTGATCGCCTCGGCACGAACTGGTCGTGGGGTAGGGGTAGGTGGCTGGGGGAGGGTGACACCGGCTGCTGACGCGCCCGTGCTCCACCGGAAGCGGGGCACTGAGCGCCCCGCTCGTCGCTGTCGGCGCGTCAGACGCCCGGCCTGTGGACGGTGGCCGGCTCGGCGGCGAGCAGTGCCGTGATCTCGTCGGCGAGGTGCGGGCCGAGCTCGCCCCAGCCGTCCTTGTAGCCGTAGACACCGGCCAGGGTGCGGGCCTCGTAGTCGCCGTTCATGATCTCGATGTCGTTGGCCGTGATGAGCGCCGGGTGGGCGACGCCGACGGCCGCCGAGATCTTGATCAGCTCCTTGCGCAGGGTGCGCAGGTAGACGGCGGCCCGGTTGGCCTTCGAAGCCGGGTCGATGCCGCGGGCCAGCCACGGGTTCTGAGTGGCGATGCCGGTGGGACACCTGTCGGTGTGGCACTTCTGCGACTGGATGCAGCCGATGGACAGCATCGCCTCACGGGCCACATTGATCATGTCGGCGCCCAGGGCGAAGGCGACCGCGGCGTTCTCGGGCAGGCCGAGCTTGCCGGAGCCGATGAAGGTCAGGTCGTCGGTCAGCCCCAGCTCGGCGAACGTGCCGTAGACCCGTGAGAAACCCATCCGGAACGGCAGCGACACCGAGTCGGCGAAGATCCGCGGCGCCGCCCCGGTGCCGCCCTCGCTGCCGTCGATCGTCACGAAGTCGACGCCACGGTCTCCACGCGCCATCAGCGTGGCCAGCTCCTGCCAGAAGCCCATGTCGCCGACCGCGCTCTTGACCCCGACCGGCACACCGGTCTCGGTGGCGAGCAACTCGACGAAGTCGAGCATCGAGTCGACATCGCTGAACGCGGCGTGCCGCGACGGGGAGGCGCAGTCCTTGCCGACCGGGATGCCGCGGATCCCGGCGATCTCCTCGGTCACCTTCGTGCCCGGCAGCATCCCGCCCAGCCCTGGCTTGGCGCCCTGGGAGAGCTTGATCTCTATCGCCCTGACCGGGGCGCCGGAGACCACGTCCTTGAGCTTGTCGAGGTTGAAACTGCCGTCCTCGTCGCGGCAGCCGAAGTAGGCCGTGCCGATCTGGAGGACCAGGTCGCCGCCGTTGCGGTGGTACGGCGACAGACCGCCCTCGCCCGTGTTGTGCATCGTGCCCGCCAGCGCCGCCCCCTTGTTCAGCGCCGTGATGGCCGCGCCGGAGAGCGATCCGAAGCTCATCGCCGAGATGTTCACCACGCTCGCCGGTCGGAACGCCTTGGCGCGCCCACGCGGCCCGCCCAGCACCTTGGCCGAGGGCAGTGGCGCCTGCGGGTCGTGCGCGTCGGGCAGCGCACCGGCGAACGTGCGCTGCTTGAGGTAGGCGTGCCCCTGCACGTGCTCGACGTCGACCTCGGTGCCGAACCCGAAGTAGTTGTTCTCCTCCTTCGCCGACGCGTAGATCCAGGAGCGCTGGTCACGACTGAACGGGCGCTCCTCCTCGTTGGACGTCACGATGTACTGCCGCAGCTCCGGCCCGATCGTCTCCAACAGGTACCGGGCGTGCCCGACCACCGGGAAGTTCCGGAGCAGTGCGTGCCTCTTCTGTATGAGGTCGCGGGCAGCCAGTAGCGCCACTGCTGTCGCGGCGGCCGCGCCGATCCTCCGGACGTGCATGAACGTTCCTCCTCGATGCACGACTCCTTCTCCAAGCGGTGGAGTCGTCGTGTCGTGTGGGGCGTTGGACGGCGGGCACGGCCAAGCGGGCATCAGCGTCCGTCGAAGAATGCGAGATGATATTAGGAGGCCGCGCGGACAGGCCTGTGCTCAGGGGGCGGTAACCGGCGTCATTGAACGCCCGGGGGAATAACCAGGCGTTGGCTGACCTCGCCGTCGGGGGGCGTCGGCGTGGGGAGGAGGGGGACCGCGCCGCTGAGCGGGACCAGGAGCAGGGCGACCGCGCCCGGGGGGAATAGCGGGTCAGCAGGGGCACCGTGGATTGCCGCGCGCTGGGGAGGACGTCCACCGCCTGCCCGGGCATCGGCGCGGCCGAGGCCTGCTCGTCGGCGAATTGTTCCCACAGCCGCTCCAGGACCCCCTCGGGACGGCAAGTTCATTCCGCTCGGTCCGCGCCTCCGTCAACTGCTCGGCCAGTTGTTCTTCGAGTTCGCCCAGTTCCGCCCGCCGCGCGGGGATCCGTTCCAGCGGCTCGGGATCCACGCACCGGTTCGTAGTGTGTGCCGACGGGTGAGCTCATGCCGGCGCATGATGGCGACCATGCATGAGGGGAAGAACTACCTGACGATCGGTGAGGTCGCCGACCAGCTGGGGATCTCGGCGCCGACGCTGCGTTACTGGGAGGAACGGGGGCTCTTGCAACCCGCGGCTCGGCAGTCGGGGCGGCGGCTCTACGGGGCGACGGAGCTGCGGCGGATCGCCTTGATCCGGATCTGGCAGGAGAGCGGCATGCTGAGCCTGGACGAGATCGCGAGTGTGCTGGCCGGGCGCACGCAGACCGGTCATTGGCGGGAGGCGGTGCACGGGCGCCTGGCGGACATCGACGAGCAGATCGACCGCCTCGTGCGGGCCCGGACATACCTCGCGCACTATCTGGACTGCCCGCGTGACCACCCAGCGGAGGACTGCCCGGTGGTGCGCCGGGAGGTCGACACCTACCTGGACGCTTGACTTCAAGTCGACATGAAGTGGAACGGTGCGACCCGTCGCCTCATCCTCACGACTGGTCAGGAGCCCTTGTGTCCGCACCGCGCCATCCCGTCGGGCTGATCACGGCCGTCTTCCTGGGAACCTTCATGGCCCTGCTCGACATGAGCGTCGTCAACGTGGCGCTCCCGGCCATGCAGACCCACCTGCACGCCAGGATCACAGACATCCAATGGGTGGTGGACGGCTACACCCTGTGTCTGTCCGCCTTCATGCTCACGGGCGGCGCCCTGGGCGACCGCTTCGGACGCAAGAGGGTTTTCCTGTCCGGGCTCGCCCTGTTCACCCTCAGCTCGGTGCTGTGCGCGATGGCGCCCAACACCACCACCCTTGTGGTCGGTAGGCTGCTACAGGGCACCGGAGCGTCCACCGTCACTCCCGGAGCACTGTCGCTGCTGGCACAGGGATTCCCGGACCAGGCGAAGCGGGCGCGGATGATCGGTCTGTGGGGCGCGTGCAGCGCCCTGGCCGTGGTACTCGGACCCCTTCTCGGCGGAGCGCTCACGGACTCCGTCGGCTGGCCCGCCGTCTTCCTGATCAACGTGCCCCTCGGCCTCATCGCTCTCACCGCCGGAACCAAGGGCATTGGCGAGTCCGCCGACCCGGAACACGCGGCCACCGACCCCGTCGGCCAGGCTCTTGGCATCGTCTGGCTCGCCGCGCTCACCTACGCGGTGAACGAGGCCGGACGCGACGGCTGGACCGCAACACAGAACCTGCTGCTCCTCGCCTTGGCCGTCGTCGCCTTCCTCGCCTTCGTCACCGTCGAGCGTCGCGCCCCGCGCGCCATGCTGCCGGTCTCGCTCTTCTCCAACCAGCGCTTCGTGATCACCAACATCGCCTCGTTCATACTCGGCTTCGGCGCCTACGGCACCTTCTATCTGCTGTCGCTCTACCTGCAGCAGGTCCAGGGCACCAGCGCCACGATGACCGGCGTGAAGTTCCTCCCCTACTCGGCGGCCATCGCCATCGGCTCTACCCAGGCGGGCAAGCTGACCGCCCGCTTCGGCCCCCGAGGCGTCATGGTCGCCGGCTACGGCCTGGCCAGTGTCGGCCTGCTGGGCCTGCTCACCCTCACCCCCACCACCAGCTACGGGCAGGTGGGCGCACTCTTCGCAGTCCTCGGCCTGGGCCTCGGACTCGGCATCGCGCCCACCAACGCGGCCGCCATGGCCGCCGTCCCCCGAGAGCGGTCAGGTGCGGCCGCCTCCACCGTCAACGCCACCCGCCAGGTCGGGACGGCCCTGGGCATCGCCGTGCTCGGCTCCATGCTCAACGCCCGCGCCGAGACCTCGATCGCCCGAGACCTCTCCCACGCCACCAGCGCCCTCGGCCCGAGCGAGCGCAGCACCGCGGCCCACCTCATTGCCACCCAGCACGGAGCCGCCCCGACCCACCTCGGTCTGAACCTCCGCACGGCACTGAGGTACTTCGACTCCGGCTTCGTCGACGGACTGCACACCAGCCTGCTGGTGGCGGGCGTCGCCACCGCACTCGCCACCGTCGCGGTCCTCCTCCGCCTCCGGCCGCCCAAACCTGTGCCCGCGCCAGAGTCTCCCACCGAGCAGCGCCGCGCCCGAGGTTCCTGGGAGGTCAACGGCTGACCGCCGTCGACAGATCCAAGCGGTAGTTGCCTGACGGCTCATTCTTCAACGCCACTTCTTGTCGCCGTGGGAGTCGTTCGTCCACATCCGGTACTTGGCGAGCGGCGCCGGTGTCGCCTCGCCGGGTCCCCGGCGTCAGCGCAGGGCGGGGGCCGGGGCGGGCGTCGGGGCGGCGGTGAGCTTGCGGGTCTCGTGCAGGGTCAGCAGGCCGGTGATGACGATCAGCGACGCGGTCAGGCCGTGGACGCCGAACGCGACGGTCGCGGAGCCGCCGTGGGCGAGCACGTTGGTCATGTCGCCGAACGGTGTGAGGGCCTCGACCAGCAGGACCCAGCCCAGGGCGCGGCGGTGACCGGTCAGCAGCAGGACGCCCAGGGCCAGGCCGGACACGAGGTCGCGGATGCCCTTCAGGATCAGGAAGCCGTCGCCGTCGCCCGAGGGCCACTGTGGCAGCCCGAAGGTCGGCGCGCTGGTCTGCGGGGTCAGGAGGTAGGACACCCCGATGTAGAGGATGAACAGGACACCGGCGGTGGCCAGGGCGGTGTTGACGGTCTTGAGCGACATTGCTGTCTCCTTGCGAGGTCGGGTCACGTTCGCGTTCGTGCCGGAAGGCGGGGTCAGGATCAGGCCGCGCGGACGCGGCGGATGTGGCGGGCGTAGCGGGGGCGGCCGATGACGTGCCAGATGCCGCGTACCGGTGTGGGGAGGGCGGACAGGAGTGTGGCGCGCTCGGTCGGGTTCGCGTCCTCCAGGACGAGGCCGAAGAGCGTGAGCAGGGTGGGCTTTGGCGTGTTGGCCACCAAGTGGTCGCCCAGGGAGGCCCATTCCCTTTCGGTGATGTGCTGGGCCGCGAGCGGAAGAAGCGTGGCCTCCTCGTCGTCGAGGTGTTCGAGCAGGACCGCCCGGTGATCGGCGAGGACCGCCACGAGGGTGTCGCGCTCGTCGGCTCCGGCAGTGGCCTCCCACGCCGGGACGGCGGCGTCCAGCCTGGTCAGCGTGGCCGCGACGCGCTCGTGCTGGGCCTCCATGCGCAAGACGATGTCCGCCTCCAGGTCGACCCGGGACAGCAGCGGCGGCCACAGCAGCTCGTCCTCGCCCTCGTGATGGTTCCTCAGTCCCAGCCGGTAGTCGCGGAAGTGGCCGGCGACCACCTTGGCGCGAGCGGTGTCGCCCGGTGCGACCGCCGCGACGAGCTCCATCAGCAGCCGCGACTCGCGGCGGAAGGCGCGGTGGACGATCTCCATGTCCTGGGTGTTGACGCTCATCTGTTCCTGCCCTTCGTCTGTTCGGTGGGCTCAAGACTGCTCCCGGTGTTTTGGAAGGCACTTGGAGCGGACTTGGAACGCTTGAGGTCGCGCGTACGATGTGTCATGTCATGGTCCTGATCAGGGTGTTGGGCTCGTTCGCGGCCGAGGTCGGCGGCGAGCCCGTCGCCCTCGGCGGACCGCGCCAGCGCGGCGTGCTGGCCCTGCTGGTGGCGGCGCGCGGACAGGTCGTGCCGGTCGACCGGATGGTCGAGAACCTGTGGCGCGGCGAACCCCCGTCGCGCGCCCTGGCGTCGCTGCAGGCGTACGTGTCGAACCTGCGCCGCCTGCTGGAACCCGGCCGCCCGCCGCGTACCCCGGCCCGCCTGCTGGTGAGCGCGCCGCCCGGCTACGCGCTGCGGCTGCTGCCGGAGGCGGTGGACGCATGGCGCTTTGAAGAACTGCTCGACGAGGCCCGTACGCTCGCCGATCCCCGTGCCGCCCGCGCCCGGCTGGACCAGGCGCTGGCGTTGTGGCGCGGACCCGCGTTCGCCGAGGTCGCCGACGAGCCGTGGGCCGCCGCCGAGACCGCCCGGCTGAACGAGCTGCGCCTGGTCGCCCGCGAGGCGCACATCGCGGCGGGACTGCGGCTCGGCGCCCCCGCGGCGGTGGTACCCGAGGCGGAGGGCCTCACCCGCGACGATCCCCTGCGCGAGGAGGGCTGGCGCCTGTACGCCCTCGCGCTGTGGAGCAGTGGCCGCCAGGCCGACGCCCTGGCCGCGCTCCGCCGCGTCCGCGCCACCTTCGCCGACGAACTCGGTCTCGACCCCGGCCCGGACCTGGCGGCCCTGGAGGAGGCGATCCTCACCCAGCGCACGGACGTCCTGCGCGCGGCGGTCCCTGCGCCCCCCGCGGACCCACCCCGGCCCCAGGCGACCCTGGCGCCTGCGAACAACGGGCGCGGCGCTACAAGGTTCGTCGGGCGGGAGGACGAACTCGCGGCGCTGCTGGCGGCAGCCGGGGAGGCCGCCGCCGACGGGGTGCGCTTCGCGCTCGTCAACGGGGAGGCCGGGCTCGGCAAGTCGACGCTGCTGGAGCACCTCGGCGCGCGACTCGCACAGGACGGGTGGCTCGTGGCCGCCGGACGCTGCCCCGAGGCGGACAGCGCGCCACCCGCGTGGGCGTGGGTCGAAGCGCTGCGGAAGGTGGCCGCGCGGGTTCCTCCGGGGGAGTACGCGGACGACCTGGCGCCGCTGCTCAGCGACTCGGCGCCGGTGGACGGTGACGCGGCGGCCGGGCGGTTCCGGCTGCGGCAGGCCGTGTGGCACTGGCTCGCGGCGGCCGCCGCCGACCGGCCGGTCGCCGTCGTACTGGACGACCTGCACTGGGCGGACGCCGCCACGCTGGAACTGCTCGGCGGCGGAGTCGGCGCGCTGGCCCCGATCCTGGTCGTCGTGGCGTACCGGGCGGACGAGAGTGAACGCCTCACCGAAACACTCGGGTCCCTCGCCCGCACCGCGCCCCTCCGGCTCGACCTGCCCGGCCTGAAGGGCGACGCCGTCGCGGAACTCGTACGCGCCGAGTGCGAGGCCGACGACGCGACCGTGGCCGGGATCGCCGAGCGGACCGGCGGCAACCCGTTCTATGTGCGGGAGAGCGCGCGGCTGCTGACCGGCGAGGGCGCGCTGGTCGCGCTTCGCGAGGTCCCCGAGGGAGTACGGGACGTGCTGCGGCGGCGGCTGGCGAGACTCCCCGACAGCGGTGTGGCCGTCCTGCGGCTGGCGGCGGTGGCGGGCCGGGAAAGCTCGGTGGACGTGCTCGTGCGGGCCGCCGACTGCGACGAGGACGGCGTCCTGGACGCGCTGGACGCGGGCGTCATCGCCGGGTTCCTCGACGAGCCCGCGCCCGGGCGGGTCCGGTTCGTTCACGCGCTGGTCAGGGACACGCTGGTGGCCGACGTCACCCGGTTGCGGGCCACCAGGATGCACGCCCGGATCGCCGCCGCCCTGGAGGGCACTGGCGACGTCGCGGCGCTCGCCCACCACTACGCGCGAGCGGGATCACCGAAGGCCGTCGGCTACTGCGTACGGGCAGCCGAACTGGCCGAGGCACGCTACGCCCACGACGTGGCGGTCGCGCTCCTCACCGACGCGGTCGCCAACTCCAGCGAACCGGACGAGCGCGTCGGCCTGTTCGGCAGGCTGCTGCGCGCGCAGATCAGGGCCGGTGCCGTCGCCGCGGCCAGGGCCACCCGCGAACAGGCCGTGGAGTACGCCGAGTCGATCGGCCGCGACGACCTGATGATCGCCGCGTTCACCGCCTGGACGGAGCCCACCTCCTGGCAGGCCCGCACGTACGGCACCGTCGACCGTCCCATCGTCGGCCGCCTCAGCCGGCTGCTCAAGCGGACCGGTCTCGCACCCGACGTGCGGTCCCGCCTCCTCACCGCGTACGCCGACGAGTTGGTGGGCGAGGACGATCCGACGGTCACGGCGGCGGCGCGGGAAGCACTCGACCTCGCTACCGAACCCCGCCTGCGGGCCGCGGCGCTCCTGGTGCTCGCCCGCGACTCCGGGCAGCAGGAGTACTCCCGCGAACTGGTGGAGATCGGCGTCGAGCATGACCTTCCCGTCTACCGCGTGACCGGGTTGCTCAACTTGGCCGCGAGCGCCGCCGCGGCCAACGACCCGGCGACCATGCGCGGCGTGACCGTGGAGGCGCTCGACCTCGCCCGCGCCTACCGGATGCCGGAGGCGATCGGCGTCGCCGAGATCGCGCTGGCGACCCTGGTGCTCATCGAGGGCCGGTACGCCGACGCCGAGCGCCTGTACACCGAGGCCACCGAACGCGTGGAACGCGCCGGATGGGTGCACGCGGGCTTCCTCCGCCTCGCGTTGGCGGCGATCTGGCTGAACGATGGCACGCTCGGCGACCACCTCGACGACGTGCGGGCGCTGCACGAGGTGCTCGGCCCGATGGTCGCCGACCTGCTCGTGCTCGCCCTGCACGCCGCTGGCCGCGGCGACGAGGCACGCCGGGCCCGCACGGCACCGCGCCCGATCCGGCCCGACTTCTTCTTCACCTTCCTGACGAGCCTGCGCGCGATGGCGATCGTCGCGCTGAACGACCGCGACGCTGCCGAGGACATCTACGCGGACCTGCTTCCGCACCGCGACGGTCCCCCGGCTGGCGCGGCGAGCCTGTCGCTGGCGCTTCGTCCGGTCGCCCACACGCTCGGCGAACTCGCCCTGCTCCTCGGCCGCAACGAGGAGGCCGCCGCCCACTTCGCCCAGGCCGCCACCGTCGCCGACCAGTGGAACGCCCCGCACTGGTCCGCCGACGCCCGAACACACGCCGATCTCGCTCTGGGTACGTGACGTTGAACGGCAGCCGCTCCGCGACGACTTCGGGAGTCAGTCCCGCCGGTCTTCCGGGCGAGGTCGAACGACGCTGCGGTCGTCCCACCGGCCGTCGGTGCGCGACTACTTCAGTCTGCGTGCGCCGCGCACGCTAATCTGGGGTCATGCCGAACGACGTGGGGCACGAGATCGCCGACGCGCTGGGAGCGCTGCTCAAGCGCGGCACCCGGGCGCACCTCTACCAGCGCCTGACCGAGGGCCTGGGCGAGGCCGTGGACGAGGTCACCTACCCCGTCCTCAGCGGGCTGGCCCGCACCGGCCCGTGCAGCGCCGCCGACCTCGCCGGTGAGATCGGCCTGGACCGCTCCGGAGTCACCCGCCGAGCCACCCGTCTGGAGGAGGCTGGCCTGCTGCGCCGCGAACCCGACCCCCGCGACCGGCGTGCCACCCTGCTCGCCCTGACCGAGCCCGGGCAGCGGGCCCTGGACGCCACCCGGCAGCGTCTCGCCGAGCACATCGAGGCCTCACTGGCCTCCTGGCCTCCCGACGAGGCCCGGGCCTTCGCCCTTCACCTGCGACGCTTCGTCACCGACGGCCCCTTCACCTGATCCCGCTGGTCCTTGCCGCCGCCGCGCCCGTCCCTGGACGGGCGCGGCGGCGTCGGGCCGGGTCACAAGCCGGTGAGGGTGAGCTTGCCGATGGCCGTCCCCGACTCCAGACCCCGGTGGGCCTCACGCAGGTTGGCGGCGTTGACCGGGCAGGGTCGGCGGTGGCGGTGAACACACCCGCGTCGGCGAGCCGACCGTCGCGGTTGTGTGGGCCGTGCGCCGACCCCGCAGGTCGGCAGCGGGCTGATCACCAGCAAATGTCGCAGCCGCCCACGCCACCATCCTGTCGACGGCCCCCACCGGACCCACGACGGCCACCTCCTCCAGGAGCTGGTTCAGGCTCACCTCCTCCTCGGCGGCCAGCGGGTGGGGGGCCGGGAGCAGGGCGAAGACGGGCTCGGTGACCAGCGAGCACAGGACGATGCCATCGTGCGGCGGGAGTTCGTGGCCGGGGTTGTCCCCCACGACAGCCGCCTCCATGCGTCCCGCTGCCAGGTCGTCGAGGAGCGGCGAGGGGGAGTACTGGCATCGGGTCGACACCTCCGCCGCGGGGAGCACGCCCCGCACCGCCAGGACGAGATCGGTCAGCAGGGGGGCGCCCACCGAACCGAGGCGGACGCGGTCGGGCGCGCCTTGGGGACGGGTGGCCCGGGCGGCGTCGGCCAGCAGGTCGTCGATGCCCGGCAGGATGGCGCGCGCCCGGGTGAGCACCAGTTCCCCGAAGGGCGTGGGCACCACTCCGGCCTGCCCGCGCTCGAAGATCGCGCCGCCCAGCATGACCTCGATGCGCCGCAGTTGGGCGCTGAGCCCCGGCTGCGTCATGTGCAGGGACACCGCGGCGCGGGTGAGACTTCCCGACTCCGCGATCGCGCAGACCACCCGCAGGTGCCGTACCTCCAGGTCCATGCGGCGGATGTTATGGACAGCCGGGAGGTTCCCAACAGGGCGAGGACAGCCGCAGTCTTGTGTGACATGTCACATGCGGCGTTTCATTGAAGCCGCGGTGACGGGACCCTTGGAAACCGCTAGTGCAATGTGAAATATTACTGACGTGTCCATGAGAAACTGCTCAGACGTCATCGTCGTCGGAGCCGGAATGGTCGGCGCCGCCTGCGCCTACTACGCCTCCCGTCGCGGGCTCCGCGTCACCGTGATCGACCGCGGCTCCGTCGCCGGGGGGACCACGGGCGCGGGCGAGGGGAACCTGCTGGTCTCCGACAAGGAGCCGGGACCGGAGCTCGAACTCGCGCTGCTCTCCGCGCGGTTGTGGCGGCAGTTGGCCGAACCGCTCCCACTGGAGTTCGAGTACGAGGCCAAGGGCGGCGTGGTCGTCGCCTCCGACGCGGACGGACTCGACGCCCTGCGGGAGTTCGTGGCGGGACAGGAGAAGGCTGGGGTGGTGGCGGAGGAGGTCATGGCCGACCGCCTGGGCGATCTGGAGCCGCACCTCGCTCCCGGCCTGGCGGGCGGCTTCCACTACCCGCAGGACGCCCAGGTCCAACCCGCCCTCGCGGCCGCCCACTTGCTCCGCGCCTCGGGCGCCAGCGTCCGCCTCGGCGAGGAGGTCACCGAGGTCCTCACCGCCCCGAGCGGTGAGGTGGCGGGCGTGCGGACGAGTACTGGTTGCGTCCACGCCCCGCACGTGGTGAACGCGGCCGGTGCCTGGGGCGGCGAACTGGCCCGACTCGCGGGCACCGAGTTGCCCGTGCTCCCGCGCCGGGGCTTCGTCCTGGTCACCGAACCGCTGCCGCGCGTGGTGCGGCACAAGGTGTACGCGGCGGACTACGTCGCCGACGTGGCGAGCGGTTCGGCGGCGCTGCAGACCTCACCCGTGGTCGAGGGCACTCCCGCGGGTCCGGTGCTGATCGGCGCCAGCCGCGAGCGGGTCGGCTTCGACCGCACGCTCTCGACGGAAGCTCTTCGCCGTCTGGCAGCCCAGGCCACCGCCCTGTTCCCGGTCCTGGCCAGGGTGAGGGCGATCCGGGCGTACGCGGGGTTCCGCCCGTATCTGCCCGACCACCTGCCCGCGATCGGTCCCGACCCAGCTGTCCCCGGGCTGCTGCACGCCTGCGGCCACGAGGGCGCGGGGATCGGGCTCGCCCCGGCCACGGGGGCGCTGATCGCCGGGATGTTGAGCGGCGGTGAGCTGCCGCTCGACGCTACACCGTTCAGTCCCGCGCGTTTCGTTGGCGCGGTGCCGTAGGGGTGCTGTGGATCCTTCCCGCCCGCCCATCCCTTTCGAAAGGAGCCCCGCAGTGGCCCGTACCCCTACCGAACTGGTCAGGGCCCAACCCGGCCCATCGTTCGAGATCACGGTCGACGGCCGGGCGCTGACCGCCCTGCCGGGGCAGTCCGTCGCCGCGGCGCTGTGGGGGGCGGGCATGCTCGCCTGGCGCACCACACGTGGCGGCAGCCGTCCGCGCGGCGCCTTCTGCGGCATCGGGCAGTGCTACGACTGCCTCGCCACCGTCAACGGCGAGCCCAACCGGAGGGCATGCCTGGTGCCCGCGCGACCCGGCGACGCGATCACCACCCAGGAGGGGCACGGCCGTGCCGGACTCAGCGTCTGAAACCTCCGAGCCGTACGACCTGACGGTGATCGGCGCGGGCTGCGCCGGACTCGCGGGCGCCGTCACCGCGTCCGAACTGGGCTTGCGCGTCTGCCTGTTGGACGGCTCCGGGCAGGTCGGCGGCCAGTTCTACCGGTGCCCTGCCCCGGCCCTCGGGGCGGTGCGGCCGCAGGCCCTGCATCACGACTGGTCCGCCTTCGCCGCCCTGCGCCAACGCCTGGAGGCGAGCGACGTCGACCGTCTCCTCCAGCACCACGTATGGACCGTGGCACGAGAGGGCGGCGGGCCGTGGACGGTGCACGCCATCACCGGCGCCGACGGAGAAGGGGAGCGGCCGGTGCGGGTGCGCGCCCGCGCGATCCTGCTAGCGACCGGGGCCCACGAGCGGCAACTGCCCTTTCCCGGCTGGACGTTGCCAGGGGTGGTCGCGGCCGGAGGCGCCCAGGCGATGCTCAAGTCCGGGCTGGTGCTACCCGGCAGGCGGATCGTCGTGGCGGGCAGCGGGCCGCTGCTGCTCGCCGTCGCCACCTCGCTCGCCGCCGCCGGGGCGCGGGTTCCCGCCGTCGTGGAGGCCTGCGGCTACCTCCGGTACGCCCGGCACGCGCGCGCCCTGGCGGCCAATTGGCACAAGGCGCTGGAGGCCGCCGCGCACGGCGCGTCCCTGCTGCGCCACCGGGTACGGCTGCACAGCCGCAGCGCGGTCACCGAAGTGCACGGCACCGAGCGGGTGGAGGCCGTGACCGTCTCCCGGATCGACGCGGACTGGCGGCCGTTGCCCGGATCGAGCCGCCGCATCGTGTGCGACGCGCTGGCCGTGGGCCACGGGCTGGTCCCGCAGATCGAACTGGCCGTCGGGCTTGGTTGTGCGACCCGGCGTACGCGGGATGGATCGCACGCCTTGGTCCTTGACGGCCTCCAGGAGACCTCCGTGTCCGGCGTGTGGGCGGCGGGGGAGACCGGCGGCATCGGCGGATCACAACTTGCCTGCCTGGAAGGCGAGTTGGCGGGGCGGGCGGCAGCCGCCCGGCTGCACGGGAAGCTGGTTGACGGAGCGCGCGCTCAGCGGCTTCGCCGCCGCCGGGACCGCATGCGCGCCTTCGCCGATGCCATGGCCGTAGCGCACGCGCCACGCCCGGGCTGGACCGAATGGCTCGGCGAGGACACCGAAGTGTGCCGGTGCGAGGAGGTGACGGCACGCCGCATCCGCGAGGCGGTCGCAGACCTGGGTGCCAGGGACGCCCGTACCGTCAAGCTCCTCACCCGGGCCGGGATGGGCTGGTGCCAGGGCCGCATGTGCGGAACCGCTGTGGCCTGCCTGGCCGCCAGTGGCGCCCACGTACCGCCATCCCCCGAGCGCCGACCGCTCGCGGTACCCGTACCACTCGCCGTGCTCGGCTCACTGGCCGAGGCTGACGACCAGCCAGGACGGGCGAAGTCCGGTGCGGCTCGGCAGTGCCCTGAAGGGGCGCGGGGAACCGCGCGACCAGTCACGGGGTTGCCGCAGACGAGCGACGGCCCATCGCCCCAGCGGAGCGCTTAGCTTCCGGGCGGCCGCCGCTCCGCCCGGCCGCATGCGGGCGTCCCCCTAGTAAAATGTCACACACTACAGAAAGGCCGACTGGCATGACCACCGCTTCCTGGAATGCCCAACGTCCCTGGCGTGGCGTCATGGTCGCCACCGCCCTTCCGCTGCGCGAGGACCTCACCGTTGACTTCGACGCCTACGCCGAGCACGTTCACTGGCTGATCGAGAACGGCTGCGACGGCGTGGTCCCCAACGGGTCCCTCGGCGAGTACCAGACCCTCACCGCCGAGGAGCGCGCCCGTGTGGTGCGCACCGCTGTCGAGGCGGCGGGCGACGGTGCCCGGGTGATGCCGGGAGTGGCCGCCTACGGCAGTGCGGAGGCCCGCCGGTGGGCCGATCAGGCGGGGGAGGCGGGCTGCGGCAGCGTGCTGCTGCTGCCGCCCAACGCCTACCGTGCCGACGAGGCCGCGGTACGCGCCCACTACCGGGAGGTGGCCAGGGCCGGGCTGCCGGTCGTGGCGTACAACAACCCCGTCGACACCAGGATCGACCTCACCGCGGCGCTGCTGGCCCAACTCCACAGCGACGGAAGCGTGGTCGCGGTCAAGGAGTTCACCGGTGACGTGCGCCGCGCCTACGAGATCGCCGAACTCGCCCCCGCGCTCGATGTGTTGGCCGGCGCGGACGACGTGCTGCTCGAACTGGCCGTCGCCGGTGCCGTCGGCTGGATCGCGGGATACCCCAACGCCTTCCCGGCCACCTGCTCCGAGCTCTACCATCGCGCCGTCGCAGGGGACCTTCAGACGGCTCTGCCGCTGTACCGGTCGCTTCATCCGCTGCTGCGCTGGGACTCCAGGACCGAGTTCGTGCAGGCGATCAAGGCGTCCATGGACATCGTCGGCCGCCACGGCGGCCCCTGCCGCCCGCCGCGTTCACCGCTGAACGGGCAGACCGAGGCCGCGGTGCTGGCCGCCACCGAGAAGGCCATCGCCGAAGGCCACCACTGACCGCTGAGAGGGCGACTGTGCGTACCCGTCATGTCTTCCATGCCGTCGACTCGCACACCGAGGGCATGCCAACGCGCGTCATCACCGGCGGCGTCGGGGTGATACCCGGCGCCACGATGGCCGAGCGCAGACTCCACTTCATCAAGCACCTGGACCACCTTCGCACCCTGCTGACCTACGAGCCGCGCGGCCACGCCTCCATGAGCGGCGCGATCCTCCAGCCGCCGACCAGCTCGGACGCCGACTACGGGGTGCTGTTCATCGAGGTCTCCGGTGTGCTGCCGATGTGCGGACACGGCACCATCGGGGTCGCCACCGTCCTGGTGGAGACCGGCATGGTCGAAGTCAACGAGCCGGTCACCACGGTGCGGTTGGAGACCCCGGCCGGCCTGGTCCGCGCCGACGTACGCGTCGAGGACGGTGCGGCCAAGGCCGTCACCTTCACCAACGTCCCCGCGTTCTGCGTCGGCCTGGACCGCGCGGCCGAGGTGCCGGGTTACGGGACGGTCGGCTACGACCTGGCCTTCGGCGGCAACTTCTACGCCTTCGTCGAACTCGACACGCTGCGGCTGCCGTTCGACCGCTCCCGCAAGGACGACCTGCTCACCGCGGGTCTGGCCGTCATGGACGCCATCAACGCCTCCCCCGAGCGGCCGGTACACCCCGAACGGCCGGAGATCAGCGGCGTCAAACACGTCTACCTCGCCGCGCCCGGCTCGAACGCGCACCGGTCCCGGCACGCCATGGCGATCCACCCGGGCTGGTTCGACCGTTCGCCCTGCGGCACCGGCACCTCCGCGCGCATGGCCCAACTGCACGCGCGCGGCGAACTGCCCCTCCACCGCGACTTCGTCAACGAGTCCTTCATCGGAACCGAGTTCACCGGTCGACTCATCGAGGAGACCCACGTCGGCGCTGTGCCCGCCGTCGTTCCCACGATCACCGGGCGGGCGTGGATCACCGGCACCGCCCAGTACTTCCTCGACCCGGACGACCCCTTCCCCGGAGGCTTCCTCCTGTGACCACCCCCTCGCACCTCCTCTCCCGCAATCCAGCCGATCCCGCCGACATCCTGCTGCGGGTGGCCGCGCCCGGCGCCGCCGCCGTCACCGATGCCGTCACCAAGGCCCGCGCCGCCCAACCGGGGTGGCTGGCCGGGGGCGCGGGCGCCCGCTCAGCGGCCCTGACCGCCGCCGCCGAGGCCATCGAGGCCGCGGCGGAGGAGTTGGCCGCACTCGCCGTACGCGAAGTGGGCAAACCACTGACCGAAGCCCGGGCCGAAGTGGCTCGGACCGCGGCGATCTGGCGGTACTACGCCCAAGCCCCGTACGAGCCCACCGGCGCCGTCCACCAACCCTTCGGCGGGCCCGGACTGTTGCTCACCCGCCGCCGCCCGCACGGCGTCGCCGCCCTGATCACCCCCTGGAACTTCCCCTTCGCCATCCCCAGTTGGAAGGCCGCCCCGGCACTGGCGGTCGGCAACACCGTCGTTGTCAAACCCGCGCCCGAAGCCACGGCATGCGCGCTACGCCTCGTCGAAATCCTTCAACAGGCGCTGCCGGGCGCGGTGTTCACCGTGGTTCCCGGCGGCGCCACCGAAGGCGGTGCCTTGATCACGTCCTCGGACGCGGTCTCCTTCACCGGCTCCACCACGGTCGGCCACGAGGTGGTGCGCACCGCGACCGCCCGCGGCCTCCCGGTGCAGGCCGAGATGGGCGGGCTGAACGCGGCGATCGTCCTGCCCGACGCCGACATCGAACGGGCCGCCGCCCACATCGCCGCCGCGATCGCCGGATACGCGGGACAGAAGTGCACGGCCACCAGCCGGGTCATCCCAGTCGGCGCCGCCCGCGACCCGCTCCGCGAAGCCCTCGCCGTGGCGCTACGGGATGTGCGGGTGGGCGATCCGGCAGACCCGGCCACCGTCTGCGGCCCGCTCATCAGCGAGCAGGCCCGGGACCGGATGAGCCAGGCATGTGAAGGCCTGGCCACCGTGACGGGCGGCACGCCCCCCGATCGGCCCGGCTGGTACGCGGCGCCGACCCTGGTCGAGAAGCTTCCACCAGAGCACCGTCTGCTGCGAGAGGAGGTCTTCGGCCCCGTCGCCGCGCTGCTGCCCGCGGACGACCTGGCCCACGCGGTGCGGATCGCCAACCGCGTCCCGTACGGGCTGGTCACCTCGGTCCACACCGCCGATCTGGACACGGCCCTGCACGGACTCGACCATCTCGACACCGGCATGGTCCGGGTCAACGCCCCGTCCAACGGCGTCGACTTCCACCTGCCGTTCGGCGGCACCAAGGCGTCCAGCCACGGTGCGCGTGAACAGGGCCGAGCCGCACTGGACTTCTACACCTCAAGCCGGACGTACACCCTGACCGCCGGCTCAGCAATGTGACATTGTACACTGGGGCACTGGTCGGAAAGGGAGGGGCGGCACCATGGGC